>NZ_JBHSDU010000015.1:0-1646477 GCF_042651805.1 Steroidobacter flavus | reverse complement strand
GCGACGGTACACATGCCGAAGGCCAGGCAGTAAATCAGATCCGCTTTGCCGATGGCACGATCTGGGACGTGCCGACCATCAAGACGATGGTGCTGCAACCGACATCCGGTGATGACACCATCCTCGGCTATGCCAGCAACGACACCATCAACGGTGCCGCCGGCAACGACACCTTGAAGGGCGCAGCGGGTAACGACACACTCGATGGCGGCGTGGGCAACGACACGGTCTTGGGTGAAGACGGCAACGATGTGATCTACGGCGGCGACGGTGTCGACACCCTCCAAGGAAACCTCGGTGACGACCACCTGATCGGCGGCGTGGGCAACGACTACTTGTATGGTGAAGAAGCCGAAGGTGGCATTCACCCGAGCCGCATCGGCAACGACATTCTCGATGGCGGCGCCGGTAATGACGTGCTGGTCGGTGGCTTCGGCAGCGACACGTATCTGTTTGGTCGCGGCGATGGTCAGGACACGCTGTACAACGAAGGTGACCGTTATGGCAGCAACATCGATCCGACGGTGAATCGTCTCGACGTGTTGCAGTTCAAGGAAGGCGTGTTGCCGAGCGAAGTGACCGTGCAGCGAGTGAACAGCGACCTGATCGTTCGCATCGCAGGGACGACGGATCAAGTCACGTTGATCGGCTACTTCGTGGGCGACGGCACACATGCCGAAGGCCAGGCAGTAAATCAGCTACGTTTTGCTGACGGTACGATCTGGGATGTGGCCACGATCAAATCGATGGTTCTGCAACCGACATCCGGTGATGACACCATCCTCGGCTACGCCAGCAACGACACCTTGAACGGTGCCGCTGGCAATGACACGCTGAAGGGCGCGGCGGGTAACGACACGCTCGATGGCGGCGTGGGCAACGACACGGTCTTGGGTGAAGACGGCAACGATGTGATCTACGGCGGCGACGGTGTCGACACCCTCCAAGGAAACCTCGGTGACGACCACCTGATCGGCGGCGCGGGCAACGACTATTTGTATGGTGAAGAAGCCGAAGGTGGCATTCACCCGAGCCGCATCGGCAACGACATTCTCGATGGCGGCGCGGGCAACGACGTGCTGGTCGGTGGCTTCGGCAGCGACACGTATCTGTTCGGTCGCGGCGATGGCCAGGACATGCTGTACAACGAAGGTGACCGTTATGGCAGCAACATCGATCCGACCGTGAACAAGCTGGACGTGTTGCAGTTCAAGGAGGGTGTGCTGCCGAGTGAAGTCACCGTGCAGCGAGTGAACAGCGACCTCATCGTTCGCATCGCGGGGACGACGGATCAAGTCACGTTGATCGGCTACTTCGTGGGCGACGGTACACATGCCGAAGGCCAGGCAGTAAATCAGCTGCGCTTTGCTGACGGGACGATCTGGGATGTGGCCACGATCAAATCGATGGTTCTGCAACCGACATCCGGTGATGACACCATCCTCGGCTACGCCAGCAACGACACCATCAACGGTGCCGGCGGCAATGACACGCTGAAGGGCGCAGCGGGTAACGACACACTCGATGGCGGCGTGGGCAACGACACGGTCTTGGGTGAAGACGGCAACGATGTGATCTACGGCGGCGACGGTGTCGACACCCTCCAGGGAAACCTCGGTGACGACCACCTGATCGGCGGCGCGGGCAACGACTACTTGTATGGTGAAGAAGCCGAAGGTGGCATTCACCCGAGCCGCATCGGCAACGACATTCTCGACGGCGGCGCCGGTAATGACGTGCTGGTCGGTGGCTTCGGCAGCGACACGTATCTGTTCGGTCGCGGCGATGGTCAGGACACGCTGTACAACGAAGGTGACCGTTATGGCAGCAACATCGATCCGACCGTGAACAAGCTGGATGTGCTGCAGCTCAAGGACGGTGTGCTGGTCAGCGACGTGAACGTATCTCGCACTGGCAACGATCTGATCGTGCGCATCAGTGGCACGACCGATCAGGTCACGGTGGTGGGTTACTTCATCGGCGAAGGCACGCACCCTGAAGGCTATGCGGTCAACCAGATCCGCTTTGCCGACGGCACCACTTGGGACGTCGCGACTGTGAAAGCGTTGGTGCTGGCGGGCGGTTCTGCGGCAACTTCGGCGCTGAGCTCCTGGGCACTGACGTCCGCGTTGCTGGACTTCCACAGCACCGGCAGCGAGAGTGCTGCGCTCGGCGGCGAAAGCGGTTATGACCACGGCCGCCTGAGCAATCTCGACGGTATCGGTGTGGCAGCGGCCCAGTCGAGCAATTCGAGCTTCAGCCCGGCCCTGCAAACGCCGGCGCTGGCGAGCGAGTTGCGAACCAACGTCGCACGCATCGCTTGATGTAACGAGGCCTCGTTTCCTCCGCGTCTGGCACGAATTGGCGTGCCAGCGCGGGGTGTGCTCGACAAAGGTAGTTGGACAGCGCACGGGCAGGGCTGATCGGCGCCCGATCGGATATCCGCGCCATGTTATTGCCCACCCGGGGGGTGATAACCCTCCTGGTGGGTGATTGCCGATCCATGGGCTGCGGCCGACACTGCCCGGAGAACAAGCGCAGTCGCGATAACGGACTGTCGCCTCCTAAGTTGCTTCCATCCGGTAAGTCACCTGCGAGGAGAAGAATATGAAGAGATTGCTGACGTTCGTTGCAGTGATCGTGGCGTGGTCGTCGCCACCGGTGCTGGCTCAATCACGCTGCACGGAAACTGACAACAACGGCCTCACGACCATATCGTGCACGTACCAGTCGACGAGTATCACCGGAAAATCAAACGACACGCGCGAGGTACAGTACCAAGTCCCGCTGGGCACGGCTCCCGAGAATGGGTGGCCAGTGGTCGTGATGTATCAGGGCTCGGGCTACCCGGTTTTGTTTACGCGCGACAGCACGACGCCCTATGGCGGCCTCAACGAAACCAGGATCATTCGCGACCTGCTCGATCACGGTTATGCCGTCATCGCGCCACGAACCAAGGATTCGCAGGCGTTCTGGGATACCAACCTGCCGCTGGCGTGGCTGTGCTACACCTGTACCGACGACTACACGTTCTTGAGCAATTTATTCTCGGCCATGCAGTCCGGTTCCTTTGGCAATCTGAACAGCGCACGCTGGTTTGCAGCGGGAATTTCCAGCGGCGGCTACAACACGAGCCGCATGGCGGTGAGCTTTGGCGGCAAGTTCCGCGCCCTCGCCATCGACGCGGCTTCCTATGCGAGCTGTGCCGGGCCGCTTTGCGTGCTGCCGTGGAGTTTGCCGGCGAATCATCCGCCGACCTTGTTCTTGCACGGCGCCGCTGACACAACGGTGCCGCAATGGACCATGGACCAGTACTACGACCGCCTCGTAGCCATGGGGGTGGTCACTATTAAAATGATCGATCCGACCGCGGATCACCGATGGATCGACGCTGCGCCCCACTCGGTCCGGCCTTGGTTCGACGCGTATCCCTGATAACGGTCGTTTGTCGAACAGACGAGCCGTCCGCACCAGCGAGTGCGGACGGCGACTCCCTGCCGGCCTTGCTAAATTCGTGGACACTTGCCACCGTCCGACCTGCATGACAATAAGTCGATCAGCAGGGGGACACGATAGCAATGACATTCACGGCGAGATCGCGAGGCGCGGGGCGCGCTTCGTTGGTAAGAGAGCCTGCGAGCCAGCCCACCAATCAGTCGCCCGGGCCGTTGCCGGACTATGCCGCGTTGGTCGAAGCGGCGGGGGACTTCATCTATACGCTCGATCTGGAGGGGCGCTTCACTTATCTCAACCGCGCCGCCGGTCGCCTGTTGGGCCGCCCGGTGGAGGAACTGCTCGGTAAGAAGTTCACCGCGGTGCTTACACCACTGTCGTGCGAAATCGCCTTGAGGCATTTCGGTCGGGGTCTTGCCGGCACCGAAGCGACGCCCTTCTTCGAGGTCGAGCTCCTGCGCAGCGATGGCAGCACGGTGTTGATAGAAGTGCGGGCCGGCAGTCTGCATCGCGACGGTAAGCTGGTCGGGCGACAAGGGATCGGCCGTGACATCAGCGCGTTACGTTCGCTGCAGGAGGCGATCGCCGTCAAATCCGAACGGGTCGCGCTGCTCGAGGAACGTACACGGATCGCCATGTCGTTGTACGCGCGAATCGCGGAACTCACGGGAGAAGATACGCAGGATGCAGGCACGTCCTCGCAAGCATTGCGTCAGTTGCACGACACGGTGTTACGCGTCACGGCTGACAAACATGGCCTGACTGCATTCGATGTCAGCGTCTTGCGATTGCTGGCGCAAGGCGGCTCCAATCGGGAAATCGCGGCAGCACTCCATCGCAGCCCGCACACGATCAAGGACCACATCAAGAAGATCAAGGCCCGCGTCGGCGCGACACGCCGGGCCGAGCTGGTGACGACCGCGCTGAAACTAGGGCTCGTGACTCAAGACCGATGAGACTTCAGTTGCCCAGTGCGAGCCGTAACAAGTAGCCGCCGAGATTCGTTGTTTGCTCGTCAGGTGCGCCAAGCGCGGTGCGCGGCAGGGCATCCATATGTAACATTGCCTTCGCGAACGTGGTGACCTGTTGATGAGCGAAGGCGGGGTCGAGCTTGCCGATGTCGCCATCGGCAGGCGCCGTGCACAGATAATCAGGAATAGGGCACATGGAAATGCTCGGAATGCCGACGTCGTACAACGCGGCGCCTTCGCCAATGAAGACCTTGTTGCGCGGTGATAGCGTCAGCGAGCGAACTTTCGTGCGGCTTCGCAGGGCGTCCGCATAGATGCGTTCCATCGTAGCGTTGGTAGTGTAGACCAGCTCGCGCTCGAGCTGGCCCGTCGCGCGATAGTGCCGGCGCTGCTCGTCGTCCTTCCATTCCATGCAGCCCAGATGTTCGAGGGTCAGTCCGGCCACCGCCTGCGCGTGTCCTTGCTTGCCGTCCCACAGTTCCGGGTGTTTGCGCAGCCAGGCACTGGTCGATTGACCCTGGGTCCCCACTTCCGGCATTTGGAAATGACCGGTGGCAAACACGAAGACGAGCGAGCGTTGCCGGGCTTCTTTCGGCAGCGAGGCCGCATATCGCGCGAGTGCGAGCAATCCCGCCGGCCCGTTCTCCTCGCAAGCGTTGGGGCCATCCGTGTGCGTGTTGATGATGATCGTCTCGGCGGCGTTCGTGCCAGGCAACACTGCGTAAAGTGTTTCGGTCAACGCCTGCGGATCCAGATCGGCTTCCATCGTCAACGTCGCTTGAGCGCCGCGTTTTGCCGCGGCTTCGAGCTGGGCGCCGCTCTGCGGTCCCACCCATAGCGCGGGACAATCTTGGTAGGGTGTCGTGAACGGCAGATATTGATTCAACGCATTCTGCTCGGAACAGCCGCGCCATACGCAGATTACGCCGCGCACGCCGGCTTTGCCGGCCGCACTCAACTGAATGCCTGACGCTTTGAGCAACCCGCCGATCAGCGGCGTGCTCAGGTCGTCGGGGAAGTCGGCGGTCGGGTCCGGCGTCGGCGTCTTGCACGTGAACATCATGTACCTGAGGAGCCAGCCGATGTCCGGCGTGTCGACCTCGACGATCGCGATCTTACCCGCGGCCGATTCGAACGAATCCGGCGCCTTGCCGAGATACACGAGGGGCGCACGCACGCCGCTCGCGGGCGTGACGCCCGAGTACGGAAAATATGCGCTGACCGGCACGCTGCGCGCACTCCCGGAGGTTTCCCGGACGCTGAGTTCCCAACGCTTGGGATGCCAGCGCCTGAATCGGTAACTGTCGCGTTGGACCTGCAGCCCGATGTCCGTCAATTCCGTGGCGATGAATTCCAGTGAGCGCCGATGTGCGTCGCTGCCGGTGAGTCGCGGACCGAAACTGTTGAGCGCTTCGATCCAGGACCAGAGGCGGTCTTGTGAAGGCAGTCGCGCCGGGTCGAAAGATTGTTTGAGAGGAGCAATGCCAGGGTCCGAGGCCCATGCGCCGGGTGAGCCAGGCAGCAGCGTGCAAGCGCCCGCTGCCAGAAGTCCGCGAGTGGCGTCGCGCCGTGTTACTGACATCATTCCCCCCCGATCAAACCGCATGAGACGCGCGCAACTGCTTCTTGTCGATCTTTCCAGTGGCGCCGAGCGGCATGCGCTCCACGAATCGCACCTCGTCCGGCATCCACCACTTGGCAATGCGACCTTCCAGGAATGCGAGCAGTTCCTCCGGCGTGGCGCTTTGTCCTTCCTTCAGTTGTACCACCAGCAGCGGGCGTTCGCTCCATTTGGGGTGAGGCATCCCGATCACGGCCGCGAGCGCCGCCTTCGGATGCGCGGCGACGATATTCTCGATGGCGATGGAGCTGATCCATTCGCCGCCCGATTTGATCACATCCTTGGCGCGATCGGTGATCTGCATGAACCCGTGGCGATCGATGCTCGCAATGTCGCCCGTGTCGAAGTAACCGCGCTCATCGAGTACGTCCGCAGTCGCGTTCTTGAAATAGTTGGCGGCTACGGCTGGGCCGCTGGCGAGCAAATAACCATGAGCGCTGCCATCGTGGGGCAGATCGGCGCGCGAGTCATCGACGATGCGCATGTCCACGCCCAACGGCGGCCGGCCCTGTTTCGCCCGGCAGGGCATCTGGTCTTCGAAGGGCAGCTCCACCCTGTCGGCCGTAGGGGCGGCGACACAACCGAGCGGGGAGAGCTCGGTCATGCCCCAGCCGTGCAACACTTCGACACCGAAGCGGTCGTGGAAGGTACGAATCATGTGCTCCGGACAGGCGGCGCCGCCGACGATGACCTTTCGTAACGAGGTGAGCTTGCCGTCGGTCGCGAGCAGATGCTGGAGCAGGACTTGCCACACAGTAGGCACGGCGGCCGAGAACGTCACAGCCTCGCTCTCGATCAGTTCGTGGATCGCGGCGCCATCCAGTCGAGCGCCGGGCATGACGAGTTTGGCGCCGACCGCCGGCGCGGAGAACGCCAGACCCCAGGCGTTGGCATGAAACATGGGAACGATCGGTAGCACGACATCTCGCTGCGACAGTCCCATGATGTCCTGTTGCAGTGTCATGAACGTGTGCAGGAAGTTCGAGCGGTGCGAATAGAGCACGCCTTTCGGATCGCCCGTGGTGCCGCTGGTGTAGCACAGGCCGGCCGCCGTGTTCTCATCGAAGCCGCCCCACGATGCCGGGGCATGCGCGGTGAGCAGCGGCTCGTATGCGAGGACGTTTCTCAGGCTCGTTACAGGCGGTTCGTCCTCATCGCTCATCACGACGACGCGTTCGACGCTCGGGCACCGGCTCAGTGTTTGTTCCAGCAACGGAAGAAACGGCGCATCCGTGAAGACGATCCGGTCCTCGGCGTGGTTGATGATATAGGCCAGCTGCTCGATGAAAAGACGCGGATTGAGCGTGTGGCACACGGCGCCGATGCCCATGGTCGCGTACCACACCTCCATGTGCCGATCGGTATTCCATGCCAGGGTCGCGACGCGGTCTCCTGGGCGAATGCCCGCGGCGAGCAGGGCGCCAGAAAGTTGCCGTGCCCGGGTATGAAGCTTCTTATAGGTTGTTCGTACCAGCGGACCGGCCACCGACCGCGTGACGATTTCTCGTTCGCCATGCCAGCGAGCCGCATGGTCGAGAATCCGATCCACGGTCAATGGCCATGGTTGCATCAAACCCTGCATGGAAAGTGTCGCCTTCGTCGATCAAAAGTTGAACTTCACACCGGCCGTGAAATAGCGGCCGATCACGTCGTAGAGCGTCGGATTGGTCGGATAGAACGTGCCGAGCGTGCCAGTCGGGACAATCGGTGGGTCCTTATCGAGCACGTTGTTCACGGTGAGATACAGCTGCATCGATCGATCCTCGCCCAGGCGATAGCCCACCGTGGCATCCGTATAGAAAACGGCAGCGACGTCGTTATCGTCGATCGTGACGCCGTCGATGCGGGCGGCATCGTAGGTGCCCGAGCCGATGAAGCGCTCCTGCACGAACAGCAGCCAGCGCTCGCTTTGATAGGTTGCGCTCAGCGAACCGGACCAGCGCGGATTCGCCGACAGGCCGACTTCACCGCTGCGATCGATCACCGGTGCGCCCGGCACCTCGCTTTCATATTTGTCGAGATACGAGGCGATCAGCCGCAGCCCGAGCTGCCCGCCGGCTACCTGCAATGGCAAGCCGACTTCGAAATCGACGCCACTGGTCTTGAGCGACGACAGATTGAGCTGCGGTGTGACGATCCGGGTGATCACGCCACCGCTGTCGCGAGTCACATTGGCGCAGGCAAGGGCCGACCCGGCGAAACATTCGTCCACCGTCAACTGCGCGTTGAGTGAGCCGATGACCGCATCGAGATCGATATCGTAGTAATCCACCGAGATCGACAGTCCCGGCAGCGCTGCTGGCTGGTAGACGATGCCGGCGGTGAACGTATCGGCCTCTTCGGGGTCCAGGAGCGGATTGCCGACCGAACCGACGATCACCGGAGTCTGGGCATTGCCGCGTTGAGGATCGATCACGGAACCCTGGCCTTGCACCGATCCCGAGAACAATTCAGCAACGTTCGGCGCGCGAATATCTCGCGAGCGAGTGGCTCGAAGACGCAGGTCTTCGACGGGTTGATAGGTCGTGCCGATTTTCCAGGTGGTGACGCCGCCGCTGGTGCTGTAATCCGTGTAACGAACGGCCGCGTTCAGATCGAGCGACTGTGCGCCGGGCAGATCGCGCGCCAGCGGAGCGAGCAGCTCGATGAACCCCTCGTTGATGTCATAACTGCCGCCGACCGGCTGCGCGTTGGTCAGCGAGTAGCCGCCGGGCGCCGTGCGCAACACGCTCGGGAAACCGCGAATGCCGACGGCGGCATTGAATTGCTGAGAGAGCGGGTCTGAGGTCTGGTCAGCTTGTTCCTTGCGGTACTCGAGGCCGAAGGCGACACCGACCGGTCCCGCCCAGGTCTCGAACGGCTCGCCACGCATGCTGACCGATGCGACGTCTTGTTTGAGCTTTGTTTGATAACGAGCGGTGCCGAGCACGTAATCGAGCGCTTCCTGACTGGGCGAGCCTTCGCCGAACAGATTGATCGGCACGCAGCCTGGATACAGGCCGGGATTTGTCAGGGTGACGCGGCAAACGATGGAATTGTTGCTTGGATCGACGACGGCGTCCGCGGCCGCATACAAGCGCTCGTGAATCACATTGCGGCGGGTCTCGATGCGCTGACGATTCTCTCCGTGCTCGTAGTAGCCCTGCAGGCTCCAACCGTTGCCGATGTCCCAGTCGAACCCGGTCACGAGGTTCACGGTTTCGTTGGCGGCGTCGGCGTGCGCCGGGCCGCCGAAGTCGAAGCTGATCCGGCCCATCGAAAATGCCGGAATGCCATCGGCGGTCATCACGCTCTGGATGGCCGCTGGCAGGTAGGCGTTGCCGCTGAAGATCGTCAGGCCGTTCAAGCCCGGGATCATGAACTGCTGTACCTGGTTATATTCATTATCCGCCGTGGCGTACGCGCCTTCGGCGAAGACCTTGAAGGACGATGTCAGCGCATATTCCACGTGAGTGAAGGCACTCGCCGTGGTGACTCCGGCAGTGATATTCGTGCGTGGACGCGCGCCATCGCCTCCGACCTGATTCAGTACGCCGCGCGTCGTGCCAGGATTGAACGGCATGGGTGTGCCGCCCGGTCCAAACTGAATGCCTCGAAGCCGGTTGGCGGGATCGAACGATGCGACGATCACACCGCCGCCAGAGGTGAGCGCGCTGTTGAGGTTGGGCAGGATCAACAGACGAGCAGGATTCGTTGGATCGGGCAGGGTGCCCCAGCCCGCGGCGCCCCAGGAGCGGTCGTTGAGATCCTGTAAGCCATCGGTCTTGTAATACGAGGCGCTGGCGACAACGTGGCCTCGACCTTCGGCGAAGGACGTGCCTGCCGTCAGGCTCGCCTTGACGGAGTCGTCATCGCCATGCGTGGAGGTGCCGCTTTGTATGAGGCCTTTGACGCCTTCGAATCGGGTGTCGAGCACGAAATTCACCACGCCGGAGATGGCATCCGATCCGTACGCGGCCGATGCGCCGCCGGTGACCACGTCGACGCGACTGATCAATTCCTGCGGCAACAAGTTTGTATCGACAGCGCCGGATAACGCCGAAGGCGTCGGGCGACGACCGTCGAGCAAGACCAGCGTGCGCTGGGCACCGAGCGAACGCAGATTGAGGAAGCTGCCGGAGTTCGGGCCCGTCGCGGAGACGGACCCGGTCGATGGGCGGGTCGAGCCGCGAAACACGGGAAGCTGGTTCAATGCCTCGCCGACGATGCCAGGGGAGGCGAGCTGCAATTGCTCGCTCGAAACGACAGTCACTGGTGTGGGCGCTTGAGAGCCGTCGACAACGACGCGTGAACCGGTGACGACGACCTCTTCGAGTCCCCCCTCTTGCGCAACAGCGGCGTGTGCAATCAACGTGACCGCGGAGACCGCGGTGCTCAGGACCAGCTTCTTCATAGCGTTCCCCCAACCGTTAACGGCATGTAGCCGTCGATGTTTTGTTTGTGCCTGCAGTGTCGATGGCGCCATGCGGGCGGGCAATCACCCACCAGGGGGTTCTTACCCTCCAAGTGGGTGATTGCTCATCCGCGGGCCGGAACCGACACTGCTGCGACAACGAGCGCAGTCGCCGTGAATGACTGTCGCCGATCTCACATCGGGGGTTGGATGCAAAAGAACGTAGCGCGGAGCGCGATCGGCCTGACTGCCATCGCGCTATGGATGATGCACGGCCCGTGCGCTTTTGCTGAGGGTGCACTCGATCCGGTGTATCGCGACTTCGTCGAGCCACCCGCGGCCGCCCGGCCTCGCGTGTGGTGGCATTGGATGAACGGCAACGTCACCAAAGAGGGCATCAAGCTCGACCTGGATTGGATGCAGCGGGTCGGCATCGGCGGCTTTCAGAATTTCGATGCCGAGTTGCTGACGCCGCAAGTCGTGGAGCAACGCCTGGCGTTCATGACGCCGCCCTGGAAAGAAGCGATGCGCTACACGATCGATCTCGCCGAGGAGCGTGGCCTGGAGATGGCCATTGCCGCTTCGCCCGGCTGGAGCGAAACCGGCGGGCCGTGGGTGCGGCCCGAGCAGGCGATGAAGAAGCTGGTGTGGAGCGAACTGGAAATCGCCGGAGGCACCGCGTTCATCGGCAAGTTGCCGCCGCCGCCGACGGTGAGCGGTCCGTTTCAAGATATTCCGCAAGCGTCGACGCTGCTCAGCACGCCGAAGCCTTCGGTGCGTTTCTATGCGGACGCGGCAGTCCTCGCGTACCCCGTGGTCGGGCGTCATTCGTCGCCGGGATCTCCTCGGGTGACATCGAATGGCGGCGAGTCGATCGATGCGACGGTGTTGAGCGACGGCATCCTGACGAACTCGCTCACATTGAAGTTCGGTACTGCCGACGCGCCTGCCTGTTTGACGTTCGACTACGGCCGGGCTGCATCGATCGGCTCGATGTTACTGGCCCTGCCGAAACGGACCGACTTCTTCCGCTCGGCCGCCGCGGCGCCGACGCTCGAGGCGAGCGAAGACGGCGTCCGCTATCGCAAGGTGGCAGATGTGACATTCAGCGCGATCCTGCAACAGACCGTATCGTTCGCCGCCGTCACCGCACGTTACTTTCGTGTGTGCTTCGGGCCGCCACCGCCGCCGCCACACACCGATCTGCTCAGCGCCCCTGCCTCGGGCGCAAACCAGTTGGGGCTGTTTGCCAAGCGCGAGCCGCCGCCAAATTTTCAAGTGAGCGAGCTGCGTTTGTTTGCTACACCGCGCATTCATCATGCGGAGGAAAAGGCTGGTTATGCCGTAGCGGAAAATTACTATGCGTTGGCGACCGCGCCAGTCGACTCCGCCGACGCGGTGCCGCTCGACAGGGTGATCGATCTGACACAAAAGATGCAGCCGGACGGCACGCTCGCCTGGACGCCGCCGGCTGGACGGTGGCGGATCGTGCGATTCGGGTACTCGCTGACTGGCAAGGAGAATCATCCGGCAACAGCCGAGGCGACCGGGCTCGAAGTCGACAAACTCGATCGCGGTCACGTCAATGCCTATCTCGACGCATATCTCGGCAAATATGAGAACGCAGTAGGCGCTCAGCGCCTCGGTGCAAAAGGGATTCGCGCGCTACTCGTGGATAGCATCGAAGTGGGCGCGCAGAACTGGACCGAATCCTTACCGGTCGAGTTCCGCCGGCGCCGCGGCTACGAGCTCACGCCTTGGATGCCGGCACTCACTGGCGTCATCGTCGGCAGCGCCGAACAGAGCGACCGATTCCTCTACGATTTTCGGCGCACGCTGGCCGATCTCCTCGCCGATCATCACTATGGGCAGATTGCCGCCACTGCTCGGGCTCGCGGGTTGATCAATTACAGCGAGGCGCTGGAGCGCGATCGTCCGGTACTCGGCGACGACATGGAAATGCGCCGGCATGCCGCGGTACCGATGGCGGCGATGTGGACTTACTCCCCCGAGGCAGGCGCGCCGGCACCGGCCCGGTTCGCCGACATTCGAGGCGCCGCTTCGGTCGCTCATATATATGGGCAGAATCTGGTCGCGGCGGAGTCGCTCACGTCCGCGTTTGCGCCGTGGGCTCATGCACCTCGCGATTTGAAGCCGATGATGGATCTGGAATTCGTCCTCGGCGTCAATCGGCCCGTCATTCATACCTCGGTGCATCAGCCGTTGATCGACCGGCCGCCGGGACTTTCGCTGGCGGTGTTCGGCCAATACTTCAATCGCAACGAGACGTGGGCCGAACAGGCGAGCGCGTGGGTTTCATATCTCGCTCGCACCAGCCAGCTGTTACAACAAGGCACGTTCGTTGCCGATGTCGCTTATTTCTACGGCGAGGAAGCACCCCTGACGGCGTTGTATGCGGACCAACCGACGCGCGACGGGCCGACCGGTCACGGGTTCGATTTTGCCAACAGCGATGTGCTCCTGAACCGTCTGCGGGTCCAGGACGGCGATCTCGTGACCGTCAGCGGCATGCGATATCGGTTGCTGTATCTCGGCGGCAGCAGCGAACAGATGACATTGCCGGTGCTCCGTCGTATCGACGCGCTGGTGAGCGAAGGCGCGAGCGTCGTCGGCAATCGACCGCTTGCGAGTCCGAGTCTCGCGGACGATCCGGCTGAGTTCGACGCAATCGCGAGTCGGCTGTGGGGCGGAGCGCCGCCCGCGAAAGGTCGTGTCATACCCGGCCGTGACGTGGATGCGGCGCTCGCGATGATTGGCGTGCCTCGCGATGTCGATTATCGAAAGCCGCAGCCGGACAGTGACATCATGTTCCTGCATCGACGCCTCGACGACGGCGACGTGTACTTCCTGACGAATCGCAAGCCGCGCAGCGAATCTGTCGAAATGAGCTTTCGCGTGACCGGCAAGCGTCCCGAAATCTGGCGCGCGGACGACGCTCGCAGAGAGGCGGTGTCGTATCGGATCGAAAAGGGTCGGACCTTTGTGTCGTTACAGTTCGCGCCGCACGACGCGTTCTTCGTCGTGTTTCGCGAGCCGGCCACGACGAACGCAATCGTGCTACCAAAGCAGAGGGTTACGAGAGTTGCGACGTTGTCCGGCGACTGGGACGCGCGCTTTCAGCCTGGACGCGGCGGGCCGACATCGTCACAGAAGCTGGCCGCTGGATCGTGGACCCAGAGTAACGACCCCGCCATTCGCTATTTCTCCGGAACGGTCGCTTACAGCAAGGATCTGGAAGTACCACGCTTTCGCGACGGCGCGCGATTGATGCTGGATTTGGGTGATGTGCGCGAGCTTGCGGAGGTGTTAATCAACGATCGTTCGCTCGGTGTGCTGTGGCATTCGCCGTATCGCCTCGATATCACCGACGCGCTCCACGACGGCGGCAACCGCATCGAGATTCGCGTGACGAATCTGTGGGCCAATCGCCTGATCGGCGATGCGCAGCCGGGTGCCCGGAAAATTACGTTTACAACCTATCCGCCTTACGAAGCTGATGCGCCGTTGCGACCGTCGGGTCTGCTCGGACCGGTAACGCTCGATCGCGAGCTGCCGGCCGCGATTCGCCAATGACGCCTGCCTATTCATTTCAATGGAGTCACCGCTCGATGTTTCCATTCTTCGCTCGTGTGTCCCTGGTTTGTTTGTCGCTGGCAACGCTGGAGCCGATCGCGGCACATGCGTCCGCGTGCGACGCCTTGAAGGCGTTGTCGCTACCTGACACGAGCATCGACAGTACGGTGACGACCGCGGCGGGCCCTTATCGTGACGGCAGCAAATATTGGAGCCTGGCGGATGAGTTGCCCGAGCACTGCCGCGTGCGCGCCACCCTCCGGCCCGGTGACGATTCCGATATCAAATTCGAGGTCTGGCTGCCGGCGACGGCTGCATGGAATGGCAAGCTGCACGCCGGCGGCAATGGCGGCTTCGCCGGTTCGATCAACTATCAGAGCGGACTCGCCGCGGCTGTCCAACGCGGTTACGTGGGCGTGTCGACGGACACGGGGCATGTCGGTAAGGACGAGGACGCTTCCTGGGCCAAGGGCCATCCGGAAAAGGTGATCGACTATGGTCACCGCGCGGTGCACCTTGCGACGGCCAACGCCAAGGCCATCCTGCAGGCGTATTACGGCAAAGCCGCCAAGCGTTCGTACTTCATCTCCTGTTCCAACGGCGGACGCCAGGCGTTGATGGCCGCGCAACGCTATCCCGACGATTACGACGGCATCATTGCCGGCGCTCCCGCGAATGATTGGACCGGGCTCATGCTCAGCTTCATTTGGAACGCGCAGGCACTCCTCAAGCCGGGTGCGTATATTCCAGCATCGCTGGCGGCGACGATTCAGGCTGGCGTGAACGCTCAGTGCGATGCCCTGGATGGTGTCAGCGATGGTGTCGTGTCGAGACCGCAAGCGTGTAATTTCAAGCCCGAGCGACTGCTGTGCGCACCCGGGCAATCCGAACAATGCCTCACGACCCCGCAGGTCGAGGCGCTACGTTCGATCTACCAGGGTCCGCGTACAGCCAACGGCGTGCAGTTGTTTCCTGGGTTCGACCCCGGCGCGGAAGCGGGCTTTCCCGTGCCCGGCATCGGTTGGGACGGATGGATATTCGGCTCGGGCGCCGGCAACAGCAATCAGGGGCGCATGGTGACGAGCTTCATGCGCAGCATGATCACCGGCAATGAGAGCTGGCAGTTCACCGACTTCAATTTCGACCGCGATCCCCCGTTGGTTCTGGAAAAGGTCGGATCCGTGCTCAACGCCACCGATCCCGACCTGAGTGCGTTCGCACGTCGCGGCGGCAAGCTGATTTTGTTTCATGGCTGGGCCGACGCCGCGATACCGCCGCGCAACTCCATCAAATACTTCGAGAGCATGGGTGAGCGTATGGGCGAGCAGCAGCGTGCATCGTTCGCCCGTTTGTTCATGGTGCCTGGCATGCAGCATTGTCTGGCGGGGCCGGGCCCGAGTAGCTTCGGCGGCCTCACGGCAGCGACACAGCCATTGAATGCCGCCGTCGATCTGTCAGCGGCCTTGGAGCGATGGGTAGAAGAGGGCACCGCGCCGGAATCGGTGCGAGCGATCAGAGCGCGTGACATGGTGCGGGCATTGTTCGATCCCAAACGAGCCGATGTGGAGCGCAGCGGAGTGATCTGCGCTTATCCCAAGCAGGCGAAGTGGAACGGCACCGGCAACCCGGCGGACTCGTCGAGCTATGCGTGTGCCGATCTTCGAGCTGGCGAACGTTAGAGTGTCGTCTCGGTACGCGGTTATGGGCCCACCTTGACCAACCGATTTTGGCTCCATAGGCGCGCCTCGCCCTCTGTCATTTCCGACACTTCCGCACAATTGCTGAGTAGATAGCGCACCGTCGTTCCAGCGTGCGCTTCGAATGTAACCAGCTGTTCTTTCCATTGCCCCCATGCAAAGCAATGTGAGCCGACTTCGTAGCGGCCTGGGCTCACATCAAACTCCACACGTTGCAGCGGCATGAGCGATGCGATCAATTGTTTGTTTAGCGAAAGCCATCGATTGTTCGCCGAGCCGGCGAATGTTCCGTCTCTATACACGATGACTCGCGTCGCTGGCTCAGTCTTCGCAACAATTGGCGGTGCGACCAGTAGTCCGTGGGGTGGGGGCTGATTCGCAAACTCTGATGTGGAAGTTAGAGCCGAGCAGCCGCTAAGTGCGGTCGCGCACAGCAGGATAGCTCCGGTCCATGCGATGCTTTTCGTCGAGTTCCTCCGGCCGCGTTTACGTGCGGCGTGGGATGCAGCCGTTCAAAGCGCAAGATCACGGCCGGCAACGAGGGCGACGACGGTGGATCGCAGGGTTATGGCGCGCCTAGTGCCCGCGTGCAACGAGACCGGTCCTTAGAAATATTCACGTTGCGGAGAATATGTCACGCGCTCGGCTGGGGCGATCTGCTTGACAAGAAAGGAGTTCAACTTGAAGCGCTGGTAGTCAGCCGTCAGTGCATCCTGATACGAGAGCGCTCCTTGCAGAATGACGATTTCTTCGGAGGGTGTGTGCCAGTGGAAAGGCACTACGCAGCCGGTCCGCATGCGCACCATTCGAGTCCCGGGGCCCAGGCATGCGTTTTTTAATGCGATTGACGGCGGCTCGCAAAAAGAGCCCTCCGCCGCGGCGAGCGGTGGAGGGCGGAAGGCCCCGCTCAGGCCGTGGCGACGGCCTCCCTGACGAAATCGGCATACGTGCGCAGAGGGCGACCCAGAATGGTCTGCAAGCGATCCACTGCGTCCGCTTCGCCGTTCATGCCGAACTTCTGGATGCCGACCATCATCAGGCGCATGTCGTAGGCGAGCCAAGCGGGACCGAACGAGGCCATCTGTCCTTCGAAAGCGGCCACGTCGTCGCCCGCGTAAGTCACCGCTCGGCCTAGAGCAGAGCTCCAGATCTTTGCTGCCGACGCGCCCGTCAGCACGTCCGGACCGACCAAATCCATCGATACGCGCGGAAGAGGAGTGTTTGCTCTGTCCCGGCGCAGGAGCTCGGCAACGGCTATGTCGGCGATGTCTCGCGTATCGACCATCGAGACGCCAGCCAAGCCGATGGGCATCGGGTAGACGCCATAGTTCTGGATCACCTGCTGGACCATGCGTTCGTTCTGCATGAAGTAAGCGGGACGCAGGATGGTCGCTGGCATATCGAAGCTCTCGATCATGCGCTCGACGGTGTGCTTGCTCGTGAAATGCGGAACATTCGTGTATCTATCCGCGTGGATCACCGACAAATAGACAACACGCTCTATGCCGGCCTCGCGAGCCAAGTTCAGCGCGATGAGCGCTTGTGTCACCTCGTCGGGTGTCACGGCATTCAACAGGAATAGCGTTCGCACCGATGTGAGCGCTGCGCGTAACGAAGACACATCCGTTAGGTCCCCGACCACTTCGGTGACGCCGGCGGGAAAACTCCGCTTGCCCCGCTGGCGAACGAGTGCCTTGACCTCAGCGCCGGCGTCGGCCAAGCGTTGAACGATGAGAGAACCAATGGTGCCAGTGGCACCGGTGACGAGAATGCTCATGTGAATCTCCAGGAAATAGTGGGTTAGAGCGAGAAGTCCGCCACGACCTTGCCGGCGTGAGAGGCGGTGCGATTGCGTTCGATGGCCGCAGGAATGTCCTCGAAACGGACGACCTCGCTGACTTTGGATTTCAGCGCGCCGGTTGCGATGTCTGCAGCCAGCTTTTCAAGCAGAGCTGCGTCGGGCGTGTTCACGAACCAAAAGCCGCGGCGTCCAGCAGGCGTGCGCGCAAGGATGTCGGGCGACGACGTGCCCACGATGGCGCCTGTTTTCGTCAGGACTTGCCAGGAGCGATCGAGAACGCCGCCACCTACGTAGTCGAGTACGAGTTCGATGTCTCGAGCGATGTCCTCGAAACGTTCGGTCTGGTAGTCGATGACGTGGTCCGCGCCGAGACTGCGCACATACTCGATGTGAGCGGTGGATACGGTTGCGAAGACTTGGGCACCTGCTCGCTTGGCGTACTGCACGGCATAGCCGCCAAGTCCACCTGCCGCGCCGTGAATCAGAATTCGCTGGCCTGAGCGGATCGGGCCCGCGTGATGCAGGCTTTGCCAAGCCGCGACGGCCGCGACCGGTATAGCGGCCGCCTGGACGTCGTTCAGACCTTCAGGCGTGAGGGAGAGGTTCGCCTCGTTCACCGTCACGAAATCGGCGTAGGCTCCAAGTCCGCCGACCGGGCCCATGACCCGATCGCCGACCTGGAAGCGCGACGCGCCGTGGCCGACGGCCTCAACAATGCCCGCGAGCTCGATGCCTAGTACCGCCGGCAGTTGAAGTGGGAAAGCGTCTCGCACATAGCCCTCACGCACTTTCCAATCGATGCCATTGATGCCGGCCGCGCGAACTCGGACCAGTACCTGGGCCGGTCCGGGTTCGGGCTTTGCGATCTCGGCCACCTTGGCGGCATCGGCGCGTCCATAGGCTCGAATCAGTACTGCTCGTTGCGTGGTGTTCATTTCACGTCCTCGTATTTGATGGCGACGACTGCAAGATAGGCCGTTGCACGGGCGATACGAAGACGCCAAAATCGAGACGCCTGGTTTCAAAAACGGAACACTGGATGGACCTGAACGCTCTAGCTGACTTCGTGCTCGTTGCCACAAATGGCGGGCTCGGAAAGGCGAGCCGCGCAAGCGGCAGGTCGAAGGCGACCCTGTCTCGGCGCATCGCGGACTTGGAAGATGAGGTCGGCGTCCGCCTCATCGAGCGTAGCGCACGCGGACTGAAGCTCACCGAAGCTGGCGAGGCCTTGATGGCTCGAACAGAGGGGCCGATGCACGAGGTGGCTGAAGCGATGACCGCAGCTCGGGAGGGACTGTCGACACCTCGCGGGCGATTGCGGGTTGCTTCCCCGGTGTTGTTCTCGCAACTCGCGATGGGTCGGATTAGCGCCGAGTTCTGTGCGGCCTATCCGGAGGTCACGATCGAGGTCGCGGCAGAGGACCGCATGGTCGACCTCGTCGAGGAACAGTTCGATGTTTCCATTCGGATCAACCCGAGTCCGGATAGCAGCCTGGTCGGCCGATGCTTCGCCAAAGATCGGCTGGTTGTAGTGGCCGCGCCTTCTGTACCCATGCCGAGCCCTGGCGAAGTCAGACAAGTGCCCGGCATCGTGTTCTCTAATTTTCAACCCACCAATTGGGACCTCGACGAAGGCCGCCTGGTCTTAGAGCCCATCCCTAAGCTGAGACTTTCATCGTTCCTGATGATCCGCGACGCTGCTGTCGCCGGCGCTGGCGCGGCGCTCATTCCGCAGTCCATCGCATGGAGCCAACTTACTCGCGGGGAGTTGGTTCAGTGGGGGACGGTCACGGGTGCCGAGGTCGAGCTCTGGGTTTTGCACACCTCCAGACGCCTTCCGTCGCCCAAGGTTCGCGCGTTCGTCGAATTCATGTGCAACCGATACCCGGGAGTGTCTCTTGTGCTAGGACAATAGAAGCCTGATCGCTCGAAGTTCTCACGTTGAGATCGTCATAGATGATGAATCTCGATGAGCGTGCCCACGTCGCGCGCACGAATCGGACCAGCACCGAGTCCAGAAACGACCTCAAGCGTTAGCGCCTGCTCATGCGCTTCGATCCGCACTACCTCGTGCCTTGTTCACCGCGCCGTCGGAAGCAGCGCGCGAGTGGTCACAACAGCGAGCGAATGGTAGTGCTCTACGACCACGAGGTTCCGACGGTTGCATCCGCAGTCCCGCGAGACCGCGCGAATTTTCGGGAGAATTTTAGGGAGGCGATGACTTCTGCGAACGACGAAGATGCTGAGTCGCAGATTTCAAACCAGGAAAGTGGTGGGCCGTATAGGACTCGAACCTATAACCAACTGATTAAGAGTCAAATTAAACGATCAGGGAAATCGCGAGGTTGCCGGTCCGAATTTTATAGAAGCATGCCTAAAGAGCCCGGAAGCCGGGCGGGTTTGGGGTTTTATTTTATAGAGGCTGCTGGGCGCAGTGATCGAGGTCCGATGGCGAGGAGAGAGTTTCGCTGAACTAACGGCGATATAGGTTCGCTGAGCGGTGTTTGGAGTTTTGCCGAAAAGGCGGCGAAACTCAATGTGATCGAGTTCTTGGACAGTACGGGCAACCGATGCCTTGTCCACGAGCAAACGGTCTGTGCCGCATTCGGCCAAACCCTGATTCCATCTGCAAAGCATTGACAGAGTTGCAGTCTCAAAATACAACTACGGACACCAAGAACATTACGGATGAGGAGCTAAGGAAGGTCATGGCGTTGATATTCGCTATTCCATCTGTGCCGATCGATCATCTCCCGTCTGCCATCCCGTTGATCGATCATTGAGTCGCGGATCCCTGCCGCAGCGGGTCTCAAACATCCTTTTGCCAACGCCTCAACTAGTGGCGTCTCGCGTAACCAACGGGGCGCGGGCTGTCGCTCGGCTGTGAACTTGATTTGGATCACCGTGCGCAGATCTCAGCGCTTTCTCATCGCAATCGGCTTGGGCTGGCTCTTGATGGTCAGCTCAGCGCTGGCGATCACGCCTCAGGACATTTTCGGCAAGCCGGAGAACAGCTTCAATTCGACCAATGTGGGTCAATTCGAGGGTGAGTACCTCGATGTACGCACGCTGACGTTGTCCTGGGAGACCAAGGAACTCATCGTTCCCGGCAACGGCGGCCTCGATATCGTCGTGTCCCGCTCTTTTGGCAAGACGCCCGTGTATGGGCCGCTCGGAAACTGGGAGCTGGAAGTTCCGAGAATCCATTTGCAAACAACCCCTCACATCACCACGCGGGGGCCGCAATGTGAGGAGCCCGGGCCGCCAGACACGATTCAGCTGTACGACCAGCCGATCGGCCAGCCCGCCGTGTACACGCAGGGAAACTGGTACAGCGGACCGCTGGTGCTGCTCATGCCCGGTGAGCGTCCGCGCCAGCTCCTGCGCAAGCTCGACACGGCGACCCAGTATCCTGCGGATGTGAAGTACGTGACGGCGGACAACTGGATCGTTCGCTGTGTGAATTCCGGGCGGGGGTTCGAGGTGACCTCGCCCAACGGCACGCGTTACCTGATGCATGAGTGGACGCAGCTGAAATTCGGCGACCAGTGGTTCGGCTCGTTCCCGGGCTATCAGATCTTCGGTGCGACGACGGTTACGGACGTCCATGGGAATACGCTCACGTATGCCTACGAGCCTTCTGGCATCCAATACCAAAACCGGGTTGCAAGTATCACGGCCAATGACGGTCGCGTAGTCACGTTCAACTACTACCCCGAAAGCACGGCACCCTCCTCGCGGAGGCTGCAGACCTTTACGTTCAATGGACGGACCTGGAGCTTCTATTACGTGGCGTGCTCTTCGGGCAGCGGTCGCTTTGCATGGCAAGGCAACTGCCTGGAACGCGTCGTGCAGCCGGAAGGATTGCAGTGGACCTACCTCAACAGCAGCGACGGAGCGTTGATCTACAACGGGCCGGGCATGACTCGAGTGACCACGCCAAGCGGGGCTTCGGTGAACTACACATACAACAAGCCGATTGCTTATCGCGGCAGTGTGGTTAATACGCGAACCGTTACCGGGTCGACGATTCCCACCTCGTCCTGGACCTATACCAAATCCATGGACACAGACTATGAGTACGTGACGATCGATGGTCCGGCGCGTCGCGAGGCGTACACCTTCCATCGCGGCTGGCACGATGTCTACAACGACAACTATCTGTATCAGGCGCCACGCAATCCCTTGTTACCCGGGTTGCTCAAAACGCTGCTCATTTCAAGCGTCGATGGCTCGGTACTGTACCGAACGGTCACGCCGGCCTATGCGGACCTGCCCGCGATCGGGCAGTCGTTCCTGGGGGCGTACTCACTGCCCAATCAGAGAAAGCCCGTGCCGTTGCAATCGCAGACCATTGCGGAACTCGCACCCGGGCTGTCGTATGTGACGGCCTGGTCGAATTTCGACAGCTTCGGCCTGCCCGCGACCATGGTTGAGAACGGCAACGCCAGCCGCCAGACCAACTACACCTATTTTTCGAGCGCCTCGCCGTGGATCGCCAACGTGGTGGACTCGGAGGAGGTCGTTGGTGAAGGCATCATCGATCGAACGTTCTTTACCAACGGCAAGCTGCAGTCGGTCAACAAATATGGCATCGCCGAGAGCTACGACTACCATGCCGACGGCAGTCTGCATCATCGATATTGGATGAAGGACGGTGTGCAGCGGTCGCAGACCTACACCAACTATTATCGCGGGACGGCTCGCCGCGAGGAGCTTCCCTTGGGCGTGACCTACGAGCGTGAGGTCAATCCGGACGGCACGGTGCAATGGTCGAAAGACCCGCTGAGCAATACGACCTACTATGAATACGACGGTCTGAAGCGGCCGACCAAACTTACTCCGCCGCTCGGCGCGATTACGAACATCACATGGCCGACCGCGACCCGGATGGTGCTCACTCGTGGCAACTTCGAGAAGACCGTCACCACGGATGCACTCTGGCGAGTCAGCGAGATCAAAGAGTGGGACGTGACCAAGCCCGCCAATGAGGCCACCTACGTCCGCCACGTGTACGACCCTGTCGGGCGGCTCAGTTTCAAGTCCATTCCGAGCCTGTCGGCTACGGAGGTACGCGGGCTGTCGTATCAGTACGATGTGTTCGATCGAAAGACGCGGGAGACGAACACGGCTGACGGCAGCTATGCGTCGATCTGTTACTACTGTGTCGAGTCTGGCACCACCCCATACAAAGACAACGCGGAGTACATCAGCTTCGTGGAGCCCTCTGGAGGCGAGCCTCATCACTCCTACCAGTACTACCGCTCATACGGTAATCCCGACGTGAAGGAGCTCATGACCGTGCAACAGAGCTACTACCTGCCGACCAATCCGAATGAGACCAAGAAATACATCGACACTCGACTTGGCAGGGACAAGCTCGGCAATCTGACCAGCGTTCAGCAGGGCTCAGTGCTGCGAGAGTATGTGTACTACCCGACCAAGCTGCTGTGGAAGGTCATCGAGCCGGAAACCGGCACCACCGAGTTCACTTACGATGAGCCCGGCAACCTCAAGACCTCCAAGGTTGCGAACTCCGGCACCACGATCTATACCTACGACACGCTCAATCGACTCACCGATATCGATTATCCGGGGACCACGCCGGATGTGAACAAAGGCTACTACGCCGACAGCAAGCTGCGGTGGGTGACCAACAGCAGCGGTCGCTGGGACTACACGTACGATGCCGCGCGCCGCCTCGGAACCGAGATTCTCACGACCAATGGGCATACCTTCGGGCTTGGTTATGAGTACGACGCCAGCGATGCGCTGAAGAAGATCACCTATCCGAGCGGCACCGAGATCCTCACCAACCCGGATGCGCTGGGTCGTGCGACGACCGTGGGGGGCTATGCAAACAGCCTCGGCTATCATCCCAACGGCGAGCTCAAGACCATGACCTATGGGAATGGTCAGAAGCTCACGTTCACGCTCGATGATCGCAACTATCCCGATTCGATCGTGGTCGCTCGGGGTGCGGTCCAGCGTGTGTCGGTGGGTCTGGATTACAACGCGCGCGGCGATCTCACCACCGTCGTCGACTACCGCGATACTCGTAACAGCCGACAGCTGCGTTACGACGGTGTCCATCGGTTGACCGGTGCGGACGGGCCGTGGGGCCTCGGCACGCTCGTCTACGATACGGCCGACAACATCACCTCGATCGCGCTGGGCTCCACGACGAAGTCATTGCAGTACGATCCGGCGACGAATCGGCTGTCGTCCGTTACAGGCGCGGTGAACTACGCGCTTCAATATGACGTGTACGGCAATGTCACGAACAATGGACTGTATTCCTACACCTTCAACACTGCTTCTCAGCTCGTCTCGGTCCCTTCGGTGTCCGGTTTGAGCTATCAGTATGATGGCAACGGCAAGCGCATCCGTTCCTCGGCCTCCGGTGGGGATACCTACTATCTCTACAACCTCGCGGGCCTGCTCATGTATCAGACCAACGTGACGGCCACGCAGTCGAGCGAGTTTTTCTATGCCGGCGACAAGTTGGTCGCGCGCCGCGACTATGGCGCTGGGGTGAACCCGGATGTCGACGGCGATGGTCTGCCGAATCACATCGAGCTGCAGCTGGGCTCTTCGATGACCAATCCCGCCGATGCGACGCTCGATTCCGATGGCGATGGTTTGTCGAACCTCGCGGAGTACGTAGCCGGCACGGAGTTCACGTCAGCGGACACCGATGGCGACGGTATGTCGGATGGCTATGAGGTGCGCTTCGGGCTCAATCCGTTCGTGAACGATGCGGGCCTGGATGCGGACGGCGACGGCCTGACCAACCTGCAGGAATCGCAACGGCGCACCAATCCGAACAAGGTCGATACCGATAATGACGGTGTGCCCGATGCAACGGATCCGCATCCGACGTTCAACCCGGCGATCGTTCCCATCATCGAGATGATCCTCAATGACTAACCTGATGCAAGCGGGCAGGGCGCTCGGCGCGCTGTGTCGAATCCTCATCGCATCGCTCGCGCTCGGTGGCGTGTGGGGCACGGCGCTCGCGGGCGAGCTGGTCACTTACTATCACAATGACGTGGCTGGCTCGCCGATCGCGGCGACCGACTCCAAGGGCTACTACATCTGGCGCAGCAGCTACGAGCCATACGGGCAGCGCATTCAGAACGACGCGGAATATGCGGCCTCGATCGACAACAACCGCTGGTTCACTGGCCACGTGGAGGATGTCGAAACAGGCACGCTTTATATGCAGGCGCGCCATTACGACCCGGTGATCGGCCGGTTCATGTCGGTGGATCCAATTCGCTTCGTCGAGTCGGAGCCGCATACTTTCACGCGCTACGCCTACGCGGCCAACAATCCCTATCGCTATAACGACCCGGATGGTGAGTTCATCAACTTCATCGTCGGTGGCGTCAAAGCAGCTGTCGAAAACGTGGCCATCCAGCATATCGAGATGGCGCTGGGCATCCGTGACAGCTTTAGTTGGGGCGAGGTTGCCATCGACGCTGCGGTCGGTACCGCGACCAGTGGTCTCTCGACGATCAAGAATGCCGCGAAGCTTGCCAAAATCACCAAGCGCGTCACCAACAGGGGCGACGACCTTCCGGACTCGACCCTGGTCTGTCGTGGCGGAACCTGCAAGGCGGACCAGTTCACCCATGGTAGCGGCGTGACGAAAGAGGCGGATGGAACGCTCAAAGGTGTCTCGACGCAGAGCAAGACGGGTGCTAGCGTTGAGGAACTCGCTCAGCCGTTCAAGAATAATAAGGTGGGTGTGACAACGGTCGGTGACATCCGCCGTGCCGGCGGGAAGATTGAGCCGGACGGCACGCCGAACAATCCGAACCACGCCACCGTCGAGGGGTTGACGGCGGAGAAGCTTGAAGAGCTGTTCAAGGTCATAGACAACCCTGTTCCGCCCGCTCAGCGGGGCAAGTGATCGCTCGCGTGAGGTAGATACCGTGCCCAACCCGCAACTGTACGTCGACTTCAATGAAATGCTAGAGCCCGACCTCGTGTTGCTCAGCGCCGAGGATACAAAGCGGGATGTCGCCGGAGCGTTGGTTCAATTGCGCGAGGCGATGGCGATAGACGTATACATGGATGACGTGAATGAGCGCGGTGAGCCTGACAATCTGGTGGCCAGCGGACGGGTAGAGAAAAACCAAAGTACCGGTTGGGGCTCAAACGCCAGGTGGTGCTGTCGCATCGATGAACACGGGATCCGCCATCAATCGGATCTCGGCAAGCAAGACTGAGGCCTGAGGACGTTCATCAGGCCACGGCGCCCGGGACTCGCGACAAAAACGCTCGCGTGAGCGCGACGACTTCAGCAAGATTCGTTTCCAGCAGCCAATGGCCGCCATCGAGGATGTGCATCTCGGCGTTCGGCAGATCACGCAGATAGGCGCGTGCCGACGCTTCAGTCATGTAGCCATCTTGCGGCCCCCAGACGATTAGTGTCGGCGGCTGATGCCGACGTAGATACGCTTGATATTTTGGGAACCACGTGAGGTTGTCGCGCAACCCCGCGATCACCTCGGTTGCAATCTCCTTGCGCCGTGGCGTGGTCAACGACCAATGCAATTTCCAGAGATCGGGACTGATGCGTTGGGCCAGCTCGGGCCGGACCTCGTTTAGAAACTCATCCCGATACCTGTGTGTGGCGAATTCAAAATTCTGCGCATAGATCGTGCAAATCGTCCACGTGTCCTCCGCAAAAATTCGATGATGGCCTCTGAGATGGCCGGCCCGCGCAACTGTGGCATGATCATGGCGTGCTGAGCGCGTTCTCCACGATCGTCCGACTGACCTGGGATCTGATCCTGTGGTGCGGGCTCGTGCTTCGGCCGCGCGAGTCGTTGGAGGCAGAGATACTCTTTCTGCGGCGGCAGCTGGCGCTGTACCGCGAACGCGGGGTGAAGCCGAGGCGGGTGGATGCGACAACCCGAATGAGATTGGCGCTGTTGTCGCGCTGTTTCGACTGGCGTAGCGCTCTGGTGGTGGTGCGGCCGGAGACGCTAATCGGTTGGCACAGAGCGGGCTTCAAGCTCTTTTGGCGATGGAAGTCGCGAGCTGGACGGCCGTCGATTCCGAAGGAACTTCGCGATCTGATCCGACGAATGGCAGCCGAGAATCCCGTGTGGGGTCAAGAGCGGATCGCGAACGAGTTGCTGGTGAAGCTCGGTCTTCGCGTGTCGCCGCGCACGGTGGCGAAGTACATGCCGCGACGGACGCCGGGTCGGCCGAGGGGAGGTCAGCGATGGTCAACCTTTCTTCGCAACCACGCACGGGGAGTGATCGCTTGTGATTTCCTTGTCGCGGTGACGAGCACGTTCCGAGTGCTGTACGTGCCCGTCGTCATCGAACACCACAGCCGCCGACTCATTCACTTCAACGTGACGTCGCATCCGACGGCGCAGTGGACGCGGCAGCAACTGCGAGAGGTAGTGGGATACGAGGAGCGATGAGTACCTGCTGCATGATCGCGACGCCATCTTCTCGGCCGAATTGGATGAATCCATACGGCGGCTGGGTCTGCGGGTGTAGAAGAGCCCGCCGCGCAATCCCAAAGCAAATTCCATCTGCGAGCGCGTGATTGGGACGATTCGCAGAGAATGTTTGGACTGGATCATTCCGCTCTCTGAAGAGAATCTGCGTCAGACGCTCAAAGCTTGGGTGACACATTACAACCGCGGACGTCCGCACACAGCGTTGGGCCCAGGCGTTCCCGATCCTCCCGCGAATTCGCGTGTTCCATTGTCGACGTCTCGGCATCGACTCGACGACTTTCGCTCGGTTCATGCCAAAGCAATACTCTGCGGACTGCACCACGAGTACTCGCTGGCGTGCGTGTGAACAAATCGACCCAGCCAAGAACGGTCAGACGAGGTTATTGCGGACGGCAGGGATCGCACCGTCGAATTCGCCCATTTCCGAGATTTGAGAAGCGGCATCGTCGCTCGACCGAGTCGGGCAGAACGGCCGCCGCAGGCCAGCGTGAACAACGCGTGGCGGCACATCGTCATCGCGCCCACCGGCCCAAAGTGGTCACGCTGAATCACCGTGGGACCGCGTGAGAGCGCGGTGCTCGCCGGAACGCAATTCCAACGCTGTTCGCCGGCTCACCTTTATGAGGTTGTTGCGTCGAACCGCCAGCTGAACTCGTTTTTGCCGAAACGAATTTTATAGCCAATTTTATAGAGGCGGGAATTTCGTAGTCGCCTCGAATTCGTAACTCGCGGAGTTCAAACGGGAAAAGTGGTGGGCCGTATAGGACTCGAACCTATAACCAACTGATTAAGAGTCAGCTGCTCTACCAATTGAGCTAACAGCCCACGTGATCGTGGTGTGCGGCGTAGAGGACAGGATGTCCGGCGCCGTCTACGAAGACGTAAAAGTGTAACAGAACTTTCCAAACTACCCAACGCAGCATCGCTTCAATCAAGCGATCCAATCGCTTCATCGAGTGGGGTGGACGATGGGGCTCGAACCCACGACGACCGGAATCACAATCCGGGGCTCTACCAACTGAGCTACGTCCACCATTGCATTCGATAGTGGCTCCCGCTCGCCGACCCTGCAAGAGGGCCCCGGCCGTGCGGGGCGCAGAGTATATACGAACTCGGCGCGAACACTAGATGGTGGAGGAAGTTCGAGCACACCCCGAGGGGCTTGAACCCCCGACCGCCGGCTTGGAAGCCGATCGACCCCGGCGCGGCCAAGTTGGAAGGCACAAGCTCGAGCGCACAAGTGGGTGAAAAATAGGGTGATTTTGTAGGGCGTTTATCTAAAAGACGGACCCCCGCAAAAGACCCCAACCACCCGGACTGAAGCCTCGATAGCGCGCTCTGTGTGGGGTTCATTCCCAACCTCCGCCCAGCGCGAGGAACAGGTCGATCTGGCGATCGATAAGGTTCGCGCGTGCCGCGGACAAGCTTGTCTGGGCATCTGCGAAACTGGCCTGCGCGTTGAGCACGTCCAGAAATGGCGTGCGGCCGAAGCGCTGGAGTTTCTCCGCGTCATCGCTTGCCCTGCCGGCGGCTGTGGCGGCCAGTTCCAGCTCGTTCAGACGATCGCGGGCGTATGCGTAAGCCGCAAGCGCAGTTTCCGCCTGCTGGACGGCCAGCAGCACCGAGCCATCGAAGCTGGCAAGGGCGCCATCCGCGTCGGCGCCTGCCTGCTCGATTCGGGCGCGCACCGCCTTCCTATTTGGAAACGACCAGGAGACGAGCGGGCCGACACTGAAGCCAAACGACGCGGACTTCAGGAATTCGTCGGCGGGTCCCGCCGTGCCCGCGAATCCACCGATGCTGATCTTTGGATAGAGCTCAGCTTCCTCGATGCCGATCGTGGCCGTTGCCGCCGCCAGGAGTCGTTCAGCGCTTCTGATATCGGGGCGTCGCTTGATCAGCATCGCGCCATCGCCGACGGGTATTGGGCGATTGAGGGCGGGCGCGACGTCGCAAGTTTCCACTTCCTTTGGGTAATCGGCGGGCGTGCGCCCCATCAGCGCGGCTAGTTCGTACAGCGCGGCCTTTCGTTCGGCCAGGATATCGGGAATGGCCGCGTTGTTCACATGGACAGCCGCGCCAGCTCGGTCGACGTCGAACTGAGTGCCGCGGCCGCTTTGGGTCAGACGGGTGGCCACCTCAAGCGTCGATTTCTGGATCTCAACGACATGGCGTGCGGCGGCCAGCGTTATGTTCGAGGTGCAGACCCGTGCATAGTTGCGCGTGACGGCGGCGGCGACGAGGACGCGCACTTGGTCGCGCGCGGCCAGAGTCGCCTCTGCTTGCGCATTGGCTGCCTCGACGCCGCGATGGATGGTTCCCGCAAGGTCTAGCGGGTAACTGAGAGCAAACTCCATCGAGTAGCTGAAGGGTGCAGGCAGACCGTCGGCCGGGCCGGCAACGCGCGTGCCGACCGCCTGGCCGGAGATGTTGGTTCGCATCGTGCGAGCGGCCTCGGCCTCGTGAACGATCGCCGTGGCACGACGCAGGTTCGCGTCGGCGGCGCGCAAATCGGTATTTGCCGCCAGCGCCTCTTCCACATAGGAGTCGAGTTTGGGATCGCCATAGAGCCGCCACCATCGCGCCGGCAGTTCCCCTTGGCTCATGCGCGCATCGTCTTGGCCCAGGAACGGCGTGCTGATGTTCGGATCGTTGAGGACGGCAGTGGGTGGGACACGATAGTTCGGCCCTGCCACGCAGCCGACCAGCAGCAGCGTAGGAAACAACGCGAAGGTACGATTCATGACCGAGTCCTCGGCGCGACGGCAGCAGGCTTGGCGCTGGAGGAAACGATTTCGACGGTGGCAGTTCTGCCAGCGATCAGCCGGCTGCCGGCAGGAACACGATCGATGCAGATGCGAACCGGGATGCGCTGGGCGAGTCTGACCCAAGAGTAGGTCGGAGCGATCTTCGGCAGAAGATTGCCCGCTTCGCCGCGCTGATCGTCGGCAATGGCGGCAGCAATGCTCTCGACGTGGCCGGTGATCTCGGCATCCTCGCCCATCAGCCGGACTGTCGCGCGATCGCCGATGGCCACCTGATGAAGCTTGGTCTCTTCGAAATAGCCCTCGATGCGCAGTGAGGCGGTATCGACGAGAGCCATCGCCTGCGTCCCGGCAGCGAGATAGTCTCCCGGATGAATGTCCAGATTGGTGACGACGCCGTTGACGGTCGCCCGGATTTCCGTTCGCTGCATGTCGATAGCTGCGACGCCTCGATCGGCGAGAGCGCGCTTGAGCGCCGCTTGCGATGTCCTGACGCGAGCGACATTCTGTTCGCGGGCCTCGGTTGCCACGAGCTCACCTAACGCGGCGTCTCGTCTCGCTTCCTTGCGCGCTTGCTCCAACTGCGCCTGAGCTTCCGCGATTGCGGCGTCCGCGCGCTCGACCGTCGCGGCGATGCGTGGGCGATCCAACACAATCAGGAGCTGCCCGAGTTGGACTCTCTCGTTGTCGCGAACCAGAACTTGCGTTACGAGTCCTCCAACGTCGGTCGATACACGAACAATGTCCGCGCGCACACGCCCATCGCGCGTCCAAGGTGTTTGCTCGTATCGCTTCCACACAGGCAGCGCGATCAAACAGGCGAACGTGACGAGGCACAGAGTCAGGGCGTAGCGGCCAAGTAGAGATAGAACGGACTTCATCGGAGGTACTGCACGATCAGGCTGTAGATGATGGTGAAGGCGGCGAGCTCGACCAGCGGTCGGTAGGCAAACAATCGATAGATGTCCAGCACGCGCAGGAGGCGGATCGCCGCGATGGTGGCGACAAGTGCGAGGACCGCGATTACCAGCAGACCGGGTATGAGGACGCCTCCAATATAGAAATCGACAATCATGAGTCGCGCTCCTCATGCGTCGCGCCACCTGGGTTCAGGGCGAACCGCAGGTCGATGAGTATGTCGAGCAATCGCGAGCGTTCCGGGAGGGAGCTGCCGGCGAACAACGTCATCAGTGTCTCGATGCGTCGGTTGAGAGCGAGCGCTTCGACAGGTTTCGTCTGTCGCCTGGCGCTGAAGCGTGCAGCAGTCGCAAGAAGCAGTTCTCGCGCCTCATCGCCGAGGTCACCTTCCAGGTGCTCGACTGCCCGGCGAAGCTGATCCACGGCATGGCCCACGCGAAGGTGGTACACGGTGTCGTCGAGCACGTCCGCATAAGAAGCGTCAGACACCCGCAGCCTTGGCAGCAGCAGCGCCGTCCGATCGATCATGAGACTCGTCCAGTGCGCTTCCTCGGGCGCACTACCACAGGCGCGCCGACTGACATCGCGGCGACTCACTCGAAGCAGGCGGTTGATTGCGGCGTCGACCGGGACGGTCTGGAGCGCAGTCATGCTCACTACTGCGAACCCGGTTCCTGCAAACAGCGCGACGGCACTGTTGAGGAACATGGCAAAGTCGCCGGTGTAGGTCGTGCCCAGTCCGCAGAGGATCGGCGTCGTAAGGGTGATGCCGAGCGCCATCAACGTTGTTGGGGGACGCGCTTGAATGGAACCGGCGAGTAGGAATGCCGGCGCGAGTACCGCGACAAGAACGGCGAACTCCGTCACGCGGGGGAGGATGACGAAGCTATAGATAAGGCTGATCGCGACGGCATAGGTCGAGCCGACCAGGAACTTGACGACATTCGGCGCGGGCGCGTCGACGTTTCCGAGCAGAGCACAGCACACGCCGAGCACCGAGACTGCCAGCGCGCCGTCCGGCCAAGCCGACCAGATCCAGAAGGCGCACCCGATGACGATGCCGACGATGGCGCCCGACGCGGCGCGAGCGGCCATCAAGCTGTCGCGGTGATAGACGTAGCCTGTCGGGCGCTTCCGCCAACGAAGCAATGTGACTTCGCGCGACTGGCCGGCAGTCGCGATGTCCCGTCCGAGCCGATCGCAGTCGTGCAACAGCTCGATCATCTCGGCGAGGTGGCCCGCGAGATTGGCGGCGAGCAGATCGCCATGTGCGGCGATGTTTGTTCCGATACGTGCCTGAAGCATCCTCGCGCGCTCAATCAACTGGACTGCGACGAGCTCGCGCTCGGTCGCGCCGGCCGCTGTGATCCAGGTCTCGACGTCGCCCAGCAAAGCGGTCAACTCTTCGGGTGTGTCATGGTCGCGAATGTTGAGGGCATGAAGCCGGTCCTCTATTTCCGTCGCAAGCGGCAGTAGTCGGGCGAGACGATCGTGAATCAGCTGCAGCTTCTCGCGAGCCGGTGTCGCCGGGGCCGGGTCGTAGGGCAGATAGGTCGCAAGCCCCTGCAGGGCGAGCAGATCGGCTGCGAGCTGATTGCGGTCGCGACGGGATTTCTCTTGCGGCGCTCCGCGAAGCGCATCGTTTGCCATTCGACGGGCGTCGTTGAGCGTCGTCGACAGCTTGGTCAGGAACTGGCTCGTCATGGGCTTCGGCACGACGAAGCGATGGATCAGGACGGCGCAGAGAATCCCGATCGAGATTTCCTGGACGCGCACCGATGCGGTTTCAAAGACCGCGCCGGGATCGAGCACGCATGGGAAGCCGATCAAGCTCGCGGTGTAGCCCGCCAGAACGTACGCATAAGCTCGTGGAGTGCGATCCAGTAGTGAGACATAAAGGCACAGACCGATCCAGCACGCGAGGATCACGCTGCATGCAAGGGGATCGTTCACGAAATTCGGGACGATGGCCACTGTCGCCGCCGCGCCGATGAATGTTCCGAGGAAGCGATAGACGCCGCGGCTGAGAGACGCGCCCGCGGAGGTCTGGGAAACGATATATACGGTGACGATGGCCCAGTAAGGCTTGGGCAGCCCGATGCAGAGCGAAATGTAGTAGGCCAGCATCGCCGCGGCGAAGCTCTTCATTGAAAACAGTAGTGCGTCCGCATCGGCTTTCATGCCGTCTATTGTTAGAGATTGGCGGAATCGAATAAATTCGGTGCTCCGTCAGCAAGTACCTAAATCCGGCCAATCGTATGCCTCGATCGCGATCCGCCGTCTCGGCATTCGACCCCGATCTCACGTCACTGCCGGCGGTCGCGCATCGGCTCGACTTCGCGGATCACGAGGCGGAAGTGCCGATGCACGCGCATCGCAAAGGCCAGTTGATTCTTACGCTGCACGGAGCAGTGACCTGTACTGCGGGCAGCCAGATCTGGATTGTTCCACCCAACTGTGGAGTGTGGATTCCCGGCGGAGTGCCCCACAGCGCCAGGGCGACCGAGAATGCCCGTCTCAATTATTTATTCGTGGAGCCGGCAGCGGCGAGCCTGCCCGCGGACTGTTGCACTCTTTGGATCTCTCCGCTGATCCGGGAACTGATCGATCGGTTGGCTCGCGAGCGCGCGGATTATCGTCCGGACAGTCATGCTGCCCGGCTTGCGAGGGTGGTTCTGGACGAGCTGGCCGAGATGCCGCTCGAACACTTCAATCTACCGGTCTCCGGCGATCCGAAGATCCGTGCGATGGCAGATGCCCTGACGATAGAACCTTCCGACCGCGCCACGTTGGGAGAATGGGCCAAGCGCGTAGCGATGAGCGAGAGATCGTTGACCCGCTTGATGGTGCGGGAAACGGGCCTGACATTCGGGCGCTGGCGGCAACAACTGCACCTTCTCGTCGCGCTCAGGGATCTTGCCGGCGGCGCAACGGTGCAGAATGTCGCGGCCGAGCTGGGCTATGAGTCGGTCAACGCTTTCATCACGATGTTCAAGAAAGCTGTGGGCAGCACCCCTGCTCAGTACTTCGCGCAACGCAAGGCGCCGCTCAAGACGTAAATAGCAAACGTCTGTGGCGCGTGAAGTGGATCTCAACCCAAGCTCATCGATGCGTGCAGACGTCACAGCGGCTGGAAGTCTCACCTGAACGGGTGAGGTGGCGGAGACGCGCGCGGTTCTAGCCTTCTCCCAGCTCGCGGCAATCAGCCGCTTGGGGAGATTTGCAGCCGATGTTCGAGATGAATAATTTGAATCGGACGCTCATTGCGGGCGTCGTGGCCCTGACGCTGAGTGGTTGCGGAGGAGGGGGCGGCGGTCAATCCGAATCGGCGCCGCCGGTCGTTACTCAGCCACCGCCCTCGACCAATCCGCCTTCGAATCCGCCGCCGTCCACACCGACCACCAGCGAGTTCACGGGTGTGGCTGCCGTCGGTGCGCCGCTCGTCGGCACCGTGACGGTCAAGGACGCACTGGGCGCGACAAAGACGGTTCAGATCGGCGTCAATGGCGCGTACTCCGTGGATGTCGCCGGCATGACGGCGCCGTTCGTATTTCGGGCCGCGGGCTTTGCGAACGGCCGAGAGTACGTCGTTCACTCGGCTGCTGCTGCCGCCGACGTCAACGGCACGATCAACATCACCCAGCTCACGGATCTGGTCGTCAACAACATCGCCGGACAGATCGCGAGCAACTATTTCGATAACGGCAACTTTGGTTCGGTGAGCAAGGATGCGCTCGATGCAGAGGCGGCCAAGCTCAAAGAGAAGCTGCTGCCGGTATTGCAGGCGCTCGGCGTCGCTGCCAGCGTCGACCTGCTGCGTACGCAGTTCACCCCTCTCGAAAGCGCGCTCGACTCGGCGCTCGACGTGCTTCGCGTGACCGTCGACACGGACTCGCTGGTTGCCACGATCACCAACATCGTGACCCAGCAGCAGCTGCAGGACGATCTGAAGGTTTCGGCCGCGGGCGAGGCCAGTCCTCCGCAGCTGACCGAAACCTCGGGCCTGAGCGACGGCGCGAGCGACGTGGCGCTCATCAAGAACGCGCTGGCGAACTTTTCTTCCCTGTTCGCGACCAGCCTGCCTCCCGCCGCGAGCATCGAAGCGACGCTCACGTCCAACTTCCTGTTCGAGGATAACGATGGCCCGACGTTCGCCGCCGGGATGGCAACTGACACCTCCGCGGTGGGGCTGACCTTCACCGACGCGGACATCAAGCGGATCAATTACGACGATCTGGCGAACGTCTACGCCATCGTGGACTTCACCGCCAAGGACGCCGAAGGTCGGGAGATGGACCGCATCCGCAACTTCCAGTTGCGCAAGGGCCAGGACGGCACTTGGCGCTTGCACGGCAATCGCCAGGTAATGGAGATGTCGACCCATGTCAGCGCCATTCGCAGCACGACCGCTCAGGGCGGGGCCGCCTGCGTTTCCACCGGCATCGAGTTCTATATGGAGGACTTCGATCCGTCCAACAACGGCACTGTCGACTTCAACCAGGTGGTGGTCTACGGTCCGGGGCTGCCGCAAGGTGGCGTTCGCTACGTTCGGCCCGAGCTCGGCGGCTGGTGGCCGATTCTCGGGCAGTCGGGCAACCTGTACGTGATGGGCAACAGCTGCGCTTCGACTCAGCCGGTACCGGAGGCCGCGATTACCGGAATTCCGGACGGCGCGGCGTATCTCGCTGTGGCCTACGATGAGAATGGCAGCCGCGTGAACTTGCCCGGAGGCATCAACAATCCTGGCGCCTTCGCTCATGGTGCTTACGTGCTGAACATCGACAAGCGGCCGCTGACTGTGACGGAAGCCGTCGCCAGTGACAAATTCCCCACGATCACCTCGCCGGCATCCGCCGCAGCTCTCGCGAGCTACAACGGGGGCGCGTTGTCCATCGTCGCGTCGGGTGTGAATCCGACAAACTATGCCGACGTGATCTTCACCATCGGCACGGCGAACGGCGAACGGCAGGAGGCCGACGCGTGGACGCACGCTTCCGCAGAAGGCGTGCTCAGCGAGAACTTCACGCTGACGGCGCCGACGGACCCGATCGCGTGGCGCAGCCTTCGCGTCATCACGTATGACGCCGCCCGGCGCTCGTTCATGACTATCTACAACTAGCCTTGCGCCAGGGAGAGCATCAGCTTCGTCAGGGCAGCGCGACTGTCGACTGCTGTCTTGGCGTAGATGCTCTTCAGATGAGTCTTGAGCGTGTTGAGTGTCACGTTGAGGTGCGCGGCGACAGCATCGAGGCTGTCGCCGTCGCACAGGGCGAGCGCGGCACGGACTTCAGCCGGCGTGAGACTGTACACGCGCTGGAGCAGTCCAGGCTCCGGCTGCGACACGAGTGTATCGGCCTTGATGAAGACGACCGCTCGGGGAGCAGACGCGCCGAGATGGTAGGGGTTCGTCTCGGGCAAGTAGGAGACCTGCACGATGTAGTGAGTGGCCTCCGAAGTACGACGGACCAGGACGGTTTGCGTATGGTGTGTTCCGTCGGCCTGCGGTGCTGAAATGGCGGCCTGGATGGCGCGCTCCAGTGCGGCCTGTGCGAGCGAATCAACGGTGTCGAGAGTGCGATCGGAGCCTTCGATCTCTCCGAGCGACAAGCCGTCGTTCCGCTGCAGGATCTGCTCGGCCATGGTATTGGCAAAACAGACGCAACCCCTTTGGTCCAGCAGCAGAATGCCCTGTCGGATGCGATTCAACGCCTCCAAAGACGCGGCGACCCGGAAGTCCGCGTCGCGTAGCTTGAACATCACGCCCAGCGAACGCGTGATGTGCGGCATCAGCAGTCTCAGCCGCTCCCGATGTTCCTCTTCGAAGGGAGGCGAGTCGACTCCCCTATAGAAGGGCAAGCCGGTGGCGGGCACGCTGGGGCGCCCGGCCGTGAACACGATCCCGGAGATGAACTGGAAAATATCCATCTCCGAAAGAAACTCGCGATACCACGTCGACTCGAGCAGTTCCTCCCTCGTCGCGATATCTCGCCCGAGTACCACGTTGCCCTCGTAGAACAGGCCGCGCTCGACCATCCGCCGCGCCCACAGGTCTTCGGGCAGATATCTCGACTTCCACAATTCGATGTGATGCTGGCCGATACCGTATGGAAAAATAAAGCCGCCCTTGGCGGGCGAGTCGAAGGGTGTCAGCAGCAGGCCCTTTTCGGCCTCCAGATACTCTGCAACGGCGGCGACGATCCGCGTCCAGGCGGACGCGTCCGTGGCACCTTCATAAATCTGCAGAACCAATGCGTTGTATTGTTCGAGCATGCGCCGCAATACTAGCGACGCGGCTGGCGCCGTGCACCAGTTGAGAAATCAAATCCTTTGTCGCTCGAGTGTCGGCGGATCGGGCTGATAGCGCCTCGATGAATGGCGCGCCCGGAGGGACTCGAACCCCCGACCACCGGCTTAGAAGGCCGATGCTCTATCCAGCTGAGCTACGGGCGCGTGGCGTCCGGGAAGGAAAATGGTCGGGGCAGCAGGATTCGAACCTGCGACCCTCTGCTCCCAAAGCAGATGCGCTACCAGACTGCGCCATGCCCCGACGGGACGCGCATGTTAACAGCTTGGCGTCAGGTGGCTACTACAACACGCTACTTTCGCGCTAAATAATTGAGAGTGCTGGAAAATATTGAGTTACACCGCGGTGTGCGGGCGGCTGTCGCCCGAGCTGCGGCGCGAGCAGAGGCCGGGATGGCCATGACTTCAATCACGGTGGCGGGGCCGCGGGGCGTTTGCGCTCCGCTCGCCAGATCGTGGCGATACAAATGAAAGGCAATTTCCCGGGGAGCGCGCTGATCCGCCAGGGGGGATCGCTAGTGCTGCTGATCCTGGTGGCCGTGCTGGTGCTGGGTGGCGTGTTTGGCACGATCGCGACCGGCAACGTCGGGTGCGGACCACGCTCGGGGTCATGAGTCGGGACGAAGTCACGCCCGACGTGTTCATGAAGTGGCCGATGATTTCGCGGGCCGATGAATTCACCGCGAAGGAAGTCGCGCTCGATCTAACCCACCTTACGCCCAAAGCGCGCGACAACCTGTCGCTGCAGGACATGGATATCACCGTGTCGCGCGTAAGACGGCGTACGAAGAAGTCGCCAAGCTCGATTCGCTGATCAATGCCGTCGCGAATCAGAAGCGGCTCGAAGCCATGGAAGTGCAGACGCAGATCGCGCAGAAGGAAGCGGACATCCGCGTGACCGAAGCTCGCGGCATCGCCGAGTCGAACAGGATCATCGCGGGCACTCAATCCGCGGCGTCGACGCCGAAGTAACTCAGCGCAATGCCTTGAACAGCAGCTCCAGGCCGACCACGATCATCAACACATAAATAATAGTGATGAACCGCTCGGCGTTGACGCGCCGAACCAGCCAGACGCCGAGCAGAGTCGATGCGATCGCGAGCGGTATCAGCACCGCCGCGGCGGTGAGGTTCTCGTGCGTGAATTGCCCGAGCGCCACGTACGCAGGAATCTTGAACAGATTGATCACCGCGAAAAAGATCGCCGTGGTTCCCACCAGCACCTGAGGCGACAGGCCCTTCGGCAGCACCCACATTTGAAAAGGAGGCTGGCCCGCGTGCGCGACTTGCGATGTGAATCCCGATGCAAAGCCAAGGGCCGCGCCGAGTGCGCGAGGCGCATTGCTGGAAACGGGCACGCGACCGCCGCGAGAAATCCACAAGCGATAGCACGCGAACACGACTGAGATCGCACCGAGTACCGCGAGCACGACGGTCGCGGACACTTTTGCGGCCAGGAAGTAGGCCGCGACGATGCCGACCATCGCGGACGGAATCATCAACGCCAGCACCTCGCGATCCCAATTCTTTCGAAAGGCCCACACACCCACCGCGTCCTGCACGACCAGCACCGGGAGCAGGATCGCGGCCGCCTGCACCGGAGAAATTCTGAGCGCGAGCAAGGGCAGGGCGATGGCGCCGACACCGGCGAAGCCGCCTTTCGCAAGGCCGAGCAGGATGACTGCCGGGATGGCGAGTAGATAAAACGTGGGATCGGTGAGCATGAACGACCGCTCGTCAGGAGCGCGAACTCGATGGTTGTTCGGGGCGCGCATCTTGCCATGAGGGAGCGCACGGCCGGCTCTTACGAGGTATCAGAACGAAAGATGGTCTTGAAAGATACATTGAAACGATATATCGTTTGTTTCGTACTCAAGAGCCAATAAAGGTTTAAATTCATGTTTCATAGAAGGTTTTTTGCCCAATGGGGCGAGGGTTTCGAGCGCCATCATCACGGGCACCATTGCGGGCACTGGGGCGGTCGAGGTGGCGGCGGCGGACCGCGCGGTATGTTTTTCGGCGGCCCCGGCGGCCGAGGCGGTTTCGGACGCGGGGGCGGGGGCGGCGGTCGCCGGTTCGGGCCTGGCGACTTGCGATTGATGCTGCTCTCCTTAATTGAAGAGAAGCAGCGCCACGGTTATGAGCTGATCAAAGAGCTCGAGACCCAGTTCGGCGGCTCGTACGCGCCGAGCCCCGGTTCCGTTTATCCCACGCTGACGCTGCTCGAAGAGCTGGGTCATGTGCGCTCCACCACGACCGAAGGCAGCAAGCGGTTGTACGAGATCACCGACGAAGGTCGACGTTACTTGCGCGAGAACGAAGCCATGCTGAATAGCGTGAGAAAGCGCATGGCAATGGCGGCGCGTGCAGCGTCGGGCGAAATGCCGCCAGAAGATCTTCATCACGCCATGCATACGTTGCGAGCGGCGCTGATGTTTCATCGTGGTGGCTGGAGCGAGGAAGAGACCGAGCGCGTGCGCAGGATCATCGAATCTGCCGCCGAGGAAATCTCACAAGGGCGTGATAATGAGTAACCCGCCGAATATCACTCGAGTGCGACACGAGGTGCGCTTGCGGCGCACGACCGTCGCGCACGTCGAAACGATTGCGCCGAAGATGAAGCGAATCACCGTGAAGAGCGACGAGCTGCGCGGCTTCACTTCGCTCGGCTTCGACGATCACATCAAGTTGATCTTTCCAAACGCCGACGGCGAGTTGAACCTCGCCCCGCCGGGCACAGAGGGCGCGTCGGAAAGAGTCATGCGTGACTTCACGCCGCGGCGCTTCGATGCCGAGGCCGGCGTGTTGGCGATCGACTTCGTGATTCACGACGATGGCCCGGCGACGACCTGGGCAGCCAATGCCAAAGTCGGCAGCGTGCTCGGCGTCGGTGGGCCGCGAGGCTCGGCCATCATCTCGACGGAAGGCATCGGCCTGCATCTGCTGATTGGCGATGAGACCGCATTGCCTGCCATCGCTCGTCGCCTGGAGGAGCTGCCGGCAGGAACGAATGCGGTGGTCGTTGCCGAGGTGGCGCCGGGGTTTGAATTGCCGTTGTCGAGTCGCGCCAATCTGCAAGTCGTGTGGGTGCCGCGAACCGATCCAAATGCCGTGACAGGCGAGGCCCTGCTCGGTGCGTTGGATGATTTACCGATCATGAAGGAAGGCTGCTTCGCCTGGGCGGCGACCGAAACGCAGGCGGTCCGTGCGATTCGTCGATATCTGGTCGAAGGGCGCGGCTTCGATAAGCGTTGGGTGAAAGCGGCGGGATATTGGCAGCGAGGTGCGGTCGGCTCGCACGTGGTCGTCGACGACTGACAGGGCGTAACCGAAATGAAACCGGCTCGCGACTGAGTTCGTGACCCGGCCGGGACTAGACTGCCGCCTCTGTTCCGACCGCGAGCCCATCCATGCAGTCGCTGACTCAAGCAACTTCGCCGCGCGATTATCGTGGCTGCGTGCCGATCGACGGCTACGTGCACAAGTTTCGCTTGGAGGCACGCGAGGAGGAGGCGGCTGAGCGCCGGCCGCATCCGGATACGACGCCGACCGTCAGTCTCGGCGCATTGCTCGGCAAGTTTGTTCTTTCTGCCGTCGCATTGGCGGGCATCGCGGCTGCCGGCGCGAGCGTTCTGATCTAAAACAAATCGAATCAGCTGAGGCGCTGCCGGGTCCCGGCGCGCAAGTTCACATGTTCAATCGACGTCAGTTTCTCAACGGCGCGCTCGCTACGACTGCGAGTCTTTCCGCAGGCCTGCATACGCGTCCACTCTTTGCCGCCAGCGCGCCGCGTGCGTTGGTCGATTGGCACAGTCACTACGTGTCGCGTGCCGAAATGAAATTCCTCGCGACGCGCACGCAGCCACCCAAGTTGGTGACTGGCGCAGACGGCGTGACTCAACTCGACAACGCGACGACCGTGTCCGCGATCGGCGGGCCGGGTGCGTTTGCTCCGTCGGATATCCAGGCGCGTCTGCGGAATCTCGATAAGAACGGTATCCAACGACAGCTGCTCACGCACACGGTTGCGTTGGGCTTCGATGCGACCTTGCCGATCGAGGAGCAGCGCACGCTCTATCGCGCTTTCAACGACGAGCTCGCTGAAGTCGTCTCGAAGAATCGTCCGAAGTTCCTTGCGGTGGCGGCATTGCCGGCATCGGATCCAGTGTGGGCCGCGCAGGAATTGACGCGTGCGCATCGCGAGCTGGGATTCATCGGCGGTTCGCTGCCGCTGAATGCGTTCTCCACGCTGGCGGGCGCACGCACGTTGAAGCCGCTGTTCGATACGGCGCAGAAGCTCAACAGTCATTTCTTCATTCATCGCGGCCCGGCCAGCGATCGCGTGCCGGGGCAGCCGCCGTTGGTCGTGCCGGAAGACACCGCCTATGCGCGCTGGAATCTCATCAGCAACTCACATCTCGCGGCCGGCGCGATCACGCTCGGGCTGACGGACTTCCTCGATCCGTATCCGGACGTGAGCGTCGAGATCATCATGCTCGGCGGCTTCTTCACTCATTTGTTTGACAGCATCATCCCGGCGGCACGGGCCAACGGCGTCGCGGACCCGCTGCAGAAGCTGCGCCGGATTTATATCGACACTGGCCCGTACTCGGTGCGCAATGCCGGCTGGGTGCGCTACGCGTGCGACAAGATCGGCGCGGACCGCATTCTGTTCGGCACTGACTATGGCGTCGGTGGTGGAGATCGCGGCGATGTCGGGCCGGCGCTCGATACGCTCGATGCCACGCTCACACCCGAGCAAAAGCAAACCATTTACTTCGACAACACACGTGCACTGCTGGCGTCCAAAGGGCTCAGCTGATCGTCACGTAGTTGTAACAATTGCTGAGTCTTACGCACTCGATTTAGATCGCTGCTGATTCCTGGACAGCCGGTCCCGGGACAACAGCGAAAAAGCCAGGCAAACAGGGATCTTTTACGCTGGCACACATGTTGCTCACCTCAGGCTCCCTACTTCGGAGATCCTTCATGTCACGCCGTTTCATCCATAGCAGTCTGCTGGCCGCCGCGGCTGCGACGCTCACTCTGCTGGGCGGTCCCGTCCAGGCAAAGGACGTCGAGCTGCTCAATGTTTCTTACGATCCGACCCGCGAGCTCTACGAGGAATACAACAAGGTCTTCGGCGCTTACTGGGAAAAGAAGACCGGCGACAAGCTGATCGTCAAGCAGTCGCATGGCGGCTCCGGCAAGCAGGCGCGCTCGGTGATCGACGGCTTGCAAGCTGACGTCGTGACGCTCGCGCTGGCCGCGGACATCGATGGCATTGCGAAGAATGCCAAGCTGTTGTCGGACGATTGGGCGGCTCGCCTGCCGCACAACTCTTCCCCCTACACCTCGACCATCGTGTTCCTGGTGCGCAAGGGCAACCCGAAGGGCATCAAGGATTGGGGCGATCTGGTGAAGCCGGGCATCTCCGTGATCACGCCGAATCCGAAGACGTCGGGTGGCGCGCGTTGGAACTATCTCGCCGCGTGGGGCTGGGCGCTGAAACAGCCGGGCGGCAACGACGCGACGGCGCAGGCTTTCGTGCAGAAGCTTTATAAGAATGTGCCGGTGCTGGACAGCGGCGCTCGCGGCTCGACCACGACGTTTGCTCAGCGCGGTCTGGGTGACGTGTTGCTTGCGTGGGAGAACGAAGCGTTCCTCGCGTTCAAGGAATTCGGCGCCGACAAGTTCGAAATCGTCGCGCCCTCGGTCAGCGTGCTCGCCGAGCCGCCGGTCGCTGTGGTCGACAAGAACGCCGAGCGTCATGGCACGAGCGCCGTTGCCAAGGCGTATCTCGAATATCTGTACACCGATGCGGGTCAGGAAGTGGCGGCGAAGAATTACTATCGCCCGACCAATCCGCAGATCCTGGCGAAGTACGCCAAGACGTTCCCGAAGATCGGCACGCTGGTGACCATCGCCGACTTCGGCGGCTGGACCAAAGCGCAAGCCACGCACTTCGCCGATGGCGGCGTGTTCGACAAGATCTATTCGCCGACGACTTGATAGCGCGCAAGTCAGGCGCCTGCGATGACGACATCGTAGGCGCCTCGATCGATCCAATGCCGCCCGTGCCTTCGGCGCGGCGGCACGCGACAAGTTAGCTTACCGCGCGGCCTGTTTCGGCAGATGCTGGAACCAATCGCAACTCTGGATATTCGTCAGCCGCCGCGTCGTGGCTGATGAGCCCGAGCCGCTTGAGCAACGTGCGCAGAACGTTGCGTGAGATTCCCAGCAAGCGCGCCGTCTGCACCTGATTCTGGCTGCAGTAAGAGAACGCCCGCCGCACGATCAACTCTTCGAGCGACTGATACAACTCGGTCGGCGTGCTCGCGAACAGTTTGTCGAGTTGCGCGGCAATGTTTTCGATGGGGCTCAACGCCGGCGCCAACGCCGCCGTTTGAGGCGCGGCTGCGAAGCGAAGATGTTCCGGGCGAATATCGCCGTCTGCTGTCAGCAGCGCGAAGTGAATGACGTTCTCCAGCTCACGAATGTTGCCCGGCCAGGCATAGCTGAGCAGCGCCCGACGCGTATCCAGTCCCAGCACAGGTGGGCGCACATGCAACTTCTCGCTGTACTTGGATAGAAAATGTTCGGCCAGCGGCATGATGTCGCCGTGGCGGTCACGCAGCGGTGGCAGCTCGAAGGTCGCGACGTTGAGTCGATAGTAGAGATCGAGGCGGAAGCGGCCTGCAGTGACGGCCTCGGGCAGATTGACGTTCGTGGCGGCCACCAGCCGCACATCGAGCGGAATTGCTTTGCGCGAGCCGACTCGAACCACTTCGCGTTCCTGCAGAACGCGTAACAATTTCACTTGTAGCGGCAACGGCAGATCGCCGATCTCATCGAGAAACAACGTGCCGCCATTCGCCGCCTCGAACCAGCCGGCGCGGGTTTCGTTGGCGCCCGTGAACGAGCCGGCCTGATGACCGAACAGCTCCGCTTCCGCCAACGATTGCGACAGCGCGCCGCAGTTCACCGCAACGAAGGCGCCTTTGCGTCCGCTTTGCGAATGCAGGTGACGGGCGACCAGCTCTTTGCCGGTGCCGGTCTCGCCAACGATCAGCACCGGCGCATCGGCCGGCGCCACTCGATCCAGCTGCTGAAGCAGCGTGCGCGACTTCGGGTCGGCGAAGATCGCCGCCTTGGCACGGATCGACGTGGGATGAGCGGAGGCGTCGGGATACACGAGTAAACGTCCGTGGGGATCGCTCATAAAAATCTGCGGGTGGATGACGCACCCAGTATTGATGAGTCGCAACTCATGCACAAAGAGCGCGGCGATATCAGCTCATGAGCAATCGGACCGTGACTGGTTTGTCACTGCGAATGTCGTCGGTCGTTCGCCGGAAACGTTATCTGTAAATGCATTGTTACCTCTCACGCCCGCGGTGAGCGGCTTTTAGACTGCCCGGACTTTCCTCACTTCCGCCGGAGTCTGTCATGCGAGTGTCACGTTCGTTTTCGTTCCGCGCTCTGTCCGTGCTGCTGGTCAGCCTCGTTGCGTCCGTTGCGTTCGCCCAAGGCAAGGACGAGTCGAAGACGCCGGTCCTGTCGCGTGCCCAGTTCGATCAACTGCTGGCCAAGCCGGAGCAGTTGCTCATCATCGACCTGCGGCGTCCTGATGAGCTCACGGCCATCGGCGGTCTGCCGGTTTATCTCAGCATTCAGGCGGCGGATCTGGAAAAGAGCCTGGCGTGGATTCCCAAGGACCGGAAGATCGTGACCGTGTCCAACCACGCGGGCCGTGCCGGCAAGGCCGGCGACCTGCTCGCCGCCAAGGGCTTCAACGTGGTCGGCCGCGTCGGCGTGCAAAATTATGAAGCCGAGGGTGGCAAGCTCACCAAGATTGCGCCCAAAGCGCCGGCCGAACAGCAGAAAAATGCACAGGCGGCGACCCAGCACTGATTGTGTTATAGATCGCAAGCGCAGGACTCTCCCCGAGGTGAAGGCAGCCCATGAGCAACAACGAAGCCCAAAAATTTCCGCCCGAAGTCTGGAAGCTGTTCGATAAGTATGTGCATGGCGCGATCTCGCGACGTGAGTTCATCGACGGTGCCGGCGCGTTTGCCGTCGCCGGCATGAGCGGCGCGGCCATTCTCGAGGCGCTCAATCCGAAGTTCGCCGAAGCCCAGCAGATCACTCCGACGGATTCGCGCATCAAGGCCGAGTACGTCGAGATTCCCGCGCCGGGCTACGGCAAGTTGCGGGGCTATCTGGTGAAGCCTGCGTCGGCGAAGGGCAAGCTGCCGACTGTGCTCGTCGTTCACGAGAACCGCGGCTTGAATCCTCACATCGAGGATGTGGCTCGACGGGTTGCTTTAGAGAACTTCATCGCGTTCGCGCCGGATGCGTTGTTTCCTCTCGGCGGGTATCCGGGCGATGAGGATAAGGCGCGTGAGCAGTTCCAGAAATTGGATCAGGCCAAGACGCGTGAAGATTTCATCGCGGCGGTCGCCTATCTGAAGAAGTTGCCGGGCGGCAGTGGCAAGGTCGGCGTCACCGGCTTCTGCTACGGCGGCGGCGTCGCCAACTTCCTCGCCACCAAAGTCCCCGATCTCGCCGCGGCCGTGCCTTTCTATGGCACGCCTCCGGCGCCGGAAGAGGCTGGGAATATCAAGGCGCCTTTGCTGTTGCAGTTCGCGGAGACCGATGAGCGAATCAACGCGGCCTGGCCGGCATCGGAAGAGGCGTTGAAGAAGGCAGGGGTGAAGTACATCGCGTACATCTATCCCGGCACACAGCACGGCTTCAACAACGACACGACGCCGAGATATAACAAGGAAGCGGCGGATCTGGCGTGGAAGCGAACGATCGAGTTCTTCAAAGAGAACCTGCGGGCTTCCTGATCTCATCGTATAACGCGGCCACAGGTTTATTTTTTGTGTCTGCGACGCGAAGAGGCCGGCCATTCTGGCGGCCTCTTCGGCAACTGAGACAGACTGTTCGGCCATGCCAACCACTGGCCAATTGAAACAAACGTTCCGCGACACTTGAGCCGACAAAGTTCGGCCAAACGTCGCCTGAGCTGGCAACGCAGGCCAAACGTTTGACAATGCCCGGCCTGACAACTTAGACAAACCTTTCAGCCCGGGCGGCGCGGACCACTGATGTCCGCGCCGTCGAGCTCGCCGTCCAGCTAGCGAGTTACAGCAGGCAGGCTATTCAACACCGGCCGCACGCCGCGGGAGAATACGAACCCATTGAACCGATCCCAGTTGATCGAGAACGTCATCACGCCGCGGAAGTTGTTATAGCCGCCAGGATTCCGCAGCACGTAGCGGCCGCCGAACGATTGGCCGCGAACGAGATAGTTGATGGCTTTGGCAACTTCAGCGGGCGGGGTGTAGCCGCTGCCGGCGGCTTGGGGGGAGGAAGGTAGGCCGATCATGACTTGGTCGGGACGCAAGGCTGGGAAGAAACGATCGGGATTGCCCGCGACAGGGAAGCCAGTCATCAGCATCTCGGCCATCGCGACTTGGAAGTCGGCAGTGGCGGAGGCGTAGGCCACACCATCCAACCCAAGCACCGTGCCAGTGTTGTAATGCTGGACGTGAATAAAAGTCAGAATGTCACGCACGCCATGAATCACGGGCAGATACGCGCCAGCCGCGCCCCCGTACGCCTGGAAGCCTACCTGCACATAAAACGTTTCCGGCGCCATCGACAAAATGAAATCGCTGCCGAAACGTGATTTCAAAGTCCGCAGCGCCGAGATCAGATTGACGACCTTCGGTGTGGTGGGTGAGCGGAAATCCAGGTCGCCCGCGTTCAAACTGAGGGAGCTGCCCTCGAAGTCGATGTCGACGCCATTCAGCCCATACAGCGTGATGATATTCGCGACCGAGTTGATGAAGTTCTGTTTGTCAGTCTCATTGTTCAGCTCGACGACCGTGTTGGCGCCGCCGATCGACAGCAGCACTTTCTTGCCTTCGCGCTTCAACAACGCCACATCGGACTGAATCTCCGCGGCCGAGGTGCGTGTATCCGGAACGAACTGAATCAGCGAGCGACTGCCCGGCGCCGACTCAGCAAACGACAGATTGATCACATCGAAGTCACGCGACACATCGCGCAGCTTGATGAAGCCGGAGCCATTCTCGAAGTTGTGCCAATAGCCGACGAACGTGCGTCCCGGCACCGGGCCGCCGCCACCGCCACCAGTGTTGGTGGGCAGTGTCGTCGCGCTGACCTGATTGCTCGCAGGAGATAAATTCCCGGCCGCGTCACGCGCGCGAACGGAATAGGTGTACGTCGTGCTGGGCGACAGACCTGAAGAGGTAAACGTCGTCGCAGCGCTGCCCGTCAACGTCGCCGCATTCTGAACGATGTCATAACGAGTCACGCCGACGTTATCGGTCGCCGCATCCCACGCGAGAGAAACACTCGATGACGTCGTGCCAGTGATTCTCACATTCCTTGGCGCTGTGGGCGCCTGAGTGTCACCACCACCGCCGCCACCGCCACCAGTATCAGCACCGATGTTCAGCCACAGCGCCGGTGTATTGATCGGCTCCCAAGTGACGAGGGAGGTGTGAGCCTGACGACATTGATAAACAGATCCTTGGTAAGTCACCTTCGAGTTGACCGCATACGCGGTGTTGGGCGCCCACGCGGGAATCGATTGCGCGTGCGACACGGAGAAGAACAACGTCATCGCGGCCAGGAGCAGCAGCGACAACAACCAGCGTTGGTTGCGAGCGAGTGTGGGGTTCATGAACATCCTTGATTGGCGAGCCCGGCGCGGGGGATGCGCCGGCGGCTTCTGGAGGTTCGCCACCCTTCGGCCAACAGATGTGGCCCTGGCCATGGCCGAATGGCGACAGTCTGGCCGCCCAGGCGGCGGATCGGGCCGGATTCGGGGTGGTTCTCCGGCGTTCTCGAATGGCAGAGGCTGCTCGGGTATACTCCGCGGCCCCCTGCGGGGGAGGCCGGCCGAGCCGGTCCCAAACCTCATATATATGTGTGGGTTGGGAGCCGATGGCGGTCTCGAACAACGGCGCAGCGGTGGTGGACCGCGAAAGTGGCGGAACTGGTAGACGCGCTGGATTTAGGTTCCAGTGGGTAACCCCGTGAGGGTTCGAGTCCCTCCTTTCGCACCAGTTGTCGCAACGACATTACTCATTCGTGACTTGAGGCAGGTTTCGACCATGCAGGTTTCAGTTGAATCGACCGGCGCCCTGGAGCGTCGGATGGAAGTGCAGGTTCCGGCCGAGCGCGTCGAAAAGGCCGTCGACGAGCGGCTGCAGCGCATGAGCCGCACGGTGCGCCTGAAGGGCTTCCGCCCGGGCAAAGTGCCGGTGAAAGTGGTGCGCCAGCAGTTCGGCCAGCAGGTCCGGCAGGAAGTGCTGGGCGATGTCATGCAGAGCACGTTCAACGAAGCCGTTGTCCAGGAAAAGCTCACGCCGGCCGGCGGCCCGCGCATCGAGCCGATCAATCTCGAGCAGGGCGCGGACCTGAAATATGCCGCGATCTTCGAGGTTATCCCGCAGATCGAGATCAAAGGCGTCGAGAGCCTGAGCGTCGAGCGTCCGGCCGCGACGGTCAGCGTCGCCGACGTGGATGCCATGATTCAGAACCTGCGCGAACAGCGTCCGAGCTACAACGCCGTGGAGCGTGAAGCGCGCGACACCGACCGCGTTACCATCGATTTCGAAGGCACCATCGACGGCGTGCCGTTCGAAGGCGGCAAGGCCGAGAATTTCCCCATCGATCTGGGCGCCGGCCGCATGCTGGCCGATTTCGAAGCCGGGCTGCGCGGTACCAAGGCGGGCGACAAGAAGGACATCGAGATGACCTTCCCGGCCACCTACGCCGCCAATCTGGCCGGCAAACAGGCCAAATTTGCTATCACCGTGCACAAGGTCGAAGAGCGTCAGCTGCCTGAGCTGAACGAGGAATTCGCCAAGGTCTACGGCGTGGAAGAGGGCGGCATCGAGCGCCTGCGCTCCGAAGTTCAGGAAAACATGGAGCGTGAGCTGGGCGAGGCCATCAAGGCTCGCGTCAAGAAGCAGATCCTGGACGGCCTGCTGGCCGCCAATCCGATCGAGCTGCCGAAGTCCATGGTCGACGCCCAGGTGCGCGAGCTGCAGCTCGACGCGGCCCGTCGCATGGGCGCCCGCGACGCTTCGCAGATTCCGCCGCCGGATGGTTTCCAGGAGCCGGCGCGCCGTCGTGTGGCGCTGTCGCTGTTGATCGGCGAGATCATCCGTAACGCCAACATCCAGGTCGACCAGGCCCAGGTGCAAACCCGTTTCGAAGAGCTGGCCGCGCAGTATCCTGACCAGGGTCAGGCTCTGCAGCAGTACCGCGCCAACCCGCAGTTCCGTCGGCAGATGGAAGCGGCGGTGCTGGAAGATCAGGTGATCGACTGGCTGGCGCAGCGCGCCCAGGTCGCGGACAAGGCGTCGAGCTTCAAGGAAATCATGAATTTCGGCGCGTAATCCGCTCTCCCGGGCCGAAAGCGGGAGCGCCGTGCGGCGGTCGCTATTGCAGGGGCACTTGCCTCTTCTAAACTAGACCCCACACATCGCTGTCCCGCTTTCTTCATCGTTTAGTAAAAGCAGCAACCATAGATGGCCACCATGAACCTTGTCCCGATGGTCGTCGAGCAGACCGCTCGCGGCGAACGCGCTTATGACATCTACTCGCGGCTGCTGAAAGAGCGCGTGATTTTCATCGTCGGTCCGATCGAGGACCACATGGCGAACCTGGTGGTGGCGCAGCTGCTGTTCCTGGAATCGGAAAATCCCGACAAGGACATTTCGCTGTATATCAACTCGCCGGGCGGCTCGGTCAGCGCCGGCCTGTCCATTTACGACACCATGCAGTTCATCAAGCCGGACGTGAGCACCATGTGCGTCGGCCAGGCGGCGAGCATGGGCGCGGTGCTACTGGCGGGTGGCGCCAAGGGCAAGCGCTATGCGCTGCCGCACTCCCGCATGATGATTCACCAGCCGCTGGCGGGCTTTCAGGGCCAGGCTTCGGACATCGACATCCACGCCCGCGAGGTGCTGGAAACCCGCGAGCGTCTGAACCGTATTCTGTCCAAGCACACCGGCCAGACGGTCGAGCGCATTGGCAAGGACACCGACCGTGACAATTTCATGGGCGGCGAGGCCGCGGTGGCCTATGGTCTGATCGACCGCGTGATGGAAAAGCGGGGCGAGCCGGCCCTGGTGGCGGCCGCGGCGGGCGGGCGCTAAAGAGCCATTGAAGGCCGTCGCCGACGGCCTCATACATGGCACAGGCAGGGCGATTCCGGTAGGGGTTTCCCTGTTCTTTCTAGCAGGGGAGAAGCCTGCGGAAAGGCCGGAAAGGGCGTCTTTGCAGCCTGATGGCGGCGCGTGCTATATAGCCCGGACGCAATAGTGTCGCGACCGTGACGCGATTTCGTAACACGCTGGGACATGAAGAAGTGTCTGATTCGTCCCGGTTTTCGAGGGTAATGCATGTCCGACGATTCCCGCGGCAAACACGACGACGGCAAGCTTCTGTACTGTTCGTTCTGCGGCAAAAGCCAACACGAAGTACGCAAGCTGATCGCCGGTCCGTCGGTGTTCGTCTGCGACGAGTGCGTGGAGCTCTGTAACGACATCATTCGTGAAGAGCTCGAAGAACGCGCCGAGCGCACGCGAGACAAACTCCCGCGCCCCCACGAGATCAAGAAGGTCCTCGACGAGTATGTGATCGGTCAGCCGCGCGCCAAAAAGGTGTTGTCGGTGGCTGTTTACAATCACTACAAGCGACTGCAGACCAAGACCTCGGAAGCACGGGCCAAAGACGAAGTCGAGCTCGCCAAGAGCAACATCCTGCTGATCGGCCCGACCGGCTGCGGCAAGACGCTGCTGGCCGAGACGCTGGCTCGTCTGTTGAACGTTCCGTTCACGATTGCCGACGCCACGACGCTGACCGAAGCCGGTTACGTGGGCGAGGACGTCGAGAACATCATTCAGAAACTGCTGCAGAAGTGCGACTACGACGTCGAGAAGGCGCAGACCGGTATCGTCTACATCGACGAAATCGACAAGATCTCGCGCAAGTCCGATAACCCGTCCATCACGCGCGACGTGTCGGGCGAGGGCGTGCAGCAGGCGCTGTTGAAGCTCATCGAAGGCACCATCGCCTCGGTGCCGCCGCAGGGCGGTCGCAAACATCCCCAGCAGGAATTCCTGCAGGTGGACACGAGCAACATCCTGTTCATCTGCGGTGGCGCTTTCGCCGGCCTCGAAAAGATCATCATGAACCGCACGCAGAAGACGGGCATCGGCTTCACCGCCGACGTGCGTCAGACCAGCGAGCGTCCGCATGGCTCCGACGTGTTCCACGATGTGGAGCCGGAGGATCTGATCAAGTTCGGCCTGATTCCGGAATTCGTCGGTCGTCTGCCGGTCGTGGCGACGCTCGATGAGCTGGATGAAGCGGCGCTGGTGTCGATCCTGCTCGAGCCCAAGAACGCGCTCAGCAAGCAGTATCGCAAGCTGTTCGACATGGAAGGCGTGGAGCTGGAGTTCCGCACCGATGCGCTCAAGGCCGTGGCGAAGAAGGCCATGCAGCGTAAGACGGGTGCGCGCGGCTTGCGCACCATCCTCGAGAATGTGCTGCTCGAAACCATGTATGAATTGCCGTCGCTGCGTAACGTGCAAAAAGTCGTGGTCGACGAGCAGGTCATCCTCGGAGAGAGCAAGCCGTATGTCCTGTACGGTAACGCCGACGACGGCCGCCTCGCGGCGGTTGAAGAGCGCCGTCCGACAGGCAGCGACCACTAAGAAAGCACCACCCACCGCTTCATTGCTGAGGCGGTGGGTTCCTTCCCGGGCCAGCGCCTTTGGTAGTTCAATAGGCCCAACCCTGTAATTCGCGTTCGTCGCGACACGCACCGCCTCACAGTTTTTCCATACATCGGAAAACCCGAGCGCATTTGCGTGGCACAGAACTAGCAGGGCCGCGTTGCTTCCGGTATTTTCGGTCCGAACAGATCTTCTTTTTCGCGGCGCCGGTGATTCGTGCCGGCGCTCACCACAAGAGTACAGCGCGTGAGCACCGATACCCCTGACGCTCCCGAATCCGACAAGACTCCCGCGGCGGCACTGCCCGTCCTGCCGTTGCGCGATGTCGTTGTCTATCCGCATATGGTGATCCCGCTGTTCGTAGGCCGGGAGAAATCCATCCTCGCCCTCGATCAAGCGATGCGCTCCGGCAAGCAGATCCTGCTGGTCGCGCAGAAACAGGCCGATGTCGACGATCCGAGCGCGCAGGACCTGTACCGCCTCGGCACGGTCGCGACCATTCTGCAGTTGTTGAAACTGCCCGACGGCACAGTGAAGGTGCTGGTCGAAGGCGCCGAGCGCGCCAAGATCGAGAAGCTGGTCACCGGCCAGTACTTCTCCGCCGATACCAGCCCGTTCAAGGACATCGAGAATTACGATGAGCGCGAGATGGACGTGCTCGCCCGCTCGGTCACTTCGCAGTTCGAGCAGTACGTGAAGCTCAACCGCAAGGTGCCGCCTGAAGTGCTCACCGCGCTTGCAGGTATCGAACAGCCGGGCCGCCTCGCGGACAACGTGGCCGCGCACATGTCGCTGAAGCTCGACGCCAAGCAGAAGGTTCTGGAGATCCAGGACGTGCGCAAGCGTCTCGAGCACATCCTCGCGCTGATCGAAGGCGAGATGGATGTCCTGCAGATCGAGAAGCGCATCCGTGGCCGCGTCAAGCAGCAGATGGAGAAGAGCCAGCGCGAGTACTATCTGAATGAGCAGATGAAGGCCATTCAGAAGGAGCTGGGCGAAATCGAGGATGCGCCGAACGAGCTCGCCGAGCTCGAGCAGCGCATCCAGAAGGCCGGCATGCCGAAGGAAGCGCGCGATAAGGCGATGAGCGAGCTGAACAAGCTGAAGCTCATGTCGCCTATGTCCGCCGAAGCCACCGTCGTGCGCAACTACGTCGACTGGCTGGTGAAGGCGCCTTGGAAAAAGAAGACCAAGGTCCACAACGACATCAACCTCGCCGAGAAAGTGCTCGACGAGGATCACTACGGCCTCGAGAAGGTGAAGGAGCGCATCGTCGAGTACCTCGCCGTCCAGCAGCGGGTGAAGACGCTGAAGGGCCCGATCCTGTGTCTGGTCGGCCCGCCGGGCGTGGGTAAGACGTCGCTCGGTCAGTCGATCGCGCGTTCCACCAATCGTAAGTTCGTGCGTATGTCGCTCGGTGGCGTGCGCGATGAGGCTGAGATTCGCGGTCACCGCCGCACATACATCGGCTCCATGCCCGGCAAGATCATCCAGAACATGGTCAAGACCGGCGTGCACAATCCGCTGTTCCTGCTGGACGAGATCGACAAGATGGCCATGGACTTCCGTGGCGATCCGTCCTCGGCGCTGCTCGAAGTGCTCGACCCCGAGCAGAACTCGACGTTCGCCGATCACTATCTGGAAGTGGACTTCGATCTGTCGGAAGTCATGTTCGTGTGTACCGCGAACAGCCTGAACATTCCGGCGCCGCTGCTGGATCGTATGGAAGTCATTCGTCTGCCCGGTTACACCGAAGACGAGAAGGCCGCCATCGCGCAGCGCTACCTGCTGCCGAAGCAGATGAAACAGAACGGCTTGAAGGAGAACGAGCTGAAGGTCTCCGAGAGCACCATCATCGACATCATTCGTTACTACACGCGCGAGGCCGGCGTTCGTAACCTCGAGCGCGAAGTGTCGAAGCTGTGTCGCAAGTCGGTGAAGCAGCTGCTCACCAAGGGCGAGCCGAACCAGATCTCGATCACGCCGAAGAATCTGTCAAAGTATCTCGGCGTGCGTCGCTTCCGTTACGGCCGTGCCGAGGAGCAGGATCACATCGGCCAGGTCACCGGCCTCGCGTGGACCGAAGTGGGCGGCGAGCTGCTCACCATCGAATCCGCGATCGTGGCCGGCAAGGGCAAGCTCACGCACACCGGCCAGCTCGGCGAGGTGATGCAGGAGTCCATCCAGGCCGCCATGACGGTCGTGCGCAGCCGTGCGGCTGTGCTCGGCCTCGACCCGGACTTCTACCAGAAGGTCGATGTACACATTCACGTGCCCGAAGGCGCGACGCCGAAGGACGGCCCGAGCGCCGGTATCGGCATGTGCACGGCGCTGGTCTCGGCGCTCACCAAGGTGCCGGTGCGCTCGGATGTCGCCATGACCGGCGAAATCACTTTGCGCGGACAGGTGCTGCCGATCGGCGGACTCAAGGAAAAATTACTCGCCGCGCACCGCGGCGGCATTCGCACGGTATTGATCCCGGACGACAACACCAAGGACCTGGCGGAGATCCCCCAGAACATCAAGGACAACCTGGAGATCAAGCCGGTGAAGTGGATCGATGAGGTGTTGCAAGTAGCACTCAAACACATGCCTGCGCCGACCACAGCCGCTCCAGAGCCGTCGCGTGGCAATGACAAGCCGCGTCAGCGGCGCATTGCCAAGCGCGCCAACAAGCAGGTCAGAGCGCATTGACGGGTCCGACACCGGGCCGGGAATCGCGGCAAATTTCGCGATTCCAGCCCGGTTTCTCCTGCGCTCCGTCTCAAATCCCCCGACACTCATCGCGGCGCGGCGCTTCCTTTCTCCGCCGCCCGCTGCTATAACGCGCCCCCGTTCCTGACGTACTCGTCTGGAGCGAGGGCTTTCTACAAGAAGGAAACCGGATATGAACAAAGCGGAACTGATCGACGCCGTGAGCAGCAAGACGGGCCTCCAGAAGGCCGAAGCAACGCGTGCCGTCGATGCGGTTTTCGATGCCGTCACTGGCGCGCTGAAGGCGGGCGACTCCGTGTCGCTGCTGGGTTTCGGCACGTTCGTCGTGAAGGCTCGTGCGGCCCGCACCGGACGTAATCCGCGCACCAACGAAGCCATCCAGATTCCTGCCAGCAAAGTTCCTGGATTCAAAGCTGGTAAGGCGCTGAAGGATGCTGTAAATTAGCGCGCCTTCGAAACGGGGGGTCTAAACAACCTCTCGCTCGCCAGGGTTCTGATTGAGCGGGTTACGCGAGTACTGATCAGTACAAACGGGTGCTTAGCTCAGCGGTAGAGCGTCGCTCTTACACAGCGAATGTCGGGGGTTCGATCCCCTCAGCACCCACCAACTCAGTGACAAGAGTTGCGCCCGCAAGGGTTCGAAGTTCTAACAATGGTTCTAGCGGCTGGAGCGGTAGTTCAGCTGGTTAGAATACCGGCCTGTCACGCCGGGGGTCGCGGGTTCGAGTCCCGTCCGCTCCGCCAGTTCCTTTGTTAGATATCTCTTTGGTTGGCAAATACTTGCGCCAGCTAAGCCGTCCCCAGCCATCCTCTAGTGGCAAATTCCGGGGACCCGAGGGGACGTAACCCATCGCTCGGTTCTGGCGATCGTTCCATCGCGCGCTTGATGCGTTCCTCGTCCAGGCGGCATACGTGCTCAGCATCGTCTGCACGCTGTGACCATCCTCCTGTGCCACGAGCAACACGTTCTCGCCGATCATCAAGCGCCAGCTGACGTATGAGTGGCGCGCGTTGTAGGGTTCGCGGTAGCGAATCCGCCTTGACTCCGTCACATAGCGCCGACGGTCATACGTTGAGAATCGGTGCGCCGTCTTCCTGGAAGAAGACGAGGTCGTGCTGAATCCTGCCCGCTCTTACCAGCGCTTCCCGCAGCTCCAGTTGCCGCCTTAGAACCTCCAGGGCACGCGCGCAGAGTGCGATCTCGCGATCCTCTCCCGTCTTGGTGCGATCTTTCTCGCGGCTGCGTACGACTGCCTTGGTGATGTTGATCGTCCCCTTCTTCATGTCGCAGTCGTGGGCAGTCAGCGCGATCTGCTCTGACTGGCGGAGGCCGGTGAAAAAGCGGAACTCTTCATAGTTGCCATGTGCCGCTCCGAACTCTGCATGAGAGGCGGCAATGATCGTTTCTCCTTCGTCGATAGTGAACGGGTCGACCGGAGGGCGATGATCTTTGTATCCAAACTCGAAGGCACATCGCAGAACGCTGACGACGTTGTTGTATGTCTTTTTGTTCCGCGTGTGAGCTGCCGCGATGGCGGCCAGCTGGGAGTAGGTGATCTCCTCGAATACATCGTCTCCGATCGCTGCTTTCCAAACTGAGTCCAGAATCTTTCGATAACCATCGACTGTCGAAAAGGCGAGATCGTTCATCTCTACTAGCATGTCGCAGTGAGCGATGAACGCGTCGAAGACTTGTTTACACGTTCGTATAGAGTCTTCCGCGGAGCTGGCCTCGACCTGGTCTCGGAATTTGTAATCTGGAAACTCTTCGATGAAAGTGAAGGTGCCAGCGTCGATGCGTCTCTTGATATCCTTGAGTTGTTCTCGAGCTGGACGCAGGTTGGCTTCTGTTGGCGTCCGCTGCAATGTTGGACGATATCGCTTGTTGTTGAAGACGAAAGTGAACTCAATGCGGTCGCGCTCTTTCGCTTGTACACCGCCACTTAGAGATTTTCTGCCCATTGGCGTGCTCCGGTAAATTCTGATGGCTGTGCTCAAGTGCGCAGGGTGGGGCGGGCTGGCAATATTTGGCGCCAGGATACTCATCACCCTTCAATCCACTTCTCGTATCCAACGATGTCTATGCAGATGTGTCCATCCGGCGCTCGTCTCCAGACCTTTCCTTCTTGCCAATCGCCGCGCTCGATCTTTCTCTCCATCTCCTTCACCGTGTAGCCTGTCATCCATTGTGCTATCGGCAGAAGAACATAACGAGCAGGGGCGATGGTTATCGACTTCGTCCCGCACAGGATTTCCGTGGCCATCGCTTCTCGTCCTCGCATCGCGCTTGAATCGAATGTTTAATGTTAGATCGATATCGATTATTAGATGAGCCAAGCGTCTGCGGGTAAAGAGAAAGTGTCGTGTAGATGCAAATTAACCTGTTGCGAATGGTTGTCTTTGAAGTATTCGTTTGGCGCGAGAGTGGCTGCGACAGATTGCATTCGGTAGCGACGGTTCTTATCGTCGGACTAGTCAAATGCAGGATAGGTTCATCCCGGTTGACCGGGCTGGATTCCCAAGGCGTTCTTCGATCCGCGCCTCGTGCGGCGAGGTTGCGAAGGTGGCAGGAGGTATGGGCGTGGAATCTAAAGTGGTGGCTCTGAGCGATGTGCGAGCTGATGCGGCTCAGAGCTCGGTGACTTCATTGCGATTCGTGAGTGGCCTTTCCGGCCTACACGGCGAAGCGCAATTGCTCCCACACTCGAACACTTCGCATTCACTGCGCGTTGTGCTGGGAAGGCAGGCTGATACCTTGCTTCCTCCCCGGAGCCTTACTAGTGAGCAAGACGGAGAATTGGGATGTTGTTGTCGTCGGCGCGGGCCCGGCGGGCTTGAGTGCGGCGCTCGTCCTCGGGCGTGCACGCCGTAAGGTGCTCATCTGTGACAAAGGGACGCCGCGCAACTGGGCATCCAAGCGTATGCACGGATTCATCACGCGAGATGGCATTGATCCTCGGGAATTCCGCTCTCTGGCCCACGCGGAGCTCGCACGCTATCCGCAAGTGAAGTTTCGTGCCCAGGTGGTTGTCGGGGCCACTCAACTGAAGAGTGGCGCCGGCTTTAAGGTGACGTTGGCGCGAGGTTCACCCGTGCTTACCCGGAAGTTGCTTCTGGCGACCGGCGTACTCGACCGTCTTCCTTCAGTGCCTGGAATCGAGAAATTCTTCGGCGTGAGCGCATTCCAATGTCCGTACTGTCATGGCTGGGAGTTTCGCGACCGTGCGATCGCGGTTTACGGCCGGGGCAAGAAAGGCCTCGAGATGGCGAGGGCGATGACTGCCTGGACGCCGGACATTGTCTTATGCACGGACGGCGGCGCGTTGTCGTCAGCTGCTCAGCGGCAGTTACAGCGCAATGACATTCAAGTGCGGACGGCGCCGGTCGCGAAGCTCGAAGGACGCCATGGTGAATTAAAGCAGATCGTGTTTCGAGACGGGGATACGCTGGCCTGTGATGCGCTGTTTTTCGACACGTCCTCCATTGAACAGTCCGTGCTGTCGCGGGCGATCGGCTGTCAGTATGGAAGTCATGGTGGTATCGAGTGTGGTCAGTACTCTGCAACCAGCGTTCCTGGTGTTTATGCCGCCGGTAATATCACGCGCGACGTACAATTGGCTATCGTCGCGGCAGCGGAGGGAACGCGAGCGGCGTTCGGGATCAATCGAGCGCTGACGAGGGAGGATTTCGCGAACAAGCTGCATCGGAGCACGGCCTGAGCCCGGAGTGTCACTCGAATATTGGTGGGGCGCGCAATCGCGCCCCGTTTCATGTGTGAGCACCCGGCATTGCCGACTCTACCTGGCTGTGGCGCGGTCTGCGTGAGTCACGTGGACGTCACGATCCCTGCGCTTCAAACCGAGCAGCCCCGCCAGTCCCAGCAGGCCAAGCCAGCCCCATTCGCCGTGATCCTCTCGATCGGCTTGGTTGGCAGCCTGGTTGATGTCGTCCCGAGCCTGTTGAGCCGACAACAGGAGCGGCGTTCCAGCGAGCACACCGATAGCGACGGCTCTTACAATTAGATTCTGCATTTGCATCTCCTTCACTTGAGTGTGAGATCTACGTTCGCGTGCGCAATCAGTTCCTGGATTTTTCGAGGGAATCGCCACTTCCCACGCACATCGAGGATCTCTCCGACATGCAGGTCGATTGCGGCGATCAAAAGACTGCATCAAATGTTAAAGAGGAAAGCTTGGACCAGCATCGCGGCGAGCGGACCAGGCGGAACGGAACCGAGAATCGGCGGTGAGGGTTATTGATACTCGCGGTCGCCGACCGGCGAATATAGCGGGAGCGCACCATGGATTCTCAGACGAGCCTGTCGCAACGGTCAATTTTCCTGGTCGAGAGGGAATCTTCGAGAGCGATACGGCTCAGTGAGGCCCTTGCCGCACGCGGCTTGCAGACGCGCGCCATGGCCAGGCTGGTCGATGTGATGAAAGCCTCGAGAACGCAGATGCCTCGTGCCGTGATCATCGACTTGGCTTGTGCGGGGAATGCCACCGAACCGCACGAGCGCATGGGGCCGGATCACATCATGCGTGTCTTACGGCAAACGTATCCTGAGCTCTGCATTGTCGCTCTCGCATCGAGCGCCGACGCTAGAATGGAAGCGATCGCACGCGAGTTTCGCGTACCCCTGATCACAAAATCTTTCGGCTCCGCCGAACTATTATCGATTCTCGAGGAGTGCGGGGCGATCGGTCCGGTGGAAACTGCTTCTGCATCTGAGGCGATGCATGCGTGAAAGGATTCGCATGACTCGCTGAGGTCCGTGTGCTGGCCGACGCGAATAGCGTCACGTACTCTGTAGCCTGTGAAGGGGCTATCTCAGGTGCCTGCTACGGTAACAAGAAGTATGCAAAATGTTCACGATGGCAATCCCGATGCCATTTCAGCGTCGCAATGGCGACAGATCGTCGATAGCGCACTGGATACGGCCATCATCAGTATCGACCCCGACGGACGGGTCACCAGTTGGAACGCGGGCGCGAGCCGTATTCTCGGCTGGACGGACGCGGAAATGCGGGGACAGACGCTCGAACGTATCTTCCCCTCCGGTGCCTCGCAGCTCAAACGTGAAATAGCAGATGCCATCGAGCACGGACACGGTGGAGGAGAGGAGAGCTGGCGCGTTCGCAAAGATGGCAGCCAGTTCTGGGCAGCGGGCGAGCTCCGGCCCATTCGAGAACAGAGCGCGATCGTAGGATTCGTCAAAATTCTCCGCGACCGCACGCGGCAGCGAGCAGCTGAAGAACAGGTTCGCGAGGATCGTCGCGCGCTCGAGATACTCAATCGGGTCGGCGTGTCTCTCGGCCGCGAAACCGATCTGCAGCGCCTCGTTCAGATGGTGACCGATGCAGGAGTCGAACTTACCGGCGCTCAGTTCGGCGCGTTTTTCTACAACGTCCTCAACGAGCGCGGCGAGAGCTACATGCTCTATACCCTGTCGGGGGTTCCCGCCGAAGCGTTTGCGCGATTCCCCATGCCGCGGAACACGCAGGTTTTCGCGCCCACCTTCAGCGGTGAGGGCATCGTCCGCTCCGATGACATTACGCAGGACCCACGCTACGGAAAAAACGCGCCTCACAAAGGAATGCCGGAAGGACACTTGCCTGTTCGTAGCTATCTGGCCGTGCCCGTCGTCGGTCGCGACGGAACCGTGCTTGGCGGCTTGTTCTTCGGCCACGCTACCGTCGGCGTCTTTACGGAACGATCCGAGCGCGGCCTCGCCGGGCTCGCTGCAGAAGCCGCGGTTGCCATCGACAATGTCTATCTGACCCGTGCGGCTCAAGCAGAAATTGCCAAACGCACGCGGGCTCAGGAGGCGCTGCGCGATCTCAATGCGAACCTCGAGCGGGAAATCGCCGAGCGCACGGAGCAGTTGCGAGCTACCGAAGAAATGGTGCGACAAGCGCAAAAGATGGAGGCCGTCGGACAGCTCACCGGCGGCGTGGCCCATGACTTCAACAATATTCTGCAAGTGATCGTTGGCAACCTGGACGTTATCCGTCGTCTCGTGCCGGCCGATGCAGGTCGGCTGCAGCGATCCGTCGAACATGCACTGAATGGCGCGCATCAAGCGGCTTCGCTCACTCAGCGGTTGCTCGCTTTCTCCCGGCGCCAGCCGCTCGATCCAAAACCTGTCGACGTCAATTCGCTCGTGGGCGGCATGGCAGACTTGCTGAACCGCTCACTCGGCGAGACGGTCGCCGTGGAAACAGTGCGTGCCGCGGGGCTTTGGAAAATCGAGGCCGATCCCAACGCTCTCGAATCTGCGATCCTCAATCTCGCAGTCAACGCACGGGATGCGATGCCTCAGGGCGGCCGACTCACCATCGAAACGACGAACGCCTACATCGATGAGGCGTACGCGATTTCGCATGCCGAAGTCACGCCGGGTCAGTATGTGCTGATCTGCGTGTCCGATACGGGAGTGGGCATGGAACCCGAGATCATGAAGCGGGCCTTCGAGCCCTTCTTTACAACCAAACCTGTCGGGCAGGGCACGGGGCTCGGTTTGAGTCAGGTCTACGGCTTCGTGAAGCAGTCGGGCGGACACGTCAAGATCTATTCCGAAGTGGGGCAAGGAACGACCGTGAAGATTTATCTGCCCCGCTTCGAAGCTGCGGGCGCGGAGAGCGATGTCCCGGCGGCGGTGCCCATTCCTGAGGGCTCATCGCAGGAAACCGTGCTCGTTGTTGAGGACGAAGAGGCGGTAAGAGCCTATTCTGTCGATGCGCTACGTGATCTCGGCTACCGAGTTGTCGAAGCGGCGGACGGCCCGTCGGCACTTCGGTTGTTGGAGAGCGCCGGGAACATCGACCTGCTGTTTACCGACGTAGTGTTGCCCGGAGGCCTGACGGGCGCGCAATTGGCGGCCCAGGTGCAAGCACTGCGCCCTGAGATCAAAGTTCTATTCACGACCGGCTACGCGCGCAATGCAATCTTCCATCACGGACGTCTGGATAAGGGCGTCCAGCTAATCACCAAACCTTTCACGTTTGCGGATCTGGCCGCAAAAGTGCGTGATGTGCTGGATGGGCTATCGCGCAGCGCCCAGGATGGCAAACGCAACCGCGAATGATTGTGCTCCTGGCTCGAAGCAATTCGCCGTGGCACTGGAGTCCTGCTCGAGGCGACGCTGGAGTTCCTTGGTGAACAGTTGTTTGCAAGCTTCGAGGTGGCGTAAGCACGCCATCCCGGCACCTCGCGCCGAGGGCGTCCTGCGAACGAGGTCGAGCAGGGACGTCGTCAGCTGAAAGTGCGCCAGGTGATTCAGTGCGAAGCTCAGCTCGAATCCGTCCGGACTCAACACCCGCCAGCGTTGTTGACGAGAACGTCGATACGCTGGTATCTCGCCTTGAACTCCCCTCCGTCGCGCCAGTGAGGCGCTGAGCTGAATCCCGGCGCACCAGCTTCGGGGTCTCGGCTCCACACGGAATATTCATTCGATACCGCCGTGATCGGTTGCACCGCGTGCGCGCGGCGAATGGTCGCGGCTCCCACTTCAGACAACCCGAATGACGAACTTTGCCTTCCTTGATCAGGTCCTGCACGGCCCCGGCGACGTCCTCAATAGGCACGTTCGGGTCGATGCGGTGTTGAGTAGAGATCGATGTAGTGTAACCATGCACCGTCCTAGCCGTAGCTCTGTGCTGTGTCGAAGAATGTGACTCCGTGATCGTAAGCGGCGCGAATTGGTTCTCGTCCGCAGACTGCTACCATAGGCCGCTGGTGCCGCAACCTTCCCGCGCGATCAGTCGATGAGCCTGCTTGAGCAGGTGCACGGGAACATGCTCGCCAGTTCGTAGCTGGAGATCAGCTGCGGTTCCAGCTCTTTCCGAATGAGCTTTGGCCCATTTCAATTTCAGGCCTCTCGTTCGTCTAAGCCGTAAATGCGCAAGTACGATCAAGATCCGCAGCTTCCTCCGGACCCGGAGACCGGGGGGCCATCGCAGCGCTCGTCGGCCGAGCAGCTGATGCGTGAGTTCAACCGGGCGTTGATACGCATGCTGCAGTCCCGGCTGGGGTCGTACGAGGATGCGCGTGAGATCGCGCAAGAGGCCTACGCCAAGTTGCTGAATTTAGGCAGCGATTCGGCGGTGAGCTTTCACCGTGCCTATCTGTTTCGGATCGCCCAGAATCTGGCGACCGACCTGCTGCGCCGTCGTGCCTATACTGAGCAGCCAACCCCCGACGATCTCGGACTGTGGCCCGATCCGGGCGCCAGTCCCGAGCGGTCGGCGAGGGCCGCGCAGGCAGTGGATCGACTGCCCTCCTTGCTTGCGGAGTTGCCCTTCAATTGTGCCGAAGCGTTTCGTTTGGTCCGGGTGGAGCAATTGAGCTTCGCCGAAGCGGCGGTGCGCTTGAACCTCACCGAACGCATGGTTCGCATTCATGTGGCACGTGCCTTGGCCTATTGCCAGGAACGACTGGATGGCATCTCGGTAGGAGAGGACACGGATGAATAGCAATGCCCCAGAGCGGCGACATGTGGTGCTGCAGGAAGCCAGCGAGTGGCTGATGCGCCTGCAGGATGATGCCTGCACGGAGGCCGAGCTCGACGCGTGGGGTCAATGGATGCAGGCATCACCTCAGAACTCGGCAGCCTTCGACGATGTGAGCGCATTGTGGGATGCTGCCTCCAAGCTGGACTCGGCCGCTGTGCTGAATGCGCGAGAGAGAAGCAATCGTCTTTCTCGCCAAAGCGCGCCCCGTGGACGCCGCGGCTTTCGCTGGTCGAAGCGATTCGTGGCGGGGATCGCGGCAAGCTTTCTTGTCGTCGCCGTTGCCTGGTTCGTTGTCTCGAAGCACACGCGAGAGGCCGATGTACAAGTGCTCGCGACCCAGATCGGCGAGCGACGGCAAGTCACATTGCAAGATGGCTCTATTGTCGAGTTGGATGCCGCTACGGAAGTCCTCGTTCGTTACAACGAGCGAAGACGCGATGTCGAACTGCGCGCCGGGCAGGCATTCTTCTCCGTAGCGCACGCACCGGAGCGTCCGTTCGTCGTGGCCGCCGGGAACATACAAGGTCGGGCGCTAGGCACGCGCTTTACAGTAAGTCATCGAGCTGATCGTGCCGTGGCTGTGACGGTAGTCGAGGGACGAGTTCGGGTCAGCCAGGAGCACGAGCAGAGCGGCGCCACGCGTGCGTTCGATGCCATCGCTGGACAGCTTGTGACATTCTCGGACGAAGCGGGGTTGCAGGCACCACGCAACGTCAACACGGACCTTACCACCGCGTGGCGCGAAGGTGTGGTGATCTATCAAGGCGAATCGCTGGCGAATGTGATCGCCGATCTGAATCGTTATTCGCGCGTGCCGGTGCGCCTCGACGATCCCAAGCTGGGCCAGCTGAAAGTGACTGGCCGATGGGAGCTTGCGGCGATCGATCAATGGTTGGACGGGTTGGCGCGGGCGTCAGGGACGCGCATCAAGCGCAGCGCGAATGAAGTATTGTTGACTCGGGATCCTGCTCAGAACAGTACGGAGGTGAGCGTCGATTGAATAGAGCCTGCGGCTCTTTGTGTGCGCTACTCATAGCGCTGGGCTTCCTGGCCGCGAAGGCCGAGTCGTCGCGCATGGCCTTCCGCATTCCCTCCCAACCCCTGGACGAAGCGTTGCTCGCACTCGCTCAGCAAGCAGGCTTGCAGCTGGCGGCCGTCGGAGATCTGGATCGAGCTACTCGCAGCGGTGAAGTCAGCGGCGTGATGACGGTCGAAGCCGCGCTTCGAAGACTGCTTGCTGGCAGCGGATATCGTTTCGAGCTCCGGCGTGATGGCGTGGTGAGCGTCACGGCGGCCGAGCGGCCGAGGCGTGCAACGGCTGCGTCCGAACATGAGCTCGCAGCGCCACCAGTGAACACCTTGGCGACGGTCGTCGTGTCGGCACGGCGTCGAGATGAGCGATGGATCGAGGTGCCCATCGCGGTGTCAATCGCCGACGCCGCAGATCTCGAAAAGCTCGGTACCACGAATGCCACTGAAGCGCTCCACCTCATGCCTGGAGTGAGCGCAGTGGATGCGGGCAGCAGCTTCACCCAAGTGCAGATTCGTGGCATATCGAGCTCGCTCGCGGGCAACGACAACGGTTACTACTTCGACGATGTGCCGTTCTCCGGAGTCACAGTTCCATGGCATCCAGAGACGCGCGCTTTCGATCTGGATCGCGTCGAAGTCTTGAAAGGTCCGCAGGGCACGCTGTTCGGTGAAGGCTCGATGGGCGGCACGGTGCGGATCTTCACTCACGCGCCTGAGCTCAATCGTTTCGGCGCCCACGCGGCCCTGACAGCCACGGCGACCGAAGGCGGCGAGCAGGGTGGCTCGGGCAAGCTCATGATCAACGCGCCTTTGGTGCCGGATCGCCTGGCGCTGCGCGTGGTGGCGACGCGTGAGGCGCTGCCCGGATGGATCGATGTTCCTGAGGGCGATCGCGACGTTAACGAACAACGCATCGAGACTGAGCGCGTCCGGGCGCGCTGGTCGGCGAGCGATCGCTGGATGACCGATGTGAGTTTTGCGAGCTCGACGACGACGGCTCACGGCGGCGACTACGGTGCGAACGACAATTTGCAGTCACTCGGGTTCCTCGATACGCGCGTGCAGTGGCGGAGTTCGATGTTAGCTACCCATTACGACCTGATCGCCTCGCGGCTCAGCCTGGTTCACTCCGAGGCGCAGATGACCGATGCCATGGTCGGCGATCTGGATCCCGCGTCGTCACTGGACGGATCGCTGAATATCGAGACGGAGAACACCGAGCTGCGCTGGGCTTCCACGCACGGCAGTCGCTGGGACTGGCTGCTGGGGTTTGCACATCGCAGGGCGAGTCGATCGGAGAATTTGCGAGTCAACGAGGTGCGCTCCGAGGGAACCCAATCCAACCAGGCCAACGCAGCGTTCGGTGAAGTCACCGTCCGGCCAGGCGGGCCGTGGTCCGTCGCTGCCGGCTTGCGCTATTTCACCGAGGACGTGGTTGCGCAGGGGACCTCCGAACAAATGAGCAGGCGGATGGATACGAGCTTTCATCGCCTCATCCCACGGTTCAGCGTCAGCCGGCAGGTGTCCTCGCAACGATTGTTATATGCCAGCGTTGCGACCGGGTTCCGCTCGGGCCAGATGCAACCTGTCGCCTCGTTGGTGCGCGCCCAGCGAGTGGGCATGGAAGTGCCCGCCACGCTCTCGCCGGACACATTGGTGTCCTATGAATTGGGCCTCAAGCAAGTCCTGGCGGAGGGACGGGTGCGCATGCAGTGGGCCGCTTTTTATAGTCGCTGGCACGACTTGCCAGTGCGCGTACCGATCGACGACACAATCAATGCGCTGACCAATTCCGGCGGCGCTCGAATTCGAGGGACTGAGCTGGACCTGCGTTACACGCCACTAGGCAATCTGGACTTGGGTCTGAGCGCGACATATGTGGATGCACGCTACGCCGCCGATGTTCCTGGTACGCCGCTTCACGAGGGCACGCCAGTTTATAACGTTCCGCCGCTGAGCTTGTCGGGCACGATGAGCTATGGCTGGCGCTTGAGCGATATGACGGCGAGTGTCGCTGCCAGTGCCCGGTATCACTCTCGCCGGCAAACGGGACTGGTGGTCAGCAGTGGCGGGGACGCCATCGCTGAACTGAATCTCCGCTTGGGTCTGGAGTCGCCGAGCGGATGGGGGTGGTATCTGCAAGGAGACAACCTGACCGACGAAGCTGGCGCGGTCGATGGACGCACGACGTTCGGGCGCGCCACGCGCCTCCATCCCCGCAGCGTAGCTATCGAGCTCCAGTACCGCTACTGATCGCAAACAGCATTTCAATTTTCGGCTGCTGGTTCGTCATGTGACACAGAACATCACACTGACGCAACGGGGAGCTTTGTATGCTTGTTTCCTCCGATCGACTCCAGTCCGCGATGCTCGCGGTTGTGCTGGCTGTACCCGCAACCCATGTACAGCAAGTCGGCGCAGCCGAGACTGCCACGGCTGAAGAGCCCGCCGTGCTCGGCACCATCATCGTGACTGCACGCAAACGCGATGAGCGACAACTGGATGTTCCGATCGCCATGAATGCAGTGACCGGCGACCAGATCGAGGCCATGGGGCTGCGTAATGTCGTCGACGTTATCAATACCACACCTGGTGCAACGTCGATCGACAACGGCGGTGGCTTCACACAAGTGCAGATTCGCGGCGTGTCGAGCTCGTTGGGCGGCAATGACAACGGCTACTATGTGGATGAAACGCCGTTCACCGGTGTCACGGTGCCGTGGTATCCCGATACGCGCTCCTTCGACCTCGAGCGCATCGAGATCCTGAAGGGCCCGCAGGGGACATTGTTCGGCGAAGGTTCCATGGGCGGCACTGTGCGCATTCTCACTCGCAAGCCCGTGTTCAATGAGTTCGGCGCCGGCGTGGAGCTGGATACGTCGACCGTCAGCGACGGCGGCGATGGCTGGGGAGCCAAAGGCTATGTGAATGTGCCGTTGATCGACGATCGACTGGCGCTGCGCGTGGTGGCGACCGATGAAAGCACGCCGGGATGGATCACCAACGCCGCAACAGGTGAGAAGAACCTCAACGAGAATGACATCCGCACCTGGCGGTCCAAGCTGCGCTTCGCGCCCACCGATCGCTGGAGCATGGACCTGTCCTACTGGAAATATCGCTCCGAAACCGATTCTTCCCAGAACAGCTCTTACGACGATCTCACCGAAATATCCTTCCTGGCGGGCGAGAATGAATGGGACTCGGCCAGCCTCAGCTCCACGTATGACTTTGCCGGCTCGCAGCTGGTCTACACCTTCTCGGATGGCAACATCGAGATGGGGAATCAAGGCGATCTCGCGCCAGGCCTGTCCTATCGCGGTGATATCGAGATCGGCGTGCGCACGCACGAGCTGCGACTCGCCTCGACCGGCGAGCGTCGGCTCGACTGGACGGTCGGCTACTACCTTCGCGATGCAGAGCGCATCGACGCGATCGATGTGCCGGCGCTGGGGCTCAACAGTAAATCGCGCCAGACCAACGAAGCCTATGCCGCGTTCGGCGAAGCCACACTCAAGTTGCCCGATCCGGCATGGGCGATCGGCGTCGGCATTCGATACTTCGAAGACAAAGTGGATGCCGTCGATAGCGCCGCGGGCGGACCCGCGTCGACGTTGAACGCAAAGTTCGATAGCTGGAATCCACGCGTGAGCCTTTCATACAAACCCTCTGCGAAGGCGACTTTGTATGCTTCGGCCGCGCGTGGCTTCCGTTCCGGGCAGCTGCAGCCGATCAGCTCCATCCTGCTCGGTCAACAGTTCGGGGTCGAGCTGCCGGTCGCCATCGATGCGGACTCGATCTGGACCTATGAGCTGGGCCTGAAGTCGGTGCTGATCGAGGACACACTGCTGTTCGAAGGCGCCGTGTTCCATAGCGATTGGAAGGACGTGGCGGTGCGCGTCCCCATCACGCCGCAGATCAACGGCCTGACCAACTCAGATGGCACTACCAATGATGGCGTGGAGCTGAGTGTCACCTACACGCCGAGTCGGGCGCTGACGCTGCAACTCGGTGGCAGTTACATCGATGCGACGTATTCGGAGGATGTGCCCGGTACGCCGTTGCAGAAGGGCACGCCCGTCTACAACGTTCCCAAGACGAGTCTGCACGCATCGGCGTCGTATGGATGGGACATCGGCGAGAGCCTGCGCGGTACGGTCAACGGCAACATCAACCATGACTCCAGACGTGAGACGTCGCTGACCGCCGGCTCTCCTGGCGATCCCATCACATTGGCCAGCCTGCGCGTGGGGCTGGAGTCGATGCAGGGCTGGGCAATTTATCTCTACGGCAACAACCTCACCAATGAGGATGGTGCCATCAACGCGCGCGGCCCCACCGAGTTCGATGGTAGCGGCAAGTTCCTGCGCTACGGCCCCGCCAACCGCCCCCAGCCGCGCACCTTCGGGGTGCTGGTTCGCTACGAGTACTAACAAAATTCGAGGATGTGACATGAGAAAGATCTTACGCACGACCTTGTGCGGTCTCGCGTTGGTGACGCAAATCAACGGTGTCTCGGCGCAGACTGGCGACGACCTTCAATGGTTGGAGGAACCTCATAGCGAACGAGCCTTGACGTGGGCACGCGAAGCCACCGCGCAGTCGCGCACTCGGCTGAGCGCGTTTCCCTCGCACGCAGCCGTTGCCCAGGAGCTGAAGACGACGCTCGCTGGGGCGCCCGCCGAGGCCGATCAGTTCCCATTGGGCGAGCGGATGGTTCGTTTCTACCGTGATGCCGCTCATCCCTACGGACTGTTGCAAACTGCGCCCCGTGATGCGAAAGGCGGCGCAGGCACATGGAAGACTGTGCTGAATGTGGCCGCGCTACGCGAACGCGAAGGTATTCCGTTCGAGTTGCAGGCTTACCAACTCGGGTCGTCCTGCCTGGCTCCGCAGTATGCGCGGTGCTTGCTCCGGCTATCGCCGGGCGGCGGCGATGAGGTGGAAATTCGTGAGTTCGACCTGAGCAAAGGCGACTTCGTCACGGGAGGATTTCGCGTCGGCAAGTCGCGCGCCTTTGCGGAGTGGATGAGCGCCGACCAGCTGCTGGTCGGGCACACGCTGGGGGACTCCCCCAAGACGCAGGCAGGATGGCCGGCGGCCTTCCGCCTTTGGAAACGAGGACAGCCGCTGGCATCGGCTCGCATCGTGTATCAGGGCAAGCCGTCGGATGCGATCATCCAGATCTCCACGACGGGCTCGGGAGCCCGGACACAGGGAGTCGTCAATCGCGCGATCGACTACTCGACGTTCGAGATCTCGCTGATCGACGGCCAGGGCCAGCGGCGGACGTTGGCATTGCCGCAGTCGTTGAAATCCATGGCTGCGCTCGCATCGACCCAGCGGCATCTCATCGTGCAACTCGCGAAAGACACGGTCATCGAGGGCAAATCATACGGTGCGGAGACTGTCGTTGCTTACGACGTTGACGCGAGTGTTCCGGAGGCGCGGCGGGTCTCGACTGTTTATAGGCCCGCCGAAGGAGAATTCCTGGATCCGGCGTTTGGCGGAATGGCGGCCGACGGCGATGATGTTTATCTGGTCGTCAGTCACAATCTGCGCCAGCGCGTGATCGCCGCGCGTGCTGACAAACAAGGACGCTGGAGTGCGCAGGATGTGATGACCCTGGCCGCGGGTGATTCGGTATCGTTGCGTGCGGAGGCGCACGATGGCCGTGGAATAGTGGCGGCCGTCGATGGATTCGTCACACCGCGCAGCCAATACCTCTTGCGAAGTAACGGCGATCGCCAGCTCTTGGCTCAAGATCCGTCGTTGATCGATGCCACGCGCTTCACCACCGAAATCGGATCAGCCCTTTCCAAGGATGGCACTTCGGTGGACTATTTCCTGCTCCGTGCGCGCAAACCTCGTGCAGAGCCGGTGCCCCTGCTGATGACGGGCTATGGCGCATTCGGGATTTCGTTCAGGCCTGGCTATTTCAACAACGTCGTCGGCGGTCCTGCGCTGAAGCTGTGGCTGGAACGTGGTGGCGCGCTCGCTATCCCCGCTATTCGCGGCGGCGGCGAACGCGGTTCGGCCTGGCACGAGGCGGCGATCCGCGAGAGGCGTCAGAACTCGTACGACGACTTCATTGCCGTCACCGAACATTTGATCAAGACAGGCGTCGCAGCGAAAGGTCGCATCGGCATCTTTGGTCAGTCGAATGGCGGTCTATTGACTGCCACGCTGGTCACGCAGCGGCCGGATCTGTTCAATGCCGTGGTGAGCGATGTTCCGCTGACCGATTTGATCCGCATGCGCTACATGGGCATGGGAGCGGCGTGGATGAATGAATACGGTACTCCTGACGTGCCTGCGGAAGCCAAGGCCATGTTGGCGTACTCGCCGTACCAGAATGTGCGCAAGGGAACGAAGTATCCTCCGATCCTCGTCACGATCTCGACCGAGGACAATCGGGTCGGGCCGGGTCATGCGCGCAAGTTCGCGCATCGCTTGATGGATGCGGGTGCGACAGCTTATTTCTATGAGGACGAAGAAGGTGGCCACGGCGTCAGCGACGCCTTGCGCAACCCGGAGCTCATGGCGCTGCGGATGAGTTTCTTGATCGATACTCTGATGGGAACGGAGTGAATGAGCGCGGGATCAAGCCGCCGAGAGGCGGTTTGATCCCGGTGCTGCTCACGCCCTGTGTGCCACTTTTCGCGGCTCGTTCCGGCGGGACGTGGAATGGGACTCGACGGCGAAACTGTTCAACAAGGTGTCCACCATTGCCAGGCCATCCCGTTGCAGCGATATCAGCTGCGGAGTGAGCAGCCATTCCCGGATCAGGCCGCTGATGGCACAGCGAAGCGCCATCGCACAGACCGCAGGATCCAGCTCCGCGCGCAACTGTTTCAATCGCTTGGCATGTGAGAATGCTTCTTTCATGTGCTCGTGAAACTGCGTGGCGCCGCGCTGTTCTCGACTCAGAATAGGGCGCGTTTCTTCGGCGAGCTCACAGTGAAGATAGGAGATCTCCACCGCGTTACGGGTATGCGCGTTGTGAGTGAGCTCCTCGAACACGGTGACGTGGAATTGTCGCAGCGCCTGTAGCGGCTGATCGCCATTGCTCGAGGCGATCTTGTCGAGCTGGCTGATGAACGGGCTCTCGACGCGCTCCATCACCCCCTCGAACACTTCCAGCTTGTTGGCGAAGTGCCAATAGACGGCGCCGCGGGTATGTCCCGCTTGCGCGGCGCTGTCGTCCAGGGTCGTGCGAGCGACGCCTTTTTTCAGAAAGCACAGCTCCGCCGCGTCGAGGATGGAGGAGCGGGTCGCTTCGGCGTCTTCTTTGGTCTTGCGAGCCATGAATGTGTCGGGCGTCTCAGATTGAGCCCCGATCTTAACCGGTGGGTTGATATACATACAAACGTGTATGTATAATTAATGAACCTGATACCTGTGGTGATTCCGTGCCCCGTCCATCGACCCGTTTCGTGGCGTTTGCCAGCGCCATGTCTGTCGCCTTCGTGCTTGCCGGATGTGCAAAAGAGGCGCCGGCGCCGCCACCTGCGCCCGATGTCATCGTCGAAACCGTGCAACGGAGCGACTTGCCGCTGGCATTCGAGTACCCGGCGCGCGTGGCGGGTTCGCGTGTGGTCGAAGTGCGGGCACGTGTCAGCGGCGTGATCGTCGAACGCAAATATCGCGAAGGTCAGCCGGTGAAGGCGGGCGATCTCCTGTTCCGCATCGAGCCCGACAACTATCGGGCCGCTCATGAGCAGGCCGGCGCGGAAGTTCAAATGCAGCGGGCCGCGATCACGCAGGCCAAGAGCGACTATGAGCGTGCCAAGGCGCTGGTCGCTGAAGGCGCCGTCAGCAAGCGCGAATACGATCAGGCGGAGGCGGCTTTTCTAAGAGCCCAAGGGGGCCTGGCCGCCGCCGAAGCTGCGCAGAAGATCGCGCGGTTGAATCTGGATTACACCGAGGTGCGCTCGCCGGTCACGGGCGTGGCGAGTAAAGAGGCGGTCACCGTCGGCAATCTCGTGAATGGCGCGGCGACGGCGGGCGGCGATTTACTGACCACCGTCATTCAGGCCGACCCCGCTTACGTGGAATTCTCGATCGCTGAAGCTGAGCTGCTGCGTCTTCGCGAACTGCTCGAGCGGAACACCAAACAAACGCAGTATCCCGTGCGCATCGTGCGCGGCTCGACCTGCGAAAGCACCGGCAAGCTCGATTTCGCCGATACGTTCGTGAATACCAGCACCGGCACCGTCCGGGCACGCGCCGTGTTCCCCAACCAAAGCGGCTGTCTGGTCTCGGGCCAATATCTCGCCATTGAATTGAGCGGCGTGCACATCGCCGACGCATTGGCCGTCTCGAAAGCGGCCGTATTGTTTGCGCAGACCGGTCCGATGGTCTGGGTCGTCGGCAACGACAACAAAGTGAGCCCGCGACCGGTGAAGATCCAGGAGAGCTGGCGCGATCGTTGGATCGTGCAGGAGGGCGTGCAGCCGGGCGAGCGAGTCATCGTCGAAGGATTGCTGAAAGTGCGGCCGGGCGTCGAAGTCGTCGCGCTGACCAAGGAGCAAGACGCTGCCCGCAAGGCCGCCAAGGATCAGTCCGCCGCTGACGCGGGCAAGGGCGGCTGAAATGTTTGCTGAGTTTTTTATTCGTCGGCCGATCTTCGCGACGGTATTGTCGATCGTCATTGTGATCTTGGGGCTGGGGGCGATGGCGGGTCTGCCGGTCGCACAGTATCCGGAGATTCTGCCGCCGCAGATTACTGTGAACGCGACGTACTCCGGCGCCGCCGCCAACGTCGTGGCAGAGACCGTCGCCGCGCCGCTCGAGAACCAGGTCAACGGTGCGACGGGCCTGCTCTATATGAATTCCTCGAGCAGTTCCGACGGCCGCATGACGTTGACGGCCACGTTCAAGACCGGCACCGATCCGGACGAGGCGCTGGTTGAAATCAACAATCGAATCGCCGCCGCGACGCCGATGCTGCCGGAAGAAGTGCGGCGCTTGGGCGTTACGGCGCGCAAGTCGATGTCCAGCATCCTCGGCCTCGTCGCGATTCAGTCGCCCGATGGTCGTTATGACGACGTCTTCCTCAACAACTACGCGCTACTGAATATCGTCGATGAGTTGAAGCGCGTGCCCGGCGTGGGCGATGCCATGCTGTTCGGCCTGCGCTATTACTCCATGCGCATCTGGATGGATCCGGATCGCATGCGTGCGCTGGGCATGACGCCCTCGGACATCATTCAAGCATTGCGCGATCAGAACGCGCAGCTGCCGGCCGGCAGCATCGGTGCGCCGCCGCTGACGGAGCCGGTGAACTTCACGTACACGATGACGACCAAGGGACGTTTGAATACGCCCGAGGAGTTCGGTCAGGTCGTGCTGAGGCGCGACGCCGATGGCGGCATCGTTCGCATCAAGGACGTCGCCCGAGTCGAGCTCGCCGGACAGAACTACAACTTCACTTCGCAGTTGAATGGCAAGGCGGCGGTGCCGGTCGCCGTGTTCTTGAGTCCCGGGGCCAATGCACTCGAAGCGATGGATGCGGTCAAGAAGCGCGTTCACGAGTTGAGCGGGGCGTTTCCCGATGGCATCGAGTACAGCGTCCCCTACGACACAACCGAGTTCGTTCGCATCTCGATCAAAGAAGTGGTGAAGACCCTCTTTGAAGCCATGGTGCTGGTGTTCGCCGTCGTGTTCCTTTTCCTGGGAAATTGGCGCGCAACCTTGATTCCGAGCCTGGCCGTACCGGTATCGTTGATCGGCGCCTTCGCCGGCATGGCGATGCTCGGCTTCTCGATCAATACATTGACGCTGTTCGGCCTGGTGCTCGCCATCGGCATCGTGGTCGACGACGCCATCGTGGTGCTCGAAAACGTCGAGCGCATCATGCATGACGAGCATTTGTCGCCGACCGACGCGACTATCAAGGCCATGCAACAAGTCACCGGGCCGGTGGTCGCCATCGTGCTGGTGCTGTGCGCGGTGTTCGTGCCGGTGGCATTCGTCGGCGGCATGAGCGGTGTCATGTATCGGCAGTTCGCTATCACCATCGCCGTCTCGGTCGCGATCTCAGGGCTGGTCGCGCTGACACTGACGCCGGCGCTCTGCGCGCTGCTGCTCCGACCGGGCGACAAAGCGCAGTGGAAGTTGTTGGACCGCTTCAATGAATGGTTCGCCAGGCTCACAGGTCGATACACGCAAGGCGTGGCCTACCTGCTGCGTCACACCGCGCTCACAATCTGTTTATTCATTGCGATCGGGATCGCGGCGGCATTGCTGTTCCGATCCGTGCCTGCGTCGCTGTTACCGAATGAGGATCAAGGCGTCGCCATCGCTGTGACGAGCCTGCCGGATGGCGCGTCGTTGAGTCGCACGCAAGCCGCGGTCGATCACTTGACCGAGTACGAGACTCAACACCCCGATGTCGATCGGGTCGTGAGTCTGGTGGGCTATGACATGCTGACCGGTGCGCTCAAGCCGAACGCGACGACTCAGTTCGTGCGCTTGAAAGATTGGAAGGAGCGTCCGGAGGAGCATCAAAGCTCCGAAGCAATCGCGGCCCAATTGATGGGCGAGGGCGGCAGCAAGGTGCGAGATGCGTTCGTGCTCGGCATCAATCCGCCGCCCATCCCCGGTCTCTCGACGACGGGTGGCTTCGAGCTGTACATCGAAAGCCGCGTCGGCGCCGACTATCGAAAGATTGCCGAGGTCGTAGGCAACTTCATCGCCAAGGCGAACCAGGATCCCAAGCTGCACGGCGTGACTACGATGTTCAGCGCCAATGCGCCGCAGATCCATCTGAACATCGATCGCGACAAGGCGGCGCAAATGGGCGTGAGCCTGACGCAGCTCTTCCAGGCGACGCAGGCGACCTTCGGTGCGTTCTACGTGAACGACTTCAATCGCGATGGACGAACTTATCAAGTGCAGTTGCAGGCCGAGGGCTCGGCACGCGATGAGATCGAGGACCTGCGCAATGTCTCGGTGCGTGCCGACAGCGGCGAGCTGGTGCCGCTGAACACGCTGGTGACTATCGAACAGGACATCGGTCCGGAGCAGGTCGAGCGCTTCAACAGCTTCCCGGCCATCAAAGTGCTGGGCGATCCGGCGCCGGGCGTCGCACCGGGCGAGGCGATCGCAGCGATCGAACGGATCGCGGCGGAGACCTTGCCGCAGGGCTACACCGTGGCCTGGATCGGATCGGCGTATCAACAGAAACAAGTGTCGGCGTCCGCGTCCTTCACGATGGTGGGCGGCTTGTTGTTCGTGTTCCTGATCTTGGCCGCACAGTACGAACGCTGGTCACTGCCGATGGCGGTGATGTTGTGCATGCCATTCGCATTGTTCGGCGCCGCGCTCGCGGTGCTGTTACGAGGGTTGACGAACGATCTGTATTTCCAGGTCGGCTTGATCACGCTCATCGGCTTGTCAGCGAAGAACGCGATCTTGATCGTCGAATTCGCGGCTGAGAACGTTCGCGCGGGCATGAGAGTCAAGGAGGCGGCCCTGCTCGCGGCCAGGCAGCGTTTTCGTCCCATCGTCATGACCTCGCTGGCGTTCATTCTCGGCGTGGTGCCGCTCGCCATCAGCGCCGGCGCCGGTGCGAATGCGCGCCATTCCATCGGCACGGGCGTCATCGGCGGCCTGCTGATGGCGACGCTCGTCGCGACATTCTTTATTCCTTCCTTCTTTCGCTGGGTGATGCGCCGTGAAGAGCGGCGTGAGACCGTCGTGCCGGCGAACGCCGTGTCGCAGGAGATCTAACGATGCGACGAACTATTATCGCCATCGCGATCGCCTCGCTACTCAGTGCTTGTGCGCAGATGCCGGAACGCAATGTTCCCTCGGACGTGCCGGGCATGCTGCCGGATCGATTCACGAACGTGGTCGCAACGCCGGATACCGGGACATCTCCAACCTGGTGGCAGGCCTTCGACGATCCGAAGCTGGCTGCACTGGTCGAGCAGGGCTTGCGATACAACAGCGATCTCATCGTCGCGGCGGAACGATTGCGCGAGGCTCGCGCAACAGTGCGCGCCGTACGCTCGGCTCAGTTGCCGGAGGTCAGCGCATTCGTTGGTGGCACTCGGCAGCGAACCCTGGTCACCGGCTTGCCTGATTCGGCGATCGTCGAGACGGGGGAGTATGGCGTCCAGGTCGGTTACGAAGTTGATTTGTGGGGTCGACTGGCTTCGCAGACCGCGGCCGAGCGTCAAAGATATTTGGCTCAGGGTTACACGTTAGCTTCGTTGCGACTGACTATCGCAGCAGAGCTGGTGCGTGGTTACTTGCAGGCGCAGTCGCTCTCCGAAGCACGCACCGTGCTCGAAGAAAACGTTCAAGTACTGGACGATCAACTGCGGCTGAGTCGTCGTCGCTACGACGTCGGTGCGATTTCGGAGCTGGACCTGCAGCGCTTTCGATCCGAGCTGGAGGATTCACGTGCGCAGCTCGCCGAGACCACACAGCAACTGCGCGCCGTGCAGCGAGCGTTGCTGCTGCTGACGGGGCAGCTGCCGACAGATGAGCGAGTTGCCGGAATCAATATAGAAAGTGAAGAACGCCCGCCCGCGGTATTGCCGAGTGTGCCAACAGGATTGCCATCGACGTTGTTGAATCGCCGGCCAGACCTTCGGGCCGCGGAGGCGAATCTTGCTGCTGCCGGCGCTGATCTGAGCGCCGCTCGTCGTGCATGGCTGCCGACCATTGCGATCACCGGATCGGCGGGCGAGGTCTCAACCAATCTGTCCGACTTGTTCAAAGACGGCGGGAATGTCTGGTCGGTCGCGGCGAACGTCACCCAGGCGATATTCGATGGCGGGCGGCGTAACGCTGCGATCGAGATCAGTGAAGCGCGTCGCGATCAGTTGGCAGAGTCGTATCGCGCGACCGTCCGTCAGGCGTTCGGCGAAGTGCTCGATGCTTTGGATGCGCGAACAGCGGCTGATGCTGTGTATCGAGCTCGCAGTGAGCAGTCCGATGCGCTCCGCACAGCGTTGCGGCTCGCGCAGCGCCGCTACGATGAAGGCTATTCCGATTATCTCGGCGTGCTCGATGCGCGCCGCAGCCTGCTCCAATCTCGATTGGCCGTGGCCGAAGCGCGACGCAATGGTGGTGCCGCGTATGTCGACCTGGTGTTGGCCGTCGGCGGTGGCTGGAGTGAATCGACGTGACGATTGACGCGAGGGAATATTGAACCAGCAAGGCGCCAGACACACGCATCGTTCCGGCACGAACAGCTCACGCCGTGAACAACTCCTCAACGCGGCGGCCCGACTGATTCTGGAGAAGGGCGCCGGCAATCTGACACTGGAGGCCGTGTGTAATGCCGCTCATGTGAGCAAGGGCGGACTGCTGTATCACTTCGACAGCAAGACCGCGTTGCTCGAAGCGCTCGTGGACGATCTGACCGCGCAGCTGGCAAGAGAGGTCGATGAGCAGCTGTGTTCCGATTCGGTTGAGGGTGTGGCCGGCGCCCGTGCCTATCTTCGGGCAATCGCTCAGATGGGTGAGTTGCCGCGGACTCAGCAACTCTGCAAGGCACTGACGTTTATTTGTGCCGCTCATCCGGAATATGCGGATCGAATTCGCGAGCGCGTGGGTGAGCGATCCCGGCTGGGTTGGAGCAAACAGATGCCGCTGGAAGAGCTGCATCTACGTTTGCTCGCGGACGGTCTTTGGCTCGCGGATCTCTATGGGTCTTACCAGATTACTTCCGAGCGTCGCGTTGAGCTGCTTGAGCTGTGCGGATGCGCGTCCCTATGATCAAGCCGCTCGTCATTCTCTTTGTGGCGCAGGCCGCGGTGCTTGGTTGCTCGCCGGCGATGGGGGCCGAGGCGGGCGAATTTTATGAGCTGCTGCGCGCTCGCGATCAGACGCCGTTCGGCTTTCTGCGCCTCGACATGCGGCCGGCCTACGCAGGCTCTCTGGAGAAGGGCGAGACGGCGTTTGAAGTCGAGGTGGGCTATCAGAACACCTGGGCTTCGAGCCCGAACGTCGAAAAATATCTCACGAGTCTGGAATCGCAGGGGCGCAGAGCACTGGGCGCGGCCGAGTTGCAGGCGATCCGCGATCTTCCCGGGGAAAATTATCTCGTGGATCTCGAGTCCGCGACCCTGGATATCATCGTTCACTACAAGTTCGCGGAGCACTGGACCGGATATTTGATCGCGAGCGGTGTGTCGTATCAGGGCGGGTTCCTGGACAGCACGATCGAGAGCTTTCACGACGCCTTCGGATTCAGCTCGTTCGGGCGACCGGCAGTCCGTAAGAATCAGATCAACTACATCTACGATCTCAAAGGCGCCCAACTGGCCAGCCTCGATGCTCCGAGCGATGGTGGCGTTCTGGATCCGACCCTCGGCGTGCGCTACGCCGGCTGGGGGCTTCCGGACCGATGGGCGTTGTCGTTGGAAGCGGCGGTCAAGGTGCCCGTCGACGGGACGCGTCAGATGCTATCCACCGGTCATTACGACTATGGACTGCAAGCATCGCTGCAGCGACATGGCGATCGTCACGCGGTCTACGTCGATGTCGCGGCTGTTTACTATGGCGGCACCGACTTTCCGGCGCGGCAGGACGCTCAGGTGATCCCCACTCTAATCGTGGGCTATGAGTATCGATTGACGCCGACGACTAATATCAATCTCCAAGCCTATGCGAGCACGAGCGCGGACTCGAAGCGCCTGACCGATCTGGATGAGCTGACCGGCAACAAATATCAATACAGCCTGGGCATCCGCCATCGTCGCGGCCGTGCATTGCTGACGTTCGGCGTGACAGAGAATGTTCAGAACCTGAATAACACGCCTGACATCGGCTTTCAGCTGGGCATTGCGTATCTGCCGCTGCGGTCTCAAACGTAACTGGAGACGCAGCCAGTGGATCGCTATGAGGAGATGCTGACGTTCGTGCAGGTGGTTGAGTCTCACAGCTTCGTCGCTGCCGCGGAAGTGCTCGGCATGTCGCAGTCGGGTGTCAGCAAGGCTGTGAGTCGCCTGGAGGAGAGTTTGGGCGTTCGACTTCTGAATCGAACGACGCGTCGTTTGAGTCTGACCGAGCAGGGTGGCAGCTTCTATGACCGCTGCAATGAGGCTCTTCAACATCTGACTCAGGCACAGAATGAGGTCGAAAAGTCGCGCAGCGTGGCTCGCGGAACGCTCAGCTTGAATATGCCGAGCTCCTTGGGGTGCAAGATCATCGTTCCGGCATTGCCCCGCTTCATCGAGCAGCATCCCGAGCTGTCGGTGAAGATCAGTATGAGCGATCGTACCCTCGACCTGGTGCAGGAAGGCATCGATGCGGTGCTACAGATCGGCACATTGCGCAACTCCAGTTTGGTCGCACGATGCGTAGGACATTTGCACGGAGTTACGTGCGCCTCGCCGGATTTCATCGAACGCATTGGCGGCAAGCCTCGCACGCCTGCCGATCTCAAGCCCGAGCAATGTATCGCCATGTTCCGTCCCGACCGCAGACAGCCCCGTGAATGGATGTTCCGGCGCGGGAACGAGGCACATACGATTGTTCCGTGCGCGCCGTTGTCTTTCAGCGATCCAGAGTCGGCCGTCGCTGCTGCTGTCGGCGGCGCCGGCTTCGTCCGTACTCTGGACTTCACAGTGGAGGCGCAGATCGCCGCCGGCTTGCTACAACCCGTGCTCGAAGATTGGAACGAAGGCGCGAGCTGGCCAGTATCGATCTTGTATCCTCACCGCCAACCGGCAGCCAAGATTCGTGCGTTCGTCGAGTTCGTGACGAGCTTGTTTCCGAGTGCCGCTGTCCGTGCCAGGGCCCAATGTTTCGCCCGAGGTCCATAACCAGGTCGGCGGGGGCTGGTCGGCGGAGTTGAGAACCATTATCATGTGGCGGAGTCGCTCCCTACATATATATGTAGCCGCTGGGCCGCGCACCGATGAAGAACGGATTTCGCCAATGCATGGCTTGGCTGCATACCTGGACCGGGCTGGTGCCGGGCTGGGTGTTGTATTTCATGTTCCTCACCGGCACGGCCGGGTATTTCGATACCGAAATCGATCGGTGGATGCAGCCTGAGCGGCCGTTACACACACAGTGGCCGCCACTCGAACAGACCGTCGAGAGGGCACTCGCGCACCTCGAACAAGTGGCGCCGAAGGCTGAGCAATGGTTTATCAGCCCGCCACAAGGACGAGAGAACATCGACTTGCGGCTGTTCTACCGGTTGCCGGCGGTCAACGGCGAGCGAGGGGGCAGTGGTAGCGAGACATTAGATCCGCTCAGCGGCGAGCCGGGGCAGTATCGCGAGACGGGTGGCGGGCAGCTGCTGTATCAGATGCACTATGAGTTGCATTATCTGAACAGCGATCTCGCGAACTGGATCGTCGGCATCTGTTCCATGTTCATGCTGGTGGCGATCGTGACCGGCGTGATCGTTCACAAGAAGATCTTCAAGGATTTTTTCAGTTTCCGCCCCGGCAAGCAGCAGCGCTCCTGGCTGGATGCGCACAACGGCCTGAGCGTGCTGGCGCTGCCATTTCACGTGATGATCACGTTCTCCGGACTGATGTTCTTCGGGTTCATGTACATGCCCTGGGGCGTGCTTGCGAACTATGGGAGTGGCAAGCAGGCGGAGCGAACATTTCTGGAGGAAGCGCTCGGACGGCAGCTCAACGTGCCGCTAGCTGGCGTGGCGGCGTCGCTCGCGCCGCTCGGCCCGATGCTGGCGCAGGCCGAGGGTCGATGGGGTGAACATCAGGTGCGCTCGATACAAATCCTCAACCCCGGGGATAGCAGCGCGCGTGTGGTGATCACTCGACCGCTTCACAGTCCGATGCGCAGTCCCGAGCGAATGATCTTCGACGGTGTGAACGGGCGATTGTTGGAAATGCCCCCGACGCTCGCGAGTGCACCTCAAGGTGTGCATGACACGCTGCTCGGATTGCACGAGGGACTGTTCGCCGGTCCGGGCTTGCGATGGTTTTATTTCTTATCTGGCGTGCTCGGGACCGCCATGGTGGGCACAGGCCTGGTGTTGTGGACGGTCAAACGTCGCGCTCAGCAGACGAAACGGGCCGCGCCGGGATTCGGGCTGGCACTGGTCGAGCGCCTGAACGTCGGCACCGTGGTCGGTCTGCCCATCGCGGTGCTTTGTTACTTTTGGGCGAACCGCGGATTGCCGGTGACACTCGAGCACCGCGCTGCCTGGGAAGCGCATACGATGTTCATTGTGTGGGGCCTGATGCTGTTGCATGCTCAGTTACGACCTGCGCACCGTCTATGGTTCGAGCAGTTCGCCATCGCTGCAGGCCTGTGCCTGCTACTGCCGCTGGTCAATGCACTGACGACAGATCGTCACCTTGGTGTCACCTTGCCACAGGGTGACTGGGCGCTCGCGGGCGTCGATCTGACCATCCTCGCTTTCGGTGCAATATTTGCGCTGACCGCATTCAAACTTCGCTCGCGGGCTCGGCTCGCTGATAACGAGCAACGGGGCATGGATGACTCGTCAATGAGCGACCTGCTGACCCGCGCCGACCGCTGACAGTGCGACGGCGGGCTCGCGTCATCGCGAGCATACATCCCGCGATATTTATTTCCTTGAGATGTCATCGCCCGGCGACGACGCGCAGATAGTTGCCGACTCCGCAATGTCTGGCCATAATGTTTATGGATGAGAATGACTCGCGTTTGAGGGCGGCGGTCAAGGGAGTGCGCTTTGTCGAATCATCGTCAACGCCGGGATATCGAGGACACCTTCCTGCAACACTGGAGTCAGCTTCGATCCGCCGCTCAAGCTATCGTTGGCGTGCGTGAGGCGGCTGAGGATGTCACGCAATCGGCTTACGTGAAGGTGCTGGAGATTTCCGGCGAGCTCACGGTGCGCCAGCCGGTCGGCTTTTGTTTTCAGGTGGTGCGCAATCTCGCCATCGATCATCGTCGGCGCGCGGCGCTTGAGTCGCATGTATTCATGGACGAAAGCCACGGCGAGGCGGTACCGGCGCAACTGGCCTCGCCCGAACAGTCGCTGATCACGCAGCAGCACGTCCGGATGGTCGAGGAGGTGCTGGACGCTTTGCCAGCTCGCACGCGCGTTGCTTTCACGTTGTATCGGTTGAATGGCATGACTCAGCGAGAGATCGCCAAAGAGCTCGACGTCTCGCCGACCCTGGTCAATTTCATGATCCGCGATGCCATCGACGCGCTGAAACGTTGTCGCGGGCTGGTCGACGCCGGTCGCTCGTAGCCGATTCAGGATTGTCCCGCTTGACGCGAGGGCTTTGGATCGCGGCGGCTTTTTAGTATCATTCGTCGCGGCGCTGGGCCTTTTCAAAACATCTCATGACTGATTCCGGACGCGACGATCCGGCCTGGGACCTTGCTTGGGAGTGGATCGTGCGTGAGCACGAGCAGCCACTCGATGCCGCCGCGCGCCAGCAACTCACCGCCTGGCTGAATGCCGACCCGTCACATTTGCGCGCTTATCAGCAAGCGGCCAAGGTCTGGCTGATCGCCGGCCTCGTGCCACCACCGCCCGATTCCGATCCCCCCGCTTAGCATTCCCGCCGCGCTCGATTGCGAATAGCGAACTGCGACTAAACGCGTCGCGGTGTCGTTCGTCATTAGCTGGACAGAGACACTCAATGAGGTGGCGGAATGTCCAGCAGTTGTTTCGATCGCGAAGACGGCGTGTTCAAGGTGCTGGTCAATCACGAGGAACAATATTCCTTGTGGCCGGAGTGGAAAGCGATTCCGGGCGGCTGGACCGACACCGGCGTGCAAGGCGATAAGAAAACCTGCCTGGATTACGTCGATCGCACCTGGACCGACATGCGTCCGCTGTCGCTGCGCAAGTGGATGGCGGAACAGGAACAAAAGAGCTCACCCGCGTCGGCGTAGATCATGCGGACGCCGCTTGCATTGTTGTGCCTGCCGTGCGCGGGCGCGAGCGCCAGCATGTATCTGCGCTGGCAACGGCTGGTCCCGGCGTGGCTCAGCATCGTTCCGATCGAATTGCCGGGGCGGGGCACCCGTACCGCGGAGCCCGCCGCCGACAGTTTCGAAACATTGATCGACGATCTGTGTCGCCAGCACCAGCACCGCTGCAATGAGCGCTATGCGCTGTTCGGCCACAGCATGGGGGCGTTGCTGGCGTACTCGATGGCCGTACGGTGGCGCACACAGCAACGGCAGTCGCCCGAGTTGTTGTTTGTTTCCGCGAGCCCCGCACCTCGCTGGCGTGAGCCTGCGTACTTCGCCGACAAACAAACCGATGCCAGCCTGATCGCGGAGCTGCGCACGCAAGGCGGCACACCGGCCGAAGTGTTCGAGGACGCGGAGTTGCTCGCGATCACGCTCGACACCCTGCGCACCGACTATCGCATCTGCGCCGGGTTTCGCTATCGACCGACAGCGCCGCTCGATGTGGCCATTCACGCGCTGGCGGGCCGGCGAGATCGCATCGGTGAGGAACGGATTCTGGCGTGGCAGACGGAGACCCGCCGGCGCTTCGACGCCTGGTGGTTCGAGGGTGGACATTTCTTCATTCGCGAGCACGAGTCATCGGTGCTGCGGACGTTGATCCATGCATTGAGCGGCGATCTCAGGGAGGAGTGCGATGTCACTGTCGCGAGCGTCTGAAGTCTCTGCCGCAAGCTCATTGCCACTCGTCATCGAGCCGCAGCGTCGCGGCGAGCCGTTGCTGGAAGCCTTCGCACAGCGGAGCAAAGAGATCGACGCGGCCCTGATTGAGATCGGCGGCGTGCTACTGCGAGGTTATTCGGTGCCGAGCATCGAGTCGTTCCAGCAATTCGCGGCAGCCTTCGGACATCCGTTGCTCAGTTATGAGTTTGCATCGACCCCGCGCAGCGCGGTCACGCGCGATGGGGTCTATACCTCGACCGAATATCCCGCGCATCAGCACATCCCTCTGCATAGCGAGCAGGCGTACACGCGCGAGTGGCCGATGAAGATCTGGTTTCACTGTGTGACGGCGTCGCCGGTGGGCGGCGAGACACCGATTGCCGACAACCGGGCGATCTATCGAGACATGCCTGCGGCCATTCGCGATCGTTTCACAGACGGCCTCGTGTATGTGCGCAACTACGGCGACTTCGATGTGCCGTGGCAGAAAGTATTCAACACCACACGTCGCGATCAGGTGGAGGCGTTTTGTCATCGTGCCGCTATCGAATGCGAGTGGCAATCCGACGGCGGCTTGAGAACGCGACAGTGGTGCCAGGGTATTGAGCGGCATCCACGCACCGGGCAGAGCGTCTGGTTCAATCAAGCGCATTTGTTTCATGTTTCCAATCTACAGCGCGAGGTGCGCGAAACGCTCATCGACGCGCTCGGGCTGGAAAACATCCCGCGCAACGTGCACTTCGCCGATGGCTCAGCGATTCCCGATGAGTTGTTCAGCGAGATTCGCGCCGTGTTGGCCAAACATACGGTGATGTTCCCGTGGCACGCGGGCGATGTGCTGATGCTCGACAACATGCTGGTGGCGCACGCCCGGACGCCGTTCAAAGGGGCTCGAAAGGTCGTTGTCGCAATGGCGGAGCCCCACGGAAATCTGACATGAACGCACGCCGCAAGCCCGAACGAACTCTGCCTCGCGACTTGGTGAGCCATCTACGCGGATTGGCAGACCGGCAGCCGGAGGAGACCGCGCTGATCGTTGTCAACGCCGAAGCAGAACTCGTCCTCAACTACGCCGAGCTGGACACGCGCGTGCGGTCGTTGGCTCACAGGTTGCAATCGTCGTTCGCGCCTGGCGAGCGCGCTTTGCTATTGCTGGACAATGACGATCAGTTCGTCGTCGCATTCTTTGCGTGCTTGTATGCCGGATTGATCGCGGTCCCCGCCGCGGTGCCCGAGTCGAAGCGCGAAGGGCACAAAGCGCGATTGCGGGTGATCGCAGCGAGCGCGCAGACCCGTTGCGTGTTGACCGTGAGTCGAATCGCCGTCTCATTGGCATCGGGCGATTTGCCGGAGAGCATGCAGATCATTGCGGTCGATACGATCGGCTCGGCACATGCCGATGCGTGGCGTGCCCGGGAGCCGAAGCTGGAAGACGTGGCGCTACTACAATTCACTTCGGGCTCGACGTCCGCACCGAAGGGAGTCATCGTCACTCATGGCAATCTGATCGCCAACGAGCAGGCGATCGAGACCGGCATGGCCATCGGTGAGCACGACAAGTTCGTGTCGTGGCTGCCGCTGTTTCATGACATGGGGCTGATCGGCGGATTGCTACAGCCACTGCACCGGGGGATTCCGCTGGTGCTCACGTCGCCCGCGTATTTTCTGCAGCAGCCGCTGCGCTGGTTGCAGTTGATCTCGAAACATCGCGGCACCATCAGCGGCGGCCCGGATTTCGCTTACCGGCTTTGTCTGGAACGAGTGAGCGATGCGCAGCTGCAGACACTGGATCTATCGAGCTGGCGTGTGGCGTTCTCGGGCGCGGAACCCGTCCGGCACGACACTTTGCGCGCCTTCGCCGAGCGCTTCGCTCGAGCGGGGTTCGATCCGGCCGCGTTGTATCCGTGCTATGGGCTGGCAGAGGCGACTCTGTTCGTGACTGGTGTGAGTCGCGAGGCGGGCGTCACCACGGCAACTTACTCGAACGAGTCACTGGCCACCGGGCGGCCGATCGTGAGCGGCACTGGAACGACGCTGGTCTCATGCGGGGCCGCCGCTTCGAATCATCAGTTGCAGATCGTTCATCCGGACACGCAGCTTTCCGTATCGGCCGGTGCGATGGGAGAGATCTGGGTCAGCGGTCCGAGCGTCAGTGCCGGTTATTGGAATCAACCGGAAGCCACCGCCGAAACATTCGTGGAGCGCGATGGCAAGCGTTGGCTGCGCACCGGCGATCTCGGTTTCCTCAGCAGCCAGCAACTGTATGTCGCGGGCCGTCACAAGGATTTGATCATCCTGCGCGGACAGAATGTTTATCCGCAGGACATCGAGCGCGCCATCGAAGCGCAGATCGAGGCGGTGCGCGAAGGTCGAGTGGCTGCGTTCGCAGTCCCGACCGATGCTGGAGAAGGCGTTGGCATTGCGTTAGAGGTATCTCGGGGACTGCAGAAGCTCGTGTCGGCGGAGCGTCTGGTCGCGGAAGTCAACACGGTCATCGGCGAGCTGTATCACGAGCCGGTATTGGTTGTGGTGTTGCTGAACGCCGGCGCCTTACCTCGCACGTCGAGTGGCAAGGTCCAGCGTGCCGGGTGCCGTCTCGGGTGGCGCGAGCGAACCCTCGATGCCTTCGCGATCTATGAGTATGGAAGGTTCGTCGAAGGCGAGACGGCTGCGCGGTCCGGCGCCGTTCCGCAAGATGATATCGAGCGTGAGCTCGCGGACGTATGGCGCGACGTGCTCGGGAACAAGGCAGTCTTCCGTGACACGAACTTCTTCGCCGCGGGCGGAAATTCCCTGTCCGCAGCTCAGGTGAGCGCGAGAGTCAGCAGTCGCTGGTCGTTGAATCTTCCGCTCAGCGCTGTGTTCGAGCATCCGCAGCTGCACGCTTATGCGGCCGCTGTGAAGCAACGGATCGCGCAAGCGCCGGGCGTCGAGAATGGCGCCATCGTGGCGATCCCTTTGCCCGAACGAGGCACGCCATTGCCGCTGTCCTATGCGCAGCAGCGCGTGTGGTTCCTGTGCCAGATGGACCGCGCCAGCACGGCTTATCATCTATCGGCGACCTTCCGTTTCGTCGGGACGATGAACGTCGGCGTGGTCAACGATTGTTTCTCAGCGCTGGTGGAGCGACATGAGTCGCTGCGCACAGTCTTTCGACTCGATGACCGAGGTGAAGTGCGCCAGATCGTGCTGGCGAAGCTGTCACCGCTGCTGCACTTTGCTGACATGCGCTCGGTGCCGCCAGACGTTCGGGAACGACTGGTTCAAGCAGAGATTCGGCAACTGCAGGAGGCGCCGTTCGATCTGGAGCACGGACCGCTGCTGCGAGTTGCAGTCATTCAACATGCCGATGAAGAATTTCAGCTGGCGCTGAGCCTGCATCACATCGTGGTCGATGGTTGGTCGATGCAGTTGCTCTTCAATGAGTTTGCGGCGGAGTACGCGGCCAGAGTGGGGCAGCGGACCCTGGCGCCAACAACACTGCCATTGCAGTACATCGACTATGCGCGCTGGCAGCGCGACTGGCGCGAGAGCGCCGAGTGTGAGCGGCAATTGAGCTGGTGGCGCGAGCAGCTTGGCAACGAGCATCCCGTGCTCGAGCTGCCGGTCGATGCGCCCCGTCGCGCGACCACTGCCTATTCGACCGGTCGTCACGAGATCGCTGTGCCGGCCGCCTTGACCGAAAAGTTGCGGCAACGAGCCGATCGACACACAGGCACGTTGTTTACGGTGCTGCTCGCGGGATTTCAGGCACTGGTGCATCGATATACCGGACAGCCCGACGTGCGGATCGGTGTGCCTTTCGCCAATCGCGGTGCCAGTGCCATCGATCGCGTCGTCGGGTTCTTCGTCAACACACTGGTATTGAGATCTCACATCGACAGCGCAGACTCGTTGTGTGACGTGCTGGATCGCGCGGTTCGCACGGTCGCCGATGCCGGTGCCCATCAGGAGCTGCCGTTCGACGTGCTGGTCGACGCGCTCCAGCCCGGACGCGATTTGGGACAGAGTCCGCTGTTCCGCGTCGTGATGAATCATCTGCGAATCGATCCGCAGGCGCTCGAAACGCTGCCCGGTCTGCGGCTCGCAGAACAGTGGCTCGGCAAGCAGGCGGCGCAGTTCGAATTGTCACTGGATGTGGTCGAGTCGACGCACGATACGCTCGTTCGTTTCACCTATGCGGCGGAATTGTTCGAAGCGGCGACCATCGTGCGCCTGGCTGCCCATTACCTGGCGATGCTCGAAGCGCTTGCGACCAGCCCGGTGCAGCGAGTGCGCGAGGTGAGCTTGCTCACGTCGGCGGATCGCATGAGGTTGAGCCAGTGGAGCGAGCTGCCGGTGCAGCCCGCTCGTGCCGAATGCGTTCATCATTTGTTCGAGCAGCAGGTTGAGCGCATGCCAGATGCGATCGCTTTGCTCGTCGGTGACGAACGATTGAGCTATGCCGAGTTGAATCGTCGCGCCAACCAGTGGGCGCATCGACTGATCTCTCTCGGGGTGCGGCCGGAAACGCGCGTCGGTGTCGCCGCTGAGCGTTCGGTTGAAATGGTGGTGGCGCTGTTGGGCGTCATGAAAGCTGGCGGCGCCTATGTGCCATTGGATCCCGAGTTGCCGCCGGAGCGCTTGCGCTTCGTCATGGACGATAGCGGCGTCTCGCTAGTGCTGACTCAACAACACCTGCAAGCGCGGCTGCCGGCGCAGGATCGGATCGCGGTGCTGGCGCTCGATCGGCTCGATTGCAGCGGCGAGCCCGAGCGCAATCCCGAAGTTGCCCTGCACGGCGACAACTTGATCTACGTGATCTACACGTCGGGCTCCACAGGCAAACCCAAGGGCGTCGCCAATCGTCACCGTGCGCTGTGCAATCGGCTGCAATGGGGACAACAGTACGATCCGCTGTATTCTGCTGACGTGGTCTTGCAAAAGACGCCGTTCAACTTCGATATCTCGTTTTGGGAATTCTTCTGGCCGTTGACGACCGGCGCGACGCTCGCAGTAGCGGGCCCAGGCGATCATCGCGATCCGGAACGATTGGTGGCGCTGATCCGACGTCACGGCGTGACGACGATTCACTTCGTGCCCTCGATGCTGCAGGCCTTTATCGGATTTCCGGACGTGCCCGCGTGCAGTTCGCTGCGAAGAATGATTTGCAGCGGCGAGGCCTTGCCGGTCGACTTACAACGCCAGGTGTTCTCACGCCTGCCGCAGGTGACGCTCGACAATTTTTATGGACCCACCGAAGCCGCTATCGAGGTGACATATTTCAGATGCGCCGAGGAGCGGCGCCACTCGGTGCCTATCGGTCGGCCGATCGCCGGCACGCGCACGGTGATTCTGGATGCCGATCTGAACCTCGCGGCGCCGGGTGTGATCGGTGAGCTGTATCTCGGCGGTGCCGGGCTTGCGACCGGGTATCCGACTCGTGCGGGGCTGACGGCCGAGCGCTTTGTCGCCGATCCTCTCTCGGGCGGCGGAGAACGGTTGTATCGCACCGGCGATCTGGTTCGTTGGCGCAGCGATGGCCAGATCGAGTATGTGGGTCGGGTCGATCATCAGGTGAAGATCCGCGGTCATCGGATCGAGTTGGGCGAGATCGAAGCCCAGCTGTCAGCGCTGAGCGAGGTGCGCGAAGCGGTTGTGGTGGCGCAGGGAACATCGGCGGAGAAACGACTGGCGGCCTATGTCGTGCCGGCGCCAGGCGCGTTGCAGAGTGTCGACGTGGGCCCCGCCGCGCTACGCGGCGCCCAGGTATCGCAATGGAGCGAGGTGTTCGATTCGGCGTATTCCGATGACGTCCTTGCGCCGGCCTTTCAGGGCTGGATCAGCAGTTACACCGGCGAGCCCATTCCGGAGCTCGAGATGCAGCAGTGGCTGCAGGAAACGGTGGCGAGGATCGCAGGGCTCACGCCAGTGCGCTTGCTTGAGATCGGCTGTGGCGTCGGATTGCTCGTTCAGCAGTTGGCGCCGCTGGTGCTCGACTATCTGGCGACCGACGTGTCGGCCGGCGCGGTTCAGAAACTTTCAGCATGGACTGCGACGCAGCCTGCGCTATCTCACGTGCGTGTGGTGCAGGCGGAGGCCGCAGCGTTTGGCCATATTGCGCCGGGCTCCTTCGACACGGTGGTGCTGAATTCGGTCGCACAGTACTTTCCGGATGCGGATTATCTATTGGATGTGCTCGAAGGCGCGGCGCTCAGTCTCGCGAGCGGCGGTCGGATGTTCATCGGCGACATCAGACATCTCGCTTTGGTACCGATGTTCCATACGTCAGTACAACTGGGCCGCGCGCCAGCCCGATTGACGGTCCGGCAATTGAAGGATCGCATCGGCAAGGCGCTGGCGCGAGACACCGAGCTCACATTGGCGCCTGCTTTCTTCGAGACCGTTGCCGCGCATCTCGGCATGCAGGAGGTGCGGATCCTGCTCAAGCGGGGCGGGGCGGGCAACGAGCTGACCCGCTATCGCTATGACGTCGTGCTCAGCGCATCGCAGACCAAGCGCTCAGCGCCAGAAACGCTGGCCTGGAGCGGCCCCGAATCGCTCGTCGAGCTGCGAGCTCGTTTGTCACGTCGCGTGCCGGCGGTGCGTTTGTTTGCTGTGCCGAATCTGCGGCTCGCGTGGGATCGCGCCGCCTGGCTGGCGGTGAACTCGGCGGAGGAACATACGACGGTTGAGGAATTGCGAGCGCGGCTCGAGGGCATCGAGCTTGCGGGTATGGAGCCGGAATCGTTCTGGTCGCTGGGCGAGCAACACGGCTATGACGTGCACGTGACCTGGTCGGCGGACGCCCCGGATGCAGGCATGGATGTCGAGTTCATCGATCTCACTCGGGCATCCGCGACCGCTGAGGTCAAGCGGAGCCCCCAGGACTTGCCGCACGACTGGCGATCTTTGGCGAGCGATCCGCTACGTCTCCAGCGGACACGATTGTTTGCATCCCGACTGCGCGATCGTCTGATGACACAGCTGCCGGCATACATGGTCCCGGCGCACTTCGCGATTCTGGACGCGCTGCCGCTGACTCCCAACGGCAAGCTCGATCGCAAGGCATTGCCCGAGGCGGAGTCTTTACAGACCAGCGACTATGAGTCTCCGCATGGGCCGACGGAAACCGCGCTGGCCGCGGTCTGGGCCGACGTGCTGAGCATCGAACGGGTGGGGCGACACGACAACTTCTTCGAGCTCGGCGGCGATTCCATCGTCAGCTTGCAGATCGTGGCACGCGCTCGAACCGCAGGCTGGAAAGTCACAGCCCGACAGATGTTTGAGTCCCAGACCGTTGCGCAACTCGCCGCGGTTGCCGAGCCGATCGATCGTGAGTCGGCGGCGAGCGACCAGCGGCCGCAGGGCGCGGTGCCGTTGTTGCCGATTCAATCCTGGTTCTTCGAGCAGGTCGTTCCGAATCGTCATCATTGGAATCAGGCATTGCTGCTGTCGCCCAGGGATTCGTTGCAGGCTGAGCCGCTGGCAAAGGCGTTACGCGTAGTGATCGATCATCACGACGCTCTGCGCTTGCGTTACACGCAGGACGACAATGGAAGTTGGTCGCAGAGTTACGCCGCCGAAGAAGCATCCGATGTGCTCTGGGTTCGTGACACGCGAGATGCCGCCGATATTGAGTCATTGAGCGCAGCGGCCCAGCGAAGTTTGAATATTCACACCGGGCCGCTCCTTCGGGCGGTGCTGATGACTTCGCCCGAGGGCAGTCAACGCCTGCTGCTCGCCATCCATCACCTCGTGGTCGACGGCGTCTCCTGGCGAATCCTGTTGGACGATTTGCAGACCGCTTACCGACAAGCTCAAGCAGGCACGGCGGTTGTGCTTCCGGCCCGCACGAGCAGCTACCAGCAGTGGGCTCAACGACTGCACAGTTATCCGCAAACCCGCGCCGATGAGTTGAACTATTGGCGACAACTCGAATGCGCGCCGGCACCCTTGCCATGCGATTGGCCGGAGGGCGGCAACACTCAGGCCGATCGCGAGAGTTTGACGCTGCGCCTGGATCGCGAACACACCGCGCAGTTGCTCAAAGCAGTTCCCGCTGCGTCCCGCGTGCAGATCAATGAGCTGCTGTTGGCGGCGCTCGTGCAGGCGTTGTATCAGTGGAGCGGTCGGGCTGAGGTGTCGATCGACGTTGAGGGACACGGTCGCGAGACGGACGGCGATGACATCGATGTCTCCCGCACCGTCGGGTGGTTCACCAGTTTGTTTCCTGTCGCCGTGGTAGCGGGCAATGACGCAGGCGAGACGCTTGATCGCGTCAAGCGGCGGTTGCGTGAGATCCCGGGCAAGGGCGTCGGGTATGGCGCGCTGAAATGCTCCGGTTCGGTGGCACAACGCAAGGCGTTGGCGTCATTGCCGGGGGCGCAGGTCGTCTTCAACTACTTGGGCCAGCTCGATGGCAGCTTCGGTACGGCCGCGCTCTGGACGCTGTCGGATGAGTCCATCGGTCACACGCGGGACCCGCAGGCCTCGTGTGCCCACGAACTGTCGATCGATGGCTCGATTCGAGAGAGCCAGCTGCAGCTCGAACTGGCTTACAGCGCGCGGCGACATCGGCGTGAATCTGTAGAAACGTTGCTCGATCATTATCACGCTTGCTTGCGTGCGCTGACGACACACTGTCTGCATGGCGATGCGGCCGTGACTGCCGCGGATTTTCCATTGGCCGGACTCACTCAGCCGCAGTTCGCCGCGTTGCCGATCGAGCCGAGGCAGATCGACGATCTGTATCCGCTGACCCCGATGCAGCAGGGCGTGTTGTTTCATAGCTTGCAGGATGGCTACGGCGGTCGCTATCACAGTCAGTTGCGTCTGCAGCTCGAGGATTTGAACGTCGAGCGATTTTTGAGCGCGTGGCGGTCGGTGAGCGAGCGACATGCAGCACTGCGTACCGGCTTCCTCTCCGAGCGCGAAGTGCCATTGCAATGGGTGGCGAAGCAGGTGTCGTTGCCGTTCGCCCAGCATGACTGGCGTCATCGCGACGGGCTCGGCGAGCGACTGGACGAGCTGGCTGCATCGGAGCTGGCGCGACCGTTCGATGTACTGCAGCCACCGTTGATGCGCTTTGCACTGATTCGTATCGCGGACCATCGCTATCACTTCATCTGGACCCATCACCACGTTTTGATGGACGGCTGGAGCACAGCGCAGGTCATGAAAGATGTGCTGAGTTATTACGAGGGCGCATCGGTGCGGCCGCTGCATGGACGCTACTGCGACTATGTGCAGTGGTTGCACACGCGAGAGCCGAAAACATCCGAGGACTATTGGAAGGCGCGATTGCAGAGCTTCGATGAGCCGACGCGTCTGGCGCCCGCGGTGGTCGCACGTAGTAACTCGAGGAACTATGACGTTCACAGTGAAGTGCTCGGAACGACCGAGGCTGAGTCCTTGCTGGCGCTGGCGCGACGTGAGCATGTCACGCTGAACACGTTGACCCAGGCGGCCTGGGCGCTGTTCTTGAGTCGTGCCACAGGCAAACAATCCGTGGTGTTTGGCGCGACGACGGCGGGCCGGCCGGCTGAGTTGCCCGATATCGAAAACGTCGTTGGGTTGTATATCAATACATTCCCCGTCACAGCCGAGTGCGACCCGGCAGCCACGGCGGCGCAATGGCTCCGTGAGTTGCAAGCGCAGAATCTGGCGTCACGCGAACATGAGCACACCCCGTTGCATGAGATTCAGCGGTGGGCGGCGGGCGCGGGCCAGAGCTTGTTCGATACGCTGCTGGTGTTCGAGAACTATCCGATCGATGAGGCTTTGCGCGGGGCTGCCTCTTCGGGATTGAAGTTCGGTGAGCTGCAATCCCGCAGCGGAAACAATTTTCCATTGACGCTGCGAGTGCAGTTGCCCCAGCGACTCGGCACGGGCACTAGCGCGACCGATGCCTTGCGGTTCGACTACTTGCACGATCAGAACGTGTTCGATACCGCCACGGTGAAAGGCTTGCATCGCCAGTTCATCGAGCATTTGTATGGATTGGTCCAAGGCGTCCTGCGGAATCCGGGCGCGCGGTTGGGTGAGTTGCAGCTGACCCGAAAGTCCGATGCTTTGGTGGGAGAGGATGGGGTGCTGCCAGCTCCCAGCATTCTCCCGCTGTGGTCCGCTGTCGTGGCCGATCGCGGTGACGCGATCGCCGTGCAGGCCGGTGAGACGATGTTGACGTTCGCCGAGTTGGACGCCCGGTCGAATCGCTTGGCGCAGCTGTTACGTGCGAAGGGCATCGGAGCCGAAACGCCCGTCGGCATTCACGCCGATCGGAGCCTCGAGCTCGTGTTGGGAATATTGGCGGTGCTCAAGGCGGGCGGCGCGTATGTTCCTCTCGATCCACAGTTGCCGCCGGAACGGTTGCTGTATCAGTTGCAGGATAGCGGCGCAAAGCTGCTGCTCCAGGCGAGCCCCCGTGAGTTGATGAGCGATCTGCCTATCGTCGATCTGAACGACGACGTGACCACCGGGCAGGACGCTCCGCTGCCGATCCCCGCTGCCGATCAGATGGCGTATGTGATCTATACATCGGGATCAACGGGTCGGCCAAAAGGCGTGGCGGTGACGCACGGCGCGTTGGCCAACTATGTGCAGAGTGTGCTGAGTCGATTGGCGCTGCCGGATTCGGTGCGAAGCATGGCGATGGTGTCCACGGTTGCGGCCGACCTGGGGCACACCGTCCTGTTCGGTGCTCTGGTCTCGGGACGAACGTTACATCTCGTTCCCACCGACTGTGCGTTCGATGCGGATCGATTCGCTGCCTATAGTGCTCGTCATCGGATCGACGCAATCAAGCTTGCGCCGAGCCATCTGCAAGCGTTGTTGAACGCGGCTCAGGCCGAGCGCGTGCTGCCGCGACATACGCTCGTGCTGGGCGGTGAGGCCGTGTCCTGGTCCTTGCTCGAGCAGGTGCAGGCGCTCGCACCGACGTGTCGTGTGTTCAATCATTACGGTCCGACTGAGACGACCGTTGGCGTCTTCGCGCAGGAGGCGAGCGTTGCAATTCGGGATGCCGGCACGTTGCCGCTGGGCCGGCCGCTGGCGAATATCGAAGCGTACGTGCTGGATGCCGCGATGAATCCGGTCAGTACGGGAATGGCGGGCGAATTGTATCTGGGCGGAACAGGTGTGGCGCGCGGCTACATCGGCAAGCGAGGGCTCACGGCAGAACGTTTCATCGCGAGTCCGTTCCGTGCCGGCGCGCGGTTGTATCGAACCGGCGACCGCGTTCGACAACTCGGCGATGGCAGCGTGGAGTTCCTGGGCCGATGCGACGACCAGGTGAAGATTCGAGGCTATCGGGTGGAGCCCAAGGAGATCGTGGCGGTCCTGCGTCGTCACGTTCATGACGCCGCGGTCGTTGCTCGTGCCGCGCACGATGGCCGGACACAATTGATCGGCTATGTGGTCCCACGACCGGCGACCGCCATCGATCCGGAGGCGCTGAAAAGCCAGCTCGCGACGCAGTTGCCCGAGTACATGGTGCCGAGCGTACTCGTGGTCCTGGCCTCGTTGCCGCTGACCCGAAATGGCAAGCTGGATCGCGAGGCGCTGCCGGCCCCGGACTCTCAGCACGTCGCGCACTTCGAGCCCGCGCTCGGTGAAATTGAAAACAAGCTCGCGGAGCTGTGGTGTCGGATTCTCGGTGTCGAGCGCGTCGGCCGGCACGATAACTTTTTCGCGCTGGGTGGCGACTCGATGGCGGCGCTGCGCTTCATTGCCCGCGCCCGGCGTCAATCGATGGTGCTCTCGCTCGAACAGTTGTTTCAGCATCCGACGCTGATCGCGCTGGCGTCTCAACTGAGCGCCGCCACCGAGGTCGTCTCGCACGCTGCGATCACCCTTGCAGACCGCAATCGGCCGATACCGCTCTCGTCGTCGCAATCACGTCAGTGGTTCCTGTGGCGACTCGATGAACGTAGCACTGCGTATCACACTGGCAGTTCGATCCGCCTCGCCGGCACGCTTGATGTCGAGGCCTTGTGGGACGCGCTGCGTACGCTGGTGCATCGACATGAGTCGCTGCGCACGATCTTTGTGACATCCGCCGAGGGCGTTGCGGAACAGCGCATTCAGCCGCCAGCGGCGTTGCCGATGGGGTTCACCGATTTGAGCGCACTGTCGGAAGCAGATCGCGATGCTCAGGTAGAACGCATCGTCACCGAGGTGTCCGGCACTCCGTTCGATCTGACTGTCGGGCCGCTGTTTCGGGCTCACCTGATCCAACTGTCGGCCGAGTTGCACGTGCTCGTGGTGGTGATGCATCACATCGTGTCCGATGGCTGGTCGGTCGGGATCATCGTGGATGAATTCGCCGAACTCTATGGCGCACGTGTCGAGCGCCGCGAGCCGAATCTGAAACCCTTGCCGATTCAGTATGCGGACTATGCACTCTGGCAGAGGGCGTGGCTCGAAACCGATGCGCCTGAACGGCAACTTTCTTATTGGCGTGCGCAGCTGGGTGAGGAACATCCGCTGCTGTTGCTGGCCACCGATCGCCCGCGCACGGGCTCGGGGAATTACTCGGCGGCCTATCGCGCGTTTGATCTGCCCGCTGAGCTCGTCAGTCAGTTGCAACGAACCGCGCGCGAGCACGGTGCAACGATGTTCATGGTGTTACTGGCCGGCTTTCACGCCTTGCTCTATCGATATACTGGTCAGCGCGACATTCGTATCGGGACCAACAATGCCAACCGACATCGCGCGGAGACGCAAGGCGTGGTTGGATTCTTCATCAACGCTCAGGTGTTGCGCAGTCGCATTGACGAACGGATGACGTTGCGGGAGCTGCTGGATCAGTTGCGGGTGACGGTGGCGGGTGCGCAGGAGCATCAGGATCTGCCGTTCGATCAACTGGTGGAGGCGTTGCAGCCGGAACGCAGCGTCGGCCAATCGCCTTTGTTTCAGGTGCTGATGAATCATCAGCGCCGCGACTGGCGCCGGTTGCAGAGCTTGCCCGGGTTGACGCTGGAGACCCGCGCGTTCGGCGAGCAGGCGGCAAAGTTCGAATTGCTCCTCAGCACGACCGAACATCCCGATGGCAGCGTGAGCGCACTGCTGACCTACGCGGCCGAGTTGTTCGATGCCGCTACGGTGGAGCGCTTCAGCGAACATTATTTGCAGGTGTTGCGATCGTTCGCTCTGGAGTCGTCCACGGCGCTGGACGATATACGGTTGCTTGCCGATCAGGAACTGGAGTTGCTGCGGCAGTGGGGCGGTCAGCCTGCGCGACTGCCGTTGGATATGGTTCCCGAGCTGATCGCTCGTCATGCGGTCACGAGTGCGAACACGGCCGCAGTCGTCTGTCGCGATAAAACACTGACGTTTGCTCGGCTCGATCAGCGATCGAGTGATTTGGCGCGTCGATTGCGTGTGCTGGGTGTTGGCCCAGAGGTGCGTGTCGGCGTGCACGCCGATCGTTCGCTCGAATTTGTGATCGGTGTCTTGGCGGTGTGGAAGGCGGGCGGAGCGTATGTGCCGCTCGATCCGGCGCTGCCGGCGGAGCGACTGTCGTATCAGCTGCGGGACAGCGGGGCGAGAGTGTTGTTGAGCGTGGCGGGGGCGCCGTGGGCAGGTGATATCCCAGTGATGTCTCTGTCGGCGGAGTCAGAAGATGCGTCGGCGGTATCTCTGCATACCGAGTCAGAGAATGCACCCATGGTGCCGCTGCATGCGAAGCCAGAAGATTCGCTCCGGGTGCCGCTGCATGCCGAATCAAAAGCCGTGTCCGCGGTGTCTCTGCATGCCGAGTCAGAAGATGCGTCCGCCGTATCTCAGCATACGGACTCAAAACGGGCTGTGGCAGCTCCGCTCGAGCCCGGGCTTTGGCGCACTCCGCATCCTTCGCAGGCGGCTTATCTCATCTATACCTCCGGCTCGACCGGTCAACCCAAAGGCGTGGTCGTCACGCACGGCTCGCTCGCGAACTACGTGCAAGGGCTGCTCGATCGCGTGGCGTGGCCGGCGGAGGTGCAACGGCTCGCCATGGTGTCCACCGTGGCGGCGGATCTGGGTCATACCGTGCTGTTCGGTGCGCTGTGCTCGGGACGCACCTTGCATTTGATCGGGGCGGAATGCGCGTTCGATCCGGATCGCTTCGGGGAGTATCTGCAACGTCATCAAGTGCAGGTGCTGAAGATCGTGCCGAGTCATCTGCAAGCACTGCTCAGTGCAGCTGAACCCTCGCACGTGATCCCGGCGCATAGCTTGATTCTGGGCGGCGAGGCGACGCCGTGGTCATTGTTGTCACAGCTGCAGACGCTGAAGCCAGACTGTCGCGTGATCAATCACTACGGCCCGACGGAGACGACGGTCGGTGTGCTGACGCAGCCCGCAGCCCAGGCCCTGCGTAGTGCAGGCACGCTGCCGATTGGCACACCGTTGCCGAACATCGAAAGTTATATTCTCGATGCGGCCTTGAATCGAGTGCCGGCCGGTGTGATCGGCGAGTTGTATCTAGGCGGCGCAGGCCTCGCGCGCGGCTATGAACACCGCGGTGGTTTGACGGCGGAGCAGTTCATTGCGAGCCCGTTCACCGCCGGCGAACGGTTGTATCGTACCGGCGATCGAGTGAAGTGGTTGAGCGATGGCAGCGTAGAGTTCCTGGGCCGCACCGACGAGCAGGTCAAGGTGCGCGGCTATCGGGTGGAGCTGCAGGAGATTGCGAGTGTCCTGAAGTCCCAGCCCGGCGTGCGTGAGGCCGTTGTTGTCGCGCGCAACGAGCACGGAACAACGCAGTTGGTGGCTTATGTCGTCGCCAACACCGAGACGATAGAAACATCGCTTTCCGAGCTCGCGACGGCGTCATCGCTCGATGTCGTGGCGCTGCGAGCAGCGCTCGCGAAGCAACTGCCGGACTACATGGTGCCGGCGGCAATCGTGCCTCTAAACGCGTTGCCGCTGACTGGTAACGGCAAATTGGATCGGAAAGCGCTGCCGGCGCCTGGTGAACCAACGACCGCGCGCTACGAGGCGCCGCAAGGCGCGATTGAAACCACGCTCGCCGAGATCTGGCGCGAGGTGTTACATCAGGATCGGGTCAGCCGGCACGACAACTTCTTCGAGCTCGGCGGCGATTCAATTCTCACATTGCAGATCGTCGCACGTGCCCGAAAGCGGGGCTTGAAACTATCCCCTCGCTTGCTCATGGAACGTCAAACCGTCGCGGCGATTGCCGTGATGGCGGAGTCCTTGGAAGAGGCGGCGCCACCAGAAGACATCGAGCCTGTCGACGTGCCCTTCGGGCTGACCCCCGTGCAACGCTGGTTCTTTGAGCAGCGCTTCGCGGAGCCCACGCATTGGAACCAAGCGATCATGCTGGAGCCGCTGGCGCCGGTCGATGTTCATCTCTTGCGTCAGTCCCTACGGCGATTGCTTGAACACCACGGGGCGCTGCGCTTGTCCTTTCAACAGATCGATGGCCATTGGCAGCAGTGCTATCGCGCAATCCCGTCCGAGGATGTTCTGCAAGTCGTGCCGCTGAGTGAGGCCCACGCGGAGGCCATCACCCGCGTCGCCGATCAGTGGCAGCGCAGCCTGCATTGGCAACAGTTGTTCCGTGCTGTCTGGGTGGAGTCGAGTGACGGCGGGCGGCTGCTGCTCATCGCGCATCACCTGGTGATCGACGGCGTGTCGTGGCGCGTGCTGTTGAGCGATCTGCAATCGATTTACGAACAACTCGCTACCACCGGCGTGGCCGAGCTGCCGGCACGGACCACGTCGTTCAAACGCTGGTCGGAAACGCTGCAATCGTATGCCGACCGGGCCGACACGAGCGAGCTCGACACCTGGATGCAAGCACTCGACCCCGAGGCGCTGGAGCTACCCTGCAAACATCAGAACGCCGCGAATCTGGTCGCCGACGCGGCGTCTCTCAGCATCACGTTGAATGAAACCCGCACCCAACAGCTGTTGAGCCTCGCGCCCAAAGCATATCGCACACGGATCGACGATCTGCTGCTGACGGCATTGACCCGCACGCTGTGCGAATGGAGCGGTCGTGACAGCGTGTGCATCGAACTGGAGAGTCACGGTCGCGAGGAGCTTGCGGAAGGCATCGATTTGAGCCGCACCGTCGGCTGGTTCACCTCGCTGTATCCCGTTCGCTTAACGACACACGACGATCTCGGAACGTCGATCAAGACCATCAAAGAACAGTTACGCAGCGTACCGAATCACGGAATCGAGTATGGCGTGCTGCGATACCTCACATCGCACGGCGCGGCGTTAGCGAAGACATCGTACCCGCGCGTGTCGTTCAACTATCTGGGGCAATTCGACCAGACGCTCGATGGCAAGCTCTGGCGCCTGGCGGGCGAAAGCGTCGGCTCGTTGCGCGCGGGCACGAGTCATCGGCGATGCTGGTTCGATGTCGGTGCGCGCGTGCATGAGCGTTGCCTGACCGTGCAATGGACGTACAGCCGAGCGCTTCACGACGAGCAGGACGCGCGCCAGCTCATCGAGCGATTCGCCGATCAGCTGAACACGCTGATTGATCATTGCAGTAGTGGCGTGCAGGGGCTGACGCCCTCGGATTTTCCGCTCACGTCACTGACGCAGCAGCAGCTCGATGCGCTTCCGATTGCGCCGAGCCGCGTCCTTGATCTGTATCCGGCGACAGCGTTGCAACAGGGATTGTTGTTCCACAGTCTGCATGAGGTCGACGATCAACCCTACGTCAATCAGCTGCGCGTCGACATCGACGGCCTGGACGTGCCGCGCTTCAAGGCTGCCTGGCAGAGCGTCGTCGATCGTCATGAGGTGTTGCGCACGGGATTCCTGCACGATCGGGAGCCGCCGTTGCAATGGGTGGCGCACAGCCTGTCGCTGACGTTCATCGAGCGGGATCTGCGCGACAGCACCGATGTCAGCGGTGCATTGGACGCACTCGCTCAGGCGCATCAACAATCATTCGAACTGTCGGAGCCGCCGCTAATGCGGCTGGCGCTGGTTCGCACGGGTGAGTCGCGATATCACTTCATCTGGACGCATCATCATCTGATGACCGACGGCTGGAGCACGGCGCAACTGCTCGCGGAGGTCTTGCAGATCTATCAGCAACAATCCCTGCCGCCGGTGCGTGGTCGTTATCGCGACTACATCGAGTGGTTGCAGCGGTGTGATGAACGAGCCGCGCGAGCGTACTGGCAGTCTCAGTTGCAGTCCCTCGAACAACCGACGCGTCTGATCGACGCGTTACCCAAGCCCGTTGCAGGGCGGGGATATGACCAGCTCGTGCAGCGTTTCGATAGTGCGAGCACACGTCGTCTGCTTGCATTCGCCCGGCGCGAGCGGGTCACGCTTAATACGCTCGTGCAGGCGGCATGGGCGTTGTTACTCAGCCGGCATACCGATCAGGCGACTGTGACTTTCGGCGCCACCACGGCGGGACGGCCGGCGGATTTGCCTGGGGTGGAGCAGCTGGTGGGATTGTTCATCAACACGATCCCGGTGATTGCGACGGTGCGTGAGGAATGTGAGGTCGGCGACTGGCTGCGTGAGCTGCAGGCACGGAGTATCGCCGCTCGGGAGCATGAGCACACGCCTTTGTTCGAGATTCAACGGTGGGCCGGCGTTAGCGGTGGGTTGTTCGATACGTTGCTGGTGTTCGAGAACTATCCGGTCGACGAGGCGTTGCGGTTGCTCGATGGGCAGCAGCTGAGATTTTCTAACTTACGCTCGGAAACGGGCAATCACTATCCGTTGACGGTGCGTGTGCAGCTGATCCAGGAATCTGAGGCACAGCTGCAGCTTGGCCATTTGTATGACTCTGCTCGGGTCGACGCGGAAACGGTGGAGTCGATCGGTCGTCAATTGCAGGAGGCGCTGACGGCGCTGGCCGAGCAGACCGTGAGCTCGCCGGCGCTGCGATTGGGAGAGTTGCAGTTGTCGGCGCAGACACCGACGTTGCGTGGGGAGGAGGTGAGATTCGCGGCATCGGATGTGTTATCCCTGTGGTCTCGAGTGTCGGTGCGGGAGGCCACGAAAATTGCGCTTCAGGCGGGTGAGCGGAGTCTGACCTTCGCTGCGCTCGATGCGATGTCGAATCGCTTTGCGCGTCGGTTGTGTGACTTAGGTGTCGGGCCGGAGGTGCGCGTTGGCGTGCATGCCGAGCGGTCGCTCGAGTTTGTGATTGGGGTGTTGGCGGTGTGGAAGGCGGGCGGGGCGTATGTGCCGCTCGATCCGGCACTGCCGGCGGAGAGATTGTCGTATCAGCTGAGGGACAGCGGGGCGAGAGTGCTGTTGAGCGTGGCGGATGTGTCGTGGGCAGGTAAGGTGCCTGTGGTGTTGCTGTCGGCGGAGTCAGAAGATGCGCCGGCGGTATCTCTGCATACCGAGCCAGAGAATGCACCCATGGTGCCGCTGGATGCGAAGCCAGAAGATGCGCTCCGGGTGCCGCTGCATGCCGAATCAAAAGCCGTGCCCGCGGTGTCTCTGGATGCCGAGTCAGAAGATGCGCCCGCCGTATCTCAGCATACGGACTCAAAACGGGCTTTGGCGGCTCCGCTCGAGCCTGAGCTCTGGCGCACGCCGCATCCTTCGCAGGCGGCCTATCTCATCTATACCTCCGGCTCGACCGGTCAACCCAAAGGCGTGGTCGTCACGCACGGCTCGCTCGCGAACTATGTGCAAGGGCTACTCGATCGCGTGGCGTGGCCGGCGGAGGTGCAACGGCTCGCCATGGTGTCCACCGTGGCGGCGGATCTGGGTCATACCGTGCTGTTCGGTGCCCTGTGCTCGGGTCGCACCTTGCATTTGATCGGGGCGGAGCGCGCGTTCGATCCGGATCGCTTCGGGGAGTATCTGCAACGTCATCAAGTGCAGGTGCTGAAGATCGTGCCGAGTCATCTGCAAGCACTGCTCAGTGCGTCTGAGCCTTCGCATGTGATCCCAGCGCATAGCTTGATTTTGGGCGGCGAGGCGACGCCGTGGTCGTTGTTGTCACAGCTGCAGACGCTGAAGCCAGGCTGTCGCGTGATCAATCACTACGGTCCGACAGAAACGACGGTCGGTGTGCTGACGCAGCCCGCAGCCCAGGCCCTGCGTAGTGCAGGCACGCTGCCGATCGGCACACCGTTGCCGAACATCGAAGGTTACATCCTCGATGCGGCCTTGAATCGAGTGCCCGCCGGTGTGGCCGGCGAACTGTACCTAGGCGCAGGGCTCGCACGCAGCTATGAGCACCGCGGTGGTTTGACGGCAGAGCGGTTCATCGCGAGCCCGTTCAACGCAGGCGAGCGTTTGTATCGTACCGGCGATCGAGTGAAGTGGTTGAGCGATGGTGCAGTGGAGTTCCTGGGCCGCACCGATGAGCAGGTCAAGGTACGCGGCTACCGAGTGGAGCTGCAGGAGATCGCGAGTGTCCTGAAGTCACAGCCCGGTGTGGGTGAGGCCGTTGTTATCGCGCGCGACGAGCAAGGGCATACGCAGCTGGTGGCCTATGTCGTTGCAAACGCCCCATCGACAGCAGCAGGGCAACGGATAGTGCCTTCCAAGCAGGCGGCGGAGTCAATTCAATCGATATCGTTGCCCGAGCACGGAGCGCAGTCATTGCAATCGACGTCGTCGCCCGAGCACGGAGCGCAGTCATTGCAATCGACGTCGTCGTTCGAGCACGGAGCGCAGTCATCGCCATTGACACTGTCGTCTGAGCGCGCCGCGCAGTCATCGCCATCGATATTGTCGTCCGAGCACGCCGCGGCGGCATCGCAATCGACATCGTCGTCAAAGCACGCTGCCGAGTCATCGCCATCGAGTTCATCCGAGCCCGCGACAGCGTCAGCGCTCGATATCGTAGCGCTGCGAGCGGCGCTCGCGAAACAACTGCCGGACTACATGGTGCCGGCAGCGATCGTGCCGCTGGACGCGTTGCCGCTGACGGGCAACGGCAAGCTGGATCGAAAAGCATTGCCGGCGCCGGGTGAATCAACGACCGCGCATTACGAAACGCCGCAAGGCGCGATTGAAACCACACTCGCCGAAATCTGGCGCGAGGTGTTGAAGCAGGACCGCATCAGCCGCCATGACAACTTCTTCGAGCTCGGCGGCGATTCCATCCTCTCGTTGCAATTCATTGCTCGTGCACGCCGCCGCTCCCTCGTCGTGGCACCGAAACTGCTGTTCCAACATCAAACATTGCATGAGCTCGCGGCAGCGATGAAGGGAGGCGTCGAGCGCGGAGGCGATACGAGAATCGCGGCGATCGCGCAGTTGATGGATGAGTTCGAGGTGAGCGGCCATGCTGAATGACCAAGGACACGCCATCGCCCAACGCTTCGCTGCCCTGACGCCCGAGGCCCGGCGCGGCTTCCTGGCGAAGCTGCAGGCGAACGACTTCGACTTCGCGGAGATTCCCATCGTCGCGACCCCGCGGGCCGCGAGCGTGCCGATGTCGTATGCCCAGGCGCGTCAATGGTTCCTGTGGCAGGTGGATCGAAGCAGCACGGCTTATCACATGACGAGGTTGCTACGTCTGCAGGGAACGCTGGATGTGAACGCACTCTGCTCGGCGTTCACCGAGTTATCGGAGCGGCACGAAGCGCTGCGAACCACCTTTCGTGTAGCGACCAACGGGACGACGGAACAACTGATCTCACCAACATCGACGCTGCAAGTTGCAAGGTTCGCCTTGAGCGAGGCGCACGCAAGGGAACAGGCGCAACGAATCGCCTCGGCCCCGTTCGATCTTACGACCGGGCCGTTGTTTCGTGTCGTGTTGTTCGAGCTGTCCGCGACAGATCATCTGTTACTCGTGGTCATGCATCACATCGTCTCCGATGGCTGGTCGATGCAGCTCATCGTCGATGAATTCGTGCAGCTGTATCGGGCGCACGTCGCGGGCACGATGCCCGAGCTGCCACCACTGCCAATTCAATATGCGGACTTCGCGACCTGGCAACGCAATTGGCTGGAAGCGGGTGAGCGGGATCGGCAATTGGCGTACTGGCGGACCCGCCTCGGCGAGGAGCATCCGGTTCTGCAGCTGCCAACGGATCGTCCTCGTCCTTCGCAGCCAAGTTATCGGGCGGCACAACACGCGTTCGATCTGCCAGTTTCGCTCGTGCACGAGTTGCAACAACGAGCACGCCAGCAGCGCGCCACATTGTTCACCGTACTGCTGGCGGGATTGCAAACGCTGTTACATCGATACACCGGCCAGAGCGATGTCCGCGTCGGCATGACCAACGCCAATCGTCACCGACCGGAGACGCAGCGTATCGTCGGCTTCTTCGTCAACACTCAGGTGCTGCGAGCCCAGATCGACGGACGCATGAAGTTGACGGACCTGCTCGAACAGGTGCGCAGTGCCGTGCTCGAAGCTCAGGCGCATCAGGATTTGCCGTTCGAGCAACTGGTAGAAGCGTTGCAGCCACGTCGCGAGCAAGGCCATCAGCCGCTGTTTCAAATCCTCATGGATCATCAGCGCAAGGACTATCGACAGCTCGCCGAGCTGCCGGGGCTGACGCTGGAACGAGAGCCGCTGGGCGAGCAGCAGGCGTTGTTCGAGCTGTGGGTCAACTCGGTCGAGCATGCGGACGGGCGCGTGAGCGTGCGCTTCTCCTATGCCGCCGATTTGTTCGACGCGGACACGATCGAGCGGCTTGGTCGCCACTATCTCTCGGTGCTGCGGGCGTTCGCCAGCGAACCACAACAGCGAGTCGGCGACATCGTGCTGCTCGACGCGGCGGAGCGCGACCAGCTGCGCGCATGGGACGTGCAGCAACACTTTCCGGTGCCGCTGCCGGTGCATCGAATGATCGAAGCACAGGCCGCGCGTCGCCCGCGGGCCGTCGCATTTTGTTTCAACGACTGCGAACTCAGCTACGGTGAGCTCAACCGGCGTGCGAATCGGCTGGCGCATCGACTGATCGCGCTGGGCGTGAAGCCCGAAACGCGCGTGGGCATTGCCGTCGAGCGCTCGCCGGAGATGATCGTCGGACTGCTCGGTATTCTCAAAGCCGGCGGCGCGTACGTGCCGATGGATCCGGCGTATCCGCTCGAGCGGCTGAACTATCTCATGACAGACAGCGGCATCGAGCTGCTGCTCACGCAATCGGCTGGACGGATCGAGAGCGGCACGGTCGCGACACTCCATCTCGATACGCTCGATCTGACGGACGAGCCCGAGGACAATCCCGCAGTTCACATCCATGCCGATCAGCTGGCGTACATCATCTATACCTCGGGATCGACGGGCCGGCCCAAGGGCGCCCAGCTCACTCATCGCAACGTCGCACGGCTGTTGCATGCGACGCAGGCGTGGTTTCAGTTCGATGAGCACGATGTCTGGACGTTGTTTCATTCCTACGCCTTCGATTTCTCGGTGTGGGAAATGTTCGGTGCCCTTTGCTATGGCGGCCGTCTGGTCGGGGTGCCATTCGAGGTAAGCCGCTCGCCGGCGGATTTTCTCGCGCTACTCGAACAGCAGCGCGTGACGGTGTTGAATCAGACGCCTTCGGCCTTCAAGCAATTGCTTCAGGTGCCCGCACTGTATTCGTCCGCGCTGTCGCTACGGCTGGTGATCTTTGGGGGCGAAGCGCTCGATCCGCGGAGCCTGCGACCGTGGCTCGAGCGATTTGGCGATCGGCCAACACGCCTCGTCAATATGTATGGAATCACCGAGACCACGGTCCACGTGACCTATCGACCGATCACGTTGCAAGACCTGCCAGCGCCGCGCAGTCCCATCGGTGAGCCCATCCCGGACCTGGGATTGCGCGTGCTGGATGCCGACCTCAATCCCGTGCCGAAGGGAATGGCGGGCGAGCTGTATGTCGCGGGCGACGGACTCGCGCGGGGCTATTTGCATCGTGCGGGCCTGACTTCAGAACGTTTCATCGCCGATCCGGCTTCGGCAAACGGCGAACGTTTGTATCGTACCGGCGACCGTGTGCGCCGGGCCAACGATGGACAGCTCGAATACTTGGGGCGTAACGACCACCAGGTGAAAGTTCGCGGCTTTCGGGTCGAAGTGGGCGAGATCGAAGCGCAGCTGCTCGCGATGCCTGAAGTGGGCGAGGCCGCGGTGTTGGTCCAGGATCACGAGGGCGACAAACGTTTGCTCGCCTACGTCGTCCCGAGCGCGGCCACTGGTCAGACGCAGCCTGACGAATTGGTGTCGCAATGGCAGTCCGTGTTCGATGAGACCTACGCAGGCGAAGCGATCGCGCCGAGCTTTCGCGGTTGGAACAGCAGCTATACCGACCGGCCCATCCCCGAGGATCAGATGCGGGAATGGCTGGATCGAACCGTGGATCGGATCCTGTCGCTCGATCCACAACGCGTGCTGGAGATCGGCTGCGGTGTCGGTCTGATCGTTCAGCAGTTGGCGCCCCGCGTGCCGACCTATGTCGGCACCGATCTCTCGGCCCGAGCGGTCATGGATTTGCGGGCGTGGATCGCTCTACAGCCGTCGCTCGCTCACGTTCAAGTGCGGCAGGCGGAAGGCCGCGACTTCGACGGGATCGAGACCGGTGGGTTCGACACGGTAGTGCTGAATTCGGTCGCGCAGTATCTGCCCGATGCGGACTATCTGCTCGATGTGCTTCGTGGCGCGGCTCGAGCTGTGACGCGGAACGGTCGATTGTTCATCGGTGACTTGCGACATCTCGCGCATCGACCGATGTTTCATACGTCGGTGCAGTTGGCCAAGGCCTCGGCACAAACGACCGTCCGTCAGCTGCACAGTCGTATCGATCGGGCGGTTGCGCACGATAAGGAACTGGTGCTCGATCCGGCATTCTTTCACGCGGGGGCGCGTGCGCTGGGAATGGACGGGGTCGAGATTCTGTTGAAGCGTGGGCGGGCCGACAATGAGCTCACGAACTATCGATACGATGTGGTGCTTCAAGGTCGCAGTCACGTGGAGCCCGCGCCCGCGGTGCTGGATGAAAATCACAGCGACTTGCTCGAACAGCTTGCTCAGTACTTGAAAGCGCGGCGCCCCGATTCGTTGGCGTTACCGTCCGTGCCCAATCTGCGGCTGTCGCGTGATCTCGCGGCCTATCGTCTAGTACAGGCGAGCGATCCTCGTACTACCGTCGGTGAGCTGCTGGCGCAGCTGTCGCGTGCCGCGCCGAGCGGGATCGATCCAGAGGATGTGTGGGCGCTCGGGGACGCTCACGGTTATTACGTGAAAATCTCATGGACGCCGGATCGCAGCGATGGTGCCTTCGACGTTGAGTTCACGACCCGCGATGCGCTCCGCACTCATGAAACATCAGTGACCCCGGGCGAGCTTCCGGCGCAATGGCGTTCGTGGGCGAGCGATCCCGTGCGTGCCTCGTTTCTTCAGCAGTTGGGAACTCGATTGCGAGAGCGGTTGCTAGAAACGCTGCCCGGCTACATGGTGCCTGCGCGCTTGATGGTGCTCGACCGGTTGCCCTTGACGGCGCACGGCAAGCTGGATCGCCACGCACTGCCGGCGCCTGAGTACGCGAGCACCGGTAACTACGAGCCACCGCGCGGTGAAGTCGAGACTCAGCTGATCTCGATCTGGGCGGACGTGCTTGGCCTGGAGCGCATCGGTCGGCACGACAACTTCTTCGAGCTGGGCGGCGATTCCATTCTCAGTTTGCAGATCGTGGCGCGTGCGCGAGCTGCCGGATGGAGCATGACGCCGAAGCAGTTGTTCGAGCACCAGACGCCAGCCCAGTTGGTGACGGTCATCGAGCGGATCGGGTTGGGGAACGAGGCGTCAGAATCAACGCCGGTGGGCGCGGTGCCGCTGTTGCCCATTCAGGCCTGGTTCTTCGAGCGCGACATTCCGGCTCGGCATCACTGGAATCAAGCGGTATTGCTGAGCCCTCGCGAGCTCATCGACCGGCCCGCACTCGCGACGGCGCTCGCGGCCGTGGTTCAGCACCACGACAGCCTGAGACTGTGCTTTTCTCAGGATGAGGCGGGCGTCTGGCGGCAAGCGTACACAGAGCACGTCGCCTGCGATGAGCTGGCCTGGTTTCGAGAGGCCGCCGATACCAGCGACGTTGAGCGTGTCTGCGCTGAGGCGCAACGAAGTCTGGCGCTGAGTGTGGCTCCGCTGTTGCGCGCGGTCGTTATCACTATGAAGGACGGGAGCGAGCGGCTGCTGCTCGTCGTTCATCATCTGGTGGTCGATGGCGTTTCCTGGCGCATCCTGCTCGAGGACCTGCAGCGTGCGTATCGACAGCTGCGATCGAATCAAGCGGTCGCGTTGCCTGCGAAGACCGCCAGTTATCAACAATGGACGCGCGAGCTGCAGCGTTACGCCGTCGATCATGCGGATCAGTTGACGTTCTGGTGTCAGGACCCTGGCGCATCGACGCCGCTCGTGTGCGATGAGCCCCAAGGCCGCAATACGGCGGCCGATCAGGCGTGCCTGACGGTGCAACTGGATCGCGAGCGGACGCAGGCGTTGCTGTCGGCGGTGCCGGCTGCCTATCGAACGCAGATCAATGATGTATTACTCACCGCGCTGGCGCGTGCTCTAGGTCAATGGAGCGGGGCGTCGCGGTTGACGATCGATCTCGAAGGTCATGGTCGTGAAGATTTGTTCGAGGGAATCAATCTATCTCGGACGGTGGGCTGGTTCACGACTTTGCATCCGGTGTTGCTCGATTGGCAGGGTGAGCCAGGAGCCGCGTTGAAGCGGGTGAAGGAGACGTTGCGAGCCGTCCCCGACAAGGGGATCGGTTACGGCGCGTTGAAATATTTCGGTTCGCCCGAGCAGCGCCAGGCGTTAGTGGCGATGCCGGCGGCCCAGGTGGTATTCAATTATCTCGGCCAGTTCGACGGCAGTTTCGACGATACGAACGCGTGGCTGCCCGCGGCGGAGTCGCCCGGGGCAACGATGGATGCCCGCTCGCCGCGTGCGCATGAGTTCGCTATCAACGGTCGTATCTACGACGGTCAGCTGCGACTTAACGTGTACTACAGCGAGCGACGGTGGCGGCAGGCATCGGTGCGCGCATGGGTCGATCTGTTGCGCACGGAGCTGGAAAGCCTCATCGATCATTGCACGAGTGGAGCGATGGGGTTGACGCCCTCCGACGTCCTGCTGGCGCAGCTGAGTCAGCAAGAATTGGATGCGCTGCCGGTGCCCGCCCGATTCATCGACGATCTGTATCCCCTGACTGGACTGCAACAGGGATTGTTGTTTCATAGCCTGAAGGATCCACAGCACAGCGCTTATATCAATCAATTGCGTGTCGATATCGATGGCTTAGATGTGGCGCGCTTCCGCGCGGCGTGGCAGACCGCGATGGAACGTCACGAGATCCTGCGCACCGGGTTCCTGCATGAGCGGGAGAAGCCGCTGCAGTGGGTGAGTCGGAATGCGATGCTGCCGTTTGTTGTGGAGGATTGCCTGCTCGCCGATGTGGACGCGCGGGCGCGCCAGGAACGTGCGACGGCGTTCGACTTTGCACGCGCTCCGTTGATGCGGTTGTTGTTATTGCGGATTGGTCCGCGACGTTATCACTTCATCTGGACCCGACATCATCTATTGCTCGACGGCTGGAGCACGGCGCAACTGATCGGCGAAGTGTTGCATGACTATCATGGACGGACTTTGCCGCCGCTGCGCACTCGATATCGAGACTATTTCGGCTGGCTGCAGACGCGCGACTGGCAAGCGACGCGGGATTACTGGAGCAGTCGGGTGAAGGTCCTTGAGGAGCCGACGCGACTGGTCGATGCGTTGCCGACCCGCTCGATATCGCAGGGCTACGCCGCTTATATGCAGCGGCTCGATGCGGCGGACACCCGGCGATTGCTCGAGCTTGCGCGCCGGGAGCGAGTCACGTTGAACACGGTCGTGCAGGGGGCCTGGGCGATTCTATTGAGCCGCTATACGCAGCGAATGTATGTGACATTCGGCGCGACCACGTCGGGTAGACCGGCGGAGCTGGCCGGCGTCGAGCGGCTGGTCGGTTTGTTCATCAATACGTTTCCTGTCGTCGTGCCGACGCATCCGGAGCTGCGGGTGGGCGAGTGGTTGCGTGAGTTGCAGGCGCAGAATCTTGCGTCTCGAGAACATGAGCACGCGCCGCTGCGTGACATTCAACGTTGGGCCGCGCTCGGACAGGCGTTGTTCGATACCTTGCTGGTGTTTCAAAACTATCCGGTCGATCAGGCGCTGCGGCAGTCGGACGATGCTTCTCTGCGCTTCGAGCAGGTGCAGTTCGACAATGGCAATCACTATCCGCTGACGGTTCGGCCGCATCTGGACGGGAGGCAGGCGCTCAGCATCGAGTATCTGCACGACGCTGCGCAGGTGAGCGTCGAGGCAGTTCAGTCGATTGCACGTCAGTTGCAAGAGTTGTTGGTGGCGCTGGCCGAGCAGACGTTGCGTGAGCCGGCGCTGAGATTGGGAGAGTTGCAGCTGTCGGCGCAGACGCCGGCGTTGCGCGGGGAGGAGGTGAGATTCGCGGCGTCGGATGTGTTGTCGCTGTGGTCTCAAGTGTCGGTTCGTGAGGCCACGAAAATTGCGCTTCAGGCGGGTGAGCGGAGTCTGACCTTCGCTGCGCTCGATGCGATATCGGATCGCGTGGCGCATCAGCTGCGTGCTTTGGGTGTCGGACCGGAAGTGCGCGTCGGAGTGCATGCCGAGCGGTCGCTCGAGTTTGTGATTGGGGTGTTGGCGGTGTGGAAGGCGGGCGGGGCGTATGTGCCACTCGATCCGGCGCTGCCGGCGGAGAGATTGTCGTATCAGTTGCGGGATAGCGGGGCGAGAGTGTTGTTGAGCGTGGCGGAGGTGTCGTGGGCAGGTGAGGTGCCTGTGGTGTCTCTGTCGGCGGAGTCAGAAGATGCGCCGGCGGTATCTCTGCATACCGAGCCAGAAGATGCGCCGGCGGTATCTCTGCATACCGAGCCAGAAGATGCGCCGGCGGTATCTCTGCATGCGGAGTCAGAAGATGCACCCATGGTGCCGCTGCATGCGAAGCCAGAAGATGCGCTCCGGGCGCCGATGCATGCCGAATCCAAAGCCGTGCCCGCGGTGTCTCTGCATGCCGAGTCAGAAGATGCACCCATGGTGGCGCTGCATGCGAAGCCAGAAGATGCGCTCCGGGTGCCGATGCATGCCGAATCCAAAGCCGTGCCCGCGGTGTCTCTGCATGCGGAGTCAGAAGATGCACCCGCCGTATCTCAGCATACGGACTCAAAACGGGCTGTGGCAGCTCCGCTCGAGCCCGGGCTTTGGCGCACTCCGCATCCTGGGCAGGCGGCTTATCTCATCTATACCTCCGGCTCGACCGGTCAACCCAAAGGCGTGGTCGTCACGCACGGCTCGCTCGCGAACTACGTGCAAGGGCTGCTCGATCGTGTCGCGTGGCCGGCGGAGGTGCAACGGCTCGCGATGGTGTCTACCGTGGCGGCGGATCTGGGTCATACCGTGCTGTTCGGTGCGCTGTGCTCGGGACGCACCTTGCATTTGATCGGGGCGGAATGCGCGTTCGATCCGGATCGCTTCGGGGAGTATCTGCAACGTCATCAAGTGCAGGTGCTGAAGATCGTGCCGAGTCATCTGCAAGCACTGCTCAGTGCAGCTGAACCCTCGCACGTGATCCCGGCGCATAGCTTGATTCTGGGCGGCGAGGCGACGCCGTGGTCATTGTTGTCACAGCTGCAGACGCTGAAGCCAGGCTGTCGCGTGATCAATCACTACGGCCCGACCGAGACGACGGTCGGTGTGCTGACGCAGCCCGCAGCCCAGGCTCTGCGTAGTGCAGGCACGCTGCCGATCGGCACACCGTTGCCGAACATCGAAGGTTACATCCTCGATGCGGCGTTGAATCGGGTGCCCGCCGGTGTGGCCGGCGAACTGTACCTAGGCGGCGCAGGGCTCGCACGCGGCTATGAGCACCGCGGCGGGTTGACGGCAGAGCGGTTCATCGCAAGCCCGTTCAACGCAGGCGAGCGTTTGTATCGTACCGGCGACCGAGTGAAGTGGTTGAGCGATGGTGCAGTGGAGTTCCTGGGCCGCACCGATGAGCAAGTCAAAGTGCGCGGCTATCGCGTGGAGCTGCAGGAGATCGCGAGTGTCCTGAAGTCTCAGCCCGGTGTGCGTGAGGCCGTTGTTATCGCGCGCGACGAGCAAGGGCATACGCAGCTGGTGGCCTATGTCGTTGCAAACGCCGCATCGACAGCAGCAGGGCAACGGATAGTGCCCTCCAAGCAGGCGGCGGAGTCAATTCAATCGATATCGGTGCCCGAGCACGGAGCGCAGTCATTGCAATCGACGTCGTCGTTCGAGCATGGAGCGCGGTCATTGCAATCGACGTCGTCGTTCGAGCATGGAGCGCGGTCATTGCAATCGACATCGCCGTCCGAGCGCGCCACGGAGTCATCGCCATCGACATCGCCGTCCGAGCCCGCCGCGCAGTCATCGCCATTGACACTGTCGTCCGAGCGTGCCACGGAGTCATCGCCATCGACACTGTCGTCTGAGCGCGCCGCGCAGTCATCGCCATCGACACTGTCGCTTGAGCGCGGCGCGGAGTCATCGCCATCGATATTGTCGTCCGAGCACGCCGCGGCATCGTCGCAATCGACATCGTCGTCAGAGCACGCTGCCGAGTCATCGCCATCGAGTTCATCCGAGCCCGCGACGGCGTCATCGCTCGATATCGCGGCGCTGCGAGCGGCGCTCGCGAAGCAACTGCCGGACTACATGGTGCCGGCAGCGATCGTGCCGCTGGACGCGTTGCCGCTGACCGGCAACGGCAAATTGGATCGCAAGGCGCTGCCGGCGCCCGGCGAATCAACGACCGCGCGTTATGAAGCGCCGAAAGGCGCGGTTGAAACTACGCTAGCGGAGATCTGGCGCGAGGTGTTGAAGCAGGATCGCATCAGTCGGCACGACAACTTCTTCGAGCTCGGTGGCGATTCCATCCTGACGTTGCAAGTGATGGCACGCATCAGCCAGCGGCTGCAACTACAACAGCCGATGCGGCTGCCAGTAAGGACCATCTTCGAGCACCCGACACTCGCGGGGTTCGCGAGTCGGGTTCGCGAATGGATCGAGAAGGCAGGTCACGCTGAAGCGACACCTGCCAGAGCGCAGCGAACCGGCCCCGTCGCACTGTCTTCCATGCAGCGGCGCCTGTGGCTCGTCGATCGGCTGGCTGAAGATGAGCAGGAGCGGGCGGCTTATAACATTGCGACTCGACTCAACATCACAGGCGCTCTGGAACTCGACATTCTCAAGCGCGTCTTGCAGACATTGACGAACCGGCACGAGATTCTGCGTGCGACATACCAGGAAACGGACGACGGTGAGCCGATGATGTCCATCGGCGAGGTGCCGCCATTAACAATTCCCGTCGCCGATCTCACCGCCCTGCACCCAGCGGAACAGCAACGACAGCTGCAAGCGCTATGTGACAGTGCAGCCCGACAGCCGTTCGATCTCACAGTCGCACCGATTTTCCGCGCGAGTGTCGTAGCGTTAGGCGAGCAACGCTTCGTCCTGAACTTCGTGATTCATCACATCGCCTTCGATGGCTGGTCGCGCGGTGTGCTGATCAATGAGTTCGTCACGCTGTATCGCTCGCTGCAAACAGGCGAGGCAGTGCAACTGCCGTCCGCCAGTTTCCAGTATGCGGATTACGCCGCCTGGCACGAGAGTTACCTCGAAAGCGAAGCCGGCCTGCGGAGCCGAAAATTCTGGCGCATGCAGTTGGCCAAAGCGCCGCAGCGATCGACGATACCTCACGACGTTTCGGCCTCCGGTGTCGTATCGCGAGAAGCGGACGTCGTGCGTGTGGAACTATCGGCCGCGCATCTGCGAAAACTGCAGCTCCTGGCACGACAGTGCGAGACCTCGCTCTTTGTCGTGCTCTTGTCAGCTTACTTCGCAACGCTGCATGAGGTCTGCGATAGCGACGATATCATCGTCGGTACCGACGTGGCCGGCAGAACCCATCCCCAGACTCAGCAAACGTTGGGGTTCTTCGTCAATGTGGTGCCCCTGCGCTCGCGCCGTGCGGGAGCGCTGACGACGGTCGAGCTGATCGCAGCCGTGCACGGCATGACAATGGATGCGTTCGAGCATCAGGACGTGCCGTTCGACCAGATCGTCGAGTTGGCCGGCATTCCCCGGCAACGCGGCCGCAATCCACTGCTGCAAACCTTGTTCGTGCTCCAGAACACGCCGCCGGTGCGCTTCGAGATCCCAGGGCTCAAGATCGAAGGCGATCCGCAGCCGGTGGCCCGCTCCAAGTTCGATGTGGCGGTGTTCGCAAGCCTTCGGCGCGGACGGCTGACCGCATCGTGGGTGTTCGCGAGCGCTTTGTATCGACGCTCGACGATCGAGCGAGTGTCGCAGACGTGGAGCGCCAGGCTGGATCGATTCATTGAACACGTGGATGACCGAGTGGCACCGGCGCTCACGCAGGAGCTTTCATGAACATGGGCGTTGTGAGTACCGGCGACGATGTGAGACTCGCGCCGCTGCGCGCGGGAGCGGACTTCCCGCTGGTCATCGAAGCCCGCAGCGATCTGGACGCGGTGGCCTGGGCGCAGGCGCATCGGGACTGGATTGAGCAACTGGTGGTGAAGCACGGCGGCATTCTGTTCCGTGGCTTCGCGCTCGCCACGCCGCTCGACTTCGAAGCGTTCGCGCAGTCGATCGAGCCGGAGCTGTTCGGCAGCTACGGCGATTTGCCCAAGCTCGAGGGCGGCCAGCGGATCTATCACTCCACGCCGTATCCCGAGCAACAGATGATTCTGTATCACAACGAAGGCTCGCACCTGGATCGCTGGCCGCGGAAGCAGTGGTTCTACTGTTCGGTCCCCGCGCGCAAGGGCGGAGCGACCCCGATCGTCGACTGTCGCGAGGTGCTGCGCCGTCTGCCAGCGGCGCTGGTCGATACGTTCGAGCGAAAACAACTGCTGTACGTGCGCACCTTCACACATCGGCTCGATGTGAGTTGGCAGGAATTCTTCAAGACAGATCACAAGCCGCAAGTGGAGGAGCGCTTACGCCAGGCGCGTATCGATTGGCGCTGGCTGGAGAGCGGCGAGCTGCAAACGCGTACGCGGTGTCCGGCGGTGATTCGTCATCCGCTCAGTGGCGAGCGCGTGTTCTTCAATCAAATCCAACTGCACCACGCGAGCTGTTTACCCGCCGATGTGCGCGAGGATCTGCTCGATATGGTGGGCCTGGAGCGGCTGCCGCGTCACGTGTATTTCGGCGATGGCAGCGCTATCGACGACGAGATGGTGGCGCTCATCGGGCGAGCCTATGAGGACTGCGCGGTGAGATTCGCCTGGCAGCGGGGCGATGTGATCATGCTCGACAATATGCTCGCGGCGCACGCGCGCGATCCCTACGAGGGGCCCAGAAAAATCATCGTTGCGATGGGTGCGATGTTCGAGCGCTCGACACTCGACGGAGCCTCGGCATGATGAACGGCGATGCATATGATGTCGGGCCGCTCGCCATACCAGCGATCGTTGCTCAATGGGCCGGGCAGCGTCCGGATGCCATCGCGCTCGAATCCGAGTCCGGCGCATTGACCTATGCGGAGCTGGAGTTGCGGGTCGATCGACTGAGTCGCTGGATGCGAACACAGGGCGTCAGCTCGGGCGCCCGCGTCGCACTCGACCTGGATCGTTCTATCGAATGGGTTGTCGCCATGCTCGCAGCGTGGCGCTGTGGTGCCGCTTATGTGGCGCTCGATCCAAGCTGGCCCGCGGCACGCAAGACGGCTGTGCTTGCGGATACACAGCCGGTGCTTGTCTATGAAGGTTCGCGAGAGGAACATCGCGCCTCGAATGCATCGGGCCCGTTGTCGGGACCGTCATTGAGCGATGTGGCGTACGTTCTCTATACCTCGGGCTCGACGGGCACGCCCAAGGGCGCAGTGATCGATCACGCCAATCTCTTGAACTATGTGGCGGCGGCCTCTCACGCGATGCGCCTCGCTGATTCTCGACGCTGGGCGCTCAGCAGCACGGTGGCAGCGGACCTCGGCTATACCGCGTTGTTCGGTGCCTTGTTCAACGGCGCGTGCCTGGTGATCGCCAGCGCCGAACAGATGCAAAGCGGCTCGGCGTTCTGTCGTTTTCTTCGGGAGGCGCGCATCGATGCATTGAAGATCGTGCCCTCGCATCTGGAAGCGTTGCTCGATACCGAACAGCCGAGTCTGCCGCGAAAGTTGATCCTCGGCGGCGAGCCGGCCTCCGCGGCACTGATCCGTCGCATTGGCGAGGTGGCGCCGGACTGCGAAGTCTTCAATCACTACGGCCCGACCGAAACGACGGTGGGTGTGATGATTCATGAAGCGCGCAAGGGCGAGGCGGCCGAGGGCGGCTTGCCGCTCACTCGCGTATTAGCAAATAACCGTATCTACGTGCTCGATGGCGAGCTGCAGCCCGCCCCAGTCGGCACGGTCGGCGAGCTCTATATCGGTGGCGCGCAGGTGGGGCAGGGTTATTACGGTCAGTCCTCGTCGCAGGCATTCATCACCGATCCGTTCATGCCCGGCGAGCGCATGTATCGAACCGGTGATCTGGCGTACCGGCGGGCCGAAGGCGGCCTGCGACTCACGGGCCGAGCAGATCGGCAACTGAAGATTCGCGGCTTTCGAGTCGCCCCGGAGGAAATTGAGACGACGTTGAATGCGATCGATGGCGTGCGTCATGCGGTCGTCACGCCCCGCACGGTCGGGGACGCCACGGAGCTCGTCGCGCATCTGGTTCTGGATACATCGCGGTCGTCGCCGCCCGATATTGAAAGCATTCGCGAGCGCGTCGGCACGCTCCTGCCCATTCATATGCAGCCGACGTATTGGCAGGTGACGACGCAATTGCCGAGGCTCGCCAACGGCAAAGTCGATCGTGTCAGTCTTGCGAAGCTGCCGATAGAGTCGCAACTCATGACAACGACTCGCGCGCCACGGACCGCGGTCGAGTTCGTGCTGACGGACTGCATGGCCCAGTTGCTCCGCCGCGAGAGCCTTGGCATCGATGATGATTTTTTCGAGATGGGCGGTCATTCTTTGCTGGTGATCAAACTGGTGGCCCGCCTGCGCAGGCTGCTGAAGGTGGAGATCCCGCCCGGTCTGGTGTTCGATCATCGAACCGCGGCCGCGCTTGCCGACGTGTTACAGAATCGATGCACCGATCCGATTGAGTTGGAACGTCTGGCCGAACTGCACCGGCGCCTCGCACAGCTGTCTCCCGAGGAGCGAGCGGAGCTGGAGCAGCGGGCGCGGTCGCAGGCCGCCGCAGCCAAGGAGATGAACCCGGCATGAGCCAGGCGCAAGACGAATTGCTGAACGCGTTGCTCGATAGTGAGCTGGCCGCGACCGACGAGATCGTGGCCCGACCTGAGGCGCAGGCGCCGCTCTCGTTCTCGCAGCAACAGTTGTGGTCGCTGCAGAGCTTCGAGCCGACGCTGACCGCTTACAACCTGTCGCGGGCTTTTCGCTTGCACGGACCGTTGAACGTTACGGCGCTGAATCGTGCGTTTGTCGCATTGATCGACCGTCATGCCTCGCTGCGGACTCGCTTTGCTTCGAATCGCGGAATTCCATTTCAAGAGGTCATGCCCTCTGTGCCGTTCGAGCTACGGCAGGATGATGTGTCCGACGTGCCGCAGGCACAGCGCGAAGCGCGGTTGATGGAATGTTTGAAACGTACGGTGACTCACGTCTTCGACTTGTCGAAGCCCCCGTTGCTGGTTGCGCATGTAATCGCGCTGGCACCGCAGGAGCACGTCCTGGTCACCTGCATGCACCACATCGTGTCTGACGCGTGGTCGAATCCGATCATCGCGAAGGATCTGGGCGATGCCTACGCACGGGCCTTGCAGGATGACGGCGCTGTGCGATTGAGGCCGCCCGACATTCGCTACACGGACTATGCACGATGGCAGCGGGCGCGGTCGGAAGCCGGCGAGCTTGCCCGCGATTTGAAGTTTTGGAATGAATATCTGGGTGCCGCGGTCCCGGCACTGGAGCTGCCGGCGGATCGCGTGCGCCCATCGCGACAGACATTCGCCGGTGCTCGCGAGCCGTTCGTGCTGGATGCGGCATTGGTCGCGCGTCTCCATCAGTTCTGTCGCAACGAGCGATGCACGCCGTTTGTGGTGTTACTGGCGGCGTGGCAGATCGTGCTGTCTCGCTGGAGCGCTCAATTGGACTTCGCGATTGGCGTGCCGACCTCGGGCCGCCTGCGTCATGAAGTGCAGTCGCTGGTGGGATTTTTCGTCAATACGCTGGTGTTTCGCGCCCGCCTGCGTCCCGAAATGACGCTGCGTGAGATTTGCAAACAAGTGCGAGCCGACGCGTTGGCCGGGCTCGATCACGCCGGCCTGCCGTTCGAAAGCATTTGCGAAAGCCGCGTGGCGGAGCGCGATCCGGCCCGCAGCCCGGTGTTCCAAGTGATGTTCAGCAGTCAAACTGCTGAGCCCTCCGAACGGCTGGAGCTGGCCGGCCTGCGCGTCGAACCGCTGCGATTTCGCAAAGACACCGCCAAGTTCGAACTGTCCATCGATGTGACCGTGGGCGCGCAGCGCGTTGCCGGGCGCATGGAATACAACACGGATTTGTTCGATGCCGACTCGATTGTGCGGCTGGCTCGATGGTACGAGAACGTGCTGACCCACCTGGTCGATCGTCCCGATGGCAAGCTTGCGGAAGTTGAACTGCGCAGCCCTGCCGAGCTTGAAGCGCAGGCCGCTTGGGGAGCCGTCACGGGGCAACACACCGCGAGCCAGACGTTACATTCGCTGATCGAAGAACAGGCGCGGTGTCGTGCCGATGAGGTTGCAGTCACGTGCGAAGGGCATTCGATCAGCTATGGTGAGTTGAACCGGCGTGCCAACCGTCTCGCGCATCGTCTGATCGCAGCGGGCGCGAGACCGGAAGCCATGGTCGGCGTTTGCTTGGGCCGCGGCATCGACATGGTGATCGCCGTGCTGGCCACGCTGAAAAGCGGCGCTGCATATGTGCCCTTGGATCCCGAGTATCCGCAAGAGCGCTTGCGCCACATGGTGGAGGATAGCGGCGTCAGGCTGGTATTGGCCCAGCCCGACACCAGCGAATGCTTGCAAGCTGCGCCGGGCGTGACGGTGCTGCAGATAGATGCACCCGATGCAGGCGAGCCAGTCGAGCACGATCCGAATGTTCCGATGCGCGTCGACCAACTCGCGTATGTGATCTACACCTCCGGTTCCACCGGCAAGCCGAAAGGCGCGCAACTCACTCATGCCAATGTCGTGCGTTTGCTGGACGCCACGCGGCACTGGTTCGCATTCGATGCCAGCGACGTCTGGACGCTGTTCCATTCCTACGCATTCGACTTCTCGGTGTGGGAGTTGTTCGGTGCCTTGTGTCATGGCGGCAGGCTGGTCATCGTGCCGCATGCGATCAGCCGTGCGCCCGAGGAGTTTCTGCAGCTGCTGCGCGAGCAACGAGTCACGGTGCTCAATCAGACCCCGTCGGCGTTTCAACAGCTGCTGCGCGTGCCCGCATTGTATGAAACGAACGATCTGGCCTTGCGCGTCGTGATCTTCGGTGGAGAAGCGCTGAGTCCGTCGACGTTGCGTCCCTGGATCGAACGCTTTGGCGACGCGCGGCCGCGACTGATCAATATGTACGGCATCACTGAGACCACGGTGCACGTCACCTTTCGCCCAATCACGCTCGCGGATCTGAATGCAGCGCGAAGTCCGATCGGCCAGACGATTCCAGATCTGGGGATGCGAGTGCTCGGACCCGATTTATCGCCGATGCCGCCCGGTGTACCTGGCGAGCTATACGTAGAAGGCGCGGGACTCGCGCGCGGATATTTGCATCGGGCCGGCATCACGTCGGAGCGCTTCATCGCCGATCCGATCGGTCGAGCCGGCGCACGCTTGTATCGCACGGGCGACCGCGCCCGCTGGAACGACGATGGCGAGCTCGAATATCTCGGACGCGTGGACCAACAGCTGAAGATTCGCGGCTTTCGCATCGAGCCGGGCGAGATCGAAGCGCAGTTGCTGTCGCAGCCTGAGGTGCGCGAGGCCCCGGTCGTGCCAAATGAGTTCGGTGGATCGACCCGGCTCGTTGCGTATGTGACTTTGTATGAGGGCGCGGAGATCCGTGGCGAGCAATTGCGTGATCGCCTGGCCCGCTCGCTGCCCGACTATATGCTTCCCGCGAGCATTCTCGTGTTGCCGGCCTTGCCGCTCACGAGCAACGGCAAGATCGATCGCAAGGCATTGCCATCAGTGGCAGGCGCGGCGCTGGAGGGCTTCGAGCCTCCTGAGGGCGAGGTTGAAATCGCCTTCGCGAAGATCTGGCAGGAGGTGCTGGGGGCGGAGCGGGTCGGTCGTCGTCACAATTTCTTTGTCTTGGGGGGCGACTCCATTCTGAGCTTGCAGATCGTCGCTCGGGCGCGCGAAGCGGGCTGGGCGATCACGCCGCGGCAGTTGTTCGAACATCAAACGGTGGCGGCATTGGCCGCGGTCGCGCAACCGCACTCGACGCCGGCCGAGCAACCCGCCGAAGCATTGCACGGGTCGGTTCCCTTGCTACCTATTCAGGCCGAGTTCTTCGCTCGTGACATCGCGGCCCGCCATCACTGGAATCAAGCGGTGCTACTGCGTTCGGCAGTGCCCTTGAATATCGCGGCGTTAGAGCAGGCGTTGCAAGCGCTCGTCACTCAGCACGACGCGCTCAGGCTGCGTTTCAAGCAGGTCGATGGATCGTGGCAGCAGTTCTATGCCGATTCCGCCGGAGCCCCGCCGGCGATGCTCCAGGTTCGCTCGGCGCGCGGTCGGAAAGAAATCGAGATGCTTTGCTCGCGAGCGCAGCGCTCGTTGCATCTGAGCGATGGGCCACTGCTCAGAGCCGTCGCGATTCACGTCGCGGATGACAGCTGGCGTTTGCTGCTGGTCTTGCATCACTTGATCGTCGATGGCGTCTCGTGGCGTGTGTTGCTGGAAGATCTGCGTAGCGCGTACGCGCAAGCGGAGGCAAATCGAGCCATCGAGTTGCCGGACCGGACCAGCAGTTATCGGCGCTGGGCATTGCAGCTGCAAGAGTACGCCAGCACGCATCCGGAGGAGTTCGATGATTGGCAGAGCTCGGCGGACGATTGCTCGACGCTTCCAGTCGATCACCCCACAGGATCGCGAGCGCTCGAGCATCAAGCGGTCGCGCAGGTGAAGTTGAATCGGTTGCGAACACGGGCACTGTTGCAGGAAGCGCCAGCCGCCTATCGAACCCAGGTCAACGATCTGCTGTTGACTGCACTCGCGCGAGCACTGTCGAACTGGAGCGGGCACCAGCGCGTGCTCATCGACCTGGAAGGTCACGGCCGCGAGGATATCTTCGCCGGCGTGGACGTATCGCGCACGGTGGGGTGGTTCACCAGTTTGTTTCCTGTGGCATTGGCGGCGGCAGGCGAGCTGGATGCCGCTTTGAAACAGGTGAAGGAAACTCTACGGAACGTTCCCAACCGCGGCATTGGCTTCGGTGCATTCCGACACCTGGGCAGCGATGAGCAGCGGCAGCGACTGGCGGAACTTCCGCGTGCAGCGGTCGCGTTCAACTACCTGGGCCAGTTCGATGGCACGTTCGAGAACGATTCGACGTGGACGCCGGCCGAAGAGTCGGTCGGGCGCGCGGCCGATCCCAGTGCGCCCGCGTGGCACGAGCTCACCGTCAATGGACGGGTCTTTGGCGGTGAGTTGCGCCTGAATCTGCGCTACAGCAAGCGTCGTTATGCAGCTCGAACCATGCGGGCGTTGGCGCGCAGTTTCGAAGCGGAGCTCGAGCAGATCATCGAGCATTGTTGTAGTGGCGTGCGCGCTGTCACGCCCTCGGATTTTCCGCTCGCTCGATTGATTCAGCCGCAGCTCGACGCGCTGCCGATGCCGGCACATCGGTTGCAGGATCTTTATCCTTTGTCGCCCATGCAGGCGGGCATGTTGTTTCAAGGGTTGTCTGACCCGCGGGGAATCGCGTACATCAATCAGCTGCGGCTCGACATCGACGCGCTCGATGAGGAGCGCTTCTGCGCGGCGTGGCAGGCGGCACTCGATCGACACGATATTCTTCGCACCGGCTTTTTGCATGGAACCGAGCCGCCGCTGCAGTGGGTGGCTCATGCGGCGAGCGTGCCGATCGAGGCGCACGACTGGCGCGAGCGAGCGGATCACACGCGAGCCTTGAGTGAGCTTGCGCAAAGTGAGCTCGACCGTGGGTTCGACGTGGCACAGCCGCCCTTGATGCGATTGACCCTGGTGCGCATCGGGCCGACCCGACATCACTTGATCTGGACGCGTCATCACTTGTTGCTGGATGGCTGGAGCACATCGCAACTGATGGGCGAGGTCATGCGTCATTACGCCGGCGAGCGCGTGCCGGCGCCGACGTTACGCTACAAAAGTTACATCGCGTGGCTGCAGGATCGAAGTCACGAGAGCGCCGCCCGCTATTGGCAATCTCAGCTGCGGGCGCTGGATGAGCCGACGTTGCTCGCCGACGTCGTTCCCAAACCGATCCAGGGGCAGGGGCATGCCGAGCATGCGCTGAACTTCGATGAGCAAACGGCCGCCAAGCTCACAGCGGCGTGTCGCGAGCAGCGCGTGACGCTCAATACCTTGATACAAGCGGCCTGGTCGCTGCTGTTACGTCGTCATACCGGGCGCGCAACGGTGGTGTTCGGTGCGACTACCGCCGGTCGGCCGGTCGAGCTCGCCGGCATTCAGCAGTTGCTGGGGCTGTTCATCAACACGCTGCCGGTGATTGCAACACCGGCGCCGGAGCGCATCGTGGGCGATTGGCTGCGGGACCTGCAGGCGCAGAACCTCGCGTCCCGAGAGTACGAGCACACGCCTCTCTATGAGATTCAGCGCTGGGCCGGCCTCGGCGGGCGGGGATTGTTCGATACGGTGCTGGTGTTCGAGAACTATCCAATCGATGCGGCGCTTCGATCGCTGCCGCCCGGCAGTCCCAAGCTCAGCGGCACGCGTCATCGCGAGGAGACCCACTACCCGTTGACGCTCCTGGTCACGCAGGGACGGACGATCTCGATTCGGTTTCGCTATGACGAGGCGCACTTCGATGCGGAGTCGGTCGATGCGTTTGCCGGTCATTTGGCTGGGCTTATCGTCGGTCTGGTGGAGAGCGCCGCCGGCCCTCTACAACGCGTGGATCATTTGACAGACGCGGATCGCGCGAAGCTGCAGCTCTGGCAGCGCGCACGTGCGCCCGCGAGCGACGATTCGCGACCGGTGCATCGATGTTTCGAGCAGCAAGTGGCCGCGCAGCCGCAGGCAATCGCGCTCATCGCCGGCGACGAGCAATTGACGTACGCACAACTGAACGCGCGGGCCAATCGACTCGCGCATCGTTTGATTGCGTGCGGCGTGAAGCTGGAAACGCCCGTCGGTGTTTCGCTGGAGCGTTCGCCGGAACTTGTGATCGCGCTGCTCGCCATTCTGAAAGCTGGCGGCGCTTATGTGCCGCTCGATCCTGCGTATCCAGCGGCACGGCGCATCCTCATGCAGGAGGAGAGCGGTGTGCACCTGGTGCTCGGGCCCGCTGAGCTCAGCGCAATCGAAGATCCGGCCTGGCCATCGGATGATCCGCAGGTTGTGTCGCACGCCGACACGCTGGCTTATATCTTGTTTACATCGGGTTCCACGGGCCGACCGAAAGGTGTCGCTGTCACTCACCGGGCCATCGTTCAACGCGTGACTGCCGGCGGTTTTGCACGGCTCGATCGTGACCAGCGTGTGCTGCAATTCGCACCGGTGGCATTCGACGCCTCGACCTTGGAGATCTGGGGTTGCCTGTGTAACGGGGGCACGCTGGTGCAAGCCCCGGCGGGCAGCGTGCCGCTGGAGAGCCTGGCGGAGTTGATCGAGACGCGCGGGGTGACGACGGCATGGCTCACGTCTGCGCTGTTCAATAAAATGGTCGAGCGGCACGGTCGCTCACTGCGTGGCTTACAACAATTGCTCACTGGCGGTGAAGCGATTTCCGCGCCCCACGCGGTGCAGGCTCTCGAGCGACTGGCGGGCGGCGCGCTCATCAATGGCTATGGGCCGACCGAGACGACGACGTTTGCCACCTGTCATGCGATCGATGCGAGCGAGGCCGCGACCGGGCGAATTGCCATCGGCCGGCCCATCGGCGCGACCGAATGTTATATTCTGGATGACTCGCTGCAGCCCGTGGCGCCGGGGGCGATGGGTGAGTTGTATATCGGCGGCGCCGGTCTCGCGCGAGGTTATATGAATCGTGCGTCCGCCACCTGCGAACGTTTCATCGCGAACCCGTGGGCGGACTCCGCATCGACACGCCTGTATCGAACCGGCGACCGCGTCCGCTGGCGCGCGGACGGTGCAATCGAATATCTGGGCCGCACCGATCAGATGGTGAAAATCCGCGGCTTTCGCATCGAGCCCGGCGAGGTGACGATGGAACTGCTGCGACAACCCCATGTCAGCGCCGCAGTCACCGTCGTGCGCGATACAGGCGGCGGGAGTCAACTGATCTCTTATGTGTCTCCGCAGCCGGGCGCGACATTGAACGAGTCGCAGCTCAAGCAGTCACTCAGTGAACGTTTGCCTGCATACATGCTTCCCGCCGCTTGCATCGTGCTGCCGGTCTTGCCCGTGAACGCCAACGGCAAGATCGATATTCGCAGCTTGCCGGCGCCGCACGCGGCGAGTTTCGAGGCGCCGCAAGGCGAAGTGGAGGAGGCGCTGGCGGCCATCTGGCGGCAGGTGCTGAATGTCGAGCGGGTGGGACGACACGATAACTTCTTCGAGCTCGGAGGACACTCGCTGCTGTTGTTACAGGCGCGTACGCAGATGCGCGCACTGTCACACCTGCGGCTCGATTTCGAGATTGGCGATCTGATGCGATATCCGACCATCGCGGGTCTGGTCGCTTCGCGCTGCGACCAGGTCGGCGCCTCGCAATCCATTATTCGTCTGAATGCCTCGATGCCAGGCACGCCGGTGTTCTGCCTGCATTCAGGGCGTGGGCCGGCGCTTCAGTACCTGCCGCTCGCACGTGCTTTGAACGGAACGTGCACGGTTTACGGTGTGATGTGTCGCATGCTGCTCGACTTCAACCATCGCGATGTTTCGGTTCAGCAGATGGCGACGGATTACCTCGCGATGATTCGTGAGGTCCAACCGCATGGGCCGTATGCGCTGCTGGGCTATTCCTTAGGCGGGGTGCTGGCCGCAACGATCACGGCGATGCTCGAAGACGAGGGTGAGCGAGTCGAGTTTCTCGGTCTCATCGACAGCTTCGTTCCGCTTCCCGATCGCCCCGGCGAGCGGTCGCTGCGGCAGCCATTTGTCGCGTTCTTGCGAGGCGTGCTGCCGCAGGCTTCGATAGATGAAACGCGACTCGATGGGTTGCGCTTCGATTCCATCGAGGCGCTGGAAGACGATCCGGCGGTGGTGCCGTTCATTCAGGATATGTTGAATGCCCGGTCCGGCGCGACGCGGGCGGCGTTCGGGGAGCTGGATGCCGTCGAGATCCTGCGCGCGTTCATCACACATCGCTGGCTGATCCGGCTCACGATACAAACAACGGCGCTGTCCACGTTACGAACGGAGGCGGATTACTGGTGGATAGAAGATCGGCCCGCGGCGCATAAGGCGCATCTGATACAAACACTGGGGCAGGCGCGAAGCGAGCACAGTATCGCGGCCGACCATTCCGAAATCATCCGGGCGCCGGCGCTGATCGCCAGTGTGGCTGAAACATTTCGGCAACGACGCGGCTGACGCTTGTTCTCTAGTTGAGAACTGTTATCATCTGCTCGTCGATATACAGATCGACATATTCAGCCAGCCCTCCCTGACCCCTTGCTGCGCGGTCAGTCGTGACGGCAAGCCACCATTTGCCGAACAGCCGATGACATCGGTCCGCGTCGCGGGCCCGTGTCTGCATGGAAGTCATAAATGTTAGAGCAGATGTCCGACCGCCGCTGGCCGTCGAGAGCGTTGTCGTTGGCCGTGACTGCGGTGTTACTGGCGCCGCTGGCGGCTGTTGCCGCAGATTCCACCACGGCTGACGCCAAAACCCTGGGCAAGATCCGGGTCGACGGCGCGACGGAGGTGACGACCGAAAACAACGGTTCCTACGCCGCCACTGCGGTCACGCTCGCCAAAGGCGGCCAGGAGCTGCGAGAGATCCCGCAATCGGTGTCGGTCATCACGCGGCAGCGCCTCGACGATCAAAATATCAATTCATTGCCCGAAGCGCTCAAGAACACCACGGGTGTGACCGTGCAGCGGGGCGACGGCTCGGGATTCTTCAATTCCTCGTATGCGCGCGGCTATACCACCGACTCGTTTCAATTGGACGGGTTGAATGTACGCAGCGAGAGCATCGTGGCCGACCTGGATCTGGCGATCTACGACCGCGTCGAAGTGATGCGCGGCGCCGCCGGCTTGTTCAAGGGCACGGGTGAGCCGGGCTTGACGGTCAATCTGGCGCGTAAACGCGCGCTGGAGACAGCGCATTTCAACAGCCTGCTGAGCGGCGGCTCCTGGGATAGCTATCGCGGTGAGCTCGATGTGACCGGCGCGCTCAACGATGCCGGCACCGTGCGGGCCCGCGGGGTTGCGGTGTACGAGGATCGCGATTCGTATCTGGATCATTCGCCTGCCGATAAGCAGGTGATCTACGGCACGTTGGAAACTGACCTGACCGAATCGACGACGCTCTCGGTGGGCGGGACATATCAGGAAGTCGACGCTGTCTTCAATCAAGGCCTGCCTGCGTATGCCGATGGCAGGTTGCTGGATGTCGCGCGTTCCACCGCACTGGTGTCGGATTGGAACGTGCAGGACATGGAGAACATGGATTTGTTTGCCGAGCTGGAGCAGCGGCTGGATAACGGCGGACAGTTCAAGGTCGCCGTGCGTCGCCAGAACCGGGATATGTTTTATCAAGGCATGCGTGGTGCGGGCGCCGTTGCCGCCAACGGTGACGTACGGTTGCAATACCTTCGGCTGGATTTCGAGCAGGAGAGCACGGGGGCCGATGTGTTCCTGAGCACGCCGTTCGAATGGCTCGGGCGCGGCCATGTGGTCACCGTCGGTGCGGACTACAGCAAGCTCGATAAGAGCGAGGACCGCACGCCCGATTCGACGGTCGCCACGACCAATGTGTTCAATCACAACTTCCAGCTCGTGGAGCCGCAATGGGTCGACACGACCGCCACCGACGAGGTGTTGAAGGCGGAAGAGTATGGCTTCTATGGTCAACTGCGCCTGAGCGCAACGGACTCGCTGACGTTCATCGCGGGCGGCCGTGTCAGTTGGTGGGAGTCCACGGTGCGCAATCCGGTGACGCGCGCGGTGCTGTCCGACGCCGAGGCGGAAAGCGAATTTACTCCGTATGCCGCGGTGGTCTATGACCTGACCGATGCGCTGACGCTCTACGCAAGCTACACCGATATCTTCAAGCCCCAGAATCAGCGGACCGCGCTCGGTACTCAGCTCGAGCCACGCACAGGCACGCAGTATGAAGCGGGGGTCAAAGGCGAGTTCCTGGCGCGGCGATTGAATGCCAGCGCGGCGGTGTTTCGAATCGAGGACGAGAACCGCTCCATCGCGGACGTGAACAACGCGGGCTTCTTCGTGCCGATCGGTGAAGCGCGCAGCCAGGGCTTCGAAACAGAAGTCAGCGGTCTGATCACGCCGGCGTGGAATCTCACGGCGGGCTATGCCTTCACGGAAACCGAATTCATCCGTGGCGCGACGGCGATACAGACCGGTCAGCCGCTGAGCACGCTGACTCCGAAGCATGCATTCACTCTGTGGACCACATACACGCTGCCCGACCATTGGGTGCGTGGGCTGGACGTTGGTGGCGGTGTGCGAACCTCGAGCGGCGTGTACAGCGACGCCGGCACGGTTCGCTTCGAGTCCGGCGGTTACAGCATCGTGTCCGCACGCGTCGGTTACAGAATCACCGAGCGGCTCAACGCCTCGCTGAACGTGAACAATGTGTTCGATAAGAATTACTACGAGCGCGTCACGAACGCGACCCGGCAGAACTATTATGGCGAGCCGATGAACTTCACGCTCACCTTGCGCGCGTCGTTCTGATCTCACCGCGTCGGATCGGATCGAACAGCTGGCGTCGGACGGCGCTGTAACAGGCCATGCTGTAACGGTGATGGCCGGTGCCATCCACTTCGGGTGGAATGCTGTCCGCCACGTCGATGACTGCTACGTCGGCGCCTCGTGCGCGAAATGCAGTCTGCGCGGCATAGGCATTCTGCAGGTCGACCACGGTGTCACGACTGCTGCCGCACAGGATCGTGGGCGCGGCGGGGCGCCAGTCGAGAAGATCGTTCTGGCGTAGCGCCCTGCGAAACGGCTGATTCTCATCGAGCAGGAACGCGGCGCTGAAGGCTGGATTTCTCAGCTCGTTGAGCTTGCCACCCGCGGGCAGCGCCTGCTGGCGGTCGATTTCGGTGATGGTCAGCGCGCCGGAGAACAGTTGCTCGACTGGTTTCCCATAAGCCGCGGCGAAGACCTCGCCGGGATCCGAATACAGGCCGTAGACCTGGTTGTAGCTGAGCAGTGTGTACGCGAACAACTCCGAGGCCAACGAGTTCGGCTCGCCCGCGGTGTAGCCGAACCAAGAGCCGAGGAATGTTTGCGATAGATAGTACGGCCCAGCCATGGGGGCGGACGCGATCAGTTTGATTTCACCGGCGTGGTTTCTTTCGATCTCGCGCTGCGCGGCCATCGCCGCATGGCCGCCTTGGGAATAGCCGAACAACATCACTCGATCGTCGGCGGGAATGGCCAGATCGCGAGCCGCTGCACGTGCCGCGCGGATGGCGTCGATGATGGCGCTGGCTTCGGAGTCGGCGTGCAGATAGGGGTGAAAGGGATAGTCGGACTTGCCGAGCCCGAGGTAATCGGGCGTGACGACCAAATAACCTTGGGCGGCGAAAAACGTGATGGCGGTGTTGCCGGCATCGACTTCCGCCGACGAACGTTTGCGGTCCGATTGCGTGCCATGCGCCTGGGCGAGCAACGGAAACGGCCCGGCACAGCCCTGCGGAACATAGATCGCTGCCGATAGTGTCACTGGCTCGCTACGCACGCCGATACTGTCGTAAGTCACCTGTATGACTTGCACGTCACATTGCGCGGCGCCGCTCAATGCCACGAACTTGTTCTTTGCATCGATCGACTGGCGGGAGAAGGTCGACAGTTGCTCGACGCTTTTCACGGTGCCGCGTGCCGGCGAGTCGCTGGCTTGCGGCGAGGCGCAGGCGCTCAGGAGCAGGAGTAGGGCCAACGATACTCTCATGGTCAGGGCGGCCTTGGCGGCGAACGATGAAGCTAAGACGAACGGCGCCGTGAAATGTTTAGTGGACGGGGCCGACTAAACATACGCACCGCTGGTTCGTCTGACGCAGCATGCGGCTCCACGATGTTTCCGTGCTGTCATTTCTGATCCGGCGTTTCCGTGGGGCGCTGCTCGCTGCGGCGATTGCCAGCGTGATATCCGGCTCCTGCAGTGTGTTCCTGGTCAGCCAGATCAACGTAGTGCTGGCCGCCCAGACCACCGCGCCATTGCAGGGTTTGAAATTTGCGCTCTCGGCCGTCGCGGCGATGTGTGCTCATATGTTTTCTGCGATGTTGTTTCAGAACTTGCGGCAACGGGCCGGCGCGGAGCTGCGCGAGTACATCAGCGGTCAGGTGATGCAGGCGCCGTTCAGGTATCTGGAGCGCGTCGGTTCCGCGTCGGTGCAATCGGCGTTGTCGGAGCACACCGCGAGCGTGACCCAGTTTTTTGTGAGCGTGCCGGCGCTGTTGACCAGTGGCGCAATCGTTGTCGGATGTTTGATCTACCTCATGGTGTTGTCGCCGAGGATTTTCCTGGTCACGCTGCCGTTCGTCGCGCTCGGTGCTTTCGGTTATCACCTCGCGCATCTGAAGGCGATCAACTATCTGCGCTCGGGCACCGCCGAGCAGGAGCGGTTATTCGAGCACTTTCGATCGCTTACGGAAGGGGCGAAGGAATTGCGCCTCAATCGCGCCAAGCGCCGCTTCTTCAGCGACTCGGTCCTGAGCCGGTCCATCGAGAGTGTGCGGCGCCAGAGGACGGTGGGCATGTCGCTGTTCGTCGCGGCTTCCAGCTGGGGCAATTTTCTGATCTACGCCTTCCTGGGCCTGGTGTTGTTTGTCATCGCCGGCGACATTCCCGATCGCGCGCGGGTGTTGACGGGGTTTGCGTTGGTGATGGTCTATATGGTCGGCCCCTTGCAGGCGCTGCTGGTCAGCATTCCGAATGCCAACCTGGTGAAGGTCGCCGCCGAACGCATCGAGGCGCTGGTGCGTGGTATGAAGTCCACCGAGCTCGAAGTTACCGCCGTGTCCGAGGGGGCGTTGCGAAGTATCGAGCTGCAATCGATCCGGCATCGATATCACGATCCGCAGAGCAACGAGTCGTTTCACGTCGGTCCCATCGACCTGCGCTTCGCGCCGGGTGAAGTGACGTTCCTCGTGGGGGGCAACGGCAGCGGCAAGACGACGCTGGCGAAAGTTCTGGTCGGCCTGTATCCGCCGGAGGCGGGCGCCATTCTGCTCAATGACGAGCTCATCGACGATGCCAATCGCGATCGGTATCGACAGCAGTTCTCCGCGGTGTTCTCGGATTTTCATTTGTTCGACAGCCTGCTCGAACAACGCCGCCCGGAACTGGACGAGCGGGGCAACCGCCTGCTGGCCCGGTTGCAGCTGCTACACAAAGTGCAATTGCGCGAGGGGGCCTTCACCACGCGCTCGCTGTCGCATGGTCAGCGCAAGCGACTGGCGCTGGTCGTCGCCTGCCTCGAGGATCGCCCGGTGCTGGTGTTCGATGAGTGGGCGGCCGACCAGGACCCCGGGTTCAAGAACATTTTCTACCGTGAGGTCCTGGCGGAGCTGCGCGAGGAGGGTAAATCGGTCGTCGTGATTTCTCATGACGACCGCTACTTCGATGTCGCCGATCGGATCGTGCGGCTGGAGAACGGGCTCGTGGTGTGAGATAGCTAGGGCTCGCCGACCAGCTGCACGGCGTCGATCTCATTCCATCCCCAAACGCGGGCCGTTTCCAATGTGATGCGAGCGCCGGTCACCAGGAAGGATGTTTTCGGAAACTCTTTGATCAGCCAGCCGATCGTATTCTTCTCATACGGCGTGGTGTCCGTGCCGCTCCACATCTCGTGGAAGGCGCCGTCGGCGTCCCTCAGCTCGAGCTTGCTGATGACGCCAGGCGCAGCGCTCTGACGGATGCGCAAGCCGCTTGCGTACACCGGTTTGCCGAATTTCACTTCCAACCATTCGGGCACTTTGGAATCGCCGGACTTGGTGGTCCACGCCGCTGGATCGTCGGAGTAGCGCGAAACGTTGGGTGCGCCGGTGGCCTGCCACGCGGAGTAGCCGGCCTTCTCGCCGGTTGTTTGCGCGTACGTCGAGCTCGCCACGGCGCTCGATGCCCATTGGCCTAGCGGATCCGCGAGGATTTTCTTTTCATCGACGGGCGCGGGTGGCGGTGTCGACGGCTTGCTGTCTTGAGCGACGGGTGTGGACGGTGCGGCGGGCACCGCGTTGCTCGATGAAGCGGTCGCGTCCGGCGGTGCCGGTTCCGACGCCGATCCTGCCGTCTCCGTCGAACCTGACGATGCTCCCTGGCGAACTTCTCTGTTGTGGCGTGCGACCTGCTCGGCGAGCGTGGCCTGAGCGTCGGTCGCTCTCAGGCTGGACGTCTGCATCGTCCGAAACGTCACTTCGCCCTGCGTGTTAGCGAGCGTGATGCTGTCTGTGGGTGTGGCCGCAGGAACATCGATCGTATCTTCGTCGTCCGATGCGAGCGGCTCGTTTGCATCCGGATCGACGATTTCCTCGGTGAGGTGGATTTCCTTGGTGGCAACGGCTGCCTCGTCAAACGATTGTTCCGACGATGGCCTCGCGGCGGTAGGGCGTTCACCGTTGTGCTCGGCCGGTGTCACTTCGCCCTTGCCACACGCAGTCAGGACGGCAAGCGAGATGCACGCGAGTGCGTAGATGCGAGCGCTGGTCATGGCATCACTCCGCAGGCTGGCGATGCAGTTGCAGCGCCCAGTAGTGCTGGCCCTTGCCGGTGCCGTCGGTTTCGATCCGGACGACGTCGACATCGTTCGGATGCTTCGGGTCGATCGTGACCTTCATCGATACGCTGACGCCCGGCATGGTCTGCACGCGCCCCTGCGTCGTGTCGCTCTTCCGGTCCGTCCGTTCCCCGCAAGTGCCTTCGGGCTTGGTCCAGTCGTGCCGGGTGTGCGTGCCTTCAGGCATCTGGGGCACGTCATATTCGATGGTCAGGGTGCCGGACGTTTCGTCGATTCGCAGCTCGCCATCAGCTGTGCCGCTGATGTTGGCCTCCGAGCGCATCTCGTTGCCGGCGTCGAACTTCCAGTTCGTCTTTTTATACCAGCCGCATTCGCCCGGCATCTCCCACAGAATCTTGTTGAACCACGCTTCCTGGCGCGAGGCGCGATAGGGGAGTTTGATATTGCCGCCGCCGGATGGCGCGTCGATGCTCGCCCGGGCGCGGACGGTTCTGCGCTCGCCCCTTTGTGACTCGCCCGTGGCGTCGAGATACACGTTGTTCGAACCCTTCTCCAGGATTTCCGAATTGAACGTGTGGTAGACGTAGGCGTACTTGAGCGTGCCACGCCAGCGCCCGTCACGCGGCGGATGTTTCTCGCACTGACGCTTCAATCGATCACGCTCGGCGTACAGAATGTCCAGACCCGCCTCGTACGCCTCCCGATCGTTCTTCACGAAAAACCGCGCATTCTCCCAGTTGGACTTCGGCGTGCTGGGGCTCTGACAGGTGTGCTGATGATGTCGCTCGTGCGCCAATGTGAATCTCACGAGTGCTGCGCATTCGCGGCTCGGGTATTCCCGTTCGGTAATGCGCTCCCATGCTTGTTCGAGCTGCGGCGGATTGCGGTGCTCCTCGCGGGATCGCTGCGTCTCCCGGATGATCGCGTTGCCCTTCTCATCGTAAAGATACTTGACGAGCGGGCAGTGCTCGTCCGGATCCAGCAATGTCCCATACGCCGCGCCGGCGCCGGACCCTGTGCCCTGGGGCACTTCCGTGGGCACGCCATAGAACGTTAGGTGAAACAACGTAAGCGCCCGTTGCCGCACGTCCTCGGGCGTGTTCAACGAGGTCGGCATGTACTCCTCCCACTGCTGGAACAGCTTGCGAAGGAATTCCTGCTGAGCGATGTGCTCTTCGACCTGCTCGAGATTATCGCAGTCACAGGGCCGGCGCGCCGCCAGGGCTGCGGGGCTCGACAGCCACAGGGCACCGAGGGTCAGTGCATAAGTTGTAATTCTGAACGCGGAGGTTTGCCCAAAGGTCGTACGCATAGCGCTGCCAGGTGCCGATCCAAGCGGCGCATTCTCCGAATTTTCCCCGCGCGCTGCCTCGCTCAAAAGGGCAGCGCGCGGAACGCTTGCGGGAACCGACGAGTCCATCTAGTTTCGCGGCTGATAACAAGGAAAGGAGTCTGGCATGCTATGGATGCGCTCGCCGACGCAGGTCAAGGTGCTGCGGCAGTTCAGTGCGGATGACCCATGGGACGGTACGTTGGGGCGCCGTTTCAGCGGCGGTTTCGCGTGTGGCTCGGTCCGGTGGTTGGAATCCTGATACTGTTGCTCGCGGTTGCCATCGTGATCTTCGAGCCTTGGATTCGTACGCGAGGCCTGACGGGCGAAGTTCTGATGAACGGAGGCACCGCGGCGGCGGTGTTCGGTGGCGTTCCATGGGCTCTAATCTGGCTGCTCGAACGGCGGCGCAGTCAGCAAATACAACGGGTGCTAGAGATGCAAACGAGCGTGGATGCATGAGTGAAGTTCGCTGGCTCGGCAAGGACGATCCGAGGAATCCGTTCACCGTCGACGGTTACGACTGTCTGGCATTCGTCCGTGCGATGCGGGCGACGACCAACGATAAGGACGTCGCGGATAAGTTCGTCGCGCTCAGGAAGAGCGTGGGCGCAAATCACGTGGGGCAAATGCCGGAGGGCGCGACGGCGATCGAGCATCGGCTCGTGTATCCCGGCGGCGGAACCGCGGATGGCGTGCTCTTCAAGGCGCAGCGCATGGAGCAGAAGTGGGATATTTATTTGTATGGCAGCAGGCTGTACTTCTGCCGAAGCTGGACCGATGCGCTGGTGTTCTGCGCGGATTTTTCGACCACCGCGAATACACTCGCGATAGAAACGATCTGGGCGCCCGTCGAAGCGATTGACGGCGGGCCCGGGCTGGCGGTTCGTCAGGTGGACTACCTGATCAAGAACCATCTTCTCCGGCGCGCCGTGCCGCACCCCTTGCCCGAAGGGCTGGAGAAAGACCCCGGCACGATCGGGCTCTATTCATTCAGTCAATATGGAAGCCTGTGTTGCTTCGGTACATACGCCGACACGCTCCGCGGCGATCTGCACAAGCCCAGGCCAAGCTCGGGCTGATCAGTTCACAGCTCGACGGTCTCTTTCCTCCGCCGTTCCATCGCCTTTGCGACGGCCTCCGCCCGCGTGCGTGCTCCGAGCTTGCGTAACAGCGATTCGATATGAAATTTGACGGTGTGGAGCGAGATCTCGAGTTCGCGCGCGATGGCTTTATTGCTGAGCCCCGCGCCGATCGCTTCGATCACATCGAGCTCGCGTGGCGTAAGGATGCTTTGAACTGCCGAATCCGCGAGTTCTTCGAAGCCGCGGCGTGCAACTGAACGGGCGAGTCGAATCGACAAGCCGGCCGCCAGGGCACGGAGCGCCGCATCGACCTGGCTCGACGAAGCATCCCAAGGCAGACGATTGCCGCTCGAAGCACTCTCGTCGCTGAATACGAGAGCCGGTCGCGACATCGACGCTTGTTTCTTATCGCAAACGATCACATCCGACTCAGCCATCGCCACGACGCGATGACCTGCGTCTTCGACGAGCTGAGTCAGCGCCGCGCGTCGCGCATCGTCCGTAGCCAGCACGCCGACGAGAAGCGGCATCGCCGGGATTACGGACGAGTGCCGATCTGCGCGTCCAGTTTTAGGATATGTCCGCCGCGTATGAGTCTGACCTCCACCGATTGGCCGATGTTCTCTTCGCTCAGCCGCGCCGCGAGCGGGCGCATGCCGCGTAAGGCGATGCCATCGACCGTCAACAGAATATCGCCGACCGTCACGCCAGCCGTTGCGGCAGGCCCTTGCTCCGCGAGCGACATGACCATCATCGCGATCCGCTGGCCTGCCTGCTCGACGAGCGCATCGGGTACGGCGATCGGCTGTAGCGCAACGCCCAGCCAGCCGCGGGCGACGCGTCCATTCGCGATCAATTGGGGCACGACGCGATCTAGCGTCGCGGTGGGGATCGCGAGCACTTCGCCGGGGCGGCCGAGCGTCGACATGCCGATCAAGGCACCCATTGCATCGACCACCGGTCCTCCTTCTTCGGTGCGATGAAGGCGAATATCAAGGGTGATCCGTTGATCGATGCGACCGCCGGCCCGGCTGAACCAGCCATCGCCGACGCTACGTACGCCGCCGATGCGCACCGCCGGCGTACCGTCGACGTTCGCCGCCAGCGCCAGCGCCAGGCCGCCGAGGGTCGGCAGGGCCGGGCTATACGGGCTCACGTCGATGCGCTCGCTCGGTCGCAGGACGAGAACGTTCGTACCCGCGTCGCGACCGACGATCTGAGCGCGGTATGAATGCCCGTTCGTGGCCACGATCTCATATTCGTCGCGCTCGCCGATGGTCTGCTCAGACGCGACGATCGCATCCGGATGCCAAACGAATCCGGTGACGTGTCGATGCGCGGCGTTCCGAATCGCGACGATGCGAGTCTTCGCTGCCGCGACGATGGCTTCGATGGCCTGTGAATGCAGCTGCAGAGGGTTCGATTCGAGGTTCATGGGCGGCTCCGCGACAGTAGGGTGCAAGCCTGCGCGCGTGCGTCCGGTCGCGCCCATCGGTCGGATGACCGGGGAGCCGGTCATTCGGCTAGGTGCTCGCATCCCTGAGTCGCGCGAATATCGGCAAATGATTCCCGCACCTCGCCTCGAGCCAGAAGCGCTCGATCCATACTCCGAGCTCGTGGCACAAGCGTTCGATAGCGTGAGCCCGGCAGTCGCGAGCATCACGGCTCGCGCGTCGAATGGCCGCCCGCTCGGGGTCGGCTCCGGCGTGCTCTACACGCCAGACGGATATTTGCTGACGAACAGTCACGTGGCCGGCAGTGCGAGCGAGCTCACCGCCACGCTGACTGACGGTCGCGAAGTGAGCGCCACGCTCGTAGGCGACGACCCCGCAACCGACATCGCCGTGCTACGCCTGACGGGCAGCGGTTTCGCGTATGCGACGCTCGGCACGTCGTCGACCTTGCGCGTTGGGCAACTCGTGGTCGCGATCGGCAATCCGCTTGGCTATCAGGCAACAGTGACCGCGGGCATCGTGAGCGCGCTCGGCCGCAGCTTACGAACCCAGTCGGGTCGACTCGTTGAAAGCGTGATTCAAACCGATGCGCCGCTGAATCCAGGAAACTCCGGCGGTCCGCTGGTCGACGGCGCATGCCGGGTCGTCGGGATCAACACCGCCATTGCCGGTGGAGCGCAGGGAATCTGTTTCGCGATTGGCATCGACATCGCAGCGAACGTCGCGGCGACGCTGATGCGCGAAGGTCGCGTACGCCGCAGTCGTCTTGGCGTCGCCGGCCAGACAATTACGCTCGATCGACGCATTCAACGGACGCTGCAACGGCAAATGCAGACGGCCATTCTCGTGCTCGAGATTCAGTCAGACGGACCCGCCGCGCGTTCGAAGCTCGAGAAGGGCGATGTGTTGCTCGACTTCGACGGTGCGCCGATTGCGGGTCTCGATCATTTGCATCGGTTATTGACCGCAGAGCTTGCGACGCGCGAGGTCCGGACGCGCGTGCTCCGACGCGGAAAATTGCTCGACGTCACGATCAGGCCGATGCTGGGTTGAGGGATTCGGTGACGATCTGCTGGGCTTCGGCCACCAACATTTCCAGATGCCGCGTATCGCGGAAGCTCTCTGCATAAATCTTGTAAAGGTTCTCGGTGCCGGAGGGGCGCGCTGCGAACCAGCCCGTATCTGTTACGACCTTGAGTCCACCGATCGACGCGTTGTTGCCCGGCGCGTGAGTCAGCTTCCCAGTGATTGGCTCACCTGCAAGCGTGGAGGCGCGCACCGCCTCGGCAGACAGATTCGCGAGGCGTGCCTTTTGTTCTGGCGTCGCCGGCGCGTCGATGCGTGTGTAGAAGGGAGTACCGAACTGGGCGGTGAGCTCGCGATAGTGTTCGCCCGGATCTTTGCCAGTGCGCGCCGTGATTTCAGCCGCGAGCAGGGCGAGAATGAGCCCGTCCTTGTCGGTGCTCCAAGCCGTTCCATCCAGGCGCAGAAAACTGGCGCCCGCGCTTTCTTCGCCGCCGAAGCAAACGGAGCCATCGAGCAGCCCCGGCGCGAACCATTTGAATCCCACCGGCGATTCGAACAGCCGCCGTCCGCAGGTGGCCACCACGCGGTCGATCAGACTGCTCGACACGAGGGTCTTGCCGACTGCCGCGCGCGTGCTCCAGTTCGGGCGATGTGACAACAGATAGCGAATTGCGACCGCGAGATAGTGGTTGGGATTCAGCAAACCGGCCGACGGCGTGACGATGCCGTGGCGATCGGCATCGGTGTCGTTGGCGAATGCGACGTCGAAGCGATCCTTCAAGCCGAGCAGGCTCGCCATCGCGTAGGGGCTCGAGCAATCCATGCGGATCTTGCCGTCGTGATCCACCGTCATGAACGCGAACGTGGGATCGACTCGCGGGTTGACCACGTCGATGTTTATTCCGTAAACGCGATTGATCGGCTCCCAATAATTCACGGCGGCGCCGCCGAGCGGATCCACCCCGAGTTTCAGTCGAGCGTCGCGGATCGTGTCCATATCGATGACATGCCGAAGGTCTTCCACATACGCTGCGGCGAAGTCTTGCTCGCGAATGCCGGTCGCCGCAGGCGATACGCGATTGACCCCTCGATTGCCTTCACGCAGGAGCGTGTTGGCTCGTGCTTGAATCCAGCCGGTCACGTCGGAGTCGGCCGGTCCGCCATGCGGCGGGTTGTATTTGAAGCCGCCATCCGCGGGCGGGTTGTGCGAAGGCGTGATCACAACGCCGTCCGCCAAGCGCTCCGTCCGGCCACGGTTGTGCACGAGAATGGCCCGCGATATCGCGGGTGTCGGAGTGAAGCCATTGTCGCTCTGGATGACGGTCTCGACGCCGTTGGCGGCAAACACTTCCAAGGCGGTGCGCTGCGCCGGGGCGGACACCGCATGTGTGTCTCGGCCGACGAACAACGGCCCGCTGATCCCCTGAGTGCGCCGGTAGTCGCAGATGGCTTGAGCGATCGCAAGAATGTGCGCTTCGTTGAACGAGCCAGTCAGCGGTGAGCCGCGATGGCCGCTGGTCCCGAAACTGACCAGCTGAGTCGGATCGGTCGGATCGGGCTGGCGTGCGTAGTATTCACGCTCGAGCTGCGCGGGATCGATCAGCAATTCCTTGGGGGCCGGCTTGCCGGCCAACGGAGACAGGGCCATGAGACCACCTCGCTAGGGCGTGATGGTCAATACTGTACCTCCGGAAGTTGTTCCGTGCGCACGTTCGACACCCGAGCTGCTGAAATCCCCCATGTGAGTTGGCATAGTTGCCGTGGTGCCCACGGAAGGGGTAGGGTGGCTCAGACGGATCGCACCTACGGCAATGACGCCAACCTCAGACTCTCCCACCGAGACTTTCAGCAAGCTCTTCGCCGAGAGTCGACAGGCGCTGCTTCGATACATCCGGCGCTTCGTGCGCTCCAGCGAGACGGCCAAAGAAATCGTCCAGGAAGCGTTTCTTCGGACCTATCGCGAACGCGACTCCATCGTTACGCCCCGAGCCTTTCTCTTTTCCACGGCGCGCAATCTGGCCGCCAACGAGATTCGCCATCGACGGACGGTGGAGCGCGATGCACTGTCGAGCGCCGATGAGCTGTCGGGCGAGGTTGAACAGGAGTCGCTGGAGTCGGGGCTGCTGCGAGATGAGCGCAACCGGCTCATCCAACAGGCCATCGATCGGCTGCCTCCGCAATGTCGCGCGGCATTCACGCTGCGCGTATTTCATGAGTGCTCGTACCGGGAGGTTGCGGACCGTCTCGGCATCTCGGTGAAGACCGTCGAGAAACATATCTCGCGCGGCATACGCGAAACCAATCGCTATCTGCAGCTCCACTATGGAGCGACGAGACGGCACTATGGGTGAGCTTTATCGGCTGCCGAATCCGAAAGACACCGAGCGCGAGGCGAGCGACTGGATTGCCCGCATGAACGCTGACGACGTGACCCCCGACGATCGCGCGCGTTTCGAGGCGTGGCTGCGTGCTCATCCGTGCAATGTGAAGGCTTATGCCGACCTGAAGGCGACCTGGAATGAGCTGGTCAAAACCGGCCCGCTCGTTCGGGCGGTGTACTTCGGTCAAGCGATGAATGCCGCCACGACTCGACAGGCACAGTCATCGCGCTGGCTGGCCGGCGTATTGGCGGCGACCGTTGCAGCGGTCGTTCTCAGCACGGTCTGGAGCTTTTACAAACAACAAGCGGACACCCGCTTTCAAACGGCGGTGGGTGAGCAGGTGGCGGTGACGTTGCCCGATGGCTCCTCGTTCAATCTCAATACCAACAGTCGGGTCGATGTCGACTATAGCCCGGGAAGCCGGGTGATCTATCTGGAACGCGGCGAGGCTTATTTCAACGTGGCTCACGATGCGGGTCGGCCGTTCTGGGTGCACGCCGGCGATCGCTGGGTGCGTGCGGTCGGTACGGCCTTCAATGTTTACTTGCGACCGGCCGGAGTGCAGGTCACGGTCAGCGAGGGCACGGTCAAGGTGGTGGATGCGGGCGGCGGCAAGTTGCCCCCCTCGGACGCTTCATATGCTAAATCGGCAGCAGCGGTGACCGCAGGTGAGCAAGCTGACGCACGAGGCAGCGCCGATGTGATCCGCGCTTTGAATACAGCGGAGCTCAACCGTTCGCTGGCCTGGCGACAAAAGAGCTTGTATTTCCACGATGAGCCGCTTGGCAACGTCGTCAATGAGCTGATGCGATACACGCCGCTCACAATCGAAGTGGTGGACGATTCGCTGCGTGAGTTGCCCGTGGGCGGGACTTTTCAGACCAGTCCCGAAGGGGCGGAAGCATTGCTGAAAATGCTGGAGGATGGATTCGGCGCTCGGATCCGGCGGCCCGGCGCGGATCATGTTTACATCGAAGCGGTGACTGAATAGAAATCGAGTAGGGGGATCGGGCGGCTCGCGGGTCGTTTTAACTGCAGAGAGTGAGAATCATAAGACGCGAGCATCCAAGGAGGGGGCATGAGAGCGACCAATCGGTTGGTCAGATTGGCGATTCTGCAGGCGTTGGCCTGCACGTCGGGGCTGCTGCTGGCGGCGCCGGGCAGCGCGAATGCCGATCCAGCACAATTTGACATCGGCCCCCAGCCTCTGCCGGATGCGCTGAAGAATTTCGCCGCTCAGGCGAAGATGCAATTGCTCTATCGCTACGATGTGGTCCGAAGCGCGACTGCCAACCCGGTGTCCGGGCAGCTCGAAAAGCGCGCGGCGCTGGAGCAGATGTTACGAGGGACAGGCCTGGTCGCGATCTACAGCGGAGAAGATACCGCGACCATTCGTCCAGTCGCCATCGAGAAAAAGCGTGCGGACGCTACGAGCAGCGACACGCCCGCTTCGCCTTCCACCTCGTCTACGGTGCCCGGCGGGCATTCAGGTTTCATCCGGCTGGCTCAGGCGCAAACCCCGCCAGCTCGTGAGCCGCAGGAGTCATCGACGCCCGGCGAAACCATTCAGGAAGTGGTCGTGACCGGTCTGCGCCAATCGCTCGAAACGTCCATGTCGATCAAGCGCGACTCGTTGGGAATTGTCGATGCTATTTCACCCGAAGATATCGGCAAGCTGCCAGACACCAATCTCGCAGAGTCGTTGCAACGAATTACGGGCGTGTCGATCGATCGCTCCGGCGGTGAAGGTGCGTTTGTCACGGTTCGCGGCTTTGGACCTGAATTCAATACCGTGTTGCTCAACGGGCGACAGATTGCGACACCCACGGACCCGTCGCAGGCGAGCGGGCGAGCCTTTTCGTTCGATACGCTCGCGTCGGAGCTCATTGCTGGCGTCGAGGTGTTCAAGTCTTCGGTGGCCCATCTTCAGTCCGGTGGCGTGGGCTCGGCCATCAACGTCAGGACGGCGCGGCCCTTCGACTATCGCGGATTCAAACTCTCTGCGTCGGCGGATGTGAATTACGAGGACAATTCCGAGGACACCTCGCCGGATGCGGCATTTCTGATCAGCGACCGTTTCTTCGATGGGCGCCTGGGGATTCTGGCGTCGGGCAGCTATCAGCGCCGCAAGGATCGGCTGAATCAGGCGCAGACCGACGGTTGGATCGTCAATGGCGGTACGCCGGCTGCGCAGATCAATGGCGGCGCGGGGGTGCAGGCGACCGCGTCAAATCCGCAAGCCAATCTGTTCGTCCCGCAAAACTTCGACACCAAAGTGACGTTCGAAGATCGCAAGCGCGTGGGCGGCACCTTGGTCCTGCAATACAAGCCCAATGACGATCTGACGATTACGGCGGACACGCTCTATTCGCGCTTTACCAATACGACGGACGCGCGATCGTTCGGCCATTGGTTCACGCCGTCCAACCTGACCAACGTCGTCACCGACGCCAATGGCACCGCGATCGACCTGACCCAAGGTGTCGGCATGGCTTCGGACTTCCACGACAAGGCGTTCGACAAGAAGACTCGTCTGACCGCGACCGGTCTCAATGCCGAATGGAAGATCTCGGATCGCATGACGCTCAATCTGGACGGCAGCTTCTCGCGAGCCAAGGAAGATCCGAATGGCGGGGCGGAAAGCGAGCTGGCATTGCTCGGATACACCGGACAAACGATTCGATATCAATCGGACGGGTCGGTCCTGCCGTTTACCACCGGCTTCGTGAGACCGAGCAGTGGTGCCAACGCCGGTGTAGCCGGTGGCACGGAGCCGATGTTCCAGCACGTGATGCTTTATCGCGGCTATGGCGTCGATGACGAAGTGACTCAGTTGCGCGCCGATCTCGCGGTGGAGGGTGACGATGCGAACGAGGGACTGACCAGCTTGCGTCTGGGCGGTTTGTTTTCTCGCGACAAGAAGGATACTGCGCTCTATTCGAATGACGGCGGCACGGGATGCACGACGTGCGGTTATAACAATCCCTCTCCGGCAAGTGTCCCCATCGGCGTATTCAACGCGGGTGGCGGCTTCTTGTCCGGTATCAGCGGTGCGGATCGCCTCACCACTCAGTGGCTCACTTTCGACGGACAGTCTTTGTTTGACGCGATCACCCGGGAGCAACAGGCCCTCACGCCCGGTTTTACATTCGCGCCGCCCAAAGTGAACGATTCTTTGGTGGAGGAGAAAGTCTACGGTGGCTATCTGCAAGCGGTGTTTGCAGGCAGCCTGGGCGGTCGATCCTTCAGCAGCGTGGTGGGCGTGCGTGTCGAGAATACGCAAGCGGATATCAGCGGTCTTGCGACCAACTTCGTCGCGCTGACGAGGCTTGCCAACGACGCCACTCAATACGGCGTTGCCACCGCCGGCACGGCCACCGTGACCCAATCGAATCACTACACCGATATCCTGCCCAACCTGTCGTTCAAGTGGGCGCTGACGGATGAAATCACCGCGCGCTTCGCCACGAGCCAGACGATGACGCGCCCGACGCTAGAGCAGCTTTCACCGGTCACGACGCTGGTGACCTTGCGGCCGGGCAATTTCGCGGCGGCCAGTGGCACGCCGGATCTGGAGCCGTTTCGATCCAACAACCTGGATCTTTCGTTCGAATATTATTACGGCCGCGCCAATTTCATTTCGGTGGGTGTGTACTACAAGGACGTGAGCAATTTCATCGTGCTGAACCAGACGACCGGCGTGGTGAACAATGCTTCCGGGACACCTTTGCTCGATCCAGCGACCGGACAGCCGGCGCAGTTCACCATCACCGCGCCAACGAACGGAGAGAATGCGCAGGTGTACGGATTGGAAGCGGGGATTCAGCAGTCGTTCGGCGACAGCGGCTTTGGCGTCCAGCTGAATGGCACGCTCGCCCATAGCGACAAGGACCTGGATCCGCAGGATCTGACCAACAAATTCGCGCTGACCGGGCTGTCCAACTCGGCCAATGGCGTGTTGTTTTACGATAACCGGAGCAATTTCGAAGCGCGTATGGCGCTCAACTGGCGTGAAAACTTCCTGCAATATCTCTCGCCACCGCCGTTGAACGGCGCCGGCCAGGCGGTCACGCAGGTTCGCGGTCGCTATCAGCTGGATGCCAGTGCGACTTATCACATCAACGAAACCCTCGGGGTGTTCGTGGAAGGCGTCAATCTGACCAATCGGCCGGTCCTGAAGTACGCTTATTACGAGGATCAGTTTCTGTATGCGGAGGACAGCGGCCGCCGCTACAAGATCGGCGTTCGGGCCCAATTCTGATCGCATAAGATGGGGTCATGGAGCGTCCGATTCGATCCATTTGCATCGTCGGCGGTGGAACCGCGGGATGGCTGACCGCCGCCATCATCGCGGCTCGCCACGCGTCCGGTCTCGAGACTACGCTGGTTGAAAGCGAAACCATCGGCATCATCGGGGTAGGCGAGGGCACCTGGCCGACGATGCGCTCGACCTTGAAGAAGGTGGGCATCTCGGAGACGGATTTTTTTCGCGAGTGTAACGCCTCGTTCAAGCACGGCGCGAAGTTCGCGCGGTGGGTGACCGGTGAGGCGTCGGACTTCTATTACCATCCGCTGATGTTGCCGGAGGGCTTTCCGAGCTTCGACCTCGCGCCTTACTGGATGAAATATTCGGAGGCGCAGCCGCAGGCGCCTTCGTTCTCCAACGCCGTCTGTTTTCAAGAGGCCGTGTGTGAGTTGGGGCTTGCGCCCAAATTGATCACGACCCCCGAATATGCCGGCGTTGCCAACTACGCCTATCATCTGGACGCCGGCCGGTTCGCAGGTTTCATTCGCGATCATTGCGTGAAGAAGCTTGGCGTTCGTCACATCGTCGATGATGTGACCGAGGTCATCAGAGATGACGCGGGCGACATCGATTCTGTGCAAACTCGCAAGTCCGGTCGCCTCGCCGCCGATCTCTTCGTCGATGCTTCCGGATTCCGGTCCCTGTTACTGGGCGAGACGATGGGCGTGCCGTTCGTGGATCGCAGCGATGTGCTCTTTATCGATCGCGCGCTGGCCCTGCAGGTGCCCTATGACGACGAACGAAGCGACATCGTCCCCTATACGGTATCGACCGCACAGAAGCACGGCTGGATCTGGGACATCGGGCTGCAAAGCCGGCGCGGCGTGGGCTACGTCTATTCGAGCAATCACACGACTGCCGATGCCACGCTTGGTGAGCTACGCGCCTATGTGGGAGACAGAGGGCGCGATCTGCAGCCCAGAGAGATCAAGATTGCTTGCGGACATCGTCAGGTGTTCTGGAAAGGAAACTGTGTCGCGGTCGGTCTCTCGGGCGGATTCCTGGAACCGCTCGAGGCCTCGGCGCTGGTGCTGATCGAGCTCTCGGCCGACATGATCGCCACCATGCTGCCGGCAACGCGCGAGACGATGGCGATCGTCGCCGATCGTTATAACAAGACGACTCAGTATCGCTGGGACCGGATCATCGATTTTCTGAAGCTGCACTACATTCTGAGTCGACGCACCGATTCGGCATTCTGGATCGACAACCGCGATCCCGCGAGCATTCCGCAGAGCTTGAAGGACCAGATGGCGCTGTGGCGCTATCGGGCGCCGGGCGATCAGGATTTCACCAGCAACTGCGAGATGTTTCCTGCGGCCAGCTATCAATACGTGCTGTTCGGCATGGGCTTCAGAACGGATATCCGCCATCAGCCGCTGGATCGCGACATCGGCGGCGCCCAGCGGGCCTTCGCGCAGAACGAAACGCTCAAGGCGAGATGGACCAAGGCGCTGCCGAGAAATCGGGAGCTGATCGATAAGATCAAAGCGCTGGGGCTGCAGAAGATCTAGGAATCGAAGGATGCATCTAGTCGAGCTATCGCGCAGCGAACATCAGGGATTGCGGATCCGCGCGGATCGGGTCGAAGCCGGTGCGGCCCGTCAACACCTGATCCCGATTGTCATGGGCGAGTTCCGCAAAGCCGCGACTCAATATCCCATTGTGTTTGCAAAGCATCCTGAGACCGCACGGTTTGCTCCCTATGTGCTGAGCGGCTTGGGGCTCGAAGAAAATCTGTTCTGGTCCGGCACCGAGCTGGATGTGGCGTATGTGCCATTGAACGTACGACGACAGCCTTTTTACGTCGGCGCCGACAACGAGCTGTGCATCGATCTCGATCATCCCTGTCTGGACGGCTCTGGCACCCGGGTCCTAGTGAATGCTGATGGCAGCGACTCTGCCTATCTCAAGGAGATATTGGCCATCCTGGGGGAACTGGTCGCGGGGAGGGCGGCGACCGAGCAGTTTGTCGCAACCCTGCTTGATTTGGATTTGCTGGCTCCTATCGTGCTCGACATCGTGTTGGATGATGGCAGCCCGCTGCAAGTCCAGGGACTGTACGGGCTCGACGAAGAGAAATTCAGGCAACTCGACGAAGCGAAAATCGCCGGCCTGTGGCAAGCCGGCTACCTCGATCTGCTCTATGCCGTGATGATCGCCAGCGGACAACTATTCAAGCTCATTCGACTCAAGAACCAGCGCATTGCTCTGAGTCGCGCATGGCAGGGTAACGCGCGCTAGCGGGCCGCACGATATGACCTCATTCGCATTCAATCCCGATGCGGAGGTCAAGCTGGTACGTGTCGGTCGGCACGGTATCAAAGTGAGCGTCATCGACAATGTTCTGAACGATCCCCATGGCCTGGCTGCCCTGGGCTTCTCTCAATCGTATGCCGAGGACCGCAGCAATCTTTACCCGGGCATACGAGCCGCAATGCCCGACAGCTTCTCAATCTCATTCCGCGCCTGGCTCACGCCGATCCTTCAGCGCAATGACATGCTGGAGAGTCACCTGGTCATCGCCCGCGATGTGAGTTTCTTCTCTGTTGTGACCACTGCGAGCAAGGACCTGCTGTCCCTGCAGCGCATTCCTCACTACGACTCGACAGACTCGAACTTGCTGGCGGCCGTGATTTATCTATGCGGCCCGAGATTTTCCGGCACCGCGTTCTACCGTCATCGAAGGACGGGGTACGAAGAGATCACTGAGGAAAATGTCAGTAACTACCAGCTCGCACTCAATAGCGATCTGCGCATGTACGGCCCTCCTCAGCAAGACTATATCAATGGAGACAGTCCGATGTTTGAGGCGGTGTTCGCCAATGAACTGAAATTCAACAGCGCGATCGTCTATCCAGCCAGGATTCTGCACGCGGCGCGGATCGAAAAGGGCTTCAAGCCTCCGAAAGATCAAAGCGAATGGCGTCTGACGGTGACGGCGTTGTTACATTTGCAGCGGTCCTAGGGCGGCCTGGTTCTCGATGGCCAGGTCGACAAGGCTTGCTCGACAACCGCTTCCAGGACATCGCGACTGAAGCCCGCCTTCGCTTGGACCGCCATACCGTGGAGCACCGCGCATACGTACGCGGCTAGCGCAGTAGCGTTGGCCGTCTCCGGCAAATCTCCGTCCTGCTTCGCTCGTTCGAAGCGATCTCGCAGCGATGCCTCTGCGCTCGCGCGTGCATCGACCAGCGCGCGTCGAATAGGTTCAGCATCGTCCGAGCCAGCCAAAGCGCCGTGGATTCCGAGACACCCGGTTCTATCGGCATAACGTGTATTCAGCTCGGCGGCCCCGCGAAGGATGTGTGCGGCCACTTCTCGCGACGTCGGCAGCTCCAGCGCCGCGGGGAAGAAATCCAGGTAGTGCTCGTAATAACGTTCCAGTGCCCGGCGGAACAGCGACTCCTTGTTGCCAAACACCGAGTAGAGCGCAGGTCGCTCGACACCGATGGCTTGCGTGAGATCGGTGTACGACGTGCCTTCGTAGCCTTTGCGCCAGAACACGCAAAGTGCGGCTTCCAACGCCTCATCCGCATCGAACTCGCGCTGTCGTCCCATTTAGATCGGCCCGGGCTTTTTCATAACGATCGATACTAAATCCCTTGACGGCGTCCGTCCAATTCCATACCGTTCGTTACGTAACGACCGTTATGGTTCGCGATTGGTTCCCTGCAAGGGCGTTTCAGATACGTTGAGAGCATTGTTTTTCATGAAGAAACCATTGATTGGCAAGGTCGCGCTGGTTACCGGCGGATCGCGTGGGCTGGGAGCGGCGACGGCCGAGGCGCTGGCCGAGCAAGGGGCTGACGTTGCCATCAGCTATGTGGCATCGACCGAGAAGGCTGACGCGGTGGTCGAGAAGCTGAGAGCAAAGGGTGTTCGCGCTGTCGCGATCAAGAGCGACCAGGCGGACACTGCTACCGCCAAACCGCTGATCGAGGCGGTGCTCGCCCACTTCGGCAAGCTCGATATTCTCATCAATAACGCGGCGATCGCCGTCCAGGGAAAATCGGTCGACGATCCCGAGCTCGACACAGCCAGTCTCGATCGCCAGTGGCAGATCAATGTCCTCGGCACGGTAGCCACCACGCGCGCGGCAGCGCCGGTGCTGTCGGATGGCGGCCGGATCATCTTCATCGGCTCGCTACTGGGCGGCCATGTTCCGTTCGCTGGCGCCGCCGACTATGCGGGCACCAAGGCGGCGATCGCAGGCTATGCGAGGGGCGTCGCCCGCGATCTCGGCGGGCGCAACATCACGGTCAACACCATCCAGCCCGGCATCATGCCGACGGACATGTCGTCGGAAGTGCTGGGCGATGGCGTGCCCGACGCGCTTCTGTCTCTGCACCCCATCCGGCGGATCGCGACACTCGAGGAAGTGTCGGCGCTCGTGTGTTTTCTCGCGGGCCCGAATGCAGGCTACATGACCGGTGGCGTCATCGACGTGGCCGGCGGCCTGGCCATCTGAAATCTTCCCAGCTGCCACTCTCATGAAAGGAACAGAGATGACCCGGAAATTCGGTGCAAAGTCGAGTGCTGACGAAGTGCTTGCCGGCCTCGATCTGAAGGGCAAGCGATTTCTCATCACGGGCGCATCGTCGGGTATCGGTCTCGAAACCGCCCGCTCGCTGGTCTCGCACGGTGCCAGCGTGGTCGGCGCGGTCAGAAATGTTTATAAAGCGGAGCGGGCCACTGCGGCGATTCGTGACGCCGCGTCGAGCGGAGGCGGTAGTCTCGAGTTGATCGAGCTCGATCTCGCATCCTTGCAGAGCGTTCGCGCCTGCGCGGATAAGTTGTTAGCTAACGGCCAGCGGTTCGACGCCATCATCGCCAACGCTGGGGTCATGGCCACGCCGTTCGGTCGGACGGTCGACGGCTTCGAAGTTCAATTCGGGACCAACTATCTGGGACATTTCGCGTTGATCACGCGGATTGCACCGCTGCTCGCCGACAACGGGCGCCTGGTGATGCTGTCGTCGCAAGCGCATCGCGTCGCCGATATCGATCTGGACGATCCGAATTTTGAACGACAACCCTACGAGCCGTTCGTCGCCTATGGTCGCTCGAAAACGGCGACGTCGCTGTTCGCGGTGGAGTTTGATCAGCGGCATCGCAATCGTGGCATTCGAGCTGCCTCAGTGATGCCTGGGAACAGTCTCACCGATCTTCCGCGCCATTTCTCGCAGGAAGCCTTGCAAGGTCTGTTCGAGACTGTTGGTAAAGCTCGCGCCGCTGCGGGCCTGCCGCCCGCGGAGCTGAAAGAAATCTCGCAGGCCGCCGCAACGTCGGTCTGGGCGGCCGTCGTGGCCGACAAAGATGAAATCGGCGGACGCTATCTCGAAGATTGCGCAGTCGCGCCGATCGATGACACGCCCAACCCGTTTGCCGACGGCGTAAGGTCGTATGCGCTCGATGCTCACAAAGCCAAGCGGCTTTGGGCGAAGAGTGGGGAAATGGTCAGCGCTGCGTAACGTATTGGGGGTGTCCCAGGACTCAACTCGATCCGCACGCGGTGACTCCGCCTGACCCGAATGTGCGTCCCTTCACGTTTGCCCGGTCAATAGGGAAGTTCCCCTGGGCTATTCAGGAGATATCTCGTACGCACCGCAAGCGGGCTCACATAGCCTTGATCTTCTGACGGCGTTCCAGATCCAGGGCCGGATCGCAGTAACAAGAAGAGCTAAGTGCGTTATCCGGATCGTGTGCAGGTGTCGCAGCTCGGTGAGGCTGGCGACAGGGGCTTCCTTAGAAAGTTGATAGTGAACCTCGCGGCACTCGCGCTGCTTGCGCTTGGGCTCGCGGTTTGTGTTGGATGGATCATCGGCGACGCCACGCTGATTCAATTGCGCCCGGGCTGGGTGCCGATGAAGTTCAACGCGGCGTTGGGACTCGCGGTTTTCGGCGTGGGCGCGGCGTTGCTGGTGCATGGAGCGAGGAGAGCGGCGCGGGCTTGTGCGCTGTTTGTGTTCGCGATCGGTGGTGCCACGGCGGCTCAATATCTTCTGCAGATCAACCTGCACATCGATCAGCTCTTCGTGCGGGCGTTCATGGTCGAGCCTGGCTCGACGCCGGGGAGAATGTCGCCTGTCACTGCTTCGCTGCTCGCGGCCTGCGCTGCCGGACTGTTCATTGTGAGCTTTCGAGAATCGCGGGCGCGCTCGACGCTCGTCGGGATCGTTGCCTCCATCGTTTCCGGTGTCTCGGTCACCGCGCTGATCGGTTACGCGACACAGACGCCAGTTGCCTATTTATGGGGTGCGCTGGCCGGTGTGGCCATCCATGCCGCCGGATCGTTCGTCATCGCGGCTGCCGCGCTCGGTGCGCTCGCGACTCGTCCTGAAGAGAAGTTGTTGCCGCATTGGGCGCCGTGGGCGGCGCTCATCTGGGGGCTCGCATGCACTGGATCGCTCGGCGGAGCGTTGATCCAGCAGTTCGCTGCCACGCCCGAGTCCATGACGCCGGAGGTGACGATCATCATCGGCTCTGTCCTCTCGGTTTTGATGGCATGGGCGCTGCACTCCAGACGCGAACTGGCCGGTGCATTGGCGGCGAGTGCGCGCTCCGAAGAAATGGTTCGCGGCATTCTGGAAGCGGCGCCGGATGCGATGCTGATCGTCGACGCGAAAGGTTGCATCGTGTTGGCGAACGACATGACGGAAAAGCAATTCGGCTACACGCGCGCGGAACTGCTCGGTGAGACGGTGGATCTTCTGACGCCGATTGAAGTACGCCACACGCATGCCATGCTTCGCGAAAAATTCGCAGCGGCGCCCAGCTCGCGATTCATGGGAGACGGGCGCGAGCTCATGGCGCAGCGGCGCGACGGCACGAAAGTGCCGGTGGAAATCGCGTTGAGCCCGGTGAAGCTCCGGGGCAACAGTTTCACAGTCGCGGCGGTGCGCGACATCACGTTGAGACGGGAGACGGAGCAACGACTGCGCGAGTCGCTGCAGGAGAAGGAGATCCTGCTGAAAGAAATCCACCATCGTGTCAAAAACAATCTGCAGGTGGTGGCGAGCATGCTGGCACTCCAGGCGGACAAGGCCGTGGCGGAGGCGCAATCGCCGCTCGAGGATTGCCGCCAGCGAGTCATGAGCATGGCGCTGGTGCACGAGAAGCTGTATGGCGCGAAGGATCTGCAGCGTATCGACCTGGGCGATCTCACACGTGAAATCGCGACGATGCTGATCAGCGAATGCGTCGGTCCCGCCATCAGAACTCAATTCACGGTCGAGCCGATCGCGATCGACATCGAGCGCGCCGTTCCAGCCAGCTTGATCATCAACGAACTGATGACGAACTCGCTGAAGCACGCGTTCAAGGGTCGCGCCGCCGGACTGCTGAGCGTTTCGGTGCGCCGCTGCGAGGACGATCATGTGTGGATCGAGGTGGCCGACGATGGTGTCGGCGGCGTGCAGGCCGACAGCATTCGAACCGGTCGAACGCTTGGCATGACCATAGTGCGCAATCTCGTGAAGCAGCTCGATGCGCGGCTGTCGATCGGCAGCGGCCCGGGCACGGCGATTTCAATCACTTTTCCAATCGGTCGGGGACAGGATCAATGACGGCGCCCAGCATACTCGTGATCGAGGACGAGAGTCTGGTCGCGGAAGAATTGTCCATGCGGCTCAGGCAGCTCGGCTACGACGTGGGCGGCGTCGTGGACAACGCGGCCGATGCGTTCTCATATGTCAGCGTCGTGAGACCGGATCTCGCGCTGGTCGATATCCATATCAAAGGATCGCTCACCGGCATCGACGTGGCGCGACGCTTCCGCAATGAGTTCGATGTGCCGGTGGTGTTCCTGACCGCACACGCGGACTCGGCAACGCTCAAGGAGGCGACCGCCACGGAGCCGTTCGGATACATCGTGAAGCCGTTCGACAAACGTTCGCTCGCGGCCACGCTTGAAACCGCCATCCGCCGCCGACGTGCGGAGCAGAAGCTAGTAAAGATGGAACGGTGGCTCGCCGCGACGATGAACAGCATCGGCGACGCTGTCATCACGATCGATAGCGAGCTGCGCGTGAGTTTCTTCAATCCGGTGGCGGAACGGCTGTCTGGGTGGGCGCAGCCCGAAGCCATCGGCCGGCCGGTCACCGAGGTGTTCAATATACGCCTGGCGTCTGGAGAGACACTGGCGAGCGTCATTGAGCGAGTCATGCGCGAAGGCATCGTGCTACACATCGACGAGGCGACACTCACGCGTCGTGACGGAAGCAGCACACCGATCGATGATTCCGTCGCGCCGATTCGTGATGACTCAGGTCGCATGACCGGCCTGGTGATCGTGTTTCGCGAGGCCAGTGCGCGCAAGAAGTGAGCTTCAGCGTCCGACGATCAAGCTCACCGTCGTGGTCGCACTGCCGCCGATGTTCAGCGTAGCGAAGGTCTTCGCGCCGTCCACCTGATACTCGCCTGCGGTGCCTGTCACTTGCTTGAAGCAGTCCAGCGCCATCCGCACGCCGGTAGCGCCGACCGGATGTCCGCCGCCGATCAATCCGCCGCTGGGATTGATGGGAGTGCGCCCACGCATCTCGATGTCTCCAGTCTCGATGGCGCGCCAGCTTTGCCCGGGCGGCGTGATGCCGAAATGATCGATGGCCATGTACTCGGTCATCGTGAAGCAATCGTGAGTTTCGATGCCGTCGATCTGCTCGACGCCGGCAATGCCGGCACGGCGGAAAGCATCGGTAATCGCGCCTCGCACGTGTGGAAAGACATAGGGCTGACCTTCGCTGGCCTTGATCTTGGCGGCGTACGTGATGGGCGCCGTTCGATGTCCCCAGCCTTTGATGTGAGGTAGCACGTCGAGGTCGATGCCCAGCCGCCTGGCGTACTCGTGTGCGCGTTCTGCGGAAGCGAGAAATACAATCGCCGCGCCATCGGTGATCTGGCCGCAATCCTGCTTGCGGGTGCGGCCTTCGACGATGGGATTATCAACGTCGTCGGCGCGGAAGCTGTTCTGCTTGAACGTCCAGCGGCGGGTTTGTGCATTGGGATTGCGTCGGGCGTTCTCGAAATTGATCTGCGCGATACGCGACAGATGCTCTTGTTTCAAGCCGTAACGACGATCGTATTCATCTGCCACGTCGCTGAAGACCTGCACCCAGGGATAACGCGCCTCCTGGTACTCGTGACCGTTCCACATCGCCGGGCCGCCGATGAGCTTCGCCGCCTGTTCGCCCGGCACATTGCGCATTTGTTCCACACCGAGAACGGCTGCAAGCCCATACCGTCCCGCCTCGATATCGGCGCTGGCCGCGAGTAGCGCCAGGCTTCCGGACGCGCACGCGGCTTCGTGTCGCGACGCTGGAATGCCAGCGAATGCCGGATCGCTGGCCGCGAACAAGCCGCCAAGATGGCCCTGATTGCAGAACAGTTCGGCGCCGAAATTGCCGATGTGTGCAACCTCGATGTCGGCGGGGGCAAGGTTGGTTTCAGCCAGGCCGCGCAGGAGGGTGGAGCGCATGCCGTCGGCGATCTCCAGGCCGCTGCGGGCCCAGTTGTCGACGAAGTCCGTCTGGTAGCCGCCAAGGAGGTAGACCCGTGACGCCATTGCCGCTTCTCCTTCGGTGAACGAGCCAAACCGCGGGTGGCCCGCGTGTATTCAGTTCGTTCTACCGTGTGCTCGCGGATGCGTTCCGAGCACTCATTCAGCGATATGTCGCCATCTCACCGAGATTTTCTGCTCGGGCAGCAGCACGCCTTTGAGGCGCCATTCGCGATTGGGCTCGACTTCCTCCAGTTGGCCGTCGCCGGCGGAGAAGTCGAAGACGCCGGCGGTGCCGGGATCGAAACGCACCGTCACGCCGTTGAGCACTCGATCCGTCACGATGTGGTCGCCGTCCATATCTTTGCCGGAGATCTCTTCTTCGAAGGTCACGCGAAACGGTCGCGGATTGTTCGGATCGTGAGGCGGCAAAACGAACTCGCTGTCGATGGCGTAGGTCCGCACCGGCGTACGGTTGTCGCGATAGGACTCGCGAGCTCGCAACTCCTGGTCGCCCAGCGTGAACTGGGCCGGTTGTTTCCAGGACGGCGTGCCCGGTGCAATGCCGACGACGGAGAAATGTTTCAGAACGGTGCGCCGCGCTTCATGCAGCTCGTACTCGATCGCAGGATGCAACCGGATCGGACGATTCGTCAGGTTCACCGGCATGTACGTCGTCGTCTTGAGAAGGGTCAGCGTCCCGTCGGGATCGCGCCGGATCACTGAGTAGGACTTGGTGTATTGATCCATCACCCGATCCACGGTCAACAGCTCGAGCAGCTTTTGTTGGATGGCGGGAATGAAATCCGGCGAGAAGGTGCCGGCGGCCTCAGGGACGACGGCGCTGAGCAAAGGGCCCATTGCCTCGGTGGTTGCGGGCGTATCCAATTTTGCGAGAGATTCCGCGAGAGCCTGTACTTCGTTGCGCTGCTCGTCGGAAAGTTTCAATTGGTCGGGATCGAGGACCTGCCACAGTTGCCGATGATATTGGCTGGCCCCCGAGTAGCGACTGGCCAGGATGTCGCGCAGGTGCTCGAGGCTCAGGCAGGCACACAAGACCGCCTGTTGATTCAGCGTGTCGTTGCTGGCCGTGCTTTGCCACAGCAGCGCTTTCAAATAATAGAAGAACAGGCAGGTGCCCAGGTCGCGCATCGCATACTTGAATCGATCGGCGGGGCCGAGATCGTTCAAGACCCGCTCGGCCGAGCGGCGCAGCCGGGTCATGAAGGTCACGCAGTTTCGCCACAGCACCGAATCGGGGCCGGGTGTCACAACGCGTCCGTCCAGATAGTCACGCAGACGCGCACTGAATTGCAGCAACTCGTCCCGATCGGCAATCAGGGCCGGCAGCACCGTCAAAAAGAAATCGACCTCCAGGCGGGCGAAATCCAGTGCGGTCGGTTGCTCGGGCCGCGAGTGAGGAACGTCGATGATGAAATCGGCCGCGGGCGTCTGGTCCGGGGCCAGCGACAGCAAGGCATTCGTCATGTTCATGTCGCCATGGACGCGCGAGAAATGCAGATCGAAGGCCAGCGAGTGACCTTGCTTCACGATGGTCTCGGGCGAGCTCAGCAATGTCATCAAAGTGTCTGACGCATCGGTGCCGGCCGGACGATGGGCTCGAACGATCTGTAACGCCTGCTTCGCGGCGCTTGATGTGGCAACGGTTGCTACGATCTTCGCCAGAGAATCCGCGGTCAGCACCCCTGAAAACCAAGCCGACCAGGTTCGAGGCCCGCTGCCAACGGCGCTGGCACGCATCCCGGGCTGTCGGCGATGGAACGCCGTTTTCAGTGAGTGCAGGACGAGGTCCAGAGCGTTGCTGCAGTTCTGGGGATTGCTGCCGAGCTGGTGAATCAGCAGATCCTGCAGCGTGGTGACGGTCTGAAACTCGCTCTCTCCCTGGGCGGCGGGAAAGATGATGCATTGGTCGGCGGGCTCGTTGCCGTCGATCGGCAGCAGCACGTTGTTCGGCAGATCCGCATCGGCACGCAGCTCGACCACGGCTTCCCATTCCCGATCCGCCCGTTCCGGGCGCTTCTCGAACTTGACCACCAGCCACAGCCCGCGAGCGCGATGCGCATCGCGGCTGGTCTTCAAATAAACGAAATAGACGAAGGATTCGCCCGCCACGCCGCTGGCGCGGAGGAACGGCGGAGGTGCCGTCTCGCCTGGGTTCAACAGTTTGAGACGGATCAACGCGGCTGAGAGCAGACCCTCGTGCCCGGCTTCGTAAGCGACCATGCGCACCTCCGATGTTCTTCTTATGTCCCGGGTTCCGATGGTCGACCGAAATCGGGCCGGCGTCCACTGGGGAACTTTCGGGTCCTCAGAACAGTTTTTTTCCCGGTTTTACACTCCCGGCGTGGAGCGGAGCATACCTATTCGAATCCTAAGAGGAGCTGTCCATGTCTGAGCGAGCGGACCCTGAGCGCGTTTCCACGGGCAGTGCCGGTCTGGATGACATTCTCGGCGGCGGCTTCGATCGGAACCGGATGTATCTTTACGAAGGTCGGCCCGGGACGGGAAAAACCACCATCGCATTACAGTTCCTGCTGGAAGGCGCCCGCCAGGGCGAGCGGGTCCTGTACATCACCTTGTCCGAGAGCCTGGCCGAACTGGAACTGGTCGCGAAGCGGCATGGCTGGTCGTTGCAAGGGATCGATATCTTCGAGCTGATTCCACCGGAGAGCGCGCTCGATCAGGGGCGCGAGATCACCATTCTGCATCCGTCCGAGCTGGAGCTGGGCGAAACCACGAAGCTGATCTTCGATCGGGTCAAGGCGCTCAATCCAACCCGGGTGGTCGTCGACAGTCTTTCGGAGCTGCGCCTGCTCGCGCAGGATCCGTTGCGATATCGTCGCCAGGTCCTGGCGCTGAAACATTTCTTTGCCAGTCGTCAGTGCACGATCGTCCTGCTCGACGATCTGTCCGGCGCGGATATCGGCGGCCTGCAGCTGCACTCGATTTCTCATGGCGTGGTGCTGCTCGAGCAGCTTGCGATCGAATACGGCGCCGAGCGTCGTCGTATACGGGTGCTCAAGATGCGCGGTATCCACTTTCGCGGCGGCTATCATGACTTCACTATTCGTAAGGGCGGGCTGGAGATTTTCCCGCGACTCATCGCAGCGGAGCATCACACCAAATTCATTGGCGAGTTCGTTTCGAGCGGCAGCGATGAGCTCGATCGGCTGTTGGGCGGCGGCCTGGAGCGGGGCACGAATGCGTTGCTCATTGGCGCTGCCGGCGTGGGCAAATCTTCTCTCGCCTTGACCTACGCGATTTCAGCTGCGCAGCGTGGCGATCACGCTGTGTTCTTCGCCTTCGACGAAGGCCGCGGCACGCTCGAGGCACGCGCGCGGACCATTGGATTGCCGCTGACGGAAGCGCTCGAGAAGGGCTCGATCCGCTTTCAACAGATCGATCCCGCGGAGCTGTCGCCGGGAGAGTTTGCGGCGAATGTTCGTAAGAGCGTGGAAGTCGACGGTGCGCGGGTCATCGTGATCGATAGCTTGAACGGTTATCTGAACGCGATGCCCGACGGGCGTTTCCTGATACTGCAGATGCATGAGCTGTTGACTTATCTCAATCAGCAGGGCGTGCTCACCTTGATGGTGCTGGCCCAGCACGGGCTGGTCGGGCCGATGGACACGCCGCTGGACGTCAGCTATTTGAGCGACTCGGTGTTGATGTTGCGATATTTCGAGTACCGGGGCGTGGTGAGGCGCGCCTTGTCGGTCGTCAAGAAGCGCAGCGGCCATCACGAGCACACCATTCGTGAATTTCGCCTCACGCCCGGGGGCATCGAGGTCGGGCCGCCGCTGGTCAACTTTAGTGGCATCTTCTCAGGCACGCCGCAATACACCGGCGATCCCGAGCCGCTGATGACGAGTGAATCCCATGGAGGTGCGTGAGCCGGAAGCATTGCGCGTTCTGGTCGTGGCTCCGATCGGTCGCGACGCATCTGCGGCCGCGGAGTTGCTGAGCCGAGGTGGAGTGAGCACCGAGGTGTGCCGCGATCTCGAGTGCTTGATGGAGCATCTCGAAACAAACGTTGCCGCCGTTCTGCTCGCGGAGGAAGCGATTTATCGTCAGGATACAACTGCGCTCACGACGTGGGTCAGAGAGCAGCCGGCCTGGTCCGATCTGCCATTCGTCATTCTCACCAGTCACCTGACTCATCCCAACGTGTCGAGCTGGCGGCGCGAGCTGGTCGGCATGCTACGCAATGTGTCGCTGCTCGAACGTCCGGTCCAGGCCATTACTCTGACGAGCACAGTGCAGGCGGCGATGCGAGCGCGCCGACGCCAATATGAGCTGAAAGCGTTGGTCGAGGCGCAAGCCGCCGCAGCCGTCCAGTTGGAAGATCTGGTGTCCGCACGGACGCGTGAGCTGCAAGCGGCCAATGAGGAATTGCGTACGCAGATGATCGAGCGCACGCACATAGAGGATTCGCTGCGGCAAGCCCAGAAGATCGAGGCCTTGGGTCAACTGACCGGCGGCGTTGCGCACGACTTCAATAACTTGTTGATGGTGATCCTCGGTGGCTTGGAGATGCTGGATCACACCGATGAAGCCGCGCGACGTAAATTGCTGATGGATGGCATGCGACAGGCCGCGCATCGAGGGGCGTCGTTGACGCGTCAGTTACTGGCGTTCTCTCGTCGGCAGGCATTGCAGCCGCAGCCCGTGGATCTGGCGCGTCAGATCGGCGGCATGCGGGAGTTGCTTGCTCGGAGTCTCGGCGGCAACGTCCAGGTGCAATTGGAGCTCAGCCAGGATCTGTGGCCGGTCCACGTAGATCCCGGCGAGCTGGAGCTCGTGGTGCTCAATCTCGCCGTCAATGCGCGGGACGCGATGCCGAAGGGCGGCGCGATCGTCATTCGCGCCCGCAATGTTCCTTCGCTTCGTCTCGATGGTTTGCGCGGCGATTTCGTCCGGCTGTCCATCATCGACACGGGCGTCGGCATGACGACCGAAGTGCAACGACGCGTGTTCGAACCGTTTTTCACGACCAAAGATGTGGGCAAGGGCTCGGGCTTGGGGCTGGCGCAAGTGTATGGATTCGCACAGCAGTCGGGCGGCAACGTGCAGATCGAAAGCGAAGTGGGGCGCGGCACGACCGTCGCGTTGTTGCTGCCCCGATCCGAGTCGCAGCCGGAACGAGACGGGCCGGCGCCGGAGGGCCTTATTCCCGAGGCCGGTGCACGAGGGGCCGCGGGTGCGGTTCTGCTGGTGGAAGACGATGATGACGTCGCCGTCATGGTCAGCCGAATGCTCGGCAGATTGGGCTATCGCGTGAGTCGCGTAGCCAGCGCGTCATCGGCCCTGGCCACACTTGAGGGGGACAACCAGTTCGATCTGGTGTTTTCCGACATCATGATGCCCGGAGACATGGACGGCGTGGAGCTCGGTCGCGAATTGCGTCAACGCGGAGCAAACATTCCTGTGCTGCTGACCAGCGGTTACGCCGACGCCGCCTCCGGCCGCGCCGAAAGCGAGGGCTTCGGCGTGCTTCGCAAACCCTATTCGCTGGCGGAGCTCGCGATGTTGTTGAAGAGCATTCGGGGCTGAGGAGCAGCCTCAACGCTGCTGATACGGGTGGAAGATATAGTCTTTGTTCTTCACGGCTGTGTGACACGTGTGCCCGCAATCGGCAACGCCGGTCGGATCGACTGAGAATTTGTCGGATGGCGCGTCGTAGTTGAAGAGGGCATAACCCCATCCGCCGCTCTTCGGAAATCGTTTGCTGTCCTTCTCGATGACGAAAGCCTGCGTGAAGACGTCCGGCACATCCACCACGAACGGCGCCTCCGTGCTCTTCTTCGGTTTCCATTGCAGCTTCGCGATCTTCGAGCCGTCGGGGAACGGCTGGCCGTTGCCTGGAACGCCAGCTTTGTAAGCTTTGATCATGGTGGGATTGGCGACAATGACTTTGAGCACTTCGTCAGTGCGGGCGGAGGAGACCACAGCCCAGTCTTCGTAGCCTTTGAAATCTCCGAAAGCGATGCCGCTCGGCGACGTGAGCGAATACTTGTCTGGCTTGCTCTGTGCGTGGATGGCCGAGCCGGCTAGCGCGGCCAGCACGGCCGATGTGGCGAAAGAGAGCCTGATGCTGCGTTTCATCCCGACTGTATAAATCGTTGCCGCCAGCGGCGAGCGGTACCGCAGGGGCAAGCGTCGTGCCCCATGTACTGCCGGGAAACCGACTCGATGAGAAGTACCATCGACTTTTCATCAGGAGCTCCCGATGAGCGCTCAACCGTCGCAGGATTTCAAGCTCGAAGCCGTGGTCATTCCCGTTTCGGATGTGGAACGAGCCAAGCGTTTCTACAAAAGCCTGGGCTGGCGATCCGATGCCGATTTCTCGGCCGAAGGAAATTTCCGGGTAGTGCAGATGACTCCGCCGGGCTCGCCGTGCTCGGTTCATTTCGGGAGCGGCGTGACGTCAGCTCAGCCGGGCTCCGCGCAAGGGTTGTATCTCATCGTGTCCGACATCGAAGCGGCACGCGCCGAGTTGATTGCCCGTGGCGTCGCGGCGAGCGAAATATTTCATCGTCTGGGGCCGGGCCAGCCGGCGAAGCCGGGGCTGCATCCGCAACGGGCAAGCTATTCCTCGTTTGCGACGTTCAGCGATCCGGATGGCAATGCCTGGTTGCTTCAGGAGATTACTTCGCGATTGCCGGGACGAGTCGACCCCGATGTGGCGAGGTTTACTTCGACTTCGGAGCTTACCAGTGCCCTGCAACGAGCAGCCGCTGCGCATGGCGAGCACGAGAAGCGGACGCCTGGAGAGAAGCCCGACGAGTGGCCGAAGTGGTACGCGGCGTACATGCTGGCGGAGCAGACGGGCAAGCCGTTGCCGACGTGAGGCAACGGTGACGCCGTAGAGTGTGACGGCGTTTCACCCCAGGTGACCTGGATGCTGGCATGCCCAGATGCGCTTCACCGGCACGCCCGCGCGCCGGCACACATATCGCACCGACTCAGCATCCGGTGCGAGAAAAATCAGCACCGCGCGCCTGAGATCGCAGGATACAAACAATTGCACGAGCTGCACTCGATGCGCCCGGAAGCAAGGCCGGCACGACTCTTCGAGCTGTGCGAGAGTGCTGGATGCCGTCGGCAGTTCGATCTCGCCGACCATATAATTGAGATTGTCGTTCTGTTCGGTCACGTCAGGCGCTGAGTCGAAGAGGATCCAAGGCGGGCGCGGCTCGATCGCGCAGATAGCCAGCAAGGTGAGCACTGAGATCCCGCGCGTCGTCTTCGGCGCCGTGGATGAAACTCGATTTGCGCCGGCGCATGAAGCTCAATCCGAGAACATACAAGCCTGGCACGTCGACGATGCCACCGTCGTGACGCAGGCGTCCTTTGCGATCGAACGCTGGCACGTACAACCAGCTGTAGTCGGGACGATAGCCGCTCGCCCAGAGCACCGTTCCAATGCGATTGCGCGTGAGATCCAGCTGCAATCTCGGAGCGTGATCGAAGAGTGTCGGTGCGAATCGCTCCGGTTGTGCTGACGGGGCTTGGCCGCTGCGGTCGGCCCACGCATCGATCTTGTCGAGCAGGCGACCGAGCTTGAGATCCGCCATCGCGCACTGGTTTTGCAACGATCCGGAGAACTGGGCCTTACCGTCGCGGATGCCGACGAAACGGCCGACGAGGTCGACGCCGCGCTCTCTGAGTACGTTCAGATCCAGTGTCGTGCGCTCGGCGCTGCCGATCAGTTGCGGAGACGGCAGGCGCCGAGCTCGGTCGATGTCGTCCACTTCGTCATAACGTTCATCGAGAAGGCCGCAGGCATCGAGCCACCATTGGATATCGAGCCCGCGATAAACGCGTGGCATGCGGATGTGCTCTCCGATGGCGAGCGTCACCGGTCTGCCGGATCGATGGATTTCGTCCGCGAGTTGTACGCCGCTCGCCGAAGCGCCGACGATCAACACGCCGCGATCGTCGAGCTGCTCCGGATTACGATAGTCCTTCGTCGTGAGCGAGCGGACCATTGCCGGCAGCTCGGTTGCAAACGCTGCCACGTTGGGAACGCTGTGCTGGCCGTTTGCAACGACCACCGCACGACAGTACCAGTGCCCCCGATTGCTGATCACTTCATAACCATCGTCGGCAGCACGCACGGAGGTCACTTCAGTCTCAGTCCGCACGGGGGCCGAGATCGTGCGTGCATAGCCGGCGATGAACTCCACCACCTCCGGCAGCGACATATATCCATCCGGATCCGCGCCCAGATAGCGATGGCCGGGCAGACGGCTCTGCCAGTTCGGTGTCAGCAAGCGCAGTGAATCCCAGCGCTGCCGCCAGGAATTCGCGACTGCGCCGCGCTCGAGAACGACATGCTCGATGGCGTGCTCCGACAAGCATTGGCTCATCGCAAGTCCCGCATGGCCGGCGCCGATCACGACGACATCGATGTGGCCCGCGAGCGCAGATCGTCCTCGAGCGGCGCCGATCATTTTACGGTCACCGTCACGTTGGTTGGATTCGTCACGATGTCGAACACAGCCGAGCGCTTCTGGGATTGGGCCACCAGCGCGGCGATCTCCTCGCGCGTTGCATCGGCGTCGATTTCAAATACGACGTTCACGCCGCTGAAGCCATTGCGCACGTCGGCGTCGATGCCGAGGATGCCTTGCAGATCCATGCCGGCCTCGACCGTCGCTTTCACCGAGCGCAATTGAATCTTGCGATTCTGGGCGACTGAAGCGATGCCTGCGGTCAGGCAGGAAGCGAGTCCCACGAGCACGAATTCAACCGGCGCGGAGCCGTGGTCCTCGGCGGCGAAGATCTCGGGATGGTCGGCGTCATAACGAAACTCGGTCTTGTGATTTTGTTCGGTGCCGAGCCCGAAGAAACTCTGCACGCTCGACTGACTGTGCGTGCCTTTGACCCAGCTGCAGCTGGCGCGCCATTTGAACTGCGCGGCTTGGGGTGCGTCCGTGAGCGCCTGGCGGGCACCCAGCAATGCTTCGACATTGACGCCATTATCGACGGCGGTGGTCAGGTTCATATCGATCTCCCTCGGTGTGGATGAGTCCGGTCGACGACCGGGAACGGGGAGAACTGTGCGGGCCGCTCGTGGGACTGAGCGTGGGAGCCGCCGTGGAATTTTCAGGGCGAGCGTGGAATCGGCGCGCCAACACGCAGCGAATTGAACGCCCACACCGCGTTCACCGGCATGCCGGCACCATGCTGCGCCAGGCGGACCGCTTCGGCATCGGGTGCCTCATAGAAGCACAGCATTCGCTTGCGGTCGGCGGCAAAGAACGTCCGCACGAACTTGACCCGATGCGCTTCGAGACAGCAGGAGGCGGCCAGCTCCATCGCTTGAATGTCCTCGAACCTGACCGGCGCGGGGAAGGAACGTTCGACCAATACGTTCGGCGTTCCTTGCATCGGCGCTTCGTGCACCGTGCCGCTCCACAAGCGCCGCGTGTCGGCACCGCCTTTGTCGAGCGCGGCCCGGACGGATTCAGCGTCGGCTGCGGTCAAACGGCACACCATGGAGGCGCCGTCCAGGGCGAGAAAACTTCCCAGCCACGTGACCCGATACATTTCCAGGCACCAGGCGCCGCCTTGCATTCCGGCCAGGGCTTGCTCGGGGCTGATCGGTGGATCGAAGGTGCGCTCGAGAAACATTTGCGTCGTCATGACGGTGTGCTCAGTCGAGGGTTGCCCGCAGTGCCGCCGTGCGATTGCGGGTGTATCCCGCGACCGGAGTATCTTCCAAATCGGCGAGCGCGAGCAGATGCTCGCCGCAAGCTTGCTCGTCGTGGGCTGCACGATGGGCCCGCGCCAGAACGATATGGGCGATCATCACTTCGCTGACCCGTTCGAGCGTCATTGCATGGCGGAGCGCTTCGCCGGCCCGCTCGATCGCCGCTTGCGGTCGCTGGCGGGCCAGATCGATGAGCGCCGCGCGATTGAGCGTGTAAGCGAGTCGATATTTCGCGTCGACCCTGCGCAGTTCCGCGAGCGCGGGAGCGAGCGGTGCGGCGTCATCGCTGATCGTGTAATGACAGAGCGCGTGGAGTGCATGAGCGAAACATCGTTCACTGCCATCGCGCAATTTCTCGCCGAGCTCGATCAGGGTGACGCAGGTGACTCGCGCTGCGGCCGGGCGGTCGCGTTCGAGGTCGATCATCGCCAGATATTCGTTGGCCTGAAACTCGCTGAGCCGGTCGCCCGACGCGCGGGCCAGGATGCGCGCCTCCTCGAAGTGCTCGACTGCTTCGTCCAGCCGGTTTTCGTGGAAACGAAGCATCCCGAGCGCGGCTGTGATGACGCAGTGTCGGAGCCGCTTGCGAGCGGCGAGCGCTTGTACTTCCATCAACATCGCGTCGGCGTGCGGCAGATCGCGCTCGAGCATCCCGAGACAACGCGCCGCTTCTGCCATGCCGATGATGTGTTCTTCGTCATCGCCACCGCGCGCCACTCGCTCCGATTGCAGGATCTCCGTGCGAGCGCCGTCCCATTGACCGTGCAGCCAATGCATGTAACTGGCCATGTAATAACCACGCCGGGCGTGAGATACCGCGCCTTGATCGAGTGCCTGCTCTGCCAGCGTGGCGTACTCGCGTGCCGCCGCTTGCCAGTCCTCGACCGGTGCCGCCGTCATCATGATTTCGTGTAGTTCGATCGTCGGACACACGCGCTCCTTGCCGGGCAGTCGTGCCACCCATTGCAGGCCCTTGCGTGCCAGAGCCAGCGCTTGCTGATTCGCAAAGAACCGTAGACACAAACGGCCGGCGCAAATCATTGCGTGTGCGGCGAGCCCTGCATCGCCGCTTTGGGAAGCGTGATGCGCCAGGTCGGCGGCCCGTTCGGGATCGAGCGCGGAGTCTTGCTCCAGCAGCTCGGCGATTTGCCGATGCATGGAGCTTCGCTGTGCGGGAGGAATGGCGTCGTAGATGCCGCGTGCAATCAAGTCGTGAGAGAAACGAAAGTGTCCGTCGACTTGTAACAACATGGCCTGTCGCGCTGCCGTTTGCAGCGCCTCGCCGATCCGATTCCAATCGAGGCCAGTGACCCGCGCGAGCGTGCTGGCGTCGATTCGTGGTGCCAGCACCGCTGCCCAGCGCAGTACTTCTCCACCGTCCTTGTCGAAACGGGCCAGACGCTCCTGAACCAGACCGCCGAGCGATCGAGCACTGTCACCAGCGACTTCGGCGCGTGCCAGCTCAATCGCCAGCAACGGATTGCCGCCGCATTGCTGACTCAGGCGTTCGCCGTTGGCCTGCGGCGAGCTCGTGCTGATCAGTTTGCAAACGTCCTCGGGAGTCAGTGGCCCGAGCCTGATTTCCTGGAGCAGGTTGGCCTGGCGTAGCTCTCGCAACGCGCGTGACATCGGGGCGTTATCTCGTATCTCGTCTTCGCGCCCCGCGAAGACGCCAAGCAACGGTCGATCTCGATTGGTCCGGGCCACGTAGTGCAGGGCCGCGGCGCTCGACTCATCGGTCCACTGCATATCGTCCAATACCAGCGCCACCGGTTGCTCTCGTGAGCGGGTCGCGACGGTATCGCTCAGAGCGTCGAACAAACGATCCCGATTGGCGTGATCGCGTTGATTGAAGATGCTGTCCCGGGTCTCGGGGCCGAGCTCGCGCAAGGCGTCGACCCACAGCGCAAACGGGCGAATCGCTTCGGATTCGTAGGCGCAGGACTCGAGTGCGAGGGCACCGTTGCCGCGGGCGAGCGCGGCCGCCGTCGTCAGCAGCCGGCTCTTACCAATGCCCGGTTCGCCGTAGATCATCACCAGACTGCAGCGGCGTTGTTCGATGACTCGGGACAGGGTGGCCGAGATCAGTTGGAGTTCGGCATCGCGCCCGATCGGCCGGTCGTACGCCGGCGTTTCGATGTTTGTTTCAGAAGGCGCGCTCCGGGGGCGCGGCGTGCGAGCGGCCCGATCGAGCCGGCTCAGGACCGCTCGTGCGCGTTCATCGGACGGATCGATGTTCACCAGCGCACGAGCATGAGGCAGGGCACGTTCCGGATCGTCGGCGAGGCGTCGGATCAACGTGGACAGCAGGTGAGTTTGTGAGCGTCGGACGGCGTCGCACTCGGCGGTGCGCCAGGCGCTGAAGTCCTGGAAATCCGGCAGGTCCAGACCTTCGAGAGGTATCCCAAGATAGTGGTGCGCGGCTGCTTCCAACGTTTCGAGGGGACGAGCCTCGAGGTCGGCGGCGCTCAAGGCCTTGAGCTCGTCGATGTCGATGATGGCACCGGCCGGGTCGAAGGCCACCGCGTTGCGGTCAGCGCGAATCCTCGGTTGCGCTTCGTCGTCGACCAGGCGTCGCAGCTTGGACAGGCTCCAGCGCAGCGAGCCGCGAGGATCGTCTGGAATATCCCAGAACATTTCGCACAGCTGCTCGCGCCGGAACGGCCGCCGGTTCAGCGCGAGATACGCCAGCAGCGCCCGTGTCTTGCGTGAAGCCGGCAGCTCCAGCCGCTCGCCGTTGCGAACGACTTCCAGCTCGCCCAGAAATTTGAGCTGCAGACCTTCCATACCGCGAGTCTACGCGAACCAAAAAACCACGGTGGCCGTGTGAAAAACCACGCCCGTTCCCACGCGGGCACCCACACCGCCGGCTCAGGATCTTCTCATCCCGGCGGCCCGGCTGTCGGAATTTCGCAGGTGAGGTAGGCATCATGGCCCGCTTTAGCAACATTCTGGAAACGATCGGTAATACGCCGCTGGTCCGGCTGAACAAGCTCGCGCCGCCCGACGCGAATGTTTACGTGAAGATCGAGGCCTTCAATCCGATGGGCTCGGTCAAGGACCGCATGGCTCGCGCGGTGATCGAGCGGGCCGAGCGGACCGGCGAGCTCCAGCCCGGCCAGACCGTCATTGAAGCGACCAGCGGCAATACCGGCATCGCGCTGGCGATGGTGTGCGCGCAGAAAGGGTATCCGCTGGTCGTCACCATGGCGGAGAGCTTCAGCGTCGAGCGCCGCAAGCTGCTGCGTTTCCTCGGGGCGCGCGTTGTTTTGACACCGGCGGCGGCGAAGGGCAGCGGCATGCTGGCGAAGGCCATGGAGCTGGCGCAAGAGCACGGCTGGTATCTGTGCCGCCAGTTCGAGAACGAAGCGAATGCCGAAGTGCATGCACACACGACGGCGCAGGAAATTCTCGCCGACCTGGCGGGTGACCGGCTCGACTACTGGGTTTCTGGATTCGGCACGGGCGGCACACTCAACGGCGTCGCGCGCACGCTTCGGAAGGCGAGCCCCGGGACGAAGATCATCGCCGCGGAACCGGATAATTCACCGGTCCTCCGCAGCGGCATTCCCCAGCCGCGCGCTGCCGAGGGTTTGCCACCGCCCAGTCATCCGCAGTTCCGTCCGCATCTCATGCAGGGCTGGGCGCCGGATTTCATTTCCAAGCTGACGGGCGAGGCCCTTGAAGCAGGGCACATTGATGAGATCGTGCCGGTAGCTGGTGCCGACGCCTTGCGTCTGGCCCGCGAGCTGGCTCGCCAGGAAGGAATATTCGTCGGGACTTCGAGCGGCGGTACCTTGGCGGCGGCGTTGCAGGTGGCGCGCCGTTCGCCCCCCGGCACGAACATCGTTTGTATGCTGCCGGATACCGGCGAGCGCTATCTGTCGACGCCGTTGTTCGAGGGGATCGGCGAGGAAATGACCGGCGAAGAGCTCGAGCTCTCGCGTTCGACGCCGGGGTATCGTTTCGACACGCCGTCGTCGACGCCGGTCGCCGCTGTGGCACCGGCACCGAGCGATGCCGATGCCGAGCGCTTCGTCGCAGAGGTCATTCGCAACGAGCCGGTCGTGCTGTTCGCACTCGAGTGGTGTGAGTTTTGTTGGTCGGTCCGTCGACTGCTCACGCACGCCCGAATCAAATATCGCAGCGTCGACCTCGACTCCGTCGAGTATCAACGCAACGACCTGGGCGGCAGGATCCGCGCAGTGCTACTGAGCCGCACCGGATCGCCGACCGTGCCGCAAATATATGTCGGTGGCGAGCACGTCGGCGGCTGCTCCGAACTGTTCGACGCTTGGCGTGACGGCAGCCTGCAGCGGCGACTGGCCGACAACCACATTCCCTACGACACCCAAATCGATATCGATCCTCAACGCCTGCTGCCGAACTGGCTGCAGCCCCGCCGATCTGCTTGACCGGAGTACCATCATGGCTTTCATCGACACGACCAACTACGCCCCCGAACTGGCCGACGAAGTCCGCACGATGTACGGGCGACAGGAGGCGCACTACGGCTACGTCCCGAACTACGCCAAGGTGTTCTGTCATCGCCCGGAAATGATGGGCTTGTGGGCGCAGCTGTTATCCGGCGCCAAACGTCACATGAGCAAGAGACATTACGAGCTCACGACGTTCGCCGCCGCTCATGCTCTGCGCAGCACCTTGTGTGCCCTGGCGCATGGCAAAGCGCTCACCGAATTCTTTTCGAGCGAGGACGTTCAGGCAATGGCCCGCGGCAAGATGCCTGACTCGTTATCGTCCGCGGAAGTGACGATGATGACGTTTGCTCGCGATGTCGCTCGAGATGCAACCAAGGTGACTCACGGCCAGATCGAGCAGTTGAAACGGCATGGCTTCACCGATGCCGACATCTTCGATATCGCGGCGACCGCCGCCGCGCGCTCATTCTGGACCAAAGTCCTGGATGCGCTGGGCGTGGAGGCGGACACCGCGTTTCTCGAGATGGACGTCGACTTCAGGCGAGCCATGACGGTCGGCCGACCGATCGATTTCCTTCGCCGTCCGGTTGTTGAGGACTTGCCCGCTTACGCAGGGTATTCCACGGAAGGGCTGGCCTGAGCTGGCGTCAACGTTTGCCGAGATCCATCGCCGGATCGAAGTCACTCCCGGCGATGTCCTTGAACGCGAGCATCTGCGGCAGCTTCGCAGATGCGCCGTCGTAGAAGCCGGCCTCGCTGGCGAACTCCTTCGGGTTGCGGAAGGTGCCGAACAGGAGGTCGAACAGCGGCAGGTCGGAATAGTTGTATTGGTGAACGCCGCGAGCGTGATGAATGCTGTGGCTCTCGGGACGCTGCACGATATATCCCAGCCATTGCGGCGTGCGGACGTTGATGTGCTGGACGACGGCCAGGAACATGGTGGCGTAAAGGAAATACGTGACCGCCTGCGCGCTGAGCCCCACGATGGTCAGGCTGAGGCTGCTCAGTAACGTGAAGCCGACGATGTCCAGCGGGCTGAAGTAGAACGCACCGTAACTGTCCAGGCGCTCGGCGCTGTGATGCATTTGATGAAAGGACAGCCAGAGCCAGTGCACCCGGTGCATGGTCCGATGCCAGACATAGACCAGGAGCTCATAAGCGAGCACCCCGATGGCAGCGGCCCCGAAGGGGTTGAGCGTTTCGAGGTTGAAGATCTGGTAACGGGCCAGCGTCTCGCCCCAGAGCAGGGGCAGATAGGACGAGACGAAGAAGTAAATAAAGAACACCGTCAGCGCCCGGGTTCGCCAGCCTTTGACCTGGGGCAGGGGGCGGGCGGGGAACAGCGCCTCCAGCAGGATCAAGGCGGCGTACAGTCCAAGAACGGTCAATGAGATAGGATCCAACAGGATTTCTAGCGGCGTAGGCACGAGGGTTCTCCCGAGGTGGTTGGGGTTCGTCGGGTGCCACCCTGGCTGCGATGGCCGGATGGCCGCTTGGTGATTGGCTAATTTTTGGGTAATGATTCGATAACGGTGCGAAGGGACTGCCTCTGAAATACCAGATCGCCGACTACACCCTCGATACGACCCGGTACCGCATCAGTCACGGCGACGCCGTCGTCCCCGCGGAGCCGAAGGTCTTCGATCTGCTGGTGTATCTGATCCGGCATCGCGATCGGGTGCTGTCCCGGGAAGAGTTGTTTCGGGAGGTGTGGGACGGGCGCGAGGTGTCGGACGCGACGTTGAGCAATCACGTCAAGAGCGCCCGGAAGATCCTCGGCGATAGCGGCGAGCTGCAGCGGACCATCCTCACCATTCGCGGCCGAGGCTATCAATTCATCGCCCCGGTCATCGTCATTCCAGAAGGCGCGGCGACTAACGGAGACGTGCCGCCGCCGCCGCCACCTGCGGCTGATCCCGTCGCTACAGCTGCTGCACCGACTTGGCGCGTGCCAGTGGTGATCGCCGCCGGTGTGGTGTTGCTCGTGGCTTTACTGGGTTGGCGTACGTTTGCATCGTGGCACGCGCAGCCGGCACCCGAGTTGCCCTACGTCGTCGTCGTGCCCTTCGATGTTTCCGGCGATGCGCCCGACGCCTGGCGGCCGTTCGCAGATCAGGTCACTCGCGAAGCGATTCGTAACCTGCGGAAGATCTCGGGCCTGCGGGTGGTGCCGCCGCCGTCCGCCTTTACGTTCCGGGACAACAAGTCGCGAGATCATATTCGGCGCCAGTTGCCGGACGTTCAATATGTGCTCGATGGCGTGGTCAGTATCTCTGCGGGCAACGAGCTGCGCATCACCGTCGAGCTGGAAGATTTACGCAAGGGGCTCGTCGTCTGGGACAAGGACTACGAAGGTCGCACCGACGACACGAATCTGTTCGCGATGCAGTCCGCCATTGCCGGTGCGGTGTCGGAGTCCTTGAAGGTCGCGATCCTCGCGGGCGAGCAGCGCGCACTGGATGAATTTCCCACCACCAACTTGCAAGCCTATGAAGCGTATGTAGCCGGGCGTTATCAGCTGGATCTGCTCAGTCACGAGTCCCTGCCGCGCTCCATCGAGCTGTTCGATCGAGCCATCGCGCTCGATCCGAAATTCTTCGATGCCTACATCGCCCGCAGCGATGCCTATCGACAGTTGTTTGCTTATTTCGAGCCGCCCATCAACATGCTGCAGAAGGTGGTCGATTCGCTGGCCGAGGCGCAGCAGTTGCGGCCCGATTCCGCCGAGGCGTGGTCTTCGCTGGGGCTGACCTATGTGATGGCGTGGCGTTGGAAGGATGCCTGGATTGCCTTGAGCAAAGCGAAGCGTCGCGACCCGACGCTGGCGCAGACGGAGTTGGGGTTTGCGTTGTATTACTCGGGCCTGGGCGAAGCGGACAAGGTCAAGCTCGCGCTCGCCGCCGCCAATCGTCTCGATCCGCTCAACGTGGAAATGGCGGACTGGGGCAACTGGGCGCTGTTCATGGTCGGAGAAAGTCAGGCAGCGCGCGAGTGGGTCGATAAAAAGATGGAGCAACACCCGGACGTTGGGCCTGTGTTTTCAGGGGCGGGTGTCGGCGCTTACATCGCCGGTGACTATCGAAGGTCGGTGCAGCTTGCGGAAAAAGGCGCCGAACTGGATGGATCGCCGGTCGCGTTGATCATGCTCGCGCAGGCTTATGGATATGCGGGGCAGAAAGAAAAGGTGCTGCCGCTGCTCGAGAAAGCCGCGAGCGTGGGCACTTATGTTTGTCCGTATGAATCGGCTGCTGCTTATCTCAGCATTGGCGACGAAGGGCGCGCCGTCACGCTGCTCGATGATGCCGTTGCCAAGCGTTCGAACTGTCTCATGTTCCTGCGTACCGACCCTCGCATGGAGCCCATCCGACAGCATCCTCACTATCCGGTCTTGTTGAACCGCGTGGGACTGGACGATATCGCGGTGGCCTCGTACAAGAGGTAACGACGTCCCCGTTGTCGGCGAGACACCGCCGACCCCAACTTTTGCAACCTCGCCGATTGCTCGCTCCGTATAACGATCCCATCACGAAACAGTCAGATGGGGTCGAGTCATGCACGAGATGCAGGCAGGGGCGGCGGAAGAAAGCGAAACCGCTCGCCTGACACGCAACTTCTACGCCGGCAAAGTCATGCCTGGCGCGCAGCTCGAGTTGTTTCGCAATCGTGGCTGGATCTTCGCGCAGCGGGAGATTCCGCGCGGCAAATATGTACGCCCGCTGCAGCGAGCCGGCGATCAGATCGACGATGTAACGATTGCGACCGCGGCCGGCTCGTACGATCTGGTCGATTACGTCTCGCGCAATCGCGTCGCGGGCTTGTTGATTCTCCAGAACGGCAGAGTCGCGCTCGAACAATACGAGCTCGGCAACGACGCGACCACGCCGTGGATCTCCATGTCGGTGGCCAAGTCGGTGGGCACGACGTTGGTCGGCGCGGCGATTCGCGACGGGTTGATCGGCAGCGTCGAAGATATGCTCACGCACTATCTGCCGCAACTCAAGAACACCGCTTATGACGGCGTCACTGTGCGTCATCTATTACAGATGACGACCGGGTTGTGCTGGGACGAGACGCACACGCTGGCCGCTTCCGAGCGGCGTCACATGCTGGAGCTGCAGATCGAGCAGAAGCCCGGCATCGTTCTGAACTATCTGGCCAGTCGACCGCGGATCGCTCCGTCCGGTACCAGCTTTGTTTATGGCACCGGCGACGCTCACGTCATCGGCGTGTTGTTGCAAGCAGTGACGGGCGGCTGGGTGTCCGATTATCTATCGAAGAAGATCTGGTCGACCATCGGAATGGAACATTCCGCGCACTGGTGGCTGGAAGCGCCGGGCGGACTCGAGGCGGCCGGCAGCGGCATCAATGCGACGCTGCGTGACTACGCGCGCTTCGGTCAGTTTTTCCTCGAAGGCGGCGTGGTCGGTACGGAGAGCATCCTGCCGCCGGGCTGGATGAGAGAAGCGGGCACCTCGCGAACGATCGCAGGCAAGCGCGTCGACTACGGCTACATGTGGTGGCCGGTGCCGGGACGCGACGGCACGTTCGCCGACGGTGCCTTCAGTGCGCGCGGCATTTTCGGTCAATACATCTATATCAATCCGGCGCTGCAACTCGTGATCGTCACGCTCAGTGCGCGCTCCAAGCCGCGCTTCGCCGAAGTCATTCTCGATAACGATTTCTTCAACGCGGTCTCGGATCTCTATCGCTGATCCGAAAGCACCCGGAGCCTGCCATGAATACGTTACTTCGTCGCTGGGGCGTTCTGTCCATCGTCCTGGCCGCGCACGCCAGCGCTGCATCCACTCCGGAACAGGGACCTGAGTTCACGCCGGTGCAGCCCGATGTGTTTGCGAAGTCGGGAGGGCTGGCCTCCGCCTGGGCGGATTTCGATGGCGACGGCGATCTCGACCTGGCGGTTTCTTTTGGCACCGGCGAGCTGCGTTTGTATCGAAACGACAAGGGCGTATTCACCAACGTAGGCCCGGACGTCGGGTTGCCCACGCAGGGCGCGGAGATGCGCGGGCTCGCATGGGGCGACTACGACAACGATGGCGATGTGGATTTGTATGCAGCGACATCCGGGCGCGGCGGCACCGTCGGTCGTCTCGGCGACACGATTGTCGGCGGCTTGCTGTTCCGAAATGACAACGGACGCTTTGCCGAAGTCGCCAAGGCGGCTGGCGTGGCGGCGCCGGGACCCAATGCGCGTCAGGCCAACTGGATCGACTACGACAATGACGGCGACCTCGATCTGTTCGTCACGCAGCGCGCTTCGTCCAATCGTCTCATGCGCAACGACGGTGGCACCTTCGTCGATGTGAGCGGCGAGGCGAAGATCAACGATCCCCGCCGCAGCGTCGGCGCGTGCTGGTTCGATTTCGACCAGGACGGCGACCTGGACGTGTTCGTCGCCAACCAGCAGGGCGACAAGGACGGCTTCTATCGCAACGACGGCGGCATTTTCACCGACATCGCCGCTGAGTTGAACATCCAGCAGCCGCATCGTTCGCTGGAAGAAGGCGGTGTCAACTGTGCGGTCGGCGACTATGACAACGACGGCGACTTCGATCTGTATGTGACGGTTTACGGCGTCAACATTCTGTATCGAAACGAGGGTGGAAAATTTCGGGACGTGGCGCAGGAAGTCGGCATCACGGGCGAGAAGATGGCCGTGGGTGTGAACTGGGGCGATTACGACAACGACGGACTGCTCGACCTCGTCATCGCTGGCTACGCGCGCGAGAACGGAAAGTATCGCTCGGTCGATCATCTGCTGCGTAACACGGGCGACCGTTTCGTTGAAATGTTAGTGCCCGGCAGCGCCATGCATGTGGGCGATCACGCCGCACTTTGGGCGGACTACGACAACGACGGCGATCTCGATCTGTCGCTCACCGAAGGTTACAACCCGGCGGGCCATCACCCAGTCCTTCGCAACGATCTGTCCGCGAAGCCAAAGCGATATTCGTTGCAAGTGCAGGTGCTCGACCGCAACGGTCATCTGACCCGCGCCGGATCGGAGGTGCGCCTGTATGACGCGAAGGGCGCGTTGCTGGCTTCGCGACTGGTATCGCCGACCGAAGGTTACGACTCGCAGAGCGCGATGCCTGTGCATTTCGGGCTGCCGAGCAGCGCACCAGTGACGGTGGAAGTGACGTATCTCACCAAGGCCGGGCGCAAACAGCAGCGGATCGAGGACGTAAAGCCGGCGAAGTGGGCTGGCCGATGGCTGGTGGCGAAGGAAGCGCCGTAATCGGCACGACCGCTGACGACTTTATTTCTATTTCCAGATCGACGGGGGCACTGTGAACAAGATCAAGCTACGCATGAGCATCGCCACCTTGCTGGCAACGCTTGCGTGCGCGCAGCCAGCCGCAGCTTCGGATTTCGCCGAGCGTGCCAAGGCCACTCAACCGCAGCACGAAGGTCAGCTCACCGTTGCAGGCCTGAAGCAGCCGGTGGAAGTGGTGCGCGATAAATGGGGCATTCCACACATCTATGCCAAGAACACGCATGACTTGTTCTTCGCGCAAGGCTTCGTCGCCGCGCAGGATCGCATGTGGAATATCGAGCTGTGGCGTCGTAACGCCGAAGGCAAGCTTGCCGAAGTGCTGGGGCCCGAATACGTCGAGCGCGATCGCTTCGCGCGAGTGATGAAATATCGCGGCGATTGGGATGCTGAGTTCCGAAAATATCATCCGGAAGGCCCGGTGATCTTCAAGGCATTCGCCGACGGCGTGAATACCGCGATCCGTCTCGCTCTCACGCAGAACAAGATTCCGGTGGAGTTCGAATTGTCCGGCTTCAAGCCCGAGCCGGCCTGGACACCGCAGACCTTGCTGAGCCGCATGCCGGTGTGGGCGATCACTCGAAATGCGTCCAGCGAAGTGGCGCGAGCGCTCGCTGTGAAAAGCATGGGTCTCGCCAAGACCGCAGAGGTCATGATCACCGATCCGCCGACGCCGCTGCGAGTGCCGGAAGGACTCGACCTCAACGATATCAATCCCAACCTATTGAATATCACTCGCGACGCCAGCGATTTCGATTTCAAGTTCAAGGCGGCGGCGCCGACGCCGAAAATCTCGCAGGCGTTCTTGCCGGTGCGCGGACCTGAGAGCGGTATCGGCAGCAACAATTGGGTGGTGGGCGGTCGCAAGACCACGACCGGCATGCCGTTGCTGGCCAACGATCCGCATCGCGAAGTGCAGAACCCGGCGTTGCGTTACTGGGTGCATCTGGTCGCGCCCGGTTGGAATGTCATCGGCGCCACCGAGCCGGGTCTGCCGGGCGTCACCATCGGGCACAACGAGCACGTCGCCTGGGGCTTTACGATTTTGAACGGCGATCAGCAGGATCTGTACGTCGAGCAGACCGACCCGACCGACGCCAATCGGTATCGTTACAAAGGCGAGTGGCGGACCATGAAGGTCGACGTCGAGCAGATCGCGGTGAAGGGCGCGCCGAGCGAACGTTTCGAAGTGAAGACCACGATTCACGGACCGCTGGTGTACGAAGATGCGGCTCGTCAACGCGCCTACGCGATGCGCTGGACCGGCTATGAAACGGGCGGTCACGGTTATCTTGGTTCGCTCGGTCTGATGCAGACCCGGAACTGGAAAGAGTTCACCGCTAAAGTGGAGAACGCCTGGTACGGCCATCACAGCCTGGTGTACGCGGATACCAAGGGCAATTACGGTTACGTGTCGACCGGCCTGACGCCGGTGCGCCCGAACTGGGACGGCTTGTTTCCGGTGCCCGGTCACGAAGGTAAATACGAATGGGCCGGCTTTGTGCCGACGAGCAAGCTGCCGCGCTCGCTCAACGGTGAACGCGGGTTCTACGGGTCGGCCAACAACAACGTGTTCCCGAGCATCTTCCCGAATCAGAAGGTGCCCGACTTCACGTTCGAATACCTCACGCCGTATCGTTACGAGCGCATCGTCGAAGTGTTGAGTCAGGATCGGAAATTCAGCTTGCAGGACCTGTCGCGTCTGCAAGGGGACGTGGCTTCGTTACCGGCGCGTCGTCTGGTGCCGTTGCTCAAAAACGTCACGAGCGACGATCCCAAGCTGCGCGACGCCATTCAGCGCCTGCTGCAGTGGGACTACAATGTCGACGCCGACTCGGTCGCCGCCGCGATCTACGAATACTGGCTGTTGAAGTTGAATCCGCTGACTTACGCGAAAAAGCTACCGGACAGCGTGCGCGGCTACAACCGCTACGACATCCGGCGACTGATCCAATGGTTGGAACAGCCCGACGCGGATTTCGGTGCCAACCCCAATCAAGAGCGTGACCGCATTTTGCTGACCGCGCTCGAGCATGCGCTCGCCAATTTGAGCAAGCTCGCGGGCGACGATCCCTCCAAGTGGACCTGGGGCAGCATCCATCAGGCGCGCTTCACGCATCCGCTGGTCACGCCGGAGAATGCGCCGCTCGTCCATATTCCACCGGTGCCTCGCGGCGGCGATTCACAAACCATTCAACTGACCGGATCGGCGCGCGAAAGCGGGGCGGATCAGGGCATCGGCGCGTCGGTGATGTTCGTCTTCGACGTGCAGGATTGGGACCGCTCGGTCGGCTTGAACACGCCCGGCAACGAGTCGCAGATCGGCAGCCCGCATTACGCGGACCTGGCGGAGGCGTGGGGCCGGAATCAGCCGTTCCCGATCGCGTTCGGGGACAAGAAGGTCAAAGAGGTCGCACTACAGCGGGTCACATTGAAGCCCTGATGCGCCACGCGCGAGCATGGTGTGTGGGGCACACCGACCACGGTCGCATTCGCACCCAGGCTCTGCGCGCTGTTTCTATTCTGATTGACGATTGCCATTACAAAACACGGGGAGCGAGTGCCATGCGCACCAAGTCGACGACTCTACTGATCTCATCGATGGTCGCGGTCGTGCAGCCGCTGACCGGCTACGGTCAGGACACCGGCAACGCGCTGGAGGAAGTGGTGGTCACCGCGCAGAAGCGCGAAGAACGGATCATCGAAGTGCCGATCGCCATCAGCGTGCTGGATGGCCAGACGCTGCAGGATCGCGGCTTCACCAACATCCAGGACCTGGCTTTCGCAGTCCCCGGCCTGACCATGCGCGAGGATGGCCCGGGCAGCTACACGATCTTCATGCGTGGACTGAGCAACCAGTACGGCACTGGCGCGTTGGTCGGCGTCTATCTGGACGAGGCGCCGATCTCGCTGACTGGCTTCGATCAGCTCGACACGCGCTATCACGACATGGAGCGCGTCGAAGTCCTGAAGGGACCGCAGGGCACGCTGTACGGGCAGGGCTCGGTGGCCGGTGCGATTCGTTACATCACCAAGGCGCCGGTGCTGAATCGTTATGAAGGCACGCTCGGCGGATCGATCTCTTCCGTGTCGGGCGGCGATGAGCGCGAGACGATCAATGGCGCGATCAATCTTCCCCTGGTCGCGGACAAATTCGCGATCCGTATCGCCGCGGTCGCAGAGCAGGGCGGTGGCTGGCAGGATCAGCCGCAGGCGGGCATCAAGGATGGTAACGGTCAGGATGTGGTCAACGCCCGCGTCCGCGCCTTGTGGCAAGTGACCGATGAATTCACGATCAACGCCAAGATCATCGCCCATCGGAACGAGATCAAGCTGGGGCAGGGCTACGAGAACGCCGATCACACCGTCACCATCGGCGTGAATCGCGCGTGGGTGTTGGTCCCCAAGAAGTACGATTACGACCTGTACGATCTGACCATGACGTACGACTTCGGCGGCTTCCAGTTGCTGAGCGCGACCACGTATATCGATCACGACAATCAATATCCGTACACCACGATCTCCGGCCCGCAGACCACCTCGGCCGGCTTCGAAAGCTCCAACGAGCGGCACGTGTCGGCCATGCAGTTCGCGCAGGAGTTGCGGCTCACTTCGACCGGCGATGCCGCGCTCGAATGGACGCTGGGTGCGTTCTATCGCGATGCCAAGCGTTATTTTTATCGCGACGGCTTGTCTCGCTCGGCCGCGGGCCTGGTGACGCCGAGCTTCTTCCGTCAGGACGACACATACAAATCGTCGTCGGTGTTCGCCGATGCGGCCTATCGCATCACCGAGCGCTTCAAGCTGGGCGCCGGCGTGCGTTACTTCGTCGACGACCAGACCGGCTCGGACGGCATCTATCTCGAGAGCAAGAGCTTTCATTCCACCGATCCGCGCGTGTACGCCAGCTTCAAGCTGTCCGAGAACGTGAATATGTACGGCAGCGTCGGCAAGGGCTTCCGCAGCGGCGGTTTCAATCGCGGCACGACGTTGCCCGACTACAAGCCGGAGTCGTTGATCAGTTACGAGCTGGGCACCAAGGGCTCGGTGCTGGATCGCCGTCTGGGGTTCGAGGTCGCGCTGTTCTACAGCGACTACAAGGACATGCTGCGTCGAGGCCTGCAGTTCGTCCCGGCGCTCAACAATCTGCAGTCCAATACGTCGAACATCGGCAAGGTCGAGGTGAAGGGCGTGGAAGCCGGCATTACGCTGCAGCCCATTTCGGCGCTCACGTTCTATGCCAACGCGGCTTACACCGACAGCGAGATCAAGGAAGTCGACGCGCTCAACTCCACCAGCATTGCCGGCGATCCGGTCGACTACGTGCCGGAGCTGAGCTATGCGGTGGGCGGCCGGGTCGGCTTCGACGTGGGCTCGTTGCCGTCATTCGTTCGTGTGGACTACAACTACCGGGATGCGGTGACTTACATCGACCGCACGTCGTTCCTGCCGCAATACATTCCGCAGACCTCCGACGCCATCGGCTTGCTCGACGCCAGCGTCGGCGTGACCTGGAATGCGGCCACGGTGGAGTTGTTCGGCACCAACTTGACCAACGAGAACAAGTGGATCGATCCCTACTACAACTGGAACAACGCCAATCGCACGCGGCCGCGCGTGGTCGGGTTGCGGGTGAACTACGACTTTTAGGATCAGCCACCGGATGATAGCTGCTTGCGGTCGGCGTTCAGCGTGGCACCATAGCTATCACAACACTCAGACTGAGCGCGGGCCGAAGGACGTGGTTCGGACCGCGACCGGAGGCTCCGCGATGCTTGCCGACCCGAAATCGCAGTCGAACGTTCCCGCAGGGCCGATCCATTCGCGCCGGGCCCTGCCGCCCTTCGAAGCCTTGCGGGCCTTCGATGCCGTCGCCCGATTTGGCGGCATCCGGCGGGCCGCCGAATCCCTGTGCCGCGACCATGGCGTCATCAGCCGGCACCTCAAAACCATCGAAGACTGGATCGGCACCAAGCTGGTCGAGCGCACGCCGGGCGGAGCGGTTCTGACCGAGGCGGGCCAGCGTTATCACCGGCAGATCTCGGCGGCCATCGACAGTATTGCCGGCGCAACGCTTGACCTGATCAACGGCGGCGACGCGCATCGTCTGCGGATTCGTTGCATGCCCGCGTTCGCGTTGCATTGGTTATCGCCGCGCCTGGGCGAGTTCGAGCAGGCCAATCCTGGGCTCGACATCGAAGTGCGGCCCTCGGATCGCAGCCCCGACTTCGTCTCGTACAACATCGATCTCGACATCCGGCTGGTCGCGAAATACGGCACGCCGTCGGAGATTCCCGAAGGTTTTCGCAGTGTCGAGATGGCGCATGCGCCGATCGTGGCGGTCGCCAGCCGCGAGTATCTGGCGCGCACGCCCAAGATTCACCAGCCCGGCGATCTGCTCAGTCACCAGCTGCTACACGAAGATAATTTCGACCGTTGGCGCAATTGGCTGGCCGCTCACGACGTACGGGCCGCGGTCGATCTGGCCGGCCCACGTTTGTGGCAAGGTCATTTGACCTTGGATGCCGCCCGCCATGGTCGAGGCATCGCGCTGACCAATTGCCTGGTCGGCGCCGAGGATCTGGCCGCCGGCCGCTTGATCGAGATCGGCAAGGATCAGCCGAGCTTCATGCCGCCGGCCATCGGCGTGTGGCATTTCATCGCCAAGGCGGATCGCTGGGAGTCGCGCTTGATCAAGCGCTTCCGCGAATGGTTGACCGCGCGCATCCTGGCCGAACATCCGGAGCTCAAGCCGGCGCGAACGTAGCGGGGTGCACCGGTCTCACCACTGACTTCGGTATTTGCACCCTGATTCGAAGCTCGCTGGCTATGCTCCTGTCATCGATATCGCAGAAGGGGGAGCGAATGGGGTCACCAGCGATGCTTCGGTTCGTCGGAGTGGCTGCGCTCATTCTGGGCAGCACCGCCTTCGCCGCCGGCAGCTGGGACGTCACCGACACCGGTCAGCCTTACAGCGAAGCGCAGCTGACGCTGACCGAAGGCACCTGGATGAGCGTGGACGTGAGTCCCGACGGTCGGACGCTAGCCTTCGATCTGCTCGGCGATATCTATACGCTGCCCGCAACGGGCGGCAATGCGACGCTGGTTCACAGTGGGCCGGCCATGCAACGCATGCCGGCGTTCAGCGCCGACGGTCGTCGCTTCGTGTACATCAGCGACGCGAGCGGCGTCGACAACGTCTGGATCTCCAACATCGATGGCTCCGAGCCTCATCAGGTCACGCATGAGTCCGTGAACATGCTGAGCGCGCCCGCTTGGGGACCGAACGATGAGTCGATCGTCGCGGTCAAACTCGATGCCGCATTTCCGAAGCGCAACTCGCCGGAGATCGTGCAGGTCGATCTCACGGGCGGCGAAGGTCGCTCGGTGGTGCAGTCGGTGAGAAACGGACTGGATGTGCAGGAACCGCGCTTCTCGCCCGATGGCCGATATCTCTATTACACCGAGCGGACCAACGCATCGACGTTTGTTTTCGTCGACGCAAATCACATCAACTACGCTGTGCGTCGGCGAGAGCTCGCCACCGGCCAGACCGAGTCGGTGGTCAGCGGATTTGGCAGCGCCACCACGCCGGAGATTTCTCCCGACGGACGACAGCTGGCGTTCGTCCGTCGGGTCAAAGAGAAAACGGTGTTGTTTGTTTATGACGTGGACAGCGCCGTGCAACGGCCGGTCTACGACGGACTCGATCGCGACATGCAAGCGTCGTATGGACAGCAGAGCGCGTATTACCCGCGCTTCAGCTGGTTCCCCGACAATCGACACGTCGCCATCTGGGGCAGGGGCAAGTTGTATCGGGTGGATACGCGCAGCGGCGAGGCTGCGGAGATTCCTTTCCAAGCGACCGCCAAGCATCGAATCACGAACGCTATTCGGTTCTCGCACGATCTCGCGCCGGCGCAAGTCACGGCGCGGGCGATTCGTCAGCTCGCGCCGTCGCCCGATAACAAGAGCGTGGTGTTCACGGCGCTCGGCCATCTGTGGCGCAAGCCGTTGCCAGATGGCAAGTCGACGCGATTGACCTCCGCCACGGCGTTCGAGTTCGAGCCGGCATGGTCGGTCGATGGCAGACAACTCGCGTATGTCGAATGGGACGACGATCACGGCAGCGCCCTGAAGATCCTTGCGGCGCGGGGCGGGAAGGCTCGCACTATCATCAGCTCGAGCGGTGTGATTCGCGAGCCGTCGTTCTCGCCGGATGGCCAGTGGCTGGTGTATCGAATCAATGCCGGCGACAAAACGTTGGGCGGTTTCCGCGCCAAGCCCGGGCTCTACGTCGTGCCCAGCGCTGGCGGCAAACCGCGCTTTGTGACAAACGCCGACGAGACGCCAAGATTCTCTGCCGACGGTTCCCGCCTGTACTACGTGGTCAATGCGGCGCAGGGCGTTCGCAAGTTGATGAGCGTGAATGTTCAAGGCTTCGACGAGCGCGAGCATGTGCGCACGCCCGATGTGGATACGCTCGATCTGCGGTTGAGCCCGGACGAGCGTTGGATCGCGTTCCGCGATCGCCAGCAGTATTACGTGACGCGCTATCGAGAGACCGGCAGCCCGCTGACCGTCTCGGCGAAGAGCCAGGCCGCGCCGGTGTTCAAGTTGACCTCGACCAGCGGTGCGTCGCTGACCTGGTCGAACGATTCTGCGTCGTTGCATTGGACGCTGGGGCCCGATCTGTATCGAGCCGATGTATCGAGACTGTCGGCCGGCACTCGTGCCGATGTGCCCAAACTTTCGACGAGTCCCGTTGCCAGTCAGCCTTACGCGAAGGTCGACGTTACGGCGCTGGCGGACGTTCCGCAGGGCGTGGTCGCGTTCACCAACGCACGCGTTATCACGATGCGCGGCGACGAAGTCATCGAACGCGGCACCGTGGTCGTCGAACGAAACAAGATCAAGGCGGTCGGACCGGCCGATTCGATCAGCGTGCCTGCGAATGCGAAGGTCATCGATGTTTCGGGCAAGACGATCATGCCGGGGCTGGTCGACATGCATGGGCACACCGAGTGTTGTAACGGCACCGGCGTCATGCCACAGAAGCAGCCGACGCGATATGCGCAGCTGTCGTTCGGCGTGACGACCAACTTCGATCCGTACTCGTACAACACCGACCTGGTGGCTTACGAGAGCAACGAGACCAATCAGGCGGGACTGACGGTCAGTCCGCGCTGGATCGCGGCGGGCCTGGCGATTTACGGCCGACCGCAGATGTCCGACTCGAGCTATGTGCCCATCGAAAGCTATGCGGATGCGCAGGCGTTGATGACACGCAAGCTCGCGCAGGGCGGCACGTTCGTCAAGAGCTATCGCCAGCCGGCGCGCTTTCAACGGCAGATGCTGGTGAAGGCGGGACGCGAGGCGGGCGTGATGGTGGATGTGGAGGGCGAGGGGCAGTTCTACACCATGGTGACCGCGCTGTTCGACGGTCACACCGGTCTCGAGCACAACTTCCCGGTGGCGAATTACTACGACGATCTCGTGCAGTTGATGAAACACGGCACGACGTCGAATACGCCGACGTTGCTGGTGATCTTCGGCGAGTTGTTCGGCGAGAACTATCTGTATCAGACCCAGAGAGCGTGGGAAGACCCGAAGGTCCGCGCCTTCGTTCAAGAGGTGTCGAGCAGCTATAGCCCGGTGCTCGCGCCGAGCGCGGCACCGGCGCACGTTAGAAACATGACTGGCGTGAACGTCGCGGACGAGCTGTGGGATGTGGGCTTTCGAGCGGTCTCGCGCTCGGTGAAAAAACTCGACGATGCAGGGGTGGTCATCAATGCCGGCTCGCATGGCCAGGTGCCGGGATTGTCGCTGCACTGGGAGATGTGGCTGCTCGCGCAAGGCGGGATGAGCAACCATCGAATTCTGCGCACCGCGACCATCAATGGCGCGAAGACGCTCGCGCTGGAGGCGCAGATCGGCTCGCTGGAGCCCGGCAAGCTGGCCGATTTGATCGTGCTCGATGCCAATCCGCTCGATGACATCCATAACACCAACACAGTGCGCTACACGATGCTCAACGGCCGACTCTACGACTCTCTCAGCATGAATGAGATTGGCAATTACGACCGGCCGCGGTCGCGCTTCTATTGGGAGCGCGAGGACTACCACGGTATCGACTGGAACGAATCGTGGAGCGCGCAATGAGCAAGCGATGCCGAGTGAACAACGATGTCGGGCGCGCAATGAGCACGAATGAGCATGCGATGTCGAGTGAACAACAATGTCAGGCGCGCAATGAGCACGAATGAACAGGCGATGTCGGTGAACAAACGATGTCAGGCGCGCAATGAGCACGAATGAGCATGCGATGCCGGTGAACAAACATGTCAGGTGCGATATGGGCACCAATGAGCAAGCGGTGTCGGGTGATCAAGTGACGTCAGGCGCGATATGAGCACGAATGAACAGGCGATGTCCGGCGCGATGGCTGCGAGCGCCGCGGCTCGCGATGATCAGCGTACGTTTCTAGGCCACCCTCGTGGCCTGGCGTACATCGTGTTCGCGGAAGGCTGGGAACGCTTCTCGTTCTACGGCATGCAGGCGCTGCTCATGCTGTACATGGTCGGCTATCTGTTGCAGCCGGGACAGATCGAGCACGTCGCCGCATTCACCGAGTTTCGCTCGGTCGTCGAGTCGATATTCGGACCGCTGTCGCTGCAGGCGCTCGCGTCCCAGATCTTCGGCCTATATGTGGGCCTGGTTTATTTCTTTCCGGTGCTGGGCGGAATGCTGGGCGACCGGCTCATCGGTCGCACCCGCGCGGTTGTGATCGGCGCGATCCTCATGGCTGCGGGTCATTTCATGATGGCATTCGAAGCCGCGTTCCTGTTTGCGCTCGCTGCTTTGATCCTCGGATCGGGCTTGCTCAAAGGCAATCTCGCGGCTCAGGTCGGCGATCTGTATCCGAAGAATGACACGCGTCGGGATTCGGCGTTTTCGATGTACTGCCTCGCCATCAACGCCGGCGCCTTCGTCGCGCCGCTGGTGTGTGGAACGTTGGGCGAACTGTATGGCTGGCATTACGGCTTCGGGGCCGCGGGCGTCGGCATGCTGGTTGGTATCGCGATCTATCTGAGCGGCCGTTCCTATATTCCGGCGGATAAGACGTTCGACGCCACGACGGCCCGTCCAAAGCTGCAGCCGGGCGACGGTCGCATCATCGTGTCGCTCGCCGGTGTCATCGCCATCACTTCGTTGTATTGGGCGGGACAGACGCAGGTCTGGAACACGTATCCGATCTGGCTGCGGGATCGCGTCGACCGCGGCATCTTCGATCACTCGATTCCGGTGACCTGGTTTCAGTCGCTGGATACGTTGGCGGTGCTGGCACTCGCGCCCTTGGTGATCTGGCTGTGGAAACGTCAGGCCAAGCGGGGAGCGGAGCCGCGCGATCTGGTGAAGATCGCCATCGGCTGCGTTGCCTTTGCGCTGGCGTGCGTGTTGCTGAGCGTAAGCGAGTGGCTGTCCGGCGGTAAGACGGTCTCCGTGCTCTGGCCGACCGTGTTTCATTTCATGTGCGCCATCGGATATCTCTACGTGTGGCCGATCACGCTGGCGCTCATCTCACGCGCCGCGCCGCCCGCGGTGAACAGCACGATGGTCGGTGCTTACTATCTCGCGATTTTCCTCGGCGGCATTTTCAGCGGCTGGCTCGGTCGTTTCTACGAAGCACTGTCGCCTGCTGAGTTCTGGTTGCTACACGGTGCTGTCGTCGGCAGCGGCGCCGTGTTGATCACGTTGATGTCAGGAGTGCTGTCGCGACAGTTCGCGCAGCGACCCATCGAAGCTACTTAAGGGCCAATCATCATGATGACAGTGCGAACGCGGCGCAGATTTGCGCCGCTAGGGACACTTTTGCTCGCAGGAATCGTGGCGGCGTCGCCAGCGACCGCGGCCGCGACGAAAACCTGGATTGTTTGTCCCGCCGGCGCGACGGCGAAAGACTGCGCGTTCAAAGGGAATCAAGCGATCCAGGCCGCTATTGATCGCGCCGCCGATGGCGACACCGTGCTGATCCGCACCGGCACGTATGCCATCGAGAACCCTCGCGACGTGAAGTTCGAGGACTATGTCATTCGCGCCTACGTCGTCGTCGATGGCAAGGCGCTGCACGTGGTCGGTGAACCAGGCGCGGTGATCGACGGCAAGGACGGTCCTGCTTCCACGGCGATGCTGATCAGAGGCAGCGATGTGACGCTGCGCAATCTGTCGTTTCGCAACCTGCGTGTGGCGAGCGACGAAGACGACATCTACGACGGTCACGGCGTGTTCATCATGAATTCGACCGCCGCGGTGAGCGGCGTCGCGCTGGATCGCTTCGAAAAGATGGGATTGAGCGCTCGCGGGACAAGCAATGTCACCGCGACGGATCTGCGTATCGTCGACGGACACGTCGGTATCTGGGTTCGCGAAAGCGCGCAATTGCGTTTGTGTAACTCAGTGATTCGCGGCAACCACGGCGTCGGTGTAGGCGGCGCGGCGCATGCGTCGATTCGGGTTTACAACTCCGTGTTGCAAGCCAATGAGCTCGACGGCGTGTATCTCAAAGAGGATGCGAGCGCACTCGTCACGAATTCAATTATCGCGGGCAACAAGCCGGGCGGCGTGAGCGCCAGGAACAACGCGCAGGCTTGGGTCAGTCACAGCGTGCTGTTCGCCAATGAGAAGGGCGCCACCTCGTCCGCGGACGCGGGCATCGTCAAGCTCGGCGCGGGCATCGCGGAGGTCGATCCGCAGCTCACTCGTGATTTTCGCCTGTCGCCCGCGGTCGCCAACGCCGTTACATCCAATCCTGACGTACTCGATCGGGTCGGTGGGCGGGCACCGGTTGGGTTGAGCGACGTCGCTGGCTGCCTGCGCGCACAAGGAATCTAACAAATGAATAGACCGTCCATCATTCGGAGAACCGGGTCGATGAAATCAGGCATGAATAGAACATCCATTGTTTCGGAGAACGCATCGATGAACTCAAGGTCGCTGTTGCTCGGTTCCGTGATCGCCCTGGGGATGGCCACGGCGCATGCCGACACTAACTTGCTCTACACGCTCGATCGCTCGGCTGTGCTGCCGAGTACCAACACGGGTTGGGATTACATCAAGATGGAGCCGAACAGCAGTCGGCTGTTCATGGCACGCGACAAAGACGGCTTGACCGTATTCGACGTGGACACGAACAAAGCGATCGCGACGGTGGACAACTCTGTGGGCGCAAATGGTCCGCTGCTGCTCCCGGACTACAACCGTGGCTACGTGGCAATGACCGATGGCTCGTTGCTCAGCTTCGAGCTGAAGTCGCTCAAACCGATTGCGCGACTGCCTCTGGCGACGGATGGCGGTTTGAACAGCGGTGTCCTGGATCCGGCGACCAAACAAATCCATTTCATCACCGGCACGCGCACGACCGAGTCGACCTGGTTCACGCTCGATCCGGCGACCGGCAAGCTGCTGAAGAAGACGACGTTCCCGTTCAAGAAAATGGACGATCCGGCACTCGATGGGAAGGGCACGCTATTCGCGCCCGCACGTCGTGACAACTTGATCCTCAAGCTCGACTCGCGCACGTTGAAAGAGCAGGCGCGTTGGAGCGTCGATTGCAACGTATCGAAAGTCCGCTATCAGGCAAGCACCAACCGAATCCTGGCGGCGTGTAGCGGCGACAATCCGCTGTTCCTGGCAGTCGACGCGGCGACCGGTAAGACGGTCGCGCGCATTCCCATCGGCAAGGGCATGGATGGGTTTGTGATCGATGAGCAACGCCATCGCATCGTCACCTCGAACGGCGGCGACGGCACGCTCACGGTGATTGGCCAGAACGGCGCGGACAGCTATGAGCTGTTGGGCACCGTGTCGACTCGCGTGATCGCACGCATGATGCACATCGATGAGCGCACCGGTCGGTTGTTCGTCGTGGCTGCGGACTATTCTTCGGGCAAGCCCGATGCGTCGGGCAATGCGCCGAAGACTCTGCACCCGAACACGTTCACGGTGCTGACGTACAAGCCGATCTGATCGCTCTTACCATCGGAACACGGCGAACCAAGCACAGCGCCAAGCCCCACCCCAGACGCGCGAGGCGCCGAGCCGAATTCGTCGTATGTAACTTTGGCGGTCGCCAATGGCGCACGAGCCGGTGGACTGTCGTCGGAGCGAAGTGCGTCGGGAAGTTCGATGGGAAGCTCCAGCAATGCGTGCGGTAGATCGGCGACGGTGTCGATGACCAGATGCGCGCCGGCGTTCATCAACGTTCGTCGTGCACGCTCGACTCTTGCTGCTCGCTCTGCCGGTGCGAGCGCGTCGAGCGCATGCTGAGACAACCCGACGCCGTTGCCACTCGCAGCGATGCCGATGGTCCAGACTCCGGCGGCCAGGCCCTCAGCGATTCCGACTTCTGTATCGTCTACTTTCACGCAGGTCGATGCCGGCCACACGCCAAGCTCGACCAGATTTTTCCAGACCATCAGTGGCGACGGTCTGCCGTGCGGCGTGTCGCCGGCACAGACCACACGATCCGGACGATAACCCTGCTCAGCGGCGCGGGGCAGGATGTCTTCCATCATTTCGTGCGTATAACCCGTGCACGATCCCAACACCATGCCACTGGCGCGCAATCGCGTGGCAACCGCGGCCGCTCCGGGAATCAGCTCGGAACAGGTTCGAGCGGCAATGCGCATCATCGGGCCGACGTTGTCGAATAACGTGTTTACGTCAGCTTCCTTCGCAGGACCGCCGTATCGTTTGATCCAGGCTTCGGCAACGCGCGGCAAACCAAGGAGACTGCGTATGTGGTCGCGCTTCGCCATTCCCATGTGGGTGCGCGCTTCAGCTTCGGTGACAGGCACGCCCGCGTGTGCGAAAAGTTCGCACAGCGCGACGACGGGCGCGCGGCTGCCGAAGTCGATCATGGTGCCGGCCCAATCGAAGATGACGGCTTGCAGTAGAGGCTTCATGAGTTGGTGTTATCCGAGGAGTTCTGTGATGACGTCTTCCGCCGATGCGAAGGCCGACGAGGCGCCGGTGCTGCTGGCGATCACGACCAGTCGCACGTTGTGAGCTGGCGTACGGACAATGCTATGACCGGTTGCGGAGGCGTATGTGCCTGTCCATCGAGAGGTGACGCGCGGTGGCGGCCTCAACATCCCGGCGCCCGAGCGGTCGGCCTGAGCCGGCGCCGCCACTTCAGGGTGTGGAGGGCGATCATGTCTGAATGAGTCACTTCGCCCCTTCGCTCCTCTAAGGAGTGGAGGGGCGATCATGCGAGCTGTTTCAATTGATAACTGCGCGATCCGGGGCCGGTCATGAAGCTGGCGTCGGAATCACGGTTGTACCGGCGGGTTCGGGTCGGGCTGTGCGTCGGGCTGGCGTTGGTCGCGACCATTCCCTTCGGCTCTCGATGGATCAGCAAATCGGAAGCGACCGCGAAGGCGGAGTTCGATCCAGCGGCGTCGGCGCAGCCGCGCCCGGTCACCGCGCCGGGGCGCATTCGTCCGCGCGACGGCATTGTGACAATCGCGGCCCCGGCCGCCGCGGTGGGTGTCGCAATCGTCGGTGAATTGCACGTGAGCGAGGGCGATTGGGTCGAGCGCGATCAAATCCTGGCGGTGTCGAAAGGCCGCGATGAACTCGAAGCGGATCTGGCGGCGAGTGAGCGGCGAATCGACGTCGCGCAGGCGAAGCTGATCGCGTTGAAGTCAGGCGGAAAGCGCGAAGACATCCAGGCACTGCAAGCCGAGTTGCAAAGCGAGGAGGCGAGTCTCGCGCAGATCGAATCCGACACGCGGCGCGCAGCCCAACTAAATGCAGAGCGTGTGGTGTCAGATGCAGCGCTGGAAGCGCAACGGGCGCGATTGTCCGTCGCGAAGCGCGTTCTGGAAGCAAAGCGGGCACGGCTGCAGGGATTGTCGAGCGTTCGGCCCGCCGACGTTGCCGTTGCCGCAGCGGAGCTGTCGGCTGCGAAAGCGGATGCCGAATCGGCCCGCACGAAGTTAGCAAGCCAATACGTGCGTGCGCCCAGCGCCGGGCGTGTTCTGCGCATTCACGCATATCCAGGTCAAGCCATCGGCGCGGAGGGCTTGCTCTCTTTCGCACAGACCGATGAGATGTTTGTGGACGCCGAAGTGGTGGAGCATGACATCGCGCGGATTCGTACCGGTCAAACCGCACGCGTCACCGGCGACTCGCTAGCCACCCCGTTGGAAGGCACGGTCGACCGGATTGGATTCCTGGTCGGCGCCCGCGAAGTCTTCGCAATCGATCCGACCGCCTTCGCCGACTCCCGCATCGTTCACGTCCTGATCCGAATGAAGGATCCCGCCGCCGTCGAACGCCTCATCAACGCCCGCGTGACAGTCGAGATCGAGTCGTGAACGCCAAGGTGCCGCTGGCGTTTCTGCAGCTCAAGCATCATCCGCGGCGATTGCTCATCGCGGTGGCCGGCATTGCGATGTCGAGCCTCGGCATCCTGTGTCAGATGGGCTTCGAGGACTCGTTGTTCCGAAGCGCGACGCGCCTGTTCCAGGAACTCGACGCCGATCTGGTGCTGATCAGTCCGCAGTATCAATTCATGGTATTGCCGGCGCCCTTCACTGAGCGTCGGTTGTATGAATCGCTGTCGGTCGAGGGCGTGCAGTCGATAGCCTCGTTACGAGTCGGGATCGCGCCCTTCAGAAATCCTGTCACGCGCATCGACCGTAACGTTTATATCGTGGGCGTCCCGAAGAACGCCCGGGTGTTCGCGAATCCCGAGTGGCAGCGTGCGCTCGACAGGCTCGATCAGCCCGACGAGTTGCTGTTCGATGCGCGGTCGCGTCCGGAATTCGGTCCCATCGCGGCACTGTTTCGCGAAGGAGAAGTGCGCAGCGAGGTCGCGCACCGCTCGGTTCGCATCGCCGGACTGTTAGAAATGGGGGCGTCGTTCAGCGCCGATGGCACGGCCGTCGCGACGGAGGAGGGCTTTGCACGATTGTTTCCAGCACGTGCGTCGGGGCTCGTCGACATCGGCTTGATTCATCTGAAGCCAGGCGAGCGTAGCGCAGACGTGCTCGAGCGGCTGCGCGCCGCATTGCCGGGTGACGTTCTGGCGATGACGCATGAGGAGCTGAATCGACGCGAGCAGATTTATTGGCGCGGCACAACCCCGGCGGGATTCATCTTCAAGACCGTACTCGCCATCAGTCTGATCGTCGGGTGCGTCAGCGTTTATCAGATCCTGTCGTCGGACGTGGCCGAGAATCTGCGTCAATACTCGACCTTGAAAGCGCTCGGCTACTCCGATCGATACTTTGTGCGCCTGACGTTCGAGAAGGCCTGGCTGCTCACCTCAATGGCCTATCCCGTGGGCTTCCTGCTCGCGGGCATCGTGTACTTGAGCGCGACTCATTTGACGCTCGTGCCGCTGGTGATGACGACGACTCGCGTGGTCGGTGTCTATGCGCTGATTCTGGCCGCAGCGTTCATTGCCGGATTGGCCGCTATGAATCGACTGCGCCGGGTCGATCCAACGGAGTTGTTCTAATGAACGCGGTGATCTCCGCCCGAGGCCTGACGTATTCGTATTCGCGGGCACGCACGGTGCTCAGCGCGCTCGATCTCGACGTTGCGCCGGGCGCGATTGTGGTTCTGACCGGCGTGTCGGGTGCGGGCAAGACAACGTTGCTCACGCTGTGTGGCGCGCTTCGATCCGTTCAACAGGGAAATCTGCAGGTGCTCGGACGCGACTTGCGCGGTCTGGAGCGTGAGGCTCAGCGCGAGCTACGCAGTTCGATCGGCTTCATCTTCCAAGCGCATCATCTGATCGACGCATTGACGGCAGGGCAGAACGTCGTGATGTCCTTGCTGGAGCAGGTGTCCATCGCCGATGCGGCCGCGCGTGCGGAAGCCGCACTGAGCTCGCTGGGTTTGGCACATCGGGTCGACGCTTTACCGAATGAGCTGTCGGGTGGCGAAAAGCAGCGTGTCGCCGTTGCTCGCGCCCTGGTACGCGAGCCGTCGCTCTTGCTTGCGGATGAACCGACCGCGTCGCTCGATGACGAATCGGCGGACATTGTGAAGGCCGCGATCCACGCGGCCGCCAAGCGGCGCTCCTGTGCCGTGCTCCTCGTTACTCACGACGCCCGTTTGTTCGATATCGCCGATCGGGTGGTCCGGTTGGTGGATGGGCAGCTCGTGGAGCTGTGCACGCGGAGCGTGGTGTCGAATCTGAAATGGCTGGGCACCCTGGCCAAATCCAAGGTCTCGTGATGTCGCGAATCGTCGAACTGCTACGCCCCTTCTTTCGCGTGATTGCCATGAGTCAGGCGAACTATCGTCTGGCCTATGTCACGGATATCGCGTGCGCGCTGGTCTTCGGAATCTTGGGTGCGCGTGCGGGGGGCACTTGGTACTTGGCGCTCGCGAGTATTCTCGGCGGCGCGTTTGTTTTCAGCTTCGTCGAGTACGCGTTCCATCGCTGGCTGTTTCATTCGAACGCGCCGATCTGGAGCGAGCTGCATGCATCCCACCACTCGAAGCCGAAGCAGCCGGCGGCATTGCCGTTCTGGTTCAGCGCGGGGTCCGCGCCGGTGTTCTTCTGGATGTTGACACAATGGCTGAGCGCGTTCGTGGCGCATTTCCTTCTGTGCGGATTCTTTGCCGCCTACTTCGGCTACGGCGTCGTGCACCACCTGCAACACAGCGTGCGTATCAAAGATATTTCCGTACCCTGGGTGCGCAGGAAATGGGCGGCCCATGCCGTTCACCACGGACGCGAGGATGTGAACTTCGGTGTCACGACCTCGCTGTGGGACCGGCTCCTCGGCACGTATCGTCCCGCCGGGAATCGGTGATCGTCATTGTGCCGGTTGCTTGAGCGCGGCGACTTTGTCGGGCTTGCCCCAGGCTGTGTAGAGTTGAATGAGCGAATCGGCTGCGGCTCGAGTCTGTGCGTGTGTGGCGCCAAGTTGTTTGGCGCGCACTTCATACGAACGAGTCAGCAGCGCTTCGGCTTGGGCATACTCATTTCGTTCGAGCAATAACGTTCCCAGTTCGAAGCGGGTTTTCGCGAGTGACAGATGTTCCTCGCCGAGCTTGGCCACGCGAATGGCCAGTGCCTGCCGTAGTAGTTCTTCGGCGGGGCCGGGCTGGGATTGCTTTCGTTTCAGCGCGGCGTAGTTGGACAGCACGTTCGCATAGTCCGGGTGGTCGGTGCCGTAGGCTTTGGCATAGCCGGGGAGGGCTTTGTCGAACCACGCTTGCGCCCGGTCGAGGTGGCCGGCTTGCATTTCATGGGCGGCGAGATTGCCCATGGTTCGGGCTGTCACAGCGGCATCTTCGCCGGCCTTCGCGCGGCGTACCGCCAGCACCGACTCGAGCAACGGAATCGACTCGTCGAAGCGCTGCAGTCGCCCGAGCGCGTTCGCGACGTTCTCTTTCGAGGTGGCGGTTTCGGGATTGTCCGGTCCGGTCAATCGTTCGTAGCTGTCGAGGACCTTGCGATAGTAGTCGAGCGCCTGCTCGTTCTGTCCCCGCATCCAATGCGATACGCCGATGGCATTGGCCGCCAGGGCCGTGTGCAGATCGTGGGGGCCGAACGCCTTGGAATAGATGTCATAGGCGCGCTGCCCCAGTTGCTCGCCCTTTTCGAAGTTACCTTCGCCGTTGTTCGCGATGCTGGCCAGCGTGAGCAGGGAGTCCGCCGCTTCGGGGCTTTGCGGTCCGAACAATTGTTCGCGCACCGACAACCCTTCCAGCGCGGCATTTTCGGCGGCACCGAACTCACCTTGTAACAACAGGCCCATCGCCAGTTGGTCGAGGCTTTCCGCCACCTCTTTACTGCGCTCGCCGAACACAGCACGACGTGCATCGAGTGCTTCGCGGGTGCGCTGGTCGGCTTCGACGTACTCGCTGCGCTGGTGAAGCAGTTCCGCGAGGTCGTTCAAGCTCGCGGCGACGTCTGGGTCCTGGCTGCCGAGCTGAGCTCGTCGCATGTCGAGCGCGGAGCGGATCAATTGCTCGCCGGGTTCGATCTGTCCCAGACTCACAAACGTGCGTCCGATCGTGTTCTTCACCGCGGCCGCGATGAGCGGTTGATCCTTGAACTCCGCGTCCGCCTTTTGAGCCGCGATATTCAACACTTCTCGGATCGAGACGTCTTTGCCGGTCTTCCAGGGATCGGCGGAGCCCAGAGTCTCCTGCAGGAACGCATTGATCGAATTCGCCTTGGCCGCTTCGGCCGTGGCGCGGTCGCGTTCCTTGGCGATGCGCTGTGCCTGGACGAGTGTCACGACCACGAACGCGACGACCACACCAGCCAGTGCCGCGGCGAAAGCCGTCCCGACGCGATGCCGACGCACGAATTTGCGAGCCCGATACGCTGCACTCGCCGGGCCCGCTTGCAACGGCTCGTGTTTGAGATATCGATCGATATCGAGGGCCAGTTCGTGCGGCGAGGAGTAGCGACGATCGCGTTCCTTCTCCAGCGCCTTCATCACAATCCAGTCGAGCTCGCCGCGCAGTTGTTTGCGAAGTACAACTGGCTCCACGCCACGCGATTGGGCGATTGCCCCGCTGCGATCGCCGAGCCGCGAAACGCGAGCGCTCGGACGCATCGGCTCGCGCTCGCGGATCGCATGACGCAGCTCGATGATCGCGGCGGGTTGCGTACCATCGGCGTCGAACGGGATGACGCCCACAAGAAGCTCATAAAGCAGCGCGCCGAGCGAGTACACGTCGCTGCGCGTGTCGATGTCGATCGCGCCGACGCTCAGTTGCTCGGGACTCGCATAGGCCGGCGTGCCGAGCACGGTGCCGAACTCGGTCAGAGAAGCATCAGTGATATCGCGCGCTGTGGCTTTCGCCAATCCGAAGTCGATGACCTTGGCCAGAGGCTTGCCCGCATGATGGGTGACGAGCACGTTGGACGGTTTCAGGTCGCGGTGAATCACACCTTTCTGATGAGCGTGCTGGACGGCCCCGCAGACTTCCTGGAAGAGCTGTAGCCGCGCCCGCAGGCTCAGCGTGTGCTGATCGCAATACGAAGTGATGCGCGTGCCGTCGACGTATTCCATGACGAGATACGGACGCCCCGCGACGGTGGCGCCGGCATCGAACACCTGCGCAATGCTCGGGTGTTGCATCAACGCGAGCATCTGACGTTCGACCGAGAAGCGCGTGAGGATCTGACGCGTATCCATACCGGGCTTTAGTAGTTTCAAAGCCACGGTTCTTCGTAACGGCGTGTGTTGTTCGGCTTCCCACACTTCGCCCATGCCGCCTTCGCCGACGCGCCGAACGAGGCGATAGGGACCGATCTCCTGGCCGGGCGCAGTCAACGCAGCGTGAGCTTCCGTTGTTTCAGCACCGGAAGCCGATGATCGCATCGTTGCCAGATGGCCGACCGTCGCCAGGCAGGTTTCGCAGATCGAGACATGCGATTGCACGGGCAGGGCGCTGGCCGCGTCCAGTTCTCCAAAAGCGAAAGCAGCGATCACGTCCGCGGCAGGACAGAGAGAGGAGGCGTCGGTCATTGTTTCCTGGACCCCGCTGCGACACTGCGGGCCCTATGATAGCCTACGGTCCATGTCGCTCGCTTCGATTCCAGCGGAACGCGCCTATGAAATAGGGCGCGACACCTATCCCGCAATCGATCTGTCCCGCGACGTTTTCATTATGTTTGCTAATGCTCGGGCCGAGACCTGGAAGGGCAATCCCGACCGGGCCGCCGACATGTATCTCGCCTGCGCCTGCGTCGAGCGGATTCCCGTGGCCATCGCCGAATTCCTGGCGACGTTCGGCGAGCGCATCCCGTTGTATCTGGGCAAGCTCGCCCGCAATGCCGATCTGGTTGCAGAGGTCCGGCAGATCCTGGTCACCCGGTGTGTGATCGGCGATCCCGATAAACCGCCGGCGCTCACGGCGTATAGCGCGACAGGATCGTTGGAAGGCTGGCTGCGGGCCACCGTGGTGCGCGAGGCGTTGGCCATCAATCGCGCTCGGGATCGCAACGAGGGCGAGGTCGAAGCCGCGTTGGAAGCGCAGATTCCCTGGGTCGATCATGAAATCTCTTTGTTCAAACAGATCTATAGCGAGCCGGTGAGCCGGGCATTCGCGACCGCCTGCGCCGGGCTGGCGGCGGAAGATCGAGCCTTGTTACGACTTCACTATGTCGATGGAGTCACGACCGCGAAGCTGGCGACGATGTTTGGGATTTCTCGGGCGACCTTGATCCGACGGCTCGCGGCCACCCGGGAAGCGCTGGTCGATGGGGTCAAGGCGGCGCTCAAAGTGGCGTCCGGGGTCGCCGACCAGGACTTTGAAAGTATCTTGCGGCTGGTGAAGAGTCAGATCGACCTGCGGCTGTCGGCCGTGCTCAAGAGTGTCGAAGACGTGTGAGTCAGGTCGGCAACTCGCTCCTCTAGGAGAAAAGGGGAGGAGTTGCCATGACTGTACGATCGATCCTGGGGCTGGGCTTGCTGATGGCCTCGATGCTCTCGAGCGCTCACGATAGCGACGAGACCTGGTCCAGCGCCGGCTACGACGCTCAGAACACTCGCTATAACAAGGCCGAGCGGACCCTTGGCGTTCACAACGTCGGCCGGCTGGTCCCCAAGTGGCGCTTGCCAACGCAAGGCGATGTGTCGGCAACGCCCGCCGTCGACGCCACCACCGTTTACGTGCCGGATTTCGCCGGGAATTTGTTCGCGGTCGATCGGGACTCGGGCGAGATCCGATGGCAGGTGAACGTTGGGGACCTGACCGGCATTCCTGGTAATCACGCCCGTGCCACGCCTGCGATCAGCGGCAAGTTGCTGATCTTCGGCGATCAGGCCGGTAAGGTGTATTCGCCGGACGGCTGGTTGCTGGCGGTCAACAAAGCCACCGGTGCGCTCGTCTGGAGAACCAAGGTGCCGGGCGGCGGCTTTCCGATCGTCACGCAGTCGGCGGTCGTGAATGGCAACACTGCATATGTCGGCGTCGCTTCTTATGAAGAGGCGCTGGTCCGTTTCGGCTTTCCACTGACGTTCCGAGGCAGCGTGCTCGCGCTGGATGTGCGCACTGGAAAGATTCGCTGGCAAACATATATGGCGCCGCCGGGATACACAGGCAATGCCGTGTGGGGCAGCACTCCGGCCATCGACCCTTCGCGCAACTCTTTATATGTCGCAACTGGAAACAACTATGCCGTCCCGCCTGCCGCGAGCCGGTGCGTCGAGCGCGCGGCGTCGTCGCAGAAGCGCGCCGCTTGCATCGACGACAAGAACTATTTCGACAGTATCGTTGCTCTCGACCTCGCGACCGGCGCCGTCAAATGGGTGCACAAGGCGTTGCCGGAGGATGCATGGAATCTTTCCTGCGGCATTTATTTCATCCCCGGCCTGGAAATCGAAATGCCGGGCTGCCCGGATACCGAAGGCCCGGACTATGACTTCGCTCAAGGCCCGGCGCTGTTCAAGGTGAAGGACTTCAAAGGCAAGTCGCGCGATCTGGTCGGCGCCGGTCAGAAGAGCGGCGTCTATTGGGCACTCGATGCTTCGACCGGCAAAGTCGTGTGGCAAACCCAAGCGGGTCCCGGCGGACTGGCGGGCGGTTTGCAATGGGGCTCGGCGACCGATGGCAAACGGGTTTACGTCGCCAGCTCGAACAGCGAATTCAAGGAATGGCGCTTGCAGGACGGCTCGAGCGGCGGTTATCGCGGTGGCTGGAGCGCGCTCGACGCGACGACCGGCCGCATCTTGTGGCAGACGCCGAATCCGGCCTTCGAGCGCGCCATGGGACCGGTGAGCGCGGCGAACGGTGTCATCTACGGTTGCTCGATGGACGACCAGGGCCACATGTATGCGATGAGCGCGAGCAGCGGCGCAATTCTCTGGGACTTCGTCAGCGGCGCGAACTGTAACGGCGGCGCGACGATCGTGGATGGGATGGTGTTTTGGGGAACCGGCTACGATGCGTTCGCCGCGTCGGGCGGGAACGCATCGCAGGCTTTGTATGCTTTCGGTCTGCCGAAGCGACGCTGATCTTCAACCCGGCCGGCACACGAACATCGTGTGACTGGCCGAGAAACGCTGCAGATCATGCTCGATACTGAATCCCGCACGTTGCACGCAGGCGCGCATGTCCTCGGAGCGATACATCTTGCTGTTGCCATTGGCGAGACATGCGAAGTAGAGCGAAGTCATCGTGAGCACGAAGCGGGCGGCGGCGTGCTCCTGATGGTCCCAATACGTTTCAACGATATAGAGGCGCCCCTGTGCTGACAGGGCGCGCCGTGCGCGTTGGAGAATCGAGACAATCTCGTCCTCGCCGAAACAATCCAGGAACTGGCTCATCCAGATGGCGTCCTGATTGCCCGGGAATTCGCGCGAGGGGTCGAGGAAATCGATGGGGTGATAGCTCGCCCGTGCGCCGTGACCTTTCGCCTCGATTGCTTGCCGAGCGAGTTCGAGCTGACCGGGATGATCGAGCAGGCTGACCTGGACTTGCGGATCGTGCTCGAGGCAGCTGAGGGCGAACTTGCCGGTGTTGGCGCCGACATCGAGCAGCCGTCGCGGCCGCTCCGCGAACACCCGCGGCAGAGCGTTCGGAAACATATGGTCCGAATAATAATGATCGAAGGCGAACCAGCTTTTCTGAACCTGCGGCGGTAGCTGCGTGAGACCCTCGTAGATCGTCTTCCACGGTCCCAGTTCCCTCAGCCCCGCCGGCTTGCCGGTCGTGATGGTGTCGCGCAGATGTGCCATCCCTCGATAGCAAACGTCCGCGGTGAAATCCATGTTGACCCGGGTCATCCGGTCGCGCAGGACCAGGAGCCCGAGCTGGCGCAGATGGAAGCGCTCGCCTTCGATGGCGATGAGATCGGCGACCACGCCGGCTTCGAGCAGCACCTTCACGCCATAGAGGGGCAGGCGCGTGACCTCGGCGATGCGTTCGGCAGTGAGGCCTTCCGCCCTGGACTCCGCCAGCGCTGCCAGCACACCGAGATCCCTCAAGGCGAGCGTGGCATGAAACGACAGTGGCGCGAAGGCGAGCTTCTGGGCATCGATGAGCGCTTCGTAAAGCGGTTTGTCGTCCCGACCCGGTCGTCCCGTCACAATGATCCCCAAGCTTGTTTCAACAACCGGCCGCGATTATCCACGAATCGGCGGCCGGCTACCTGTGGATCGGCAACTTCGCGACGGCGGCCACGATCTGACGGAATTGCACCGGCTTTTGCAATCGTTCGATGGCCTGGAAGGCCGGCGGGATCGCTTCCTGTTCGTAGCCGGTGACGAACACGAAAGGAATGCCGCGATCCTGCAGCATTCCGGCGAGCTTGAACGAGGGGCCCGAGCCGAGATTGATGTCGAGGATGACAGCGTCCGGACAGTGATCTGTCAGCTCGATCAACGCCGCTTCTTCGGTCGGGCAGAGCGCCGCGATTTCTGCGCCGGCTCCCTGCAGCGCCCGCGCGATATCCGTCGCCAGGTAATATTCGTCCTCGACCACTAACACGCGGTATCCGTGGAGCGCCGGTTCATCGGACATGTCGAGCGCGCCGCCGAACACGGTTGCCCGTTGCGGAGCGCCGGTCTCGAGGATGCTACCCCGGTCGTCGAGGGGGAATCTGAGATGACATCGGGCGCCGTCGGTGTCGATAGAAAGATGACCGTGTCCGCCGAGTTCGTAGGGAATGCGTCGTTCGATCAACTCCGTGCCGAAGCCGCGGCGGCGGGATGATTGACTGGCGGGGCCGGAGGGCGGTCCGCCTCGTTCCGACCAGCTGAAGTTGAGCCAGGGCACACCGCGCTCATCGACGCTTGCCCAGCTCACATTGACCTTGCCATTCGGGACGGACAGCGCGCCGTACTTGAGCGCGTTCGTAACGAGCTCGTGAACCGCGAGCGTCAGGACTTCAGCGGTTTTGGCGGAGAGCTCGATCTCGGGACCTTCCAGAACATACTGGCTTTCGTGATTCGCCTGCACGCTCAGTTCGTCGTGAACGACAGTCCAGATGCTCACATTGGCATTGGCGGCGCGGGTCAGCAGGGCCTGCACTCTGGCCAGCGCAAGCAGTCGTCCGCCGATCAGATCGGCATATTCCTTCACGCTACCGGCTCGTTCGCCCGTGCGCGCCGTGATCGATCGGATGATCGCCATGATATTGCGCACCCGGTGTTGAAGCTCGGCGAGCAGCACGCCTTGATGTTCGGTGGCGAGCTTCGCTTCCGTCACATCTTCAGCAATGCCACCGATTCGTTGCACGCGTCCTTGCTCGTCGAACAGCGGGAAGTCGGTGCTCCTGATCCAGCGAAACGCCTGGTCGGAAGGGCGCTGGATCCGGAATTCATGCACGACCGCCTCGCCCCGCCGGGCGCGGGCGATCTGGTCCAGCGCAATGTCCCGGTCCTCCGGCACGATGGTGGCCGCCCAGCGTCTGATATCGCCGAGGAACACGTTCGGCTCGGCGCCGTAGATCTTCGCAATCGCCGGGCTCACGTATTCCATCGAAAGACTGTTCGCATCTCTGATCCAGATCGCGGCGGAGGAGGCTTTGGCGAATTCGCGGAAACGTTCCTCACTGGCTCGTAGCGCCGCTTCGGCTCGTGCGCGCTCGACCGCCGCCCAGGTTCGCTCGGCGACGTCTTCGAGAAGTCGCACTTCCGCCGTGGTCCAATCGCGTGGTGTTTTGGAATGAATGCCGACGATCGCCACCAGCTGTCCGCTCTTGACCAGCGGTACGGCGGTCCAGGCGCGAATGCCGATAGCACGATACGCCGCGCGTTGCGACTCCAACGCCGCGTCTTTTTCCGTGTCCCGATACACCAGCGTGCGCCCGGTGCGATACGCGTCGGCCATGTCCGGTGCGAAGTCGGACAGGCGCATGCGGTCGGGCATTGGCTCCGGATCGCGCTCATAACGTGCGGTCAGCGTGAAGCCATCCTGATCCGCATCGAGCTCGAAGTACGAGGCGCGCATCACGTCGAGGTGCTCAGCCAATAGCTTCATGGCCGCTCTTTGGACGTCGGCTGAATGAGTCAGCGGTCGCATCGCATCGCTGAGCTTCAGCAAGAACGCCTGTCGCTCTTCGCTCTCGCGCAAGGCTGCTTCGGCCAGCTTGCGAGGCTTGATGTCGTCGAACAGAACGGCCAATCGATGTTGTGCCGGCGGGCCGAACGGGAACGCATAGACGCTGTACCAGCGACCGAGCGCATCGGCGCGATGTTCGAAACGCTCGGGCTGCCCGGTCCGCGCGATGCGGCCGTAAGTCTCGAACCAGAATTGCTCGAGCGTGGGCGCCAGGTCGCGGACGCGCTTGCCGATGGCATTGGTGAGCCCGGTCTGCGCTTCGAACGCGGGATTGGCGTCGAGAAACACGTAGTCCACCGGTCGCCCGGCAGCGTCGAAGATCACCTCGATGATGCACAGGCCTGTGTCGATGGAGCGGAACAGCTCGCGCCAATCGCGCTCTATGGATGCCCGGTCGTCGGACATGCGCCCTCGGAATCGGATGTCTATTGAGAATGTCGGCTCAGACGAACTCTACAACCGAGGGGCCCTAGGTCCAATTGTCTGTATCCGATTCCCTGGCGAACTCTGTGACATGAGCGCCGGACCCCACGAACTCGACGAGCTCAGCCCCTTTCAGCTCAAGGACCGGCTGATTCGTTATGCCAAGGCGGAATGCGCGAGCGGCGCCGCGGCCCACAAATTCCTCAACGCCGGCCGCGGTAATCCGAACTGGGTGGCAACTACACCGCGCGAAGCATTTTTCCTGCTGGGTCAGTTCGCGCTCGCCGAATCGAAGCGGATCTGGGATGAACGCGACATCGGCGGCATGCCGGAGGCCGCGGGAATCGCCCGCCGGCTCGATTCATTCCTCGCCTCGTCGCAATCGAGCCCGGGCTCGATTCTGCTGCGCGCGGCGATCGAGTACGGCGAGTCGGAGCTTGGCTTCAATCCCGATGCATTCGTGCACGAGCTGACCGATGCGGTCATCGGCGACAACTATCCCGAGCCCGACCGGATGCTCACGCACGCCGAGCGCGTCGTGCAACGTTATCTCGCCAAGACGATGTGCGATGGGCGTCCGCCGACGGGCACCTTCGATCTGTTTGCGGTTGAGGGCGGCACGGCGGCCATGTGCTACGTATTCTCGAGCCTGCGCGAGAACCGTCTGCTTCACACAGGGGACACGATTGCGCTCGGCACGCCGATCTTCACGCCTTACGTCGAGCTGCCGCGCCTCGAGGAATTCTCTTTCTCTGTCGTCGAGATCGCGCAGAGCCGGATGGCGGATCGACACCACGCCTGGCAATACAGCGATGCGGAGATCGACAAGCTCGCCGATCCGACCATCAAAGCGTTCTTTCTGGTCAACCCGTCGAATCCGGCGTCGTTCGCCATGCATCCGGACACGCAGGCGCGCCTGGTCGAGCTCGTCAGAAACAAGCGACGCGACTTGATCATCCTGACCGACGATGTCTACGGAACGTTCGCGCCGGGGTTCCGCTCGCTGGCGGCCGATCTGCCGCACAACACGATCCTGGTCTATTCGTATTCGAAGCATTTCGGGTGTACTGGCTGGCGACTCGGCGTGATCGGTGTCCATCAACAGAATCTGTTCGACGAGCGAATCGCGGCCTTGCCCGAGCGCGATCGAGTGGCTCTGCGCCAGCGCTACGGTTCCTTGACGACAAATCCCGACGGCCTGAAGTTTATAGACCGGTTGGTCGCCGATAGTCGCGACGTCGCACTCAATCACACGGCGGGGCTGTCGCTGCCCCAGCAGGCGCAGATGACCCTGTTCTCGCTGTTCGCCTTGCTTGATCGCGACGACGCGTACCAGAGTCGATGCCGGCAGATCGTCCAGGAGAGATTGGCTGCGCTCTCGAAGGGCCTCGGTCTCCATATTCCCGCAGATCCGCTGCGCGTCGCTTATTACGTCGATCTCGATCTCGCCGTCTGGGGCCGACAGGCGATCGGCGAAGATTTCACGCACTATGTCGCCGCTCATCACGCGCCTCTCGATCTCGTCATTGACCTGGCGAAGAGGCACGGGTCGGTTCTTTTGAATGGTTCGGGCTTCGATGGCCCGCCGTGGTCGGTGCGTGTTTCGCTCGCGAATCTGGACGCCTCTGCCTACGAAGCGATCGGGCGCGATCTGAAGGAGATGGCACAGCGTGCGCTCGCCGAGTGGCAAGCTGCGAAGGGGCAGGGGCGCTGAACGTGGCGGGACTCTTTCAGTTTCTCCACGGCGAGCCGTTCTTCACAATCTTCGGTGTGGTCGCGTTGGGGATGTGGCTCGGCGCGAAAAAGATCAAGGGCATCGCGCTCGGCTCGGTCGTTTGCATCATCCTGGTCGGTCTGGTGACCAGCGTCTGGGCTTACAACGCTGCACGTATTTCGCTCGCGCTTCCGGAAGTGCTCCAGACGGTGTTCTTCAATCTGTTTATTTTTGCGATCGGCGTGAAGATCGGTCCGCAGTTTTTCTCGGGCCTGGAGCGTGACGGCTGGCATCTGGTGGCACTCGGGTTGATCGTCGCCGCGCTGGCACCGGCGTTGGCCTTTGCGTGCGACTGGTTGTTCGATTGGCCGGAGGGCGCGGTCGCCGGCGTGCTGGCAGGCTCCAACAACTCGTCCGCATCCTTCGGGGCGGCAACCGCCGCTGTGCAATCCGGTGGACGTGAGATCGCATCGGACAGCTCGGTCAAGCTCGTGACCGGTGCGTTGTCCGCTGCCTTTGCGCTTTGTTACACCGTGAGTCAGGTGCAGTTCGTGCTCCTGATGAAGCTGCTACCGAAGTTCGCACGTTTCGACGCGCCAGCCGAAGCGCAGGCGTTCGAGAAATCGATGCGTGGAGAGCACACGGCGCCGCTGCCAGGAACGGTCGAAGCTGGTGAGGTTGCCGATGTATCTGTCGCGGTTCGCGCCTATCGCGTCGAAGCTTCAACTATCGGCGGGCGAACGGTCGCTGAGATTCGTGCTAAAGCGCCGCGCGTGTCTATCGAGACGGTGCGGCGTGAGAATCGCTGGTTGACGCCGGAAGAGACATTGAAGCTGGAGCCCGGTGACGAGGTGGTGGTGGGCGCACCCGTCGCGGCACAGGTGCGAGTGCGCGAAGCCCTTGGGCCGGAGATCCCAGACGTTGAGGCGCGCTCGCGAAATCCGGTGCACACCGTCGATGTCGTGGTTGGTCGGCGCGACGTCGCCGGTCGTACGTTGCCCGAGCTTCTTACCAGTCTCGGCCCGGGGCTCTATCCGAATGCGTTGTTTCGAGCCGGCGCGGAGCTGCCGATCAGCGCCGGAACGAAGTTGAAGATGGGCGATGTGATTCGCGTCACGGGCGCCGAGTCGAACCTGGCGTGTCTCGGCAAAGAAGTCGGGCAGGTGATTCGAGCGTCCCACATTTCAGATGTGCTGACGCTCGCCCTCGGTCTGCTCGTTGGCGCCGCGCTCGGCGCGATCCCGGTGCCGTTGTTTGGTATCAGCATCAGCTTTGGAGCCGCGGCGGTGCTGGTCACGGGCATTGTCTTCGGCTGGCTGAAGACGAGACATCCCGCGCTTGGCGGGCCGATTTCCGAAGGTGGCCGCAGTCTGCTCGAAGTCCTCGGGTTGAACACGTTCACTGCGGTGCTCGCGATCAACTCGGGTCAATCGGTGTACGAAGTGATGCATGGCGGGCCGGTCTGGTCGCTCATCCTCGGGTGTCTGGTGATCAGCGCCGTCCCCGCACTCATCGCCTGGTGGATTGGTCGGCACGTGCTGCATATGAACCCGGCGCTGTTGATGGGCGCCATCGCGGGCGCGCGTCAGAACACTTCGTCGATGCAATCGGCGCAGGAACAATCGCACTCCGCGGTGCCCGGGATCGGCTACCCGGTCCCGCTCGCCATTACTACCGTCGCGCTGTCCGTGGTCGCCTATCTGTTTGCCTTGTTTGTTTGATGAGGGGCCCACCGATGCTCGCAACCCTTTCGCGCCCTGTGAGGAGATCTCGGTCATGAGCGATCCGCTGCAATCTTGGAATGACGGCCCCGTCAAGGCTTCGATCGTCGAGTTCGTCGCGCGAGTGACGAATCGGGGCAGCTCGGATCATGTGCCGCCCGCCGAACGTATCGCCGTGTTCGATAACGACGGCACGCTGTGGTGTGAGCAACCGCTGCAGGTTCAGGTGTTCTTCGCGCTCGATCGCATGAAACATCTGGCGAGAAAAGATCCTTCGCTGGCGCAGCGGCAGCCGTTCAAGGCGTTTCTGGAGCACGATCTCAAAACGATCGCTTCTCTTGGGAAGCGCGGCGCGTTCGAGTTTGCGTTCATGACCCACGCCGGGATTTCGGAGGAGGGGTTCGATGCGCTGGCGCATGCCTGGCTCGAAGAAGCGCTTCATCCGAAACTGGGTCGCCTGTTCAAGCGCTGCGTGTTTCAGCCGCAGATCGAGCTGATGAACTATCTACGTGACAATGGCTTCAAGACGTTCATCGTCTCCGGCGGCGGCATCGATCTGATCCGCGCCGTCTCGGAAGAGGCGTACTCGATTCCTCGCGAGCAGGTGATCGGATCGAGTCTCAAGACCCGGGTCGATACGCAGAACGGCATCCTCACGCTCATCAAGCTCTCCGAGCTGGGCACGTTCGACGATCGCGAAGTAAAAGTCGAAAACATCGGCCTGCACATCGGCCGCCGTCCCATCTTCGCCTTCGGCAACTCCGACGGCGATCTCGCCATGATGCGCTACACGCTCGCCGGCCCCGGCTCACGCCTCGCACTGCTCCTACATCATGACGATGCCGCTCGAGAGTTTGCTTACGACCGTGACTTCAAGCTCAGTCCTCTCAGTGAGGCGTTGGATAAGGCCGCGAGTTATGGGGTGCGGGTGGTGAGCATGAAGCGGGATTGGGGGAAGGTGTTTATTTAAGCGTAACATGCGTCATCGCTCGACCGAGGATGACGGATGAACCGCTCGCTTCAGCGCAGAGTCGCTATCAGGTTCCTGCAGCTGCCGCTGATCACGGGGGTGTTGCTGTTTCCGGCCGCCGGTACGTTGAGGTGGTGGCAGGGGTGGCTATTCATCGGTGTGTATTTCCTGGGCACACTGGCCCTCACCGTCTATCTGGCGGTCGCGGATCCGAAGCTTCTCGAGCGACGAATGAACGCCGGGCCGGGCGCGGAGAAAGAGAAATCGCAGAAGATCATCATGGTGGCCGCCATGATGTCGTTCGCGCTCACGCTGGTGCTGCCGGCGATCGATCATCGGCTGGGCTGGTCGCATGCCACTGGCGGGGTGGTCATCCTGGGAAATCTGCTGATCCTGCTGGGGCTGCTGGGAGTCGCGTGGGTGTTCAGGGAGAACACGTTTGGGGCCTCGACGATTCAAGTGACGGAGGGGCAGAAGGTCATTTCGACCGGGCCGTACGCGATCGTTCGTCATCCGATGTATAGCGCCGCTCTGGTGATGCTATCGGGCATTCCGCTGGCGCTGGGCTCGTGGTGGGGCTTGCTGACGGTGATTACCAACGTCGCCGTGCTGGCCTGGCGGTTGCTCGAAGAAGAACGGTTTCTGCTCAGGAACCTGGCTGGGTACAGTGACTACGCGCAAAGGGTACCGCATCGGCTTTTCCCGTTCGTCTGGTAGCCGCATACTGTTCTGGCAGGGAAACATCAATATCAAGGAGTGAGCGTGCGAGCGATATTTCTGGTGGCTTCAGTTGCTTTGATGCGCGTGGCGACCGCGGAGCAGTGTCCGGCGGGATTTGAGGAGTTCATCGGGGCCTTCGAGAGCAGTGCCGAGTTTCAGGTGGCGCACTCGAAATATCCGCTGAGCTATCGATACCTGGACGTCGACTCCGGCGGCGAGCCGAAGTCCGTTCAGGTGGCGGTGACGCGGGACAATCTGGGCGAGTTTGCCGCCGTTCAGTTTCCTTCGTCGGCCCAGCGTGCGCAGGAGTCTATTCAGCAAGCTGTAACTGCTCCGAATGCGAAGACCCGTATCGTCCGGCTGTGGCTGGAGAACTCGGATTTCGAGATCAAGTATGTGTTCGAGAAGACGTCGGCTTGCTGGCAGTTGATCCGCGTGGAGGACGGGGTGTCATAACAAGCGCCACTAGTTCGAAAGAACTAGCCCGCGTACGACCTTCCGTGCCCGCCCGATAGCCGTCCGGCTGATTTGCGGAAGCGTCGTCGCAACTACAGTGGCCAGTGTCGCGTCCCGCGATGCTGTTGCAGTTCTCATGATGGCCACGAAAATCCTCTCTGGAAGTTTATTACTTTCGGTGTGCTCGTCTCTGTTTCTCATGAACGCCCCGACCGAAGCGGCGCCAGTCGTGCGCCCGTTTCAGGTAAACGTCTTCCGGCCCGCGCTGGTGAATGACGTGCACGCGCCGGACGCTGAAGGTCTCTGGCGCTTCAATGGATATGGCAGCCTGTTCGAGGTGGGCCACTGGCGGGGCGACGTCAATGTTTACAACCAGGCGGGCAATCTCTGCTGGCGCGACCCGGCAGCGTCGGGCGAGGAGGCCAACAATCTCATCGCCTACGTCGCGAATTCCCGTTGGCCCGCCCGCACCGCCTTCGCCAACACGCCGGATGGCACGCAGTTCCACGTCGAAAAGGTGCAATCCGTGCCGGCGGCGTGCCTCGCCAATCGCAACACGCCGCTCTACATCTTCGACGCTGTTACAACGTCGTTCGTCGACTTCTATCCGTACAGTGTCGAGCGACAGGTCGATTGGTCGGCGCGCCGGGCACGGTTGAGGCCGCGGGCTGCGGCGGCGAAGAGCGATCAGGAGCTCAAGGCTATCCTGGTCGAGTTCATGAAGGGGCTGGAGGATCCGCACACTGGCATCAATGGGATGGTCGGTGACGAGCCCTTTGAAATCGGCTCGCAACCCGGCAAGCCGACCTTCCGCGCGCTGCGAGCAGAGTTCGCCCGGCAGACCGAGTACACCGATTTCTTCGAATGGCTCGCGGTGTGGAGAGCGGCTGACGATGAGAAGGTCTTTGCAAAGTTGAATCCCGCCACGCGCACGCGCGCGTTGAACGGTGCGGTGATGTGGGGCGTGCTGGACGGCAACGTGGGCTACCTGTCCATCGGGCAGATGATGGGATTCGAGCCGGGCGCCAACATTGCGAGAGAACGTGAGCTGATCGGGCAGGTCATGGATGAAGCGCTGGGCGAGCTGCGGACCACCGATGCGCTGGTGCTCGATATCGCCGCCAATCTCGGGGGCTACGCGCAAATCGCCAGCGATATCGCCGGCCGGTTCGCCGATCGACGCCGCCTCGCATACACTACGCACGCGCCTCGCGCTCGCGGGGTTGCACCTCAGCCGTTCTATACAACCCCGGCAGGACAGGTTCGTTATCGCAAGCCCGTGCTGCTGCTGACCAGTGATGTCACCGTGAGCGCCGGCGAAAAATTCACCTTGATGATGCGTGTATTACCAAACGTCGTGCAGGTTGGACGGGCCACTCAGGGCGCGCTGGCGGGCGGCCTGGGCAAGGGCTTGCCCAACGGGTGGGAGTTCGGGATGCCGAACGAGGTGACTCTCGATGCCTACGGTCAGCGTCATGAAGTGACCGGCATCCGGCCGGATTTGGAATTCGACGTTTATCGTGTGGGCAGAACCGTTGAGGGTCGCGTGCGAGCGGTGTTACGTGCCGCGAGATTCGCGAGTGGCGATTCATACACAACGGCTTGGTAGTCGAGAGTCGGTTCCCGCGTGTCTTTACAGATTTTCTTGCGCAGACGCGGGCTGTTCGTCAAGTTCCTGCTGACGTACGTTGCGGTGTGTGGCGCGGCGATTGCGATCGTTGGAGCCATCGACGTTCAGCTCGCTGACGGTCGGCTACGGAACGATGTTCGAACTCTGTTCGCGGGCATCGATGGACGATTCTTCGAAACGACAACGCGCGGGGTCGATCTCACCGATCCCGTCGCGTGTCGCGAGAGGGCGAACGCAGTCTTCTGGCGTGTCGTCGAGCGCGGCACCGGCCAGGTGTCGGACTTCGCCGCCATGCTTTCCTATTTCGCCACCGGACAGCTGCACGTCGTGTTCGCTTCGGAGGGGCGTGCGCTGTGTGCGAGCTCGCCCGGTCCCAGTCCCTTGCTGGCAAAGGCTCTGAGCAGAGCGCTTGAATCTCCATCGCGTGAGACCTTGTTGCGAGAGGGTAGCGATTGGGCCGTGGTCGCGCGGTTTGAGCCGGGCGGCACCGCTCCACAAATATTCATTGGAGTGCACTATCTGCCCGAGTGGACCACCGGTCCGACCCTTCCTTATGACTTGCTCCGGACCGTAGTTTTCGTGAGCGTGCTTGGCGTTTGCTTCGGCACCGTGTGGATCTGGCTGCTGCTGCGTCGGATCGAGCGTGCGACGCAGGCCGCGGATCGCTGGGCGAGCGGGAATCTGTCCGCACGGATCCGCGATTCAGCGAACGATGAGATCAGTGCGTTGGCGGAGCGGTTCAATCGCATGGCGGATGCGCTCGCTCGTACCATTCAGACGGAGAAAACATTGAGCGTGTCGATGGAGCGGCAGCGGATTGCTCGGGACCTGCACGACACCGCCAAACAACGCAGCTTCGTGCTCGGTCTCAAGCTCACCGAGCTCGAACATGACGCGCAGGGCCAGGGGGCGCTGCTGCAGATCGTCGGCGAAGCCCGGCGGCTCGCCGATCACCTGCAGCAGGATTTGGTCGATGCCGTTTCCGGTTTCAGTCTGCCGGTCGTGTCCGAGCTTGGATTGCGCGAGGCACTGACGCGCAACGTCGACGATCTGCTCGTCGGGTCGGCGATCGAATGGACTCTGGATTTGCCGGGTGAAGTGGAAGTGGCGATTGCACCGCTGGCGGCCCAGGAGCTGCTGATGATTACTCACGAAGCGGTTGCCAATGCGCTTCGGCACAGTGGCTGTCATCGGATTCTAGTAAGTTGTCAGGCCGTCGCGGAGGCGCGCTGGCGCTGGGGCGTCGAGGACGATGGCACCGGTTTCGACCCACGCCACGCGCCAGCGGGCATGGGGCTCGCCAATCTGCGCTGGCGCGCTAGCGCGTTGCCGGAGGGAGAGTTCGTCATCCGTTCGGACTCCACGGGCACGCGCATCGAGGTCACGTTTACATTGCAAACGCGGGAAATCGTATGAGCACGTCGATCCTAATCGCGGACGATCACGCGGTAGTGCGCGAGGGGCTGCGTGGGTTGCTGAGACTCGAGCCGGAATTTGTCGTCGTCGCCGAAGCAGACGATGGCGAAAGCGCCGTGACGCTGGCCCGCCAGCACCGGCCCGATATCGTGCTGCTCGATTTGCTGATGCCTGGCATCGGCGGTGTGGCTGCTACCCGCGGGATCAAAGCGGCGAGCCCGGAGAGTCATATCATGATTCTCACGTCCTCCAATGAAGATGAGCATGCGTTTGCGGCTATCGAAGCGGGGGCGCAATCCTTTCTTTTGAAGTCCATGCGTGGTGAGCATCTGTTACAGGCGATTCGGTCTGCGAGTGCCGGCGAGTCCACTCTGCACTCCGCCATCGCGCGGCGGATCCTGACAGCGATGCGTCAGCCGCAGACGGGTCCGTTCGCCGATCTGACGGAGCGGGAGCTGCAGGTCCTTCGTAGTCTCGCGCAGGGCGGCAGCAATGCGCAGATCGCCGCTGGCCTGGGTATCAGCGAGAAAACTGTCAAAGTTCATTTGAGCAATGTGATGTCAAAGCTGCAGCTTTCCGGCCGCACGCAGGCGGTGGCCTTCGCCTGGCGCGAGGGATTGATGGACGATGAGCCGTAGGCAAGCTATCCGATGAGCGCTGCCAGGGAGATTCCCATTCCACGCTCCAGTGACCAGGCGAGTCCGACGGTTGCGATGATTAGGGCTGCGGTCGGCATGAACGTTCGCTCATAGAAGACGTGGCGTTGCGCATATCTGATCAGAGGCAATGCGAGGAGGACGATTGCGAACTGTCCCAGCTCGACGCCGATGTTGAATGCGAAGAGAGATAACGCCAGCGAGCCGGACGGCAATTGCATGTCTGCGAGCACGTTGGCGAAACCGAAGCCGTGGATGAGGCCGAAGCTGAAGGCGATCCAGGCTGCCGGTCGTGAGATTGCGTATCGCAGGCGCAGTCCTGCCACCACGATTGAGAGAGCAATGGTCGTTTCGATCAGGCGCGGTGGTAGCGAGACAATTTTTAAAGCTGCGAGCGATAGTGTAATGCTGTGTGCGACGGTGAAGGCGGTGACTAATGTTACGACATCCTTGAGCATCGGGGCCCAGTCGGCCGCCGGACCTCCGTCACGTGACGCGCGCAGACCCGTGAGGAGCGGTAGAGTCACGCCATCCTTGGGCACGGGTACATCACGTGAGCGTAGGCCGGCGGGTAATAGCAGGGCCAGCAGAAACAGAATGTGATCGATGCCGATCCAGATGTGCCACACGCCTTCGCGAGCCATCATGCTGAACTGTTGCACCAGGCTCGGTGCGCCGCTCGATAGCACTGCACGACTGTTCTGCGGCGAGAGTGCGAACGTCTGCGGTGCGCCCGGACCGCGGAGTGCGATCAGGCCTCGATGAGTCGCATCGATATCAAACAACAAGGAATAGTCGAGAGTCCACGGCGCGACATTGCGCTGACAGGTCACAGTGAGGGGCAATACGGTGTATGTGCCATCGCTTAGATCGTCGACGAGCTGCGTTCCCGCGTGAACTTCGCACGGAGATTCGTGCGAAGTAATCGCCAACCTCGCCAACGCATAGTTGGCAATCTCCGCGTGCCGTGTGCGCACCTCGCCCCAAGTGATCTTTCCATTGCCATCGCGATCCAGACCGATGGCAGGTTCGAGATCGCGCAGCGCGATCCGCCACTCGCCGGTGAAGCCGTGTTCGGTTGGCGTGAGCTGGAGGTAGCTGTCGCTCGGTTTGTGCGCGAAGGCGTGAGGAGCGAGCAAGACCAGAAGCGTGATGACAACAAAGTGTCTCATGGCCGTGGTTCCAGCTGCATCTGGCCATATTGGGCAGGATGCCTAGACGGTGCGGGCGCGCGAGCTTGCAGGAGACCACTCTGGGCAGGATGCGCAAATGGTGTGGGCGCGGGAGCACGCGGAAGGCCGTGCTGAGAAGGGGGCTCGGATGATGGTGCCGGCGCCGGTAGGCGCAACGGCACGAGCAGCGCCGACAGGCGCACATCCTCCAATCCGCGCTCGCGAACAAACGTCGCCACAGGCGAGGCGGCGGCTGGGCGGCCGGCCGCAATGGCGGCCCGGACGGCGATCAGTGCATCGGCGGGTTCGCGCTGGCTGCGCCAGTTAATAAGAGCGGCATCGAGTGCCGCCGATGCCTTGCCTTCGATATCGAGCAGGAACCTGGCGTAGTCGCGCGTTGGAACGAAGTCACCGCGGCGTTGATGAGCGGCGTATTGCTCACGAATCTTCTGCGCCAACGCGCTAGCGTTCGGCGTATTCATCGCCCGCGCCGCAAGCGCAGCTCGTAGCAGCAAGTCCGCGTACTCGGGATAGCGCTCGAAAAGCGCGATCACCTCGCCGTATTCACGCTGCTCAAGCAGAAAGTCAGCAAAGGTGAGCAAAGTATAGGCATCTGCACCGGCGGCAGAGAGTGCGACGGCATAGTGCTGACGCGCAGCGTCGACATCTCCGAGCCGCGTCGAAATATCGGCGAGCGTCAGCTCGATTTCCTTGCGCTGACGGGGTTCCATGCTGCCGGCCCGATCACGTACCAACAGCAATTTTCGGTAAGCATGGGACGCCTCACCGCGGAGGCTACTAACCCGACTCATGCAATCCACCGTGATCAACGGTTCAACCAGCAAGGCGAGGCTGCGGCAATCCGTCGCCGCTGCGGCGTAATTTCCTTGCACTTGATAGATCGCTGCACGAGTCAACCGCGCCTGAGCGTTCCGAGGGTCGAGTGTGAGGGCATGATCGAGATCGACGAGTGCCGCCTCGAACAGATGGTTGTGCTGATGAATCTGCGCCCGGATGAGAACCACAGGCAGCGGCGCATCCTTAGCCGCCCACCAGGGCCCGAGCGCCGACTGTGCGTAACCAAGATAACGCGGATCGCCGGTGGTGCGAGCCGATTCGACGTCAGCGGCAGCCTGAGTCAAGGCACTTTGCAGATCACGCGGGCGTATCGTTGCCACACGCGTACCCACCGGAACAGTTGCGAGCACGGCCGCATCCGATGTTGGCCGATACGGTGCCGCTCGTGCTTGCGCCGATGAGAGCGCGAGGTTCAGAAGAACCAAGGCGGCGAAGAGGTGCCGCCCTGGTGTGACGCTGTTATTTCTGAAGTACGTCATCGAACGAAGTCTCGTCCTCGTCGAACTCGAACTGTCGGTCGTTCACGTCCGTGGGCTCGGCCGTGTTCGAGGTCTGCGTGAATTGAGCCTTGATGAAGGGCGTGAACGCAGTGCCGGTCGCGCCGGCGGGAGGTGAAGGAGTGCCGCCGCTACCTTCATACCCGCCGCCACCGCAGCCGGCGATGAGCAACGCGACCAGAATCAGAGATCTGCGATTGGAGATCATGATCGTGTTCCTTCCATGAGTTACATGGCGCCAGGATTCGGCGAGCGCAGATAGGGGAAGCGCTCATCGAAATCGGCAGCGCTCACTGCCGTGCCATCCGTCAGCGGTGCTGTGTTGTTGGGCGCGACGGTCGCATCGGGAATCAGCGCGCCCATGGCAACGCGCAGTTCGATGTCGACCACGTCGTCGCCAGGACGACGGCCGTTGGGGAAGCCGGAGGTATCACCGCCCAGTACCCCCAGCGTGTTTTGATTAGCAGAAGGTTTCGCAGCGATGCTGGTATTCAATCGCATCATCTCCGCCGGCCGAACGCTGGCCGGCTGATTCAACCCCTGCACGCCGGTGAGAAACGCCGCGACCAGATCGGTGCGGGGGAACAGGTTCGGCGCCACAGCCACGCCTTTGAACAGGATCTCGAGCAGCTCCGGCAACGTCGGGTTGGTGACATACGTGGCGAACTGCGCGTCGTCGCGCGGTTGGCTGGCGTTGAATCGATCTTTGTCTTTGAGGCCGATGACGACCTCGTTGACCAGCGGCGCGCTCAGGCGTGACACCTGGGTCCATGCGCCACCCGTGATCTGCGGGCGGCGATTGTTATCGAAGATGGGATTCGGATTGAGGATGCGAGCCTGCCGCATGCTCGCCGTCGTCCACGCGCCGATGACTGGATCGTTGTTACGAGTCAGGCACGAGGTCGGCACCTCGAGCGCCAGCGTAGTGATGTTCTGATTGCCGATAGGATTGGGAATAGCATTCGGCGGACCCAGGGGATTCAGATTCACCAGATCGAACACCGGGCCCAGATTCACCGCGAACCCTTCCTTGCGCTGACCGACGAAGGCCCGGCCGCTGCCGCAGCCTGGAATCACGATGTCGTAGATATGATCGCGGGCGTAGCTTTCGTAGTCGGCCACGGATTTGGTGCCGATGTAGTCGGCCGGCTTGCGGAACCGCGTTTCACCGGAATTCGAGGTGACAGAGCGTGAGTTGCCGGTGCGGCGATTGCCGCGAATGAAGTCGATGGTGTAGGTCTGACGCACGTTGAGTGCGCCTGTGCCGTTCTGATCCGGACCGATGCCGCCGATGTTTTTGAGCGGCACGGACACCATGCGATCGCCGGCCTGCACCTTGAGATCCGCCACCACATCGGCGAAGTTGAAGCGGAACGTCAGGTCCTCGCGGGCGTCGCCGTCGTTGTCGACATGGATTTCGTAGATGGCATCCGATTCCAAATCGAAGTAGTTCGGCCCGCCATACGGATCTTGCAGGGGCAGATAGTTGGCAATCAGCGTGATGAAGCCGTCACGGCCGGCCTCGTAGCTGCGGAACATATAAAAGTCGGTGCCGTCGACGCGCGGCATCGTGGTGATGAAGGGAGCTTCCCGGTGGCTGGAAGCCTGGGCCGGCATGCCGGCGATTAGCGCAGTCCCCACCGCGAGGGCGGCAAGCACGGACCGGCGTACTGAACTGCTCATGTGAGGTATCCTCCTGGCGAGCTGAACATAAGATGCGATCTGCGGAGGGGAGTACGGGACGAGACGGGGCGGCGGATGCACGGATGGATTTTTTTATTTCCAAGTGCGTCCAATTGGCGCGCCGCCACGTACATGAGCTGTAAGTTCTGGACGGCGGACCGGGCCGCTGGGCCAGTGGATCAGGGGTGGAAAGGCTTTAGTCGATGGCGGAGCAACAAGAACTCGCTCGGCTCTTGCAGGCGACGGCGCATGGCGATCGCCAGGCCTTCGCTCGTCTGTATGAATTGACGGCCCCGAAGCTGTTGGGGGCCGGGGTCCATATGTTGAAGCGGCGGGAACTGGCGGAGGATGTTTTGCAGGACCTGTTCGTGAAGGTCTGGCATCGCGCGTCGGAATATCAGGCCGAGCGGGGCGGGGTGCTCACCTGGCTGTATTCGGTCCAGCGCTATCTCGCGCTCGACAAATTGCGGGCTCAGCGACCGACCGAGGCGTTGGACGAGGAGATGTCGAGCACGCTGGCGTCCGATGGGCCCGATCCATCCACAATGGCGATGAGCGATGACATGGCAGCGCGCGTGCGTCGGTGTCTCGACACGTTGACCGACACACAGCGACGCACTGTAACGTTGGCATTCTTCGAAGGACTCACGCACGCGGAGCTGACTGAGAAATTGCAGACCCCGCTGGGCACTGTGAAAAGCTGGATCCGTCGCGGTCTGCTCAGCCTGCAGAAGTGTCTCGAGCAATGAGATACAACAACCCACAACTCGTGCAGCGGCTCGCGGCGGAATACGTGCTCGGCACGTTGACCGGCCGTGCGCGTCGCCGCTTCGAGAGCTGGATGAGGGATTCGTATCAGGTTCGCTCAGCGGTGTGGCATTGGGAACGACAGCTCAGCCCGCTGGCGCAAGCGACGAGCAGCGTGCAGCCGCGGCCGCATGTTTGGAAACAAGTGCTCGAGCGCACGGGCGCGAAGGTGGAACGTGAGATCGCTCGCGTGCCTTGGTTCGAGCGGCTCGGGTTGTGGCGCGGTTTGAGTCTGGCTGCGACCGCTGCGGCGGTCGTGCTCGCCGTGCTGCTCGCACGCGCACCGACGGAAGTGACGCCGCTGACTCAGCAATATATCGCTGTAGTGAACGGGCCGCAGTCGCAGCCGTTGTGGGTCGTGAGTGTCGACGCGCGACAAGGGCGGATTGCCATCAAATCGATCAATGCGACGGCGCCCGCGCCAACCAATTCATATGAGCTGTGGATTTTGCCGGCCGGTGGCGCCGCTCCTCGCTCACTTGGCTTGTTGCCGACCGGCACGGGCTCCGTCGATACGGAATTGCCCGTCGAGTTGCGCCCGCTGCTCGCGAGCGCGCAAGGTCTGGCCGTCAGTCTGGAGCCGGTCGGCGGTTCGCCCACGGGCGCGCCGACCGGTCCAGTCGTCTATCAGGCGGCGATTCTGTCTATTTGATTACTGAGCCGGGCACGTGGCCGTCAGCTTCGAATACATCGCATCCAGATTCAGCTGTGACGGAAAGCCTGAGGGCAGGTGAGCACTGTTGTAACCGGCCGCGCGCAGGCCCTGCAGATAGGGGTTGCTCACATACTGCTGGCTGAAAGTGCCGGTGCCATTGAAGTAATGATCGACCAGATGCGCGGGGTCGAGCGCGAATTCGCCACGATAGCTCGCGCCATCGTCGCCGTCGTCCCAGCCCCAGGGCGTGTTGGCCGAGTTGCTGCTGCAGGATTTCAATCCGGATCCGCAGCCGCCGCTCGTGTCGCCTTTGAACGTTCCCCAAGTATTGAATGTCTGCGCACTGCTGCTCGGCAGAGTGGCATCGTTCAGCGCTGCGGCCCACATGCCGTTGGCGGCATGGATGTCGACCAGCCGATAGGGAACGAAGCGATCGTTGCCCGAGGTGGGATATTCGGCTGCACCCTGCGTCGGGTAATAGATGATGCCGTCCTGGTTCACGCTGCCATTGAAGTCGGACGCATACGGCCACGCTTTCAGGCCATGGCCCTTGGCTTCCTGCACCGTTTTCGGACGGTTCACGCCGTTGTGCGCCTCGAAGGACACCGTGCCATCGATAGTTTCGTTGCCGTCGGTCAGCGGGCTGCCGGCCGGCGTGAACGAAAAGAAGTTGGTATGAAAGACCGTGATCATGCCTTCGAGCTTGCCGAAGCTGGTGCCGTCCTTGCGCACCACCAGCAACGCGCCTTCCAGATCGTTCTCGTGCTCCTGATCGAAAATCGTGTCCGACCAGTCGCGCGGATGGAAGAACGAGTAGGTAACAAAGTAGTGACTGCAACTTTCCACCACTGAGTAGTACACCGTCGCGGGCCACAGGCCACCGGCGCGGTTATCCCAGTTATTGGTGGAGATTCGATCGGAGTCGTAGTCGAACGCGGTGATGTAGTCCGACGGATAGTCGCTGGAATCTGTGTCCTGGTAGTGCACCGGCGCGTGGTGGAAGACCAGGGCGTCGTACGGCCCCGCAGAGGCCGTGCCCGCAAGCAATAAACACACGGCCGAGGTGAGAACGGACGTTCTTGGGATCATGTGCATCGATACTCCATTCGATGTTGGGGGAAAAACCGGCCCAGTCTGCGCTCGCGAGGGCAGCGCACGTGTGACGCAATCATGTCCGAACGATGACAATCGTGGCGCTCGAGGGACTACAATGCGCGGGCTCCCTCGGACATACAGGCCGGTCGCATGAAGCTGCAAGCTCGATGTTTCGTGTTCTTTTTTACCCTGATCGTCGCGCCGCTGTGCCTGGCGAGCGGCATGCAGCCCGAGCGTGCCGACAACGGCATGGTCGCGAGCGTGCATGAGCTGGCATCGCAGGCCGGCGTCGACATGATGAAGGCCGGCGGTAACGCGATCGACGCGGCGGTTGCCACTGGATTCGCACTCGCCGTCGTGCATCCGGCCGCAGGCAACCTGGGTGGCGGTGGGTTCATGCTGGTTCGCATGAGCTCGGGCGAAACCCACTTCCTCGATTTCCGGGAAAAGGCGCCGGGCAAAGCCACCTCGACGATGTATCAAGACAAGGATGGGAATGTGGTGCCGATGATGAGCCGCGTTGGCTACAAGGCCGTCGGCGTTCCCGGCTCCGTGAAAGGCATGGTTCATGCGCAGAAGAAGTTCGGCAAGCTGACCCTTCAGCAAGTGGTCGCGCCGGCGATCAGGCTCGCGAAAGAAGGCTTCGAGCTCGATTGGGCCGAGGCGCGTGCGCTGACGAACGACAAGAACATGGGAAATTTCCCGGACTCCAAGCGCATTTTTCAGAACGACGGCAAGGGCTGGCATCAGGGCGATGTGCTGAAACAGCCGGAGCTGGCGCGCACGCTGGAACGCATCGTGGCCGATCCCGATGAGTTCTACACCGGCAAGATGGCGGGCGAGATCGCGGAGTTCATGCAGGCGGGCGGCGGTCTGATCACGGTGCAGGATCTCAAGAACTACGATGTCGTCGATCGCACGCCGGTGCGTGGCACGTATCGCGGCCTCGAGATCATCAGTGCGCCACCGCCGTCCTCCGGCGGCATCGCGCTGGTCGAGACGCTCAATATTCTCGAAGGCTTCGATATCAAGAAGGCGGGCTTCGGCTCGGCCGAAGCGATTCATTTGATCACGGAGAGCTATCGCCGTGCGTTTTACGATCGCGCGCAGTTCCTGGGCGATCCGGAGTTCAGCACTCTGCCGGTGAACGAGCTGACAGATAAGAAGTACGCGGTCGACTGGCGTGCGTCCATCGATCCGCAGCGGGCCAGTGCCTCGTCGCGACTCGAGCGACCGCAGGTGTCGAAAGCCCTGACCGAGTACGCGAAGAAGAAACCGGTGAAGGCAACGGCCCCGGAGTCCACCGAGACGACGCATTATTCGGTGGTCGATAAGGACGGCAACGCGGTCGCTGTCACCACCACGCTCAATGGCAGCTACGGCTCGAAAGTGACCATCGGCTCGCTGGGCTTCCTGCTCAACAACGAGATGGACGACTTCTCCTCCAAGGCCGGCGTGCCCAACATGTTCGGCTTGATTCAAAGCGACGCCAATCTGGTCGGCCCGAACAAGCGCCCGCTGTCGGCGATGACGCCGACCATCGTGCTGAAGGACGGCAAGCTGTGGCTGGTGCTCGGCTCGCCCGGCGGCCCGACCATCATTACGACGGTTGCGAACATTCTGGTCGGCGTCGCCGACTTCGGGCTCGACATCCAGCAAGCCGTCAACGCGCCGCGCTTCCACAATCAATGGATCCCAGATCGGATCCAGATGGAGCGCAATCGGTTTTCTCCCGACACCATCAAGCTGCTCGAAGCTCGCGGCCACACCATCGGCTTCGGTCTCGGTGGCGACGGCGAATGCATTCAAATCGATCTCGCGACCGGGCAGCGGCTGGGCGCGAGCGATGGACGGAACGAGCGGGGCAGGGCGGTCGGGTATTAGACTATGCGCAGAGATTTGTTGAGGATCGCGTCATGAGCATTGGTGGATCGACAATCGCAGCCGAACTTGCTGCCCTCAAAGTGGATTTCTCCGCGCCTCCGGGGATCAGTCGCGATGAGCGATTGCAGCGGCTCGAACGCGCGCGGCGTCTCACCCGCGATGCCGGTGCCGATGCGGTGATCATCAATGCGGGCCCGAGCTTGCGATATTTCGCGGGCGTTCCTTGGGGCGCCAGCGAACGTTTGGTGGCGATGATCCTGCCGGTCAACGGCAAGCCGGCGATGATTTGTCCGGCCTTCGAAAGCGGCTCGCTGGAAGCGGTGCTCGAGATCGAGGCGGACGTGCGTTTGTGGGAAGAGGATGAGAATCCCTTCGCGCTGGTTGCTACCACACTGCGTGACGTTGGCGCGAATGTCGTCGCGATCGACCCGGCGCTTCCGTACGAAATGGCTGTTCGCCTCGCGGCCGCGATGCCGACCCTGAAAATGCAGGATGGATCGTCGGTCGTGAACGGTTGCCGCATGTATAAGTCGGCCGCTGAGCTGGCACTCATGCAGTACGCAAAGAAATTGACGCTCGAAGTTCACCGTCGCGCGGCGCGTGTGCTGGCGCCCGGCATCTCGACGGCCGACGTGCGTCGTTTCATCGAAGACGCGCATCGCAAGCTCGGCACAGCCGGCAATACTTTCTGCATCGTGCATTTCGCCGAAGCCACTTCGTATCCGCACGGCTTGCCGGGCGAACAGCAACTGCGCGAGAACGATATCGTGTTGATCGACACCGGCACCGCCGTCCACGGATACAACTCGGATATCACTCGCACGTATGTGTTCGGCAAAGCCACTGACGAGCAGCGGCGAATTTGGGATTTGGAAAAGGCGGCGCAGGCGGCGGCGTTTGCGAGCGCTCAACTGGGTGTCGAATGTCAGGCTGTCGATGCCGCCGCGCGTGGGCTGCTCACTCGCGCGGGCTTGGGGCCGGACTATCGATTGCCGGGTCTGCCGCATCGAACCGGTCACGGCATCGGGCTCAGCATTCACGAACCGGCGTATCTCGTGCGCGGCGATCGCACGCCGCTCGCGCCGGGCATGTGCTTTTCAAACGAGCCGATGATCGTGATCCCGGGCCAGTTCGGTGTCCGGCTCGAAGATCATTTCTATATGAGCGAACAGGGACCGAAGTGGTTCACGCAGCCGCAGGTGGCGATCGACGCGCCGTTCGGCTGATGTCCCGGGTCAAGTACAGCTCCAACGTGCGCTGGCCGATGGCGTCCCAGTCGTAGGCACTGAGATCGGCCGTGTGGCTCTCATCGAAGCAGGCCGATTCCATGGCCTGCATCAGATGTTCGCTCGCGAGCTGGCCGTTATAGAGGGTCAGCCAACGTGCGCCGACCTGACTTTGGATCTCCGGCAGCGAGCCGAGATCGGGCGCGAGCACGGCGCGATTGAACGACAGCGCCAGGAACACGCTGCCGGAATTCAGGATGCTTTGAAAAGGCAGCACCACGACGTCGGCTGCGCCGATGTAGAGCGGCACCGTGTCGTCGGGGACGAACTCCAGAGACAGGTGGATGCGCGGGTCGTCGGCTACGAGGTTTCGCAGCTCGTCAGTGCGCATCATGTGACCGGGCTGGCCGGCGATCACCAGCTGTACGTTCGATAGCGGCAATTGCCGGAACGCCTCGATCAAGGTCGGCACGTTCTTGTACGGGCGGATGTTGCCGAAGAATAAAAAGGTGAATCGATCTTCCAGCCCCAGCTGGCTCCGGCAAGTGCGCCGGGACAGGGCGGTTGCGTAGGCGTCGCGATAGTGGCCGTGAGGAATCACCGCCGTTGCTTTGTTACGTAATGCCGGGTACATGGCCAGCGCCGCTGCCAGGCCGTTGTTCGTGAGCGCGATGGCGTGCGTGCATGCACGAGGGAACCACAGCGGGAACAGTCTTTCTCCCAGCGGCGGATGGCGCTCGTGCGGCTTCAAGTTGTGCACGGTCCAGACGATACGGGTCCCGCGCAAACGTAACAGCGCAAACAACAGCCCGAGGCGCAGGTGCTTGATCAGGGCGCGAAACGACGAGCGGGCATGCAGGTGCAGGTCGGGCCAGTGAATATGCAGAATGTCATAACGTCGTTTCAGCGCCTGCTTGAAAGAGAAATCGTCGACGCGGACGCCGCGTCGCTCCAGGCTGTCCGACAGGCTGCGCAGGTACGGATTGTCGCCGTGCTTCGGAAACATGAGCACGTGGAGCAACGGTCGTTGGTTATCGTTCAAGCTGCCGACTTGGGCCGCTAGGGGCGCCGATCGATTTTATTAGTCGCTGAGGCGAGCGAGTCTATAGCGGCGTGGCGGCGTCCACAATGTAAGAATGGGCAGGTCGGCGCCTACCACTTTGAGGTGATGGCCGACCGATGGGGTTTGCGGGGCAGCGGCTGTAGCAGGAGCACGAGCTGCGTGCCCATCTGCGGGTCGTAATCGCTCTGTTCCAGTGCAACGACGGAATTCATGCCCTGAAAATGAGCGAACCGCCATTTATAGGGCTTCTCGTAGGTTCCCTCGATCAAGGCGGCAGGAAAGCAGGAGCGGAGCGCCGCAAGCGATTGCTCGAAGCTCGCATCGAATTGGCGGCGGAGGTCGCGGTCTTCGAGCAGATCTTCGGAGTCGTACTCGTCATCCAGCTGCAATCGACAAATGAGAGTGGTGGGCTTCGTCACGGTGTCGAGGACGAGCAGGGCCCCCTCGGCGGGATGCTCCACTTCCCACAAGCCGATGCCGTCGCCGACCGGTGCAGGCCAGCCTGACTTGGCACAAGCCTCGGAGAACGTGGCTGCCGAGAGCGTCGCGCCATCGAGATCTCGAAACAGGGGCAGGACCGACTGAATGGATTGCATGAAAACCTGCGAAGCGAAGCGGATGAAGAGCGTTCGAGGACGGCACCCTTTCGGATGCAACCAACCTGATCGAGGTCAGGCCTTTGTTCTTTGATCCGGGCGTCGATACTTTGAACGGTTCTTCAGCGTGCCGATATCCAACGGCGTCTGCAACGTGAACTGCAAGCCCTTGGGCAGCAGCAGCTTGCCGTTCTGATACTTGTCCCGGAAGACGTTCCATGAGTTCTGATAGTGCTCATTGGTCACGATCTCAGAGTCATAGAATTCGATCTTGGTCTGGTGCGTCCATTCACCGAGGGGCTTCTGGATGAAGGATTCCAGGCCTTGAATAATCGACTCCAGATCGTCGCTGGACGTGCCCCAGCGCACGCCTTCGCCTTGCTCCACCAACGTCAAGGGCTCGAACTCCACTGAAACATGGTAGGTCGTGTGGCCGCGCGTGTAGGGCAGCAGGTAGATGGACTGAACGATGAATTGAGCCTGCTTGATCCGTTTGCGGTAGACGCAGACTCCGCCCACCGTGCTGTGTATCTCTTTTCTATCCATGGGACACGACTATACCGCGAACCGCCCGTTGCGGTTCGCCGCCGTCGCGCTCGTTCTCCGTGAGACCTTTCCGGAGAGCCCAGTGGCGTCCATAGAAGAGGACGAAAACGATCGTCATGTCGATCTTGCGCCAGGCCTGCTGTTCACGGCTTATATGCGCGAGAAGGCGGCGTTGCGCCAGCTGCTGCGGACACGGACCCGCGATACCAGCGTGGCCGACGATCTCGTTCAGGATCTCTGGTTTCGGGTACGGAAGGTGGCCGGCTCGAAACCGGTGCGTAATCCGGGGGCGTTTCTCCGCACGATTGCACGTAACCTCGCGACGGACTGGATGCGCCGTGAGAACATGATTGCAAGCATGGCCGGTGCGCCGGAGCAGGCGGACGATGTTCCGTGCGGGCGACCGAGCGCCTTCGATGAGCGGGTCTCGGAGGAGGCAGTCGCTTTTCTGATGCGGGTCATCGAGGAGATTCCACCGCGCCGGCGCCAGGCTTTCCTGCTGCACAGGTTCGAAGGATTGACGATCGCCGAGACATCCCAACGTATGGGCACGAGCGCCGAGACGGTGGAACGTCAGGTGGCGCAGGCGTTGAGTTACTGCCAGGCCCGGCTGCTCGAGTGCGGGTGGACGTTGTAATGTCCCAGCCGAAGCACACCAAGCTCACCGCCATCGAGATGGCGGTGATGGACACAGCCAACATCTGGTTGATTCGAGAACGAGAGGGCCGTGCGGATCCGGCCGCGCTGGCGGCCTGGCTGGCCGCTTCCCCATCGCACGCTGAAGCGTATCGGCGCGCGGCGAGCGTGTATGCGGCCGTTGAAGTGCCCGCGACCCGAGTCGGACGGAAGACGCGTAATTTCTCTCGCTGGCGAAATGCGGCGTCGGTGCTATTCCTGATCAGTGCGGGATGGTTGCTTCGCGATTTGCCTGTTGAGCTCACATCCACCGTCACCGCGGTTGGCGAAACGCGCGAGCTGTCGCTTCCGGACGGCTCGCAAGTAGAACTGAACGCCGCTTCCGCTGCACGGGTCGACTATTCAGAGGCCGAGCGCAAGATCGAGCTCCGACGCGGCGAAGCGTGGTTTGCAGTGACGCGCGATGTCGCTCGACCGTTTGTAGTAATCGCCGGCGATACTCGTATCACCGTGCTGGGCACGAAATTCAATGTGAAGCGACGAGACGATGCGGTGCTCGTCAGCGTCGCCGAAGGTCGCGTGGAAGTTCGCGACGCGAGCAGGAATGTCACTCTCACGCCCGGCCGGGCCGTGGTGGCGTCGCCCGACCGCTTCGAGGTGACTGACATTCCGCTGACGCAGGTCGCCGAATGGCGCACCGGCTGGATGGGATTCGAGCAAACGACGTTCGAGGCGGTGATCGATGAGCTGTCGAGCTATCACCGCGGGCCGATCTTCATCGCTGCACGTGACTTGCGCACGCGTCCGATCGCCGCGCGACTGAATTTACAGTCGCCGGAAGCCGCGTTGAAGATCGCAGTGTCGGCCGCGTCGGCGGAGATGATCGAGCTGCCGGGAGGCGTGCGAATTATTTTCTAGCGCACGATACCGCTTCGAGCGAGTCCGTTCGTCCAGCAAGAAGAGGAAGCTGCATGTCGCGGCATCCATCGGTTGGACAGGGACATGACGAAGAACATCATACTGCTCGCACTAGCTGCGCTCGCGGGCACCGTTCAAACTCCGCACGCGCTCGCGCAGACTGCCGACAGTCAGCGAGCGACACAAACGTTCGCTTTCGACATACCGTCTGGAAAGCTGTCGAAGGCGTTGAACGCGTGGGCCGAAATCTGCGGCTACCAATTTGCCTGGTCCGATCCGCAAGGCGCGGCGGTTGAATCGCCGGGCGTGTCGGGACGCATGTCCGCCGAGGCGGCGTTGACCGCGCTCGTGTCCGGTACCGATCTCACGTTCGCCATGTCCGATCGGACGGCCACCATCCTACGGCGCGATTCGAAACAACGCATGCTCGGGCCGGTTCGCGTCGAAGGCGCGACCGATGATTCATTCGGTCGTCGTGGGCAGGCGGCCGGCGTGAACGGTATCAACGGTTCGCGCGACATCACCGCGACGGAAGGAACAGGCAGCTACACCTCCGGCGCTTTGACGATCGGCTCCAAGTCGCCACAGGCATTGAAGGACGTCCCGCAGTCGGTCTCGGTGATCACCGCCGAGCGGATGGCGGACCAGAACATGCGCGACTTCAACGACGTGATGCGTTACACGCCGGGCGTGACGACGGTGCAGACGAACAGTCTGATCTCGGAGTTTTATTCGCGCGGCTACAAGCTCACGACCATCCAGATCGACGGCTCGGCGCCGCTGGTGACCCAGGACAAGGACGTTGCCAATACCACCGGTTACTTCCCTTTGATCGACATGTCGATGTACGACCACGTGGAGATCTTGCGCGGCGCCGCCGGGCTGTTCAACGGCTATGGCGATCCCTCTGGCACGGTGAACCTGGTGCGCAAGCGGCCGCTCGAGCACGGACAGGTCGCGATCGAAGGCACGGTCGGCAGCTGGAAAAACTATCGCGCGAGTGTGGACGTGAGCGCGCCGCTCGCGCTCGACAACAAGTTGCGTGGCCGCGCGGTGATGACTTATCAGGACAACGAATATTTCTACGACGACGCGAGCGACAACAAGACCCTCTTCTATGGAATTCTCGAGTACGCGATTACGCCTTCGCTGAATTTGAGCGCCGGCACCAGCTACACGCGGCAGGATTCGGTGCCGTGGTGGGGTGGACTGCCGCGCTATGAGAACGGCGACGACCTGCACCTGCCGCGCAATACTTCCTTCGTGCTGCCTTTCAATCGCTGGGATTTCGATACCACCGAGCTGTTCACCAAGCTCGAATACGACCTGACCCGGAACTGGTCGCTCAAGGTCAATGCCGCTCAGCTCGAGCAGCGCAGCGACTACAAGGGCGGATTCTTCAATGGTGCCGTCAATCCGGCGTCGCTGACGGGGCCGGTCGCAAAGGCAAGCCAGTACGAGTACGGCAGCGATCAGATGACCGCCGATGCCGCCGTCTCCGGCTCCTTCGAGATTTTCGGGCAGCAACAGCAGATCGTGATCGGGGCTCAATATGCCCGCGAAAATCGCACCGATCAGATGCTCTACGCCAACATCTGGTTCAGGGATCCATTGTCGTCCACGACGGTCAGCTCCGCGTCCGTCAACGTCTTCGATTTCAACCCTCGCGATCCGCGGTTTCTCGAGCCTGCTGGCGCGCCTCCCGAAACCGCCAATCAAGGCGGCCAGACGCAGATGGGTGCATACATGAATTTGAGCACCACGATGTTCGACCGGCTGCACGTGAAGACCGGCATCCGCTACAGCAACTACAAGAGCCGCATCGCGAGCACCCAGTACTGCACGTATATCACTACCGGCTGCACCAGGATCGGCGACGTGAGATCCAGCAGCTTCTCGTACTACGACGGCGACGATTTCACCTGGCCGCCGAATTATTCGCTCTCTTACGACATCACTCCGACGCTGTCGGCCTACGGCAGCTATGCGGACGTGTATGTGAGCCAGGCGTCGAAGCTCGACCGCGACCTCAAGACGCTCGCCCCGACCACCGGCGCCAATATCGAAGCCGGATTGAAATGGGAGGCCGTCGGCGGGCGCCTCAATGCGAGCATCGGCGTCTACCGGATGGAACGCCGTAACTTCGCGATCCTCGATCTGGGCGCGCAGGTGTACATCACCGATCCCGTCACGGGCCGTAGCACGCTCTACTACCAGGCAAACAACGGCACGTTGATCCTGGGCGGCGCTGTCAACAACGGTGCGGAACGCCAGAGCTGCTGCTATCTCGCCGACGATCCCACCCGCTACGAGCTGAGTCGTGGCGTCGATCTGGAGCTCGGCGGCCAACTGCTGCCGCGCTGGGAGATTTCAGCGAGCTACGCCTGGAATGAAAACAAGAGGGGTGGCAAGGGGTATGGCACCTCGGAAGGCTGGCCGCTGGAGACCCGGCAGCCCGAGCATATCTTCAAGCTGTGGACCGACTATCGCTTCTCGGGGCCGGGCTGGCTCAGCCGGCTCGGCGTTTCCGGTGGCGTGCAGGCGATGTCCGCCGCCTACGTGCGGGGAACCGCCTGTGTCGAGTTCGCCCCGCCCGCCCAGGATGGAGCGCCGGCGCTGTGTCTGCCGGGGCGCAAAGTACAGTTCGACTACACGCAGGATGCTTACGCCGTCTGGGAGCTGAAAGCCGACTATGAGGTGAACGAGCGCTGGACGGTGGCGCTGAACGCGGTGAATCTCACCGACCAACGCTATTACCAGACCACGGGAACCAGTACCGGCGGCAACATGTATGGCGTGCCTCGCAACTACACGCTGAGCCTGCGCGGCAAATTCTGATAGGAGCGGGCGCCCGGCGGCGGGGATGAAATGACTGTCACCCCGCTGTCATCTGGCTGAAGTCGTCTAGAATTCCGGCACGGGTTGGCCGTGAATTCAGAGGACTTGCCGCGGATGAAGCTCAAATTCGAGTGGATCGTCGCCGTTGCTCTACTGGCTGGAACAGGAACTGGAACGGCGTCGGAGCAACCCGCGCCCGCGGGCGATATCCCCGCTGAGTTCAAGCCGCCGATCGATGCGCGCAACTATGTGAAGCGCGAAGAAATGATCCCGATGCGCGACGGGACCAAGCTGTTCACCGTGATCGTGATTCCGAAGGGCGCCAGCAACGCGCCGATCATTCTCACCCGCACGCCGTACAACGCGGCCGAGCGGGCCAATCGGATGATCAGTCCGAATATTCTCTCGACCCTGCCGCTCGCCGACGAGCAGTTCATCAACGCGGGATATATCCGCGTCTATCAGGACGTGCGCGGCAAGTATGGCTCCGAAGGCGACTATGTCTTGACCCGGCCGGTGATCGGTCCGCTCAACGGCACCAAGGTCGATCATGTCACCGACGCGCACGACACCATCGATTGGCTGGTCGACAAAGCCAACCTGCCTGAGTCCAATGGCCGCGTCGGCATGATCGGCTCGTCGTATGAGGGCTTCACCGTCGTCATGGCGCTGCTCGATCCGCATCCGGCGCTGAAAGTAGCCGTGCCCGAGAGCCCGATGATCGACGGCTGGATGGGCGACGACTGGTTTCACTACGGCGCGTTCCGTCTCGCCAACATCGGTTGGATCGGCACGCAGACCGGCTACAAGGGCGCGGGCAAGAAGCCGGGCACGGGCATTTACGATCACTACGAAGAGTTTCGTCGCCTCGGCGGCGCCAATGAGTGGGCGAAAAAATCCGGCTTCGATCAGCTGCCGGCGTGGCAGCGGATGGTCGCGCATCCGGCGTACGACGCCTACTGGCAGGGGCAAGCCCTCGACAAGTTGCTCGCCGCCAATCCTTCGAACATCCCGACGCTTTGGGAACAGGGGCTGTGGGATCAGGAAGACATGTATGGTGCGATCACAGCGTGGGAAGCGCTGAAGGCCAAAGGCAAGACCGGTAATAACTTTCTCGTGATGGGGCCGTGGCGTCACAGCCAGATCAATCGCGAGGGGCGGGCGCTCGGGCCGATGCAGTGGGAAGGCGATACGGCCGCGCAATTCCGTGAGCAAATGGTGTTGCCGCTGTTCAATCAATATTTGAAAGATGGCCCGGCGGTGACGCTGCCCGCCGCGACCATTTACAACACCGGCGAAGATCGCTGGGATCGATTCGCCCACTGGCCGCTCGCATGTGAGCAAGGCTGTCCGTCACCGCTCAAGCCGATGTATCTGAAAGCCGATGGCGGCCTGGGATTCGACAAGGATGCCGAGGGCGCGGACAGTTATGTTTCGGATCCGGCCAAGCCGGTGCCGCATTTGCCGCGACCTGTGAACTTCGACGACGGTCGTTGGGGCGACTGGTTGTTGAGCGATCAGCGTCACGCGGACGGTCGTCCGGATGTGATGACCTATCAAACGCCGGTGCTCACCGAGGCGGTGCGTTTGTCTGGTGCGCCGATCGCGGAGTTGTTTGCAAAGACCACCGGCACCGATGGCGACTTCGTCGTCAAGTTGATCGATGTTTATCCCGATGAAGTGGCCAACGATCCCAAGATGGGCGGCTATCAGCTGGCGCTCAGCCTCGATATCTTCCGGGGCCGTTATCGCGACAGCTTCGAGAAGCCGAGCGCCATCCCGGCCGGGAAAACCCAGCGCTATCGTTTCCGGCTGCCGGTCGTGAACCATGTGTTCCAGCCCGGGCATCGGATCATGGTGCAGGTTCAGTCGTCGCTGTTCCCGCTCTACGACCGGAACCCGCAGAAATATGTCACCAACATCTTCCTGGCGAAGCGCGAGGACTATCAAAAGGCGACCGTGACGCTGGAGCGGGGCGGGGCGTCGGCCAGCGCGGTCTGGCTGCCGTTGGTGCCGGCCAGCACGGGGCCGTGACGCCAAATTAAGCATCTGTCATCCCGGGCCCGATTGGTTGGGCCCGGATCCCGCGTCCTACTAGCAGCCAAGCACTAGGTAGGCGCGAAGATGACGGCAGCGCAGGTGAAATGAGCATGTCGACCACGGTACTCGACATGCTGAGCGCGATCAGCGGCGTGCTGCCCGCCCTCGACGATGGTTCCCTCCGACTCAGTTACGCGGATGTGCAGCGCTCAGTGGCGGCGGAGCGACGCTGGTTTCAATCGATGAAAGTGCGTCGCTGCGCCCTGCTGGCCGAGAACAGCGCGCGTTGGATCCTCAGCGATCTGGCGTTGCTCGCAAGCGAGGCCGTGAATGTTCCTTTGCTCCCCTCTTTTAGCCATGAGCACGTGGCGCAGGTGCTCGAGGACGCCGGCATCGAGTGGATCCTCACGGATGCGGGCGAGCGGGTCACCCGGGAGCACCCGGCATTCAGCTACGTTGCGACTTCGCATCGAACTGGGCTGGCGCTGCTACGTCGCGACGACAGCCCCGTCGGGAGCGGCGCCTGGCCGAAGGGCATCAGCAAAATAACTTACGCCCCGGGCAGCCCGGGCGTGTCCTTGAAACACAACGCCGTTCAATCCGTCACGGATTCCCTGGTCGCGGAGATCGCAGGGCTCGGCGTGCAGACGCACTTGTGTTTGCTCCCGCTGGCGGACCTGCTCGAAAACATCGTCGGTGTGTATGTGCCGCTGACCATGGGCGCGAAAGTGGTGGTCCGTCCCCGCCACACGATGGGCATCAACAACGTCAGCTTGAAATTGCCGCTGCTGCTGCAAGCCATCGATACAGCGTCGCCCGACAGCATGATCGTTACGCGCGAGTTGCTTCGCGCCCTCGTTGATGCTGTTCGCGATGGGTGGCGCGCACCGGAATCCCTGAAGTTCATCGCCGTCGGCGGCCCGGTGTCCGCGGAGTTGTTTCAAGAGGCACGCCACGCCGGACTGCCGCATCCAAACGCCGAAGTGCGCACCGTCGATCTCGGCGCCATCGATGCCGGACGTTTCGTATACCTGCGTGGCCCGGTTACGCAAATTGGCTGAGCAGTATGGATCTCACAGACAAACGTATTCTGATCACGGGCGCCGGCGGTGGCATCGGCCGGGCGCTGGTCTCCCTGTTGTTAGATGAGGGCGCGCAGGTTCTATTGACCGGTCGCGATCACGCGGCGTTGTTGAAAGTTATCGAGCACCACGCGGAACGGGATCGTGCGGCCGTGTTCGCCGCCGATCTCAGTTGTGGGATGGATCGCGCCAGGCTGTGTGACTTTGCCTTGCGCTGGCGGGGTGGCGTCGACCTGTTGATCAACAACGCCGCGGTCAATGACTTCAATCTGCTGACAACGCAGTCAGCGGATGAGCTGGACGCGGCCGTCGCGACCAATCTGATCGCGCCGATCGACTTGTGCCGCCGGCTGATTCCGCGCCTGGAGCTCAGTGACGATGCCCGCATCGTCAATATCGGATCGGTGTTGGGGAGCATCGGCTTCGCAGCGAACAGCGTTTACTGTGCGACCAAGTTCGGGCTGCGCGGCTTCTCCGAGTCGCTTCGTCGCGAGCTGGCGGATACCAATATCCGCGTGCATTACTTCGCGCCTCGCACTACCCGAACCGCTTTTAACAACGCACTGATCGACGATTTGAACAAGGCGCTGGGCAATCCGGCCGACGATCCGGCGGAGGTGGCGCGCCATATCGTCCGAGCTCTGCGGGACGATGAGTTTGAATGCATCCTCGGTCGGCGCGAGCGCTTGCTGGCTCGTCTCAATGCCTTGCTGCCGCGTCTGGTCGATGTAGCGCTGTTACAGAAATTGGCCACGATCCGCGACTTCGCCAGTCGCTCGCCTGTCAGGCCGTTGCCGCGGCCCGCCGTTCGATCCATCCGGATGACGACCACGTCATGATTTTGTGAGGAAATTGTTGACGTAATCAGGCTCGCGCAGATAGCGTCCACCGCCCGTTGCAAAACGGTCAGAACAAATAACTCTCGGCGGAGGATGTATGGGTCGAAACGGATTGGTTCGGAGCGCGGTGGCGTTCGGTATTCTGGGTGCGAGCTTGTTTGCAAGCGGCTGCGCCTCGATCGTCAATGGCGGCAATCGGGATATCTCCATCGCTACTCAACCGCCTGGCGCGACGGCGTCGGTGCGCAAGAGCGGCGGTAGCATTTCGGACGTCGTGGCGGTGGAGAAGACCCCGTGCACGATTTCGCTCGATCCCAAGAAGAGCTACTTCTCGGGCCAGAGCTACACGCTGCGGCTGGAACTGCCCGGCTACAAAGTCACCGAGGTCGAGCTGACCCCGAAGATGTCCGGCTGGTACTGGGGCAATCTGCTGTTCGGCGGCATCATCGGCATGCTGGCGGTGGATCCGGCCACGGGCGCCATGTGGAACATCTCGCCGGAGAAGATCGACCGCAAGCTGACCGGCGGCCAGGCCGAGCTGATCAAGAACAAGAGCGGCTTCGTGGTCGTGCTCGAGTCCGAGCTCACGTCGGCCGAACGTCTCGCCATGGTTCGTGTGAACTAAGTTTCCTTTGTTTGTATCGATCGGCGACCGGTTCCGGTCGCCGAATCGTAGGTGATTTGCGGGCTGAGCTTGAGACTTTCTTGCAGTATTTTGTGACCCAGCACCTGAGAATGTGTAGGGGGGGGTCATGAAGAACGCCTCGAAGCAGACGTCGGTGAACCGCGCATTAATCGGGGTGCTCGTTCTGGGCGTGGCCGGGTGCGGCGGCGGCGGTGGGGGCGGGGGAGGTCGTACTGGCGGTCGCGCTTCGAATGCACCCCCTGCGTTTGGCGCCCTCGCATTCTCCACCAAGCAGAACACAGATCTGCAAGGCCAGGTGGCCGCGACCGACCCGACCGGCGATGCGCTCACGTTTTCAGTCGTTGCCAATCCCGCCAGTGGCACGCTCGTCAGCTTCAGTCCCTCCGGCGCCTTTGTTTATCGTCCTTCACAGAGTTTTCTCGGCGACGATAGCTTTCGCGTTCAGGTCAGCGACGCGGGTGGCAACACGGTCGCTGGGGTCGTCAATATCAACGTGCATCCGAATCGCGCCCCCGTCGCAACGAGCGACGCCATGCGTGCGGACGGCGCCGCGCTAGCGAATATCACTGTTCTCGCGAACGACACCGACGCGGATGCCGATCCGCTCACCGTGACGATTGAAGAGCGGCCGCTTGCCGGTACCGCCACCGTCAATGCGGATTCGTCGATCAATATCAGCGGGCTGCCCGCCGGCTTCAAAGGCGTGACTCGTTTCAAATATCGTGTGACCGATTCGAGTGCTGCGTCGGCCGTCGGCATCGCGGCGGTCTTTGTCGGTGTCGAGCCGTTTCGCGTCGTGTTCGCAGGCGATCCGGCGGCGAATGGCTCGTCTGAAATTTACATTGGCGATTTCATTTCCGATCCCACCGTGCTGACGACTGCAACTGAAGGAACCCTGCGACTGCGGGGCTTCGCCGTTTCTCAGAACGGCACGACCGTCGCCTATCGGCGGGAAGATCAAACCAATGCGGCGAGAGTCGATCTGGGCTTCGTGCGAACGACGGCGCCGATTCAGCGAGGCACCGTGCCATTGCCGGCGGGCGCGACGTTGCCGCTCGATGCCAGCAACACCGAGCAGTTCATCGTCAGTCCCGACGGTCAGTGGATTGCGTTGATTGCACGCGTCGGCAGCGTCGACGGCGTGTATGTTTTCAATGCCGCCACGCCCGGCGCACTGACCAAGGTCAGCCCGCCAAATACCGTGTTCGGGAGTCGACTGCGCTTCTCGCACGACTCGCGCCTGTTCTTTCTTGCAGCTTCAGTCGCGGGCGGCGGCACGAAATCGCTCTACACCGTCACGCCTGCGGGCCCCAGCGCGACGGTGCCCGTTTCAGCGCTCAGCGATCCTGCGACGTCGGACGATGTGCTCGACTACTCGATCTCCGCCAATCAATCCTCGATTCTGATCCAGGCGAATCGCGCCGGACGGCAGGGCCTGTTCTTCATCGATGCGCGTCAGTTGCAAACTGAAATCCAAGTGAGTCATGCGCTCGCGTTCGGCGAATCCATCAGCGCAAGCACGGTGTCGTTGACGGGCGGTACGATTGGCGGGAGTGTCGGGCAGCGCGTGGGTTATACCGTTCGCACGGCGGCGCTGGCGACGCGGGCCTATGTGGCGGAAGTGTCTGCTACTCCCAATCCACGTGAAGTGGCGACGACGGCGGAGGTTGTCGGCTTGCGTCCTGACGACGGTGCGTTGTTGTACACGCGGGGCGGTCAGATCTTCGAACGGGATCTCACGGTCGGCTCGGACACGATGGTCGCAGTGGGCGGCACGGCCTGGTACGACTCGACAGGGAACATCGTGCTGGTACAACAGGCGCAGTTTTCCGGTGGCACTCCTTATCCCGTGCTCGTCGTGACGACGCGCGGTGCGTTCGGCAACCTTCCGCAGTCCGTCGGCACGCCAGCACAGGCGGTGCGTCTCAGTGAGGTGAGCGGTTTCGATCGAGGCGTGGCGATGCTGGCCGAAGGACCGCCGGGCGGGACGCCGCCGGCCCGGGCGCGCATCGCCCTGGTGAATGGACTGGCGCCGGATCGATTGCTCTATCTCGCCGATTTCGAATCGCCACTGCAGCTCACCTCGTCCCCGGCGGAGGTCGTGGCGCGCTGATTCTTTAGGAGCCCCTGCGGCCGATGGGGCTCTCGCTCGCCGCTCTCGATGCGGGCGACGTTTTGAAGCTTACTGTTCGATCGTGCGGACCGCGACGCCGTCGCGGGTGTATTGGAAACGTAACAGCCACACGCGCGAGTCTTCAGTGTCCGCCGGAATGAATTGCCATTGCCTTGCAGCCTGATCCGAGAGCCGGGCGAAATATTTGCTCGGCCCTTCGTTTTCCATCAGGACCGCGATGACCTTGCCATTGTTATCGACCAGCACTCGGACGGTGACGTAGACGCGGCCCTGGATTTTGTTTTGGATTTTTTCCGGGACGGTCGGCAGGACTTCGTTGAGTACCGCTGACGTTGGTGTTGTCGGTTGAGCTGGTTGCTCTGCCGGCGGGAAGGCTTGGGTCTGTGTCGGTGCCTCGATCTGCGGAGGTTGTGAGGGTGCTGCGTTCGTCGGCTCTTGAACCACGGTTGTTTGTACCGGAGGTTGCTCCTTATCCGTAAACTGTGACCCACCCCAGATGGCCAGCGCCAACAAGAGCACCGCCGCGATGCCCGTCACGAACAGATGCCGCTTCGGCGCGCTCGGCCGCAGCGGCTCTTCTCGACTGGTAACGGGTGCGGACTGAGACGGTGCGGTCACTCGCGATGTGCTGGGTGCCGGCTGGGCCGGAACGTCTACTCTGGCGACGCTCGGTGCCGGTTGGGCCGGAACGTTTACTCGCGCGACGCTAGGTGTCGGCTGAGACGGCGCACTTGCTTGCGAAGTACTGGGCGCCGACTGAGACAGGGCTATTTCTCTCGTGGCGCCAGGCACGGGCTGAGACGGAACGCTCAATTGCGAAGCGCTGGGTACCGATTGAGACGCAGCACCGGCTCGCGCGGCACCGGGCGCCGGCTGAGTTGGAACGTTTACTCGCGAAGCAATCGACGGCGGTTGAGGCGGCGCGCTTGCTGGCGAAGCGTTGGATACCCGTTGAGTCGCCGCGCCTGCCGGCGAAGCGTTGGGTACCGGCTGAGATGGAGCGCTCGGCCGCGAAGCACTAGATGCCGCTTGCGACGGAGCATCTGTTTGCGACGCGCCGGGCGCCGGCTGAGTTGGAGCGCTTGGTCGTGACGCACTCGGTACCGATTGAGGCGCGGCGCTTGTTTGTGAGGTGCCGGGTGCGGACTGAGGCGGAGCACCTGTTTGAGAGGCCCCGGACGCCGGCGGAGTAGGAGCGTTTACTCGCGAAGCAATCGATGTTGGTTGAAGCGGCGCGCTCGCTTGTGAAGCGTTGGGTACCGGCTGAGACGGAACGCTTGGTCGTGAAGCACTGGGTGCGGACTGAGGCGGAGCACTTGTTTGAGAGGCCCCGGGCGCCGGCGGAGTAGGAGCGTTTACTCGCGAAGCAATCGATGTTAGTTGAAGCGGCGCGCTTGCTTGTGAAGCGTTGGGTACCGGCTGGCGCGGAGCGCTTGGTCGTGCTGCACTAGGTATCGATTGAGGCGCTGCGCCTGTTTGTGAGGTGCCGAGTGCCGGCTGAGACGGAATGCCTGTTTGCGAGGCACCCGATGCAGGCGAAGTTAGAACATTTGCTCGCGAAGCAATCGACGTCGGTTGAGGCGGAACGCCCGCTTGCGAAGCGTTAGGCAGCGGCTGAGATGGAGCGCTGGGTCGTGAAGCACTGGGTGTCGACTGATGCGCACCGCCTGCGTGTGAGGCACTTGGTGATGACTGAGGCGCGTCGCCCATGTGTGAAGGACCGGATGCTGACGGAGGCGAAACACCTGGTTGCGCCCCACCGGATGCCGGCGGAGTAGGAACGTTTGCTCGCGGCGCAATCGATGTCGGTTGAAGTGGAGCGCTCGCTTGCGAGGCGTTGGGTACCGGCTGAGGCGGAGCGTTTACTCGCGAGGGAGCGGGTGCCTGCTGAGGCACAGCCGGGTCTCGTGCGCCAGTCGATGCGGGCTGCGACGGAGTGGGTTCGCGAGAAGCGGTCGATGCAGTCTGAGGTGGAGCGGCAGCTCGAACGGGGGGCGGTGCAGACTGAGATGCAGTGGGCGAGGCGCTGGGCGCAGCCTGAGATATAGCGGGCGAGGCGCTGGGGGCAGTGTGAGGTGAAGGGGTGCTCGATACCTTTTGTGCCGGCGACTTGGATGACGTCGGAGGCTCCGAAGAAGGAGCAGGAAGTTTATATTCCGCCCGCAACTCAATAACCGACGGCCGGTCCCCAGGCGAGGGCATCAAACAGCGTTGCACGGTCTCAACGAGCGACGCCGGCAAGCCGGCCGGCAACGACGTCGTATTAAAGGAAGAGCCAACGCTCAGCGCCTGACGAGTAAGTGCCTCAACCAGTGTCGCACCTAGGTTCCAAACATCGCCAGCAGTGGAGACGTCTTCGCCAGACCGCCGAATCGTATCGCTAGCCAGTTTCAGCTGATCTCCGACCGCCAGCAAATTCGAAGGCCGCAAGTGACCATGAACCAACTGCCGCCGATGAAGAAACGTCAGCGCATCCAGAACAGGCGGCAATAACTCCAACGTTTCTTCAGCATTCAGAGGCCGATGGCGAAGGATCTCGGCGAGGGTCTGGTCGCCGTATTCCATGACGACAAATAAATAGTCAGCCCCGCCGACCTGCCACCGGCCCACCTCGAAAAGCTGCACCAGATGCGGATGGGACAGCGCCATGGCCGCCTGCCAGTGCACGAGCAGAGTCTTCGCCTGCGATGCGTCCGCGCGAACGAATTTGATGGCGGCTTCGGCGAGGTTCTTGGCTTTGTGTTCGGTGAGGAAGACCGCGCTGTGGTCCGAGCCGCCGAGGTAACGGCGCAGCGTGAAGCGCCCGTCGACGATCTGGTGTTCCCATTTCGTCCAGGCGGAGCTGGTTGTGGTGGGTTTCGGTTCAGCGCTCATCCGTTGGGTATTCGGTGCCGGGGTGGATTGGATTCGAAGTTTATCTCATTGATTTTGATTCATTGGTTGCGAGCGATCATTGCACCACGGCCCAGCGATGATTGCGATCAAGTAACAAGAAACGTGGCAAAAGAACCACGTGTATACAACGAACGAACCCGCACGCTCCAGAATAAACAAAGCGACTGCCCTTATTTTGTGCGGATATTTTTCCGTTTTATCACTCAATGCGCCGTCGAGGCCGACTAAGCAATCTGGCTTTCATTCGGCAAATTGCAGTTGTATGCTCGAAACACGCTTTGATGCGTCCGTGCAACGGCGTCCGTCCGGCACCGGCCAGTAGATGAGAAAAAAGTAAGGGGGAGACACCGGCAGCGGAGGTTCCATCGCTTCAGTGCGGATGCGGATGGGGCGCAAAAAACCAACATCTCTTACGGAGGAGCAGTCGATGTTGATAAGAAACACACTTGCGTTGGCCGTGAAGCAAGCGCTTACGGTCGGCGCGCTTGCCACGACCTTGATTGCAACGGCTCCAACCGCGCTCGCCCAAAGCACGGGCGGCAGCGTGTTTGGACAAGCGGCATCGGGCGACACCGTGATCGTCGAGGGCGAAGGGACGGGATTTCGACGAGAAATTGCCGTAGGCAGCGATGGCTCGTATCGAGTCCCCGCGCTCTCGCCGGGCAGATACAAAGTCACATTGCGCCATCAGGATGGCACGACGGTGATTCGCGACGGCGTGCTGGTCAGCGCCGGCACGGGTACGCCAGTGAGCTTTGTCACGACGACCGGCGGCTCCCCGCAAATGGAAAACATCGTCGTCACCGCGGTACGCGTGAATCCCATCGATGTTTCTTCCGTGGAATCGGTGACGGTCCTGTCCGCCGATCAGCTCGCAAAGATTCCGGTGTTACGCGATCTCACGTCGGCGGCGCTGCTGGCGCCGGGTGCGGTGCGCGGCGACTTTGCATTTTCGGACGGCAAGCTGCCGTCGTTCGGCGGATCGTCGGTCGCCGAGAATCAATACTACGTGAACGGCTTCAATGTAACGAACTCGTTCCGTGGCCTGAACTTCTCCAAGATTCCGTTCGAAGCGATTGCCGAGCAGCAAGTGAAGACCGGCGGCTACGGCGCGGAGTTCGGCCGTTCGCTGGGCGGCGTCGTCAGCCAGACGACCAAACGCGGCACCAACGAGTTCGAGTCGGGCTCCAGTATCTATTGGTCGCCGGCGGCGCTGCGTAGCAAGACCAGAAACTTCATGTACTCGAACCCGCTCGAGCCGAGCAGCTTCGGCACGGTGCGCTCCATCAACTCCGAAGAAGAAACCTCGGAATGGACCGCCAATGTCTGGGCGAGCGGCGCGCTGGTGAAGGACAAACTGTTCGCCTACGCGTTGGTAGGCTACTCCGAGCACGACGAAGACCGCTGGGGCAACGTCACGCAAGCGGCCAATACCGACGACAACACCGAGACCCCGACCTGGCTGGTGAAGCTCGACTGGCACATCAACGACGCGAACTCCTTCGAGCTGACCGGTTTCTCGGACGAGGAAGAAACGACCAGCAAGGTGTATTTGAATACGCTCGGCGCGGCCAACCGGCTCGGCCTGATCGGCACTCAATATGAAGAGAGCGGTGGCTTGAACGTGGTGGGCAAGTACACCAGCTACATCACCGATACGCTGACGGTGTCCGCTCTGTATGGTCACGGCGAATACTCGCGAGGTCTGCATCTGACGACGGCGGATGGCCGGAGCGTCGCGTACAGCGGCGATCTGGACTCACCGGCCACGGGCTGCCCGGTCATCGTCGACGCTCGCTCGAGGGCGCGACGCGACGCCACCGGTGTCTTCGCAAGTACGTGCAATATCACAGCCACGTTCCCAAACGCCGGCAACATCGAGCGACAGGACGCCCGGGATGAGCGCAATCAGTTCCGCGTCGACGCTGAATGGCAGCTCGGCGCGCACCTGCTGCGCTTCGGCTATGACGCCGATGATTTCGAGTCGGTCGCGGGCGAATCGATCGAAGGCGGGCGCCAGTGGCGTTACTCCACCGTCCAGCTCGACCTCACCCCCGACGACGGCGACGACACCAGGCAAGACGTGGACGTCGTGCGAGAGCAGATCATCAATCAGGGCGCCACCGTCAAGGTCAAGCAACGCGCGTTCTACATCGAGGACAATTGGAACATCACCGACAGTTTCCTGTTCTCGGCCGGCTTGCGCTGGGACAGTTTCGAGAACCTGAACGGTCAGGGCCAGACCTACGTCGAGATCAACAATCAGTTCGGTCCGCGGCTCGGCTTCTCCTGGGACGTGAAGGGCGACTCGTCGATGAAGGTCTACGGCAACGCCGGCCGCTATGCGTTGCCACTGACGGCAAGCGTTGCTATTCGCGGCGCGAGCGCTTCGTTGTTCACGCGTAACGACTATTTCTTCTCGGGCGTCGATCCCGCGACCGGCGCGCCGACAGGTCTCGTGTCGCGCAATACGTTCAGGTATGTCAACGGCGAATTCGGCGAGGCCAAGAACGCGCAGACCATCGCGTCGAAGAATCTGGACCCGATGTATCAGGACGAGTTCATTCTCGGCGCGCAGATGCGCATCACCAATCACCAGAACATCGGTGCGCGGGCCATCTATCGCGAGCTGAAAGCCGCCATCGACGACAATTGCGACTACACGCCGATCCTGACGACCGCGGGCTTTCAGTTCGATGAGGACGAGGAAGTCTGGCTCGACAGCAACGGCAATCAGGCCATCCTGCCGAACGGCGGCTTTCCCTATTGCCGCATGTTCAACCCGGGCGAGGATGCGGTCTTTCTGACCGACTTCTATGACAACGGCTCGCTGACGGAGACCACGGTGCCGGGCGATCTGCTGTCGCCGAAGGCGCGCCGGACCTACAAGGCGCTCGAGCTGTTCTGGGACGGCAACTGGGATCGCACGTTCGTGCAGGCGTCGTACACGCTGGCCTACAGCAAGGGCAACACCGAAGGCGGTGTCAAATCCGACATCGGTCAGGACGACACCAACGTCACTCAAGACTTCGATTACAAAGAGCTGGCGGTGGATTCGTACGGGTATCTGCCGAACGATCGGCGTCATTCGTTGAAGGTGTTCGGCAGCTACGCGCTCACCGAGGAAGTGTCGGTGGGCACGAACCTGCTCGTGCAATCCGGACGGCCGAAAAACTGTCTGGGCGTGCTGTATCCGTATCACGGCATCATTCATCCCTACGGTTCTTCCTTCTTCCGCTGTGCCACGACGACGGCCGGCGCGGTGCTGGGTCCCTCGGAGCCGAAGCCACGGGGCACGGCGGGGCGTCTGCCTTGGACTTATCAGGTCGACCTGAGCTTCGCGTACACGCCGCGTTGGGCGGATGGGTTGATTGCGAAGATGGATGTTTTCAACGTCTTCAACAAACAGGAGGCCATTGCGGTGGATGACCGCGCCGAGGATGGAGCCACCGGCGCGCCGCTGGGCACCTACCTCGTGCCTCGGGCATACCAGTCGCCACGTGAGTTTCAGTTCTCGTTGGTTTATAACTTTTGAGCGAGGAGGGCGAATCTCCTTCCTACGGCCGCCGCTTGTCGGCGGCCGTATCGCCCCGCGAATTCTGGGCGCGTGCCCAACAGTATGAGCTGCGGGGCCTGTGGGACGAGGCTCGCTCGTTATATGAAACGATTCTGGACCGGGAGCCTCGCCATGTTCCGGCCCGGCTGCGCATGTCGCGCTTCGAGCAGATCTCCGATCGTTATCTCGCGTCGAAAGAGCATGCGTGGCAGGCGGCGGAGGCGGTACGCGAGCATGGCAGCACGCGCCATATCGGCTACGTGACCGCTCGCCTGTTGGAATTTGCTGAAGAGCCCGCCGTGGTCTCGCTGATCGAGTCCGTGGACTGGTCGGATCCGAATGTCATTTCCCAGTCCGCGGTACTGGCGCAGCAGCTGTGGCTGGCGGGTGACTATCGAGGCGCGCTGCGCTTTCTCGAAGCGATGGCCAGACAGGTGCCGGCCCATCCGTTATTGATCTTTACCCGCGCGAATGTATACCGTTATCTTGGTGACATGCAGGCGGCCGAGAGTGACTACGAAGCGTGTCTCGCTCTGTCGCCGGATCTTGCCGATGCGCATTGGGCGCTGGCCACTCATTCCAAGGCCCGGCCGCCGTTGGCTCGGGTCAACCGTATCCTGGATGCGCTGAGCCGGGTTCAGCCCAACGGAATCGAGCAGGCCCATCTGTTCCACGCGCTGTTTCGAGAATACGATGCGGCGGATCAGCGGGAAGAGGCGTGGTCTGCGTTGACGAGCGGAGCTGAGATCATGAGTCGGCGGTCTGCGTTCGATTCGCTGCTCGAAGCGTCGCGGCTCGAGGCGCTGATACGAATGCCTGTGTCGCTGCCTGAGCCGGCCGCCGACGCCGAGATTGTTCCCATCTTCATCGTCGGCATGCCGCGCACCGGGACGACACTGCTCGATCGCATCCTCAGCAATCATTCAGCGGTGCGGTCGCTGGGGGAGCGCAACGATTTTCAAGCGGCGGTGAGCGAAGCGTCGGGGCACTTCTTCCGATCGCCGCTCCACGGCGATCGGCTGCAATTGATACGAGAGCTGGATTTCAAAAGGGTCGGCCAGCTCTACGAGCAGCGCGTGCGCCGTCTGGCGGCGGACGGTCGATATGTGATCGACAAAAATCCGCAGAACCTGTTCAACCTGCCGCTCATTCTGCAAGCCTTGCCCGCGGCGCGCGTGCTGTGTCTACAGCGCGAGCCGGCGGACGCATGCTTTTCCAATCTGAAAGAGCTGTTCCAGGGCGACGCGTATCCCTATAGCTATACCTTGAGCGATGTCGCGGATCACTGCCTGCGCGTCCGGACCTGGTTACGGTATTGGAAGAGCATTGCCCCGCACTCGGTGCGGATCGTGTCTTACGAGGATCTGGTGCGTGCTCCGGAACAAACGACGACGACTGTCCTGGATTTTATCGGTCTCGATAATCAGACCGCTCTGCACGAGATCACTCGTAACAGCGCGCCCGTGTCGACGGCCAGCAGCAGTCAGGTGCGTGAAAGCATCCACGAGCGTGGGGTCGGTGCCTGGAGACGTTATGAGCGGCAGCTGCAACCGCTGCTCGCGAGATTGCAGGTCCAATGATCGTTCCCGCGAGTGTTCCGTCTGTATTGAGGCCAATGCTGGCAAGTGCGGAGGCGCTGGCCGCCAGGCAGGACTGGGCCGGCGCCATCGCCACGTACGAAAAGATTCTTGCACAGGCACCGAATGAGCCTTACACGCTCGTGCAGCTGTCGTACATGTATTCGCTGCGAGGGAACTATCGTCGCGCCGCTGAGTTCGCGCTCGCCGCGGCACGAACCGGGACGACAGATGAGAAGGTACTGGCCGAGCTGCTGCCGCGTCTGCGCACGTTCAACCAAGGGCCGGAGCTGCTGGCGTGCATCGAACGGGCGGGGCCGCCCGCGAGAATGCCTATTCCTTTATTGATCGCCGCCGGTGCGCAGCTCAGTTATCTCAATCTTCCCGAGCGCGCCATCGATTATCTCGATGAGGCGCGGCGCGCCGATCCCGACTATCCGACAACGTTACTCGCGCGTACGCAGATCCTCACTTACCTCGGTCGTTTCGACGATGCCGAGCAGGACGTGGAGCACGCCCTCCGCAGGGCGCCTGAAATTGCGCAGGGATATTGGTTGCGCGCATCGCTGCGGCGTCAGACTGCCGAGCGCAATCACGTCGACGCGATCAGACGAGAGCTGACGCGTCCGGGACGCTCGACGGACGACATTGCGCTGTTGTCATTCGCGCTTCACAAGGAGCTCGACGATCTGCAGCGATACGACGAAGCGTGGCAGGCCTTGATGCAAGGCTGTCGCGCGAAGCGGTCGCGCTTGAATTATGACGGCCGCAGGATGAAACAGCTGTTCGACGCCTTGGCGACGTTCGAACCAACGTTTGAACCGGCGCAGGCGACTCGCCGGCTGGCAGATGGGTCGAGATCGAGCGACCTGACTGCTGTGGGTATCGCATCCGTGGGCGCCGGTGCAACGCCGATCTTCATCGTCGGCATGCACCGGTCCGGCACGACGCTGCTCGAGCAGATGCTCGCCGGACATCCTGAGGTCGCCGCGCTTGGCGAGCTATATGACTTCACCAGCGCGATGCGCTACGCCACGGATCATCACTGCAAGGGTGTGATCGATGCGACGCTGATCGAGCGAGCGCGCGTCGCCGATCTCAGCGTCGCCGGCAGGCGCTATATAGAAGGCGTTCAATGGCGCCTGGGCAGCGCGCGATATCACACCGACAAACTGCCTTCCAACTTTCTCAACATCGGTTTCATCGCGCGGGCGTTACCGCGCGCGAAGATTCTGCACATGGTCCGCGATCCACTAGAGACTTGTTTCTCCAACCTTCGGGAGCTGTACTCCGATGCGAATCCATACAGCTATGACCTGGCTGAGCTCGCCGACTACTACGGGTGGTATGCGGAGTTGATGAAGCACTGGCACGCGCGTTTTGGCGGGCAAATTCTCGATGTGGAATATGCGCGGCTCCTGACGGAGCCGGAGGTGCAGCTAAGGCGTGTGACGGAGTTCTGCGGTTTGCCGTTCGATCCGGCGATGTTGGAGCTGGGCTCACGGCGCCGCGGTGTGGTCACCGCGAGCGCCGTGCAGGTCCGCGACAGCATTCAAGTTCGGGAGCGGCCCAAGTGGGCTCCCTATGAACGCTGGCTGTCGCCGCTCATGGCGGAGTGAGGGTTGTCACAAAGGTGAGTCCGGTCAACGTATCGGGCCGGCCATCGCCATTCACGTCGATGACCGGGTTGCCCTGGACGATGCCGTACACCGGCGCTTCAAACGTGCCATCCGGTCGTTGCACATACAGCTCGGAGTTGAGCACCAGATCCAGTCGCCCGTCATCCGTGAAATCGGCCAGCTGACCGGTGGCACTGCCGATGAAGTTGCCCTGAAACTTGGCAGTCTCTGTGAACGTCCCGTTCGCATTCTGAGTCACGACGAAGTTGGGCGCGGTGGCAATGAACACGTCGGCGCGGCCGTCGTTGTTGATGTCGCGTACCGTAAATTTCGTGGCAGTGTAGGCTTCGCTGAGAGGCACGGAGGTGGCGTCGAACGAGCCGCCGGCATTGAGCCGCAGAACTGCGAGCGCCGTCGGGCGCTGGCTCGGAATGTAAGGAGCGCCGATCAGATCTTTATCGCCGTCGCCGTCGACGTCGGCGGTGGCACCTTCGACGATCTGCAAGCCGCCCGGCAGGGCGATGACCTGCGCCGGGTTGAAACCGCCCGCGGTGCTGGTGTTGACGATGAGTTGATAGCCCACGCCCGAGCTGCAAAGTTGTGAGCGAATCAAATCGTTGCGGCCGTCGCGATCGACATCGATCGTGCCCAGCACCCGCCAGCTCGAAGTGGAGAGGCAAGCGGGGTCGTTGCCGAGCGTGACCGGCGTGTCGAACTGCCCGGTGGGCAGCTGCACGGAGACGTTGAAGTTATCCGGAGTCGGGCCGGTCGCGATCAAGTCGAGGCGTCCGTCGCCGGTGAGATCCTCGAATCGATACGTTTCGAAAGGCGAGAGTCCTTGAATGACAACGCCGCCGTGGAATCCTCCGCCCGAGCGGCCGCGGTACATGATCATCCGCTGCGACGGCGAGGTGGCTGGAGCCAGGATGTCGACATAGCCGTCGCCGTCGAAATCCAAAGCGTACGGCTCGTAACTCGAGCTCTCCGTCAATTGAATCATCGGCGAGAAGCGGGGCGCGCCGATCGTCAGCCGCTTCTTGACGAGGCTGATCGAAGTCGAGCCTGGATGGTGAAAGACCGCGTCGTAGATACCGGGCTGGCTGGGCGTGAAGCGCAACACTTCGCCCGGCACGGCATTCACCGCGACGGGACTGCTCGACTGTCCGATCGGTCCATAGACGGTCCAGCTGTAGCCGAGCGTCGAAGAGTCGACGTGGTCGCCATACGAGCGGCGCGCATCGAGCGTGACTTCGGTGCCGACTGCTGTCACATCGCTCGCGCCGGGGATCGAGCGTCCGATGAGGCTGGGCATCCCGGCATCGCCCGGAATGACATTCTGAGGCACGCTGCGAACGACCAGATAGTCGGTCGACCTGGTTGCTCCGGCGCTGACTTCCAGGCGCAGCAGATATTGCCCGCTGACATCGGTGATGAGCCAGGGGCGGGGCGTGTCGGCCCACTGTAACTGCGCGGTGCTGCCGGGAGGTGCCGCGTCGATATACCAGCGATGCGTCACGAACGTGCCGTCGCGATGTTCGCTGAAGCGGCCTTCAGGAAAGAACGGCAGGCCGATCTCGGCGTACACCGCATCGAAGGGATAGGCCGCCGCTGCCTGTAACAGATGGCTCGAATCGCTGCCGGCATGCACCGCAAAGTTATCCCTGACCCGGTAAGCCAGCGATTTTTGGGGACGGCCGCTGGCGCCGAGATCGAGCTCGACGCCGAACGTAAACAATGACAGCGACGTGAGCCAGAGTCGCGCCTGGGCTGCGCCGGTCGCGACCAGACTGCCGCGGCCGATCGGTCGCGTGATATTCGCACGTCCGTAGCTGGTTCGCTCGAAGTTGATGCTGCCGTCGATGTCGACGTCGCTATAACCCAGGGTGGGATCGTAGATGCGCGTCGTGCCGCTCCAGCCCCACGTGTTGACCGAGAACGTGCCGGGGCGTCGCAGCGGCTGACCGGCGAAACTCAGCTGAGCATCGCGAATCCAGGTCGTGGAGCCGTCCGGGAAACCGAACACGATGCTGCCACTGAGATTGTTGGTCGTGGTGATCTGTTGTAACAGGGAGCCGCTGGCGGTGACGGTCGTGCCGCCGATCGTCATGGCCGTTCGTTTGTAATTGCGCAGGACAGTGCTGGCGCTGAGATCGACATCGACGATCTCGGTGCCGTTGAAGGTCGCGATGCTGTTGCTGAAGCCGGAGTAGACAATTTTGAGCGTGCCGCGGCCGGCTGCGTCCAGGGTGCCGGTGATATGAGCCGTGCCTGCGGCCAGGCCATTCAACGTGGTATCGACGACGGCAGGGGGCGAGGGAATGAAGCTCCTGGCCCCCAGCTCATAGAGCGCAATGAGGCGCGTGAAGTTGTCCCACAACGACTTGGATATTTGTCCCGCATTGTTTTCAGCGATGACGACCTGCGACCGCGAGCCGCTATAGCTGAGGTTGGCGACGCCCACGGTGACGGGAACGGTCACGAGCGTCGAGCCGCCTTGCGCGTCCGTGACTGTGACATCGAAGGAATCCTGTCCGGAGAACTGCGCGGTGGGTTGATAAGTGAAAGATCCGTCCGCCGCGAAAGCCGACACGGCGCCGCCGATGGGGGCGCGGGTCAGCGTGAATGTGACCGCATCTCCCTCGACATCGGTGGCGACGACCCGCGATGCGGCCAATGTTCCTTCGTCAGTGACAATCGCCGTGGCCGTGGCGGCCGGCAGGTCGTTGACGGGAGTGATCGTGATCGTCACGGTGCCGGTCGTGGCTCGGCCGCCCGCGTCGGTGGCCCGAACCGTAAATGTATCGGTGCCGGTTGCGTTCGCGTTGGGACGATAGGTGATATTGCCGGTCGTGGCGTCCAGGCTGAGCACGCTGCCTCGCGTGGGATCGGTCGCCTGCGCGAAGGTGATCGCGTCGCCGTTGGCATCGGTCGCCGGAATGCGTGCCGTCAGATCGGTATCTTCAGGCGTTGAGAAGGTCAGTGCCCCGAACGCCGGTGCGGAGTTTTGCGGTGCCTGCCCCCCGCCTTCCTGTCCGCCACCTCCACCACCGCAAGCCGAAAGAGTCAGGCACAGCGCCGCGATGGCCGTGCCAACCAGAGTACGCATGATGCTGATCGCTCCATGGCCCTGGTGCTGAGTGCTGTCATAATCTTAATCTTGTCCAAGGGGCCTGCTTGGACTTTTGACGCGCACGCGTAGCATGCCGACAACGTGCGCAACTCACAACTCTCAATGCGCATTGCGGGTGAGCGGCACGAGAAGTATAAGCAGACGATGTCACTGAACAACGCGCGCCCCGCGTCAGTGCAATTGCGAAATAGTGTCATCGCGCTACTGCTGCTGGCGGTGGTGGGATGGGCAGCGTGGCACTTCACCCGAAGTACGGAACGAAGTGCGGGCCGGGGCCGACCCGCTGCCGCCGTGGGAACGGCGCAGGCGACGTCGATGGATGTGCCCGTCACCTTGAGCGCCATCGGTTCCGTGCAGCCCATCGTCGCGGCGACCGTTCGTTCCCAGCTGTCCGGCACGTTGTTCAGCCTGCACTTCACCGAAGGGCAGCCGGTGAAGCAGGGACAATTGCTGGCCAAGATCGATCCCCGTCCTTATCAGCTGGCGTTGTCACAGGCCCGGGCCAATCTGATCCGTGATGAATCGTTACTGGATCAGGCCCGCGCCGATCTGGAGCGCTACCGCACGCTTTGGTCGCAGGATTCGATTGCACGCCAGCAGCTGGATACCCAGGCGGCCACGGTGAAACAACTCGAAGGCACGGTGGCGGCCGATCGTGCCGCCATCGGCGTCGCGAGCTTGAATCTCGATTACACCTCTATCACCGCGCCGGTCGCCGGCAAGGCGGGACTGCGACAGGCGGATATCGGCAACTATGTGACCCCGGGCGACGCCACCGGCATCGTCGTCATCACCCAGGTCCAGCCCATCGATGTCACATTCAGCGTGCCGCAGGCGCAGCTGCCAGACGTGCAGGCGCAATTGCGCGAGGGGCGGAAGTTACATGTCACTGCCACCGATCAAGCCGGCGAGCGCGTGCTGGCAGAAGGTGAATTCCTCACGTTCGACAATCAGATCGACGCGACCAGCGGCACGGTGCGAGCCAAGGCACGCTTTGACAATCGCGACCAAACATTGTTTCCCAATCAGTTTGTGAATGTTTCTTTATTAGTTAAGACTTTGTCAGGATCGGTGACCATCCCGGTGTCGAGCGTGCGGCACGGTGCGCAAGGCGACTTCGTGTTCGTGCTGCAAACAGATCGAACTGTAAAAACGCGAGCGGTGCGAACCGGTGTGATTCACGAGCAACAGATCGTCGTGAGCAGCGGGCTGAAAGCCGGTGAAACGGTGATCACCGAAGGTGCGGACGGTTTGAACGACGGCGCCCGCGTCATGTTGGCTGGTGCGAAATGGCCGGCGAGCGCGAAGAAACAATAGAGCGCAGTGAGGGCGGGCCGTCGCGTCTGTTCATCCTGCGCCCGGTCGCGACTACGCTGTCGATGCTCGCGATTCTGCTCGCCGGTCTGGTGGCATTTCGCGTGTTGCCGCTGTCGGCGCTGCCCGAAGTGGACTATCCGACCATTCAAGTGCGCACGCTGTATCCAGGCGCGAGCCCCGACGTGATGGCGGTCACTGTGACCGGTCCGCTCGAGCGTCAGTTCGGTCAGATGGCGGGACTCGATCGTATGACTTCGGCGTCCTCGGCGGGAGCGTCCGTGATCACGTTGCAATTCTCGCTCGAGCTGGCGCTGGATGTCGCCGAGCAGGAAGTGCAGGCTGCCATCAACGCCGCCAGCACGTTGCTGCCTTCGGATCTACCGGCACCGCCGATCTACGCGAAGGTCAATCCCGCCGATGCGCCGATTGTGAGTTTCGGTGTCACGTCCACGTCGCGGCCGCTCGCCGAAGTGCAGAACCTGGTCGATCAGCGCATCGCCAACAAGCTGTCGCAGATCTCGGGCGTCGGCTTGGTGAATCTCTCCGGTGGACAGCGGCCCGCGGTGCGCATTCAAGCAAATGTGCCGGCGCTGGCTGGGCGAGGGTTGTCACTCGATTCATTGCGAACGGCGATTGCGGCCGCCAACGTCAACGGCGCCAAAGGCAGCTTCGATGGGCCGACGCGTGCGTGGACCATCGACGCCAACGATCAATTGGCGACGGCACAGGAGTATCGCGATCTGATCGTCGCGTATCGCGACGGCGCTCCAGTGCGCCTCGCCGACGTTGCGGACATCGTCGACTCATCCGAAAATACGCGGATCGGTGCATGGATGAATCGCACGCCGGCCATCATCGTCGACGTGCAGCGGCAACCCGGCGCAAATGTCATCGGCACGGTCGATGCGATCCGCAGCGCCTTGCCGGCACTCGAGTTGCAACTGCCGGCCGATGTGAAGATGACGATGCTCAGCGACCGAACCGTGGGCATTCGTGCCTCGCTGGCCGATGTGCAGTTCGAATTGTTGCTCGCTGTCGTGCTGGTCACCGTCGTGATCTTTCTATTCCTCGGCAGCTTGCAAGCGACAGTCATCGCCAGCATTGCCGTGCCACTGTCGTTGATCGGCAGCTTTGCCGCCATGTATCTGCTCGAGTTCAGCATCAACAATCTGACGTTGATGGCGCTGACCATCGCGTCGGGTTTCGTGGTCGACGATGCCATCGTGGTGCTGGAGAACATCAATCGTCATATCGAGGAGGGCACCTCGCCGTTCGCCGCGGCCTTGCGAGGCGCGCGTGAGATTGGCTTCACCATCATTTCGCTCACGGTCAGCCTGGTGGCTGTGCTGATTCCATTGCTGTTCATGGGCGACGTGGTCGGGCGGCTGTTCCGAGAATTCGCGATCACGTTGGCGGTGACGATCTTTATTTCCGCGATCGTAGCTTTGACGCTCGTGCCGATGCTTGCGTCGCGTTGGCTAAAACCGGAGCGCGAGCTGCGTCGTTTGCCGCTCATCGAGCACAGTCTGCACTGGTTTGAACGGCTGGCGCAGAGTTATGCACGCCGGCTCGATTGGGTGCTGGACCGGCAGCCGCAGACGCTGCTGGTGTTTCTCGCGACGCTGGTAATGACCGCGCTGCTGTTCGTGCTCATTCCGAAAGGACTGTTTCCACAGCAGGACACCGGGCAGCTGCGCGCCGTGGTGGTTGCCGGCCAGGATGTTTCTTTCCCGCGCATGGCCCAGCTGCAGTCGCAGGTTGCAGCGCTGGTGCTCGACGATCCGGACGTGGCCAGCCTGAGCTCGAACGTGGGCGTCGATGGCCAGAATGTGGCCCTTCATCAGGGCCGCATGCTGATCAACCTGAAAGACGGCAGCGAGCGTGGCTCGCAGCAGGACTTGATGGAACGGTTGCAGCGGAAGGCACGTGAGACGTTGGGAGTCACGTTGTATCTGCAGCCGGTGCAGGATCTGACTATCGATACTCAAAGCGGCGCCAATGAATACCGCTTCGCTTTGCAAGCGGCGAGCGCGACTGACATCTCGCAATGGGCCAATCGGTTGCTCGCGGCGCTGCGCGATGTGGATCAGATTCGCAATGTGACGTCCGATGTTCTCGAAGACGGCAGGGCGGTGGAGGTCGACATCAATCGCGATGTCGCCGCACGGCTGGGCATCAGTGCCGCAACCGTGGACAGCGCGCTGTACAACGCGTTCGGTCAACGCATCATTTCCACCATCTTCACTCCGTCCAACCAGTATCGCGTCATCCTGGAAAGCACGCCGGGTATGTTGGCCGATCCCAAGGCGCTGTCGCAGATTTACGTGCCGACCGGGTCAGGCACCGTCGCGCCGTTGAGTGCGCTGGCAACGTTTCGTTTGAAGAGTGCGCCGGTATTGATCTCGCGGGTGGCACAGTTTCCGGCCGCGACCATCGGTTTCGATCTGGCACCCGGCGTTTCGCTCGGTGCCGCCGTGGACGCGATCACGCGGGCAGAACAGGAGATCGGCGTGCCGGCTTCGATCACGACACAATTTACCGGCGCCGCCAGCGCATTTCGTGCATCGCTGGCCAATGAGTTCTATCTGATTCTCGCGGCCATCGTGGTCGTCTACATCGTGCTCGGTGTGCTGTATGAGAGCTTCATTCATCCGCTGACGATCCTGTCCACGCTGCCGTCCGCTGCGGTCGGTGCATTGCTCGCGTTGCTGGTGACCGGAAGCGATCTCGGCGTGATCGGCATCATCGGCATCGTGCTGCTGATCGGCATCGTGAAAAAGAACGCAATCATGATGATCGACTTCGCCATTGAAGCGCAGCGCGTGGAAGGCAAGGAGGCGCGTGCCGCGATCCGGCAGGCAGCGTTGCTGCGCTTCCGGCCCATCATGATGACGACGTTCGCCGCGCTGTTCGCCGCCTTGCCGCTGATCTTCGGCTTCGGCATGGGCTCGGAGCTGCGCCGTCCGCTGGGTATTGCTATCGCCGGCGGCCTGATCGTCAGTCAGGCGTTGACGCTGTTCACGACGCCGGTGGTGTTTCTCGCATTCGAGCGATTGGTACAACGATGCACGCGCGGCGCTTCGCCCGCGTTGGAGTCACCGCCATGAACCTGTCCGGTCCATTCGTGAGGCGACCGGTCGGCACGACGTTGCTGACCTTGGGCGTCGCTTTGACCGGACTGGCCGCGTTTTTTGTTTTGCCCATCGCGCCGTTGCCACAAGTGGATTTTCCCACGGTGAGCGTGACAGCGGGGCTGCCTGGCGCGAGTCCTTCGACGATGGCGTCGAGCGTCGCGTCGCCGCTGGAAAAACGCATGGGCGTGATTGCTGGCGTGACCGAGATGACATCCCAATCCGGCACCGGCTCGACTCGCGTCACTTTGCAGTTCGATCTGAGCCGGGATATCGACGGCGCAGCTCGCGATGTACAAGCCGCGATCAACGCCGCACGCGCCGACCTGCCGGCTACTCTGCGAACTAATCCGACGTATCGCAAAGCCAATCCCGCGGACGCGCCCATCATGATTCTGGCGATGACGTCGGAGACGCGCTCGCCCGCGTCTATCTACGATGCGGTTTCTAATGTGATTCAGCAGCGCCTGCTGCAGGTCGATGGTGTGGGCGATGTAGAGCTGGGTGGCGCCGCGTTGCCAGCGGTGCGCATCGATCTGAATCCGCTGGCGCTGGCGCGTTTTGGAATTGCACTCGAAGACGTGCGCAGCGCGCTGGCGTCGGTCAGTGCTCACCGGCCGCGCGGTGTGATCGAAAATGACGAGCTGGCGTGGCAGATCGAAGGCAGCGAGCCGGGGCTGCATGCCTCTGACTATCGCGATCTGTTGATCGCCTGGCGTGGTGAGGCGGCGGTTCGGTTGAGCGATGTCGCCACGGTCTATGACGGGCCTGAGGACGTGCGCACCATGGGTTTGTTCAACGGTGTGCGTGCCGTGACGGTCATCATCAGTCGTCAGCCCGGAGCAAACATCGTCGCGACGGTGGATGCGGTGAAAGCGCAATTGCCTGCGCTCGAAGCCGTGCTGCCGAAAGATATCAAGCTGCAGGTCGCGTCCGACCGGACTACTACGATTCGCGCGTCGCTACATGAAGTGGAAGTCACGCTGATTATTGCGACCTTGCTGGTCGTGGTCGTGACCAGTGTGTTCCTGCAGTCGTTGCGGGCGACGCTGGTGCCGGCCGTCGCCGTCGTCGTGTCGTTGCTGGGGACGCTCGGCGTCATGTATGCGTTGGGATTCTCGCTCAACAATCTGTCGCTGATGGCGCTGACCATTGCCACCGGTTTTGTGGTCGACGACGCGATTGTGGTGTTGGAGAACATCTCCCGACACGTGGAGCGGGGCATGCCGGCGAGACAGGCCGCGCTGCTCGGGGCGAAGGAGGTCGGTTTTACCGTTGTGTCGATTTCCATCAGCCTGGTGGCGGTGTTCATTCCGCTGCTGTTCATGGGCGGCATCATCGGCCGGCTGTTTCGTGAGTTCGCGGTGACCTTGTCGGTCGCGGTGCTGATCAGTCTGGTGATTTCGCTCACCACGACGCCGATGCTGGTATCGCTGTTGTTACGCGGACGGGAGAAGCCAAATCGATTCAGCGCGCTTTTCGCGGGCGCATTCGAGCGATTGCAGGTGCGCTATTCGCACGGGCTCGACTGGGCGTTGAACAATCGGCCGACGGTGTTGGTGATATTGGCCGGCGTGGTCGTGCTCAATCTGTTTCTGATGGCGGCGGTGCCGAAGGGGTTCTTTCCCGAGCAGGACACCGGCTCGCTGCAAGGCGGCTTGCGTGCCGATCAAAGCATCTCGTTCCAGGAAATGCAGCGGAAGATCACGCAGGTGGCGGGCATCATCCGGGGCGATCCGGATGTGGATACCGTCATTGCGTTTACCGGTGGCTCGCGCCCGGGCGGCGGCTTCATGTTCGTTATTCTGAAGCCGCGCGACCAACGTGCTTCGAGTCGCGAAATCATCGGGCGCCTGCGTCCCAAGCTGGCGGGCGTCAGCGGACTGGCGGTGTTTCTGAATCCGGTGCAGGACATGCAGATCGGCGGACGCGGTGCCAGTAGCACTTATCAATTTACGTTGAAGGCCGACGACGTCGATACATTGCAGAAGGCGGGCGATACGCTGGTGCGACTGCTGAAACAAGAGCCGCAACTGGTGGATGTCGATATCGATCGACAGGAGGGTGGAGCGGAGGTGCGGGTTCAGATCGATCGCGACCGGGCCGCGCAATTCGGCATCCCGACGCAAGCGGTGGACGCGGCGCTGTATGACGCGTTTGGACAGCGACAGGTTGCGACGATTTACTCCGGCTTGAATCAGTATCACGTGGTGATGGGCGTGGCGCCGGAGTTCAACGGGTCGCCGACGATGCTCGAACATGTTTATGTTCCGGCGACGCCGACATCGGCTTCGAACTCGGCCTCGAACTCGACATCGAACTCGACATCGACATCGACATCGACCTCGAGCTTGATATCGACATCATCGACCTTGACCTCGAGATTGCCCTCGACATCGACGGCGACCTCGACGACTAGCGCCGCGGGGGGCTCAACTCCGGTGTCCACCACCGGTACGGGCCGGGATGCATCGACCGGCGCGGCGGTGAGTCTGACGCCAGCGAACGTCGTGCCGCTGTCGGCCATCGCACGCTGGAGCACCGATTCGACCGCAGCGCTGGTCAATCATCAAGACGGCCAACCCTCAGCCACCGTCTCTTTCAACCTGGCCAACAACGTATCGCTGGGTCAGGCGACACAACGGATCGTTGAAGTGAAACAGGGCGCGGGCTTGCCCTCGACGGTCACCGGAGCGTTTGCTGGCACGGCCCGCGTGTTCGCACAGTCGACCGCGACCATTCCGGTGCTGATCCTCGCGTCGCTGATCGTGATTTATATCGTGCTCGGCATGCTGTACGAGAGCGCGATCCATCCGCTGACCGTGTTGTCCACGTTGCCCTCGGCGGGCGTGGGCGCGATGCTCGCGTTGCTGATCGGGCAGCTCAATCTGGATCTGATTGCGCTGATCGGGTTGATCCTGCTGATCGGCATCGTCAAGAAGAACGCCATCATGATCATCGATTTCGCACTGGAGGCAGAGCGCTCTCGAGGGTTGTCTCCGGTGGAAGCGATCCGCGAAGCTTCGTTGTTACGTTTTCGCCCGATTCTCATGACGACGCTGGCTGCCGGCTTCGGCGCAGTGCCGTTGGCCATCGGTTTCGGCGACGGCGCGGAGCTGCGTCGTCCGCTCGGCATCGTGATCGTCGGTGGCTTGATTGCCAGTCAGTTGTTGACGTTGCTGACGACACCCGTGGTGTACCTCGCGCTCGATCGTTTCCGTCGGCCGAGCTCCCGCACCGTCGATTCTGCTTTTGGAGCGGCACCGACATGAGAATCGCCGTGCTCATCGTCTGTGTTGTGAGTTGCGTCGCTTGCAGCGTGGCGCCGAGTTATCGACGACCGAGTGTGGAGATTCCCGCGTCATTTAAAGAAGCTCCGGGTTGGCGTGAGGCGATGCCGTCAGACGCGGTGGCACGCGGTGAGTGGTGGCAACTGTTTGGCGATCCCGTGCTATCGGACTTGCAGCGGCAGGTGGTGCTTTCCAATCAAAATCTCGCGGCCTCGAAAGCGGCTTACGATCAGTCGCGCGCGTTGGTTCGCGAATTGCGTGCGTCGCTGTTGCCCGTGATAGATCTGACCGCGTCGGGCACCAAAGTCGGTTCGTTCGGCACTGGGAATCCGACCGTGGGCAATACCGGGTCGGTGAGCACGGGCGGCAATCAGCGTTACTCGGTCACCATCGGTACCACATGGGAGCCCGATTTGTGGGGACGCATCGGCGACAGCGTGCGGCAAGCCGGTGCGTTGGCGCAGGCGAGTGAGGCCGACCTTGCCAACGCGACTTTGTCTGCGCAAGGCGAGCTGGCACTCGACTACATTCAGGGGCGCGGACTGCAAGCTCAGGAGGAAGTGCTCACTGCGACGATCGCGGCGTACGAGCGGGCATTGACGATCACTACGAATCGTTACAACGCGGGCGTCGCCGCTCGATCAGATGTGTTGCAGGCGGAAACAGCACTGCGAAACGCACGCGCGAACGTTGCCGATCTCGGTCGGCAACGCGCGTTACTCGAACATGCGATTGCGGTGTTGGTCGGCGTCAATCCATCGAACTTCGTCTTGCCGAGTGGCGAATGGAGCCGCGATGTGCCGGAGATTCCGGGCGTGCTGCCTGCGTCGCTATTGGAGCGACGGCCCGACATCGCCGCAGCTGAGCGTCGGGTGGCCGCGGCGAACTCGGCTATCGGAATCGAGCGCAGCGCCTATTTTCCCACGCTTCAGTTGAGCGGCGATGCTGGCTACAGCTCGCGCGCCATGAGCGATCTGTTCGAGTCCGCCAGTAGCATCTGGTCGCTGGGCCTGACGGGAGCGTTGACCTTGCTCGATTTCGGGGCGCGTTCGGCCCGAGTGGATCAGGCACGCGCCGCGTACGAGCAGACCGTTGCTGAGTATCGGCAGACGGTGCTGACGGCGTTTCAGCAAACGGAAGATCAGCTTGCGGCCCTGCGTGTGTTGGACGTCGTTACCACCGAGCGGGACGCGGCCGCGGTGGCGGCGAAGAGCGCAGAGAAAATAGCATACAACCAATATTTCGCCGGCCAGATCGGCTATGCGGACGTGATCGTTGCGCAGACCGCGGCGCTTTCGTCCCGACAGGCGGAGATACAAGCTGTCGTTGATCGGCAGTCGGCAGCCGTTGCGTTGATTCAGGCCATCGGCGGTCATTGGCAGTGAAGTCACTGTACTAAGCCGTCGCTTGCTTCGCGGCCTCGAGCCTCAGCTTGAAGTGTTGGGCGGCCTGCGCCGCCCAAGGGTGGGGGGCTCGGGCAACCCGCGCGATCTGCACTTCAAGCTCCTGCGTTTTCCCGGCCTTGTCGAGCAGGTCGAAGTAGTGCTTGGTTGCCATCCGGAATGACTTGTCTGCATACCACTCGTAGGCGTCACCCCGGTCGTTGAATTCGAACAGCGTCGGCCAGCGACGCGTCAGGGTTGCGTACAGCTCGTGTGTTTCAGCCAGATCCTGGAGCTGCTCCGTTCCCAGGAACCGCAGGCGATGGATGAGCAGGCTTGCATACAGACCCGGACTCAGATCGTTCACCGTCAGTGCTTCCTCACCCAATGCCTTCATTCGCAGGAAGCTCGCTGATTTCAAATACTTTTTCTTCTCCACATCCTGGCCGGAAGCGACCGTCTCCGCGGCGTCGGCGGCCAGACCGAAGCCGTCGCAAATGACGCGCCATCGCAGCGGATGCTGAGCCAGGCGGTCCACGAAACGTAATGAGCGCTCGATACCCTCGATCATTCGTGCGTTCCACAACGCGCCCGGGTTCGGCGGGTCCTGTTGCCTCAGTGTCTGCAATTCGAGTTGCCCTTGCCGTTGCTCGTGCGCGTATTCAGCGAAGATCGCTTCCATGGAGCCCGGCGTTGCGGTGTGTGGGCCGACATCGCTGGCTGAATCGACTTTCCAGCGCTTCAGCAGATCGCAAGCCAGTACCGCCGTGGCGACCATCGGGCCGCGGCGATAACGCCGTAATTCCGCGACGTATTCTGCCTCCGGCGCGACTTGCGCCAGGCAGCTGAAATAGGCCTTTGCGCATTCTTCGTGAGCGGATTTCGGGAACCACCGTCCATGTCGTGCCGGCGTCGTCAGCAGGCTGTCGCCGGGGAAACGTTTTTCCAGAGTCCGCAACCAGCTTTCCGCCTGTGTCAGCCGCCCCACGAAGGCCGCCGCCGGCGCCTTGTTCCGGCGCAGCTGTCGAATATTCGGCGAATCCATCTGGCGCAGACGATCGGCCCGGCCCTTCGCCAGCATGGCGTAGACAACGGGATCGAGCGCTTCATGCTCGACAGCCCAATCCGCGATCAGCAGCAGGCGCGCCAGGTCCGCGGAGTTGAGCACTTCGTCCGCGATGAGCGGCCGACCCTTGAGCTCCTCGCTATTCGAAAACCAGCCGCCCTTGCCTGACTCGAGCATCGTCAGGAAGAAGTGATAGCGAATGGCCACTTCCTGGGCCAGGACGATCGCGTCCCATCGCAGTGGGTGCAGCGAATATTGGTAGTAGAAGGCGAGACAGGCGCGCAGATAGGGCGCGACATTGTTCTGCTGCCATTCCTGGAGCGTCATGTTCCGGCCGGCGGAAGGCAGCGCAGTTCGTTGTCGATCCAGCAGCGCGTTCAGCTGAGCAGGGGCGGGTGAGGTGGTCATGTCAATCCTTTCAGATACCGTGCCGACTACCAGATTCCCCGCAGCCGCAGGGTGTAGGTGCGCGGCGTCCCATAGAAGTTGCCTCCGGTCACTGTGCCGATGCGCTCGTAGTAGGTCTCGTCGAGCAGGTTGTCGACGTTCAGGGATAGATTCAGGGTCTTCGACAATGCATAGGTCGCCGCGCCATCCACGAGCGCGTAGCCTTTCTGCGTGAACTCGAAGGGAATGAGCGCGCCTACCGGACGCCCGGTGGCCGGGTCGATTCTCTCCGCCGCCGTGCCGGACGCGTAGTAGGTAGACGAGCCGGTGATTCCCAATCCGAAGTTCCATCGCGACATCATCGGCGGCCGGTAGCTCGCCCACACCTTGACCAGGTGGCGGGGAAAGCGCTCGTTGAAAGTCTGACCGTCGCTATCGCTGAGCGGGTTGTCCTTGCGGAGTCGGCTGAAATTGTAGCTCGCGGTGAGACTCATTCCGCCGCCTGCTTCTCCTGTCACCTCGACGTCGACACCCTCACTGAGCTGCTTCGAGTTTTCGTTATAGGTGTAACAGCACAGGCTGTTGTCCACCGGGTCTTGTATGGATGGAACGCTACGGTCGCGTGCATATCCGCCGCGAGAGCTCGCGCGATAGAACGCCACTGAGCTCTGCAACCTTCCGTCGAAGCCCACGTGCCTGGCGCCGAGCTCGTATTGATCGCCGTGGGTGGGCGGCAACGGCACGCCATGAACGTCACGCCGGATCTGGCCGGCGTTGCGCACATCCGCATAGTTGAGATAGACGGAGGCGGAATCGGCCAGCCGATAGATCAACCCGTAATACGGCCGAAAATCCCCCTGCGTCTGCAGCTCGTGCAGACTGATGTAGGAAGGAGGCACATTGAGCCACGGCGGCGCCGAATGAGTTTCGGACTCCTCCGTGTTCTTCTGTGACAGCCGGTTGCCGCCGGCCAGCACGTCGAGACGATCCGTCACGCCGACGACGAGTTTTGCGAGCAGGCCCGTGGCGCGCACCTCGCGCACCTTGGCTTCATAGGTCACATATTCCGGACTCGCTCCGTTCGGTGCCACCGAGCCGGGATCGAACGCAAAGAAATCGGGAATGGCGACGACGTCCACTCCCGCGTAGGTTTTCTGGCCGGTTCCGTCGTCGGACGAGAGGTTGTATCCGAGACTGAGATCGAGCTTGTGCCCCCAGGCTTCGCCTTGCCCGCCCATCGTCACTGAGAGTGCATCACCCTTCTGTCCTTCGGAGCGGCGGGCGCGCCTCAGTTGCACGCCCTCGAACGTGACCGGATTGACGCTGCCGGTGAACTCCGCGTACCGCGTATCCGCTTCCGTTACGTTGTGGCTGTAACGAACGCTGCCCTGCCAGGACATGCTCGCGAGCCACGGCGTCTCGGCGGCAAAGTCGAGACTCACGAACTGCTCGGTCCGCTGGGAACGCAGATAAGTCCACGGCGGCGACAGACCCGTATTCCGTGGCAACCCGAGCGACTCCCCCGTGTTGAAACGAGGCAGCCCGCCCCACCACGCATTGTTATCGTTGCGCGTATGACTGATGCCGACGCGCACAGCGAGATCGTTCAGCGGGTTCGCCTCCAGCACGCCATAGATCGATTCGCCGCTCGACTTTGCACCGTCGTAGAAGAACCGCCGGTTCTCGAAAGATCCGACCAGGCGCCCCTTGAGACCCAGCACGTTCAGCGGTCCACTGGCGTCGAGCATCGCGCGGTAGTCGTTCCAGCGAGCGCCGGTGAGCTCGACGATCACCTGATCGTGATCGAGCGGCTTCTTGCTGACGAGATTGATCGTGCCGGTATACGAGCCGGAAGCGACTTTCAGCGCATCCGGCCCGCGCAGAATCTCGATGTGCTCGAAACGGGCCAGGTCGAGCGTGCCGAACAAGCCGCCCTTGTAAGGGTCGAGACTCGCGCCGCCGTCGAGCTGGAAGCTGGTAATGGCGGCGCCACGCGAGTAAATGGCCCCGCTGGTGCCGCCCGTCGAATACCCCGGGCTGAAGACGATGCCCGGCGCGCGGCGCATCGCGTCTTCCATCGAGGTGATGTTCTGTTCCGTCATCTGCCGCTCGGTGAGCACACTCACCGATTGCGGCACGTCCAGCACGTCGACGGCACGAACGGCGCCGACCCTGACCTTGGACGGTGTGAAGCTTCCGGTGCCTTCCGTCGATGTCGGGTCTGTGCTGCCATTCGCCCCAGCAAGCAACCCAGCCCCGCTCCCGGAAGCACCTTCCACGCGCACCGGACCGAGCGTGCGTGTGGAGTCGCGACGCGGAGCTTTCTCGATCGTCACCGTCGTCGGATTGATAAACCGGAAGGTGAGATCGGTGCCGGCGAGCAGCCGGGTCAGCGCGGCTTCGGGCTCGAATACGCCGCTGACCGCAGGCGCGCTCATCCCGGCGACGAGCTTGCCGTCGTAGACGATCTGCAGTTTGAGTTGCTCCGTGAGCGCAGCGAGCGCGTCGGGCATCTTCTGCGCGTGAACGTCCACCTTCACAGGGGCGGCGCAGGCCAGCGCGGGCAATAGCAGCGCGGCGACAATAGTTGTAACACGTCCCAGCAAGTTCGTTCTCCCACCGCATCGAGCACGTTCGAAGCGTTCTGCCGTGGATGACGAACGATCCCAGCAACCCTGCCAAAAAATCGGCCGCGACGGCCTGGAGTGCGGTAACTGGCGACGCCGCTCGTTATGAACGGGAAAGCCATCCCATGTCGAGCTCTACCACGCTGCAATCCGAGCAGATCGCGCAGGCCTTCGCGGAACATCGCCGCGAGGTGCGCAACTTCCTGCACGGACAACTCAAATGCGCGCACAGTGCAGAGGACTTGACGCAGGAGACCTATCTACGCCTCATTCGCTCCGAGCCGACCGGTGTGAAAGACTGGCGCGCACTCATCTTTCGTGTGGCACGCAACCTCGCAATCGATCACCTGCGTGGCAAGGACCGCCGCACAGCCTTCGAGCACGATCTCGAGGCGCTGTACCAGGTCACTGACGATACTCCACAGATGGACGACGAACTGGTCACGCAGGAAGAGATGGAGCGTCTCGAACGCGGGCTGCTGGCGCTGCCGGAACGATCTCGCCGTGTGTTCGAGCTCAGCCGTGAGGACGGCCTCTCACATCGCGAGATCGGCGCTCGTCTGGGACTTTCCGTGCGTACTGTCGCCCGTCAGATGGCGCTGGCCGTTCAGTTTCTGCGCGAGAGGATCGAGCGGTGAACCTCGACCGCGAGGCCGAAGCCTGGCTCATCCGTCTCACTTCGCGCGACGCGGGGCCTGCCGACTACGCGGCTGCGCGGGCGTGGTGCGAACAGAGCGATCAACACAAGACGGCCTTCAGGCGGGCGCGCAGATTCTGGCGCCGGGCGCGAGTGCGCGGCTCGACCGGCCATGGCGCGAAACTTCGGGCCACGCCGAGAATGTTCGCGGCAGCCGCTGCGATAGCTGCTGTAACCTTCTTGGGAATAATAGCGGCACATGCCCACTGGTTGGCAGACTACAGAACGACGGCAGGTGAGCAACGCAGACTCACGCTCGCCGACGGCTCCGAGGTGTTGCTCGACTCTGCCACTGCGCTCGATGTGGACTACTCCGCAGGTGTCCGCGACGTTCATCTGCTCAGCGGTCAGGCGCTCTTTCACGTTGCGCACGATCCCAGCCGCCCGTTTGTCGTACACGACGGCGCGCTCACCGCCACCGCGCTCGGCACCGTATACGCCGTACATCACGGCGACGATAGCTCGAAGGTCACGGTGCGTGAGGGTCGTGTCGCCGTTGCCCGCGAAGATGGCCAGCGCCTCACGCTTGGCGCCGGAGAGGCGATCACGGCCTCGAACGAGCGCATTGTGCGCACCCTCGTGGATACCGACGCTGTCCTCGCCTGGGAGCGCGGCGTTCTGGTCTTCAAGCAGGCTCCGCTCGCGGAGGTTGTAGCCGAGCTCAATCGCCATCGGCGCGGACACATCATCATCGCAAGCTCGCGCGCTCGCGACATGCCGGTCAGCGGCGCGTTCCGCCTGAGCGAGATAGACAGCTCGCTCAGCTCCCTCGCAGCAGTGTTCCCGATCCGAGTGACGTCGATCGGAGGCTACCTTTCAGTCGTGAGATGAATCGGAAAGTGCCAGGCCGTTGTCGACAAGTTGAACTCGTGACATCTCGACGTGTACAGACGTCGACCTGATATCCGCCGTGCCAATGCCGGCGCATTGTGACCAAACCACCTCTGACACCCCGCTGAACCCAGCGCCACTGACGATAGCAAACAACGCGCGTGGCAAAGGTTGCTAGGCGCAGTTGTGACTTTCGCGTTGACACAACGTTGCACCTATTGCTGAATCGCACGCGCCCGACATTCCTCAGTTACTCACGGAAGGAGTTGCATCATGAACCGATGCCGAGGATTCGCAGTCGTGTCGATCTCGTTCGCCTGCGGCGTGTGCTGGAGCACGCTGACAGGCGCTCAAGAAATATCACCCACTCAGGATGCCGAGCGTCATTTCGATGCTCGGCTCGATCTGAATCGAGGATTCAGCGCGGCTCGATCCGCAGCTGCCGTTCAGCCTCAGTCGATTCAGGGGCTGGTGGCCAATGTCGAAGAGCTCACCGTCGAATCCAATGAAACAACGGGAGCGGTGAGCTCGCTGTCCAGTCAACGCGGCTATCTCACGGGCACGTCGAAGAGCCGGCCCATGGATCTGGCGATGGCGTTCATTCGCAGTAACGTCGCTGCGCTGGGGCTCGAGGCGTCCGACCTGCAAGGGTATGTGGTTTCGGATGTCGTGTACTCGCGTGTGACGGGGGCTACGCATATTTATCTGCAGCAGCGTCATGCGGGCATTCCTGTGTACAACGCTCAGCTGCAGGTCAACGTGAATCGAGATGGCCGCATTATCAGCGTGAACAATTCATTTTTGCCGGGACTGGCGCAGTCGGTGGGTGCACTGAAACCGAGCATGCCACTGCGGGAGGCGGTGAGCGCTGCCGCGAAGTTCTCGGGCATCGCTGTGCCGACGAAGACCACCAAGGGTCGACTGATGTTGCTGCCGATCCGACGAGGCGAGGCGCGTCTGGTCTGGAATTTCCAGATCAACACGCTCGATGAGCAGCACACGTGGGATTTCACCGTGGACGCCGAGAACGGTCAGGTCTGGACGCGCTTCGACGGCACGGTCGCGGATCAATATCGTGTTTATCCGCAGCCGGTGGAAAGCCCGACGCATACCAGTCCGCTGCCTCCGTCCGACGGCCGCACGCTCGTCGTGAACCCGGCGAACAGCCTAGCGTCTCCTTTCGGGTGGCATGATACGAATGGCGCTGCCGGCGCGGAGTTCACCACGACTCAAGGTAACAACGTTGAGGCGTACACCGATACGGACAACAACAACTCGCCGGATTCTGGTTCGAGTCCGAGCGGCGGTTCCGCGCTGAATTTCGACTTCGCGATCAATCTCTCAGGGGCGCCGAGCACGTATCGTCCGAGCGCCGTGACCAACCTGTTCTACTGGAACAACATCATTCACGACGTTCAATATCAGTACGGGTTCGATGAGGCGGCCGGCAACTTTCAAGTCAACAACTATGGCCGGGGCGGCGCCGGCAACGACTCCGTCCGAGCGGAAGCGCAGGACGGCGGTGGAACCAACAATGCCAACTTCGCCACGCCGGCCGATGGCTCGCGGCCGCGCATGCAGATGTATGTTTGGACCAGTCCCAATCCGGACCGCGACGGCGACCTGGATGCGGGCATCGTCGTGCACGAGTACGGCCACGGCATTTCCAATCGTCTCATCGGCGGACCGTCCAACGTCAACTGCCTCACGAATCGTCAGCAGCCCGGTGAAGGATTGTCGGATTGGTGGGCGCTGGCATATACGGCGAGAGCGAGCGATACGGGCGCCACTCCACGGGGCATGGGCACCTATGCTTTGGGTCAAGCGACTACTGGCGCAGGCATTCGCACTCAACGTTACAGCACCGATCCAGCCGTCAACACTTGGACCTACGCGAGCATCAACGGCATGGCGGTTCCACATGGCGTCGGCTCGGTGTGGGCGCAGGCGGCGTGGGAGGTGTACTGGAAGCTCGTCGATCAGTGGGGCTTCAACGCGAATCTCTACAACGCCACCGGCAGCGCAGGCAATCAGCGCATGATGTTGTATGTGAACGAGGGTCTGAAGAACACGGCGTGCAATCCGACTTTCACTCAAGTACGCGATGGCATCATCCAGGCGGCGACGGACAATCATGGCGGCGAAGATGTTTGTCGTGTGTGGGAAGCCTTCGCGGCGTTCGGCCTCGGCTCGAACGCAGTCAGCGGCGGGTCGGCCAGCACGACACCGACGAATGGATTCGATGTGCCGGCTTCTTGCACGGGCGGTGGGGGCACCGTCGTGTTCGAAGATACCTTTGAGACCAGCCTGGGTTGGCAGACGAATCCGAACGGGACGGATACTGCCGTGTCCGGCGCTTGGGAACGCGGCGACCCGGAGGCCACGACTTCCAGTGGCACCAAACAACTCGGCACCACCACCAGTGGCACGAACGGTCTGGTCACCGCGCGTCTGGCGGGGGCGAGTGCAGGTGAGAACGATGTTGATGGCGGCATCACGTCGATTCGTTCACCGGCCATTACGTTGCCGGCGACGGGCACGCTGACTCTGTCGTTCAGCCAGTATCTGGCTCATGGCTCTAACGCGACCAACGCGGATTTTCTGCGGGTGAGCGTCGTTGGTGCGACGACTAGCGTGGTGTTTCAGCGGCTTGGAGCTGCGGCCAATGTCGACGGTGCGTGGTCGACGGCGTCGGCCAGTCTGAATGCCTTTGCTGGCCAGACCGTGCGGCTGTTGATCGAAGCGGCCGATGCGGGCACGGCGAGCCTCGTCGAAGCGGGCATCGACGACGTGCGGATCACACAGCAGTGAAGCTTTGAGGCGGCGCGGGCCTATTCGGGCCCGCGCTGTTATTCTCACGAGATGAAACGCCATCACTATCTCATTCCGCTATTGCTTACTTTGGCGGCGACCGGCTGCCGATCAGCGAGCGATCCTGCGCCTCAGACCACCGGGCTCAATCAGGAAGTTCGTTTGGCGCCCGGAGAGCGGGCGGTGTTCGGGCCGGACACGCTCGATGTGGAATTCGTGCGCGTCGTTGAAGATTCGCGCTGTCCCACCGATGTGACTTGCGTTTGGGCCGGCGAGGTCAAAGTACAACTCGCAACTCGCAGCGGCGCCGCCGAAGCCGCGCGCCATGAGATCACGGCGGGTAAGGATGCAACGGTCGGTGAGCTGCGGCTGGTCGTCGTGCAGGTTCAACCCGAACGAGTCTCAACGCGCGAGATTCCGCCGGAGGAGTATCGCGTTACGTTGAAAGTGGAGGCTTCGAAACCGTAGCTTTCGGAGCCCTTGTTTTCGGAGCAAAGCGTTCGTAGCCAATATACCGGCGGTCATTGGCCGTTACTTCACGCTATAACCGCGGCCGCCGAGGCACGCCGTCATGGCTCGGTCGTAATCCGCCGATTGTGTGGACGTCATGCTGTTCGCGGTCCGTGACGGATCTATACCCGTTTCATCAGTCGCCCACACGTGACAATCGTAGCGATCGCGCGCCTGCTGGTCCGGGCTCTGGCCGTTGAGCGGATAAGCATAGAGCCGATCGCCGTTCACCACTGGCTCCGGGGCACCCGGCGGCGGAGTGACGATCTCATAAGCGGCATGCTCCGGTCGCCATGCGTAATAAACATCATCAGCGTAGTAGTAGGGCAGGCCGCCGAACCACACCGTCGTGTAGAACGAAGGCAGCACTGGCACGAACGCTCCGATCGGCGCCGCGACTACAGTGAAGCGCGGGCCATACGGGCGATACCACACGCCGTCGTGAATGCTGTACGACACGCCCGCATGCTGGACGACGATGGTCTGCGGCGGCAGGTGCGTAACAATGGTGCCGCGAGCTGGGCCGAAGTGAGCGGGCTCATTGCGTACCGGCAGCGGATCACGACGCATATCAAAGCCGTGCTCGGCCATGACACGATCGTCGCGACGCATGTCGAACCCTCGCTCGGGCATAGCCCGATCTTCGAGACGCGTGTCGAAGCCGCGCTCGGACGTGACCCGATCTTCGCGACGCATGTTGAAGCTATGCTCGGACGTGACCCGATCTTCGAGACGCACGTTGATGGCGCGCTCGGGCATGACTGGATCTTCGCGATGCATGTTGAAGCCGCGCTCGGGCGTGACATGATCTTCGAGACGCATGTTGAAGGTACGCTCGGGCGTGGCCCGATCGACGAGACGCACATTGAAGCCGCGCTCGGGCATGACATGATCTTCGCGATGTATGTCAAAGGTGTGCTCGGGCGTGACATGATCTTCGAGACGAATGTTGAAGGTACGCTCGAGCGTGGCCCGATCTACGAGACGCACATTGAAGCCATGCTCGGGCATGACATGATCCGCGTGACGCATGTCGAAGCTGCGCTCGGGGATGACGCGATCGTCGCGGGGCATGCCGGATATGACAGGCTCTTGATGCGGGCGTTCCTCGTTTGCGAGGCGATGCACGCGCGGATGTAATTCTTCGTCGGTCAGCGCGGACGAGGTGACGCTCGCCAGCGTGCAGGCCACGGCGATCGCCACCGCGAGGTGGCGATGAAGGCTCGTTAAGCGGATGTTCATTTTGACTCCTACAGGAAGCTCGAATTTCTTCCTTGGAGTTCACCCTAGGCTTGCAGCCTTACGTCAACCTGACGTTGTAATTTCCGGGGGGAATGTCAGTCGAATCGCAGTCCCTCGCCCGTCCGGGCCTGAGTTGATGGCGAGGCCGGCGCCATGCAACTGCGCTACCTCATCAACGATGGCAAGTCCGAGTCCCGTGCCGGTGCCACGAGCGTTGCTGGCGCGGAAGAAACGTTCGAGTACGTGCTGACGTTCGGCGGGTGGGATGCCGATGCCGGTGTCGATGACTTCGAGGAACACTGCGCCGTGCTCGCGGCCGCATTGAACGGTGACGCTGCCGCCGTTCGGCGTATGCGCGATGGCATTGTTCACCAGATTGCCCAGCGCTTCCTCGAGCAACCACGCAACTCCACGAGCGCGCACCGGTTCGATCTGCGCGCCAAGGTCGATGCCGGCGAGGTCCGCTGTAGCCAGTCGTTGCGTGACGATGGATTCCACCAGTTGCGCCAGGTCGACCGAAGTGAAATCCCAATTGAGATTCGCCGCTTCATCCGAACGCGCCAACGTCAGCAACTGATGTGTGGTGTGCGCGAGGCGTCGGGTCGCATCGAGCACGCGGTCCAGTCGCTCATGATTGGGCTCAGTTGCTTCAGCGGCAAGCAATTCCAATTGAGCCTGCACGCCGGTCAGTGGCGTGCGTAGTTGATGAGCCGCGCTTTCGAGAAAGCGGCGTTGCGCCGACCCAGTATCGCGAAGCACGTTGAACAGCCGATTGATCGTTTTGACGAGGCTGAGTATTTCAACCGGCACGGCCGTCGTCGGCAGAGCCGCGAGATCGCGCGGCGAACGGCTGCCGATCTGTCGTTCGACGTGATGCAGGGGAACCATCGCCAGCCGCACACCGAGCCAGATCAGCAACAACACCAAGCTGAGCTGCGCGGCGTCCACCAGCAGCGCACTCGAGAGAATGCGATTCAACGTGTGATCGCGTTTGTGCATAGTCTCGGCCACGGTGACCACGATCGGGCCCGCCGCACTCATCGCTCGATACGCGACCATGCGAATGCGCTCGCCGCCATAGACAGCATCGCCGCGCGCCGGATTGATCACGTTCTGATGAAGTTGCGGCAAACCAGCGTCGCCGGCAATGTATCGCGCGTTCGCGCCGGTCACCTGAAAATAAATAGAATCCGACGAGTCCGAGCGCAGCAGCGCAATAGCGTGAGGCGACAGCGTCAAGGTCGCGTTGCCTTCCGCATCCGGCTCGACGTAAGCAGCAATGGCGATGGCCGCGTCGATCAGCGCCTGATCGTAGGCATCTCGCAACGGCGAACGAGAGGCGAGATAGTCGGTGGCCGTGCCGGCCGCGAGCACCAGCGCGGCGGGAATGAGCAGCAGCGTAAACAGCCGCCGACGGATCGACGGTCCGCGTTCATTTGTTTTTCTCATCGATGCGATATCCCATGCCGCGCACGGCGCGAATCCGGGCCGCGTCGCCCAGCTTGCCGCGCAGGCGCGAGACATAAACTTCGATGGCGTTGGGGGTGAGATCGTCGGTCCAGTCGGTGACGGAACTCATCAATTTATCTTTGGAGACAATCCGTCCGGCGTTGAGCACCAGACATTCCAGGATGGACCATTCACGCTGAGTCAACTCCACCGGCTTGCTACCGATGCTGAGCGCGTGATGAGTCATATCCAGTTGCAGCCCGCCAAACGAAAGCTGGTTGTTCGCCGCCGAGTTGGCTCGCCGGATCAACGCCCGACAGCGTGCGATGAGCTCTGCGACTTCAAAGGGCTTGGTCATGTAGTCGTCAGCGCCGAGATCCAGCGCGTTGACGCGATCAGACAATCCATCGCGCGCAGTGAGCATGAGTATCGGCGTGGCTTTGCCGCCGGCACGCAATCGACGCACCAGGTGCAATCCATCCTCACGCGGCAGTCCGATATCGACGACGGCCAGGTCGAACGATTCGGCTTGTAACGCCGACGCGGCGGCTTCCGCGCTGGTGACGATGTCCGCGGCAAAACCGGACCGGGTCAACGCCTGGCGGACGGCGTCGGCAATCAGCGGATCGTCTTCGACGATGAGCACACGCATAAGGGCCGGCCCCGGAACGTCAGATTCACGTCAGCCTCGGCTCGCATTCTGCAGCCGTGATCCGATTCGGTCACGCTCGATGAGGAAAATGTCATGAACAAGATCATCAAGGCGGCCGGGTTGCTGGCGCTCGTGCCCCTGAGCGGCGTGCTGGCTGCCGACAAACCCGCCGCACCGCGGGCATCCATTCCATTCGTGAATTTCGGCGGCATCCGCGACTGGCAGGCCGATGGCGACAAGGGCTTGTGGGTCGAGGACGCGCACCGCCAGTGGTACTACGCCGACTTGGTGGGCCCGTGCGTGGGCCTGGATTTCGCCTACTCAATCGTCTTCGACGCACAGCCCATGGACACGCTCGATCGCTTCAGCTCGGTGATCCTGCCCGGCTGGGGTCGCTGCTACTTCAACAGCTTTGCAGTCAGCGACGGCCCGCCGGCACACAAGTCCGACGAAGCCGCGGATGCGACACGCGGATGAAGGAGACACTTATGAACATTCAACTCAATCGCTTGATCGCGGCCGCCAGCGGCGTCGCCTTTTGCGCCATCGCCATCGTCGGCTTCGGCACCGCCAGCGATCGCGACTTCGCCAAGTGGCGACCGATTCCGCCGCCGGCCGAGGATGCCTTGACGCAGGCCGTCGATTTGAACCGCATCGCCAGTTTCCGTTACATCAATGACCGAGAGCTGGAAGTCACCGACGAGACCGGCCACAAGTTCAACATGAAGTTCACGCAGGACTGCGCGCCGCTGAAAGACATGAAGGACTTTTCGCTGGTGACCGAGAGCTTCCACGACATGGACCGCTTCACCGGCATCGGCGTGAACGGGCAGATCTGCACGTTCAAGGATTTCTCGCCCAAAAGTTGAGCGAGAGTGACAGATCAGCTGCGCTGTCGATTGTCGCGGATACGTTGAGCCTTGCCGACGGAACGCTCGATGGACCCTGGCGGTGCAATCCGCACATCGGCGCTGATGCCGATGTGCGCCTTCACCGCTTCGCCGAGGGTGCTCGCAGCGGCGGTGGAAGTGGGGCAGGTCTCGGCCTCGACATGAATCGTCAGATTGTCCAGTCGTCCGTCGCGGGTCAGCTCGAGCAAGTAATGAGGCGTGAGCGCGGGCAAGCGCAGAATCAGTTCCTCGATTTGAGTCGGGAACACGTTGACCCCACGCACGATCATCATGTCATCGGAACGGCCGATGATCTTCGCCATGCGTCGCATGGAGCGCGCGGTCGGTGGTAGGAGTCGAGTGATATCGCGCGTCCGATAACGGATGATGGGCAACGCTTCCTTGCTGAGTGAAGTGAACACCAGTTCGCCCAGCTCGCCATCGGGCAGCACCGCGCCGGTTTCGGGATCGATGATTTCGGGATAGAAATGATCTTCCCAGATCACCGGGCCGTCTTTGGTTTCGAGACATTCGTTGGCAACGCCCGGGCCCATCACTTCGGACAGCCCGTAGATATCGAGCGCGTCGATGCCCATTGTTGTTTCGATTTCCGTGCGCATGGCGTCCGTCCACGGCTCCGCCCCGAAGATGCCGAGCCTGAGCGAACATTCGCGCGGATCGAGCTCTTGCCTGGCGAACTCATCGGCGATTGCCAGCATGTACGAGGGCGTCACCATGATGATGTCGGGCTTGAAGTCACGAATGAGCTGCACTTGTTTCTGAGTTTGCCCGCCAGACATTGGAATGACGGTGCACCCCAGACGCTCCGCGCCGTAGTGAGCGCCGAGCCCGCCCGTGAATAATCCATAGCCGTACGCCACATGCACGATGTCGCCCGGTCGGCCACCGGCGGCTCGAATCGAGCGCGCGACCAGATTGGCCCAGGTGTCGAGGTCGTTGGCGGTATAGCCAACGACAGTGGGTTTGCCAGTCGTGCCACTCGACGCATGAATTCGGCTGATGCGTTCGCGCGGTACGGCGAACATGCCGAACGGATAGTTGGCACGCAGGTCGGCCTTGGTCGTGAACGGAAACTTCGCGAGGTCGTCGAGAGTGCGTAAGTCGCCCGGATGCACGCCGCGTTCGGCAAACATCCGTTGGTAATGCGGCACGTTCTCGTAAGCATGCCGCACCGACCATTGCAGTCGGTGCAATTGCAGGGCGCGCAGCTCGTCTTCGCTGGCGGTTTCGATGGCTTCCAACGACACGTCGCGGATCACCAGTGCGACGGCCGTTCGATGTGATCCGCCGCGCCGGCGGCGACCGCGAGGTCGTACATCAAGCGCGCATCGACGACGGCGGCGACTGCGCCGTCATCGTGATAACCGGCCAACGGTCCATGCACGACCGCGAACATGATCATGCCATCCGGATGGGTGGTCGGCTCGTGACGAATGCCGGCGCCTTCATAGACATAGTGTCCGGCGCGACCGCGATCTTCTCCGTAGCTGAAGCCGCCTTCGAGCAAGATGCCTTCGACTGCGCCGAGATGACCGTGCACCGCTGCGGCGTTGTCCGGCGACACCTTGAGCAACATCGAGAAGCCGCCGGTGTAGGGGTTGACGTTGAGCAGCTTGAACCACGTGCCGGGCATGACCCAGTCGGCCCACGGCAAGCCCGAGGGATCAAAGAACGCGGACTTGTGAGTCGCGGTCGCTTTGACCGTGCTGTTCTCGCTGCGCTTGATGGATACGCTCGACATGCCAATCCCCCGTCAACTGTTGTGAGGCGGATGGTAGGAGTGCGGCCGCCGGCCGCGACATGACGAGAACCACTCAGGTGGTTCCCGGTCCACCTGAGTGGAATACGCTATTGCCGCCGCCCGCGCCCGACTTCAGCCTCGCCGGGCAGATTACGAGCGGGGGATCATGGGCAGGCTCGAAGGTAAAACGGCATTCATCACCGGTGCCGCGTCCGGCATCGGGCGCGCCACGGCGTTGCTATTCGCACGAGAGGGCGCACGCGTTGTGGCGGCCGACATTTCCGGTGCCGGCGCCGAGCAGACGGCGGATCGTATCGGTCCGAACGCTCTGGCGGTGACGCTCGACGTCGCGGGCGAGCCGCAATGGGAACAGGCGATGCGTCGGGCCGTTGACCGGTTCGGGCGGCTCGACATCCTTTGCAACATCGCGGGCATCGGTCGCGGCGGCTCTATCGAAGATGTCACGCTTGAGGACTGGAATGCGATGCTCGCCGTGAACCTCACGGGCACCATGCTCGGGTGCAAACACGGCGTGCGCACGATCAAGAGCACCGGTGGCAGCGGCGCCATCGTCAATGTTTCCTCGGTGGGTGGACTGGTCGGCATCGCCGATATTGCGGGCTACTGTGCCTCCAAAGGTGGCGTCACGATTCTCACCAAGTCGGTGGCATTACATTGCGCGCAACGCGGCTATCCGATTCGTTGTGTCTCCGTGCATCCGACCTATGTCGATACCGAGATGCTCGATCCAGTCGCAGCGGCAATGGGCAGTCGTTCGGAGTTGCTGGCACGCATGGCGCGTCAGGTGCCGATGGGGCGAGTGGCGACGGCGGACGATATCGCGCGCACCATTCTGTTCGCGGCGTCCGACGATGCAATCATGATCGACGGTTCTTCCTTGATCGTCGATGGCGCCCAACTCGCCGGTCCGCCGTCCGCGCATTTCGAATAAAAAGTTTGGAGCGGTTATGAAAAGAGTCGAAGGTCGGGTGGCATTGGTCACGGGGGCCGCACAAGGTATCGGACTGGCGGTGGCGCAGCGCCTGAAGGAAGAGGGCGCAATCGTCGTGATGTCGGATCTCAACGCGGCTGCCTTGCAGGAGGCGGCGAGGCGTCTGGATGCGGACGCAATCGTTCAGGACGTCGCCTCCGAACAAGGCTGGATCGACACGATGCGCTCGATCCGCGAAGCGCATGGCGCCTTGCATATCCTGGTCAACAACGCGGGCATCGAAGGCGATCCCAGCGCGCCCAAAGATCCGCAAGGCGCGCCGCTCACCGACTGGAACAAGATCTTCACCGTCAACAGCGCCGGTGTGTTCCTGGCCTGCAAGCACGCAATCACGTTGATGTCGGAGTCGGGCGGCGGCTCAATCGTGAATGTTTCTTCCATCGCGTCGCTGGTGCCCACGCCGTTCCTGACTGCGTATGGCGCTGCCAAGGCGTCCGTTCAACACCTCACGCAGTCGGTGGCGTTGCATTGTGCGACCTCCGGTTATCGGATTCGCTGCAACTCCGTTCACCCGGGCCAGGCGCGTACGCCGATGCTCGAGGCTTTGTTCGAACGCATGGCGCGTCAAGCCGGCGCGTCGGTTGAGCAGTTCACGGCCGCGTTTGTGGCGCAGATCCCCATGGGCTCGTTGCAGGAGCCCGAGGATGTGGCGAACCTGGTGCTGTTTCTCGCCTCGGACGAGGCGCGTTACATCACCGGGCAAGCCATCGCCTGCGACGGCGGCTACGTGCTGGCTCATTGAGATAAAGCATCATGCAAGTCATTCAGATGGCCTACTTCGTCGAGAACATCGAAGAGGCGATGCCGCGTTTCACCCAGGCGCTCGGCGTCGGCCCGTGGTTCTACTTCGAGAGTTTCCCGTTCGAGCGACTCGAATATCGCGGCATGCCTTCGCAGGCCAAGCTCTCGCTGTGCCTCGGCATGTCGGGCGGGATGATGTACGAGTTGATTCAGCAGCGGGACGATCTGCCCAGCGTCTATAAAGAAGTCCAGCGCGAGCGGGGCTGGGGCTTTCATCACTACGCCGTCGGTGTGACGCCGGCGGACTATCAGCGCACCGTCGCCGACTATGTGGCGCGTGGTTATGACAAGGTGCTGGACGCCAGGGTCTCGATTGGTGCGCAGGCCGCCTATGTCGATGCGCGTCGGGATTTGCAGGGGATGATCGAGGTCATCGAAATGACCGCGCCGGTCCACGAGCTGTTCACGATGATTCGGGAGGCGGGCGAGCGTTGGGACGGGCGCGACCCGATCCGCCGCCTCGGTTGAGTCGCCCCGGTCCCTGGTGTACGTTTGCAGTCGGTAGCTCGACTGCTCGGCGCCAATGGGGGGCTCCATGCACGGCGTGGAAGTGGCTGACGACTCGATCGAGTCAGCGGTCTCGAAGATTCTTACCTGCACCGATCACAGCACGGTAGATGCACAGCTGTTGCGCCCGGTCGCGGCCCGCATCGCTGCGACCAGCGGTGTGTATTTCCGGTTTGCCAGCGCGCCCCGGGCGGACTGCTACGCGGCGAGCTATTCGTACGCCGGCGATACGCCGGAGGCGGCCGAGGTCTATCTGGATCACTATTTCCGCCTCGATCCGGTGGTGCGCTCGGGTCTGCGCTGGTTGCATCACCCGCAGGCGCCCATCGAGCTGGTGTCGGGGCTGTCCGCGAGCGCCGTCGATTTGCACGATCACGCGTATCGCGATGCCTTTCTGTATCGGTACAACATCGGGCACGTCATGGCGTTGATCGTGCCATGTCCGATCGCGTCCGGCCCGCAGCTCATGTGCATCGGGTTTCATCGCTGTGTCGATGACCGGCCGTTTCAGGCGCATGAAGTCCGCACCTTCGAGCGGCTGGCGCCGGCCATCACCTCGGCCATGCGATTGCTCGCGTATCAGGATGCCGAGCGTCTGTCACACGACGTGCTGAATTCTTTGAGCATGAGCGGCGGGGTGGGGTACGTGATCCTCGATCACGATCTCGCCATCGAAAATGCCAACGCTCGCGGCCTGGCGGATCTCGATGTGAGTCCTGCGAACGGGACGGCGGCGCTGCTTGGCGAGGTGCGTCGATTGCTGATTTCCGGCGAGGTGTCGGGCCAGGGCGGCGACGGACGCAACGTGTTCACGACGGGCGGCAGTCGGCCGCTGGAAATTTCAGTGTCCCGCCTGCGCAGTCCCGGCGGGCGCGAACGTTATTTGTTGATCACGAGCGAGCCGCTGACGGCGCGACTGCTGAATGCATCGACGCGGCTGTTCGCTTTGACCGATCGTGAAAGTGAGATTGCCCGGCTGGTCGCGGCCGGCCTGTGCAATGCCGGCATCGCAACCGAACTGCGCATCGCCCTACGAACGGTCGAGAATCATCTGCGCTCCATTTACGCCAAGGCGGAGGTGTCGAGCCGGACGCAGCTGGTGTCGAAGCTATTGCGCCTGCAATAGCAGCCGTTCGGGTACATGGATGTACCCCGCCGCCGCAGGTGGCGGGCTCCTGGAAAAAACCACGCTTTTTTCCAAGGAGCCACGACCGTCGTGACAGGATGTCCGATCGGTCGATCTAAATGAGTGGTTCACGTCATGTGGACCGTTTGAGCCTTCTGTCACAGTTCCCCTCGAACAGACGCCACATCCGAGTGGCGCTCAAACGGGGGGATCATGTCCAATCGCACGTCTGCCGCTGTGCGTGTCGCCTGCGGCCTTCATTCCATTCTTGCGTGCGCGGCGGTCCTGCCCGCGTATGCGCAGTCGAGCGATACGCCGGAAGAGATCGGCGGCCTCACTGAAATCGTCGTTACCGCCACTCGCAGCAGCGCCAACCTGCAGGACGTCGGCATCAGTCTGAGCGCATTCAGCTCGGAAGATCTGGTCGACCGCGGCGTGCGGGATTCGACCGATCTGGCCTTGCTCACGCCGGGCCTGCAGTTTGCCGATCCGGGTGGCTCGCCGATCGCCGGCCTGATCTCGATTCGCGGCGTGTCGCAGAATGACTTCGCCGGCCACATCGAGCCCGCCAACGCTTATTACATTGACGAGGTGTATCAGCCATCGAACGCCACCAGCGTGCAGCGGTTGTACGACGTCGAGCGTGTCGAAATCCTGAAAGGGCCGCAGGGAACGCTGTTCGGTCGCAATGCCACCGGCGGCTTGTTACATGTGATCACGCGTCAGCCGACTCAATCGCTCGATGGCTTTGCCGAACTGACGGTCGGCAGCTTCGATCAGCTCGGTTTCGAAGGCGCAGTCGGTGGACCGCTGAGCGACACGGTCTCGGCGCGAGCCGCCGTGCTCTACAATCGCAACGACGGTTACTTCAAGAACGCCATCGGTCCCGATTACGCCAACGACGATACCGTCGCCGGCCGCGTGCAGGTGAAGATCGAGCCTTCCGATCAGCTCGATATCTCGCTGTTCGCTGACTACTACGAGATCCGTCCCATCTACACCGGCGCGAGCATGATCACCGGCGCGGCCCCGGACGCAGATGGCTTGGGCATTCGATTGCCGCCGGGCTCACCGACCGGCTTCGGTTATGTCGATGCCGATGGCGATCCGTACACCGGCGCGCTCGACTATCCAGGCCAGTTGGAACGGCGCACGTGGTCCACGGGCGCGAAGGTCCAGTATCAGTTCGACACGCTCACGCTCGCGTCGATCACGAGCTATCAAAAGCTCGACAGCACCTACGATTCCGACAACGACTTCTCGCCGTATCCCATCGGCATCTTCCAACAGAATGCGGATGCGACACACCTGACTCAGGAGTTGCGCCTGATCGACGCGGACGGCGCGTTTCGCTGGACGGCGGGCGTCTACTACTTATACATCGACGGCGACTATTTTCAGGGCTTCAATCTGCCGGCCTTCGCGTCATATCCGCGGGCGAACTACAGCGTCGACACGCGGTCGGCTTCGGCATTCGCGCAAAGCGAATATGACATTTCAGACTCGGTGCGTTTGACCACCGGCGTGCGCGTGACGCGCGATGAAAAGAAATACAACTACACTGAAGTGTGCGAAGGCGCGCTGTGCCCGCTGTTCATCCAGCCGGGAACATTGGCCGCCAACGGCACCACGAGCGATGAGCACGCGGAGACGGGCACGTCGGGTCGCGTGCAGCTCGACTGGTCGGCGACCGACGATCTGTTGCTGTATTCGAGCGTGAGCCTGGGCTACAAGGCGTTCAACTACAACGCCGGCTTCGTCGGCCAGGCGCCACTGTCCATGTTCCGCTTCAAGGGCGAGAGCTTGCTCGCCTACGAGATCGGCGAGAAGTTCCAGTTCATGAACAATCGCGCGCGTCTCAACGGCGCGGTGTTCTATTACGACTACGACGACTATCAAGCCTTCGACCAGCGCGGTTTCAACTTCACGCTGTTCAACACCACGGCATCGATGTACGGCGCGGACGCGGAGCTGTCGGTCAGCGCCGGCGACGGTTACTTGTTCTCCGTCGGTGGCGCATACCTGCGAACGAAGGTGGACGATGTGCCCATCGGCACTCGACGAGTCAGCCGTGAAGCGCCGCAGTCGCCGCGTTACACCGCCAATCTTTCCGCGAGCAAGGACACACATTTCCAGTTCGGCGGCTTGAACGTGAATGTCACCGCGAGCTACGGCGACGACTTCTACGCTCAGCTGACCAATGCGCCGGTGACTCGCATCCCGGCCAGCTGGCTGGTCAATGCGCGCGTGACGCTCTCCTTGATGGATGATCGGCTGTCGGTCGCGGTGTTCGCGAATAATCTGCTCGACGAGGAGCGTGAGACGTTTGCCTTCGACGTTTCGGGCGCGCCGCTCGGAGGAACCTACACCACCTACGGCGAACCGCGCTGGTACGGCGTGCAGACTCGAATCAATTTCTGAGCGCGTATGTCAGCCGGGCGAGAGTTCATTTCCACGCGCGATGCTCTGTTGGCCGCCAGAGAAGATCTGGCGGCCGCGTGCCGCGCGTTCCGGCGGCCTGCATTCACCAGCTTCAACTGGGTGGCCGACTACTTCGATCGTATCGCCGTCGGCAACGCGGGGGCGGCGCTGCGAGTCGTGGACGATTCGGGACGCGACGATGCGTACTCGTACGAATCGCTCCGCCTGCGGTGTAATCAAGTCGCTAATTTCCTGGCGTCGCAGGGCGTGGGGCAGGGCGATCGCGTGCTCGTCATGCTCGGCAACGTCGTGCCCTTGTGGGAGACGATGCTCGCGGCGATCAAGCTGGGCGCGGTGATGATTCCGGCGACCACGCTATTGGATGGCGCCGATCTCGAAGATCGCATGGAGCGGGGTCGGGTCAAGGCAGTGATCACGCATTCACATCTCGCGGAACGGTTCGCCAAACTTCGCGCCGCCGCCGTGCAAATCGTCGTTGGACCGGCCGTGAAGGGTTGGCTCAACTACGAGGCGACGCTTGCGCAACCGACGCAGATCAACGCCGCACCTACGCGCGCTGACGAACTGCTGCTGTTGTACTTCACATCGGGGACCACGGCGAAACCCAAGCTCGTCGCACACACCCACACCAGTTACCCGGTCGGTCATCTCTCGACCATGTATTGGCTCGGACTGAAGCCAGGCGACGTGCATCTGAACCTGAGCTCGCCGGGGTGGGCAAAGCACGCGTGGTCCTGTTTCTTTGCGCCGTGGAATGCACAGAGCACGGTGCTCGCCTATCAATACGATCGTTTCGATCCTTGCGCGCTGTTGAATGTCATCGAACGCTGCGGCGTAACGGTGTTTTGTGCGCCACCGACCGTGTGGCGCATGCTTATTCAACAAGACTTGAAACGTTGGAAGCCCGTGCTCCGCGAAGCCATGAGCGCCGGCGAGCCGCTGAATCCGGAAGTGATCGCGGCGGTCAGGGATGCGTGGGGCGTCACGATTCGCGATGGCTATGGCCAGACCGAGACGACCGCGCAGGTCGGCAACTCGCCGGGACTGCCGCTCAAGCCCGGCTCCATGGGGCGGCCGCTGCCCGGCTATCGCATCGAGCTCATCGATGCCGAGGGACGCATTGGCGATGAAGGCGAGATCTGCATCGATCTGTCGCAACGGCCGCTGGGCCTGATGCAACAGTATCTCGACGATCCGGAGCGGACCGACGCCGTCATGCGCGACGGCTTTTATCACACCGGTGACGTCGCGAGCCGCGATTCGGACGGCTATCTCACGTACGTCGGCCGCATGGACGATGTTTTCAAATCGTCCGACTATCGAATCAGCCCGTTCGAGCTGGAAAGCGTGCTCATCGAACACGCGGCGGTCGCCGAGGCGGCGGTCGTGCCCAGCCCGGATCCGACTCGATTGTCGGTGCCCAAGGCTTTCATCGTGCTCAGCGCGGCGGCGACGCCCGATGCGGATACCGCACGATCCATCTTCGAGCACGTGCGCGCTCGTGTGTCGCCGTACAAGCGCATCCGGCGGTTGCAGTTTGCTTCGCTCCCCAAAACGATCTCAGGGAAGATTTGTCGCGGCGAACTGCGTGCGGCGGAAGTCGAGCTGCGCGCCGGCGGTGAGCGTTCCGCAGGCGAATTTTGGGAAGAGGACTTCGCGTCGCCGCGCTGAGTGTCATCACGCTGTAACGAATGTCATTTAGACAGCTGCCTGCCGGCGAATCCCGGCGGACCGTGACGAAATGTTTCGATGACCGTGAGCGATCCCGAGCGAACCCGCTGGTTCCTCCGTAACATCCTGCCGCACGAGCCGGCGCTGCGCGCCTGGCTCGGCAGGAAGCAGCGCTCGGGGATCAACGTCGACGACATCGTCCAGGAAGCCTATACCATTCTGGCTTCGCAACCGGCCTACCAGACCATCCGTCATCCTCGCGGCTATCTGTTTCAGATCGCGCACTCGCTGGTCGTTCGACACATCCGGCGTGCGCGCATCGTCGACATTCAGGCAGTGGATGATCTGGATCAATGGGACACGGCCGGCGCCGCGCCGTCGCTCGAGCAGGGCGCAATTGCCCGCGATGAGCTGCGCTATCTGGCAGAAACGATCGCGGTGATGCCGGAGAAGACGCGCGAGGCCTTTATTCTTCGGCGCGTGCGCGGGCTATCTCACCGGGATATTGCGCAACAGATGAAAATTTCCGAGCGCACGGTCGAGAAACACATCGCACGGGGGTTGCAACTGCTGGCAGAGCGCTTCACTCGCGGTGTGACAGATTCGCCCACCTCCGACAGTCAATTGCAAGGCGCCGCCCGAGATGGAATCACGGGAAACAAGTCAAAGCGTTGACATCGCGGCCTTCGAGTGGGCCGCGAAGATCGATCACGCACCGCTGTCGCAGGAGGAAACCGCGGCCTTGCGGGAATGGCTGGACGGGGATCCTCGCCGGCCTGGCGCGTTGTTTCGTGCGCGAGCGGTCTCGATGTATAGCGAATCGGCGAGTGCGCTCGGATCGAATTACAACCCCGATGACTTCACGGAAGCACGCCCTGTCGAACCTCGGTTGTCGCGCAGAAGAATGCTCGCATGGGGCGGCGGCTTGGCTGCGAGTCTGGCGGTGACTGTTGGAATCGGGTTGTCGCTCGGCACTTCCCAAGCCTATGCGACCGCGCGAGGCGAGATGCGCCTGATTCCGCTCGGCGATGGCTCGACGATGCTGTTGAACACGGCCACCAGTGTCGAGGTGGATTTCGGGTCGGAGCGCCGGCTGGTGCGGGTGCTGGAAGGGGAGGCGTATTTCGAGGTGACCGCCGATGCGCGACGGCCGTTCGTCGTCGAAGTCAGCGGTCAGCGGCTCGGCGCGTCGGCCTCCGCCTTCATGGTGCGTCGTCTGGAAGGCAGCCCGGTCGACGTGATCGTGCGCTCAGGAAACATCGAACTGCTGCCATCGAAGGCTGCGCCCGCGGCGCCGACCAGCCTGACCGCCAATACTCACCTGGCGATGACAGTTCGTGACGACGATGTATTGACGCGTGCCGAGGCCGCTGTCGTTTCGCCCGAGGTCCTGTCGCGTCAGCTCGCCTGGCGAGAGGGCAAGATTGCGCTTCATGGCGAAACGCTGGCCTTCGCGTCTCAGGCATTCGCGCGCTACAGCGATGTTCACATTCAGATCGCCGATCCCGGTTTGGCGAACGAGTCCATCACCGGATTGTTTTCCGCCAACGACCCGGTGGGCTTCAGCCGCTCCGTCGCCCGCATCTTCGGCGCCCACATCTCGATCCAACCAGACTCAGTCGTGCTGTGGCGCTGAGGCGCTATATTAAAGTTTAGTGACACATAGGGGTTGAGCAGCGCCGACGGCTCTTACGCGTCAGAAGACTGCGCTACACGCGGTCGTGGAGCGTGGCTGAAGATGTTTCCTGCGAAGTCCCTGCTGGCACGTTGCGTGGCTGCTGTCTTGCTCGTGGCCGGTGCGCGTGCTCATGCCGAGCCGAGATTGTTCAACGTGCCGGCGCAGTCGGCGGTGATGGCGATACCGGAGTTCGCGCGTCAGGCGGGTGTGCAGATCGTCGCTCCTGCGGGTCAGCTGCGGGGCATTCAAACGCCGGCGGTCGTGGGAGAAATGGAGGTGCGCGCCGCGCTGACGCAGTTGCTAGCGGGCACGCAGCTCACGATCGATTCTGAAGAGGGCGGCATCTTCACTCTGATCAATGCCTCCGCCGCGGCACGCGCAGCGGAAGAGCAGAGAACAGGCGTCATCGAAGGCCGTGTTCTCGATGTCTCCACCGGCGAGTACCTGCGCAACGCCATCGTGCGTGCGACCTCCGATTCGGGCATGCGTCAATCGACGACCACGGGCGAGCGCGGCGAATATCGATTCGTCGGCCTGCCGGCCGGTACGTTCGAAGTGTCCATCAGCTTCACCGGCCGCAGCGATCGAAATGCCACAGTTACTTTGCAGGCGGGCGAGTCGACGCAACTCGATTTCGATCTGCTGCGCCTGGGCAGTACTGAGGAAGTTCTCGAAGAAATCACGGTGAGCGCGGGCACGCTGGACGGCGATGCGCGGGCCATCATGAGTCAGCGCGAATCGATGGATATCAAGAACAGCCTGTCGTCGGAAGCGTTTGGCGATATTTCCGAAGGCAACGTCGGCGAGTTCATCAAGTACATGCCGGGCGTGGACACCGATGGCGTCGACGGCACGGTGCGCACGGTGCGCTTGCGCGGTCTGCCTCCGGAGTACACGTCGGTCACGATCAACGGTGTGGAGCTGGCCTCGGCGGATGCCAATCTCGGTTCGAGCGCATCGCGCACCTTCAGCTTCGAGCAGGTGTCCTTGAGCAGCATCGATGCCATCGAAATCTCCAAGACGGTGAGCGCGGACGTCGATGCGAATGCGCCGGCGGGCACGATCAACTTGCGCACCAAGCGCGCCTTCGATCGGAACGGCCGGCGAATCGCGGGGCAGATCAGCGCGAGCACACAGTCCGATCTCTGGGATGACCATGATGGCGGACCGGGCGATGGCGACCAGGATCGATTCCTGCCGGGCGCGCAGCTCGAATATTCGGATGTGTTTTTCGACAGCCGGCTCGGTGTGCTGCTCAGTCTCAGCAACTCGGAAACCTACATCCAGCAGGAGCGCATGACTTTGGGATGGGACTTCACGCCGACTGCCGCCAACAGCAATGCGGCGGCGCTGACTGCCATGCGTGCTCAGCAAATCAATCAGACGGTGGAACGGCTCGCGACCTCGCTGACTGTGGACTTCAAGGCCACGGATCGGCTGATCCTGTCGCTGTTGACGATGTACAACGAATCGGACCTGTGGTCGGGTCAGCGCTCCTGGCTGTTCACGACAGGCGATCGCTCGATGTCGGTGACGGGCGATGTGCTCACGGACTTCACGACGCGACATTCGAGCGCCCGCGCGAACTCAGAAGCGCTGGCCGTGGCCAAGCGCGGTCGTATCGTCAGTGCTATTCCCAGCTTCGAGTGGACCGGCGATCGCGTGACGCTCGATGGTCGCCTGGCTCATTCCAGCTCGACCAGCCGCTACGATCCGCTCGACTGGCACGGCTCGGTATTTTCAATGGGCTCGCTACAAGCATCCGGCGCATTCTCGGCAGAGCGTTCCAGTCTCGGCGAGCCCAACTGGAACATCACGCAGCTTGGCGGAGCCGATTGGAGCAATCCGGCGAGTTACAGCCGCCCGGTGATTCAGGCGGAAGACGGCCGCTACGCCGAGAGCGAATTGAATTCCGCGGCGATGAATCTCACATTCAAGGCCTGGCTTGCGCCTACGGCTGTCACGTTCAAGACGGGATTCAAGCTGGCGCGCAACACTTATGACTTCGGCAACGAGCGCGAAGCCCACCAGTACACGTATGTCGGGCCGCTGTCGGTGAGCCAGTTCTGGCAGAACTACGGGAGCCCGGTGCAGATGTCGTTCGACGACAACGATTTTCATCTGAGCACTGCCAGCGGCGCATCGAGCCTGTTCATGCCGAGCAATTATCAGATCGGTCAGTTGCTGCTCAGTCATCCGGAATATTTCACGCGCACACTGACCGCTGCCAACTACTACACCGCGTATATCGCCAATGCCCGTCACTTCGAGGAAGATCAGAACGCGGCGTACCTGATGGGCACCGTGGACTTCAGCGAGCGCGTGAGCCTGCGTGCCGGGTTGCGTTGGGAGCAGACCGAAACGCGTGCGAGACAAACCGATCCGCTGTCTTATGCGGAGGTGGTGGCCGCCGGCTATGCCGCTTCCGCGGCCACGGGGCGGGCGACGACCATCGATGGGCTGAAGTATCAATATGAGTCCCGGCCCAAGGTGGATCAACGGGGGCGATACGATTACTTCTTTCCGAGCGCGTCGCTGAAATATGCATTCGACGATCAGACCGAGCTGCAGCTGGGCTACAGCAAGACCATTCGGCGTCCGCAGGTCAATGTGCTGGCTGGTGTGCAGACGGTGGATGAGGCGGAGCGCATCGTCAGCGTGCCCAATCCCGGGCTCGAGCCTGAGCTTTCCAACAACGTGTCGATCCGCGCCGTGCATTACTTCGAGCCGACCGGCCTATTCGCGGTCAATCTGTTTCAGAACGAGATTCACGGCCTGTTCCAGACAGTGGACCTGACGGCGGCAGAGTATGGCTATGCCGGTGGCATCTACGACGACTACACCTTCCGTGCCACGCGCTCAGTGTCGGATGAGACCATCACCGTGCGCGGGGCCGAGCTCGAATATCAACAGTCGTTCGATTTCCTGCCCGATCCCTTTCGCGGCCTGAGCCTGCGCAGCTCCTATACATTCAGCGAAGCCGAAGAAACGATGCTCGGGATGGCTCGTCATATGGTGACCGCCGCCTTGTCGTATTCGCGAGGCGGGTTCGGTCTGAATCTCAATACGGTATGGGCTGACGACAAGCCGTATGACTCCAGCGGTGTGGTGGTGGACGATCGCGTCGAAGCGAATCTTTCCGGCAGCTATCAGTTGAGCCGGCAGTGGCAGATATTCTTCTCGGTGCGCAATCTGCTCGATTCGCCGTACAGCCGCACGGTGCCGGCGCAGGACGGCGTTCCCAGTCTCAACACCTACTATCAGAAGTTCGGTCGCACCAGCACGCTCGGTGTCCGCGCGGCCTTTTGATCGATGCGTGCCGTCGATCGTCGGACCGTGTTGAGAGGTGTCGGTGGACTGCTTCTCGCCGGGGCAGCCGGCCGCGTGTGGAGCAAGCCGGCATTTGCGGAATATCCATTCACCCTGGGCGTGGCATCGGGTGATCCCACGCCCGAGGGCTTCGTGATCTGGACGCGATTGGCGCCGCAGCCTTTGCAGCTTCACGGAGGCATGCCTGCGCGCAGCGTCTCGTTGAATTGGGAGGTGGCGGAGGACGAACGGTTTCGTCGTATCGCCCGTGCGGGCCAAGTGCTCGCTCATCCAGAGTTGGCCCATGCGGCGCACGTGGATGTCGCGGGATTGAAGTCGGATCGTCTCTATTGGTATCGATTCTTTATCGAGGGCGGCGAACCGAGTCCTGTCGGTCGAGTGCGCACGGCGCCCGCCGCTGGACAACTGCCGCGACGAGTGCGTCTGGCTGTCGCCGGTTGTCAGCACTATGAGAGCGGGTGGTACGGCGCGTGGCGCTATTTGAGCCAGGAGCCAGAGTTGGCTGCGGTGTTTCACTACGGCGACTACATCTACGAAGGCTCCGGCATCGCCTCCGATCCGATCGCGTCGGGGCGGCGTCATCTGGGCGACGAGCTCTACAGCCTCGATGACTACCGGCGCCGATACGCACAGTACAAAACCGATCCGGACCTGCAGGCCGCGCATCAAGCTGCCGCGTTCATTGCTTCCTTCGACGATCATGAAGTGGACAACAACTGGGGCGGTGAGCGCGCCCAGGACGATACGCCCCCCGAGCTGTTCGAGTTGCGCAAACTCGCAGCGATGCAAGCTTGGTACGAGCACATGCCAGTGCGTCGTGAACAGTTTCCGAGGCCGGACGGTTTGCGAATGTTTCGTCGGCTCGACTACGGTCGTTTGTTTCGACTCCATGTGCTCGATACGCGCAGCTATCGCGTTCCAGGCGAAACCATGCTGGGCCCTGCACAGGAAGGCTGGCTCTATCGAGGATTGAGCAATGACGCGTGTTGGAATCTGATCGCCCAGCAGGTCCTGATGATGCCGCTGTTACGCCGGGCCGCCGATTCGGGCCGGCTGGTCTCTACTTATAAAGACCACTGGGGCGGTTTTCCCGAGTCCCGACAACGCTTGGTGCGTGCGATCGGCGAGCGGCAGCTGACTAACGTCGTCGTGGCCTCCGGCGATTCGCACCAGTATTTCGTCGGCCGCGTCCCGGCGGATCGCGACCGACCCGACGGGGCCGCGGCGGCAAGCGAATTCCTGGGCACGTCGATCAGCTCGGGGGGCGACGGCATGCCGGTGTTGCCCGGTTCGGAAACCTTGCTCGCGGACAATCCCAACATTGCCCTCAACAATGCTCAGCGTGGCTATCTCACTTTCGATGTCACGCCCAGTGAGCTGCGCGCCGATCTGAATGTGATGGATCGCGTGAGCTCGCCCGGCGGGACGTTGAGTAAGCTCGCTCGATTCGCGGTGATGCCGGATCGGCCTGGACCGGAGCGGTGCTAGCGGCGCAATCGCGAATGCTTCCTAACCGTTAGTGGAATACCGCGAATCTGGCGAGATCGCGAGTTGCCGATCTATCATCGCGCCATGACCCCTGACCATCGCGACGATCCGGCCACGCCCGAAGCTTCCTCGGTACGAGAACAGCTCGAGCGTTTGCACCAGAGTGCAGTGTTCGAGAAATCCGACCGCCTCATGGCATTCCTCCGTCACATCGTGGAAGCCGTGCTCCGCGGTGAGGCGCGATATCTGACGGAATCGGCGGTAGGCAATGCCGTTTATGGGCAGACGCGCGAATATGATGCACGCATCGATTCGACGGTCCGGGTCGAGGCCCGGCGGCTGCGTCGTAAGCTGACTGAATACTATGCCGGGCCTGGCAAGAGCGATGACGTCATCATCAGCTTGCCCGTCGGCAGCTACATTCCGTCGCTCCAGCGTGCCGAGCGTGCGAGTCCGGAGGCGGACAGCGCTCGAGCCGATGACGCACAGCCGATTTTCCGAAAGGGTACAGGCGCGGCCATCGCCGTGCTCCCATTTCGAGCATTCTCGACTGATACGGGCGAAGAGAGTTTTGCCGTCGGCCTGAGCGATGAGCTGGCTTTCAATCTGGCGCGTGCTCCCGGCTTGCGCGTGGTGGCCCGAAGCGCGATTGCGCAGGCCGTAGCCCGCGATCTATCCGTGCCCGCGCTGGCGGCGGAGTTCGGTCTCGATGCATTGTTACAGGGATCGGTCCGCATCGAGGGTGGGCAAATGCGGGTGACCTTGGAGGTCGCCGATCCCAAGGGCTTCATCGTGTGGTCGGATCGGATGCGTCTTCCCGATGGCGAGCGTCTGCGGCTGCAAGAGCTGACCGCCGCCACCATGCTCAGCAGGTTGCGCCTGGATAGCTCGCAGATGCGAGCCAAGCAGATCGGGCCCGGGCCGGACGCGCTCGACGCGCTCGGCAAAGTGTATTCGTCGCGACAGCTGCTCGACGAACAGACACCGGCCTCGCTGTTGCAGGCATTGGAGCAGTTCAAGCAGCTCGCAGCGTCCGCACCCGACTATGCCCGCGGACATTCCGGCATCGCCGATTGCTATTGCGATATGTATCGGCTGGGGCTGATCGACCAGGCGACGGCACAACGCCAGGCCAAAGCGGCAGCCCTGCGAGCGCTGGCCATCGATCCCCGATCGAACGAAGCGCGTGGCGCGCTCGGCACGGTATGCGGCTGGCTGGAATGGAATCGCTTCGAAGCCGAGGAGCATTTTCGCGCAGCGCTGGCACGAGGTGAAAACTCACGCGCGGCGCGTGCCTATGCGGTTCTGCTCACGTTGCTCGGACGCGCGGATGAAGCGGACCACATGCTCTGGGAAGCGCGTCAGATGGAGCCGTTCTCGATTCAGCAGGATATCGCCGAGACACTGACCCGTTATCAGTCACGTCGCTTTGCCGATGCGATCGGAACGTTGGCGCGAGTCCAGGCCAGTAAGGTTGCGAACGAAGCGCTCGTCTACGTCGCCCTCTCGCACATATTCGGCGGCGATAAAGAGGGCGCCCGGCAGATCCTGCCGCAGATCGATCGACGCATCGTCAAGCATCTGGATCTCAAGCATGCACTCGCGGAGTTGCAAGCGTGGCTGGGCGAGAGCGAGCCGGCGAAGGCACTGCTCGCCAGCGACAGGAGCGACGAAACTTACTTTGCGCGTGCCACGCTCGCGGCGGCTGTTCAGGACGATGAGCGAACTTTCGACGCATTGAGCAAGTCGATCGCACGCCGGGAGTTGTCCGCGGTGTGGGTGCGTAGCGACGTTCGATTCGATCGACTGCGCGGCACGAGTCGATTCGAGGCGCTCATCGGCGAGCTCGACCGGGCTTCGTTGCAGCGATTCGCGCCAGCAACACGCTGAGCTAACGGTAAGCGCAGTGCGCTCACTGCACGGGGCCGGACCGCCTCACTAGCATCCTGCGGATGATGCGCCGGAGGCGGCGCAAGCAGGCATCCGCATGAGTGGGGTCGAAAGCTCCCAATATTCCTATTCGCCGGACGAGCGGCCGACTTTTCCCGGCTCGCCCGCTGTGCCCGCGCAGTCGGCGTCGCGTCGTACCGGCGCTGGCGTCATCGGCGCGGTGCTGGCGATCTGCGCGACATTCGGGAACGCGCTGGTCAATGTGAATGTCGCCAGCATCGGCGGGGCGCTCGGCCTGTATGTCGCCGAGGCGAGCTGGCTGCCGGCCATCTACGTCGCGATGAATGCCAGTGCCAATCTGTCGCTGGTCAAAGCACGCGCGCAGTGGGGTATTCCCTGGGTCACGCATACGTTGCTGTGGATCTATGCGGGCGTCGGCGCGATTCAACTGATGTTTCCCGGTTTCGCCGCGGCCATCGCCGTCAGAGCGGTTTGTGGAATGACGGCGGCCGCGCTCACGACGCTATCTATTTATTATTTGCTCCAGGCGTTCCCCGGCAAATTTCGACCGCTGTCTTTGGTGGTCGGCATGGGACTCACGCAGCTCGGGACGCCGCTGGCCCGGCTCGTGCCTGTGGAGATGTTAGCGCTTGATCACGGGCAGAGTCTCGCGCTCATTGAGATCGCGCTGCCGTTGAGTGTGCTCGCCCTCATCACTGCATTTCCGCTGCCGCCCAGCGAGCGAAGCACTGCGTTTGAGCGGACCGATTTCGTCACGATTGCACTGTTGGTGCCGGCTTACGTGCTCGTGTGCGGCGTGCTGAGTCTGGGGCGGGTGTATTGGTGGACCGATGCGCCGTGGATCGGTTACGCGCTGGTCTGCGCAGTGCCGTTGTTCGTCGCTGTTTTGCTGATCGAGCGTCGGCGCGACCGACCGCTGTTACAGCTGCGATGGCTGCGAACGCGAGACATTCTTCGATTCGCCGCGGTGGCGCTGTTCGTTCGCCTTGCTCTGGCCGAGCAAACTTACGCCGCGGTGGGGTTGCTGACGTCCGGCGGGCTCAGCAACGATGAGCTACGCACGTTGTTCTCCATCGTTGCAGTGGCGATGTTTTTTGGAGTCGTCTGTGCCGCGCTGACGTTGTCCGAGCGCCGGCTTCCCTATCAAGTAGCCGTTGCGGCGCTGATGATTGCGTCAGCCGCCTGGCTCGACAGCAATGCGACCAACCTCACGCGACCCGAACAACTGTATTTCAGCCAGGCGCTGCTCGGGTTCGGCACGACGCTGTTCATCGGGCCGGCCCTGGTGTACGGCTTCATTCGCATGTTCAGTCGCGGGGCCGATCACCTCGTCAGTTTCATCGTGCTGTTCAGTACGACTCAGAACGTCGGCGGACTGGCGGGCTCGGCACTGCTGGGCTCGTATCAAATCGAAGCGGCACGACACCATGCACTCGCGCTCTCGGAGCGTGTGCTGACGACAGATCCGGCGGTCGCCGGCCGCATCCTCGGCGGTGCGGCGTCGTTGTCGGGAGTGATCGTCGATCCCGCACTCAGAGCGGGGCAGGGGGCGGGCCTGTTGAGTCGTGCGATGGCTCGAGAAGCCAGCGTGCTTGGCTTCGACGATGTGTTTCGATGGCTGTGCGCGGCGGGATTATTCATTGCAGCTTATGTGCTCGTCATCGCCCTCTATAAGGAATGGCGGCGCCACGTGACGCACGGAGTCGTGGCATGAACGACGAAACCGCTTCGAATCCGCGTCGACTGTGGCGACCTGAACGGCACGCGCCGATCAAGGTGGCCGCGATCGTCGCGATAGCGATCGTGGCCGTTGGCTCAATTTTGATTGCATGGGATCTGCCGCCGTTTCGCGGCGGTGTGGAGCGCACTGAAAACGCGTATGTCCGGGGCCGCACGGCGCTCATTGCTCCACAGGTCAGTGGCTATGTCGTCGACGTTGCAGTGAAGGACTTCCAGCAAGTCTCCGCCGCGCAGGTGCTGGTGCGTATCGACGACCGGATCTATCGCGCGCGTGTCGATCAGGCACGTGCGCATCTCGCAGCCCAGCGAGCGGCGCTCGCCAATAGCGATCAAGCGCATGCCGCTCGCACGGCGGCGTTACATTCGCAGCAGTCCGCATCGGCAAGCGCAACGGCTCAGCTCGAACGTGCCAAAGCCGACATGGCGCGAGTTGAGGAGCTGGTGCGGGACGGAGCGGTGTCTCAGCGCGAATACGATCAGACACGCGCAGTCTTGCGTCAGGTCGAGGCTCAGGTTCGCCAGTCCGCGGATGCGGTGGAAGTCGCGCGCCAGGACATTCGCACTGTCGATGTCGGACGCAAAGGGCTGGTGGCACAAGTCGAGGCGGCCGAGGCGCAGTTGCGCTTGGCCGAGATCGATCTGGGCAACACCGAGATTCGCGCCATCGAAGCCGGGCAACTCGGTGAGATTGGCGTACGCCTGGGACAATACGTTACGAACGGTACGCAGCTGCTGGCGCTCGTTCCCAATGATTACTGGGTGATTGCCAACTACAAGGAAGCGCAGACCTCGCGCATGCAGCCGGGGCAGAAAGCAAGCTTCACCGTCGATGCGCTCGGCGATGCCAGGTTGACCGGACGAGTCGAGCGTCTCGCTCCCGCGGCCGGCTCTGAGTTCGCTGTCCTCAAGCCGGACAACGCGACCGGCAACTTCGTCAAAGTCCCGCAGCGGATTGGAGTGCGCATTGCGATCGATCCGAATCAATCGCTGGCCGCGCAGCTGCGGCCAGGAATGTCCGTGCAGGTCAGCGTCGATGCCCGCGACTGAACAAACATTCTGTGTCATCGGGCTGACGCTGGCCGTCGCCGCGTTGCTCGGCTGTGCCGGCCCGCGGCCGGAGTCGCCGGCCGCTGCGGCGATAACCGTTCCGGCGCAGTGGCTCGCGAATCATTCGAACGATGAGCCGGGAGCCGCGGACGAATGGGTTCGCGGCTTCGGCGATCCGATGCTCGCTCGCCTGATCGAAGCTGCGCTGGCCAATAATATCGACATCTCGGTCGCCGCGGCCCGAGTCGAAGAGGCACGCGCTCAATACGACCTGTCTCGTGCGCAACGCGGGCTGTACGTCGCTGGCGGTGTTGCGGGAGTGCGCGAGCGGACGATCAATCCGGCATTCGGCATTCCGCAGGAACAGACGGCGGGGCAGGCGGCGCTCAGTGCATCCTACGATCTCGATTTGTTCGAACGGCTGTCGAACGCGAGCGCGGCCGCAAGAGCGGCGCTCTTGGCGACGGAAGCGTCGAAGGAAACCGTGAGAATCGCGGTTCTGACCGGTGTTACGGAAGGCTATGTGACCTTGCGAGCGCTGGATGAGCGATTGCGAATCTTGAATCAAACGCTCGCAGCTCGCGAAGAAGAAGTGCGCTTCACTCGGCGTCGGGCGAGTGTGGGTTACTCACCAGTGATCGATCTTAAGCAAGCGGAAGCGGCGTATCGGGCGGCGGAGCAAGCGATACCGGCGGTCACGTTGTTGATCGCGCGCCAGGAGCATGCACTGAGCATCCTGCTTGGTGACAATCCGCGCACCATAGAGCGCGGGCTCGAGCTCACCGATATTCACCTGCCACCTCGGTCCAGTGTTCTGCCTTCGCAGCTGCTCGCGCGCCGTCCGGACATTCTCCAGGCCGAACAGCAAATCGTTGCAGCGGATCGATCGTTGGACGCGGCGCGAGCTGCATTCATGCCATCGATTCAGCTGCAAGCGTCGGGAGGTTGGGTGGAGTCGACGCTACTGAAGGACGATCCGATCGGCATCTTCTCGCTGGGCGGCAGCGTGTTGGCACCGATTTTCGACAGCGGTCGCCTGCATGCTCAGCAGAATCTCGCAGCGGCCCGGCGCGATCAGGCAGCGTTTGCCTACCGCAAGACCGTGCTGACAGCGTTTCGAGAAGTCGAAGATGCGCTGACCGCGATCGAACAGAACGAGCGGCAATTGCGCGCTGTCGAGTCGCAGCGGGACGAGATCGCTCGAATCCTGGAACTGGCGCAGAAACGTTATCGCGCCGGGTACTCACCCTACATCGAGCAACTCGATGCTCAGCGCAACCTGCTGACCGCGGAGCTCGCGGCTGTACAGGCGCGTGCCGATCTACTCATCTCGAGCGTCGCTTTGTACCGTAGCGTCGGCGCGGGCTGGCGCGTGCCGTAACTTCGCGATAGCGAGCGTCGCATGTCGTCGACGCTAACCGTGAGCCATCGTTTCTCACTCCCTTGCCTCGGTGCGGCCTACCTAGGATCCGCACATCGAAACGATCGGGAGATCGAGATGGTGATTACGGTGCGCGTCGCGCGTCATCTCTTCGCAGTGTGGATGCTTTGTTTGGGCTTGCTGGCCGGCGTCTCGGCACGAGCCGATGTGCCGCCCGATGGGTACGCGCGCTGGATCGGTGCGTTGGAAGGCTCCGAAGCGCATGTCCATGGCGGCAGCATCGTTTACGACCTGCGCTTCGCCGGAGACAGCGTCACCGTCGAGAAGTCGGTCGGCCCGCGGCTGCACACGCAACGTTTCAAAGTCAGTGAAGTCGCCAACGGATTGAAGCTCGAAGGCGATGCCGCGGGCACGGTTCCGGAGTTGGCCGGAGCGCTGTTGGAACGCAGCGGCCAACGTCACTTCAGCGTGCGGTTGCCAACCGATGCGCAACTGCAGCTGCGCCCCTCGATCGGCTGGCTCTCATGGCTGCACTACGCATTTTTCTTCGGCGTCGTGCTGTTGCTCGGAAATGAGCTGGTCCGGCACAAGAAGGCCGCCGCGTACACGCTGTTCTTCGTATTCCCGATCGTGTTGATCCCGTTGTGGCTGCACGCCGGTTTCGACGGCTTGTTTCGCTGGGTCAAGTTGTACTCAGCGGTCGTCGGCGCGGTGTTCTTCACGTTGTATCGATTCAACGGCCTGGATCGCTTCAAGTGGGCCAGGGTCGTGGTCGCGGCAATTCTCGCCGTGAACATCGCCGAAGCGGTCAGCCAGGACTACGCGTTCGGCGAGCTGCCGAACCTGCTCAATGCGGCTGCCGGCATTCTCAACATCGTCACGCTGTCGAGATGGATGGGCATCAAGCGCGACGAGAGCGCGCCTCACGACATGCTGTGGCCGGGCATGACGACGTTCTGGATCATCGCTTACGACGCCTGGAACATCACCTTCGTCTATCTGAACTTCCCGAGCACGGTGTTCTACACAGTGGCCATCATCGTTGCTCCGACGCTGGCTGCACTGTTCATCAAGAAGGGGACGTGGTTGCAGGCGCGTGCGTACACGCTGGCGATCTACATGATGTACATCTTCAGCTTCCATGCGCTGGCCGAGCAATACATCGGTCTGCACTTCTCGCTGCCTCTGCCGCGCAGTGAAGGCATCGCGATGACGATGGCCATCGTCAGTCTGGGATTGAACGCGGCATATGCGCTGCTGCACTTCGGTTGGAAGCTCACCGGACGCGCGCCATCGCAGCTGCAAGTCGGTCAGAACGCTTCGGTCATCTGAGGGATTCACCATGTTCAAGCTCAATTTTCTGATCGCACTGACCGTTGTCGTTGCGTCGGCGGCGCTCGCTGAAGAAGCGGCCACGAACGCTTCGAATCAAGCGAATAATCCGCTGCAGCCGAGCATCATGCTGAACGTCAACGACTACTACATTCCTTCGTTGTACGGCCTGCCGGATCGCGACGCGAACATCGCCCTGGTTCGGGGGCTCGTGCCGCATCTGGCGTTCGATCACCCGCAGCTGTTGCGCTTCACGTTGCCGATCAACACCACGCCGACGTTTCCGAACGGACATGACAGCGGCCTGGGCGATCTGACGATCTTCAACATGGCGCTGTTCCAGAACAAGCGTCACGGGCTTGCCTGGGGCGTCGGACCGGTGCTCACCGCGCCGACGGCCAGCGAAGATTCGTTGGGCACCGGCAAATGGCAGGGCGGTGCGTCCGGCGCTGTTGTCGCGGTTCGGTCGTGGGGATTGGCGGGGGCGCTGGTGATCGCACAGGACTCGTTCGCGGGTGACGACGATCGGCGCGACGCAGGCAGCGCGACCGTGCAGCCCATCGTGTTCTACAACTTGCCGCACGGCGCGTATCTGCGTTCCACCGGTATCTGGAGCTTCGATTTGCACAGCGACGATTACTACGTGCCGGTGGGCTTGGGGGTCGGCAAGGTATGGAGCATGGCGCCGAAGGTCCAGGTCAATGGTTTCGTCGAGCCGCAGTTCACGGTGCTGCACGAGGGCATCGCGCCTCATTGGCAGCTCTACGTCGGCTTCAACGTTCAATATCTGTTGTGACAGGGAAGAGCGTCATGATGTCCAGCGAGCAGCTCGGCAGGGTCCCGCTTCGGGTTCGTGATTTTGTGTTCGATAGTCTCGCTGTCGGCGATCCTGAGGCGCCGCTCGTGCTGTTTCTGCACGGCTTTCCGCAGTTTGCCGAATCCTGGGCCGACATCATGGTGCCGATCGCGAATGCCGGCTTCCGCGCGGTCGCAGTCGACCAGCGTGGCTATTCGCCTGGTGCGCGGCCTGAAGGCGTCGCCGCTTACGACATGAGCCTGTTGGTTGGAGACATTCTCGAGTTCGCTGACGCGCTCGGCGCGCATCGCTTTCATTTGGTAGCGCACGACTGGGGTGGGATTCTCGCATGGCGCCTGGCGGCGGAACGGCCCGGGAAGTTGCTCAGCCTCACGGTGCTTTCCACTCCGCACACCGATGCCTTGCTGAACTCGATAGCTCGCGATCCCGTGCAGGCCGCGATGTCTCAGTACATTCATTTCTTCCGCCAGCCTGGCGGTGTGGCGGAGGCGGGCATGCTGGCGAACGGAGCAGAACGGTTGCGAGCTGCATTTCGCGGCAAGCTCTCCACACAACGGTTGGAAACTCATGTGGCTCGGTTGTCCGTGCCGGGCGCACTGACGGCGGCGCTCAATTGGTATCGCGCGCTGGACTTCGACGCACGGATCGGGCCGGTGCATGTCGATACGCTGTTTATCTGGGGATCGGCGGATCACGCGTTGGGTGAGATTGCCGCGAACGACACGGCTGACTTCGTGCGTGCGCCGTATCGATTCGTGCGCCTCGACGAGTGTTCCCATTGGCTGATGGACGAAGTTCCCGAAGACATCGTCGATCTGTTGCTGGAGCGTTTGCGATGAATACTCGTTGGCTGAATGCCACGCTCGGCGCGGTAACGATGCTTGCCAGTGTTGCCGCGCCCGCAGCCGAGAGCGACTTCTACGGTCTGCTACGCAACCGGGACCTGACGACGTTCGGGTTTCTGCGACTGGATATGAGACCCGCTCACGCCGTCTCGATCGAGAAAGGCACGTGGGCGGCGGAGTTCGAGCTGGGGTATCAAAACACCTGGGCATTGAGCGGCGCAGTGGAGCGCTACCTGACTTCGCTCGAATCTCAGGGACGACGCGATCTGAGCGCTGCGGATTTGCAGGCGATCCGCGATCTGCCCGGTGAGAATTATCTGGTCGATGTGGAGTCTGCGGCCGTCGACTTCACCCTGCATTACAGGTTTGCCGATGACTGGAGCGGTTACTTCGTGACGAGTGCCGTTTCGTATCAAGGCGGATTTCTCGATAGCACCATCGAGGAATTTCATCGGACGTTCGGCTTCAGCACGTTCGGGCGACCGGCAGTCCGCCGCAACGATGTAACGCTGATCTACGATTTGAAATCGGCGCAGGTTGCGAGTTTCGGTGCGCCGACGGACGGCGGCTTCACGGATCCGACGGTGGGGGTTCGCTACACTGGAGTCCGGCTGCCGGAGCATTGGAGCATGTCGCTCGAAGCTGCCGTGAAAGTGCCATTGGATGGTGAGCGCACGCTGCTGTCGACGGGACACTTCGACTATGGAGTGCAAGCCTCCCTGCAGCGTCGAGGCGCGCATCATGCGCTCTATGCGAACATCGCTGCAGTCTATTACGGCGGTGCCGAGTGGCCGGTCCCGCAGGAGGCTCAGATCATTCCGACGCTCATTCTGGGCTACGAGCATCGGCTGACCGGGCGCACGAATGTCAACGTGCAGGCCTATGTCAGCCCCAGCGTCTACTCGGACGATGACACCGACCTCGATGAGCTGACCGGCCTGAAGTATCAGTACAGCCTCGGCGTGCGTCATCGAATGAATCGATACCTGCTGTCATTCGGTATCACCGAGAACGTGCAGAACATCAACAATACGCCCGACATCGGTTTTCAGCTCGGCATCGCCTACATCCCGCAGCCGCGCTCTTGAATGAGCGCTACGCGGACAGTCGATCGAGCTCCTGTCGACAGGTCTTGCTGAAGTCCTCCAGGAACGTCAGTTTGCCGGCCCGGGCTTCGGCGTAGATTTCATGCAGCGTCCGATTGGGCGAGAGGTACGCTTCGACCAACGCGTCGAGGGCGACGCGAGCGGTGTGCACCGACTCCTCCGTGGCAACCAGGCGGATCTGCGAATACAGCGAGTACAGCCGGACCAGATCGGTGAAGTCGTCCTTTTCATGAGTGAGCGCGTCGGCATAGACGCGAGTGGCCTCTTCGATGAAGGAAGAAAACAGCAACTCGCGCCGCGAGCGCACGGCTTCGATGCGTTTCTCGCGAAACTGCCAGCGCTGTGTGAACCAGCTGCTGGCGAACGAAGTCAGTCCACCCACCGCAACGCCGAGCAGACCCAGGAACGCAGGAACGTATGCAGCTGAATCCATGCTCTCTCTCCGCACGGTACGGTTTGTTGTGTGCGGAAGAGTAGCTGCCCGATCGCGGGGCGCGGAGTAAGCCGCGACGCCTTACGGTTAGTGGCGGCTCACGACTGCGGACGAAACCGCAGCAGCATGATGCCGAAGCCGACGAACATCACGCCGGTCAATCGATCGAACATCCGTCGCAGTCCGGGTCGTGACAGGTAGTGACGCAAGCGGTTGCCGCCCAGGCCGTACACCGCGTACCAAAACAGTTCGCAGAGCGAGAAAGTCGTCACCAGCACCGCGAACTGCGGAATCTTCGGGCTGGAAGGATTCACGAACTGCGGCAGGAAGGCGGCCGCGAACAGCAGCAGTTTGGGATTGCTGATGGAAATGACGAACGCCGTTTGGAAGATCTGCCGATTGGTCAACACAACGGACGGCACTGTCGCCGCGCCGTTGTCCGCGTCGGCACTGTCGTCGCGCCATGCCTTGATTCCCAGCCAGATGAGATAGGCGGCGCCGACGTATTGCAGTACTTCGAAAACTCTAGGTGACGCCAGCAACACGGCGCCAAGCCCAAGGGCCGAGCCCACCAGCATCAGGACCAGCGCCACCAGACAGCCGAGCATCGCGGGAACGGCGCGATTCACGCCAAGCGACACGCTCCGCGACATGATGTGAAGCATGTTGGGACCGGGCGCGCCCGAGAGCAAAAAGACGGTGACGAAGTACAGCCACCAGGTATTCCAGCTCATGGTCTGGCTCTCAAAGTGTCGCGCAGGCGCCGCCAGGCTGCGTCCCCATGGGGCAGGCCGAATCGCAGCAGCTTGGTATCGTGAGTGAATGGACGGACCAGGATGCCTGCGCGAAGCAATTGATTGAAGCGGGCCTGGGCGAGATCGCTGTGCGCGAGTCGAAACAGCGTGGTGCCACCGACGATGCTGAAGCCGCTGCGTATCAACAGCGCATCGAGCTTGCGGGTGGCGCTTCGCAATCGAATGCGAGTGCGTTCGGCCCACAACGGATCGTTGTATGCCGCGAGTCCTGCGGTGATTGCGTCAGCGGCCACGGGCCAATCGCCGAGCGCGGTTCGAATCCGTTTGACCAGCGCCGGAGCACCGATCATGAAACCCAGACGAACGCCGGCCAATCCGTAGAACTTGCCGAAGGAGCGGAGCACGATCATGCGCGGATAACGTTCGGTGCCGGCCAACGAAGCGACGCTGCAGGAAGCATCGGCATCGGCGAAGGCTTCGTCGATTACGAGAAAGCCCTCGTGTTCGGCGATCTTGTCGTACGCCTCGAGCAACTGCTCACGCGGCGTCATCGCGCCGTCCGGGCTGTTGGGATTGACGAGCGTGACGACGGTGCCCGCTGTCAGTGACGCTCGTTCAATGCCAGCGACACGGCCGACCGGCACACCGAGGCTTTGCCAGATATCCGTATGCGAAGAGTAGGTGGGCCACACGATGCAGGCCGCGGTCACCGCAGGCAGCGCGTGAGGCAGGAATCTCACAACGGTTTCGGAGCCGGCCGTGGCGAGGATGCGATCGGGATCGTCGACGCCAAAGGCACGGGCCGCGGCGGCTTCGAGATTCTGCAGCTCCTGTGGATCGGGCAACCGGGCCCGAGCTTGCGCGCTGGGGTGAGGGGCCGGATAGGGATTGGGATTGATCGCGGTCGACAGGTCGATCCACGGCTTCGGCGCGTCCGGCCATAGGCTGCGCGCGATGCCCAGGTGGGCACCGTGACGAGTGAACGGATCGGTAATAGCAGCGCTCATGTGACGAGTTCCAATGCAAAGCGAAGACACATGGGATCGCCTCGCTGGCGAGCGCGACCCACACCGGTCGTCACTCGGGAACTCCCGTTCACTCGGCGCACCCCGGCCGATGAATGGACGACGGCGGCGAGCAGGTCTCCTGGCTTTCGGCTTACTGCCGCGCCACCTTCCCAAGCCTCGAGGCTCAGTGGCTTTTAGCGCGGCCAACACCGTTTACAGTTGCGGGGGCAGCCCGGGTCTATCCCGGTTCCCGTTTTAATCCCACTGGCGTGGGAACTCGACGCGACGCCAAGAATGCGGGCGAACCGCGCACCGGTCAAGCAACGAATCCGTATGCCGGGTATTACAAGAATTTATGGGCACGGCGATGGGGACCGAGCACAATCCATCGTCCAACGACAGGGGAGAACAAGATGATTCGACGCTCGCTGGCTCTGACGTCTGTTTGTTTGTTCGCCGTTTCAAGCATCGCCCTCGCGGAGGGGCCGCGCGCTCGGGACATAGGCATCCAGTTGCAAGGCAAGCCCGGAGCACTCAACGCGATCACCGACGTGCAGGGTGTGGAAGTGGGCCATGTGACGTTGATCAAAGGCGACGGCGCACTTCAGCGAGGCAAGGGGCCGGTGCGCACCGGTGTCACAGCGATCATCCCACGCGGTAAGAACTCGACCGCGCCGGTGTACGCCGCCTGGAACACCAGCAACGCCGCCGGCGAGATGACCGGCACCGTGTGGTTGGAAGAGCGCGGTTATCTCGATGGCCCGATCATGATCACCAATACTCACAGCGTCGGCGTCGTGCGCGACGCGGTGGTTGGCTGGATCGTGGATCACAAATGGCCGGGCTCGTGGTTCACGCCGATGGTGGCAGAGACCTACGACGGCTTCCTCAATGACACCGACGGTTTCCACGTGAAGAGCGAGCACGCGCTGGAAGCGTTGAAGATCGCCAAGTCCGGACCAGTGCTCGAAGGGGCGGTCGGCGGCGGCACGGGCATGGTCTGCTTCGGCTTCAAAGGCGGCATCGGCACGTCGTCGCGTATCGTCACTACGCCCATCGGCCAGTACACCGTCGGCGTGCTGGTCCAATGTAACTTCGGCGTGCAGACCGATCTGCGCATTGCCGGTGCCGCGGTAGGTCAGGAGCTCAACAAGAATTACGCTCCGTGCACGGCGACCCCTGCGCCCAACGACAAAGTGCCCGCCTGCAATGCGCGGCCTGACGATAAGCCAGGCGACGGCTCGATGATCGTCGTGATCGCCACCGACGCGCCGCTCTTACCCCATCAACTCAAGCGCTTGGCCAAGCGGCCGGGCCACGCGATGGGGCGCCTCGGCGATATCAGCCGCGAAAGCTCAGGCGATATTTTCATGGCGTTCTCGACGGCCAATCCGCAACTGAATAGCATGCAGATGGAGAAGATCTCGGTCGAGACGTATCCAAATCCGCTGTTGAATCCGCTGTTCGAGGGCGTGGTTCAGGCGACGGAGGAGGCCATTCTCAATGCCCTGGTGGCCGCGAAGACCATGACCGGTCGCGACGGTCATCGGGTTTATGGCTTGCCTCACGATGAGGTTCGCGCCATTGTTTCCCGAAACGGGGCCAGGCCGCAGTGACCATGAATCGAACCAGGGCAGAGGGCGCCGAGATCGAGGCGCCCGAGTTGGCGAAGAGCCTGCGCTCGCGCCATGTCGCGATGATCTCCATCGGCGGCATCATCGGCGCGGGCCTGTTCGTCGGCAGCAGCTCGGCCATCGCGACGATCGGGCCGGCCGTCGTGGCAAGCTATGCGCTCGCCGGCCTGGTGGTGCTGGTCATCATGCGCATGTTGAGCGAGATGGCGGCGGGGTCGCCCGGGCTCGGCTCGTTCATCGAATACATTCGGTTGGGGCTCGGCGATTGGGCCGGCTTTGTCAGCGGTTGGTTGTACTGGTATTTCTGGGTGGTGGTCGTCGCGATCGAAGCCATCGCCGGCGCGGCGTTACTGCATGAGTGGATCGATCTGCCGGTGTGGCAGATCGGGCTGGCGTTGATGCTCGCGCTCACGGCCGTGAATCTCATGTCCTCGCGCTCTTACGGCGAGTTCGAGTTCTGGTTCTCTTCGATCAAAGTCGCGGCCATCGTCATCTTCATTCTGATTGCCGGCGCGTATGCGTGCGGACTCACTTCGCCCGATGGCCCGACGTTCTCCAATCTCACCGCGCATGGCGGCGGCTTTGCGCCGTTTGGCGGCGTGTCGATTCTGGCGGGTGTGACGACGGTGATCTTCTCTCTGTGCGGTGCTGAGATCGTGACGATTGCGGCCGCGGAGTCCAGCGAGTCCTCACGCACCATGTCGCGACTGACAGGTACGATCATCATTCGGATCCTGTTGTTCTATGTGCTGTCTGTTTTGCTGGTCGTGGCCATCGTGCCCTGGACTGAGATCGTTCCCGGCTCGTCGCCGTTCGCTGCGGCGCTGACGCGGACTCATATTCCCGGCGCGGCGACGATCATGAACCTGATTGTGCTGACCGCCGTGCTGTCCTGTCTGAATTCTGGCTTGTACGTTACTTCGCGGACGTTGTTCGTGCTGGCTGCGCGGGGCGATGCGCCTCAGTCGTTGGTGGCGCTCAACAAGCGGCAGGTGCCTGCTCGTGCCATTTTGATCGGGAGTACGTTCGGCTATCTCACTGTGATGACGTCGGTGATTGCGCCGGAAGTGTTGTTCGCGTTTCTGGTGAATGCGTCTGGCGCGATCATGCTGATGGTTTATGCGATGGTGTGCCTGGCGCAGATCAAGCTCCGGCGTCGGATGGAGCGCGAGCGGCCGGAACGGCTTACGAATAGAGTGTGGCTGTTTCCCTGGCTTAGTTATGCGGCGATTGGGGCCATTGTCGCGGTGATGGTCGCGATGTTGTTCACGGGTACTCTTGCTACGCAGCTGTATGCGAGCTTGTTGGCGGCGGCTGTTGTCGTCGTGGCGTACTGGTTCCGCTCGAGGGTCAACGCATCGGAGGGAGATGGATCGCTCGGGCGCTCTCGTGTCTAGCTTCAGCGCCTCGTGTCATGCGAGCTTCGGTGAGTTGCTGCAGGGGATGCTTCCGGACGGCAGTCACTTTCTTGTGACTCTGCCGATCGATCTTCATAGTCACGCGTCGTTCACTGTTTCCTCCGGGATTGCTGGGCTCAGTGTTTGGCCGGAGAGTTCCTGGAAGGTGCTCAGTGGCGTGACTGCGCTGCTGCGTCGCTATGGCTTACCAGTGCAGGGGCAGCTGCGGCTGCAAAGTGATATTCCTCGCGGCAAGGGCCTTGCCAGCAGCACCGCCGATCTCGTCGCCTCGTGCCGGGCGGTCGCTCGTCACTATGATTTGTCGCTCGACTTAGAGGTGCTCGAGGCTACCCTGCGTGACATCGAGCCGAGTGATGGTGTGATGTATGAGGGCGTTGTCGCGTATCGGCATCGTCAGGGGCGCTTGCTTGAGGAGTTGGGGCCGGTGCCGGCCCTGACGCTCGTGGCGGTCGATGAGGGCGGGGAGATCGAGACGCTTGCTCACAATGCGCGGTCGCTCGATTATTCAGAGAGCGAGCGTGATGAGTATGTTGAGCTTCTGGCTCAGGTGCGTCATGCGCTCCAGGGCGGTGATGTTGCCGGGCTGGGGGCTGTGGCTACGCGGAGCGCGCTGTTGAATCAGCGCTTGTTACCCAAGCGCTGGTTCGATGCGATGAGAAGTATCGCTCGCGAGATTGGCGCGGCCGGTGTGGTCGCTGCGCATAGCGGGACGTTTCTTGGAATCATGATCGATGCGGCCGGCGCTCGGCATGAGTCTCAGGTTCAGCGTGCCATTGCACTGCTTGAGGAGATGAATCTCACACCGATGGTGTTTCGCTCGCTATCGCGGCCATGAGCGACCTCGCGGTTCAAGCCTATCAGTTGACGGCCGCAGGCCGATTCGCCGAAGCCCTGCCGCTGGCGCAGAGTGCCGTCGCCGGGCTGAGAGTGTGCACGCCGACGCATGGCATGCTCGCGACGATCCTGCTTCGGCTAGGTCGGCGTCGCGAGGCTGAGTTGGTTGTTCAGCAGGCGCTGGATTATTCGGAGGGATCCGCCGATGCGTACGACGCGCTGGCGCATGTATCGGCGCTTCTTGGGCAGCATGAGCGGGCGAATGCGTTGTATCGGCGAGTTGTGGAGTTGGCGCCGAACGACCCACGGTTCTGGCACAACCTCGCATCGAGTGAACGCAGCTTGGGACGGTTGCGTGAGGCGGAGGAAGCTTGCGATCGGACGATCGCGTTGGACCGGACGCGCTATGCGACCTTTCTCTTGCGCTCGGAGCTGCGAGTTCAAACCAGCGACGCGAATCATGTGGACGAGCTGCAGCGGGAGCTGTCGCGCAACAGCTCTGATGATCGCGCGCGAATGTTTCTTGGCTACGCGCTGGCGAAAGAGCTGGATGATCTGCAGCGCTACGATGAGGCGTTCCCGCACCTGGCGGCGGCGTCGGCGATTCGAAGACGTCACCTCGCGTACAACGTCGAGATGGACTGCCGCAAGCTCGAGCGAATCGCGGCGGTGTTTCCCAAGGATCTCATCCGCGGCGCGATGACGCACTCCAAAGGGTTAGATCGCGACGATGCGGCGATGTCTCCCAAGGAGTTCATCCGTAGCGAGGCGACGAGGCATCCTAAAGGGCATGACCGCGGCGACGCGGAGATGTCTCCAAAGGATCTCAATCCCGGCGAGTCGGCGATGCATCCTAAAGAGCTTGATCGCGGTGACGCAGCGATGTTTCCCAAGGAGTTCAATCGCGGCGGCGAAACGGATTCTCCAAAAGAGTTCATTAGCGGCGTGGCGGCTTCTCCAAGAGAGTCCGTTCACGACGCCGCGGCCGGTAGCCGACACATCTTCATCGTTGGTCTGCCTCGATCCGGCACGACGTTGCTAGAGCACATGCTGCTGGGTCTTGCCGGCGTCCGCTCTAACGGCGAAACGGAAAACTTCAGTCAAGCTCTGCTGGCTGCGGCACCGAGAGACCGAGGCGATGTATTTGCCGGGGCGGCGGCGGCGGAGTCGGCCGCGGTGGCGAGAGGGTACGAGCGGCTGGCGGGAGGAGATGCGACGGCGGACAGAGTTATCGAGAAGTTGCCGATGAATTATCTGTACCTCGGTGCCATTCATCGCGCCTTGCCGGGTGCGAAGTTGGTGCTGGTGAATCGAGATCCGGTCGACAGCTGTTTCGCGATGTATCGAATTCTTTTCGGTGAAGCTTATCCTTTCAGTTACGACTTCGACGACCTGGCGAAATACTACGCCGCCTACGAGCGCTTGATGGACCACTGGCGCGCGAGCCTCGGGGAGGCGCTGTACGAAGTCTCGTACGAAGATCTCGTGAGGGAGCCGGCGCGTGTCGGTGAGGGCGTCGCCAAGTACTGCGGGCTGGAATGGAACGAGAGAGCCGTCGAAGTACACAAGCGGGCGAGTGTATCGCTGACCGCGAGTGCGGCGCAGGTCCGGCGACCGATCTATGGTTCGTCGTCAGGAAGATGGCGGCGTTACGAGAAACATCTGGAGCCGTTGATTCATGCGCTACGCCGAGAGCGCGTCATTTCCAGCTGCTGATCAATCGCTGCGGCCAGAGCGTGTCGTTTCGAGCTGCTGATTCAAGCGTCGCGGCGTGAGCGCGACATTCAACAATGGCCCCGGCAAGTGCCGGGGCCAGTGCGGGCAGGCCGGCCGAAACGCAGCGAGCGAAGAGAGCGTAGGCCAGTCGGGGTTCGCTCAGAAGTTATATCTGAGCCGAACGTAAACCTCCCGCGGCTGATTGATCAAACTCTGCGTCGCTAGGTTGCTAGTGACCGGATCCAGATTGCCCGGCGACAACAACACCCGTTTGTTGGTCAAGTTGGTGGCATACAAACCAACCAGCCACTTCTCGTTGTTGAGCGCCACCGACGCATTGACGATATTCATCGGCTCCGAAGCGAGGGGCGCATTGCCCAGAATGCCGAAGTTGGATAGCAGCACCTTCGAGCGGTACGTGTCGTTCAACGACATCGCCATCCGATAGTCGTTACTCAACTCGAACTCGTAGTTGAGCGTGGCAGCCGCGCTGACCTTGGGGCTGCCAGGCAGTTGCTGACCTTCCATCCCGACGATATCGCCGAACGTGGACGCGATCCGATAGTCCTTCGAGAAAGTAGCGTCGGCGTACGCGCCGCTGACCATGACGCTCAGGCCGTCGACCCACAGCGGCGAGCTGATATCGAGCTCGACACCTTTCGACTCCGCTTCTTTCGCATTCCACACCGCGAAGTTCGTAGTCGGCGTGGTGCCGCCGATCTGCGGGTTCTCCCAGATGATATCGAACGCAGCCAACGTGTACGCCAGGCCATTCGAGAAGTGACCTTTCAGGCCGAGTTCGTAGTTGTCCGCGGTGTCGGGGCGATAGGTGACGAGCTCCGGATTGTCGGCGAACGGACCGACGAGTGGCAGCGCGTTCGAGCCGCCGCGGCGGAAGCCCTGCGACCAGACTGCATACACGCGATGATTGTCGGCGTATTCATAGGAAGGATTGATCTTCCAGGTGGTCTTCGAAGCCGACGATGTGCGCGTCTCCGCTGGCACCGACAGGCCGTATGCGTACAGCTCGAGATACTGGCTGTCGTCGAAGTCCTGTTTGAAGTGCCGGAAGCCGGCCGTGATCTGGCCGCGATCGGTGAAGTGCCAGGTCAGCTCGCCGAACACTGATTTGTCTTCGAACTTCTGCTTGTCGGTCTGATCGATGATGACGCCGCCGGGCGCGGTGAGCGGAATACAGTCGGGGAATTCGGCGCCGAAGTAATAACCGCCGGTGCAGCCCTGCGCGAGCGCACGGTCGACCGAGCCGGGATTGGTCACGATCCAGGTGCCGTCGCGAGTTTGTTTCTGATAGAACAAGCCCACCACGTAATCGAATTTATTGTCGGGATGACTGTTCGACACCAGTCGCACTTCCTGCGAGAAGGTGTGCGCACGGTCGCCGTAGACCTGCGGCAGGATGAAACGCGGGCTCAACGTCGTGCCGGTGTAGTAGCCGATGTACTGCGGCAGTCGATACAGCGTGTAGCTCGATTCGCTCTGGCTCTGACCTTCGGTCGTGAAATACGAAGTCGTCGAGGACAGGGTTGCGAAACCGGCGTCGTAGCTCAGATCGAGGCTCGCGAGATCGGTTGTGCGATCGTAAGGCTCTTCGGCGCCAGCAAACCGGCGATAGTCGCCGCCCGCCGGGAAGATAATGCGCGGGTCGCCGGCGAACGGGCCGCCGGGAAAGTACGAGGTCGTGGTGCGGCCGGACATGCCTTCCAGATCGGAATACATGTACGCGAGTGTCGCGTTGAAGGTGTCGGTGGGCTGCCACAACAAGCTGGCGCGACCGGTGAATGTTTTCTGCTCGTTCCAATCTTTCTTCGACGTGTACACAGCGGGGCTGTCCACCGGATCGGTCGGATTGGCGAGGATCGGTGCGCCGTTGCCGTCGAGTTTCATGAGGCCGTAGGCATCGATGAAGCCCGGCAAATCTTCGTAGTTCGCGGAAGCGCGGAACGCGAAGGTGTCGCCCATGGGCAGATTGACGGTCGCCGTGGTCGCGTAGCTCGGATCGCTGGCGTTGTCGATCATGCCGATGCGCGCTTCGGCGTTACCAGAGAACTCACCGAGCTTCGGAGAGGCCGGAATGATTCGCAACGCGCCGCCCAGCGCACCGGCGCCGTACAACGTTCCTTGCGGGCCGCGCAGCACTTCGACGCGCTCGATGTCGTTGAGTTGGAAATAGCCGTCGATGGGCGAGTTGCCGATGTATGTTCCCACCGGCGCCTGCTCGAACGTGCGGAATCCACCGGCGCCCGGGCTCGCATTCAAGCCGCGGATGATCGGGAACGAAGTGGAGCTGGAACGCGCGCCACGATCCGACATGCTCACGCCAGGCACTTGACGAGCCAGCGAGGCCAGATCCGTGACACCCGCATTCGACAGCTGCACCGGGTTCACGACCGAGATGCTGTAGGGGACTTCTTCCGTCGTCTGCTGCCGGCGGCTCGCGGTCACGATGACTTCGGTGAGCGATTCCAGTTTTGTATCGGCCTGCTGTTGCGCGCTGGCCAGCGGCGGCAGTCCGTAGAGTGCGATCAGCACAGCTCCCGTGATCTGTGATGTTGCATGAATCTTCATAATGTCCCCATGTTGGTGCAGTTGTAAGGCGCGAAAAGATTCTTGTCTTAATTTGAAACAGACCGGCGCGCAGCGGTAGCAAATCGTTCTAATGCTGGTCATAAGCTCGCGTTAGGTCCGTCGGTCCCGCTTATGGCCGCCATCAAAATGATTTGATACCGTCGGCCGGAGCCGGGTGCCTAGAATCGACTGTTACCTCCGTCAAGAGAGTGAGCCATCGTGAGACTTCGAGCTTTCGGATTGCTGGCGCTGTCCTTGTCGATCGTCACCGCGGCCGCGCAGGCGGATACGGACAGGCAATCGCCGCCGCCCTTCAACGACGTTCCTCAAGAATTCACCGCCAAGGTTTTCGAGAAGAATTTCATCAAGCGCGAGGAGATGATTCCGATGCGCGATGGCGTGAAGTTGCACACGTTGATTTTTATTCCCAAGGGGGTGAAGGGCGCGCCTATGCTGATGGGGCGTACGCCGTACAACGCCGCACGCTATGAGCCGGGAATGAATGGCGACAAGTTCCTGCGCGAAGGATTTATCCGCGTCTATCAGGACATTCGTGGGAAATATGGCTCGGAGGGCAACTACGTCGTCACCATGCCGGTGCGAGGGCCGCTCAATCCCACCTCCACGGATCACGTCACCGATACCTGGGACACCATCGACTGGCTGGTGAAGAACGTATCGGAGTCCAACGGCCGAGTGGCCATCATCGGCAACTCCTATGACGGCTTCACCGCAGCGATGGCGTTGCTCGATCCACATCCGGCGCTCAAAGCGGCTGTGCCGGTGGGGCCGCTACTGGATGCATGGATGGGCGATGACTGGTTCCACTACGGCGCCTTCCGCCAGATGATGTTGGGCTACGTTCACATGCAGACCGGCCAGCGCGGCGAGGGCGTGATCGCGCCGAGCGAGATCTACGACAAGTACGAAGAGTTCCTGCGAGCCGGTTCGGTCAGTGGCTACGCCGCCAGCAATGGGTTGGATAAGTTGCCGTTCGTGCAGCGCTTGCTCGAGCATCCCTCGTACGACGCGTACTGGCAGGGCCTCGCCGTAGACAAACTCATCGTCGCGCGTCCGTCGAAAGTGCCGACGCTGTGGACGCAGGGCCTGTGGGATCAGGAAGACATGTGGGGCTCGAATCATGTCTGGCGTGCGTTGAAGGCGGCAGGTCATGAAGCGAACAATTGGCTGGTGATGGGCCCGTGGAATCACATCCAGCCGTGGGCTGGCGGCACGTCGATCGGCCCGATGAAGTGGCCGACGGACACCTCGTATCAATGGACCAACGAGATGCTGTTGCCGTTCTTGAACGAGCATCTTCGCAACGGTCCGCCGGCGAATCTTCCTCGCGTCACCGTGTACAACACGGGCGAGAAGCGTTGGGACAAGTTCACCACCTGGCCGACGGCTTGCGATCAAGGCTGCGGCACGAAGTTGAAGCCGCTGTATCTGACGGCGAACTTCAATTTGTCATTCGAGCAATCGGCGCAAGCCAACGGTGGCGATACCTACACCAGCGATCCGGCGACGCCCGTGCCGTTCCTGCCGCGGCCCGTGGTCGATCCGTTCGGTGAGTTCGGCGCCACCGGCGGGTTGGGCAGCGCTTACGATCCCTGGAGCAAATGGTTGTCGACGGATCAGCGCTTCGTCGCGGGCCGGCCCGATGTGCTGGTGTATGAAACCGAAGTGCTGACCGAGGCGGTGCGCGTGCAGGGCATTCCCATTGCCGATATCCGCGCCTCGACCACGGGCACCGATGGTGACTTCGTCGTGAAGCTTATCGATGTGTATCCGTCCAAGGACTACACCAACCCCAGCGCCAGTGGTTATCAGTTGCCGATCGCGACCGATATCTTCCGCGGCCGCTATCGCGAGAGCTTCGAACATCCGACCGCGATCCCGGCGAACAAGCCACAGCAGTATCGTTTCGAGCTGCCCAATGTGAATCACGTGTTCCAGCCGGGCCATCGCATCATGGTGCAGATCCAGTCGACGCTGTTCCCGCTGTACGACCGCAATCCGCAGACGTTCGTGGCGAATATCTTCAAAGCCAGGCCGACGGACTACAAGAAGGCGGATGTCACCATTCTGCGCTCCAAGGCGCAGCCGACCGCGATCCTGCTGCCCGTCGTGAAGTGATAACCCCGCCTTATGGGGCGCATTAGAGATATTAGGGGCGTCGTACCGACGCCCTTGGCTAAGATCCAGACGCCATAAAAAAACATATTGGGGATGCCGTGCTTCACATCGAGAATCTGTCTCACGTCTATCCGAACGGTACGCGCGCTCTGGACTCGGTCTCGCTCCAGGTGCCGCCGGGAATGTTCGGGCTGCTGGGCCCGAATGGCGCCGGCAAGTCGTCGTTGATGCGTTCCATCGCCACCTTACAGACGCCGACCTCCGGCACCATTCGTTTCGGGGACATCGACGTGCTCGCCGATCCGGAAGCGTTGCGTCGGACGCTCGGCTACTTGCCGCAGGATTTCGGCGTGTATCCGCGAGTATCCGCCTACGAAATGCTCGATCACATCGCCGTGCTCAAAGGCTATGCGGCGAGCGGCGAGCGGCGCACGGTCGTCGAAGCGTTGTTGAATCAGGTCAATCTCTGGCCGGTGCGACACAAGGCGCTGGCCGGATTCTCCGGCGGTATGCGTCAGCGCTTCGGTATCGCGCAGGCGCTGATCGGCCAGCCGCGACTGGTCATCGTCGATGAGCCCACCGCGGGTCTCGATCCTGAAGAGAGCAATCGATTCTTGAATCTGTTGGCGGAGATCGCCGAAAGCACGGTCGTCATCCTCTCGACGCACATCGTGCAGGACGTTGCGAATCTGTGCCCGCGCACGGCCATGTTGGTCGGCGGCAAGATCGTGCGTGTCGGCGCACCGCTGGATCTCATCGGCGAGCTGCGCGGTCGCATCTGGCAAAAAGTCATCGACAAGCGCGAGCTCGAAGCGCATCGAAAAGCGCACGAAGTCATCGCGACTCGACTGTCCAGCGGTCGCACCGTGATCCACGTGCTGGCGGACCGGCAACCGGGCCCGGGATTCGACACCGCCGAAGGCAGTCTCGAGGACGTGTATTTCTCGACCTTGTCGTCGCTGCGTCGCGCGGCCTGAGGGGTTACAACATGTTGACTCAAGTCGCGCGTTTCGAGCTGCGATATCAGATCCGCTCGCCCATTTTCTGGATCACCAGCTTCATTTTTCTGGCACTGACCTTCACGTTGGTGACCTCCGACGACCTGCGCATCGGCTGGGGCGGCTATGTGGCCCGCAACTCGCCGTTCGCCATCGCGACCATGTGCATGATCATGGTCATCTTCGCTATCTTCATCGTCACCACGTTCGTTTCCAATGTGATCCTGCGCGACGATGAGAGCGGCTTCGGGCCCATCGTGCATGCCACGCGGTTGACGAGGTTCGATTATCTGTTCGGTCGTTTCACCGGCGGCTTCCTGACCACCTGCCTGGTGTTTCTCAGCGTGCCGCTGGGCGTGCTGATCGCCTCGGCCATGCCCTGGCTCGATCCGGGCACTGTCGGGCCGTTCCAGCCCGGCGCCTATCTCTATGCGTATCTGGTGCTGTGTGTGCCGACCCTGTTCGTGCTGTCCGCCAGCTTCTTCAGCCTGGCCACGGTGACACGCTCGATGATCGCTACGTACATCGTGGCATTGGTGGTGCTGATGGCTTATCTGCTCACCACCACTTACTTCGCGCGCAAGGAGTTCGCCGATATCGCGGCGGTGCTGGATCCCTTCGGCATGTCGGGCTTCCGGAGCGTGACTCAGCATTGGACGGCGAGCGAACGCAATTCGCTGCTGACGCCCATCGTCGGGCACTTTCTGCAGAATCGCATCCTGTGGGTGACGATCGCGTTCGCGCTGCTGGCGGTCACGTGGCGGACGTACAAGAGTCAGTTGAGCTCGGCAACCAAAGCGTCGAAGCGGCCGGCGGAGGAGAAAGCAGAGAACAACGCGCCCGCTGCGGGCCCACTGCCACGGCCATCGACGGATACGCAGTCTCTCGGTTGGGGACCGCTGGTCGCGCTGACGAAGTTCGACGTGCTCAGCGTGCTACGCAGTCCGGCGTACATCGTGCTGCTCGGCATCGGCTTTATGAACACAGTGGTCGGCCTGTGGTATGCGGGCGAAGACAACGTCAGCATCACGTTGCCGGTCACGCGCATCATGATCAAGACGCTGATCGATCAGTTCACGCTGATTCCGTTGATTATCGCCGCGTACTATGCGGGCGAGCTGGTGTGGCGGGATCGCGAACGTCGCGTGAACGAAATCGTCGACGCCACGCCGTCGGCCGATTGGGCGTTCGTGCTGCCGAAGATCATCGCGATTGCCATCGTGCTCTTCAGCATGGCGCTGATCAGCGTGGGCGCGGCGTTGTGCGTGCAGGCGGTCAAGGGCTACTTCGATTTCGAATTCAGTCACTACCTGGTCTGGTATGTGCTGCCGTGGCTGCTCAACATGGTGATGTATGCCGTGCTGGCGGTGTTCGTGCAGATGCTGGTGCCCCACAAGTTCGGCGGCCTGTTGATCACATTACTGGTGCTGGTGGCGCAGATGTCGCTGTCCAAGCTCGGCTTCGAGCACAACCTGTATCACTTCGCCAGCTCCTCGCCAGTGCCGCTGTCCGATATGAACGGGCAGGGCGAATTCGCAAAGCATGCGGCGTGGTTCCGTCTGTACTGGGCAGCGTTCTCGGCCATCCTCGCTGTGCTTGCGTATGGGTTGTGGCGTCGAGGCGCGTCGTCGCCGTTGAAGGGGCGCATGCAACGTCTGCCGTCGCGATTGCAAGGGCCGGCGGGATTCATGGCGGCGGGGGCCGCTGCCGTCATGGTCGCGGCCGGCGGGTACATCTACTACAACACCAATGTGCTCAATGAGTATCGGACCTTCATCGACAGCACGCACTGGTCGGCGGAGTATGAGAAGACGGTGCTGCCGTTCGAGAAGGTGACTCAGCCTCGCATCGTCGATGTGAAATTGAACGTCGACATCTATCCCACTGAGCCGCGAGTGGTGACACGCGGAACCTATGTCGTCGAGAACCGGACGAACGGGCCGCTGAGCGAGGTGCACGTGACGTGGCCACGTCAGCTCGAAATGAAATCGTTCCTTGGACCGATGGTCGTGGCCGAGGTGCAGATGCAGTCGCTCGAGGTGCCGGGCGCGAAGATGACGCGTGAGTTCCCGGACCTGCACTATCGAATCTTTACGTTCGATCAGCCGCTGGCGCCCGGCCAGCGGGCCGAGGTGCGTTTCGAGACCGTGCGCGAACAGCGCGGCTTCAAGAACACCAACAATGAAATGCGTGTGGTCGAGAACGGTGTGTTCATCGACAACTGGCAGATCGCGCCCGTGCTCGGCCCCAACCGATGGGTGTTGCTGGCGGACCGGACGCAGCGTCGCAAGTTCGGCTTGCCCGATGAAATCCGGCCGCCCGCGCTCGAAGACGAGAGCGGTCGCGCGCATCATTACTTCAGGCACGACAGCGACTGGATCAACGCCGATGTGACGGTGACTAGCACCGCGGATCACGTCATCGTGGCGCCAGGTCAGCAGCTCGACACCAAGGTCGAGGGCGACCGACGCGTCTCGCACTTCCGCACCGAGGCGCCGATTCAGAATTTCTTCTCGATCCAGTCGGCACGTTACGCGGTCAAGGAAGACAAGTGGAACGACGTGAAGCTGGCGGTCTACTACCATCCCACGCATCCGTACAACGTCGATCGCATGATCACGGCGATGAAGGCGTCGATGGACTATTACTCGACCAACTTCAGCCCGTATCAGTTCAATCAGTTCCGGATCGTCGAGTTTCCGGCATATTCCAATTTCGCGCAGGCGTTCCCCGGCACCATTCCTTACTCGGAAGCGGCCGGCTTCATTCTGGACAGCACGCATCGTGACCGGATCGATTTCATCACGTATGTCACCGCTCACGAAGCGGGGCACCAGTGGTGGGCGCACCAGGTGATCGGTGCGGACATGCAGGGGCAGACTGTGTTGTCGGAGACGTTGGCGCAGTATGCGGCGCTCATGGTGATGGAGCGGATGTATGGCGTTGAGGAGATCCGCAAGTTCCTCAAGGGTTCGCTCGATGGCTACCTGCGTGGCCGTGCCAGCGATCTCATCGGTGAGGTGCCGTTGGAGCGGGTCGAGAATCAGGCGCACATCCGCTATCAGAAGGGCGGCATGGTGATGTACCTCCTCAAGGATCTGATGGGCGAAGATGCCGTGAATCGCGCGTTGCAGGCGCTGATTCGGGATTACGCGTTCAAGCCGGCGCCGTATCCCACGTCACGCGACTTGATCACACGCTTGCGGGCGGAAGCGAAGCCGGAGCTTCAGGACCTGATCACCGATCTGTTCGAGAACATCACGCTGTACGACCTCAAGGTGACTGGCAGCCGCGCGACTCGACAGGCGGACGGTAAGTGGAGCGTGGCCATCGATTTGAACGCTCGCAAGTTGTACGCGGACGCGAAGGGTGAGGAGAGGGAAGCGCCGCTGGAAGGGGAGTTCGATATCGGCGTGTTTACTGCTGAGCCGGGTAAGCCGGGCTTCAAGGACGGCAACGTGCTGTTCATGCAGCGCCAGCATGTGAGCGGCGGCAAGCACACGGTGACGGTGGTGGTGGACCAGGAGCCGAAGTTCGTCGGGTTCGACCCATATAATAAGTATGTCGACCGGAACTCGGACGATAACCTGGTGCCGATCGGCGCCGAGTCGTAGCACTGCATGTCGCCCCGGGACGGCAACCCGGGGCGACGGCGGTTCTATCAGGTGTCGATTTGAGCCGTGATGCCGCGCGGGGCGATCATTTGACGGCCGGATTTGGCCCGTTGGCCGTCGTCGATGCTGAGGTCTGCTTCGCGGCGGCATGGATGATGAACGCCTGGATAGCCTGCGCGTCCTTCTCCGAAATCACTTCCGCAAAGTTCGGCATGCCTTTCGCGGAGCGGCCGCCTTTGAGAACGATGTCTTTGAACTCAGCGTGTGTGGCCGCGTTCGATCGGGTGAGATCCGGAGCCCGGCCGTTCGCGTGACACATCGCGCAGTGCTGCGCGAACAACGCCTTGCCGCTCGCAATCTGCTCAGGCGTGCCGGTGTCCGGCAGCGGCGGCTCGCCGGAAGGCGGCGCGACCTGCGACACCAGCGGACGTTGCGGAACATCGCCGCCGCCCAGTTTGAATGCGACGACGCGACCCTTATTCCCGTAGTGATAGTCCGCGTACCCAGGATACGCACCGATGCCGGCCATGACAGCGACATACTGCACGCCATCGATCTTATAAGTCATCGGCGCAGCCATGATGCTGGTGCCGACATTGATGTCTCGAAGCTGCGCCCCGGTCCGTCCGTGGAACACTTTGAAGTGACCATCGAGATCGCCCTGGAACACCAGCTCGCTCGCAGTACTCATCACGCCACCCGGACGGCGAATCATCGCGCCTTTCTCCGGCGTGCCGGTGATGTCCACTTCCCAGGCCGCCTTCTGCGTCACAGGATCCCAAGCGCGAAGGAACATCTTCGGACGGGGCAGCGGTTGATCGAACTTTAAACCCTCCGGCAACGAGAGCACCAACAGCTCGCCATCGGGCAGCACCACCGCGCGATGCACGCCTTCATTGAAGTTCTTTTTCTTGTATTGGAACTTCTCGGCAACCGTTGCGAAGACAGCCGTAGTGTCGAAGACGGGGATGTAAACCAACCCAGTGACACTGTTATATGACATCGGCTGCCAGGCACGCGCACCGTTCGGCCCCGGCGTGACCAGACGCGGCTGATTGGTGTAATCGGCCGACCCCGTCTCGATAGGACGGCCGGTTTTCATATCGATGCCGCTGGCCCACGTGACCTTGGTGTAAGGCTTGGCGGAAAGCAGTTCGCCGGTCTGGCGGTCGAGCACATAGAAGAAGCCGTTCTTCGGCGCCTGCATCACCACTTTGCGCGGGCGGCTGTCGATGGTGATGTCGGCCAGCACCATTTTCTGCGTGGCCGTGTAATCCCACGTGTCGCGCGGCGTGGTCTGGTAGTGCCACAGCAGGCGCCCGGTATCGACGTTGATGGCGAGGATGCAGGAAAGAAACAAATTGTCGCCGCCGCCGGGGCTGCGAACGTTGCGATCCCACGGCGCGCCATTGCCTGTGCCCACATAGATAATGTTCAGTTCGGGATCGTAGGCCATGCCGTCCCACGCGGTACCGCCGAGGCCGACATCCCATCGGCTGTCTTTGGACCAGGTCTTCGCCGCTTCTTTAAGTTCGGGATGCTCGAACCCCTTCTTCGGATCGCCAGGCACGGTGAAGAAGCGCCACGCCTGTTTGCCGGTCTCCAGATCGTAAGCAGTGACGTATCCGCGTGCGTCCAACTCCGAGCCCGCGTTGCCAATGACGACTCGCTTGCCCGCGATGTACGGCGCGCCAGTGATCGAGTAGGCGCGATTGCGATCATTGATGGTATCGACCTTCCAAGCGACCGATCCGTTCGTGGCATTCAGCGCGTAGAGCCAGCCATCGATCGCGCCCACATAAACTTTCCCGTTCGCCACCGCGACGCCGCGGTTGGTCAGTCCATAACCCACCTCGCCATTGAAGGACGGATCGATCTTGGGCTCGAACTTCCACCGTTGCTTGCCGGTGACGGGGTCCAAAGCGTAGACGATGCCGCCACTGCCGCTGGTGTACAGGGTGCCGTCGACAACCACGGGCGTTGCTTCCAGCATGCTGTCGAAGTCGATGTCGTATTGCCACGCGAAGCCGAGCTGGTCGACGTTGCTCGGATCGATGTCTTTCAGCGGCGAGAAATAGTTTTGTCGCCAGTTGTTGCCGCCGGTCTGCCAGGCCTCGTCGCCGGACTGCGCGAGGCTGACGTTCGTTACCAAGGTCGCGGCGGCCAGCAGCCAGCCGGCACGAGAGCAGGGAAGATTTCTCATGGTTTTGTGGGTTGTGAGGGGTGATCGTGATAGTCGATCGGCCGCACGTCCGATCGATACATTTCCGGGACGTGCCAGTAGTAGTCGCCGAAGGGACGCTGTCTCGGCCAGAGCTCATCGAGTGAGCTGGCGTCGTACAGCACGCCGGCCTTCATCACGTAGCGGATGCCGGCGGTGTTACGAATGTTTTCGAGCGGATCGGCGTCGAGCACGACGAGGTCGCCGAGCTTGCCGACGGCGATCGAGCCGAGGTCGCGTTCCATGCCCAGGAATTTCGCCCCGTGAAGGGTTGCGGCCTCGAGCGCGCCCATGGGGCCCATGGCTTCTGCGTAGATCCAGGTGTCCCAATGCGAACCGATGCCGTGCTGTTGTCCATGCGAGCCGATCGGCGCAAGGCCGCCAGCGGCCACGATGTCGGCGGCAGCTTGGGCAAGCATCGGAATGGAATAGTCGGTCGGCGGACGTAACATCCGTCGACGCGTGTGTGGAATCAGTTGTCGCCACGGCATCCAGCGCTGCTGCTTGGCGTCCTTCCACAAATCGCTTTCTTGCCAGAAGAATTGTTCGTTCCAAGCACCCGTGCCACCGGCCAACGGCGTCGCCGAGTACGCCGAGCCAAGCCGGCCGAGCAGGGTGGTGACATCGGAGTACAGCGGCGCATGCGCGGTCGAGTGCTCGAAGCCCGTGTGCCCGTCGAGAGCCAGGCTGATCTTATGATCGAGGTCGAGACTGCCTTCGGCCGTCACCATCACGCCGAGCTGTCGGCCCGCTTCCACCACCCACTGGCGTTTATAACGCGTGGCCTGCATGTAATCCTTGAGACCCGTCGCGCCCCATTGCACCCGACGCTTCGCGTCGTCGAGCATGGCGGCCGCTGAATTGTTTTCGTTGGTCCAGGCGGTTTCGCCAGAGATCATGAACTCCGCGGTCGTGAACACGCGCGGCCCGATCATTCCGCCGGCTTCAATCAGCTCGGCGGTGGGGAAGACGCCGAACGATTCGGTGGTCGGGTCGAACGTCGTGGTCACGCCGTACGCGAGGTAGATGGCTGTCTCGAAATCGTGAGGCGGTTGAATCGCGACGTACTCGCGATGATGGTGAGCGTGCATGTCGATCATGCCGGGCATCACCGTGCGACCTGCGAGGTCGACTGTGTGGTCTACGCCCGTGGTGTTGCACTCGCCGACGCAGGCGATGCGGCCGGCACGAATCACAACGGTGCCTTTCGGAATGACCTGCCGATTCTCCATCGTCAGAATGCGCGCGTTGGTGAGAGCGATCGAGCCTCGTGGCAGATCGCGGGGCACGCTCAGCTTGATCGTCGTTGTATCGGTCTTCTTTGCGGCCACGTCATAAGAGACGAGCTGATTGCCGTTACCGAACGTCACCGTCTGAGCATTGCGCCAGCGAGGGAAAAGCCCGCCGACCGTGGTCAGCTGCGTGACGGGCAGGGCGCCGCCCGACTTGCCAATCACGGGCAGCGCGCCCGCATAGCCCGTTGCCGACATCGGCGCGACGAACGCATTGGCGCCAAGCGTGAAGGCGATCCACTTTGCATCCGGCGAGACGACGATTTCGGCGGCGTGCGTGACTTTGAGATGTTCGCGACGCTCCAGACCGTCCAGAGTCACCGAGATCAGCGTCAGTCCGCCGCTCGCTGGCTCGTAGTAGAAGAGTCGTCCATTGGCGAACGAAACTTGCGGAATGAGACCGGTCACGCGCGTCACGGCTCGAGTCTCGCCGCCAGCCAGACTGACGTTGATCAGATCCCAATACTCGGTACGCGTAAGGCCTTGGCCCCGCGCCGTCGCTCCGGCGCCGCGCGCGACGATGAGTGACTGGCCGCCGGGTGTCCACGTGGGAGAGAGATATTCGGCCGCTTGTCTGGCGATGGGCTTGGGTGAGCCGCCGTTTGCGTTGGCGACCCACAGTTGGCCGCTTTCTTTTTCATCCCAGGTGACGAATGCAATCGAGCGTCCATCCGGCGACCAGGCGGGATAGTACTCGTAGGGTTGCGAAGATTCGGGCGTCAGTCGACGCGGCGTGCCGGAGGGAAGATCCATGAGCCAGATCCGGCCCACCGCTTGGAACGCCAGCGTTCGTCCATCCGGACTGACGGTGTGCCAGCGGGCGAACTTTGTTTCGAACGGACCGTCGGAGAGTCGTACGGACGGCTTCACTCGTTCGGTCGTGGCTCGTTGCACGCGTGCGTTGAAACGAATCGTGCTCACCTGGCCGGAGGCGACATCGAGCCGTCGGATCTTGCCTCCTTGCGAGATCACGATGGAACGTCCGTCAGCCGTCCATCGATAACCGGGCAGCGTTTGATCGATGGGCGCGAGTCCTTCGGCGAAGTCATATTCGACCGGGTCCATGACCAGACGCTCGCTGCCCGATTCGAGATCGCGAACCCACAGCGCTGTGCGCGGACCGAACTGCTTGCCCTTGAAGCTCAGCAGTCCGTCAGGCATGCGGCGCGCGAAGGCGAGGAAACGCCCATCGGGCGAGGGCTCCACCGCATAGGCGCCGCCGCTCGAGCCTTGGTCTTGCTGGTACACATGACCAGCGGTGATCGGATCGGTGCGACCGGTCACCAGATCGAGCCGGCGGACCTGCGCATCGCCTTGGAGCGTGTCGGTGTCGTTGTAAGTGCCGTTGACCGGGCCCGCGAGCACTTCGTAATAAACATAGCGGCCGTCCGGCGAGAACTTCGGTCCACCGGGGAACAAGTTGTTCTCGACCTTCACCAACGTGGTGCCCTGGCCGCCGTCCCGATGCACCATCACGATCGAGACATCCAGCAGCTTCACCGCATCGATTCTTCGCACCACCAGGAAGCGGCCATCCGGCGACCAGCTCGGCTCCATGTAGCGCGCGTTGCTGTCGCTGGTCACTGGACGGGGATTGCTGCCGTTCAGGTCCATCACCCAGAGATTGCTCTGACCGTTTCGATCGGAGATGAACGCGATGGTCTTGCCGTCCGGTGAAATGCGCGGATGGAAATTCACCGCGATGCCGCTGTTCTGCGTGAGACATTCGGCATCGCCGCCCGTCGCGCGCACGCGATAGATGTGGCTCAGCAGATTGAAGACCGTCCATTGCCCATCGGGCGTGATGTCGGTCGACATCCACGTTCCTTCTGACGTGGTGAAGTCGATGCGGGCGGGAGTGCCGCGCGGCTTGGTGACATCCCAGGATTTATCGGGGACCTGGGCGAGCAGCGGTTGAGCCAGTCCCAGCAGCAGAGCGCAGCAGCCAATGACACGTTTGCGCACAGTCTCTCCCATCGTTCTTTATCTAATCGACCACTGTTATCACACCGCTGCCGGTACCGAGTGCAATTCTAATAATGGCGTCGATAACTCCGGCTTATCCGATAAGCGGCGCTAATCCTCGGCATTAAATCTATTAGTTAGCGACCCCGTGCGGCCCGCGCTAAGAATCCACGGCACTCGCCGCGTCAGAAATCTATGGGGTATGAAGCGATGCGAATTCAAAACTGGAGTGCCCTGACCCTGCTCGCCACTGTGACCAGCTCCGGTGCGTGGGCGGCCGAACCGGCGGCCAACGAAGAACGACGGCGTCTCGAAGAAGTCGTGGTCACCGCGACCAAGCGCGAAACCAATCTGCAGGAGACCGCCGCGGCGGTCAGTGTGATGTCGTCGGATTCCATCGAGAAACGACATCTGGTCGGCATGGACGATTATCTCGCCGCGTTACCGAGCGTCAGTTATCAAGACCGCGGCGCCGGCTCGAACACCATCACGATTCGTGGCATTGCGATGGGCTCGCAGCTCGATGCGAACTCTCCCGTTGGCAGTTACTTCGGCGAAGTGCCGGTCACGGGCTTGGGGCCGCAGGTCAACGGCAACCAAGCCGGCAACGCCGATATCAAAATGGTCGATGTGCAGCGGGTAGAAGTGCTGCGCGGTCCGCAAGGCACGTTGTACGGCTCGGGCACAATGGGCGGCACTGTCAGAGTCATTCCCAAGGCGCCGAATCTGGAGCAGACCGAGGGCAGCGTCGCCACGGAATATTCCTTGACCGGTCGCGGCGGTGGCCAGAATTACATGGCGCAGGCCGTGGTCAACGCGCCGTTGGTTCAAGACAAGTTCGCGGTGCGCATGGCGGCGTATCGGTACGACAACGAGGGTTACATCGACAACGTCGCGGTCAGCAATCCGGACCCGCAGGTGATCGACGCCGCCAATGCGGGCGCCTTTGCGCAGGATCGAAAGCATGTGGGCGGTGACGTTTATACCGGCGCTCGCGTCACCGCGTTGTGGAAGCCCACGACCGAGTTCTCTGCAACGCTGATGCATATGACGCAGAAGATCGAGCAGGACGGCTTCCGTGAAGTGGAAACCGATCTGCCCGGCAAGTATCAGCAGACGCGCGTCAAGGTCGGCGAGATGGGCCTCGATAACGAATACGTCGACATGGATCTCGACATCACCAACCTGGTGCTGGAATACAACTTGGGCTGGGGCAGCGTGCTGAACTCCAGCTCGTTGATCAAGAGCGAGGCGGCGAGCGATCTGGAACTGTCCTTTCTCGGTGCGCCGTTCCTTGGCAGCGGCTCCTACAACGAGAACGAGAAGGAAGTCATCGTCAACGAGCTGCGCTTCACCTCCGATCTCTCCGGACCGTTGCAGGCGCTCGCCGGCGCGTACTATGAAGATCGCACCGTCGATGTCGATGTGGCGATTCGTTGGAACGGCCGGCCGCCGGCGCCCGCGAGCGCGTTCTTCAGCCAAAGTCAGATCAGAAACAAGCAGAAGCAGGTCGCGGGCTTCGGCGAGCTGTCGTATCGCCCGTTCGAGCCGCTGACCCTGACCGCTGGCGTTCGTTATTTCAAGTTCGATCAAGCGGTGCCCATCTCACGCAACCTGGGCACGCCGAGCAGCACCGAAGGGCGCAAGGCCAGCGTCGATGGCGATAACCTGAAGTTCAACGTTTCGTACAAGTTCAGCGATCAGTTGTTCGCTTATGCGCAATGGTCGCAGGGATTTCGCGAGCCGCGCTTCCAAGGTCAGATCCTTCCGGAGTACGACGCCGATCACGACGGCCTGATCGAGTTCCGCGACGGCATCGAGCGCCGCGTGACCGAAGGCCTGCTCGATCCGGACTCGGTGGACAACTACGAAGCCGGCATCAAGTTCTCATCGAGCAACGGCCGGTTCAAAGGCAGCTTGACCGGATTTTTGATCGATTGGGAAGGCATTCCCGTCGTGCCGTCGTTGACTGCATTCCAGGGCGCCGCGTTGTACTTCAATGCCGGCGAGGCGAGATCGCAAGGCGTGGAATTCGAAACCACCGCCGAAGTGATCGACGATCTGATCGTCGAGTTGTCGGCGTCCTGGGTCGATGCCACCTTGGCGGAAAGCTCAGAAGGTCTCGGCGAAAAGGGCGATCGATTGCCTGGCTCGGCCGAATACAACGTCAAGGCGGCGCTGGAGAAACGTTTCGATCTGGGTGGCCGTGAGAGCTTCGTGCGCGCCGACTACACCTATATCAGCGAGTACTTCAGCCTGTTCCAGGAGACCGGCACTCCCGCGGGCGACTACAGCCTCGTCGATCTGAGTGCCGGGGTCAGGATCAATACCATCAATGTCGGTCTGTTCGTAAAGAACACGGCCAATGCCGACGACTTCACCTGGGTCGACAACGTGTTCGCCGCTCAGCGAGCTTACCGGCTGCGCCCGCGCACCGTCGGCTTCAATGTCGGCATGAATTTCTAATCGTGTTCAGCCCCTCGGGCACGATCCCCACGTGCTGGTGTGGGTCGTGCCTCTTTTTTTGGGAGAGCGTATGGGTTCGATGAGGGTGAGTCTGGTCGCGGTGATGCTGGCGCTGCCGCCGGCGCATGCATCCGAAGGAGCTGTCAGTTTGAGCGATATTCCCCGCCAGTTCGAGCCGGTGCTGCCGGCGCAGGACTTCGTCAAGCGCGTCGTGATGATTCCCATGCGCGACGGCGTGAAGCTGCATACGATCATCTATGTGCCGAAGAGCGCGAAGAGCGCGCCGATGTTGATGAACCGGACGCCGTACGATGCGACGGGGCGTTCGACGCGCTCGGCCGACAGCGCCTCGTTGCTGGGGGCGCTGCCGACGGGCGATGAGTATTTCGTGAAGGCGGGATACATCCGCGTGTATCAGGACGTGCGCGGAAAGTATGGATCGGAGGGTGACTACGTGATGACGCGTCCGCCGCGCGGACCGCTGAATCCGACTGAGACTGATCATGCCACCGATACCTGGGACACCATCGATTGGTTGGTGAAGAACGTGCCCGAGTCGAACGGGCGCGTCGGCATCATCGGCTCCTCCTATGAAGGCTTCACTGCCGCCATGGCGTTGCTCGATCCTCATCCGGCGCTGAAGGCGGCGGTGCCGCAGGGGCCGCTGATCGACGCATGGATGGGCGACGACTGGTTTCACTACGGCGCGTTTAGAAACATCATGCTCGGCTACGTTCATATGCAGACGGGCCAGCGCGGCGCCGGCACGATTGCGCCCAGCGACACCTACGATAAATACGAAGAGTTTCTGCGGGCCGGCTCGACCGGCGACTACATGCGCTCGCATGGTCTCGCCCAGTTGCCTTGGATCGAACGCACGATGGCGCATCCAGCCTACGACGCGTATTGGCAAGGTCAGGCGCTCGACAAGCTGCTCGCGGCTCATCCATCGAAAGTGCCGACGCTGTGGACGCAGGGCATGTGGGATCAAGAGGACATTGGCGGTGCGAACCGCGCCTGGCGAGCACTCAAGGCAGCGGGGAGCGAGGCCAACAACTGGTTGGTGCTCGGGCCATGGAATCACAATCAAGTGAAGGCGGAGGGGAGTTCGCTCGGCCCGATGGTGTGGAGCGAAGACACGGCTCGTCAGTATCGCCGCGACATTCTGCTGCCGTTTCTGGACGAGCATCTGCGTGACGGGCCGCCGTCCGGCCTCGCACGCGTCACCGTCTACAACACCGGTGAGAAGCGCTGGGAGCGCTTCTCGACCTGGCCACAGATCGGTGAGCTGAAGCCGCTTTATCTGAGCGAGAGTTTCAAGCTGTCGTTCGATGGGCCTGCGCAGTCGAGCGGTGGCGATGCCTATATCAGCGATCCGGCCAAGCCCGTGCCGTTTCTGCCGCGCCCGGTGCTCGATCCGTTCGGCGACCTGACGCCGGGGGCGTTGGGGACTTCTTATGAGCCGTGGAGCAAATGGCTGGTGGCCGATCAGCGCTTCGTCGACGGTCGCACGGATGTGCTGGTGTATGAGACGCCGGTGCTGACGCAGCCGGTACACGTGCAAGGGATTCCTATCGCCGACATTCGCGCCATGACCAGCGGCACCGATGGCGACTTCGTCGTCAAGCTCATCGACGTGTATCCAAAGAAGGATCCGCTCAATGCCGCGGTCAGCGGTTATCAGCTGGCGATTGCGATGGATATATTTCGCGGCCGCTATCGGGAGAGCTTCGAGCATCCCAGCGCGATTCCGGCCAACAAGCCGCAGCAGTACAAGTTCGAGCTGCCGAACGTGAATCATGTGTTCCAGCCGGGCCACCGGATCATGGTGCAGATCCAGTCGACGCTGTTCCCGCTGTACGACCGCAATCCGCAGACGTTCGTACCGAACATCTTCAACGCGAAGGCGGTGGATTATAAAAAGGCGGAGATCACGGTGCTGCGATCGAAGCAGCAGCCGTCGGCGGTGCTTCTGCCTGTTGTGGAATAGAGCTGAAGCACTCCTGGCGGGGCTATCGCCGGTGCAGCCGTATCTCCTTCTGCTCCTCCGTCACTGCGATGTCGAAGCGGTTGGTGAGCGCGAAGGTGACCGATTCCATGTCGCCGATTCGGAAGCGGCCGGACAGGCGGACCGATCGCAGCGCCGGGTCGGCGATGACGAAGGGTTTGACGGTGTAGCGATTCACTTCCCGCAGCACATCGAGCAGCGGCTCATCGTCGAATTGCACCATGCCACCGGTCCAGCTGGTGGCGGCCGCTGCATCGATCGCGATGGGCGCGGGAATCGGCACTTCCGGAGCCACGTTCAACTGCATGTTCGCGATCAGATCGACCGATGGCGTGCGCGCAGTGTCGATGCGCGAGACTCGTACGCGGCCTTCCGAAACCACGACCTGCGTGCCGCCCTCGGTGCGGCGGACGCTGAACTTGGTGCCGATGGCGCGGACTTCGAGATCGTCGGTGCGAACGATGAACGGCCGCTCGGGATTCTTGGCGACTTCGAAGAAAGCCTCGCCGCGCGGCAACGCCACCACGCGCGAGCTATCGCTGTAGAGCACCTTCACTTCTGAATCGGTGTTGACGACGACGCTCGAGCCGTCGGAGAGCGTGACTCGCTGCTGCTCGCCGTGGCCCACCGAATAGCGATCGTTCGCGTACCAGAACCAGCCGACCATGACGGTGAGCAACAGCAGGGCACAGGCGCCAGCCAGCGACGGAGTCAGTCGGGACAGGCGCACCGGAACGAATCTTTCGCTCTGTCGCTCGGCCGCTCGCAGTCGTCGATAACCTTCCAGGCGCGGCAGCTCGGCGCGATGTTCCCGCAGCTGCAGCCCGAGATAGCTGATCTTGTTGATCTCGGCGTACGCCTGCGCGTTGCGCGGGTCGGCTTTGAGCCACTGATCCAGCACCAGCAATTCCTGGCGAGTCACGTCGGGACATTGAACGCGCACTGCCCATTCGGCCGCGGTGTTGGGATAGCCGCCCAACACGTGCCGCAGGTGAGTCCATATCGACGGGGTGTTCATCGCAGGTAGTCCTTGAGTCGTTCCTGACTATGGGCGAGCGCTTTCGCCATGTGCCGCTCGACGCTGCGGATCGAGATGTGCAACCGGCGAGCGATGCCCGCGTGCGGCAGCCCTTCGAGATAGTAGAGCGCGAAGACTTGTTGAGTGAGATCGGGAAGCTCATTCAGCGCGTCGACGACCCGGCGCAAGCCTTCGCGCCAATAAAGAATCTCGCTGGCTTCGACCTTGCTGCCCGCCGGGGTGTTCTCGTCGAGCGCGAAGTGATCGTCGGCGTGGTGAGTTGCACGCGAGCGCTGTACATCGGTGGCGGCGTTGTAAGCCGCTTTCACCATGTAGGCGCGTGCGTCTTCTTCCAATGCACCGGCCTGTTCGCGTCTGACCAGGCCCAGGAACACATTCTGGGTCGCGTCCTGTGCATCGTCGTCGTTGCGCAGCCGCCGTCGCAGGAAACTGCGGACGCGTTTCCCCTGTGACTTGAAGAGCCGGGCGACGGGCGATTCGGACATGAGACCAAGACTGCCACGAATTTCAGGTCCGCGGAAAATATCTTGGCGAGCTGTCGGGTTCTCACGAACGCGCCGTAAGTACTCCACAGGGGAGCGTCCGATCATAACAATGCGTTTGAAGGGTCAACATCATGGGTCAACCGCGTCGTTCCGTTTGTCTGGCGGTCCGTGCACAGCTCGCGGCGTGCGTGCTCGCCACCTCGCTGGCCTGGGGCCAGACCAGCCGTCTCGAATTCGACTTGCCTGCTCAACCGCTGGAAGCGTCGCTGCGCGCCATTGCGGAGCGTGACAACTTACAGATCGTCTATGTCAGTGCAGATGTGGCGGGCATCGCCGCCCCTGCGCTCAAAGGGCAGTTCACGACCGTCGATGCCATCACCAAGCTGACCGAAGGCACGCGCCTCAGTGTCAGCTTCGACGGCAAGGCGACGGTGGTGGTGAAGCCGAAAGAAACATCGAGGGAAGGCGCGCTGCGCGACTCGGCGCAGTCGTGGTACGTGGACGAAGTGGTCGTCACCGGCACCAACATCAAAGGCGTGGCGCCGGCCGGCTCGCCGGTGATCGTGATCGACAAGGAGACGATCCGGCGCAGCGGCTACAGCACCACCGAACAGTTACTGCAGTCCTTGCCGCAGAACGTGCGCAGCGGCTCTGAAGGCGCTACGGCCGATGGCGAGTTGAGTGCGGGCTCGCTTGCCGGCGTCAACAGCACCAAGGGCACCGGCGTGAACCTTCGAGGTCTCGGCTCGGTTGCGACTCTCACGTTGATCAACGGCCGCCGGATCGCGGCATCGAGCTCCGGCACGTTCACGGACATTTCATTGATCCCGCTGAGCGCCATCGAGCGCATCGAGATCCTGAGCGACGGCGCGTCGGCCATCTACGGTGCCGATGCAGTCGGCGGCGTGGTGAATTTCATCCTCAAGCAGGATTTCGAAGGGGCGGAGAGCCAGGCGCTCTACGGCTTCACCACCGAAGACGGCCTCGACGAATGGCAGCTCACTCACACGGTGGGCTCGCAATGGGGCAGTGGCAATGCGCTGTTCGTGATCGACTACAAGAACCAGAGCGAGCTGCTGGCCGCGGATCGCGATGTCACGTCGACGGTGCGCCATCCCACGTCGATCTTTCCCGAGAACAAACAGATCGCGTTCGTGTTCTCGGGCCGGCAGCGGCTCGGCGACAAGTTATCCGCTCAGGCCGACGTGCAGTACTCGCATTCGGAGCGCTTCGGCCATCTCACATTCAGCGGCGGCAGGCTGACCGCCGAGCAGCCCAACACCATCGATCGCATCAATGCGGCACTGGGTCTGACCTACGAGCTCGGCCGCGACTGGGAAGTTTCGCTCGATGGTGTGGTGAGCCGGGAAGACATCGACCTGCGTTTCGATGCCAGGAATGTGGCCACCGGCGCGCCCGATGCGTCGCAGTCATACGTCCAGGATCAGCGCCAGGACCAGTGGAGCTCGGGCATCAAGGTGACCGGCCCGCTGTTCACTCTGCCCGGCGGCAACGTCGGGCTCGCGGTCGGCGCCAGCACACGCTCCGAGGAATACTATCGCAAGGTGCCATTGTGGGCCGCCGACGAGGAAGCGGAGCGCACCGTCAAATCGATGTTCGCGGAATTGCACGTGCCGCTGGTCGGTCACGACAATGCGATGACGGGTGTTCGCAGACTGGAGATATCGCTGGCCGCCCGCTACGACGACTACTCGGATTTCGGCGACACCACGAATCCTAAGATCGGCATCTCGTGGTCGCCCATCGATTCGCTCGAGCTGCGCAGCAGCTACAGCACTTCATTTCGCGCGCCCTCGGCGGGTCGCGAGCTCGCCGACAGCAACAAAGGCATCGATCCGCTGATGTTCATCTATTCGTTCACCGCGCCCGATGGCGTGGGCTACGTGCCCGTGATCCAGCTGTTCGGCTCCTCGCCGCTGGTCCCGGAGGAGTCCAAGAACTGGACGGTCGGGCTCACGTTTCGTCCCGAGTCGGTGTCGGGGCTGGAGATCGGGCTGACTTACTTCGACATCAAGTACACCGATCGCATCATCGCGCCGCCGTTCGATAGCGGCGCACTGCTGGATCCGACATTGCAGGCGTTCGTGACGGAATATGCGTCGGCGGCGGCGCTGCAGGCTGCCCTGGCGCAGCTGGTGAATGGCCCCGTGAGCTACTACGACGCCTCGGGACCGAGCTATGCCGGCGGCTTCTTCGGTCCCAACCCGGAAAACAGCACGCGCTACACCTACGAGAGTCGCTGGATCAACGCTGGCAAGGTCGACATCAGCGGCTTCGATCTGACCCTCGACTATGGCTTCGAGTGGCGCGACAACCAGTTTCGCTTTGGCTTCAACGCCAGCCATCTCCAGGAAATCATGAGCTCGTTCGCGCCCGGTGTGCCCGCGGTGGATCTGGTGGACACGACCGGCAATCCGCTCGACTGGCGAATTCGCACCACCGCCTGGTGGTCGCGCGGCAAGTACGACGCAGCGCTGGCGGTGAACTACGCCGACTCCTATGTGGATACGTCGGGTGCGATCGATGCGCCGATCCGCTCCTATGTGACGGTCGATGCGAACTTTCGATATGAGCTGGGCGACGCGGCAGTAGCGAACAAGAACCTGTTTCTGTCGCTCAGCGTGATCAATCTGCTCGACGAACAGCCGCCGTACGTGGCTGCCTCCGGCCGCAACTCGCACTACGACGGTGCCAACGCCAGTCCGCTCGGGCGGATGGTGACCTTCGGCGTGTCCAAGCGGTGGTGATCCCGATGCGCATCTGCCTGGTCAAGTTGTGGGCACTGTTGGTATCGCTGTGCGTGGCGGGCGGCGCGTTCGCGCAGCATCCGATGACGCTGGACGATTTGTTCAAGCTCAGCGTCGTCAATCACACCGCCGTCTCCCCGGATGGCGAGTGGATTGCGGCGGTGATCATCCGTCCGGTGACGCCCGGCGAGATGTACGGTCGGACTTATTATGAAGCGGACGTGACGCGCGCCGATGTCTGGTTGATTTCCACCAGGACCGGCGAGCGACGCAATCTCACGCAAGGTGCGCGTGACGCAAGTGGATTCTGGTGCGCCACCTGGTCACCCGACGGGCAACGGCTTGCCATGCTCTCGACCAAGCCCGCGGGAAAGGAGCCGCGCGGCGGCGATAACATCCGCTTGCACGTATGGGAGAAATCCAGCGGGGCGATCAAGCGGCTGAGCTCACGGGCGATGATGACGCAGACGATGGGCGGCTCGTCGCTCTATCGCGTCGATCTTCGCAATCAGTTCAACCAGGCTCACAACGCCGGTCGCTGCAGCGACGAGGAGAACGCGCCGTTTGTTTGGATCGACGACACTTCGCTGCTGGCGGTGGCACTTCCGCAAGGAAATGTTTCCGGCCTGCTCGATGCGTACTCGCGCAGCTTGAAGCATGCGTTCGCGACATTGAAGTCGCTCGAGCAAGGCGACCAGCCGACCGTATCGTCGGTTGAGAGCGCGGGCGCAGAATCCGCCGCGCCATTGAACGTCTCGCTGCTGCGGATCAACGCTCGCAATGCCCGATCGGACGAGATCGCGTCGGTGCCCGTGTTTCCGCTGGACGGCGATCTGCAGATGGTGGTTGCGCCGGATGCGAAATCGGCGGCGCTGTTGGCGACCATCCGTGCCACTGCGCCGGGCGGCGGTGAGAAGTTCTCTTATCCGTTCGGCTCCTGGGCAGTGGACAAGCAGCTGGGATTTGTCGATCTCATAGCCGGCTCGTCGGTGCGTTGGGCGCCGCTGCCTGCAACCGGCAAATATCTGCTGGACCTGTTGTCCTGGTCGAACGATGGCAGCGCGGTGGCGGTCCGTGCGCGTCCCAAAATATCGACGCTGTCACTGACCATGTTCGTCGCGTCCGCTCGCGATCTCTCCATCAAGCGCGTGAGCCCGGAAGCGCTGTCGATGGCGGCAGCGGCGTCAGGGGCCGACATCCCGGACACGTCGAGCGTGATCTGGGCCGATACCGGCGGGCTGATTGCGAAGGCTGTGCGTGCCGATGAGGAACTGTCGCCGCTGGAGTGGTGGATCCGTCAGGTTCGTTCGCGCAGCGTCCCTCGCGCCGACTGGTGGCTGCTTCGCGACGATGCCGAACCTATCAATCTCACCTCGAAGATGGCGCACGTTCCTGCAAGCTTGCATCGTGTCGCATCGAACGGCCGGTTGGTGGGAGTCGCCGACGATGCGCTGTGGACGCTCGATGCAACCAGCGGCGAGGCAACGCGACTCGCATCGGCACCGCTGCCGCAAGGGGCCGAAGTCGTGTGGGCCGGGCCGCAACGAAGCGCGGCATTTGAGCTGTTGATCGCTGGCAAGGGCAAGGACGGAGTGCGGCCTTGGGTGCGGGCACAGATCCAGGGCGACACTGCAACGGTGACGCCGATCGAGCTGCCGAACCCGACCGCGCGATTCGAATCGTACGACGCGGCACGCACGCGACTGCTGTTCAAAGATCAGGCACCAACGGGCACGTTTCTGTGGGCGACGAATGCGGCTGGCACTGACGCCAGGAAATTGCTGTCGATCAATGAGCATATGGCCGATGTGGCGATGGGCGAGACCCGACTCATCGAGTATCGCGGCATCGATGGCCAGTCGTTGCAAGCCGGCGTGATTCTGCCGCCGGACTATGTGCCGGGTCGCAAGTATCCGATGCTGATGTGGGTGTACGCCGGCGCCACGGTGCGCGGCTTCGACAGCGATTTTTTCAATGCCTATTACGCCGGCATGTACAACATGCGCCTGTACGCCGCGAAGGGCTACGTCGTGATGATGCCGAGCATGCCGCTCGCGCCCGATGGCGGGAAGAACGACGATTACATCGACCTGCCGAAGGGTGCGATGCCCGCCGTCGACAAGCTGATCGAGCTGGGCATCGCCGATCCCGATCGGCTCGCCGTGATGGGCCAGAGTTACGGCGGCTACAGCACGTATTCGCTGGTGACTTACACGAATCGCTTCAAGGCGGCGATTGCGATGGCCGGCATCACTGAACTGGTGAGCTTGTACGGACAGTTCGATCCCACCGCGCGCGGTTACGGGGGCATCGAGCATCAGAAGTCGGCCAACTGGGGGCTGCTGGAACACGGTCAAGTCAGCATGGGCGTGCCGCCGTGGGAAGACCTATGGCACTACCTGAGGAACTCGCCGCTGTATTTTGTCGATCGCGTGCAGACGCCGCTGCTGATGATTCATGGAGAGCAGGACATTCGCGGCCCGATGTCGCAGGCGGAAGAGTTTTTTTACGCGCTGTACCGTCAAGGCAAGCGGGCGAAGCTGCTGCGGTATTGGGGCGAAGATCACGGGCTGCGCCAGTCGCCGGCGAACGTGCGCAGCGTGGTCGATGAGATCGTCGCCTGGCTCGACACGAACCTGGCGACCCAGAACAAATAATCCCCAATAGGCCTCGAGGTCACACGATGAAGAATCTGCTATGGCTGGCGCCGTGGTTGGCGCTGCTGGCCTCGCGCGCATGGAGCCTGGATGCGGTCGAATCCAGCAAGCTGGCGCTGTACGAAGCGAATGGCGAACCGTATGTGGTCCTCGCCATCGCCGCCGCAGAGGGCAGGACCGGGGAGGTGATCGATCTCGTGCGCCGAGAGGGTGGTCGCGTCGACTATGTTCGCAAGGACGTCGACTACGTGACGGCCGTGTTGCCGACGGCGCGCGTTCGGAAGTTCCTGGATCATTCGTCGATCGCAGCTGCCGAGCTCGACAATTTTCGTGGGCGCTATGGTGAGGCGCTGTTCGGTTGGGAGTCGCCACCGTGGTCGCCACCGAAAACACCGGCTGAGGCCGAGGTCGACAAAGCTGCGACGTCCGTGCGAGACGTGCGTGCGGACTGGCCGCCGCAGCTCGGAGCGCCGAACCTCGAACAACCGTACGACATTCTGAAAGACATGGACGGAATCGCTTTTCGCGAGCGTCTCGGTGGCAACGACGGTCGCGGCGTGGTGATTGCGCACGTGGAATGGTTCCCGGATTTCCTGCTGCCCGAGTTGCAGACCGCGTGGTCGGCCGGCGGCGAGCGGATTCCGAAGTTTCTGGATGTGATCAATCTGCCCGCGACGCTGCCGACGCTCGATCCGCAGTCCGAGGGTATGGGCGAATTCTGGACTTCGCGCTTCTCGTCGTCGCTGACGTCGCGCTCGCGGCAGCTCACGCATCGAGGCCGGACGTATTCCGTGCCGTTCGACGGCGCGTTTCGCATGACGCGTCTGGCGGTGCTGTCCACTGACGGCGGCGTACAGCGCATTTATGAGATCGGCCACAAGGTTTGGTCGCAGAATGCAGTGCCGGCTACCGAACAGGAGGCGGCGGCAGGAGTGTTGATCTCCTATCCCGTGCTGTGGTCCGAGCGCAGCCAGCAAGCCTGGCTCGATACCGATCTCGACGGCGATTTCGCGGATGAGCTTGCGGTGGCCGAATATCGTCGCACGCACGAGTTCGGCATCGTCGGCCGCGACGATCCGAAAACACCGGTGCGAGATACGATTGCGTACGCGCTGCAAAGGGACCGCGATCGGCTGTCGTTCAACTTCGGTGTCGGCAACCATGCGAGCGCAGTGGCCGGCGCCGCGGTCGCAAACCGGACGCCGGCCGGCCGCATCGACGGCGTTGCACCGGGTGCGCAGTTGCTGGCGGTCTCCGCGCACGGCAACGATTCCATCGCGACGTTCGTTCGCGGGATCATCACGGCCTTCACGCATCCTCAGGTCGACGTGGTGCTGATCGAAGGACATTTGTATCTTTCGGGCGTCTATCATCTGGCGAGGGACGGCCGTTCCGTGCCGGCACTGATTATCGCGAGGCTGCAGGCACGACATTCGAAACCGGCGTTCGTCACCGCGGACAACGTCATCGGCATGGGCAACGTCATGGACACGGCGATGCCGGAGTCTGTGATTGCCGTTGGCGCGTATCAGAGCGCCGAGAACGGCTACGTCAATCTCGGCATTCACAGTCGCAATCGGGACAGCCTGCATTGGGTCGGCTCCGAGGGGCCTGCCGGAACGGGGGCGTTGAAGCCGGACCTGGTTGCTCCGGCGACGCCGATGTCGCTTGCCGTAGGCTTCAAATGGGATCGCGGTCGCGCGCGACGCGGTGGCGTCTACGAGCTGCCGCCTGGCTATGACATTTGCGGCGGCACTTCATGTGCAACGCCCGTAGCGGCGGGAGCAGCGGCGCTGCTGATGGGGGCCGCCAAGCGCGAGCGGCTGGCGGTCGATGGAAATCGTGTACACCGGGCCATGCGCGAGTCTGCGCGCCGCCTTCCGAACATCGATACTTATAAACAAGGGCGCGGGCTGGTTCAGATCGATGCAGCCTGGCGACATCTGCAGGCAGCTGCTAGCGGGACTGTCGAAGTCATCGACGTCTCCGCGCCGGTTCGAACGGCGGTGAGCGATCGGTTGCCTGTACCGAATGTCGGCAGTGGCCTATTTGAGCGAGACGGCTGGAAGCCGGGTATGCGAGGCACTCGCGAAATCACGTTGACGCGGAAGACCGGACCGCGCACGCCCGTTCAGTACGCGCTGTCCTGGCAAGGACCCGACCAGCGTGCATTCGAGACTCGTGCGTCCGTGGAGTTGCCGCTCGACAAGGCGGTGACTCTGCAGATTCAGATCTCGGTAGGGGAGCCGCGGGTGTACAGCGATCTGCTTCGGCTGGAGCGTGCAGGTGTCGAGATTGCAACGGTGCCTGTGACCGTCGTCGTGCCGCACCCGTTCACGGCTGAGAATCGCTTTGAGGTCAGTGAGGAGGTCCAGCTGGATCGGCCAGGTCGCCACAACATGTTCTTCGACGTGCCCGAGGGAGTTGAGTTGTTCCGGATCAGCGCTGGTTCGAAGCGCCAGAAGATCAGCGTGCTTCTGCACGCGCCCGACAACTACCAGGTGGTCGAGTACGGCACCATCGAGGCGCTGTCGACGTCCGGTGGACTGTCGGTGTTCCGCCCCATGCCCGGTGTGTGGCAGGTGACCTTGGTTGATTCCACCGATGCATCCGAGCACGACTGGTCGGTGCCGGAGAACGAGGCGCTGCCGGCGACCGCAGTGACGACCACCGCTTCGATCTACTCCGTCGATCTGCAGCAGCACAGCGGGCAGGTGACGCTGAGCAATCGGTATGCGTCTTTCGTCGGCGGCCTGATTTCCGCGCCACTTGCGGTACGGCGAGAAATCGATTTGCAACTGCGCGCCGGCGAGCGAGTGGAGCGTGAGATCGAGGTCATCGCCGGCGCGTCCTGGCTGACGGTCCGGACTGAGATAACGACTCAGGATGCCGCCACAGTCGACCTCCATCTCTACGACTGCAGCGGCTCCACCTGCCTTCCCGCCAAGAGTTACGACCACGCTCGTGACAAGCAGATCGTGGTGACGAATCCTTCGGCGGGTCGGTGGAAAGTCGTGGGTAGCGCGCGAGGCAGGGGAGCGGCAAACGTTCGACTCATCGAGGCAATGGCACATCCTTCGTACGGTTCGCTAGCGACCACCGATAGCATGATCCAGCGTCGACCTGGCGATGTCTGGTCCGTGGATCTGAATCTGTGGCCACGGCAGCCAGTGCCTGCGGGGTTCGAGCTGGCTGCGATGTTTCGAGTTGGCGTGCAGGGCGTAAGATTCCCGCAGGGGCGAGGCGGGGCCGCGGCAAGTGGCTCTGATGCCGCGGCGCTGTTGAGGTGGGTGCCTGCACGAGGTGAGGGCGTCAGCCGATGACCTCACCAAAGACTCTCAGCCAGTTGCCGCCAAGAATCTTGACGATCGCCTCTTCTTTGTAGCCGCGCTTGATCAAGCCCGCAGTGAGATATTTCCATTTGTGCTCGTCATTGAGGCCTTCCGTGCCCAACGGGTATCTAAACCGATAGGTGTTCTTGAAGAACGGCTCGCCGTAAGCGGCGAGAAAGGCTTCCTTCTGCTTCGGGTCGGTCGGCCAGCCGCGCACTAACGTATCGCTGCCCAGGGCGACGTGGTCGATGCCGACCAGTTTCACGATGTGATCGATATGATCGATGAAGTCGCTCATGGTCACCGGCAGATCGCGCTTGACCATGACGTTGACCGTCGTCAGCCCCATCACGCCGCCTTTCGCCGCCAGCTTACGGATGTGCTCATCCGTCTTGTTACGAGGATGCTGGTTGAGCGCCGCGCAGTTGGTGTGGGAGAAGATCGAAGGCTTCTTGCTGAACTCGATGGCGTCGAAGCTGGTCTGATGGCCGGAGTGCGAGCTGTCCACCATGATGCCCAGCTCGTTCATGCGCTCGATCACCGCCAGCCCGAAGGTGCTCACGCCCGCGTCGGTGCGCTCGGTGGAGCCGTCGCCGATGTCGTTGCGCTCGTTGTACGTAAGCTGCATCGTGCGGACGCCGAGCGAATGGAACATGTCGAGGTTTTCCAGCCGGCCTTCGATGGGCGTGTTCTGGAAGTTCAGCATCACGGACCGCTTGCCTTCCTGCTTGGCGCGACGGATATCGCCAGTGGTGCGTGCCGGGGCCAGAATGGAACTGTTGTCTTTGATGAACCGGTTCCAGGCGGCGCAATCCTCGACGGCGGCCGCGAGCGGGAACGCATTGAGCATATAAGAGCCCTTGGCATTCTCCGTCTCCGGCTTGCGAACCCCGAGCGTGGTGCTCATGCAAGTGACGGCGCTGTCCTTGATGTACTTCAAGCCTTCCTGATCGCGGATTTCGTCGCACAGCATGTCGACGACGATGGAGCGGGCGTAAAGATCCTCGGCTTCTTTCATCAGGACCGGTACGTCCTGAGCTTTGCCCAGGGCCGGCAGCGCCCAACCGAACGCTGCGCTGGAGGCCAGTGCGCCCTGCATGAAGCCGCGTCTGCTGATAGTCATGATTCGTCCCCTGTCGCTGTTTGTTTTGTCAGCGGGCATCGTAGGTAAGCGGCCCCGGCAGCGGAAGAAAATTGCGGTAATGGCGCTCATAAGAGCGCGTTATGCCGCCGCTATTACGCAGCCTTATCTCGCGTATTAGAGCTATTAGCGATGAGCGAGCCGAGGCGCGGCTAAGATCTTTGCTCGACTGTCAGGGGAGTTTGCATGTCCGGTTCATTGGAAGGGGTCATCCGTGTGCGCATGTCCACAGCGGATGGTCACTACGCGGGCGGCTTGGTGGATGGGGCGCGCATCGTGCAATTGTTCGGCGATGCCGTGACCGAGCTGCTCATCCGACACGACGGCGATGAGGGTCTGTCGCGCGTGATGAATGCCGAATTTCTCGCGCCGGTCCGCAGCGGCGACTTTCTCGAAATTCGAGCGAAGGTCGTGGCGGTGGGAAAGTCGTCGCGGACCATCGAGTGCACGGCGCACAAGATCATCGAGCTGGTCGATCCGAACGACTCGGCGGCCAATGTGCTGCCCGAGCCCTTGCTGGTCGCGAAACTGACCGATGTCGCCGTCGTTCCCCTCGACAAACAACGAAACGTCAAATGAGCACTAACAAAATCCGCGTCCTGGTCGCCAAGCTGGGACTCGATGGCCATGACCGCGGCGCCAAGGTCGTGTCTCGCATCCTGCGAGATGCGGGCATGGAAGTGATTTACACGGGCCTCTACAAAACGCCGACGCAGGTGGTCAACGCGGCGATTCAGGAAGACGTGGACGTGATCGGCGTCAGCCTGCTGTCCGGGTCGCACGTGCCGTTGTTCCGCGAGCTATGCAGATGCCTGCGAGAGCACAAGGCCGAGCACATCTTCGTCGTCGCCGGCGGCGTGATTCCCGAACAGGACTATGAGCCGCTCCGAGAGTGCGGTGTGGATGTGATTATTCCTCAGGAAGCACGCGCCGATTTGATCGTCACGACCATCACAGAGCTGGTCGAGGCTCGTGGGCGCATATGACTAGCGTTGCTCGCTTCGACCGGGCGAAGCGTCCGACGTACGTCCCTTCGCTCGAGCTGGTGCCGGAGGTCCTTGCGGGCTCCAGACTCGCGATCGCTCGTATGATCTCGCGGGCGGAAGGCAACTACGCCGAAGCAACGGCAGCCCTCGCTGAGATCTACAAACATACAGGCAAGGCTCACATCATCGGCATCACAGGCGTGCCGGGCGCCGGCAAGTCGACGCTCGTGGCGTCCTTGATCAAGGCGCTGACCCTGGAAGGTCACAAAGTCGGCGTGGTGGCGATCGACCCCAGCAGTCCATTCTCAGGCGGCGCCATCCTCGGCGATCGGGTGCGCATGAACGATGCGGCCGAAGCGAATCAGGCGTTCGTTCGAAGCATGGCCACGCGCGGTCATCTCGGTGGCCTTGCACCCTCGACGCTTCAGGCGGTCGACGTGCTCGATGCCGCCGGATACTCGCCCATCATCATCGAGACCGTCGGCGTCGGTCAGGATGAAGTGGAGATCGTGACGGCCGCTCACACGGTCGTCGTGCTCTCGGCCCCTGGGTTGGGCGATGACATCCAGGCGATCAAGGCGGGCATTCTGGAAATCGCCGACATCCATGTCGTGAGCAAGGCCGATAAACCGGAAGCCGCGGCGACCGTCGCAGCGATCAAAGGCATGCTCGCGCTGGGCGGAGGCACGACGCATTCGACGTGGGGTTCTCCCGTTCTCGCTGTGAGCTCGGTCTCCGGCGAACACATGGAGAGCCTGCAGGCGACCCTGCGCAATCACTGGAAACATCTGCAAGATAGCGGCGAATTCGCGGCGCGTGAGCGTAACAACTGCAGGACGCGCATCTTCAACATGGCCCGGCATCTGTTTCAGCAGCAGTTCGATGCGGGCGCCAACGACCTCGAGCAGCACTTGCAAGCCGTGGTGAGACGGGAATCCGATCCCCGCACCGCTGCCAACGTATTGCTGGGCTGGAATCAAGAGAGATAGAGATGAAGCTTTTCTCGGACGCAGCGATAGCCGACCTTCGTAAGAAACAGGCGGAGTGGGAGGAGAAGGAGCTCGCTGCCGCGCTCAAGGGGCGAGCAGAGGAACGATCCGACTATCAAACCGAGTGCGGCATTCCTCTGAAGCGGGTCTACACCGCCGCCGACGTGGCCGATATTCCCGCCGATGAGCTGGGCTTTCCCGGCGCGTATCCGTTTGTTCGCGGTGTCTATCCGACGATGTATCGCGGCCGGCCCTGGACGATCCGGCAGGTGGCGGGCTTCGGCAATCCTGAAGCTACCAATCGTCGCTACAAATACATGATCGAGACCGGCCAGACCGGCCTCTCTACCGACTTCGACCTGCCGACGTTGCTCGGCCTGGACTCGGACGATCCCATGGCGTTCGGCGAAGTGGGTCGCGTCGGTGTCGCCATCGACACCATCGAAGACATCGAGCGGCTGTTTGATGGCATCGATCTGGAGAAGATCTCCGTCTCGCTCACCATCAACCCTTCCGCGTGGGTGATCTACGCGATGTTCATCAGCGTGGCTGAGCAGCGCGGCTGCGATCTGACCAAGCTCGCAGGCACGTTGCAGGCCGATCCGCTGAAGGAATACGTGGCGCAGAAGGAATGGATCTATCCGGTGCGCCAGGCGGTGAGGCTGCTGCGCGATATGATCGTTTACAGCACCAAGGTGACGCCGAAGATCAATCCGATCAGCCTGAGCGGCTATCACCTGTCCGATGTCGGCGGCAATGCCATCCAGGAAATCGCGTTCATCATGGCTTTCACGATCGCGTATTGCGAGGAAGTCATCGCGGCCGGCATGGACATCGACGACTTCGCGCCCCGGCTGTCATTCTTTTTCATCAGCCACCAGGATTTTTTCGAGCAGATCTGCAAGTTCAGAGCCGCACGACGCGTCTATGCGAAGGTGATGTCGGAGCGCTTCAAAGCCAAGAAGCCGGAGTCGATGCGACTGCGCGTGCACGTGCAGACCGCAGCCATGAGCTTGACCAAGGTTGAGTATCACAACAACTTGATGCGCACAGCGATCCAGGCGCTCGGCGCGGTGCTCGGCGGCTGTCAGAGCATGCACACCAACGGCCTCGACGAGGCCTTTGCGATTCCCACCGAAGAGGCGATGAAGCTCGCGATCCGCACTCAGCAGATCATTCGCGACGAGATCAATGTGACGTCGGTGGTCGATCCCCTCGGCGGCTCGTACTTCGTTGAGCGTCTGACGTGGGACATGGAGCGGGAAATCTGGAAGGTGCTCGACGAAGTGGATCAGCTCGGTGGCGCGGTCAAGCTGGTGGAGGACGGTTGGTTCCAGCAGAAGCTGGCGGACTCGGCCTATGCGATCTTCAAGAAGATCGACAGCGGCGAGAAAATCTCTGTGGGCGTCAATCGCTACGTTGATGAAAATGCCCGCGCGCTCGATGCGGAGATTCATCCGTACGACGAGCAATGCACGCAACTACAGATCGATCGGCTGAATGCCGTGCGTGCCAAGCGCGACACCGCGTTGGTCCAGCGTCTGCTGAAGGAGCTCAAGGAGCAAGCGCGCTCGTCCGATGTGAACCTGTTGCCGAAGACGATCGAGCTGGCCAAGGCCCGCGCGACGCTGGGCGAGATCTGTGGCGCCCTGCGCGAGGTGTGGGGGGCGTACGAGGAGCCGATGATCGTGTAGCCGCGGCAAATTGCTCAGTGCTGTAAGATTTAGTATTGAAGCGTTTTCGCGGGAGTAGAGCATGAGTCAGATCAAGTCCATCGGCGTCCTCGGCAGCGGTCAAATGGGCGGCGGTATTGCGCAGGTCGCGGCCCAGAGCGGGTATTCGGTGGCGCTGGCCGACATCTCGTTGGCCGCGGCGACGGCCGGTAAGCAGAAGATCGAGAAGGGGCTCGCCAAGCTGGTCGAGAAGGGCAAGCTGGACGCGGCCAAGTCTGCGGAGATTCTGGGGCGCATTACGCCGGTGGGCGAGCTTGCGGGCCTGGCGGACTGCGACGTGGTCATCGAAGCGGCGACCGAGAATGTCGAGCTGAAGAAGCAGCTGTTCGCCAAGCTGGATGCGGCTTGCCAGAAGGCGTCGATCCTGGCGACCAACACGTCGTCCATTTCCATCACCGTCATCGCCGCGCAGACCAAGCGGCCGGAGCGCGTGGTGGGCATGCACTTCATGAACCCGGTGCCGGTCATGCAGCTGGTCGAGATCATTCGCGGTCTCGCGACGGACAACGCCGTTTACGAGTCGACCGTCGCGCTCGCCAGGGCCATGGGCAAGACGGTGGTGACGAGCAACGATGCGCCCGGCTTCCTGGTCAATCGCATTCTGATTCCGCTGATCAACGAAGCTTGCTTCGTTCTGCAGGAAGGCGTGGGTACGGCTGAAGACATCGATGCCGGTGCGCGTCTCGGCTTGAATCATCCGATGGGACCGCTGCAACTGGCGGACCTCATCGGCCTCGACACGTGCCTGGCCATCGCCGAAGTGTTACATCGCGACCTGGGCGACGATAAGTATCGGCCAGCGACGATTCTGCGGAACCACGTTGCGGCCGGCTGGCTGGGGCGCAAGACCGGCCGCGGGTTCTATCGCTACTGAGCAATCGAGGAGCAGCGTGACTCAACGAGACTGTCTGTTTGCGACATTGTTGATCGCGCTGGCTCTTGCGGCGTACGGCGGTGAGTTCTCCACCGCCTGCGGCGCGCAGGCGTTTATTCATCAGGTGCTGGGGCTGCGGTAATCAGCGCGCGAGCATGCGCCGCTCGGCGTCTTCCCAGGATTGAGTGGCGTGGAGCGGCGGCACGTTGGCCAAGCCGCTCTTGGTGTCCGGTGACACAGCATCGCGTGTCACCGCGACATCGATCACCGCGGGCAAATTTGCAAGGCCGCGTTCGAATGCGGCCGCAAGATCCTCGGCGCGCTCGACGCGCTCACCATAAGCACCTAGCGACCGGGCGAGCAGGTCATAGCGCGACGGCGACAGCGTCGTGCCAAGCTCCTGCTCCGGATACTTGATCAGTTGATCCTGGCGCTCGATATTCCAAGCATCGTTATTCGCCACCACGAACAGCGCACGCGCGCCCGTGCGCACGGCGGTTTCGATTTCCATCGCGCCAAATCCGAATGACCCATCGCCGATGAGAGCGACAACTCTGCGAGAGGGAAACGCAAGCGCCGCGGCCACGGCGTAGGGTGCCCCCGAGCCAAGACATCCAAACGGGCCGAGATCGAGATAAGTATTCGCGCGCAGGCCGATGCGAGCAAACGAAAGGATATCTCCGCCGTCCACGATGCTGATGGTCTCGTCGTCGGTCACGCGGTTGATGGCATCGATGAGCGTGAGCGGATGCATGCGCCCATCGGCGCCCGCCGGTTTGCTGGGCGCCTTCGAGCGAGTCTTATCGGCATTCGCACGAATGAGCTCGTCTCGCCACGCGATGTCCGCATCCACGGGTTTAGCATTCGCGAGACGTTCCAACGTTGCATCGACGTCCGCGTAGACCTCGACGTCACCACATCGATTCTCCGACAGTTCCTCAGCGCTGCGGCCGATGCGAAGAAAGCGTGCCGATTCAGCGAAGACGGCACCCGACCCATAGGCGAGCTCGAAATCCAATCGCCGACCGAGCGTGATCACCAAATCCGCTTCGGCGATGGCACGACCGCGCAGAGCCGGGATGGAATAGGGATTGTCGGGTGAAAGAGTGCCGCGGCTTTCTCGGGTGTCGAGGTACAAGCAGCCCGTGGCTTGCAGGAATTTTTCCAGCGCGGCGCCCGCGCCTTGCACGCCACGTCCACCGATCGCAAGCGGCCGGCGGCTGTTACGAATCAGCGCGGCTGCACGTTCGATGCTGTCGTTATGCGGTACGCGGGCAGGGCGCACGACGGGATTGAACCAGTGCGGATCCAGATACCACTTCGGAATCGACTCCTTGAGCAGATTGGGCGTGAAGTCGACATACACCGGGCCCGGCGGCCCGTCGCTGCCCAACGCAAGAGTCGCGGCCTGGTGCAGGCCGGAGAGCACATGGCGCGCATCGGAAATCTCACGAACATGACGACACACGGGACGCACCAGCGCTGCTTGCGGAACCTCCTCGAGCGCGCCCATGCCAGCTTGCGGGTCGGGAACTCGCGCTGACATAACCAGGAGCGGCGTGCGCGAGAGATAGGCGCTCGCGATGCCGGTGACTGCATTGGTGAGGCCGGGGCCGGTGGTCACGATTGCGACGCCGATGCGTCCAGTGAGATCCGCTTCGGCATGCGCCATGTGGACCGCCGAGCACTCGTGTCGTGTCGAGACGATGCTTATGCCGACGCGCGCCAGCTCGCTGCAGATGGGTTTCACATGCGAGCCGGGCAGGGTGTAAACACGGCTGACACCTTGTGCCGCGACGAAGTGGGCGATCGCCGCGGCGACCGTGGATGGACCTTGTTGGGATGTCATAGGCCTGAAATTTTAGGCTCGCGCCACGCCCGCCGACAGCGAATAGAAATAATGGAGCGGATAAATCGCGCTTATGTCGGGGCGGATTAATGGGCGCTTATGCCGTGTATTAGCGCTATTAGAGATGCCGGCGGGCGCGGCTGGCTAAGATCCGGGCACATCAAACAACTCTCGCCAATAACAGATGAGCACGCACGAATACGGCAGCGAGCCTCGATTGGATGCGATCCTTGCCCGGGCGGCGATCTCCGAGCCCGGTCGCGCAGCGGTGATTTTTCAGGGCAAGGCGTGGAGCTACGCCGAAGTTCACGACCGGGCCCGCCGACTCGCCGGCGCGCTGGCCGGGTTGGGGATTCGCAAGGGCGACCGGGTCGCGTTCTGGATCGGCAATCGTGCCGAGTTCGTCGAGATCATTTTCGGCGTGCCGATGCTCGGCGCGATGGCTTCGCCGCTGGATCATTGGTGGACCTGGAAGGACGCGTATGTAGCGCTCGAGCAGATCCGCCCGAAGGTGCTGATCGTCGGCCCGTCGCAGGCCGCGGCCGTGGTCGGACACGGCGACGCCTTGCAAGCGGCCGGCATCGAACATGTGTTCTGTCTGGATGAATGTCCGCCGGAGAAGATCTTTCGTTCCTATGCGGAGCTGCTCGCTTCGGCATCGAAGCTGCGCAACCTGACGCCGGTGGCAGCGAGCGATCCGGCGGTGGTGTTCTTCACCTCCGGTTCGACCGGTCGTTCCAAGGGAGCCGTGCATACTCATGGCAGTCTGCTCGCGGCTGCCTCGACCGCGGCTCTGGAATTCGAGTTGCAGGATGGCGAGCGAACGCTGCATTTTCTGCCGCTGTTCTCATCGTGCATGGAGCACCTGCTGCCGCTCACGTTGAGGCGCGCCACGCATGTGATCATGCCTCACTTCGATGCGGCCGCCGTGTGGGAGGCCATCGAAACATTTCAGATCACTCATTTCGATGCGGTCCCGACGACCCTGCGTCGCATCCTCGACGCAGCGCCCGCAAAAATTCCTTCATCGCTGCGTTCGATCACTTATGCGTCGGAGCGGATGCCGGAGCCACTGATCGCTGCGTTGATCGAGCGCATGCCCGAGGTCGGGTTCGTGCAGTTCTACGGAATGATGGAGCAGCTGTGTCTCACCGTTTGCAATCCCGCCGATCAGCTTCGGAAGATCGGCACCGTCGGTCGGCCGATGATGGGCGCGCAGATTTGTTTGTTGAATCCGGAGGGTGAGCCGGTGGGGCCCGGAGAGTCGGGTGAGATTGTCGCGCGCAGCCTCACCGTGTTTGCCGGCTATTGGCAGGACGAAGCGGCGACCAAACAAATTCTCACGGTCAATGGCATGCGAACCGGCGATCTCGGGCGCTTCGATGAGGATGGCTTTCTCGTGCTCGACGGACGCGTGAAAGAGATGATCAAGACGGGCGGCCTCACGGTGATCCCGAACGAGGTCGAGGGAATCCTGCTGGGCCATCCGGCCGTGAAAGAGGCCGCCGTGATCGGTGTGCCCGACGAGCGCTGGGGCGAAGCGGTGCATGCCGTAGTCACTCTGGCGCCAGGCACGGCGCTGCTCGAGGCTGACTTGAAACAGTTCTGCCAGGATCGGCTCACCGGTTACAAGCGACCGAAGGCGTTTCATATCGTCGCGGATCTGCCCCGGACCGGCATCGGCAAGATCGCGCGTCGCCTGGTGCGCGAGCGGGTGATGGCGTCGATGTCGAAGTGAGCAGAGCGATAAGCGGCGCTAATCCTCCACATTAGATCTATTAGTGACCGGCCACGGACCGGCTGGCTAGTATCGGTTCAGGCGCGTTGCGCTTGGGGATCCAAAAAAAATCGCCTGTCTCTCGCACATCGTAAAACCGATCGTACGAAGGAGAGAAGCTTGAATCGTCGAGATTATCTACTGGCGACGCTGTCCGCGGCCGCGGTGGCTCCCGCGCTCGCGTCGACTCCTCCGGCGATTGCGCCGCCCAGCGTGACGAGCATCGATGAGCGCAAGGTTCAGGAAGCGCTGAAGGTGCAGCGCTCGACGCTGGTGGTGGATGGCCTCGATCCCTCTGCGCTCACCAAGGAATATCTCGGCATGCTCAAGGCCGGCGGTGTGAACTGCTGGCACCAGAGCGTCGGCGGCCTCGGCTCGTTCGCCGCGTTACATACATTCTTCGACGCGAACTCCGACCAGCTCGTGCAGGCGGGGACGGTGAAGGAGATCAGGCAGATTCATCAGCAGGGCAAGATCGCGCACGTCTCCGGCTGGCAGATGGCCGATCCGCTGATCCTCGACGCCAACGGTCAGGGGCCGTTGGGAAATCTGCGGGCCTATCGACAGCTGGGCCTCAGGATCGCGAGCATCGCCTATAACAACTCGAACATTTTCGGCGGCGGTTGTCTGGATCCGGATGTGCCGCTGACTCGTGCGGGTCATCGCTACGTCGAAGAGGTTCACAAGCAACGCCTGGTGCTGGACGTGTGCGGTCACACCGGCGAACGGACTTCGTTCGACGCCGTGCAAATCTCCAAGGGCGTGCCGGTGATTTGTTCGCATACGAACGCGCGGGCGTTGATGGACAACCCGCGAAATATTTCCGACCGGCTCATCGAAGCCATTGCCAAGACCGGCGGCGTGGTCGGGCTCACGGCCTTCAGCGATTTCCATGTCCGCAGCCGCAACGATGCGAACGTGCAGCGGACGCCGCAGGCGGGCCTGGACAAACATCTGGATCAGTTCGATCACCTGAAGAAACTGGTGGGTGTCGATCACATCGGACTGGGACCGGACTTCATGACCGGCCGTTCGGACCTGGACGCGATGGGCCTGGATCGCGAGCGTTGGCCGGCGGACGTTTACAGCGACTGGCCGTGGTACATGGTCAAGGACTTCGAGACCATCGTCGAGCTGCCGAAAGTCACTCAAGGTCTGCTGGATCGCGGCTGGAGTGCGGCGGACGTGCGCAAAGTTCTCGGTGAGAACTGGCTCCGCGTCTATGAAAAAGTGTGGGGCGCATGACGATGACGCAGTTCAGTCGTCGTGAAGCGCTGGGTCTCGGAGCGCTGCTCGCGGTTCCGACGTTGGCACAGGCGCAAACGTCCGCGCGCGGCGGCGCCGATTTCGCACCGGACTTGATCGCCGTCAACGGCAACGTGCTGACGATGGATGATCGCCAGCCGCGCGCCGAAGCGTTCGCAATCAAGGACGGACGATTCATTGCGGTCGGCAGCACGGCCGATATTCGCAATCTCGCGACCCGTCGCACCCAGGTCATCGACTGCGAGCGCATGACTGTGACGCCGGGCTTCATCGACGCGCATTGCCATCCCGGTCGGCAGCAAGAGCTGTACGACGTCAACGCCGACCGGCGCTCCATCAAAGAGATTCAGGACGCGTTGCGCGAGCGCGCGGCGAAGACGCCGCCGGGCTACTGGGTGAACGCGTTCAAGTTCGACGACACCAAGGTCAAGGAGCAGCGACTGCTGAGTCGCCAGGACCTGGACGCCGCCGTGCCGAATCATCCCGTGATCGTCATGCATCGGGGCGGTCACACCGGCTTCTTCAATAGCAAAGCGTTCGAGCTCGCCGGCATCACTCGAGAGACACCCGATCCGCCCGGCGGACGTTTCTTTCGGGATGCGAATGGGGACTTGCAAGGGCAGGTGGCCGACATGGCGCTGCTCGCGTTCGAAAAGGTCGGCAAGTACGAGCAGTTCACGCCGGAGCAGGAGCGTCAGCGCGGCGAAGCGGCCATGGCGTATCAATCGAAGCAACTGGCGGCCTGCGGACTCACGACAGTGCACGATGCCGGCGCCGAGAGCGACAAGATCCGCACTTATCAAGCCTTGCATGCGAACGGCGAACTGCTCCATCGCGCTTACATCCTGGCGATTGGTCTCGGACGCGACGGCCTCGATGCGTATCAGAAACTGCGCGATGCCGGTGTCTATACCGGCTTCGGCAACGAGCACGTCCGTATCGGTGCGGTGAAGTTCGTGGCGGACGGTTCGGCGTCCGAGCGAACCATGAGCATCCGCGCCGGATTCCCAGGCAAGCCGCACGATCACGGGCTGCTCACGCTGGATCAGAAGCAGCTGGATGAAGCGGTGGAAGATGCCCATCGTCACGGCTGGCAGATCGGTATCCACGCGAACGGCGACGTCGCCATCGACATGGTGCTCACCGCCTACGAGCGCGTGCTGAAACAATGGCCGCATCCGGATCGCCGACATCGAATCGAACATTGCACGCTGGTCAATCCGGATCTGATCCGGCGGATCAAAGCGACCGGCTCGATCCCGACGCCGTTCTGGACCTACGTTTACTACCACGGCGAGAAGTGGCGCGCATACGGCGAAGAGAACGTGCGCTGGATGTTCGCGCACAAGAGCTTCCTCGACGCGGGCATTCGCGTGCCCGGCGCGTCCGATTATCAGCCCGGGCCGTTCGAGCCAATGATGGCGTTGCAGAGCCTGGTCACGCGCAAGGACTACGCCGGCCGCGTGTGGGGCGCGAATCAGAAGGTCACGGTGGATGAGGCGTTACGGATCGGCACGATCAACGGTGCCTACGCTTCGTACGAAGAGCACGTGAAGGGCTCGATCACCGCCGGCAAGCTCGCCGACTTTGTGGTTCTCGAAAAGGACCCGCACGGCGTCGATCCAGACACGCTCAAGGACATTCGGATCGTGCGCACCGTCGTTGGCGGCAAGACGGTCTATTCGCAGGCTTAATCCTCTGGAAGAAACAATGGATCGACGCACATTGATCAAAGGCGCCATCGCCTCCGCAGCGACGCTCTCATCCGCTGCGGCTCTCGCATCGGCGCCGCCGGCCAGCAAGCTGAAAGCAATTCGTCGCGCGGTGGATGCCGACTTCGATCGTTCGCTGACTCGAATCAAGGATTGGATGCGACTGCCGACCGTGGCCGCGGAAAAGCTCAACGTCGAGCAGGGCGCCGACTACATGGCGAAGCTTGCAACTGAGGCGGGCTTCACTCGCGTGCGCAAAGTCGCTACGGGCGGCAATCCGGCGGTGTTCGGCGTTCTCGATGCGGGCGCGAAGCGGACCATCGGTCTGTACTTCATGTACGACGTGAAGCAATACGACGAGCCCGGCTGGTCGTCTCCGCCGCTCGAGCCGGTGATGTTCGATCATCCCATGGGGCGGGCGCTGCGCGGTCGTGGCGCATGCAATCACAAAGGACCGGAAGGAACATTCCTTGCCGCGATTCATGCATTCCGCGCGGCTGGCGTGCCGTTGCCGGTGAATCTGGTGTTACTCGCCGAGGGTGAAGAGGAGATCGGTTCGCCCAATCTGCGCAATGCTCTGAAGGATGCGGAAGTGCTCGCCGAGTTACAGCGAGCCGACGCGGTCTTCATGCCGACACCCATGCAAGGGCTGAAGGGCGAGGTGGCGATCAGTCTGGGCGCCAAAGGCATGATCGAGTGCGAGCTGATCGCGAGCGGCGAGCGCTGGGATCGAGGTGCCGTGCAGGACATCCACTCGGGCATGAAGGCTGCTGTGGATAGTCCGGTGTGGCGGCTGATCGAAGCGCTGTCGACGTTGGTGAAGGACGGCGGCAACACGCCGGCCATCGATGGATGGTTCGAGCACTATCGTCCGCTCACCGATCGGCAACGCGTGATGCTCGCCAAGCTCAATGGCACCAGCACCGACGCTGAAGTGAAAGCCTCGCTCGGCGTCAAGAAATGGATCGACGACCTGCCGCTGGCCGAGGCCATGGAGCGCATGACCTCCGAGCCGACCGTGAATATCGAAGGACTGGTGGCGGGTTACACCGGCCCGGGCGGCAAGACCATTCTTCCCACGCGCGCGACAGCGAAACTGGACTTCCGAATCGTGCCTGACATGAAGGCTGCGGACTGTGTGGCGAAGCTGCGGGCGCATCTGGCGAAAAGAGGCTTCAGCGATATCGAGATCAAAGTCAGCGGTAACTACGATCCGACCGAGACCTCTGAAACCAGCGGCCTGGTGCTGGCCCAGCAGGCCTTTCTCGACCGCCGGGGATTGGAGCACACCATCACGCCGCGTATCGCCGGTTCCTATCCCGGCTACATCTATACCGGCGAGCCGCTGCGCAAGCCGTTCAACCAGTTCGGACTCGGGATGGGCGGCAAAGCGCACGCGCCGGACGAGTTCTATCTGATCGAAAGTAACAACCCCAAAGTCGCGGGCCTGCGCGAGGCGACGATGGGGCACGTGGAATTCTTGTACATGCTGGCGTCCATCGCCTAGCGGTCGAGCTCGAATAGATATAAGGGGAGACGATCTTGTTGCATTTGAAAGGTGTGGAGCACGTGTATCCCAACGGTACGCGGGCGCTGGACGGAGTCACGCTGACTATCGGCAAGGGCATGTTTGGACTGCTCGGGCCCAACGGCGCGGGCAAGTCCTCACTGATGCGGACCATCGCGACGTTGCAAACGCCGACCGCGGGCGAAATCAAGTTCGGCGACATCGACGTGCTGGCACAACCGGATCGCCTGCGCGCGACGCTGGGTTATCTGCCGCAGGATTTCGGTGTGTATCCGCGGGTCTCCGCGTACGACATGCTCGATCACATGGCTTCGCTGAAGGGCATCGTATCCGCGGCGGAGCGGCGCGCCACGGTAGAAACATTGCTGGTGCAGACCAATCTCTGGTCGGTGCGCACCAAGGCGATCGCCGGCTTCTCCGGCGGCATGCGCCAACGCTTCGGCATCGCTCAGGCGCTGATCGGCAATCCGCAACTGATCATCGTCGACGAGCCGACCGCCGGCCTCGATCCCGAAGAGCGCAATCGTTTCTACAACTTGCTGGTGAAGATCGGCGAGAACGTGGTGGTCATCCTGTCGACTCACATCGTCGAGGACGTCGCGGATCTGTGTCCTCGCATGGCCGTGCTCGCGGCCGGACGCTTGCAGCTGGAAGGGGCGCCGGGTGAGCTGATCGCGCGCAGCCGCGGCACTATCTGGGCGAAAACGATTCCGCATGACGCGCTGGAAGATGTGCAATCGAAATATGAAGTGATCTCGACCCGGCTGTTCGCCGGGCGCACCGTCGTGCACGTCCTCTCCGATCGCGATCCCGGCAACGGCTTCTCGCTGGTCGAGGGCGACCTGGAAGACGTCTATCTCTCGACTCTGACGCAAGCCCGCCGCGGCGCCGTGCGTAAGGCCGCATAAGGGGCAGCACGATGTTCTACACCATCGCGCGCTTCGAGCTGCGCTATCAGATAGGCAACCCGGTGTTCTGGGTGGCCACCATCATGTTCTTCCTGCTGACCTTCGGGGCGACGACCGCGGAGTCGATCCGCCTCGGCAGCGGAGGAAACATTCACACCAACGCGCCGACCGCCATCGCGCAGATCCAGTTGATCATGTCGCTGTTCTTCATGTTCGTGACGACCGCGTTCGTCGGTAACGTGGTGGTGCGCGACGATGAGAGCGGCTTCGGCGGCATCATCCGCTCGACCAAGGTCGGCAAGCTGCCCTATATGTTCGGTCGCTTCAGCGGCGCCTTTCTCGGCGCGGCGGTCGCGTTTCTGGCCGTGCCGCTGGCGATCTGGATCGGCACGTTCATGCCCTGGGTCAATCCCGACTTTCTCGGGCCGAACCGGCTGCAGGATTATCTATTCAGTTATTTCGTGCTGGCGCTGCCCAATCTGTTGATCACTTCGGCGATCTTCTTCGCCGTTGCCTGCTGGACGCGCTCGGTGACGTACAGCTACCTGACGGTGATCCTGTTCATGTTCGTCTACTTCGCGTTGACCGCGATGCTGAAGAAATGGCCGGACCTGTCGCTCGCCGCCTATTTCGAGCCCTTCGGCACGGTCGCTTACGGCTTGGGCATCCGCTATCTGAGCCCGGCGCAGGCGAACACGCTGCCGTTGCAGCTCACCTCGCTGTTGCTCGGCCATCGTCTGGTGTGGCTGGGCATTTCCGCTGCGATCGTCGCGATCGCGGTCTGGCGCTTTCGTTTCGCCGATCGTGGCGTTTCGAAGAGCAGCGCCAAGCGGCAGGCGGCGCGCGAGCAGAAGCTGACCGCGGTCAAGCCGGTCATCGTCGAGCGGCTGCCGGCCACGACGCCTGCAATCGCAGCCTGGCATCAGCTGCGCACGCGTGCGCTGTTCGAGATGAAGCTGATCTTCAAGAGCCCGGCCTTCTGGGTGCTCGCGTTCGTGACCTCGATCAATCTGTTCTCGACGCTGAACCTGGCCGGCCGCGCCTACGACATTCCGATGTGGCCACGAACCTTCGCGATCGTCGATACGGTCCGGGCGACGTCGACATTGATCACCTTGTTGATGGCGATCTATTTCGCGGGTGAAGTCGTCTGGCGCGAACGCGAGCGCCGTATCAACGAAATTGTCGACGCGACGCCGCTGCCCAACTGGATTTTCCTGATCTCGAAGCTGGCCGGTGTGCTGGGCGCGCTGCTGATGCTGTGCGTGGCGGTCGTGTTGCTGGAATCGATCCTGTTCCAGTTCGCGCGCGGCCTCACCGACATCGAGTTTGGCCAGTGGCTGGCGTGGTTTGTCGCGCCGAGCTCGCTCTACGTGTTGCAGATTTCAGTGCTGGCCATCGTGATCCAGGCCATCAGCCCGAACAAGTTCGTCGGCTGGGGACTCATGTTGCTCTATCTGATCGCCGGGACCGTTTTCGCCGGCATGGGCCTGAATCATCCGCTGCTCAACTACGCGGAAGTGGCCATGCCGCTGTCGGACATGAACGGTGCGAACTATCACGGCACCGCCGCCTGGTGGCTGCGCATCTTCTGGACGGTGGTCGCGGTCATCCTGGTCGTGATCGGCCATCTGATGTGGCGCCGTGGAACTGCGGTCACGCTCAAGGGCCAGTGGCGCACCTTGCCGACGCGGTTGCGTGGCCAGCCGCTGACGTTCCTGTCGAGCGCGCTGCTGGTCGCCATCGTCATGGGCGGCTTCATCTACTACAACATGAACGTCCTGAATCATTTCGGCAGCGACGACGAAGAGGAGAGCCGCACTGCCAATTATGAGAAGGAATATTCCAAGTACATCGACTTGCCGAAGCCGACGCTGACTGACATCAAGCTGGACGTCGATCTGCAGCCCGCGAAGCATTTTGTACAGTTCGATGGCACGTACCGCTTCGTGAACGCGACCGCGGTGCCGATCGAGACGCTGCATGTCCGCATGATGATGCCGATGGTGCCGCTGAAAGAGGTGTCGGTGCCCGGCGCGAAGCTGATCCACGACGATCAAGTCAACCAGCATCGGATTTACCGGTTCGACCAGCCGCTACTGCCAGGCGCGAGCGGCACGCTGACCTTTCAGACCGTGATGGGCAAGCCCGGCCTCGCTTCGTTGCCGAGCGACCGTCAAGCGTTCGAGGTCGACGCGCAGCCGGCGCGCAACGGCGCCTATCTCACCAATCTTGCGTTCGCCCCGATGCTGGGCATGGACCGCTCGTCGTTCCTGAAAGGGAACAACGTGCGTCGCAAGCACGGCCTTGCGCCGGAGCTGCCGACGCCGCCGCTGGAGGATACGGCGGCGTTGGGCAAGAGCTATGTGGGCGTCGATCGCGTCAACACGGATATCACGGTTACGACGGACGAGGATCAGACGCTGGTCGTGACGGGCGCGGAAGTGTCGAACACCGTCGCCAACGGTCGCCGGACCGCACGGTTCGTATCGCCCATTCCGACGCTCAACTTCATCACCATCCAATCGGCGCGCTACGACGTGAAAACCGCCGACGCTGGCGGAGTGAAGACGAGCGTTTACTACTTCCCCAAGCATCCGATGAACATCGATCGCATGCTCGGTGTGATGAGCGACGCGCTCGACTACTACCGTAAGAACTACGGGCCCTATCAATATTCCTATGCCCGGATCATCGAGCGGCCAGACTACGGTGGCGGTGCGAACTCGGCGCCGGGCACGGTCGGCTATTCGGAGAAGGCCGGCTTCACCATGGATTTCCGGGATCCGAAGAAGCTCGACTTCCTGGGCTACGTCACGGCCCACGAGTTGGCGCACCAATATTGGTTCCATCAAGTGATGCCCGCGGACGTTCAGGGGGCCGAGGTCATTACCGAGACTCTCTCGCAGTATTCGGCGCTGATGGTGATGAAACACCGCTACGGAGAGGAGCAGATCCGGCAGTTCCTGAAGTACGAGCTCGATTACTACCTGCAGGGACGCCGGCAGGAAGCAGCGGAGGAGCAACCGCTCGGCCGCGTGAACAAACAAGGCTACATCCACTACAACAAGGGCTCGATCGTGATGTACCTGATCCAGGATCGTCTGGGTGAGGAGCGCGTGAACACCGTGCTGCGCGGCCTGATCGATCGTTATCACTTCAAGACGGCGCCCTATGCGCGGTCGAGCGACCTGGTCGATGGTTTGCTGGCGCTGGCCCGCACTCCGGCCGAGCGTGAGCTGATCCTCGATCAGTTTTATCGCATCACGCTCTATGACCTCGCGACCAAGCAGGCAAGCGTGCGCAAGTTGGAGAACGGACAGTACGAAACGACGCTGCTGGTCGACGCCGCGAAGTTCTATTCGGACGGCAAGGGCAACGACACTGCCGCTCCATTGGATGAGTCTATCGATGTCGGAGTGTTTACCGCGCGTCCCGGCGATTCCGACTTCGGTGCCGCCAACGTGCTGTCGATGCAACGTTTGACGGTGCGCTCCGGCCAACAGCAGATACGGATCGTTACTGAACAAAAGCCGGCGTACGCGGCCATCGATCCCTACATCAATTTCATCGACCGCAACTCGAACGACAACATCGTGCGGGTCACGGACTCGGTGGTCTCAAGGACAGCACCGCTTCAAAGTCGATTGTAAGTGGGAAGGGATTCTCCGTCTGGTCGAAACGTATCAGCCGATACCTAAAAACAACTTGGGGAGCATATGTCATTTCACAAATACGTGACTGTGGGCTCGGCATTGGCGCTGGTGTGCCCGGTAGTGACGATGGCGCAGACCACGTCGCCCGAGCAATCCGCAACGAGCAATACACTGCAAGAGATCATCGTCACGGCGACGCGCCGTGAGGAAACGATTCTCGAAGTGCCGATCAGCATTGCCGCCTACACGCAGGAATCTCTGGATCAAAAGGGCGTGCGGAGTATCGAAGACCTGGCTCGCATCACGCCGGGTCTGTCGATCACGCAGGGCTTTTCGGGCATCAAATACATTTCGATCCGAGGCGTCGAGTCGCGTTGGGGCGCGACGACGACCGGTGTCTATATCGATGAGACGCCGGTTCAGGTGCGCTCGCTCAGCATCTCGACCAACTTCTATCCGGCACTCTTCGATCTGGAGCGCGTCGAGGTGCTGCGCGGCCCGCAGGGGACGCTGTTCGGCGCCGGTGCCATGGGCGGCGCGGTGCGCTTCATCCTGGCGAAGCCGGGCCTGAAGGAATATTCAGGTTCGGCACGGACCGAGGTGGGATTCACCGAGAGGGGCGACTGGAGCCAGGAGGCCGGTGGGGCGATCGGCGGACCGCTTGTCGAGGACAAGATCGGCTTCCGCGCGAGTGGCTACTATCGTCACGACGGCGGCTACGTCGACCGCGTTCCTTTCTATGCCAATCGCGGTACGCCCGAAGAGAACTCGAACTCACGCGATACCATGGGCGGCAACGTGGCGTTCACCTTCGCGCCGACCGATTCGCTCAGGATCACGCCGTCGGTCTTCTACCAGAGAGTCGACCGCGACGACACCGACCAGTTCTGGACCTGGATGCCCACTTCCAGCCGGGAGCCTCTGCCCAAGTTCACCAACGCCGAGGGCGTTGCCTCCTGGGGCATCGACAAGAGCGCGCTCTATTCGCTCAATGCCCAATTCGATGCGGGCGCATTCAGCCTGATCAGCAACACCTCGTATATGGATCGCGAGGTCGAGTCGCGCGATGACGGCACCAATTTCATTCTCGACGCTCTCGGTCCGGCCGTACTGCGGCCCGACGGGTCGGGCGGCCTGAGGAGCACGCTGTTCTCCGATCAGTTCGCCAATGCCGGGGAGCGCGCGACCATCAACGTGTGGATGACGCAACGGTCCTTCGCCCAGGAGCTGCGGTTGCAATCGAACCAGCACGACGATTCCAGGTTGAGTTATGTGCTGGGTCTGTACTATCAGAAGCTGCGGCAGACAGTGTATGAGCGCGATTCGGCGGTCGTGCCCGAGGTGTTCTCGCCCAATTTCGTTGCGCCGCTGTTCGGTCTGCCGGCGGGCATCCCGATTCCTCTGGAACCCGACGGCGCGTATGCGGTGGCCTTCGACGAAACACGAGATGAGCAATATGCGGCGTTCCTCAATCTCGACTATCAGCTGACCGATCGATTGACGGTCAGTGCCGGCGCCCGCATCTCCCGCATGGAGTTTGACTTCCTGGGCACCAGCGCGTTCGTCGGCATCCCGGACCGCGCTTCGGGTCATACGAAGGAAACGCCCGTCACGCCCAAATTCGGCGTCGAGTACAAGACGGAGGGGAATTGGTTGTTCTATGCCAGCGCGGCCGAGGGTTTCCGTCCCGGCGGCGCGAACCGGCTGGTGGGCGAGGGCAGCTGCGTGAGCGAGTTGCAGGCGCTCGGCATGTCGCAGGTGCCCGCATCATACAAACCGGACAGCGTATGGAGTTATGAGATCGGCGCCAAAGGCCGTCTCGGCCGCCTCGTGACGATCTCCTCCAGCGTGTTCGACGTCGAGTGGACCGATCGGCAACAGCTGCGGACGCTGCTGCCCTGTGGCTCGGTGTTCATCGACAACCTGGGAGATGCGCGCAGCCTGGGATTCGACGCGCTGATCACGCTCAACCCGCTCGACGGTCTGTCGTTCGATCTCGGCGTGGGCTATCAGGACACGACCTTCCAGGACACGATCTACGCCGCGGTCGCCACCAATCCGAAGCCGATCGTTTCCAGCAAGGGCGACCGGCTCGCGACGCCGTGGATTGCAAACTTCGCCGCGGATTACGAAACATCCCTGGGCGCGGGCGGGTTGCGGGGCTATGGCCATTTGCAATACGACTATCGCAGCGACTGGGAGGGCAGCAACCCGCGTAATCAGAGTTACGACCGAACCCTCGCCGAAACGGAGGCTCAGCATTACGTCTCGGCCAGGGTTGGCACGCGCCGGGGCCCGCTCGACATCTCGCTGTTCGTCAACAACCTGCTCGACTCGCAAGATGTCATCGGCAAGCTCAACTTCCGTCCCTCGGAGCGCCTGCTGGTGCAGACGTACCGGCCGAGAACGTGGGGCCTGACCGCCAACTATCGCTTTTGAAATTTGCAAGCAGTGTCCGGCGTGCGGGGGCTCTCCAGCCCCCGCGCGTGTAGATTGAAAGAGGCAGGGTCAATGAGATTCAAGTCTGGTTTGGTCGGCATGCTCGCGGTCGTCGGAACTTCCATTCTGTCGGCAGCGCATGCAGTGGATTCCTCGAGCGACATGACGTCGGTGAGCGACTTCCCTAAGGAGTTCAAGGCACCGGCAGTCGAGCGCGACTACACCAAGCGCGTCGAAATGATTCCGATGCGTGACGGCGTGAAGCTGCACACCCTCATCATGGTGCCGAAGGGCGCAAGGAACGCCCCCATTCTGCTAACTCGCACGCCGTACAACGCAGCGGCGCGCATCGAGCGTTCGAAGAGCCGCAGTCTGGTGAATACGTTGGCGCTGAGCGATGAGGAGTTCGCGAAGGCTGGCTACATCCGCGTGTTTCAGGACGTGCGCGGCAAGTATGGCTCAGAAGGCGACTACGTGATGATGTGGCCGGTGCGTGGGCCACTGAATTCAGCGAAGGTCGACCATACGACCGATACGTGGGACACCATCGAGTGGCTGGTGAAGAACCTGTCGGAATCCAACGGCCGCGTCGGCATGATCGGCTCGTCGTACGAAGGCTTTACCACCGCGATCGCGCTGCTGGATCCACATCCTGCGTTGAAGGCGGCGGTGCCGGAGAGCCCGGTCATGGACGGCTGGATGGGCGACGACTGGTTTCACCATGGCGCCTTCCGTCAGATGATGCTGCCCTACATTTATATGCAAACCTCCAGTCGCGAGGCGGGCATCTATTCGGGACTGGGCGGCGATGCGTCCCGCAATACGCACGATGACTACGACACGTTTCTGCGAGCAGGCTCCGCCGGCGACTATGTGAGGACCTACGGTTTCGATCAGTTGCCGTGGGTGGCGCGAGCGATGGCGCATCCTGCTTACGATGCTTTCTGGCAGGGGCAGGCGCTCGACAAGCTGCTGGCCGCTCGTCCATCGAAGGTGCCGACATTGTGGGAACAGGGCCTGTGGGACTCGGACGATATCTACGGTGCGAATCAAGCGTGGCGGGCGCAGAAAGCGGCCGGGAAGATGGACAACAACTGGCTGGTGATGGGTCCTTGGAAACATAGCCAGGTCAATGGCACCGGCTATGAGATGGGCCCGCTGAAATGGGAAGGCGACACCGCCAAACAATACAACCGCGACATGGTGCTGCCGTTCTTCGAGCACTACCTGCGCGACGGCCCGGATCATAAGCTGCCTCGCGTGACGGTCTACAACACCGGCGAGAATCGTTGGGAGCACTTCGACGATTGGCCGACCGCCTGCGAGCGCGGCTGCGCGACCGGCATGAAGCCTATATATATGAGTGAGGGCTCGACCCTGTCCTTCGACGCGCCCACTGGCTCGGGGGAGCAGGCCGACACCTATACCAGCGATCCGGCCAAGCCCGTGCCGTTCATCCCGCGGCCCATCCTCGATCCGTTCTCGAACATGGCTGCGGGCTCCTGGAACGGATGGGGCGACGCGCTGTTCACCGATCAGCGCTTCGTGGACGGTCGTCCCGACGTGCTCACTTACGAAACGCCGGTGCTCACATCGCCGGTCGGGGTGCAGGGCATTCCCATCGTGGATCTGCGCGCCATCACCACGGGCAGCGACGGCGACTTCGTCGTGAAGCTCATCGACGTCTATCCCGCCGACTATCCGAACAATCCGAAGATGCGCGGCTATCAGCTGCCCATTGCCATGGACATTCTGCGCGGCCGCTATCGCACGAGCTTCGAGCATCCGAGCGCGATTCCGCCCAACAAGCCGCAGCAGTATCGATTCGAGCTGCCGAACGTGAATCATGTGTTCCAGCCGGGACACCGGATCATGGTGCAGATCCAGTCGACCTTGTTCCCGATCTACGATCGTAATCCGCAGACCTTCGTGCCCAACATTTTCAACGCCAGGCCGGGCGATTATCAGAAGGCACAGATCAGCATTTTGCGCTCGAAGGCGCAGCCCAGCGCCGTGCTGTTACCCCTGGTGAAGTAGCGTTTCGCCATTATCCCGCCTTATCTCCCGTATTAGAGCTATTAGTTATCGCAATCATAAGGCCGGCGGCAAACTACCTGTCAGCCACAACTTATTTCGAATCCGTTCATCGGGGAGTGCGAGTGGATAAGGCAAGCAAAGCAGCGGCGGCGCCGGCGTCGCCCGATCAGGAAACCTGGAAGAACACGACGCTCGCGGGCAGTCTGAAAAAAATGCCGACGCGTCAGGAGCAGTTCACCACGCTGTCCGGCCTGCCCATCAAAGAGCTGTACTCCGCCGAAGATGTCAAGCACATCGACGTGCCGAGCCAGATCGGCTTTCCCGGTGAGTATCCCTACACGCGCGGCGTTCACCCAACCATGTATCGCGCGCGGCCCTGGACGATTCGCCAGGTGGCCGGCTTCGGTACCGCCGAAGACACCAACGGCCGCTATAAATATCTGCTCGCGCATGGCGAGACGGGCCTGTCCACCGACTTCGATCTGCCGACGCTGCTGGGCTACGACTCCGACCATCGCATCGCCGTTCCCGAGATCGGCAAGATCGGTGTCGCGGTGGACACGGTGGACGACGTCCGGTTGCTGATGAAGGACATCCCGCTGGACGAAGTGTCCACGTCGTACACCATCAACGCGTCCGCGTTCGTGCTGATCGGCATGTATGAAGTGGTCTGCAAAGAGCAGAACGTTCCCGACAACAAGATCACCGGCACCTGCCAGAACGACATCCTCAAGGAATACACGGCGCAGAACGAATACATTTATCCGCCAGCGCCGGCGGTGCGCCTCGTGGTCGACACGATGGAGTACGCGGCGAAGACCATGCCGCGTTACAACCCGATCAGCGTGTCGGGTTATCACATCCGCGAAGCGGGCTCGAACGCTGTGCAGGAGCTGGCGTTCACGCTGGCCGGCGCTCACTGCTACGTCACCGAAGCCGTGAAGCGCGGTTTGTCCGCCGACTTCGTCGCGCCTCGGGTCTCGTTCTTCTGGGACATCCACAACGATTTCTTCGAAGAGATCTGCAAGCTGCGCGCAGCGCGCCGTTTGTGGGGCCGAATGATGCGCGATTGGGTTGGCGCGAAAGATCCGCGCTCGTGGACGATGCGTGCTCACAGCCAGACGGCCGGTGTCAGTCTCACTGCTCAACAGCCTGACAACAACATCGCTCGCACAGCGGTGCAGGCGCTCGCTGCGATTCTCGGCGGCACCCAGTCGTTGCACACCAACTCGAAGGACGAAGCGTTTCAGATTCCGTCCGAAGGCGCGATCAAGATCGCCGTGCGCACTCAGCAGATCTTGATGCTGGAGAACCGCGTTGCGGACGTGGTCGATCCGCTCGGTGGCTCGTATTACGTCGAGTCGTTGACGACGCGGCTCGAAGAAGAAGCCGAAGCGTTGATCAAGCAGGTGCTGGATCGCGGCGGCATGGTGCAGTCGATCGAAGACGGCTTCATTCAACGGCAGATCGCCGACGCCTCGGCCGACTACCAGCGCGCCCTGGAAAAGCACACCGAGTACATCGTCGGCATGAATATTCATGTCGAGCCCGCGGGCGAGTTGCCGTTCGAAGCGTTCACGCTCGATCCGGGTCTGGGCGAGCGCCAGATCAACCGCACTCGAGGCATTCGTCGGTCGCGTGCTCAGAACGAGCACGCCAGCGCGCTGAAGGAAATCGAAGCGGCGGCTCGTGGCAATACCAACACGATGCCGGCGGTGGTGCGCGCCATCAAGGCGCAGGCGACCGTTGGCGAGATCTGCGATGTGCTGCGTGGAGTGTTCGGCGAATACCGCGCACCGCTCGTTTACTAATCAAGACAGAGATCGGAAATATCATGAGTAAGCCTTTGCGTGTGGTCGTGGCGAAGCCGGGACTCGACGGTCACGATCGGGGAGCGAAGATCATCGCGCGTGCCTTTCGCGACGCCGGCATGGAAGTGATCTACACCGGCATTTTCCAGACCACGGAAATGATCGTGCGGACGGTGGTGGAAGAAGATGCCGACGTGCTCGGCCTGAGCATTCTTTCGGGCGCGCATCTGCACTTCGCCGAGGAGATTTGCAAGGCGCTGCGCGAGCAGGCCGCCAAGGAAGTGCTGGTGGTGATGGGCGGCATTCTGCCGCCGCCGGATATTCCGAAGGTGAAGGAGTCGGGCGTCGCCGAAGTGTTCGGTCCCGGCACGCCGACCGGCACCATCATCGACTTCGTTCGCAAGTGGCACGCGGCCCAATGAGCAGAGTCGAGCACGGCAGTGCGCCGCGTCTGGACGCGATTCTGGCGCGTGCCGCGCTGTCCGATCCGAAGCGCGAGGCTGTCGTCTTCAATCGGCAGAGCTGGAGCTACGGCGTGGTCTACGACCGCGCCCGTCGTCTCGCCGGTGCCCTGACTGCGATCGGGGTGAAGAAGGGCGACCGGGTCGCGTTGTGGACCCACAACCGACCCGAGTTCGTCGAGGTGTTCTTCGGCGTGCCGATGCTCGGTGCGATCTGCGCGCCGGTGGATTTCTGGTGGGGTTGGAAGGACGCGAACGTTGCGTTGTCGCAGATCCGTCCGAAGGTCCTCATCGTCGGTCCGGCACAGGCCGCGATTGCCGCTGAATCACGTGCCGCGCTTCGTGAGGTCGGCATCGAGCACGTGCTGTGTCTGGATGAGGCGCCCGAGGGCAGCGGCTTCAAGTCTTATGTAGATGCGATTGCGAATGCCGAGCGGCTGAAACAGTGCACGCCGGTGGCGGCGAGCGATCCAGCGGTGATTTTGTTCACGTCCGGATCGACGGGGCGTTCCAAGGGCGCAGTGCATACGCATGGCAGTTTGACGGCCACCGCGTCGACGATGTGTCTGGAGCTGGACCTCGCGGACGGCGAGCGGACGCTGCATTTCCTGCCGCTGTTCTCCTCGTGTCTGGAGCATCTGTTGCCGCTCACGTTGGTGCGGGCGACGCACGTCGTGCTGGCGCATTTCGACGAACCGGCGGTGTGGGAGGCGATTCGCGATGCCAAGGTCACGCACTTCGACGCCGTGCCGACGACGCTACGTCGCTTGCTCAAAGCGGCGCCTGCGGAAATTCCCCGTTCATTGAGCTTGATCTCGTATGCGTCGGAGCGCATGCCGGAGCCGCTGATCAAGTCGTTGATGGAGCGCATGCCTGCGGTTCGCTTCGTGCAGTTCTACGGAATGATCGAGCATCTGTGTCTGACGGTGCTGACCGCGGCGGATCATCAGACCAAGACCGAGACAGTGGGCCGACCGATGTTCGGCGCTCAGCTGTATTGCACGGAGAGCGGCGAGATCGTGGCCCGCAGTCCGACGATGTTTGCTGGCTATTGGCAAGATCCCGAGACGACGTCGAAGGTGATGGTGGACCAGTGGATGCGAACCGGCGACGTCGGCAGCTTCGATGACGATGGCTTCCTGCGCTTGAAGGGACGCGTCAAGGAAATCATCAAGTCCGGCGGCATGACGGTGATTCCGAACGAGATCGAAGCCGCGCTGATGGCTCATCCCCGAGTCAGCGACGCCGCGGTGGTTGGCGTGCCGGACGAGCAATGGGGTGAGGCCGTGCATGCGTTTGTGATTCTTTCGTCCGCGGCGGCGGTGTCCGAAGCCGATCTGAAAGTGTTCTGCCAGGAAACCCTGGCCGGCTACAAGCGCCCCAAGGCCATTCATATCGTTACCGATCTGCCCCGCACGGGCATCGGCAAGATCGCGCGTCGCGTGGTTCGCGAGCGGCTGCTCGCAACCGGCAGCTACTAAATCCAAGAGGTTTCGATGCAAAGTCTGATTCGTTTGCGCATGTCCACGGCCGATGGCCACTACGCCGGCGGCCTGGTCGATGGCGCCAGGATCCTGCAGCTGATGAGCGATGCCGTCACCGAAGTGTTGATCCACAACGACGGCGACGAAGGCCTGATGCGCACGATGAATGCCGAGTTCCTGGCGCCCGTGCGGAGCGGCGACTTTCTCGAGATCCGCGCGACGCTGGTGTCCACCGGCAATTCATCGCGCAAGCTCGAATGCACGGCTCACAAGGTCGTGCAGCTGGTGACGGCGGAAGATTCGGCCGCTGATGTGCTGAAGGAGCCGCTGCTCGTCGTCAAGGCGAACTGTGTCGCCGTGGTTCCAGTGCCGAAGCAGCGCGCGGTCAAGAAATGAAAACAGTCGCCGAATTGCTGACGGCCGCGCGTGCGGGACATACCGCAGCGATCGCCAGGCTGTTGTCCATCGTCGAGAACGACGAGCCGGGCGCGACCGAAGTCATTCGCGCCACGTATCCGCAGACGGGGCGGGCGCTCAAGGTCGGTTTCACCGGGCCGCCGGGCGCGGGCAAGAGCACGTTGGTGTCGTCGCTCACGGCGGCGTATCGAAAGACTGTGCCGCGTGTTGCTGTCGTCGCTGTCGACCCGTCGAGCCCTTATACCGGCGGCGCGATTCTCGGCGATCGCATTCGCATGCGCGAGCAATATCTCGACACGGGCGTGTTCATTCGAAGCATGTCGAATCGCGGGCAGTCGGGCGGATTGTCGCGTGCGACCCGTCGTGTCGTCAGCGTGCTCGATGCGATGGGCTTCGACGTCATTCTGGTGGAGACCGTCGGCGTGGGGCAGCAGGAGATCGACGTCGTGCGAGTCGTCGACACTGTTTGTTTGCTGACCATTCCTGGCGCGGGCGACGACATTCAAGCGATCAAGGCGGGCATCATCGAGATCGCCGACCTGCTCGTCGTGAACAAGGCGGATCGTCCCGGTGCGGATGAGGCTGTGAAAGATCTGATGCAGATGCTGAACCTCGGCACGCCGCGCAATGACTGGCGCACGCCGGTGATCAAGACGTCTTCAAATACGGGCACCGGCATCGAAGATCTGATGGGCGCGGTACAGAAGCATCGCGAATGGGCGAATCAGGGCGGCGAGGCCCAGCGGCGCAACGCCGATGCGATGCGAACCGAGATCCAGGCACTGATGCGTGAGCGCGTGCTCCGAGAGCTGGAACGTCGCATGGACCCGCAACAGCTCGAGGACGTGGTGTCGCAAGTGGTGAGCAAGCGACTCGATCCCTATGGCGCGGTGGACGAGCTGCTCGGGCCCGAAGCGAAAGGCTGACCCCATGGGCAATCGTTTGAGCAAGATCTATACGCGCACCGGCGACGACGGCACGACCGGTCTTGGTGATGGACAGCGTGTGGCGAAGGATCACGAGCGGGTTGAAGCGTACGGCGCTGTCGATGAGCTCAACAGTTCCATTGGCGTGTTGCTCGCGTATCCCTCGTTGCCGGCAGCGGTGAGCTCATGTCTCACGGAAATTCAGCATGAGCTGTTCGATCTGGGCGGCGAGCTGTGCATTCCAGGCAGTCGCGCCATCAAGGCTCCGCAAGTCGAACGACTCGAGCAGGAGCTGGACGAGTTCAACCAGCCGCTGCCGCCGTTGAAAGATTTCATATTGCCCGGCGGCGGGCCGATGGCCGCGGCGTGTCATGTGGCACGCACGACCGCACGCCGCGCGGAACGCCGCGTGTGGACGTTGATCACGATGGAAACGTCGTCGCCGACGCCGCCAGAGAACGTCAATTCCGAAGCCGCGCGTTATCTGAATCGACTTTCGGATCTGCTGTTCGTAATTGCGCGCGTACTGGCGCGTCACGAGCACGGTTCGGAAGTGCTGTGGCGTCACGACCGCAAACGATAACAACTCGCCCCAGCAGCCGATCACAGAAGCGGCATCTGTAGCCGGGGGACCACTATGACTCGGGGATCCTATGAATCGGCGAATCAAGCCTGTTGAAGCCTGTATCGAGAGCGCTGAGCGCAAAGGCCTGGAACGGACGCTCGGTCCCATCCAGCTGATGCTACTCGGCGTCGGCGCGGTCATCGGTACTGGAATCTTTGTTCTCACCGCAGTGGGTGCGGAACGAGCGGGGCCGGGATTGTTGTTGTCCTTCGTGATTGCGGCGACGGTGTGTGCGTTCGCTGCGCTGGCCTATGCCGAGCTGGCAGCGATGGTGCCAGTGGCGGGCAGCGCCTATACCTATTCGTATGTCGTGATTGGAGAGCTCGTCGCCTGGCTGGTCGGGTGGAATCTCATATTGGAGTATGCGGTCGCCGGCGCGGCCGTGGCAGTGGGATGGTCAGGCTACATGACTGGGCTCCTGCAAAGTATGGGCATCGAGATACCGCTGGCGCTGAAGGCCGGAATGTTTGCTGTTGAAGGGGGCGGCGTGAATCTCATCGCCGTCACTGCCACGCTTACAGTGACTGGTTTGCTCATTGTCGGGACGCGCGAGAGCGTCTACTTCACGACGGCGCTCGTGTTCGTGAAGATGCTGGCGCTCGGCGCGTTCATTTTCATCGCCGTGCCCCGGATCGATTGGGCCAACTTCCAGCCGTTCATGCCTTATGGATTCGGCACGACCGAGGAGGGCGGTGTGGCCAAAGGAGTGATGGCCGCGGCGGCGCTGATCTTCTTTGCGTATATCGGCTTCGATGCGGTGTCGACGGCCGCTGAAGAGACGCGCAATCCCAATCGCAACGTGCCCATTGGATTGATCGGCTCGCTGATCATCTGCACGACCGTGTATGTGCTGGTCGCCGCGGGTGCTGTGGGAACTACGTCTTACCTGGAGCTGGCCGGCAACACTGAGCCGCTGGCATCGATCCTGCGCACCTTGGGATTCCCAACCGTGGGTAATCTAGTGGCACTGGCGGCCATCATCGCGTTGCCTACCGTCGTACTGATGATGGTGTTCGCGCAGACGCGCATTCTGTTCGTGATGTCCCGCGACGGCTTGCTGCCGGAGAAGCTGAGCACGGTGCATCCTCGCTTTCGCACGCCGCATATCATCACGATGGTGACGGGGCTGTTCGTCGCGGTGGTGTCGGGGTTGTTCTCGGTCGACGAGATTGCCGAGCTGTCCAACACGGGAACGTTGTTCGCGTTTGTGGTGGTGAGCATTTCGGTGATGGTGCTGCGTCGTGCGCAGCCCGATCGTCATCGGCCGTTCCGCTGTCCGACGCTGTGGCTGGTCGGACCGTTGGCGGTGGCGGGATGTTTGTATCTGTTCTCGAGTCTGCCGAAACTGGCGCAGGGCCGGTTTGCGATCTGGACTGCGATCGGCGCCGTAGTTTATTTCCTCTACGGCTACCGTCGCAGTCCGCTCGGCAAGCAGTGACGGTCAGGGCGAAACCGGCAACCGGATCCTCGACAGGTACTTGTCGGAGTGGTGGACGCTGTTGCGTGCCACCACCGCCTTCGACTCGTCGAAGTTGTTACCGCCCGTGTTGAGGTTGCGGTCGTAGCGCGGGAAGTTGCTGGAGGACACTTCCAGTCGCACGCGGTGGCCTTTCTTGAACGTGTTGGCGGTGATCATCGGCGCGAAAGTCAGCTTGTAGACTTCGCCGTTCTTCATGAACACCTGCTTGTCGTAGCCTTCGCGGTATCGGGCTCGCAGGATGTTGTCGTCCAGGTTGTACGCCACGCCGTCGGCATCCACGTCGATGAGCTTGAGCGTGAAATCCGTGTCTTTGGCGTCGGAGGAGACATAGAGATCGACTTCGATGAAGCCGGCGACGGTCAGGTCCTTGTCCAGCACGGGGCTGTTGTAGACCAGAATGTCGTTGCGCATCTCGAGCGTCGACTGATCGAAGGAGCCCGTGGCTTTCACCGTCCCCATGCAGCAGGCGCCGCCGCCGTACGTTTGTACCGGCCGGATTGGATCGTAGACAAACGTGTCCGCGGCTGCGCTCTTTGGACGACTGAAGCTCAGCGTGCCATCGCCGTAGAGCGTGTTGGCGCGGCCTTCGCTGGTGAGATACAGGTCGACGTACTTCGTGCCCTTGAGCGGGAAGCTGTCGCTGCTGACCCATTTGTTCGAGCCCATCTGGTAGTAATCGACCTTCGGTCGCTGGAGCGCGTTGTTGCGGACACCTTTGAGCCAGTAGTCGAACCATTCCAGATAACGGGCGGTGTAGTCGTAGCGTGCATCGCCGACATTGCGCTCGCCGACCAGGGTCTGCTTCTTCTCGGCGCCCATCATGCAATGGGAGGTCGGGCCGATGAACATTTGTTGGGCGCCACGCGCGCGGTCCGTCGAGGTGTTCTCGCGAGCGTAGTTATAGAGGGCGACGTTGGGGCCGACGCTCACGTCGTACCAGGAGAAGCCCCAGAGCATGGGGACACCGAACTTGTCGCCTTCGTTCGACAGCGAGATCTCTTTCCAGGCGGGATCGCCAGGGGTGCGCGCGGAGAACCGGTCCCAATCTGTGACCGGTCCGTTGACGGCCTTGTTGAGGTCGCGAACGGGCAGGTTTCGGAAGTACTTGTCGTAGTCGAAGCCTGGCGACGTTCCGAAGTCGCCGCGGTTTGGATGGAGACGGAAGGTTTCGCCGAGGCGTTCGCGTTGTTCAACGGTCAGATTGTCCGGGTATTGTGGCCGTGGATCGCCGTGCTTGCCGTAGAAAATGAGTCCGCGATACCAGGAGGCGAACAACAATTGCAACGCTCCGCCGCGGAACGTGTTGCCCTGTTCGCTGTAGGGACCGATCTTTCCGATGCCGGCGCCTGGGCCCAACGCGATGGCTGCCGCGTGCGCCGGGTGGGCGGCGGTGTTTAATTTGAGCTGGTTTTCAGCCGTCGATGAGCAACCGTAGGTGCCGACCTTGCCGTTGGACCAGGGCTGCTTTGAGATCCAATCGATGGTGTCGTAACCGTCCTCGCCGGCATTCGCGAGGTATTCATACTCGCCACCCGACCAATACCGGCCGCGCTCATTCGAATGCACGACGGCGTAGCCGTTCTCGAGCAGCACGGCGTTCAAATCGTTCAACGGCATCACGCCGGGGGTGAAGAACATGTCCGGCATGTAGGGTGAGCGGTACAAAACGACCGGGAACGGTCCCTTGCCTTTGGGCAAGTAGATGTTTGCATCCAGCTGCACGCCGTCTCGCATCGGCACCGGCCGGTGAAGCATTTTCTTGTCGACCAGATCGGCCTCGATCTCGGCCCAATCTTTGTAGTGCGCACTTTGCGCCGACGCTGGCAAGCACGCGGCGATGGCCAGCGCCAGCAGCGTGGCCTTGTAGGGAGCTCGCATCGATCAACCTCCGGAAAGTCGTCTGTGTCGATATTGTTTTGAGTTACGGCAGCAGGGCGAGGGCTTCGATTTCGACCTTGGCCTGCTCCTCCAGCAACGCGGCCACTTGCACGACTGCCATCGCCGGATAGTGCCGGCCGATGATGTCGCGATAGGCCGCGCCGATTTCCTTGAGCTGCGCCTGATATTCGTGACGATCCACGATGTACCAGGTCAGGCGCGCGATGTGTTCCGGGCGGGCGTTGGCCTCGGCCAGGACGGTAACGATGTTGGCGAGCGCGAGTCGCACTTGATCGGAGAGCCGAGCGCTCGGAATCTCAAGGCGCTCGTTGCAGCCGATCTGACCGGAGACGATGACTTGCCGACCGGAGCCGACGACGCCGGCGGAATAACCTTTGGGCCGTTCCCAGTGGGGCGGCTGCAGTATTTGAATGCTCATGCGACCGAACTCTATAGCAGCTCGCCGCACGGCCGGATTTAAGAGATCTTATGCCGAGTATCAAACGCCGTTATCACTCGGCGCCGTTCAGGGTTGGGCCTGGGCTATTTGTTTGTTCGGCGTTGCTGGTCGAGGCGTGCGGCGGCGAGCTGACACACGTTACTTCGTTCTTCGTTGCTCATGCGCGACCAGGCGGCGATTTCGGACAGCAGGCGGCCGCAACCGATGCACGTGTTGTTGGTGCGGTCGAGCGTGCATATGCCGACGCACGGCGAGAGCGGGGGCTGGGACATTGGATTAAAGCGTCGGCAATACCGAGCGGATGTGAGTTTCGAAGCTCTTGAGCAGTCTCGACGACTTGCTCCGGCCGGTCTTGACCGTGATGCCCACTGAAGGAAGCTTGGGCAGGCCGGTGGAGAGCGGAATCACCTGAAGATCGGGCGGCACAGCGGTCTGTGTCAGCACCGTGATTGCCTGACCGGAGCGAACCACGGCCGTCAGCCCGGTCATGCTGCCGCTCGCATAAGCGACGCGATAGGTGCGACCGATCTTGTCGAGCCGTGACGTCGCGGCTTGATGATCGAGGGTATCGACATCCGACAACGCCAGTTGTATCGGGTCGAGCGTATAGGCGGTGCTGCCCTTGGCGCAAACCCAAACAAAGGGCTCGCGACGTAAGAACTGATCGCGCTGAGGGCTGTCGGGCATGGAAACGATCGCGATATCCAGCGCCTGATCGTCGAGCCGTTCCAATAACCGCGGCGTCGGAGCGCAAATCACCTCGACGAAGACCTGCGGGTGCTGCTGGGAAAAGCTTTGTAACAGAGGCGGAAGAAACACTCTCGCGTAATCGTCGGGACAGCCGAACCGCACGTTTCCCGACAAACTCACGCCCATCAACTCCGCGACCGCCTCATCGTGCGTGCGGAGAATCTTCTGTGCGTGCTGGAGCAGGCGCTCACCCTGCAAGGTCAGCGTGATGCCGCGACCCGTTCTGATCATCAGCGTTTGCTGAACGGCGATTTCCAGCCGCTTCACTTGCTGGCTCAATGCCGCCTGGGTTCGCCCCACCCGGTCCGCGGCCCGGCTCATGACGCCGGCTTCTGCGATGGCTGCGAAGTTTCTCAGCAGATCGATGTCGAGCTGGGTAGTCATGGACATTAGGCTACTTTATTGCGTGTATTAGAGCTATTAGTTTTCGTGGGGATTCGCGGCTCACTAGAATGAAATTTGGGGATCGCGCGAGCGAGGCGTCCGGCTGTGCATTTGATCCCTCAACCGCGTCGAAGGTGGAATTATTTCGTGAGCAGCCCAGCTAAAAATCGCTTCAGCGATGCCGAGCGCGAGGCGGTGTATCGCGCCATCGCCGAACGTCGCGACATGCGCCATTTCAACAGCGAGCCCATCGACGAGCCGACGTTATGGCGCCTGTTGCGCGCGGCGCACCGGGCACCGAGCGTGGGACTCATGCAGCCGTGGCGTCTGATACGAATCAGCGATCGCACTCTGCGTGTGAGAATTCATGAGCTGGTAGAACGGGAACGAGAAGCAACCGCGGCCGCGCTCGGCGAGCGTAGCGATGAGTTCATGCGCTTGAAGGTACAGGGCGTGCTCGAGTGTGGCGAGGTGCTGGTCGCCGCGCTGGCCGATGGTCGCGAGCGGCATATCTTTGGACGCCGCACGCTCCCCGAGATGGATCTGGCCTCCGTGGCCTGCGCCATTCAGAACTTGTGGCTCGCGGCCCGCGCTGAAGGCTTGGGCATGGGCTGGGTTTCTTTATTCGAACCCGAAGCGTTGGCGCGGCTGCTCGACATGCCCGCGGGTGCGAAGCCCGTGGCGATCCTATGCCTCGGGCATGTCGATGCGTTCTACTCGGCTCCCATGCTCGAGTTGGAGGGTTGGACGGTCGGTCGGCAACTTCAGGAGTTCGTGTTCGACAATCGTTGGAATGAAACCGCCGAGCCGCGTTAGCGCGTGCCCGACGGCACCGGCAGCGGAACGCCCTCGGCCACCGGTTCGCCAAAGTTGGGCCAGCCTTTCTCGGTCCACTCAAAGCGCTGAATGTGCGGAGCGCGCTTCGCCGTACATTTCATGCCGGGCCCGGAGTTCGCGTGATAGATGATCCAATGTTCCTTGCCGTCGGGCGACATGAAGAAACCATTGTGTCCGGTGGCATACACACCGTTGGCGCTCTTGAGCACGGGCTGTGGAGATTTGGTCCACGCCGCGGGATCGAGCGGATCGGCGCCCGGTGCCGCATGCAACAAGCCTAACGAATAACCATCGGACCAGCAGGCGCTCGCCGAATACGTCAGAAACAAATCTCCCTTGGGGCCGGGCAGGAATTCCGGGCCTTCGACGATCTTGCGACCGCCTTGTTGTTCCCACGGCTGATCGGGGCGAGCGATCACATTTTCAGGGCCGGTCAGCGTCCAGGGATTTTTCATTTCCGCGATCGCCAGCGACGTGTCCGTTTCCGTGTACGGCGAATAGACGAAGTAACGTTTGCCGCCGTGAGTGAATACAGAACCGTCGATGCCAGGGCGAGCCGTGTTGATGCGGCCACGATCGACCCAGTCGGTGTTCATCGGATCGGCCGAGTCGTTCTCCAACACGAACACGGCGCGATGTTTGTCATCGGTGAAGCCGCTCGCGGTCGCCGAGTAATAGAGAAACCATTTGCCGTCCAGGCGATGCAGCTCGGGCGCCCAGATGGAATGCGCGTTCGGGCCTTCTTTCGGGGCCGTCCAGACCACGACCGGCGTCGCCTTCGCCAGATTGGCGATATTGTCGGTGCGCCACAGAGCGATCCGGTTGCCCAGCGTGTGCATGTAGTAATAAACCCCATCGACCTGAGTGATCCAGGGATCGGGCCCCCCGGGCAGCAGCGGGTTGGTGTACGTCGATCCGGCCGACGCAGTCTGGCCCGCGAGGATCGCAACCGCCGAGATGCTGACCAGCCAGCTGTTCTTGTACCAATTACACCGAGTCATCAGATCGAAACCCCTCGCGGTATGCATTAGACGTATTTATCTTATAATTGACAGGCATCGTGCAAGCAATCGACAGGGGTGAGACCAAAGATGGCCGAACGGTATCCAAAATTGATTCGGGGGCTGCTGGTGTGTTGTGGCCTGGCGCTCGCGAGTTGCGCGACGAAGCCCGAGCCGCACGTTGAGGCGCAGCGTCCCAAGAACATCCTGTTCATCCTGGTCGACGACCTGGGCTATGCGGATTTTTCCGTCACCGGCAATCGCAAGGTGCAGACGCCGAACATCGATCGGCTCGCTCAGCAAGGATTGCTCATGACACAGTTCTCGGTCGCGGCGCCGATCTGCTCGGCGTCTCGCGCGGGCTTGATGACCGGGACCTTCCCCGCGAAACAGCGCATCGTCAGCTTCATCAGCAACCGCAAGCACAACGAGCAGATGGGGCAGGCGAACTGGCTCGATCCGGCGGTCCCGACGCTGCCGCGAACGCTCCACGACGTGGGTTATGCGACGGCTCACATCGGCAAGTGGCATCTCGGCGGCGGGCGCGATATTGGCGAGGCGCCGCTGATTACCGAGTATGGCTTCGATGAAAGCTACACGCAGTTCGAAGGCCTCGGCCCTCGCGTGTTGATGAAAGAGGACACGGCCAAGCTCGCCTCGCAGAGCGCTGCGCTCGGGCACGGGCCCATCGAGTGGGCGCCGAAGTCCACGCTGACCGAGCGATATGTCTCCAAGGCGCTCGATTTCATCCAACGCACCGGCGACCGTCCCTGGTTCGTCCAGCTCTGGCTCGACGATGTGCACGACCCGTGGCACCCCGACGAAGTGCAGATGCCACCAGTGCGTGGCAAGGGCGACGATGCGGACGAGGAACGTTTCTTCGCTGTGCTCGTGGCAATGGATGCGCAGCTCGGTCGGCTCATCGATACTTTGCGCAACTCAGGCAAGTTGAACGACACGCTCATCGTGCTCACGGGCGACAACGGTCCGAGCGGCGCCGGGCAGTATTACGAGAATGGCGCGACTCCGCCGGGCGATGCGCTTCAGTTCCGCGGCCGAAAGGGAAGCCTTTATGAAGGCGGTGTGCGCGAGCCGTTGATCGTCTATTGGCCGGGGCACATCAAGCCGGGCAAGCGGGATGATACGACCGTCGCGAACGGTGTCGATTTGTTTCCGACTCTGGCGCAGCTCGCGGGCGCGAAACCTCCAGCCGCGCTCGACGGTGTCAGTCTTGCCGCTGCGTGGACCGGTGCTCCGATCGAATCCCGGCCTGATATCTTCTATGCATATGGCGGCTTCGGCGTGCCGGGCAAATCGCCGCGGCCGTTTCTCGATCGCGATGTGAGTCCGCCGTTTGCGGTTCGCTCTGGCGATTGGAAACTGCTGGCGCGCGGGGATGGGACGGGCGCCGAACTCTACAATCTCTCGACCGATGTGTCGGAGTCACGCAACGTTGCGAAGGAGAATCCTGACGTTGCCGCTGCGCTCACCGAGAAGGTCGTTCGCTGGCGCAAGACCTTGCCGCAGTAAGCGACCGGCGCGGAGTGGGCCGTTCCACTCCGCGCCGCTTTCGAAGTTACTCTCGATATTTCAACTCACCGTGCCGGGCGTCTTCTGGCATCGGCACGAAATCCAGACGTTCTCCCTGCTGTACGCGCCAGGTGTCGAGCTTGCCGCGCAGCTCCACTTGAACGTGAGCGTAGTTCACATCGCCGGCGAGATTGGTGAGCTCGAACGGATCGTGCGCCAGATCGTACAACTCCTCCGGAGGATGCTGGCGGAAGCGCTGGACGATGCGTGCGGCCGCCGGATCGGTCTTGGCAACCTCGACCCAGTTGTCCCAGTAGTCGCGGCCGTCCTTGCCGTTCGCGTTGCTGATGTGATTGCCGTAGGGGATCTCCGGCGCCAGGTTGACGATGTACTTATAACGTTCCGTGCGGATCGCCCGCATCGGTGCGCGGTTCATCTGGCCATCGCCCGTATGAGCCGCGAAGGCCGCATCGAGATGGTGTGTGGAGCGACCCTCCAGCACGTCGACGAAGCTGCGACCGTCGATATCTTTCGGCGCCGTGCCGCCGGCCAATTCGATCACGGTCGGCAACACGTCGACCAGAGAGACGATGGCGTCGTTCGTTGCATTCCGCGCGACCTTGCCGGGCCATGCAGCGATAAACGGCACGCGCATGCCGGCTTCATAAAGCGACCACTTGCCGAACGGGAATTGCGGGCCCTGATCGGAGGTGAACATGAAGAGCGTGTTCTTGCCAAAGCCATAGCGGTCGAGCGCGGCGCGAACCTGGCCGACTTCTTTGTCCGCCTGCGAAACATCGGTGTAGTAGCGCGCCATCGCGTTACGCGTGACCGGTGTGTCGACCAGATACGGCGGCACCGTGAAGCTCGCGGGATCGTAGCCCTGGTTTTCCAGCCAGTACACGTGCGGCGAATGAGCTGCGACCACCAGCGCCAGCGGCTTTTTCTTGTCGTGGGTCTTCAACAGATTTTCGATGGCCGGCACGCCGAGGTCGGTGTACAGCACCTCGGGCTTGCCCGGCGGGCTGACGTTGGAGTTCGCCAGATACTCGAACGGGTACTGCTCACGCGGGCCGATGTGAGTTTTGCCGGCGATCACGGTCCGGTAGCCGAGCTCGGACAGGTACTGCGGCCAGGTGCGAACGTTCGGCTCGATGATGCTGTGATTGGCGTGCGCGCCGTTGCGCATCGGGTAGAGGCCGGTGAACAGTGCCGCGCGGGAGGGTGCGCACGTAGGAGATGCCGCGAAGGCTCGATTGAATTTGGTGCCCTCGGTGGCGAGCTTGTCGATGTTGGGCGTGCGAACGTCGGGGTTCCCGTACGTGCCCATGTCGTGCCAGCCCAGATCGTCGGCGATGAAGATCACCACGTTCGGGCGGTCCGCCGCATGGGCGAAGCTAAAAGCAAACAGCGCGGCGATGGCGAAGGCCCGCCGCGCGAGTGAACGAACATTTGTTGTCATTGGTAATCTCGCTGGCGCCTCAGAAGCGCACCCTCATACCGACCGTGTAGATCGAATCATCATACCGGTAGTCGCGGTTGAAGAACGACTCGCCCATGTAGCTGCGATATTTCGAGCCCAGCACGTTCGTGCCGCCCACGTCCACGCGCACGCTGTCGGTGATGTCGTAGCCGATGCTCATATCGAGGCGACCTGCGGCGCGCACGTAGCCGAGCCACGTCGGGTTGTACATCGGATCATCCGCACGAGCGGCATCGATGGGGCGCAGTGCGTTGCCGCCGGTGATGTCTTCGTCGTAGTACTTCGAGCGATACGTGTACACCATGCGTGCCGACAGGCCGGAACGCTCGTACAACAGCCCGGCGTTGAAGTTGTGCTCGGACACCCCTTGCAACGGGAAGCCCTTGAGCGAGTTGCTGGCCGAGCTGTCGCCGGTCACTTCGGTGTCGGCCCACGTGTAGTTACCGAAAACGCCGAAGCCGGCCCACGCGCCAGGCAGGAAGTCGAAGAACATCTGGCCGCTGACCTCGACGCCCGCCAGTTCCGCCGCCGAGACGTTACGGGGACGGGAGATGTTGTAGGTGATGCCGTCGATCACTTCCGCGGTCGTGCCGTTGATGACGCGGTCCTTGATGTCGCGGTAGTACACGCCGCCCGCCAGGAAGCCCGATTTGAAGTAGTACTCGAGCGTAACGTCGAAGCTGTCCGAGATCTGCGGTTTCAGGTCCGGATTGCCGGCGTTGCCCGAATTGATGACATTCGGATTGGTCGCGACGATGTAGCTGATGCCGGGGTTGAGGTTATCGAAACCCGGGCGCCGCATGGTCTTCGCGTAATTGAAGCGGGCCTGCCAGTCCTCGCCGATCACCCAGCGCGCGTTGAAGTTCGGCAGCACTTCGCTGTCCGTCGTGTCCGCCGACACCGGCGTGAGCACGCTGCTGATGATGCCTGCGCCGCTGATCGTGCGTTCGGTGCGGGTGGGGCGTACGCCGACCACGCCGTCGATGACGGTACCGCCAACGTTGAATTCGTAGCCCGCTTGCAGGTAGGCCGCGTAAGTTTTCTCGGTTGCCTCGAAGTGACGCTCCGGTGCATAGGCCGGGTCGCCGACGCCAAAGCCATAGATCTGCCGGAGACGGTCGCGTCCCGCGGCGCTGCGCAGATAGTCCGGGTCCGGGATCAACATCGATTGACCGCCGTTGATGCGGGGAATGCCGGGCATGGATGCATAGAATTCATCGCCCAGACCCGTGGAGCTGACCAGCGTCATGAGATCGCCGCCGGGTGCCGCACGATTCACCTGTGCTTGATCGTACTCGGCGCCGCGGTCCGCGTAGCGCACACCGGCCTGCACCTTTGTGATGAAGGAATCGATGCGGTAGGTGCCGTCGAGCGATATCGCCATCAGGTCGCCGTTGGCTTTGTTGAAATTCTGGTTCAAGCCGTTGCGGAGGTACATGCCGTCCGCCGAGCCCAGCGGATTGCCGGGCGCATCGTACAGACCGCCCTCGTTGAAATTCGAGTTCACATTGGTGACGGGAATGCGCTTGCCGATGTCGACGATGAAGACCTCTTCCTCATAGGTCGAGTCCTGGAATGAGACTTCGCCCTTCAGGTCCAGACGCTCGCCCTGATAGCGGGTGCCGATCGCGCCCAGATAATTGTTGGTTTCCTGATCGCGCGATTGCGCGCTGGCGAATGCGGTGGCGTTGGTGAACGTCGCAGTCGTGACATTGCACAGGTTTTGTAGCGTGAAGTTGTGGGCGGCGAGCTCGACCGCGTTCGGATTGAGGCCGCTCGGCGAGACGCGCGCAAGGAAGCAGTCGCCGCTCGGGGCTCCCAGAGTCACGCCCGTGTTGGGATTGAAGAACTGCGTTTCGACGAAAGCCGACTGATTCTCGGAGCGATAGCCGGTGAAGATCGCGTCCGCGTAGAACTGCAGCTCATCGGTCGCTTGCAGCTGGAACGCCGCGTTGGCTTGCGGGCGCTCATAGGTTCCATAGTGATTCACGCCGCCGGCGACGTTCTGAACCATGAAGCCCGGTTGATCGAAGCGGAATGCAGTCGAACGACGAATCGGCGCGTAGGTGACCGGGCGGCTGTAGTCAGTCTCGCTCCACGACACGTTGAGCAATGCGCCGAGCTCGCCGATGCCGGTGTTCCAGCGATCCGTGAGCAGCACGCTCAATTGCGGATTCACTTCTTCGACATTGGTCGAGTAGTTGGCGCGGGCGCCGATGACGGCGGTGGGCTCATCGAAGTCGAAGGGCTTGTGGAGCCGCAGATCGGTGACGCCGGCGATGCCGCCTTCGATCAGATCCGCGGTGGTGGACTTGATCACGTCGACACGGGCGAGCGCGTCGGCCGGCAGGTCCTGGAACTGGAAATTGCGGCTGTTGGTCGAGAACAGCTCGCGCCCGTCGAGCGTCGTCTGGATGTCGCTCAAGCCGCGAATCAGCACGTTCACGATTTCGTTGTTGTTACCGATCGACACCTGCACGCCTGGCACGCGCTGAAGCGCGGCGGCGGTGGTCGGGTCGGGGAATTTACCGATGTCCTCGGCCACGATCGAATCGACGACCTGCACCGATTCGCGCTTGATCTCGGCGGCGGCTTCGAGGCTGCCGCGGATGCCGGTTACGATGATTTCTTCGACCTCGGTCGTCTGACCGGTGGTCTGCGCCTGCGCCACCGCGCCGAGCAGGCTGAATGCCGATGCCGTGTAAAAAGCAATACGCCGCTTCACTGTGCCCCCTGAATCTTCCTGATCGCAGCTACCGTGGCTGCGGACGCGAATATAATGATTAGTATGATAAAAGAGAACGGCTTTAGACTGATTTATCTTACTAATAAGACGCAGTTAGGCCGGCGCGGCTTTCTATGGGGCGCGCTTGGACTCGGTCTGTGGCTGTTGACCGCGTGTCACGCGCTGTCAACGTCGCCACTGTTGCCGATACGCAACCCTGTGCTACGTGCGAATTTTCCCGATCCGTTTCTGCTGGAGGCGGAGGGGCGCATTTATGCGTACGCCACGAATTCGGCCGGCCGGCGCGTGCAGGTCTCCTCATCCCACGATCTTCAGCACTGGTCGCCGCCGACCGATGGGCTGGCGCGCCTGCCCGCGTGGGTGAATCAAAACAAGCCCGATGTATGGGCTCCCGAAGTCATGCGCTTCGATTCATATTATGTGCTGTACTTCAGCGCTCGCTCCGCAACGCTGCTGCGGCCGGACGGCATCGGCCGCTTATGTATCGGCACAGCCGTCAGCAAACAACCCGATCGGGAGTTTGTTCCCAATGACACGCCGCTGATCTGCGATGAGTTTGCCGAAGGTGTGATCGATGTGAGTCCGTTTCGCGACGGCGGTCGGGTTTATCTTTATTTCAAGAACGATGGTAACTGCTGCAAGCTGCCGACCTGGATATTTGCACGCGAGCTCGACGCGACCGGTCTCGCGATGGTTGGCGAAACTTCCCGGCTGGGCTTGAGTAACGACCAGCCGTGGGAAGGTCACGTGATCGAAGCTCCCACGATGCTGAAGCACGAGGGCGCGTATTATTTATTTTATTCGGCTAACGCGTACGACAAGCCCGAGTACGCAGTCGGCTATGCACGCTGCGATGGGCCGCTCGGGCCGTGCAAGGACGCGAGCACGCAGCCGTTGCTAGCGACACCTGCGCAGCCCGTCGGTTGGTTTGGCCCTGGTCATCAGTCGATCCTGAGTTTCCAGGGCCGCACCGTCATGGCGTATCACGCGTGGAATGTGCTGCCGGACGGGAAGAAGGATCGCTGCCGCGCGATGCATATCAGCGAGCTCAAATGGGCCGAGAGTGGCGAACCATTCGTGGCGCCGGACATGAGCCCGGCCGAGCCATGGCGTTGTCCTACCGGCCGATAGCCGGGTCTCAGCGCCATTCATCCGCAGGATTGAGCCGGCGCTTGGATGCTCGCTCATGGGCGCGCGAATGAAAGCGCTTTGATCGCGGGCTCGCCGACCTCGTGCTCTGGATAGAAACGGCCGCGCGTGCCAGGGTGATAGCCAGGGAAGGGATATCCGATGCCCGGCGTGGCGACCAGCAGCGGCTCGACCAGGCCGGCGAAATTCAACTTGAAATGATGGCCGCTCTTCACCACCACAAAGTCCTGCGCCGCGATGGAAATGCCCTGGCTTTCGAAGGCCTGCGGATCGAGCGAATAGGCCGGTCGGCTGGTCACGAGCAACACCAGTCCATTCTCCAGATCGAGCACGGCCGTGTCGCCCATGTCCGAGCGTTCGCCGCCATGAAAAGGACCAGCCATGGTGAAAACGCCAGTGGAAACATTGCGGACCCTGGCGCGAATCGCCAGCGGTTGGAACATCGATGTCATCGTGCCACCAACGTCGAGCGTGATGTGCGCGCCGATGCCGGCAGCCTTCGCTTTCGCAACCGCCGCCGCGTCGGTGATTGGAATGGCGCCGCGCAGTCCCGGTCGCTTCAGCGCTGCCTGCAGAATGTAGACGCCATCGCCAGGCGCGCCGGCGGTGACTCGATCGCCCATGTCGCCCAACGCAACGGGCAGTGCCTTCTTCGGGTCGGCGGCGAGATCGAGCGCTCGATCGATCGTCAGCAGGTCGTCACGAAATTCCTCTCGCCGTCGCCAGAACTCGCCGGCGATCCTTGCCGCGATCTCCGTTGCGGCCGGTAACGGTCCGTCGCTCAACACCACGACGCTTTGTCCCATGTCGACATCGTCCATGAGACGCATCACGTTATACAAAGAAATATCGCGGATCTGCGGATGCCTCGCGGCCAGCGAGCGGGCGAGTGTGTGCAGTTCCTGCAAGGGGCCGGCATTCGTCTCCGCGTTGCCCATCAGAATCATCGGGACTCTGGCCAGCGTGCTGACGGGATGCAACTTGCCCGAGAGCAACTGATCTAGCAGCTCGACGACTCGTTCGCCGCACTCGACGGTATCGGAATGCGGATTCTCCTTGCAGGCGATGACGATTTCCGCGGACGACAGCATCTTTGGCGTCATATGCGCGTGCAGATCCAGGCCGACGCCGATGGGAATATCGGGCCCGACGGCATCGCGAAGCGCGGCGAGCAGATCGCCGTCCGCGTCGGGAATCGAGCCGGTACCCATAGCGCCGTGCAGGTCGAGCGCGATCGCATCGAAGTTCCGACGCCGGGCGCATTCGACGAAGGCGGCGCGAATCCCGGCGTAGTAGTCGTCGTCCACCAATGCGCTCGGTGGCGCGGCGATGTCGACGGCACCGATCATTTCGTAGCCCAGCGCCTTGGCTTTCTTATATATACCGCCCAGGGTGCTGCTGGAGCCGCTAGCCTCCTGCAGCACCGCCTCATCCCGATGCTCGTTGAACCAGGAGCCGTCGGTCCGGAAACTCGGCAGGAAGTTCGATTCGTGATACATGCGGCCAATCAGCAGCCGGCGCTTGGAAACATTCACTGAGTATTCCTCGACAGGGCAGGTCAGACGGCGACGAACTCGCCGCCGTTCACATCGATGACCGCGCCGTTCACAAAGCCCGCGGTCGGGCGGCAGAGCATTTCGATGACAAGCGCGATGTCCTCGGGCTTGCCGAGGCGTCCGACAGGTACACGCGCAGTAAGTTGAGCGAGTTGTTCGGCGCTCAGCGCTGCGACCATGTCGGTGACGACGTTGCCGGGCGCGACGATGTTGCAGGTGATGCCATAGGCGCTGTACTCGCTGATGACAGAGCGCATCAGTCCCGACAACGCCGACTTGGACGCGACATATGGAGCGCCGGCGAGCTTCGGTGTCGCGCGAGCGGCGATGGAGCCGACCAGAACGATTCTTCCGTAACGCTGCGACATCATCGACGGCAAGCAGGCGCGAGCGCAGTTGAAGGCGCCGGCGAGATTCACCGACAGCGTGCTTTCCCATTGTGCGCGTGTCGTTTCATGAAGCGGGATGCGCTTGCCGTCTCGTTTCGGTGAGATACCGGCGTTACACACCAATGCACCGACAGCGCCGAGCTTTGCTTCCACCTCAGCGTGAAATGCTGAAACTGCGGCGTCGTCGGTGACATCGACGACGGCAGCGTGGATGTCGGGCCCGGGTTCGCTGGCAAGCGCGGCCACGGCGGCGTCGACCTTGGATGGCGAAGAGCTGAAGAAACCGACCTTCATGCCGGCACCACGCATCGCACGGACTGTGGCAAGCCCTATGCCGGTTGACCCGCCGCTCACGATCGCGACCTGACTCATGATCCAAATCCCATGGGAATGTCGAATAGAATGAAGGTCGTGATCAGCATCATGCCGGCGCACAGAATGCTCAGGGCATAAGGAAACATTTGCGTCAGCAGCGAGCTCAACGAGAACTCGGGCAGAAAGCGCCGGATCACGACCAGCGTGAACGCCATATAGACGCTGCAGGGATTGATGATGTTGACGGCCGAGTCGCCGATCCGATACGCAGCCGTTGCAGCCGCGGGTTCCAACCCAAGCAACATATACATCGGTACTACCGCCGGCGCGATCATCGCCCATTTCGCCGTGGCGGCCGGCGCGAGTAGATCCAGTCCGGAGGCGACCAGGATCAATGAGACACCGAGCAGCGGCGGGGGCAGCGCGAAGGCGCGGAGGGCATCGGCGCCTTTGACGGACAGAATGGTCGTGAGGTTCGAGCTGCTTAGCAGCTCGAGAAAATAAGATACGAAGAACAACAGCACGATCATGAAGCCCAATTCCCGGGCCGAGTCCTGCAGCGTTCGGACCACATCTTTGTCGCTCTTGAACTTGCCGGTCATGACACCGAACACGATGCCGGACAGCACGAACATCACGAAGATCATCGCGACCAGCGCGTGGTAGAACGGCTCGAGATCTCCGCTTTCGCCGCGTAGCGGCCCGCCGGGGAGGACCATAGCGACGAATCCGAGCGCCACCGCAACCATGGTCACGGTTGCCGCAATTACTGCCTTTCTATCAGGACGAGCGCGAGGCTCGGTCGACGGCGCGTGCGGATGCAATTGGCGCAGTCTGGGCTCGATGATCCGATCGGTGATGAAAGTGACGATTGCAATCACCACCACGGCGAAGGTCATATTGATGAACAGATTCGCGCCAATGTTGAGCGATGACGCCGGATCCACCGCGCGTGCGGCTTCGTTTGCAATGCCGAGCAACACCGCATCTGTCGGCGTGATGATGAAATTAGCGCTGTAGCCGCCCGAAAGGCTGGCATAGACCGCGGCGATGCCAGCCACCGGATGACGCCCGGACGACATATATATGATGCCGGCGAGCGGCATCAGCACCAGCAAGCCCACGTCACCGCCGACGTGCGTGAGGATGGCCAGCAATGAAATGGCCGGAGTGAGCAGGGCGGCCGGAATTCTTCGCGCAAGTCCCTCGACCAGCGCACCGAAGAACCCGGACTTCTCCGCAAAGCCCGCCGCCGTGAACGTCAGCAGCGCGACGCCCAGAGGACTGTAGCCGGTGAAGATCTTCGGCATGTCGCTCAACAAGTGTCGAATGACATCGGGCGCCAGCAGATTTCGAGCCGGAACCCACTCACCTGTCGTCGGGTGGTGGACGCCCCATCCTCGCGATGCCGCCCATACGCTCATCGCGACCGTGACCACACTCAGGCATACAAATATCGTGACGGGATCGGGGACGCGTGCCGCGACCCGTTCCCACCACGGTTGAACCTGAGGCACGGCGTTCATGACTGTGCGAATTTACCGTCGAACATCGTGAGGGGCGGCACCGCTTCTGGATCGCAGATGATGTCGATCACATGCGTCGTTTGATCGTCCGCGAACGAAGCGGTCAGCGCATCGCGCAGCGACTGCATCGTGTCGACCCGATGCGCCGGCAATCCACACGCCCGCGCGATGGCGGCGTGATCGACGGCGCCGAAATGAATCGCTGAGGTGAAGCGGCCGAACTTGACGAGTTCCGCATGCATCTGGAAGCCCAGCAGCGAATTGTTCAGGACCAGGAGCGTGACCGCGCAGCCCATGCGTTTAAGCGTCTCGAGCTCCGACCAGCAATGACCGAAGCCGCCATCGCCGACGACACACAATACTCGCGAGGCGGGTGAGGCGAGCTTGGCGCCCATGGCCAGTGGCAATCCCCAACCCAGGCCCGCAAGGCCGCGCGGTGCGATGAAACGCTGACCGGCTCGACGCGCCTCGAGAAACGCGGTGATCCAGATCGACGAATAACTCGCATCGGCGGCCACCACGGCATCTTCGTCGAGCAGTTCCTGACAATACGCCATGACTTGCTCAGGTCGAAGACGACCTCGATTGGCGATCAGCGGAGCGATCTCCGTCGCGCGATCCTGACGAGCTGCGGCGATACGTTGCGCCAATGTTTGCTGGGTGCTGCGTCGATGGTCGGGCCAGAGATCGCGCAATCGTGTGGTCAGCGCTTCCAGCGATGCGCGGGCGTCGGCCGAGATGCGCACCTTTGCTTCGTACGTGCGGCCGATTTCCATCGGGTCGATGTCGATCTGGATGATCTGAGCGTTCGGTGGCAACAATGTCCAGCTGTCGGTGCCGTTCTGATTGGTGCGCGTGCCGACCAGGAGAACAACGTCCGCTTCCTGAAGAATAGGGCGCAGGTGACGACCGAGCGAATGGCGTCCCATCGCATTGCCAACGAGGCCGAGGGTCAACGGGTGTCGATCGCTGACGCTGCCTTTGCCCATCATCGTGTACGCGACCGGCACCCCGTAATCTTGCAGATCTTCCAGCGCGGCGCAGGCGCGGGCGGCGTGAACGCCACCGCCCGCGATGACGATGGGTTGACGTGCATGCGCAATCATCGCGGCGGCCGTTGCAATGGCTTCCGGATCCGGCGCCGGACGTTCCAATGGCCAACGACCCAACGTGGCGGATCGTGAGAAGGGCGCTTTCGGCGCGTTCGCGATGAGCATGTCCGCTGGCAACATGAGCACTGCTGGTCCGGCTCTACCCGAGGTTGCGGCGATGATTGCAGCGTCGATGTATTCCTCGACACGTGCTGGATCTGCAACTCGTCGCGCATATTTCGTGCAGGATGCAAACAGCGTGATGTGATCGAACTCTTGAAACGCATTCCGATCGACCTGATCGCGATTGACGTCCTGGACCAGAGCGAGGATCGGCACGCTGGCCTTCATCGCCTCGGCGAGCGGCGGCACGAGCAGCGTGGCGGCGGGCCCGTTCTGCGCGGTCACGACGCCGATCTTGCCGGAGACCCGTGCAAAGCCGTCGGCCATCGCGCCACCGGCATTTTCTGTGCGATACACGAACTGGCGTATGCCCAGGTCTTCGCAAGCAAGAACGAGCGCGGAGGGCAGGCTCTGGCCAAAAATAACTTCCACGCCATGATGTTTCAGGCGTCGCGCGATGCGCTGGGCGGCCGTTGGAGTGGCGGTGTCGAGCAGAGTGGCTTCGGTCATGATTGCAAATTCCGTCAGAGTCCGATGTCCGCGAGCGCGGCGGTGAATGCGTCGCTCAAATGACGGACTTCGGCGTCCGTCATCGGCGTAGAAAGAACACCAGTACCGTGCCGTGGAAGATTCACGCCGTGGCGAAGGAGCGCTTCGCAGAGGCGCGGCATGGGCGAGCTCGGTCCTTCCGCCGCGAAGGCTTCGCGATAGGTCCGCGGGATGCGACGTGACGGTTGAATTCGAAACAGCGACGCTCGTCCATAGACCGACATGTCGACGTTGCGTTTGGCGATCACGGCATTCAATGCTTCTCGGACTGCGTCGCCCAGTGCTTCGAGCTTGGCGAAAGCGGCTCGATCGAGTGCCTGCATCGACGCCAGTCCCGCGACCATCGACAACGGGTTCGCCGAGAACGTTCCTCCTTGCGGCAACAGCCAGCCATGGCTGTCTCGCTGAGCGAATATTTCCATGACGTCGCGGCGTCCGGCGATGGCACCGATCGGCAAGCCGCCGCCGATGATCTTGCCCATGGTCATGAGATCGGGCTTGATCCCGAAACGCGCCGATGCGCCCTCGAAGTCTTGCCGCAGATTCAGCACTTCATCGCTGATCAGCAGCGTGCCGCTACGACGGCAATAGTCCGACAGCAGCTCCAGATATTCCGGTTCGATGGGAATGAGGCCGCATCGGCTCGGCATCACATCGATCAGGATGGCTGCGAGTTTTCCTTCCGTGCCGGCGAGCGCGGTGGCGGTTCGCGCGACATCGTTCAATGCGAGAACAATGGTTTCCGCCGCGACGCTCTGTGGCGCGCCCCGGTAATTGCCCAGAGCAATCGGTGGCTGCGCTCGCGAGGTGCTTGGATCGGTGTGCTCGCTGATCTCGGCCCAGTCGTAACCGCCGTGATAAGTGCCTTCGAGCTTCGCGATCTGCGAGCGGCCCGTGAATGCACGTGCGGCCTTGAGTGCGAACATCACCGCCTCGGTACCGGTATTAACGAAACGAATACGTTCGGCCGCCGGAATCCGGCCGCAAATCAATTCCGCGAGCGCGAGCTCATGTTCGGTGGGATTCGCGAAGCAGGTGCCGCGTTCGAGTTGAGCGGCGACCGCTGCTGAGATCGGCTTGAACGCGTGACCGTGAATGAGCGTCGTGAAGTTGGCATTCAAGTCGAGCAGGCGATTGCCATCGACATCGATGAGCCAAGGGCCTTCGCCTCGCTCTACATAAATGGGCCGCGGATGACGGACGACGGTTGTCCGCGTCACCCCGCCAGGAAAGACGCGCTGTCCGCGCTCAAACAGTTGTGCCGATCGAAGTTCGACTCGATGCATGCTGATCCCCGCCCGCTCATCGCGACGGAGATCATAATATGATGGATGTTATTTGATGCAACAAAAATTTTCAGGTTTTGCCGAGCGCGCCACTCAAAGTCGCGTAGCCATCGTCGATGTCGTGCTCGAAAGCGGCCCGGACGACCTGAGCGTCGCGCTTCTGCAGACCTTCCAGCACCCGCATGTGATTGGAGACGCCGCGCCGGCTGACCGCGAACTCGGGATATAACATGTTGAGCGACGGCCCCACGCGCAGCCACTGCGCTTCGATCAGCCCGACCAGACGGGGCATGCCGCACTTTTCATAGACGCCGAAGTGAAAAGCTTCGTTGCGATCCAGGACGCGCCGGTAGTCGCCGCTGTTCATCGCGCTCTCGAGCTCGGCTTGCAGGCTCAGCAAGTTAGCGATGTCGTTCGGGCCGAAATTAGCCGTCGCCAGCTCGGCAGCGGTGCCTTCGAGCGAGCGTCGAATGGTCGCCACTTCTTTCAGTGCCGCGACGGTGAGGACGGGCACGAGGATGGTCTTGGCGCTCGGCATTTCGAGCGCGCCCTGATCGATCAATCGGTTCAGGCCTTCGCGCGCCGGTGTGACGCTCACCTGGAGATCTTCGGCAACGGAACGCACCGTCAGCTTCTGTCCGGGCTGAAATGCGCCGCTCATCAAGGCGCGTTTCAGCCGGTCATAGACGTGTGCGCCGAGGGATTTGTCGCGATCGATAGGAGCAAGTGCGCTCATGCCAGGCCTTCCATTCAGTCCTTGAGATTCTGATCGCAACGAGCTGTCGTTGCATCAAATATCGCATCTCACGCATCATGGCGCACTTTCGCCGGCACGAAAAGAGGCGCGACGCCTGCACGCGCCGCGCTTTGCCTGGCTCTAGTGGATCGGAGCTAATACTTGTAGGAAAACAGGACTCCGACGGTGCGCGGCCGCATGCGCGAAACCAGATACTGCCGAATCGACGTGGTGGGCCGGACCACGCCGTCTTCATCGGTCAGGTTGTCGACGAAGAATCGGGCGGACCAGTTGTACGGGGCGGTCACGGTGAAGCTCATCGACGCCGTGGTGACGTCGTCGCCTTCGAATACTGCGCCGGTGCCTTCGTTCTTGGTCGTCAGCTTGCTGACGTAATTCACATCCGTTGAGAAGTGGCCGGCGTAGCCAGTGGACCCGAAGTCGAACCCGTAGTCGGCATACAACGAGCCGGTGAGCTCGGGGCTCTCATCCAGCCGGTCGCCCTTGTTATAGATCTTGAGCGTGCGGGCGTAGACGTCCTTGGAGAAAGAAAGGTCGTTCCAGCTCGCCGATCCGCCAAGGGTGAGTCCGCGGGTGATTCTGAAGTTCAACGTTGCGTCGATGCCAAGCCCGTTCGCATCCGTGCCATTGCTGGGTGTCGCGATGTAGACAGGCACCGCGCCGGTCCCGATGTTTACGAACTGACGGACTTGCGGGTCCTGCCAGGATTGATAGTAGGTCGCGACTTCATAACTCACCACGCCCGCCGAGCCCTTGGCGCCGATCTCATAGTTCGTCAGCAGATCGGGCTTGACCGCGCTGAGCCCGGGCGCGGCCGCGACGGCATCGCCGCTTTGTTCGAAGCCGCTGCGAAAGCCTTGTGAGTAAGAAGCGTAGAGCGTGTGTCGCGAGCTTGGAAACCACGACAGCACGACGCGCGGTGTCGTTTTCTCGAAGGTGCTCGACGAGTCGATGGGCTCGCCGGTAATGCCGGTGAGACGATCTGTTTCCTCGAGCGACACGTCATCGTGGAAATATCGCAAGCCACCGCGCAGTTCGAAGCGCTCGTCGGCGAACTTGCGGCCGACCTCGCCATACACCGCCACGGACTCGGACTTGTTGGCGTCGATGGCGTCGTGGGAGTAGGTGACGGGAATGACGACGAGCCTGGAATCTTCGGCATTTCGATACGATGCGCCCACCGACCAGCTCCACACGCCATCGGTGGTCGAGTACGCGCGCAATTCCTGAGTGAAGGTCTGCGCATCGAGCACTGTGCGCTGGCTTTCGACGGCGCTAACTTCGAAGTCGCCATCGTTCTTGTAGTCGATGTAACTGGTCGGCGCCTCGATGCTGAAGCTATCGAAGCTGTAGGCCAGATTGAGGCCGTAGATCTGATACTCGGTGAGCGTGCTTTCATCGCGCACGGTCGGCAAGGTCATGTTCGCGGTCGACGAATTCAAGCCGTCGAGATTCGAGCGCGAGATCCAGGCGGACAGATTGGCCGTGAACCGCTCGGTCGGCCGGGCCGCCACTTTCACCCGATAGGATTCGGTTCGCGAGCCGTTATAGTCCTTTTCGGGTACGGCCGGACGATCGACCCAGCCGCTCAGATCTTCGTAACTGGCTACGGCCCGGATCGCGAGCTTTCCTGTGATGAGCGGCACGTTGACCGCGACATCGCCCTTGTAATTGTCGCCACCGTGCTCGGTGGAAGAGACGCCGCCTTGAGCCTTGGCTTCGAAGGCGTCGACGTTTGCATCTTTCGTCAGTACGCGCACGACGCCGGCGAGCGCGCTGGCACCATACAACGTGCCTTGTGGACCTTTGAGCACTTCGACGCGATCCAGATCATAGGCATTGGCATCCGGCGTCAGCGGTGTTTTGACGAGCGCGAAGGGCACCTCGTCCATGTAATACGCCGCGGTGCCGCTGCCGGAAAAAATGGACGGGCTGGCGGAAACGCCGCGGATCGAGAACTTCGAGCCGTTGCCTTGGAACGTTTCATACACCGCGACACCGGGCAGGCGCCCGATCGCATCGTTCACGCTCGACACGCCGGCAGTATCGAGCTTGTCGCCGCTCAACACACTGATCGAGATCGGCACGTCCTGCAGCGTTTCGCTGCCGGACTTCTGCGCGGTGACGACAATCTCATCGATGTTCCCGGCGGCAGGGGAGTCTTGCGACTGTGCATGACCCGCCTCGCTCGCCAGTAGCTCCACGGCTGCCACCGTGCAGGCCAATGCTGTTTTTCTGAATTTCACTGCCCACCCCATTTGCTACGCCAGATGAAATTTGATGTAACAAATATCATGCGCCAATGACGGGATGCAACCCCAATCCGCTCCAGATCGCGGCGAACAGTGGACGCAGCGGCGCGCTGAGGGAGGACGCTCCCTCAGAAATCAGTGGCTTAGTCCCGGTGGGCGAGGATGAATTGGCGCGTTATGACCAGGGCGAGCCTGGCCCCGCCAATGCGCAGCGTCTTAGTGCGGGCGTGCGAGGGCTTAACTTAGCGTTCGATGGCGAGGGCAACGCCTTGCCCGCCGCCGATGCACAGGGTGGCGAGGCCGCGCTTCACATCGCGACGAGCCATCTCGTGAATCAAAGTCACCAGCACCCGACATCCCGACGCGCCAATGGGATGGCCGAGCGCGATGGCGCCGCCATTGACGTTGACTTTCGCGATGTCGAGATCGAGCTTCTTCGCGACGGTCAGCGACTGCGCGGCGAAAGCTTCATTTGCTTCGATCAAATCCACGGAGCCGAGTGTCCATCCGGCCTTCTTCAAGCAGCGTTGAGTGGCAGAGATCGGGCCTTCGCCCATGTACGCGGGATCGACGCCGGCGCTGGCATAGGAAACAACTTTCGCGAGCACGGGCAGGCCGAGCTTCGCTGCGCGTTCGGCGGACATCATGACGACAGCGGCGGCGCCATCGTTCAACGTGGATGCGTTGCCTGCCGTCACCGTGCCTTCTTTGTCGAAAGCAGGACGCAGTTTGGCGAGCGAGGCGAGGTCGGTCCCGGCACGCGGTTGTTCATCGACAGCGAACTCGGCGGTCTTGCCTTTGCCCAACTGCACCGTCACGGGCGTGATCTCATCGACGAATCGACCGGCGGCAATCGCGTCGCTCGCGCGCGTCTGCGACAGCACTGCATATTCATCTTGCTGTTCGCGAGAGATGCCATGGCGCTTCGCCAGGTTCTCGGCCGTGATGCCCATGTGATATTGATTGAAAGCATCCCACAGACCGTCGACGATCATGGTGTCGATGATCTGGCTGTGTCCCATGCGCAAGCCGGTGCGCGCTCCGGGCAATACATACGGTGCGAGACTCATGCTCTCCATGCCGCCGGCTACGACGACATCGGCGTCGCCGAGCAGAATGGATTGCGCGGCCAAGTGCGTTGCTTTCAAGCCCGAGCCGCACACTTTGTTGATCGTCATCGCCGGTGTCGTGACCGGCACGCCGCTGTTGATCGCCGCCTGGCGCGCGGTGTTCTGACCTGCGCCGGCCGTGAGCACGTGACCCATCACCACTTCGTCGACCGCGTCGGCCGCGAGCCCCGTCTTGGCGAGCAGCGAACGAATCACGATCGAGCCGAGCTCGGCAGCGGGGACTTTCGCGAGCGAACCTTGGAAGGCGCCAATGGCGGTGCGGGTGGCGGCGACGATGACGACTTCACGCATGACAGACTCGCTTCGACTCAAAATTTCATTTCCGGCACCGAGGCCGGAACGATCAGGCGACCGGCGGTTTTCGCCTTGATCTCTTCGACGCTCACGCCCGGCGCACGCTCTTTGAGATGGAACGCGCCATCGGCGATTTCAATGTAGGCGAGATCGGTGAGCACGCGCTTGATACAACCGCTGCCGGTCAGCGGCAGGCTGCAACGGTCGAGCAGTTTCGATTCGCCGTCTTTCGACGCGTGCATCATCGTGACGATGATGTTCTCGGCGCCGGCGACCAGATCCATGGCGCCGCCCATGCCTTTGACCAGCTTGCCCGGCACCATCCACGACGCGATGTTTCCTTGCACGTCCACCTCGAACGCACCGAGTACGGTGAGGTCGACGTGGCCGCCGCGAATCATCGCGAACGATTCGACGCTGGAGAAAATCGACGCGCCGACGCGCGCGGTCACGGTCTGTTTGCCGGCGTTGATCATGTCAGCGTCGACTTCGCTGTCGGTGGGGAAGGGGCCCATGCCGAGCAGACCGTTCTCCGACTGCAACATCACTTCCATGCCTTTCGGCACGTAGTTCGCGACCAGCGTCGGAATGCCGATGCCGAGGTTCACATAGAAGCCGTCGCGCAATTCGCGAGCGACGCGTTCCGCCATCTGTTCTCTAGTCAGTGCCATGATGACCTCAAGCCGCGCGCGTGGTGCGCTTCTCGATACGTTTTTCGAAGTTGCCCTGAATCAGCCGGTCGACATAGATGCCCGGCGTGTGGATCTGACTGGGCTCGAGCTGACCGGGCTCGACGATCTCTTCGACTTCCACGACGGTGATGCGACCGGCGGTCGCGGCGGCGGGATTGAAATTCTGCGCGGTGTGACGGTACACGACGTTGCCGTACCAGTCGGCCTTCCAGCCTTTCACGATCGCGAAGTCGGCGGTGATCGACGGTTCGAGAATGTATTTACGACCGTTGAACTCGCGCACTTCCTTGTTCTCGCCGACGGGCGTGCCGTAGCCGGTCGCGGTGAAGAAGGCCGGGATGCCGGCGCCACCCGCGCGGATTTTCTCAGCGAGCGTGCCTTGCGGAGTGAGCTCAACTTCCAGCTCGCCGGACAGCAGCTGGCGCTCGAACTCGGCGTTCTCGCCGACGTACGACGCAATCATCTTCTTGATCTGGCGATCCTTGAGCAGGATGCCCAGGCCGAAGTCGTCGACGCCGCAGTTGTTGGAGACCACCGTGAGTCCCTTGACCCCCATGCGCCGGATCTGGGCAATGAGGTTCTCGGGGATGCCGCACAGGCCGAAGCCGCCGGCGATGACTGTCATGTTGTCGGTGAGGCCGGCCAGCGCCGCCTCGTAACTATCGACTCGTTTATCGAAGCCTGCCACTTGCCTGTCTCCGTGGGTCGGATGGGGACAGCTTGGCATGCGCCGATTCAGTTGTTAAGTTGGAAATTCCTGCTGATTCTTTTGCCGGGTAAATGAGTCAATGACCCCCCGCCAACTCGAGGCCTTTGTGGCCGTCGCGCAAACTTTGAGCTTCGCCCGGGCCTGCGAACGGCTGCACATGTCGCAGCCGGCGCTGAGCCTGGCGATCCGTAGCCTGGAGGATTCCCTGGGCGGCCGATTGCTGTCGCGAACCACCCGACAGGTCAAATTGACGCCGGAAGGCGCGGCGCTATTGCCTCAAGCCATTCAGCTGCTGGCGGATTGGGAGAACGTGCGCGAGCGCTCTCGCCAGCACTTCACGTTGCGGCGGGGGCACGTGACGATCGCGGCCATGCCGTCCTTCGCGGGTAATGTGCTGCCACAGATCCTCGATGAGTTTCGCGGTCGCTTTCCGAATATCGAAGTGACGGTGCACGACGTGATTCACGAAGACGTCGTGCGCATGGTGGCCAACGGGCGGGTCGAGCTGGGATTCGGCTTCGAGCCGGAGACGGCGAGTCAGTTGAGCTTCCACCCACTGTTCATCGATCGCTTCGTCGCCATCGTGCCGAGCCGCTCGCCGCTGGCCGAGTTGCGCTCCGTGTCGTGGGCGCAGTTGTTGACCAACAATTTCATCGCGCTACAACGGCCGTCCACCGTCCGGCAGCTGTTGGAAACATCGCTGGCTGCCAGCGATATGGAGCTGCGAGTCGGCGTCGAGTGTCATCAGCTCGTGACGGTCGGGCAGTTCGTTGCCGCCGGCCTCGGCGTCAGCGTCGTGCCCAACTTATGCGAGCGGCAAATGACGGCGTTGGGGACGCGAAGCGTGCAGTTGACCCGGCCGGCGATTCGTAAGGCGGTCGGGTTGATGACGCGTAACGATCAACAGTTGTCGAGTGCGGCGGAAGCCATTCGTCAGGCGGTTGCTACTCGCCAGCGCAAGTAGCAACGCAGGCCTCGGCGGAGAGCTCGTCGTCGTCACCGACCAGCAGCGACGTGCCCCACACAACCAGTCCCGCGAGCGCAAGACCGCATCCCACCCAACCGGTGGAAGTCCAGCCCCAACCGGCCGCGATGGCCAGGCCACCGAGGAAAGGTCCCAATGCGTTGGCGGCGTTGAAAGCGCTGTGATTCAAGGCTGCGGCGAGCGTCTGCGCATCGCCAGAGACTTCCATCAATCGTGTCTGCAAGACGGTGCCGAGTCCGCCGCCGCAGCCGATCATGAACACGACGATAGAGATGGCGAAGAGGTTGATCGCCGCAAACGGAAACAATGCGAGCGACGCCGCGCTCCACAGAAGAATGCCGCCAACCGTCGGCATTACGGCACGATCGGCGAGCCAGCCCGCAACCAAAGTACCGGCCGTCATGCCCAGCCCGAACATACACAGGACCAAGGGCACGAACTGATTCGAAACATGAGTCACTTCGATGAGCGTCGATGCGACATAGGTGTACACGGCGAACAATCCGCCGAAGCCGATGGCGCCGATGCCCAACGTCAACCACACCTGTCGACGCTTCAATGCGCCGAGCTCTCGCAACGGGCTCGCACCCTTCGGCGGCTCGTCGTGAGGAACATATCTTCTAACCAGCATCACAGTGAGCAACGCGAGAATTCCCACCACGCCAAAGCCCCAGCGCCAGCCCAGCAGCAGACCGATCCAATTGGCTGCCGGCACGCCGATGATGGTTGCCACAGTGAGTCCAAGCATCGTGCGTGCGACTGCTTGCGCGCGTTGATTGGGAGGAACAGCGGAGGCGGCGACGAGCGAGGCGATGCCGAAGTACGCGCCGTGCGGCAGACCGCTCAAGAAACGAAACAAAAGCATCCATTCATAGGAAGGCGCGAGCGCACTCATCACATTGGCGACGGCGAACACGCTCATGAGCGCGATCAACAATGTGCGTCGGGCCACTCTTGCGGCGAGCACGGCAATCACCGGCGCTCCGACCACGACACCCAGGGCGTACGCGCTGATTACGTGGCCTGCTGTGGGGGCGTCGATACCGAGCCCGACCGAGAAGTAGGGCAGCAGGCTCATGGAGGCGAATTCGGTCGTGCCGATGGCGAAGCCGCCCATGGCCAGGGCCAGGAACAGCAGTCCGACAGAAGGAACGCGGGGCTGACCCCGGGAAATCTCGGGGACGTTTGATAAATCAGTTGCTTGCAACGGAATTCCAGGATCGGGGAGGCGCTTTGCATAGCATTGCAACACGGTTTGCATAGCTATGCAATCGGGCGTACCCTGCGCCCGCCTCATTAATAAGAATGGAAGGGGGATCGGAGTCCATGGCGCATGCCAAGCCGCCATCATCGGTTGACGTTGCGCGCCTCGCGGGCGTTTCACAGTCCGCCGTGTCGCGCACATTCACGCCTGGGGCGAGCATTTCGGCGGAGACCAAGGCCAAGGTGATGGCCGCGGCCGAGGCGCTGAACTATCGACCGAACCTAATTCCTCGCATCATGCTCAAGAACCGCTCGAATATCGTCGCGGTCGTCGTGGGCAGTCTCGCCAATCCGTATCACTCCAAGGCGCTGCAAGCGTTTGGTTGCAAGCTGCAGGCATTGGGCAAGCAAGTGATGCTGGTGCAAACGAATTTCGATCGTTCGTTAGATGAGGTTGTCGGGGAGCTCGCGAGCTATCGAGTCGATGCAGTGGTGAGTCCGTTGGAGATCACGTCTCCCGATGTCACTGCGCTGATCGATCCGATGCGCATTCCGGTGATCACCCTGAACTCCGACCACATCAGCGAATGGAGCGCGACGGTTTCATCCGACAACGAGATGGCGGGCGATTGCATCGCGCAGCTGTTGTGGAAGCGCGGCGGCAAGCGGTTTGGATACATCGCTGGACCTCGCGACAGCCCGTCACAACAACAACGTGAAGCGGGATTTCGCCGGGGACTCGCGGCGGCCGGTGTCACCGACTGCGCCTGGGAGCAGGCCGATTATTTTTACGAAGGCGGATACGCGGCGGCTAAAAAAATGTTTGCTACGACTTCGCCGCCGGACGCTGTGTTCTGCGTCAATGATCTGGTCGCGCTCGGTGCCATGGATGCGCTTCGCGTCGAGTTCGGCCTGAAGATTCCAGACGATGTCATGATCGCCGGCTACGACAACATCGAAGCCGCGGGCTGGTCCGCATATCAACTAACGACGTTCGACCAGCGCATGGACGAAATGGTGAGCAATGCGGTCGCCATGCTCGAGCGGGACTGGGCACCGAGCGCCCAGTCGTTCATTGCACCGACGCTGGTGGAGCGCGCGAGCACTCGAGCCGAGTAGCGGTCACCGCAAGGCGATGGCGTACGTCGAATTCAAGTGCGCGTCCGCCCAGATCGTTTGTGTAGCCGTAGTCGAAGTTGAATGCACCGCTGCCGGCAGAGACGGGTGAATGCGTGAGTACTGGTTGAGCGTCAAGAAAAATTTTTGAGCCGTCCGGGTAACCACTTTTGTTCGCGAATCGCTCTATAGCAGCAAGTTCATTCGCGGACGGGTAGGGGTTTCGGGATCTGGATCGTCTTTACCAGTCGTCGTCGCGTTGGTTTCCCCCTCCGCGACTGACAAAGGCTGGGCCGCTGCGACGGCCCGGCCCGTAGCCATCGGCGGCAGGGACGCCGCCGTCGCTCGAAATCAGCATTCCTCCTCAGAAAGGACCGACAGCTTCGATGGTTCGAATCAGCAAGCACTGGCTGGCACTGCTGCCCGCCGCCGTTCTCGTTACCGCCTGTGGCGTCAGCGAGAGTCCGAATAAGTCCGCGCTCAAACCTGCAATCGGTGCCTTCGGGTTGGACCTGTCCGCCGCGGATCCCGCCGTGAAGGCCGGCGACGATTTCTTCGCGCATGCAGGCGGCAAATGGCTGTCGAGCTTCCAGATCCCGGAGGACAAGACGTCCTACGGGCCGTTTGTGAAGATCGCCGATGACATCGAAGTTCAGTTGCGCTCGTTGATTGAGGCTGCCGCTGCCGCGCCTGGTGAGCAGGGCTCGGCGTCTCAACGCGTGGGCGATTACTACGCAAGCTTCATGGATGAAGCCGCCATCGAGAAGGCCGGGCTCGAGCCCATCGCGGCGGATTTGTCGCGCATCCAGGCCGCACGCGATAAGAAACACATCGCGACTTTGTTCGGCACGCCGGGCATGCCGTCGGTGTTCAAGATCTTCGCCACACCGGATGCGAAGCACCCCGACAAATATTCGCTGGAGCTCGGTCAGTCGGGGCTGGGCTTGCCCAATCGCGACTATTACTTGAAGGACGATGCCAGGCTGAAGGAAGTGCGCGGGCAATATCTCGCTTACATCGAGCAGATGCTGACGCTCGGCGGCGTGAATGAGTCGGCCGCCAAGGCCAAAGAAATCGTCGCGTTCGAAACGTCGCTCGCTCAGGTCTACTGGCCCATCGAGCGGCTGCGCGACGCGGATGCCACCTACAACCCCTACACCAAGGCGGAGCTGCTGGCGTATGCGCCGGGCTTCGATTGGCAAGCGTTCCTGCAAGCGAAGGAAATCCCGACGCGCGAGCACTTCGTGTTGGGACCCACCACCGCCATTCGCGATGCCGCCCAGATCGTTCAGCGCATTTCATTGGACACGTTGAAGGCTTATCTCACGTTTCACACGCTGAACACTTACGCGACGTATCTGCCCAAGCGATTCGACGACGCGCAGTTCGCGTTCAACGGCAAGGTGGTGAGAGGCCAGCCGGTTCAGCGCGATCGTTGGAAGCGGGCCATCGCCGAGGCGAACAAGGGCGTTGGCGAACTGGTCGGCCGTATGTATGTGGAGAAGCACTTTCCGCCGGAGTCGAAGGCGAAGATGCAGGCGCTGGTCGCGAACTTGCGCGCAGCGCTGAAACAGCGGTTGGAGCAGTCGACCTGGCTGGGCGATGACACCCGCAAACGTGCGCTCGAGAAGCTGGGCACCTTCGTGACCAAGATCGGCTATCCGGACGAATGGAAGGACTACTCCGGTCTCGAAGTTCGGCGCGGCGACTTGATTGGCAACGTCAAGCGTGCGCAGTTGTGGGATTGGCGACGCGACATCGCGCGGCTCGATCAGCCTGTCGATCGCAACGAGTGGTACATGACGCCGCAACGGGTCAATGCTTATTACAATCCGCTGAACAACGAGATCGTCTTCCCGGCGGCGATTCTGCAGCCACCGTTCTTCGATCCTAACGCGGACGATGCTGTGAACTACGGCGGCATCGGCGCGGTGATCGGTCATGAGATTGGCCACGGCTTCGACGATCAGGGGCGCAAGTTTGCCGCCGATGGCAGTCTCGAAGATTGGTGGACCGAAGCGGACGCCAGCGCATTTAACGAACAGACCCAGAAGCTGATTGCGCAGTACTCGTCGTTCGAAGCGCTGCCCGGATTGAACGTCAACGGTGCAATCACCATTGGCGAGAACATCGGCGATCTGGGCGGGCTCAACATGTCCTTGCATGCGTACCGGCTGTCGTTGAATGGCAAGCCGGCGCGGGTCATCGATGGGCTCACCGGCGAGCAACGCTTCTTCCTGTCGTGGGCACAGATCTGGCGCGCCAAGTATCGCGACGAAGCGCTGCGTGTGCTGGTATTGTCAGATCCACACAGCCCGTCGCAATTCCGAGTGAACGGCGCGGTGCGTAACATGGACGAGTGGTACCAGGCATTCGACATCAAGGCCACGGACAAGCTCTATCTGCCACCGGAGCAGCGCGTGAAGATCTGGTGAGACGAGTGGGGCGGTCAGTCCCCCCAGTCTCTTCGCGAAAATAAATTCCTGCCCCGGGTGCGCATTGGTTGTAATGTCACCGGGGTATGGATGACTCCCTGGACACTTGGTTCGCGCGCGAGATTCTCGTGCATGAGGAGTCATTGGTGCGCTACCTGGCGCGCTCCTGGCCCAAGCCGGACGAGGTCCACGACTTGCGCCAGGACATCTATGTGCGCGTCTACGAATCCGCCCTGCGAGCGCGGCCGGCGGCACCCAAGGCCTTCCTGTTTACGACGGCCCGCAATCTCATGACCGATCGGGTACGGCGAGGACGCATCGTGTCGATCGAAGCTACCGGCGATATCGACGCTTTGAACCTGCTCGTCGATGAAACCTCTCCCGAACGACGCACTGGCGCCCGCCAGGAGTTGCAGCGGATGGCGCACGCATTCGATTCCTTGCCGCCGAAATGCCGAGAGGTCGTTTGGTTGCGCCGGGTCGAAGAACTCTCCACGCGAGATACGGCTGATCGCATGGGCGTCAATCACGGGACCATCGAAAAGCATCTGGCACGCGGCATGGAATTGCTTGCGAACTTTCTGTTTGGAGGCATGCAGGGCCGGAGCGCCCCGACCAAGCCACCGGAGGACGAGTCAAAGCAGCGTGGGTACGAGCATGGACAGCAATAACGACAGTGAAAAGGCCGCCGCCGCGTGGCTCGCGAGGCGCATCGGTGAAGGCTGGACCGCCGCCGATGAATCGTCCTTCAACGCGTGGTTGCAGGCGTCGACGCGTAATCGGGTGGCGTTTATTCGAGTCAATGCGGCCTGGCAAGAGGCGGGCCGTCTGAAGGCTCTGGGGGCCGGATTACAGAGCGGAATTGTGCCGGCGCCGGGAGAGTGGCAACTGACGCCGTTCTTCGATGCCGCGCCATCGACGGCAGCCGCCTCAATCGATGCGCCGCCGGTCCGGCCGTCGTCGGCCGCGCCAAACAACGCGAACGGTTCAGGGCCATCGCGCGAGTCAAATGGCGCGAATGGTCAGGTGCCATCGCGCGCGTCAAACAACGCGAATGGTCAGGTGCCATCGCGCACGTCAAATGGCGCGAATGGTCTGGTGCCATCGCGCGAATCAAACGGCGCGAACGGCCTGGATTCATCGAGCGTGTCAGGCGACGCGAACGGTTTGGGTCGATCGTCTGCGAAGGCGCGGCGAAGCCGAGCGCCGCGGTGGCAGGCGATAGCGGCGTGCGCGTTGCTAGGCGTGCTCGGCATCGCGGGCTATCTCTGGCCGACAGGCCCGTCGTATCACACCCCCGTCGGTGGCGTGGCGCGCGTGCCGATTTCGGACGGCTCGAATGTCACGCTCAATACAGACAGCCGCATTCGCGTAGTGCTCACCGACACCGAGCGACACGTGGACATCGAGCGGGGCGAAGCGTTCTTCGAAGTCGCGAAGGACGCGGCCCGTCCGTTCGTCGTCAGCGCCGGCAACAAGCGGGTCATTGCAGTCGGCACAAAATTCTCAGTGCGACGTGACGGCGAGGATGTTTATGTGGTGGTCACGGAAGGGCGAGTGCGTGTCGAGGACGATCGCGCGGCCTCAGCTCCTCCGACACAGCTCGCCGCTGGCAACGTCGCGACAGCGAGCACAGCGGGCGTCCTGGTCCAAGAGAAACCGTTGCCCGAGGCAGAGGAATATTTGAGCTGGCGCTCCGGCTATCTGGTCTTCCGAGACCGAGCGTTGGTCGAAGCGGTAAACGAGTTCAACCGTTACAACACAAGACAACTCGTGATTGACGATCCTTCGCTTGCCACTCTTCGCATCGGCGGAAACTTCCGCGCCACCAATGTCGACGGCTTCGCTCGATTGCTGGAGCAGGGCTACCCGGTTCGCATCGAGCGCCGCGATGACGGTGCCGTGCTGTTGATCAAAGCCGAATCGATTGATCGATGACGCGCAACGGTGGCTTTGTCGATTTCATTCGTCCCGGTAGATAGCGGCCGACTCATCAGAGCCGCCTTGGGGAGGATGAAATGTTGAAGTCCGTACTGCCACGATCCATCGCGCTGTTCCTTGCTTGTTCCACTGTGTTGAGCGCGCACGCCGCCGAGCCGGGGCGCCTCGATATTCCTGCCGGTGAGCTGGTCACAGCGCTCGAAGCGCTTGCCAAGCAGTCGGGCGCCGAGCTCATGTACAACCCGGAGCAGCTCAAAGGCTTCAGCACGCGAGGCCTGCACGGCAACTTGTCGCTGCAGGAAGCGGTGACCAAGCTGCTCGAAGGCACCCCGCTCAAATTGAGCATCGATGAGACCGGCGCCATGTTGATCGCTCCGACGCGCGAACAAACGACGGTGCAAAAGGAACCGACCGCCGCGCTCGACGATCGGCCGGTCGTCCTCGATGAAATCGTCGTCACCGGATCGAACATTCGTGGCGCGGCAGCGGAAAGCTCGCCGGTGAGAATCTATGGTCGCGAAGACATCGTCGCCTCGGGTGCGTCGACCGCGCAGGAGTTCGTCAATCGCTTGCCGCAGAACTTCGGTGGCGGCTCCACGGAAACGCTGTCGTGGGGCGCACCCGGCGACGACAACGCAAGCTTCAACGGCGCCACCTCAGGCACTGCTGGCACCGGTGTGAATCTTCGTGGCCTGGGCTCGGGCAGCACGCTGGTGTTGCTCAATGGTCAGCGAATCGCGCCCTCGTCAGGCATCGGCGACTTCGTCGACATCTCGATGATTCCAGCCTCGGCCATCGAGCGAGTGGAAGTGCTTTCCGATGGCGCCTCATCGATCTACGGCGGCGACGCGGTCTCCGGTGTCGTGAACTTCATTCTTCGAGACAAATACGATGGCGTCGAAGCCAGCGTACGCTACGGCACCGTGACCGAAGGCGATCAAGACGAGTATCGCGCCAGTATCACCGCCGGCACGAGCTGGGACAGCGGCAACGCATTGCTCGTCTATGAATATTTCGATCAGAGCGCGTTGAGCGCAGCGGATCGCGACTTCTCGCGAGGCGCCGCTCTGCCGAACGACCTGATGCCGGCCCAGCGACGTCACAGCGTGCTTGGATCGGGCGCGCAGCAGCTGACCGACGACTTGAAACTGTCGAGCAGTGTGGTCTATTCCGAGCGCAAGGCCATCCAGGATTTCTACAACCCGGCGGCGAATCGATTTCATTCCGAGCCGACCTCGGAGAATCTGAACAGCTCCATCGATCTGTCCTGGCGCGTGGGCGGTTCGTGGTACGTGGATCTGTCCGGCGCTTACAGCTACGTGAATGGCGAGACGGATACCACCGGCACGACAGCGCCGCGAAAGCGCAAGATCGAGTCCGATATCTGGACCACGGACCTGAGAGCGTCCGGCCCGGTGCTCACCTTGCCGGGTGGCGAGTTGATGCTGGCGTTGGGCGGTCACTATCGCGAAGAAAGTTTCAGCAATACCAATGTCATCAGCGGCGTGACGGATCGGGATGCCGAACGCCGAGCCAACGCATTCTATGGCGAAGCCTTGGTGCCGGTGATCGGTCCCGCCAACGCGCTGCCGGGAATGCAACGTTTGGAGTTGAATGTCTCCGGTCGCCGCGATGATTACGATGACTTCGGCTCGACCACCAACGAGAAAGTCGGCGTGATGTGGCAACCGCTGGAGTCGCTGAAACTGCGGGGCTCCTATAGCACTGCGTTCAATCCGCCGCCGTTGGGTCGCGTGGGCGCGGTGGACCTGGGGGCTTTATCGGCGCGGACTTCTTACACCAACGGCGTGTTCCGTTTCACACCGGGCGATCCTTCCATTGCCGATGTCGTCGCACTGACTGTGTTCGGCACCGGCAAGGATCTCGAAGCGGAGACCTCCAAGGCGTGGACCGCGGGTCTGGATTTCAGCGACCGCTGGGGGCGACACGACGTGTCGTTCTCGGTGAACTGGTTCGACATCGAGTTTTCCAATCGACTCGCGACCACGCCGGTTCCTGTGACCAACAACGTGTACGACGCGCCGAACCAGGCGTTCAACAATCCCAGCTTGTTTCCGGCGGGCACGGTGATTTTCGGGCCCACGCAGAGTCAGATCGCCGATCTGCTGGCCAGCCTGTATTCGTTGAACCAGTTGGCCGATCCGTACCAGGCCCAGATCATCAACGTGGCCGGTGTGCTGCGTAACTTGAGCGAAACCTATGTCAGCGGCCTGGACTTCGTCGTCAACTATGGAACCGATGCTGGCGCGGGCTATCTGTCGCTCGGCGTCGATGCCACTTATCTGTTGACCTACGACCAGCGCGCTGCCGCCAACACGCCGCTCGTCGATAAGATGAATACGCTGTACAACCCCATCGATTTGAAGTTGCGAGGGCGCGTGGGCTATCGCGTGGCTGCGGTGACGGCCAATCTGTTCTTGAACTATCAGGACAGCTATCGGATCGACGACACGTTGGGCGCGGCGAATATCAGTTCATGGACCACGATCGATCTGAACCTCGCTTACGACATGGATAGCCTGGGGCTGCGCTTGTCCGCCTTCAATCTGCTCGACAAGAACCCGCCCAAGACGACCAGCAATGCCGGCTTCGGCATCTACGGCTTCGATCCCGCCAACGCGTCACCCCGCAATCGTTTCATCGCGGTCGAGCTGACCAAGCGGTTCAAGTAACTGCTGCCGCAACTTCTCGGATACGCGCGGTAATGAAGCCGCGTGGCTCCGAGCCAACCTGGACGTCATTATGAAATTTCTCCTGGCGCCGTCGCGCGTCTGCGCGGTGCTGCGAATGTTCGGCCTGTGGCTTGGTCTGGCTCCGATGCTTGCGCAGGCCGAGGGTGGGCGCGCATTCACGATAGACGACTTGCTGAACCTCGAAGCGATTCGTGGTGCGCAGTTCGATCCGCTCGGCAGGTATGTCGTTTACGAGTACCTGCCGCCGCGAAGCGATCCGTCCGGTCGCGGGCGACTCAACTCCCACGGAGAGGAGCAGTCCAAGCTGTTCCTCTACGACGTGGAGAAGGGCGGACAGCCGCGACCGTTGTTTGACGCCTCGGGATCGGATGGATATTCGCTCCGAGGCATCTCGCCTGACGGCGGATTCATCCTGTATGCCCGGTTCTCGTCGGACCAGTTGACGTATGGTGCATTGGAAGTTGCGTCGGGACAGCGCAGGGAGTTTCGAGGCACGCCCGATTGTCATTTCACGCATGCTCCGCAGCGGCCGGTATGGGTGTCATCGCGTGAGGTCGTCTATGCGTTGAGCCCGGACGGGCGACAACCGGCTTCATGTTCCGGACGCGCGCCGTCCCCGAGTGAGCTGCAGCGTTCGTGGCAGACGTCGTACACGGGCCTGGATGCAACTGTCAGCGTGCTCGGCAGTGGGAGTTACAAGTCGGTCCACGATCAGCCCAGAAACAAAGGTCAGCTGGTGCTGGTGAACGTGCTCACCGGGCACACGCGAACCTTGGCCGAAGGGAATTTCGTTTCCTGGTTTCTCTCGCCCGATCGTAACGCCGTCGCTGCGGTTCGGATCCAGCCTGCGTCGCTCGATGGAGCGATTCCCATCGACGAGCACACGTTCGCTCGCGGCTCCAATAAACAGCTGATGCTGTACGACGTGCGCTCGGCTCAAGCCCGTTCCATTTGCGATGCATGCGGCGATGTCGCGCCGACCGGCGTGGCCTGGTCGGCGAGCGGACGGCGTATCGGTTTCGTCGCACGATCTGCGAACGCAAGCTGGCGCGAAGCGGGGATCTGGAGCTTCGATGGCAAGTCGGGCGTCACCCGGCAGGTCGCGACTCACGATCTGAAGTTATCGATGCACACGACCGGGTATCCTCTCGGCCCCAAGTGGACTTGGATGGGCGAACAGATCGCCTCGCTCGGAACATCGACGCAATCGCGCGAGGAGCGCTGGTATCTGTTGGGTGATCGTGCCGCCAAGCAGGTGCCGTCGCCACCGGCGGCAGCGCCCGGAAGCGCCAACGTAATCGCAGCGTTGGACATCCGAGCGCAGTTGACGTTCTCGCAGGAAACATCCGGAGTAGGGACGCTCGCACTGACGAGGCCATCGCAAGAACCGGTGACCCTGGTCAAAGTAAACCAACATCTGGCCGAGATCGATCAAGGCCGGCTGATGCGATTGGAACATCGCGGTCCCAACGGAGCGGCTTTGGTGTCGTGGCTACTGTTGCCGGCGTCGGCGAACCAGCACCGTCCGGTGCCAATGGTGTGCGACGTTTATCCAAGCCGGAACAATCAAACCAATTTCACCGCCGGCCCGAGCATCACAGATCGCAACGACCTGAACGGCTACATGCTCGCTTCACACGGCTACGCTGTGCTGTATCCGGGGATGCCGCTCAGTGGGTCGGAGGGACAAAGAGAGCCGGCGGAAGGGTTGGCTGCGCTCTTGATGACCGCAGTCGACGCGGCGGTCGCTACCGGCTACGTCGATGGCGACAACATCGCCGCTCAAGGCCAGAGCAATGGCGGCTTCGCCACCATAACCATCCTCACGCAAACGAATCGTTTCAAGGCCGCCGTCGCGCAAGCGGGGATTTACGATCTCTTCAGCGCTTATGGCAAGTTCAACGCAGCCGAGACGGTGAGTGCCGAAGCCGAAGGCCCCGCAATGAATAGCGCTGCCTGGTTGGAACTCGGACAGGCGGGCGTCGGGGGACTGCCATGGGAAACGCCCGATCGTTATCTTCGCAACAGTCCGCTGCTAGGCGTGGCCCGCATCGAAACGCCCGTGATGATCGTGCATGGGGATCGCGATCCAGTGACGAACATCGCCCAATCGGAGGAGCTGTTCACGGCGCTGTACCGCTTGAACAAGCCTGCGGTGTTCGTGCGCTATTGGGGCGAAGGCCATTTGCTATTCAACCCCGAGAACATTCGGGACAAATGGCGCCGGGTGTTCAAGTGGTACGACTCCCGGATCGGCGCGTCTCTTGCGCACTGACAGCACCGAATTCCGCCCGGCCAATCCTACCTAGACGAACCAGTCGCGCCGATCCCTGAGTGCCGCGACGAAAATCGGTGGATTTGCGGATTCGACGCCACCTGCCTGTATTTCCAGGCCTGGTTGCAGGTATCTTGCCGGCGTGAACGAAGCGCTCAATGACTGGTTCGCCCGCGAGATTCTGGTGCACGAGGCGTCCCTCGTGCGCTATCTCACGCGGACCTGGCCGAATCGCGACGAGATCCACGACCTGCGCCAGGAGACTTACATTCGGGTGTACGAGGCCGCGCAGAAGGCGCTGCCATACGCCGCGAAATCGTTTCTGTTCACCACGGCGCGACACTTGATGGCCGATCGGCTGCGCCGGGGCCGGATCGTTTCCATGGAAGCTGTCGGGGATCTGGAAGTGCTCCACGTCCCGGGCAATGAGCTGTCGCCCGAGCAGCGCTTGAATGCGCGTCAGGAGCTCATGCAGCTGGCGCGTGCCTTCAGCATCCTGCCGCCGAAGTGTCGTGAAGTGGTGTGGCTGCGGCGGGTGGATGAGTTGTCACAAAAGGAAGTGGCGAGCCGCTTGAGCATCAGCGAGAAGACGGTCGAGAGCCACGTGATGAAGGGCACACGACTGCTCGCCGATGCGCTGTTCAGTCGGAAGACACGTAGCAAACAAACGGATGGCAATGAGGCTATCGATATCGAAGAGGACTCCGCGCATGGACAGCCGGCAGATTGAAGAGCTGGCCAGCCAGTGGCTGGCGCGACGAGATGGCGCGGTGTGGAGCGACGGCGACGAGGCCGAGCTGCAGGCGTGGTTGAATCAATCCACCGCGCACCTGGTTGCGTTCGTGCGCCTGGAAGCGGCGTGGAAACAAGCGAAGCGACTCAAGGCGTTGAGCAACGGCGTGCCGCCCGGCGAGGTGCCCGCGCCGGAGCAGTGGCAGCTCGCTCGATTCTTCGACAAGGGCGAGATGACCGGGCAACGGTCCCGACCATCGGTGCGCGGAAGATTGCTGGTGCGAGTGGCCGCAAGCCTGATGTTGGCAGTCGTGGGCGCCATTGTTTGGTACGTCAGCGCCGTTCGTCCCGATCACAGCACGCCGGTGGGAGGCGTCGCGTCGGTGCCGATGAGCGATGGCTCGAAGGTTACGCTCAACACCGACAGTCAGATCCGCATCGATGTCACCGAGAGCGAGCGACGGGTCGAGTTGCAGCGGGGCGAAGCGTTCTTCGAAGTCGCGAAGGACCCCAGCCGACCCTTCGTCGTGACCGCCGGCGGCAAGCGAGTCATCGCGGTGGGCACGGCGTTCTCGGTTCGTCGCAATGGCAACGACGTGCAGGTCGCAATCACCGAAGGCCGAGTGCGCATCGAGGATGCAACGGAGCGCCAGCCGATGAGAGGAGCCGTCGACGAGAAGTTATTGACGCTCGCAGCCGGCAGCGTCGCGCGTGCCACCGACGATGGCGTCCTCGTGCAGGACAAGCCGATCCCCGACATCGAGAGCGACTTGAGCTGGCGCACCGGCTATTTGATTTTTCGCGACGTGGCGCTGGCCGACGCCGTCGCCGAGTTCAACCGGTACACCGACCGAAAGATCGTCATCGACGATCCGGCGGTCGCGACGATTCGCTTGAGCGGCAAGTTCCGCTCGACCCAGTTCGACGCATTTGTGCGCTTATTGGAGCAAGGCTTCCCGGTCCGCGCCGAGCGCACCGACGATCGCATCGTGCTGGTGGGCAGTCGCCGTCCGCAATAGTTGCGCGCCGACTCAGGGATTTGGTCGCGCAGGTCGTCACGGTACCCCGATGGCCACAACATAGAGCCAATTGGGGAGTCGTGAAGTGCTGAAGACCTCGAAGTTGAAATCCACGATAGCCGCGTTACTGGTGTCGGCGTCGCTGGCTGGCGCCGCGCTGGCGGACGCGCAGCGAATAGATATTCCAGCAGGGAGCCTGCTCGGTGCGCTGGAAACGCTGGCGAAGCAGGCGAATGTCGATCTGGTGTATCAGGACGAGCAGGTCAAGGGGCTCAAGACCAGAGGCGTGAGCGGCGAGTTGTCCGCGCAAGAGGCCGTGATCAAGTTGCTCGAGGGCACGTCGCTGATCGTGCGTCGTGATCCGGAGTCCGGTGCGATTCTGATCACCACGCGCGGCACAAGCGGACCGGAGCACCAGGAAACGACCAGCTCATTGCGCGATCAGATCGACGAGATTGTCGTGACGGGCACGAACATTCGCGGCGTGTCGAATCCCACCGTGCCGATCATCCAATACGATCGCAAGGATATCGAATACTCCGGCTCGCGAACCGCGCAGGACTTTCTGCAGACCATCCCGCAGAACTTCGCCGGCAACTCTTCGCTGTATAGCGGACGCGCCATCAATCCTTTCAAGTCGGCCACCAACAACAGCGGCAGCACAGGCGTCGATCTGCGTGGCCTCGGCGCCGGCTCGACACTCACGTTGTTGAACGGCCGGCGCATTCCCGCGACCGAGTCGGGAGAGTTCGTCGATGTGTCGACGCTGCCGTTGGCCATCATCGATCGCATCGACGTGCAGACCGACGGCGCTTCGGCCGTTTACGGCTCGGATGCCATCGGTGGCGTGATCAACTTCGTCACGCGCCGGGATTTCACCGGGCTCGAAGTGGGCGGCAGCGCCGGCTCGGTCACCTCGGGTGACAAACGGGACTATCAAGGGAACATCGCCGGCGGCTTCGGCTGGGGATCGGGCAGCGCCGTACTGAATCTCGGATACACCGATACCGGCAAGCTGGCGATGGCGGACCGTCCTTTCATCGGCCAGAGCGACTACGGCACGCTGCCGGGCGGCGACATCCTGCCCGACGAGCAACTGTGGAGCGGCTACGCGTCCATCGCCCAGGATCTCGGCGAGCGCACGACGTTCACCGTGGATGCGCTCTATACGCAGCGGGACCACGAGTCCACGACGTCCATGTACAACCGTGCCCAGCACCGCGTCTTCAGCATCGACAACTTGTTCGTCACGGCGCAACTCAACAGCGACCTCACGGAGAATTGGAACGTCGGTGTGTTCGCCGACTACGGCGCCAACTCGCTCGAAGAGAGCGAGAACAAAGTGCTCAACACCGGACAGAACTTCAGGTTGTTTCTATTCGAGAATGACATTCTCACGCTCGAAGGGCGGGTGAGCGGCAAGCTGTTCGATATTTACGGCGGCAAGATCAGTGTTGCCTTGGGAGCCTCGTATCGCGAGGAAGGCTACCGCGATGCCAGTCCTCCGAACGGCCGGTTCGATCCCGATATCACGCGCCGTGTGAAGGCGGCCTACGGCGAAGTCATGGTCCCGTTCATCGGTGTGGACAATGAGGTGCCGCTCGTTCGGCAATTGCAGCTCAGCGTCGCCGGTCGCTACGAGGAATACAGCGATTTCGGTACGACGTTCAATCCGCGCTACGGTTTGTTTTGGGAACTGGTGGAAGGTCTCGGTGTGCGCGCCTCGTACTCCGAATCTTTTCGCGCTCCGCCGTTATATAACGTAGGCAACCGGCCGCAGCTGGCGATTCTCGGTTTGCGCGATCCGCTGTACACCGGCACGCCCGATCCTCGCTTGCCTGCCGGAACGGTGTATGCGGCCGCCATCTACGGATCGAACAGTCTGGACGGCTTGACCGAAGAAACCGCCGACAGCATCACGCTGGGGTTGACGTTCGAGCCGCGCTCGCTGCCGGGATTGAGCGCCGAGCTGTCGTACTTCGAAGTGACCTACAAGGACCGCATCCAGTTCGTGTCGCCGGACCTGGCCGCCGGCAATCCGGCTTACGAGAATCTGATCGACCGCTCGCCCGATCCGGCGTATATCCAGAGCCTGATCGACCGTGCCCAGTCAGACGATTATTTGCTGTTCTACTCCGGCGTGTTCGATGTCAACGGCAATCAGTTGCCGGTGGTTGCCTCGGACGTGCAAGTGTTCTTCGACACGGGCACTCGCAATCTCTCGAGCGTCGACGTGCGCGGCACGGATCTGAGCGTGAAGTACAGCCTCGACACCTCGTTCGGTCATTGGAGCTTCGGCTTCAACGGCAGCTTGCTCATGGACTACAAAGTCGCCTCGTCGCCGCAGGTGCCGCCCACCGAAGGAGTCGATCAGATCTATCGCCCGGTCGAATTCAAGGCGCGAGGTTCGGTGGCATGGAGTCAGGGGGACTTCACCGTGTTCACGGCGCTCAATTACATGGATAACTACATCGATACGTTGAGCAATCCCGCTCAACCGGTCGGCATCGCGAGCTGGACCACGGTCGATCTGACGTTGAGCTACGGCGATACCAACAACCGTCGCAACGACTGGCTCGACCGGACGCGCCTGAGCCTGACGGTGCAGAACCTGTTCGATAAAGATCCGCCGTATGTGAAGACCACCGACGGGCTGAACTTCGACAGTACCAACGCCAGTCCGTTGGGACGGTTCGTCATCCTGAGATTCACCAAAGGGCTGCTGTAGTAGCCCGTTTCGCGAGCCATTTTCTTTGGAGCTGACATGAGAGCAGTACTCGTTCGGTGCGCTTGCGCCTTGAGTTTGTCGATGGTGTGCCTGGCGTCCAGCGCTGAGCCCAAACGACCGTTCCTGTTCAAGGACAGTCGCGGCGAATTGGCCGACGCGCATGCCAACGACAAACGAACGGTGTCGTTGCTCATCGCATCCGCGAAGGGAATGAACTCGCGAGTGGCGGAAGAAGCGCATAGGCTCGGGGGCGAGGTGCGCTATCGAGAAGATTCGGTCGACTATCTGCGGGTGGCAATCGCTCCCGACGCCGTCGAGGCGCTGGTCGCGTTTCCGCAAGTTCAATCGGCCGATATTCAATCCAACTCCGATCGTCGTGCCGACATCCAACTGCCCAGTGCCGACGACGCGTCGTTACCGCCGTCGACTGACGATCCATGGCCGCCGCAAGTCAGCGACTATCCGTTGTCGAAGCCGTACTCGGCCTACGACGATCTCGACATCACGCGCTTGCTGGCCGAATCGCCCACGTTCGACGGTCGCGGCGTCGTCATCGGCCATGTCGAGGGATATATCGACCTGCTACGGCCGGAGTTTCAGCAGGCGCTGAGCCTCGACGGCAAGCCGGTGCCGAAGGTGCTCGATTATCTGACCGCGAGCGATCCGCTCGAGCAGGACGAGACCAGCAACATTCGCCCGTGGGTGGCGATGAAGACGCAAGTGTCGGTGCGGGGACGCAGCTTTGAGTTCAATGGCCAGCGCTTCAGTGCGCCGAAGAGCGGCACGTTTCGAGTTGCGATGTTCGATGAGGGCGAGTTCTATCCTTTGCCCACGCGCTTCGACGTGAATCGTGACGGCGATCCCGAGGGCAGCAGTCGCTTGTTCGGGGTCTTGTGGGAGGAGCAGACCGGCACCGTCTGGGTGGACACCGATCAGGACGGCGACTTCAACGATGAAAAGGGCATGCGTGAGTTCGCGATTGCTCGCGACATCGGAGTGTTTGGGAAGGACGATCCGAATACGGCGGTCCGCGAGACGGTGGGCTTCACCGTCCAGATCGACAAGCGCAATAAGTTCGTTGCCATTCTGTGTGCGTTCGGTGGCCACAGCAGCGCCGTTGCTGCCGCCGCGGCCGCCAATGGCAAAGTGGTTCCGCAGGGACGCGTCTCAGGTATCGCGCCCAACGCGCAGCTGATCTCGATCGAGTACGGCTTCAGCACGGGCGGCGCCGTCGAAGGATTGATCGCCGCGTTCAAGGATCGTCGCATCGACGTGGTGCTGTTCGAGCAATCCGTGTTCATCGACAATTCCTATCGGCTGAAGGATGGTCGGTTCACACCGACAATCGTGATCGCGCGCCTGATCGACAGGTACAACAAGTTGTTTCTGGTGCCCGGCGACAACTTGCCTGGATTGAATCGCGCATCGGACTATGGCGCATCGGGCGCGGCGCTCGCGGTCGGTGCGTACCAGAGCCAGGCGAACTTTCTCAACAGCAATGGCATCGTGACTCGGAACCAGGACAATCTGCACTGGGTCGGCTCCTACGGCCCGGCCGGCAATGGCGCGATGCTGCCGGACGTGATGGCTCCGTCGGCCATCATCTCGATCACCAGTATCTTCAAGGATGACCCGGCCCGGAATGTCAACGGCCTTTATCGACTCCCGCCGGGTTATATGATGTGTAGCGGGACCTCGTGCGCGACGCCGGTGGCCACTGGCACGGTGGCGTTGCTGATCAGCGCTGCCAAACAACGCGGCGTGAAATACGACGCGCAACGACTGCGTCATGCGCTCACGATGAGCAGCCGGTACATGAACAGCATCGAGACGCATCAGCAGGGCAATGGTTTGTTACAGGCCAAGGCAGCGTGGGATCTGCTGCAGAAACTAGATGCGTCGGCGCCGCCGTTGACTATCGTCAGTAGCGCGCCGGTCAAGACCGCGCTGAGCTCGTGGCTCGAAGTCCCCGATCAGGGTGTCGGCATCTTCGAACGAGAAGGATGGAAACCGGGCGACGCCGGCCAGCGAGTGATCACCTTCACGCGGACCGGCGGTCCCGCTCGGCCGATGACGTTTCGCGTGTCCTGGCAGGGCGATATCGAAACATATAAGAGTGCTACGGAAGTGACGTTGCCGCTCAACACACCGGTCGCATTCCCGGTGCAAATCTCGACCCAGAGCGAGGGCACGCACAGCGCGCTGCTGTCGCTCGATCACGAGTCGATTCCGGGGCACGCGTATCGAGTGATGAATACCGTAGTAGCCGCGCCGTCCCTGGATGCGTCCAACGCATACACCATGGCACACAAGGCCGATGTGCCGCGTCCGGGCAAGCATAGCTTTTATTTCCACGTGCCCGCCGGCGCCGCCACGCTGAAGCTCGACTTCAAGGTTCCTGACGGCGTGATCAAACTGGTGTTCACGCCCGACAACCGCGTCGCTTACGTGCAATCGTCCGACTACATCGTGGACCGGCCGGCATCGGGCGTGTGGGAAGTGTTGCTCAGTGAAAACACGGACCTGAGAAAGTTCTCGCCCGGGTTGCCGCAGCCGTTGCCACCGACGCCGACGACGATCACCGCGTCGCTCTTGAATGCCGGCGGGGATACGATGAGTGTGAACCTGGGGCCGTTGCTGCCAGGCAAGTCGGTCACGCGTGAATTGAATCTGGTCAATCGTGGCGCCAGCTTCACGGGCGGGTTGCTCACCAGTCCCATGGGCAGTGTCCACCGAAAGACAGCGACGATTCGCAATCGCGAGCAGCAGGTCTATCGGATCGACGTGCCCGCCGGCTCGACTCAACTGCGGGTGGATGTCGAGGCGGGCACGGCGGGCGATGTGGATTTGTATCTCTTCGATTGCACCGGTGACAGCTGCGCACCGGCCCGAAGCAGTCTCAACCCGGCAGGCAGCGAATCCGTCGTCGTGAATCAGCCCAGGGCAGGGCAGTGGAAAGTGGTCGTCGACGGTGCACGCATCGCTTCCGGCCGCGCCGACTACAAGTACAGCGATGTGATCTTCAATCCCCGTTACGGGACGATCGCCGTCACCGACGTGCCGGTTGAGCGCGCAATAGGGGCGCAATGGACGGCGTCCGCCAACATCTGGCTGGCGCAGTCGTTGCCGGCGGGGCGCGAACCCTATGGAGCGATTCTCATCGGCAGCGATCAGCTCCGGGCCGCCGCGCGCTATCCCGGCAGCCCGCCGCTGGCGGACTACAATCCGGAGGCCTCCCGGCAAAAGCAGGGGCCGGCGGCGGTGGGAACGATTGCGGTGGAGATGACCGGCTCGCCCTGAGCCGGTCCCCTCACAAAAAATCAGGTAGCCATTTTTCTTCGGGCCACGCTCTACTTGGACGAGCCACAGCCAAGTTGAGCGCCCTTGCCCACGTCCGATAAGCAGGTTTTCGTCACTGCCGTTGAAAAGCAGCACGGCCAGAACCTGCGTCGCTATCTCGCCTCGCGGCTGCGTAACGCGGCCGCAGATCTTCCCGATCTGGTCCAGGAGGTGTTCCTGCGCCTGTTGCGCGTCGAGCAGCACGAGACCATCCGCAATCCCCAGGCCTACCTGATCACCATCGCGAGCCATGTACTGCATCAGCATGCCCTGCGCCAGGCCGCCAATCCGGAGCCCACGGAAATGCTGGATGCGCTGTTCGAAATGCAGTCCACCGTCGAGGACCCGGCACTGCAGATCGAGACGCAGCAACGCGTCGCTCAGCTGGAGCAGGCGATGAAGCAGCTCTCTCCCAAGGCGCGCTCGGTGCTGGTGTTGCATCGTCGTGACGGCTTTTCGCTCGACGAGATCGCCTCGCACCTGGGGATGTCGCGCGGCATGGCGAAGAAATATCTCGCTCAGGCGCTGTCCCATTGCCGACAGCGCATGCCGGCGCAGGAGTAAGGAAGTGGCAGGACGCAATGCGCAGATCATCGACGAGGCGGCGGAGTGGTTCGTCGAATTCAGTTGCGACGACGACGATCAGAATGCGCGACGCGCGTTCGACGCGTGGTTGCGAAAGTCGCCCGAGCACGTGCGTGCTTATCTGGAAATGTTTCCGCTCTGGCAGGACGCGTCGAAGGTCGACGCCGGTCACACCGCGAGCGCCGATGAGTTGATCGAGCTGGCCCGGGCCGGCGGCAACGTCGTGCCGTTGGAGGGCCGGCGGTTCGATCGCGTCAGGCAGGTGAGGCGGGGCAGGCCGTGGCTCATCGTGGCGGCTGCGGCGCTGCTCGTCTGTGTGATCGGAGCATTCGTATGGTTGCAAACCCTGCGGGGCTCGACCTACGAAACGGGCGTGGGTGAGCAGCGCGCGGTCTCGCTGCCCGACGGCTCGATCGTCGAGATCAACGCTCGCTCGCGCGTTCGGGTTCGCTATGCCGAAACGCGGCGCGATGTGATTCTTCTCGAAGGACAGGCACTGTTCAAAGTTCACAAGGACGCCTCTCGTCCCTTCGTCGTGTACAGCGGCGATACGCGGATTCGCGCCGTTGGCACGCAGTTCGACGTGGACCGAAGCCGCCGGGGCACGGTGGTCACCGTGCTTGAAGGCCGCGTCGCCGTGATCGCCGATCCGACTCAGGATGTTTCGACCTCGTCGAGCCCGGTGCTGACGCCCGCTTCCGGAACGTTTGTTTCCGCGGGCGAGCAGACCATCGTCCGCGAGAGCACTCGGCCTCGTGCGCTGCCCGTGAATGTTGAAGATGCCACAGCATGGAGAGAGCGGCGGCTGGTGTTCAGCGGTACACCGCTCACCGTCGTGGCGGAGCAGTTCAATCGTTACAACGAGCGACGCCTGCTGGTTCGCGATACCCGACTCGACAAGTTCCTGGTCAGCGGCACGTTCTCATCGACCGATCCCGCCTCGCTGGTTCGTTTCCTACACGCGCAATCGGACCTGCGCGTCGAGGAGTCCGATTCAGACATCGAGATTTTTTCCAACTGAAGTGACCACTTTCCGCTCACGATTGCTCTACCCCTGCATGAAGTCGTCAGCATCTCGCTCGACGACATTTGCAAGCCTGAGACAAGGCTGGGGAGTTTTCATGCGCGTGACCGCGGTTGCCACTGCCATCTGTGTTTCCCTCGTGAGTCTTTCGGTCGCGCAGGAGGTGCGCGCGGCGATTCGCAAGCCGACCTATATTCCGGCGCAACCGCTCGAGCCAGCGTTACAGGCGCTCGCCAAAGTCTGCGATCTGCAAGTTGTCTATCGCACCGAGATCGTCGGTCGGCAGCTGAGCGAAGGCGTGGCGGGGGACGTGACCGCAGATGAGGCCCTGCAGAAGATTCTCAGCGGCACCGGGCTCACGTACATGTATCTGGACGAGAAGACCGTCACGATTGTTCCGCCGACTGCTCCGGCAACAGACTCTCCGCGTGGAGACAGCGCACCGCTCGAACTTCAAGAGATCGTCGTAACAGGCAGTCACATTCGCGGCGCCGAAAGTTCCTCACCCGTGGTCACGCGTACGCAAGATCAAATGTTGGATGCCGGGCAGAATTCTTTGCGCGAGGTGTTACGCACGATTCCGCAGAATTTCACCGGCGGTCAGAATCCCGGCACCGGATTCGGCTTGGGCTCGACGGCGGCGGGCTCGGGCAATCTCACCGGCGCATCGACGTTGAACCTGCGCGGCGTGGGCAACCAAGCGACGTTGACGTTGTTGAACGGCCATCGCCTGGCCTATGCCTCCAGCAGCAATTCCGTCGACATTTCTTCGATTCCGTTCGGTGCCGTCGAGCGCATCGAAATCGTCGCTGACGGCAGCTCCGCGCTGTACGGCGCCGATGCGGTCGTGGGCGTCGCGAACATTATCTTGAAGCGGGACTACGAAGGCGTCGACGCGAGCGCTCGCTTCGGTGTCTCCACCGAAGGCGGCAACGAGCAACAACAGTACGGGCTCACCTCCGGCACGACCTGGGACACCGGCGGAATTCTGGTGGCGGCCGAGTATCAAGATACGAATGCTATCTATGCCGATCAGCGCAGCTATGCGAAGCGTCGGTCTCCCGGCCTGGGGCTGATGCCTGAGCTCGAGAATCAAAGCGTGCTGGTCAGCGGTCATCAGCAGCTCGCATCGAACCTGTCGTTCGAGTTCGACGGCTTCTATGCCGAGCGCTCGAGTTACTACACCTATGCGAGCGACGCTCGCGGTAGTTACCTGCTGAACGGCGGCACTCAAGACTCGCAGGCTGAGTCTTTCGTGCTCGCGCCTTCGTTGCAACTGGAGCTGGGGGGCGACTGGCGGACGTCGCTGTCCACCATGGTTGGCCATGACTATGCAGACTTCTATCAAGAGGCCTATCTCAACAACGCCAGTATCGCGGCGGCGACGATTGGCATGAACAACAAGACAGCGTCGGTCGAGATCAACGCCGATGGGCCGCTGTTCGCCCTGCCGGCGGGCATGGTGCGGGCGGCGGTGGGTGGCGGTTATCGTGAGCAGTCGATGCGACAGACCAACACCTTTGCGAAGGCGAAGGAACAAGAGACTTACTTCGGCTTCGCCGAGTTGAATCTGCCGTTGCTCCAGAATCTCAGTGCGAGCGCGGCGATTCGCTATGAAGACTATCCCGACATCGGCGATGTCACGACTCCCAAGCTGGGCCTGATCTATTCGCCCACGCCGGATTTCGATCTCAAGGCGTCGTGGGGGCGCTCGTTTCGTGCGCCGAGCATCTATCAGACGTACGTCCAGGCCAACATCGTCGCTCGCCCCGTCACGACGTACGGTGGCACGGGCTATCCAACCACTGCCAGCGCGCTGTACTTGTTGGTCGGTGGCCGCGAATTGAAGCCCGAACGCGCCAAGACCTGGTCGGCAACGCTGGACCTGCACCCGCGCGCTCTCAGCAATCTGCAAGTGGAGCTGAGTTATTTCAACATCGATTACACCGACCGCATTCTCGCGCCCATCACCTACCCAGCGCGCTCGCTGAGCGATCCGATCTATCGCGATCTGGTGAATCTCTCGCCCTCGGATGCCGATAAGACTGCCGCTGTCGCCGCGGCGATTGCCAGTGGCGGCACGTTCTTCAATCAACTGGGCCGGGCCTACGATCCCGCGGACGTGGTCGCCATCATCGACAACCGCACGGCCAACGTCGCCGAACAAAACATTCGCGGCGTCGACGCGACGGTCGCGTATTCCTGGGGCTCGCTGACCTTCACCGGTTACGCAAGCTACATGGACAGCAAACAGAAGCTCAGCAGTTTGCAGCCGTATGTCGACCTGGCGGGTTCGGTGTTCAATCCACCGCATCTGCGCGGTAACGTCGGTGTGGTGTGGGGCCTGGATGCGCTGACGCTCAGTTCCTTCGTCAATTACATCGGCGGTGTCGAGGATGTGCAGATCACGCCGAGCCGCGATGTGTCTTCGATGACGACGCTGGATCTCACGGCGCGCTTTCAGGTGCCGGACGGCCCTTCGCTGTTCCGGAACCTCGAGCTGATGTTGTCGATGCAGAACGTGTTCGACGCGCAGCCGGATTCGATTTACACCAGCAGCTCCATTTTCCATCCCTACGATTCCACCAACTACTCGCCGGTCGGCCGCTTCGTGCGCTTCGGCATTTCCAGACATTGGTGAGGATGGCCCGAGCTCAACCGTCTTAATTAGCTGCGGGGCCGGGGCGCGCCCGGTCTCGCGGTCATTCTCACTCGAGGTTCCAGCATGATTCGCTCGGCTCAGGCGGCGATGTGGGTGGCTTTTTGTCTGTGGATTGCTCTGGCTCCGGCGCGAGCCGAGCCGACGCGCGAAATATCGTTCACGACCACGGAAGGCACGTGGATCTCGCTCGATGTCTCGCCCGATGGTCGCACTATCGTTTTCGACCTTCTCGGCGATCTCTATACGCTGCCCGTCGAAGGCGGGCAGGCGACTGCGCTCACGCGCGGCATCCCTTACGATACGCAGCCTCGCTTCTCGCCCGATGGCCGCGAGATTGTCTTCGTGAGCGATAGCAGTGGCTCAGAGAATGTCTGGCTGATGAATGTCGATGGCACGAACGCGCGCAAGTTGACGTCTGAGACCATGGCCCATTTCGTCTCGCCCTCGTTCACGCAGAATGGCAAGGAAATCCTGGTCTCGCGACACAAGCCCTTCACCTATCAAAGCTCCTTCGAGCTCTGGCTCTATCATCGCGATGGCGGGCACGGGGTGACCCTGGTTCGCAGCCAGCCCACGCCGGGCATGTCGATGGACTCATGGAACAACGCGATGGGTGCGATTGCGTCTGGCGACGGTCGTTATATTTATTATTCCTTCGCGCGCGGCTTCCTGGCGAACTTTTCGTATGAAGCGGGACTGCCGCGCGCGATGCCGTACTGGCAAGTCCGGCGACGGGATCGCAGAACGGGCGAAGAGGTGGATGTCACGGCCGCGGCTGGCAGCGGCATGCGGCCGGTGCTGTCTCCTGACGGTCGCAACCTCGTCTATGGAACGCGCAATCGCGCGTCCACAAATCTGATGATACGAGATCTGCGCACCGGCGATGAACGGTTGCTGATCGCGGGCGTGCAACGTGACGATCAAGAGTCATCGAAGCCCGACCACGATTTGCTGCCGGGCTACGCGTTCACCCCCGATGGCAAGCGGCTCATCACGGCCTACGACGGAAAGATTCATAGCGTGGACGTGGTGAGGGGCGAGGCTCGCGTCATTCCGATGAGCGTGCCGGTGTCGCGTGAGATCGGGCCGGCGTTACAAACACAGAGTCGAGTGCCGCAGGGGCCAGTCGTCGCGCGCATCGTGCAACGACCGACGTTGTCGCCAGATGGAAAGTCGCTCGCGTTCACTGCGTTCGGTCAGCTCTATGTGAAGTCGCTACCGAGCGGCGAACCGAAGCCGTTGACGAGCGGATCGCGCGGCGGCTATCAACCCGCGTGGTCGGCCGACGGTCGATGGATTGTCTATACGACGTGGACCAGCACGGAAGGTGGGGCGCTGTGGAAGATTCGTGCGTCGGGCTCCGGGCGCGCCATTCGTCTCACCAACGACGCCGCTTACTATCGCGATCCGGTGTGGTCGCCGGATGGCACGCGAGTGCTGGCGATGCGCATGTCGAAGAGCGACTTCTCGAAAGGTGCGGCGGATATGTCGCTTGCCGGCATCGATGAGCACGCCGAGGAGGCGAGTGAAAGCGGCGTATCGCTTGGCGCCTCGGCGGCCATGGATCTTGCGTGGGTGCCCGCTGATAGCGGCGACACGCACGTCATTGTTTCAGCGCCCGGCTTGATGCGACCTCATTTCGGTCCCGAGAACGACCGGGTTTATCTGTCGTCGGGTCTGGGGCTGGTCTCCATGCGGCTCGATGGCAGCGATCGTCGCGCCGTGCTGGAGTTGAAGACTTCCGTGATGGGCTCGGGCAGTGGTGGAATGGAGATGCAGCCGATGGTGCTGCTGAGCCCCGATGGCCAGCAGGTTCTGGCACACGTTCGCGGGCGAGTGTACGCGTTTCCCATGGCGTGGACAGGTGTTGCTCCGCTGACGATCGATGTGTCGGCAGCGCAAGTGCCGATGCGTCGTTTGGATCAGCAAGGCGGCGACGATATCGCATGGAATAAATCGGGAACGACGGCGCTGTGGACGCTGGGCGCCACCGTGTTTCGTGCGCCCGTTAACGTCGAGGCCGCCGTCGAGTCGGACGCATTGGCGCTGCGGATCGAGAAGCCAAGAGCGCAGCCTCGTGGAGCGGTTGTGTTGAGCGGCGCCCGAGTCATCACAATGAAGGCGGACGAAGTGATCGAGGATGCGGACGTTCTCGTTGTCGACAACCGAATCTCCGCCATTGGCCCGCGCGGCGCGTTACAGCTGCCAGCGAAGGTCACGCGCGTGGACGTCGCGGGTAAGACGCTGGTCCCCGGCTTCATCGATCTGCATCCTCACATGCTGGCGCTTCGGCGCGGCGTGCTCGAACTGCAGGCGTGGCCTTTTCAAAACTATCTGTCGTACGGGGTGACGACGGGGCGCGATCCGCAGACGATGAACGTCGATCCGCTGGTGCACGAAGATCTGGTCGAGGCTGGTGAAGTGCTCGGCTACCGTTCTTTCTCGACCGGTCCGGGTGCGTTTCCAACAAACGATATCCAATCGCTGGAGGATGCCCTCAGAGTCGTCCGGCGCTATCGGGACTTCTATGGCGTGCGGACGATCAAGTCTTATCTGATAGGCAATCGTCAGCAGCGCCAATGGATCATCGAAGCCGCCAGGCACCTGAATGTCATGCTCACGACGGAGGGCGGCGGCGATCTCGTTCTCGACATCACGCACGCGCTCGACGGCATGCAGGGCAACGAGCACGTCCTGCCCTACACATTGCATGACGACGTCATTCAACTCTTCAGTCGCACGGGCATCGTCTATACGCCGGCGATCCTGGAGACGTATGGCGGGCCTTCCGGTTGGAGCCCGGGTTATCAGAACCCGTCGCTCTACGACGATGAGAAGCTGCGTCGTTTCTACCCGCCCGACGGCTTGAGTCGCAAACGACGCTCGCAATGGATACCGCCGGAAGAACGATTCACGTCACAACTGGCGCAATCGGCGGTGGCAGTCGCTCGTGCTGGAGGACGCGTTTGCGTCGGCAGTCACGGCAACTTCGCGGGTCTCGGCTATCACTGGAATCTGTGGGCGTACGCCGACGGCGGGCTCACCGCTCTCGAAGCGTTGCGTGCCGCGACGATGTGCGGCGCCGAGGCGCTGGGATACTCACAGGACCTTGGCAGCATCGAGCCCGGCAAGCTCGCCGACATTCTGGTGCTGGACCAGAACCCGCTCGACGACATCCGGCACACCGAATCGATTCGCTATGTGATGAAGAACGGCGTGCTCTATCGAGGCGACACCTTGGAAGAGCAGTGGCCCACCCAGCGGCCGGCACCGCCGCTGTGGTGGCACTAAGTTGTCATCGACTCCGGTGTGCCATCGCGAGCGCCGCCGCGCGCGTTGGCACGCCGAGCTTGGTGAGAATGGCCGAGACGTGGTGATCCACCGTTCGAGTCGACACAAACAGTTTGGTGGCGATCTCGGCGTTGCGCAGCCCTTGTGACATCAGGTCGAAGATCTGCGCTTCACGCAGCGTCAGTCCCATGGGGTTGTCCTGCGTCGAACGGCGCGAGCCGCGCGGAATGCGACGGACGCCGTCCAGTCGCATCTGCCGGCGCAGTGCTTGAGCGAACAGGGTCGAGCCCAGCTCCTCAAACATTTCGAGCGCGCGTCGCTTCTCGGTCTCGCCACCATAACGGGCCAACACGGCTGCTTGATCGTGTCGGCAGCCTAGTTTTTCCCAGGCGAGCGCGGCTTCCCGCCACTTGCCCACGAGTTCCAATGCGTAGGGACCCACGGTTTGCTCAGGGGCAGCCACCCAGGTGCCCAGTCGTTGCAACCACGCAGCCAACTCGCTTTGGATCCAGTGATCCTGAGTCTTCAGTGCTCGCTCATACACTGGCAGCAACTCCGCGACTGCCGCGGCGGGATCGCCGGCAAGCCATGCCGCTTCGGCCGATGCCACCGTCAGCGGCACGATTCGTTGCAACTCTTCAGTGAGCTGGACGAGCGTGCGAGCATCATTCAAAGCCGCGGTCGCTTGCGGATCGCCACGACGGGTTCGCAATTGACCCAGCACGATGAGTGCGGGCGCCTGTGCCGCCACGGTGGTCGAGCAGTTCTGCAATACCTTCTGTGCGTCCTCGCCCGCGCCATCCCAGTCGCACAGTTCGAACTTCAGGCGAGCGCGCCACGCCGTCATGTACAGGACCCACGAATCCAGATCGTGTTCTTCGCAGTACGCGATTCCTTCGGCGGCGTAACGTTGTGCCAACTCATAGTTGCGGGAGGCGACAGACGAGGAAGTCAGATTCGTATAGGCACGCGCGACGTGCTCCTGCAGATTGCCTTCCAGCGCGATCCGCAAGCTGCGTTCCAGATCCTCATAGCCCGTGACATCGCCGGCATTGAGCTTGGCGGCGCCGCGGTTGTTCAATGAATGACTGACGATTTCCCAGTTGCCCCAGGGCTCGGCGAGCGCGAGCGTGCGGTCGGCCCACGCGATCGCGGATGAGCTTTCCTGCGCAAGCATTTCAAGCTGAGCTCGATTGCTGTAAGCCATGGCCAGCTCGGGTCCGGCAGGCAACTGTTCCAATGTATCGATTGCTTCGATGGCGTGGTTCATGGCCTCGGCGCCGAGGCCGGCGAACCAGCTGAGTCGTGACAGCCAGCGCTGCGAGTCGCCTTGTTTCAGTCTATTGCCGAGAGCGCGCCAGATCGCCGCGGCTTCGCGACGTGTGGCCACGGCTTCATCGATCTGATTGGTCAGATAACATTCGTACGACAACGCTTCCAGCAAACGTGCTCGTTCCTCGGGATTCAGTTTTTCCTCGTAGCGTAGGGCCGTGCGATAGTGCGCGGCGGCTTCGCGATGGGCTCTCACTGAGGCTGCTTGAGTGGCTGCGAGCGGCGCGAAACGTAAGACGGCTTCGGCGTTTTCGGCGCCGTTCGCATGATGGGTGATGCGAGCTGCCGAAACGCCTGGTCGTTGTGCCAGGACTCCAAACACTTTCGCGTGCAGACTGAGCCGGCGCAGTTTGGAGAGCGAATCCTGGAAGGCGCGACGCGTGAGCTCGTGTCTGAAGGAGAGGGCACCGTCGGCATCGCGGATCATGCCGATGCCCAAACATTCCTCCACGCTGGCATCGTCCACAGCGACCGCTTGTTTGATCAGCCAGGCTTCGGTTCTCGCCGGAACCACGCTGACCACTTCCGCGATAGCGCGTGCCTTCGCGGACAATTGCGATGCGCGTGCGAGTACGGCGTCACGGACGGTGGCAGGCACTGAAGCAGTGGGCTCGGCTAGCACTTCGGTAACAAACAGCGGATTCCCGCCAGTGATTCGATGCAGATCGTCGGTGCTGCGACCGGCTTGCCTGGCCAGGTCCGCGACCGCGCTTTCCGATAGCGGCGACAAGAGCATGCGATGCGTGTTGGCGCGAGGCAGCTCACCAAGCACCGAACACAACGGATGCCTCGAGTGAACTTCGTCGTCTCGATAGGTGATGGCCAGCAACGCCTTGGTTCGATGAATACGACGGCCGAGAAATTTGAGCAGATCCAGCGTGGCTTCATCGGCCCAATGGACATCCTCAAACACCACCAGCGACTCGGCGCGCTCAAGCTCATCCAACGCGGCGTTGAAGATGACCTCGCGATTCGTCGCCGTTGTTACGGTCGTCAACAGTCCGCCGCGAGCTTGCCTTGCGATGTCATGCAACGGCGCCAGCGGACGAGGCGTGAACAACGAATCGCAGGCGCCCCAGAGCACTCGGGTCTTGCGCTGTTGCCGGGCGAATTCCTGCATCAGCGAGGTCTTGCCCAGGCCGGCTTCACCGCCGACCAGTGCGATGCGGCCGCCGCTCCTGGCCGCCGCCAGCCATTCCGTCAGATCCTGGAGATGACGTTCGCGCTCGAGCAAGGGCGCCGTGACGAAGCCTCTGGTCTGGCGCATCTGGATTGCCTGCACGTTGATCGCGCTCATGACTGTTATGTCCCCGGGCCAGCAGGAAAGGTTCTGGTACCAGGGTCATCGGAATCGGCCAGGCAAAGCCGACATCGGCCGCGAAAAATCTCAGGACGGGGTGGGGTCGGGCAGGTGGGCCAGGGCGCGATGCAGAAACAGCCGGGCCTTTTCCCAATCGCGCTGGATGGTGCGCTCGGACATGCCCCACATCGCGGCGATATCGGTAAAGGAAAAGCCGCTGAAATATTTCAGGTCGACCACCTGCGCCAGCCGCGGCTCGACGCCGGCCAGTTGCTCGATGGCGTCGCTCAAGCGTTGCAGCTCTTCGACGTCGGCGGCCTGTTCGGGAATGTCGGTGGGCAGCGAGGTGATCTCGAAGCCGCCGCCGCGTTTCAGCGCCTGACGGCTGCGGGCGTAATCGATGATCAAGCCCCGCATCGCGCGCGAGGCATAGGCCAGGAAATGCGCTTGATCGGGAAACAGCGCCCGATGCCGGTCGCTGATGTTCAAATACGCTTCATGAAGTAGCGTCGTCGCGCCGAGCGTCAAGGCGCCGCCGCCGTTGCGGCGTAGTTCGCGTTGGGCGATTCGTCGTAGATCGCCGTAAAGGCTGACAAACAGCTCCTGACGGGCGGCGGGGTCGAGCGCGGTCAAAGCGGCGGATTCCGGCCGCGATTGTGGTGTTGGCTGCTGCGGATTCAAAGCGCGACCTCCCGGGCCGGTCATCCCCACCGGCGTGGCGATTCTATAGCACGAGGCCCGCCGCCCAGAAATTGCCCTGTCGGGTGGCGCCGTCGCTTTCCGATTACGGTTAGGATGAGCGAAACGAACTCAAAGCGGGACCGCACGCATGACCGCCCAATTGCTCGATCCCGCGACCTGGCGCCGGGTGACGGCCTATCTGGATGAGGTGCTGGATCTGGAGGGCGAGGCCCGCGAGCGCTGGCTCGCCGATCTCGAGCTGCGCGAGCCGGAAATCGCCCGGGCCGTGCGCGAGCTGCTTGCCGAACAGGACGTATTGAACGCCGAAGGCTTCTTGAATGTGTCCGCGACGCCGGCGGCCCAGTTGGTCGCGGCGGCCAATGTGTCGCTGACCGGTCAGGTGGTGGGGGCTTACACCATCGAGCGAATGATCGGTCGCGGCGGTATGGGAGAAGTGTGGCTGGCCGCGCGCAGCGACGGCCGGTTCGACGGCAAGGTCGCACTGAAGTTTCTCGACAGCAGCATCGTCCAGTCGAGGCTCGCGGAGCGCTTCACTCGCGAAGGCCGGCTGCTCGGGCGGCTCGCTCATCCGAACATCGCGCGGCTGCTCGACGCCGGCACGACCCAAGACAATCGACAATTCCTGGTGCTCGAATACGTCGATGGCGAGCGCATCGACGATCATTGCGAGCTCGGCGAGCTGTCGATTCGCGACCGGGTCCGTTTGTTTCTCGATGCGGTATCGGCGGTCGCATACGCGCATAGCCAACTGGTCATTCACCGTGACCTGAAGCCGTCGAATGTGCTGGTGACCCGCGATGGCGCGGTGAAGCTGCTGGACTTCGGCATCGCCAAACTGTTGGGAGAACAGCACGAGGATGTCGACGGCTCGCTGACCCAAATCGATGAAGTCGTATTGACGCCGGAATACGCGGCGCCGGAACAAATTCTCGGCGAGCTACCGACCACGGCAACCGATGTTTATCAGCTCGGCATGCTGTTGTATGTATTGCTGGCCGGCGAACACCCGTTGCCTAAAGGCTCGAGCCGTACCGATCGGATCAAGATTGCACTGGAGGGGCGCATTCCCCGTGCTTCGCAGTTTGCGACCGGTGCGCGGGCCAAGGCGCTGCGCGGCGATCTCGATGCCGTGCTGGAAATGGCGTTACGACCCGATCCAAAGCAGCGATACGCGACGGCGGCCGCGCTACGGGAGGATCTGCTCCGCTATTTGAACAACGAGCCTGTTCGTGCGAGAGAGGGCTCGGCGCTGTATCGAGCGCGCAAGTTCGTGTCACAACATCGGTTGGCCGTCGCGGGCTTGAGTACAGCGTTCGTGGTCGCGATCTTGTTCGGCCTCACGATGCGACAGCTGGCACAACAGGCACAACGGGAACGGGATCGTGCCAACGACGAAGCCGCGGTCGCGCGTCGTGTTACTAATTTCACGGCGGGATTGTTTGAGCTCGCCAATCCACTCATCAGCGGCACCAAAGATATCTCCGCGCGTCTGCTGTTGGATGCCGGAGTGCGCCGCCTGCAGTTGCAGCTGGACCAGCAGCGCGAGGATGTCCGTGCGGCGTTGTTGGAATCCGCAGGCAATGCATATCGGGGCATCGGTGCCTATCCCGATGCGGCCAGGCTGATTGAACAGGCGATCGAGCTGCGTCGAAAGAAGGTGGAAGCTGAGCCTGGCCTATATGCCAAGGCGCTGCTGGATCTGGCACTGGTCAAGCGTGAGGACGGCGATCTCAATCGGGCGCGTGAGTTGTTGCACGAGGCGATGGGGACACTGGAACTGACCGGGCGCGACCCTGATGTGCTGAATCAAGCCAAGGTCGAAATGGCGAATATCCTGCGCCGTCGCAGCGAGTTCGACGAAGCGGCGGAGTTGGTGCGGCAGGTGCTGGCGACTTCCGGAACATCCGCTGAAGCGCAGGCGACGCGAGGCTATGCGTTGTTGCTATCCGGACGAATCGCACTGGCCCAGGGACATGTCGACGAAGGTCTCGAGACGTTACAACAAGCGTATCGCGAGCAACTGAAGACCAACGGACCCATTGCAGAGATGACGCTCGAAGCGCAGAGCGCAGTGGCCGATGCCTTTGTCATCAAAGGCGAGCCCGCCGCGGCCGAGCCGTTGTTACGTTCGTTGGTGGAGGAGACGCGTCAACTCTACGGCGACGGGCATCCGCAAGTCAGTGTCGCTCTGAATAATCTGGCCAACGCGATTTCAGATATCCCGGAGAAATACGACGAAGCGGCCACCGTCTATCTGCAGGCCGCCGAGATCCAGCGTCGCACGCTCGGGCCGACCGCGGTTGAAGTAGGCACAACCTATAACAATCTTGGCGCGCTCTACATTTCGATGAACCGCTGGCAGGAGGCCGAGGCGTTCTACCGACAAGCGTTGCAGAATCGACAGGCCAATCTGGGCGCCGACAATCCAGACACGATCAGCACCAGCAACAGTTGGGCGCTGACGTTGAGCCGGCTCGGGCGCGATGATGAGGCGGAGCGCTTGTTACGCAGCGGCTCGGATGCGCTGATCAAAGCGCTCGGGCCGGAGCATTGGCGGGTCGGCAACGCCCGCCGTCAGCTGGCCAGGGTGCTCGCGCAACGTGGCAACTTGGCCGAAGCGCAGCGTGAGATCGACGCGGCGTGCGAAATCCTCATCAAGCAACTGGGGCCCGACCATCCGCGCTCGGTGACAGCGAAGACCCTCGCCGCGGAGATCGCTGCTAAACGTCGCTGAGCGCCATTGAGCGTCAAATGCTCGGTTTTCTCCATTAGGAGAAAATTTTGACTATTGGGATATCCATGTCCTAACCTAGCTCAAACAAGATTTTGGGGATGGTCATGGGCTACGGTTCGAAGCGCTCTCTGGTTCGCGCGGCGGTTGGCATCGCGTGTGTTTTGGGTGGTCAATATGCCTTCGCGCAGGAAGCGAGTACGGCAAATCCCGGCGACACGCTCGAAGAGCTGACGGTCACCGGCTCGCGTATCGAGCACAGCGGGTTCCAGGCGCCCACGCCGGTTTCGGTTCTCGACGCCTCGCAAGTCGAGCAGCGCGGCACCACCAACATCGCCAATGTGATCAATGAAATCCCCGCGTTCACCGGCACGATCACGCCGGCTTCCACCGGCTTGAACAGTCGCCAGAACGGCATCAACGCAGTCGACCTGCGCGGCCTGGGCACCAATCGCAATCTGGTGCTGTTGAACGGTCGTCGCGGTACGCCGTTCGATGAGTTCGGCAACGTGGACTTGAACGCGGTGCCGTCGCTGGCCATCGGTCGAGTCGAAGTCGTGACCGGCGGCGCGTCGGCGGCTTGGGGCTCGGACGCCGTCTCCGGCGTCGTCAATCTGATTTACGACGAAGATCTCGAAGGCCTCAAGTTCAACGCGCAGTACGGCCAGTCCGAACACGGCGACGCGGAGGACACGCGGCTCGCGGCGGCGTGGGGAACTTCACTCAGCGGTGGCAGCGGTCATTTCCTGCTCGCCGCCGATTACAACAAGAATGAAGGCATCGCTGAAGGTCGCGATCGGGCCTGGCAGCGTCGCAGCCCGGCGCTGGTCAACAACCCGGCGAACACCAGCCTGACCGATGGCATTCCGCAGTATTTGATTCGCGACAATGCGGTGCTGTTCATTGCTTCGCCGAACGGCGTGACGCTGCCGGGCGGCCCCAACGGCAATCTCGAGTTCTTTCCCGATGGCACGGCGCAGGAGCGTCAGTTGGGCGAGATCATGGGCGATTTCATGATCGGCGGCAGCGGCTCGCGGCTCGGCGATCGCAGCGCTATCTTCATTCCCACGGAACGTTTCAACGTTCTGGCGACCCTTCAACACGACATCGGCGATAACACCGAGGCGTTCGTCGAGGCGAGCTTCGCGCAGTCGAAGTCGACCGGTAAGCTGGTCGACGCATTTTCGTTCGGCGATGTGGAGATCACTCCCGACAATCCTTACTTGCCCGCGGACATCGCGGCGCGGGGACGGCCGCTCACTCTGTTCCGCACGTTCGAGGAAATCCCGCCGATCACCTCGGAATCCAAGAACGACAACATGCGCTTCGTGGCCGGGTTCAAAGGCGACTTCGGCAACTCGTTCAAATGGAACGCGTCGGGTCAGTACGGTCGCACCAAGTTCTCGAACGTACAGCCGCAGAATTTGCTGGTGGGCAATCTGGTCCTCGCGGCCGACGCCGTGCGCGATCCTGTCAGCGGCAACATCGTTTGCCGCGCCAATCTCGGCGGCGCGAACGGCGCACCGGGTTGCGTGCCCATCAATCTGTTCGGTAAAGGTTCGCCCAGCGCGGCGGCACTCGACTACATCACGGGTCGTGGTACGTCCGACACCGAGATCAAACAGACGGTGTTCATGGCCGATGTGGGCGGCGAGCTGTTCGATGCGTGGGCCGGCCCGTTGCTGGGCACGTTCGGCGTCGAATGGCGTAAGGAGCAGCTCGATCGCGTCGTCAACGCGCCGAACGCCAATGAAGAGTTCCTGATCGTCAATGCGCAGCCCCTCAACGGTGAATTCACCGCCAAGGAAGGGTTCGCGGAATTTGCACTGCCTGTGCTCAAGACCGATCAGCAGTCGCTGGACCTCAACGCGGCCGCTCGCTTCACCGATTACAGCACCGTCGGCAGTGTGACGACGTGGAAGGTCGGTCTGGTGTACTCGCCGGTGGAATCGCTGCGATTCCGCGGCTCGGTCTCTCAGGACATTCGCGCGCCCAGCATCGGTGAAACGTTCGTCAAGACCGTGCTGCTGTTCGGCAATGTCTCCAATCCGTTCCTCAACCCGCAAGTCCCGCCTACGGACCGCGTCGAGTCGCCGACGATGGGTAACCCGGATCTGAAGGAGGAGACGGCGAAGACCACGACGTTCGGCGTCGTGTATTCCATCGGCGGCTTCCGCGCTTCGGTGGACTGGTATCACATCGACCTGACGGACACGATCGGTACTCTGTCGGCGCAGAGTGTGGTCACTCGCTGCTTCAAGGGCGAAACCGCTCTGTGCGACTTGATCACGTTCAATCCCGACGGCAGCGGCGACATCCAGGTAGTCGCCGGCAAGAACCTGAATCTGGGTAACTTCGATTTGAAAGGTATCGATGCCGAGTTGCGTTACACGCAGCCGGTCGGCGCCGGCGATCTCAGCGTCGGCTTGATCTCCAGCTATCTCATCCACAAGGAGATCGCACCCTCCGGCGGCGCGGTGGTCGATACCGCGGGCGAGCTCGGCACCGGCTCCAATTACGGTACGCCTGATTTCAAAGCGACGCTCAGCGTCGGCTATGACCTCGAAAACTGGGGCGGCTTTGCGCAGGCACGTTACATCGGCTCAGGCGTCTACGACGCGACCTATGGACTGGAAGACCTGGCCAGCAACGAGAACGACATTGGCGCGGTGACCTACGTGGATCTTTCCGCCCACTACGACTTGTCGAACTTCGGCAACGGCGAGGTGCGGATCTTCGCCGGCATCGATAACGTGCTCGACAAAGACCCGCCGGTCATTCCGCTCAACTTCATCTCGAACTCCGCCACCAACGGCACGCACTACGACGTCATCGGTCGCAAGTATTACGTTGGCGCGCGGGTGAAGTTCTAAATCGACGAAGGGATCACGAATTCTGATCCCTTCGCCGTGCTCTCCGGCCAGCGTTGCATGATGGACTTCTGCCGCGTGTAGAAGCGGATGCCTTCCTGGCCGTAGACGTGAGTGTCGCCGAACAGGCTGCTCTTCCAGCCGCCGAAGCCGTGCCAGGCCATCGGCACGGGAATGGGAACGTTGATGCCGACCATGCCCACTTCGATACGTCGCGCGAATTCGCGCGCGACGTGTCCATCGCGCGTGTAGCAGGACACGCCGTTGGCGAACTCGTGAGCATTGATCAAGCGCACCGCGTCCGTGAAGTCTTTGACACGCACGCAGGCGAGCACCGGGCCGAAGATTTCCTCGCGATAGATTTTCATTTCCGGCTTGACGTGATCGAACAGCGTGCCGCCCAGCCAGAAGCCGTCTTCCCGGCCCTTGACTGCAAACGGCTGGCCGGAGCTCGGATCGACGCGGCCGTCCACCACGAGTGACGCGCCGCTGGTGCGACCTTCCTCGATATAACCGCTGATCCGCTTCACCGAGTCGCGAGTGATGATAGGCCCCATCTCGGCGTCCGCGACGGTGCCGTCCGCAATCTTGAGGGTTCGCGCGCGTTCTGCGAGGCGCGGCATGATCTTGTCAGCGACATCGCCAACGAGCACGGCGACAGAAATGGCCATGCAACGTTCGCCGGCAGATCCGTACGCTGAGCCGATCAGCGCGTCGACGGCTTGATCGAGATCCGCGTCCGGCATGACGACCATATGATTCTTGGCGCCACCTAAAGCCTGCGTGCGCTTGCCGTTGCGGGAGCCTTCCGTATAGATGTGCTTCGCGACGGGGGTGGAGCCGACGAAGCTGACGGCCTTGATGTCAGGGTGTTGCAGGATCGCGTTCACGACCGTCGCATCGCCCTGGACAATGTTGAACACGCCATCGGGAACGCCGGCTTGCTTCAGCAACTGAGCCATCAACAAAGACGCGGACGGATCGCGCTCACTGGGCTTCAGAATAAACGTGTTGCCGCAGGCGAGAGCGATAGGAAACATCCAGCACGGCACCATGCACGGGAAGTTGAAGGGCGTGATGCCCGCCACGACGCCGAGCGGCTGACGAATGGTCCAGTTGTCGAGGCCGGTGGCGACCTGATCGGTGAAGTCGCCCTTCAGCATGGGCGCGATGCCACAGGCGAACTCGACGATCTCGATGCCGCGCATGACTTCGCCGCGCGCATCCGATAATACTTTGCCGTGCTCTTCGGTGATCGCCGCCGCGATAGCATCCCGCTGCTCATTCAGAAGTTGCAGGAAACTCAGCAAGTGACGAGCGCGACGAATCGGCGGCATATCCGCCCACGTCTGCTGCGCTCGCAGGGCTGCATCGACTGCGGTCTGCAGGTCCTGCACGGTGCCCAGCGCCACGTCGCGAACGCGTTGCCCCGTGGCGGGATTGAACACAGGCTGGGTTCGCGTCCCGCTACTTTCGACTTGACGTCCGCCGATCCAATGCTGAAGCGTGCTCATGTTTATTCGACCTCTGCCAAAGACTCTCGCACCGTATCGATCAGTCGATCGATCTCCGGGCGCTGGACAATGAAGGGCGGGGCGATCTGCAAGGTGTCGCCGCCGAATCTTACATAGACGCCTTTGCGCCAGCACGCAAGCGCCGCTTCGAGCGGACGACGCGCCGGTTCGCCGGGCCGCGAGGCGAGCGTGATGCCGGCCGCCAGTCCGAAATTCCGGATATCGGCGATGTGTCGCGAGCCCTTCAGGCTGTGAACGGCCTGCTCGAAATAGGGCGTCATCTCATGAACGCGCTCGATCAAGTGTTCCTGTCGAAGCACGTCGAGCGCCGCAATACCGGCGGCGCAGGCCACGGGATGAGCGGAGTACGTGTAGCCGTGTGCGAACTCGATCGCATAGTCGGGGCCGCCCGCATCCATGATCGCGTTGTGAATATCGTCGTTCGCGATGACCGCGCCCAACGGCTGTGCGCCGTTTGTTACTTGCTTGGCGATGTTGATCATGTCCGGAACGACGCCGAACGCTTCGGCCCCCGTCATCGCGCCACATCGACCGAAGGCCGTGATGACTTCGTCGAAGATCAGCAGGATGTTATTCGCAGTACAGATTTCACGAAGCCGCTGCAGATAGCCGCGCGGCGGCACGACAACACCGGCCGATCCGGAGAACGGCTCGACGATCACGGCCGCGATGTTGGAGGCGTCGTGAAGTGCGATGAGATCGAGCAAACGGTCGGCCAGCTCGGCTCCGTTCGCCGGCATGCCACGTGAGAAAGCGTTCGCAGGCAATAAGGTGTGCGGCAAATGATCGGCTTCGACCGCCGGGCCAAACACCTTGCGATTGGCGCCGATGCCGCCCACCGAGATGCCACCGAAGTTGACGCCGTGATAACCCTTCTCGCGGCCGATGAGCCGCGTCTTGCTGGCCTGTCCCTTCGCGCGCCAATACGCCCGGGCGATCTTTAGCGAGGTGTCCGCGGCCTCGGAGCCGGAGCAGGTGAAGAAAACCCGATTCAGCCCGGCAGGCATGAACGACACGATCTTCTCGGCCAGCTCGAACGCCAGCGGATGGCCGAATTGAAAGGCCGGCGAGTAGTCGAGGCGGGCGATCTGCCGCGACACCGCTTCGGTGATTTCCCGGCGGCAATGGCCGAGCCCCGTACACCACAGGCCGGACAGGCCGTCCAGAATCTGGCGGCCCCGGTCATCGGTGAAATAGGCGCCGTCGGCCTGCACGATGATGCGAGGGTCCTGCTTGAAAGCGCGGTTGCCGGTGAACGGCATCCAATAAGCGTCGAGTGTCATGGGCGCATCGTCGGCAAAACCGGTACTCTTGGAAATGAGCAAACATCGCTCTTTAGTTGCGCATCCATGAAAGTAAGCCGGCAGCCTCGGGAACGCGCCATCCTCGGCCAGGTCAGCGATCTGGACCTGCGTTTGCTTCGGGTTTTCAAGGCCGTAGCCGAGTGCGGCGGCATGGCGGCGGCGGAGCTGGAACTGAACATCGGCACCTCGACGGTCAGTCGGCACGTCAAGGATCTGGAAACCCGCCTGGGACTGCGACTGTGCCGGCGCGGGCGGGGCGGGTTCGGGCTCACCGCCGAAGGCGACCGGGTGTATCGCGAGATCCTCAAGCTGCTCGGTTCCGTAGAGGCGTTTCGCGGCGGCATCGACGATATCCATCGCCGCATGGGCGGTCAGTTGGAGATCGCGCTGTTCGACAAGACTGTGAGCAATCCGGAAGCACGCATTCATGCGGCGGTGGAGCGGTTCACGGCCATGGCGCCCGAAGTGAGCTTGAGCGTGCACGTCGATTCCATCAACGGCATCGAGCGCGGCTTGCTCGACGGCACCTATCACGTAGGTGTGATTCCCACTCATCGTAGTTCCAAGGCGCTGTCGTACACGGATTTGTTTGGCGAGACCGTGCTGATGTACTGCGGCGCGCGGCATCCGCTGTTCAATACCGATAACGAAGGCTTGAGCTGGGCCAGGATCCGCAAGCTGCCGTTCGCCGGTCTCGGTTATCACTCGCCCAACATGGTGGCGAGTCATCGGGCGCGGCTGGAGCGGGCCGCGACCGGGTTCGATCAGGAGGCGATTGCGACCTTGGTGCTGTCGGGCGCTTATTTGGGATTCCTACCCGACCATTACGCCGACAGTTTTGTGAAGGCCGGGCAGCTGCGCGCCGTGCATGCCCAGCGATTTCGTTATTCCTGTCGGTTTGCTAGTGTGATTCGTCGGTCACCTGCGCCGTCGCGCGTGGTGCGGGCATTTGCCGAGTGCCTGGCGACCGCCCACCTGAAAACTTCGGCCTAGGGTGATCGGGAAGTAACAATCGCGGCGTTCGCGGTTTGTTTCCAATCCCGCTCTGTCATTCTCGTTACCCGGCGAGAACCGCTTAGAAACAAACGTTACGCGCCGGTCACAGCAATTTGTGACCGGGTATGTCGTGATCGTGTTTTGCTATTTCCACGCGAACTCTCGGCGTGGCTAGAGTTCCCGCAAGTAAAACGATACGGGAGCCTGGATTCATGACTGGGTCATTGATTCGCTCATCGCGCGTCGCGCTGGCCATCGCGGCGGTGCTCGTGGCGTCGCAAGGATCGGCGGCGGATGCGAGTGGCGACGAGCGGGCGGCGGGCTTGGAGCAAATCATCGTCACGGGGACACGACGTGCCGAGCGCACGGTTCTCGAGTCGAACGTTCCCATCGACGTTGTGAGCAACGACGATCTACGGCGAACCGCGACGCCCGATCTGAACGGCAAGCTGCAAGCGGCAATCCCGTCCTACAACGTGCGGCGCCTGCCCACCGCGGACGGTTCGATTTTCGTGCGGCCCGCGTCGCTGCGGAACCTGTCGCCGGATCACACGCTCGTGATGGTGAACGGCAAGCGTTTTCATCGTTCCGCGTTCGTAGATGTCACAGCGCGCGGTGCGCAGGCAGTGAATCTCGCGCTCCTTCCTGCCAATGCATTCAAGCGTACCGAGGTGCTGCGTGATGGGGCGGCCGCGCAATACGGTTCTGATGCGATTGCGGGCGTGATCAATTTTATTCTGAACGACGAGCCGGGCACCGACACCTATGTGCAATTCGGCGAGTACGACGGCGGCGACGGTCAGAACCTGCAGGTCGGCTGGTCGAGCGGTTTCGAGTTCGGCGACAGCGGGCATCTGAACTTCGCGGCGGAGTACATCGATGCCGACGCCACCAACAACGGCATTCAACGCCCGCAGGCTGCGTTGATTGCGGCTCAAGGCGAGCCGTACGCCAGCGCCGTGCGAAACATCGGCGAAGTCGTGCAGCGCTATGGATTGCCGGAGCAGGAGACGAAGAAGATCTTCGTCAACGCCGGTTTCAACCTGACCGAAAGCACGCAGCTCTACACCTTCGGCAGCTATGCCGACGATACCGGCGTCGCCGATTTCAACTACCGTCCGTCGCTCACTGTCACGGGTCCCAATGCTGACGGCAACGTGGTCACGTTCGCTCGTAACGGCGGCTACAACATCAAGGCCAACGGTCATCATTCGATCTACCAGACCGCGGGCACCGATGGCGTGAACACGTGGGCGGCCACCGATCCCGACTTCAACCTGCTCAATATCTATCCCGGCGGTTTCACGCCGCGCTTCGGCTCGGATACGCGTGACTACAGTTTCGTCGCGGGGCTCAAGGGCACGCTCGGCTCGAATCTCGACTGGGATCTGTCCGCGTCCACCGGTAGCAACCGGATCGAGTACTGGTTGAAGGAATCCATCAACCTGTCGTTGGGCTCGTTGTCGCCGACGGAGTTCGACAACGGCGGGCGCGAGCAGCGCGAACAGGACGTCAATCTGGATTTCGTTTATCAATGGCAGACGGCACTCGCCAATCCCATCAACGTCGGCTTCGGCCTGGAGTATCGACGCGAAGAGTTTCGTATCACGGCGGGTGAGTACGCCTCGTGGGCGGTCGGTCCGCTGCGCGATCTGTCGCCGGCGTCGAACGGCTTTCCCGGCGCGCATCCGGCGACTGCCGGTGCCTGGGACAGCTACAACACTGCGGCTTACGTCGACTTCGACGTGAACCTCACCGATCGTTTCAACATCGGCGTGGCTGGTCGCTTCGAGGATTATTCGCTGTTCGGCACGACGACGAACGGCAAGCTCGCGGCACGCTTCGAGCTGGCTGAGACCGTCAGTCTGCGCGGCGCGGTCAGCACTGGCTTCCGTGCGCCAACGCCGGGGCAACAGTATCTGCAGAACGTAGCCCAGAACCCGAACGTGAATCCGCTCGTCGCTCGCTCGGTCGATGTGCGTGCACAGTTGCCGTCGAACTCACAAGCCGCGGCTTTGTTTGGCGGCAAGGCGCTTACGCCGGAGGAGTCGGTGAATCTCAGCTTTGGCGTGGTGGTGAGGCCATTTGCTGGAGCCTCGGTCACGCTCGATGCGTATCGGATCGACGTTGACGATCGCATCGGTCTGTCCACAGCATTTGAGTTGACCGCGGCTCAGCGGCAGCAGCTGGTCGATCAGAATGTGCCTCTGGCGAATGAGTTGACGCACGTCAGCTTCTACACCAACAGCTTCGACACTCGTACCACCGGTCTCGACCTGGTCGCCAACTGGCAGGGTTCGGTCGGCCCCGGCGCGCTCGGGATCACGTGGGCGAGCAATTACAACGATACCGAGTATCGACGCTACGACCCGGTGCTGATCGACGAACAGGCGCGCGTCACTTTCCTGAAAACGATTCCGCGCTTCACGAGTCATCTGTCCGCGGATTATTCGTTGGGCAAGTGGCAACTCACCGCGCGCGGCCGGCACTTCGGCGAGTGGACTTACGTCGCCAGCACCACGATTCCCTATGTCTACGAGCAGATCGGCGCCGAGACCTTCCTCGACCTGATCGGTAGCTATCAGTTCAGCGACAGCGTCGGCATCACGGTCGGCGTCGAGAACGTGCTCGACAACTACATCCAGGAAGTCGGGCTGGTCACGGTGCGTAACAACGGTCGCAGATATCCGGGCGGCGCGCCGTACGAGAACGAGGGCCGCCAGCTCTATGCGCGAGTGGGCGTCCGGTTTTGAGCAAAGAGTGAGGAGAGCTTCAGATGTCGGAACCCGTAAGGAGTGAAGTCATGATCAGGCGCGCGGTGAGATTCGGCCAGGCAGCCGTGCTGCTGGTGGCGTGCGTATCGGCGGCGTCGGCGTTTGCCGGCCCCAAGAAATTCCCGGATGAGGGCGTGTGGCGCGGCGAGTTCACCGTCGACGGCGAAGCGATTCCCTTCAACTTCGAAGTCAAGGGCAAGGACGCGGCCGGCGCGAAGTTCTCGTTGATCAATGGCACCAGACGCGATCACTTCGTGGTCGAGCGTGTGTCCGACGATGAGCTGTCGGTGCCGATGAACACGTATGACGCGGCGCTGGCGATCAAGATCGTTGACGGCAAGCACCTCCAGGGCGAGTACCGCGACCTGGTGCCGAAGCGCAAAGGTGCGCGCAACCTGCCGTTCACCGCCGAGTATGGCAGGAGCTGGCGCTTCGTCGAGCCTTCCAAACAGGCCGCTGCGGCTGTGGATCTGACCGGCAAGTGGGCTCTGCATCAGGCGGATGACGCGGAGTTGCGCGACAAGAACAACAATGAGCGTGACAACCGCCGTAATCAGGTCGGCCTGTTCAAGCAGGACGGCACGCATCTGAGTGGCGTGATCATGACGTCGGTCGGCGATACGCGTGAGCTCGACGGCATCGTGCAGGGCAATCGTTTCTATCTGTCGCACTTCAGCGGCCCGAGCCCGCGCCTGATCAAGGGCACGGTGGACGAGGATGGCAACCTGCAGGGCTCCTCGGGCAGCGGCATTTATAACGTCGCGCGCTTTGAAGGCGAGCGTAGCGACAATGTCGAGCTGGCCGATCCCTACAAGCTGACCCGCTTGAAGGAAGGTCAGACGCGCATCGACTTCACGTTCCCGAACCTGAAGGGTCAGCCGGTGTCGCTGAAGGACGATAAGTATCGCGGCAAGGTGGTGATCGTCGAAGTGATCGGCACCTGGTGCCCGAACTGCACGGATCAAACCAAGTTCCTGGCGCCCTGGTTCAAGCAGAACAAACATCGCGGCGTCGAGGCGATTGCCATCGCGTTCGAGCAGGAAGACAGCTTCGAGTACTTCCAGAAGACGGTCGGCAAGTTCCAGAGCTTCTTCGACATTCAGTATGACTTGGTGTTCGGCGGCGTCGCCGACAAGAAGGTCGCGACTGAGAAGCTGGCGGGCTTGAACTATATGGCGGCGTTTCCGACCACGTTGCTGATCGACCGCAACGGTGAAGTGCGCGAAATCTACACTGGGTACACCGGCGAGGTGACCGGCCAGTACTTCAAGGACTACGTCACCAAGTTCAACCACGTGCTGGATGAGTTGATCGCCGAGCCCGATCCGTACTCGAACGTGAGTCAGGTCAAAGGGCCCTGATGGCACGCTCGTTCTATCAAGTGATTCTGCTGAGCGCCGTCCTTTGGGCGGCGCCAGCGCTCTCTGACCTGCAGGAACGCGATGCGGCTCGGGTCGAGCTGGGCAGAAAGCTGTTTTCCGATCCGTTGCTGTCGAGCGATCGCACCGTCAGTTGCGCGTCCTGTCACAAGCCAGAGAAGGCGTTTGCCGACGACGTGGCGTTCAGCGTCGGTGTCGGCGGCGCGAAGGGCGAGCGGAATACACCGACGCTGTTGAATGTCGGCGGCCGCACGTCGATGTTCTGGGATGGCCGCGCCGAGACGCTGGAAGATCAGGCGATCTTTCCTATCGAGAATCCCATCGAGATGAATCTGCCCATCGCCGAGGCGATTCAGCGCCTCGAGGCGAGCGCGGACTACAAACAACTGTTTGCCGTTGCGTATGAGGGCAAGATCACTCCGCGCACCGTGGGGCGTGCGCTGGCTGCGTTTCAGAAAACGCTCAAGAGCTTCGACACGCCGTATGACAGCTTCAACCTGGGCGACGACTCGGCGATCTCCGCATCGGCCAAGCGCGGCCGGTTGCTGTTCATCGGCCGGGCGAAGTGCGCCGATTGTCATTCCGGCAACGACTTCACCTCGGAACGTTTTCGCAATATCGGTCTGTTCGATGGCGCTCAGCTGAGCGATCGCGGGCGCGGCAAGGTCACCGGCAATCCTGCCGATGACGGTCAGTTCAAAGTGCCGACACTGCGTAATGTCGCAGTGACCGCGCCGTACATGCATAACGGCATGTTCAAGACGCTGCGGGAAGTGATCTCTTATTACAGTGAGCCTGACAAAGTCGTTCCGGGTCAGAAGGGGCGCGATGCTTCGATGGGCGAGCCGCTGCGGCTCACGCCGGAGGAGATCGAAGATATCGAAAGTTTCCTGCGGACGCTGACGGATCGACGTTTCACCGCCCAGGCTACGAGCGCTCGCTAACCCGCCCACTCCCACTTTACACTTCGAGGATTGTATGGACACGCATTCGGCTCTCTCTCGCTCGGTTCGTGGGCTCGCTGTTTCTCTGGCCCTGGTCACTCCCTTTGTGTACGCGGCCGGCGCTGAGCAAGCCTCGCTCGAAGCACGCGTGCGTGACATTCATTCGAGGGTGCTGACGCTCGACAGTCATGTCGATGTGTTGCTGCCGGACACGCCGAAGCGCTATTGGGGCAAGGATGGGAAGTCGGCGGCGGATGTTTCCAAGCTCAAGGCCGGCGGCGTCGATGCCATCGCGCTGGCGATTGCCGTGGGACCTGGACCGAGAACGGCTCAAGGCGATGCGGAGGCCAAAGCCGAGGCCGATGCGAAGGTTGCGGCCATCCAGGCTTTCGTTCGTGACAATGCCAGCGAGGTGGGGTTTGCGAAGACGGCCGCTGATGTTGAGCGCTTGCATGGTGACGGCAAGATCGTCGTCATTCCCAGTTTTTTGAATGCGCGCTCGCTTGGCGGCAAACTGGATGGCATCGATAGGCTGTATGAGCAGGGCGTGCGCATCTTCGCGTTCACGCACGCTGGCAACAACGCGTTCGCCGATTCGTCCCGGCCGTCTGCTGGCGAGGGCGTTGAGCACAAGGGGTTGTCGCCCTTGGGTAAGCAGGCCGTGGCCAAGCTCAATCAGTTAGGCATCATCGTCGACGTGGCCCAGCTCACGCCGGATGGCGTGTTCCAGGTGTTACAACTGACGAAAGCCCCGGTGATCGCCAGCCATTCCGCTGCCCGGGCGTTGGTCGACAACACGCGCAATCTGAGCGATGCCGAGCTCGATGCGATCAAGAAGAATGGTGGCGTCGTCCATGTCACGCCGTTCAATCCCTACATCGCGAAGCCACCCGCGGACTACGCCGCCCGGATGCAGGCTGTGCGCGATCAGTATGGGGTGAAGGGTCAGTTCGATCCGGTCCGGAACAACTACACGGAGGGTACTGAGAGTCTGTCGAAGGAGCGCAATGAGCAGTACCTGAATGCCACCGCGACAGTTCGACCGGTCGCCACCCTGAAGGATTACATCGATCACATCGACTACATCGCCAAACGCATCGGCGTCGACCACGTCGGCATCGGCACGGACTTCAACCACGGCGCGGGCGTGACCGGCTTCAGCAACGAGGCCGACGCACTCAACGTGACCCGCGAGTTGGTGAAGCGAGGTTATACGGAAGAGCAGATCGGCAAGATCTGGAGCGGCAACTTCCTTCGCGTGTTCCGCGAGGTGGAGCGGACGGCTAAGGCACAACGAAGTTGAGTTGCCGATAAAGAGCGCCGGTAATGTGTCTCGCCGGTGCCATGATCAAATGAGGCCCCAGCTATCGGCCGGCAACGACCCGCTGAGGCCATGATCAAATGAGGCCCTAACTATCGGCCGGCAATGACCCGCTGATGCCATGATCAATGAGGCGCCAACTATCGGCCGGCAACGACCCGCTGAGGCCATGATCAAATGAGGCCCCAACTATCGGCCGGCGATGACCCGCCGATGCCATGATCAAATGGGGCCCCAACTATCGGTCGGCAATGACCACGCCGGCCCGAGGATCAACTGAGGCCCTAACCATCGGCCGGTAATGAGCCGCTGACGCCATGATCAAATAAGGCCCCAACTATCGGCCGGCGATGACCCGCCGATGCCATGATCAAATGGGGCCCCAACTATCGGTCGGCAATGACCACGCCGGCCCGAGGATCAACTGAGGCTCTAACCATCGGCCGATAATGAGCCGCTGACGCCAGGATCAAATGAGGCCTCAACTGTCGGTCGGCAATGACCACGCCGGCCCGAGGATCAACTGAGGCCCTAACCATCGGCCGATAATGAGCCGCTGGCGCTAGCGTCAGATGAGGCCGAGCCATCGGCCGGCGATGACGACGCCGGTCCAGAGCAAGAGCGACGCAAGCGCGAGCGCGCGGGTGACGATTGTCGCGGCACTGGCGTGAGCGAGACCGCTGGCGAGGCGGCGAGTTAGCCATGTGTGTGAGGCAAGGGCGGCCGCGAGCAGGCCGAGCTTCACTGGAAATAGCGGGTTCGTGTAGTACTTGAACGGTCCCGCGGCCACGAGCAGCAGGCCTGAAACAGTGACGAGCGCGAGGCCGAGATACGCGACCGGTTGCAGATTGCGCACGACGGTCGCGGGCGGCAGCGATCGGAGCGTCAGGCCAAGTGCCGATAGATGCGTGATCAGTACGGCGCCACCAACCATCGACAACGCAATGATATGCAGCGATTCAGTCGCGGCGAACGCGGCGGTGGATTGATTGAGGTAGCTACCAATCGCAGTCTCGCCGAGCCAGACGAAGAAGTCGTAAAGGAACATACGGAGAGCGCGCTCAGAAGTAGGCGATGAAGCGGCCAGTGACGATGACGGCGGTCCACGAGACCAGGGAAGCAGCTGCGAAGGCGCGGGCGCTGGCGGGCGCTTCGCGAGCATCGCTCCAGCGGACGGCGTGACGGAATGTCGTCGCATGGAAGAGGGCGACATTGATCAACGCGATCGCCAGCAGCCCCAGCTTCAGTTGCATGAAGAAGTTGGTATAGATGCGCGCCGACTGAGCGGCGAACAGCAATCCACCGCTCACCAGCATCACACCGAATCCCAGCCAGGTAATGGGCAGCAGCGAACGGATGAGTTGTTCCGGGGCGGTGCCTGGGAACAGCACGCGAAGCAACGTGAGATCGACGATGGCGATGGCGCCGGCCAGCAGAATGGTGCCGACGATATGAAACGTCTGCAGCACCGGAAACAGAGTTTCGGACTCGCGAATCGCGGTGGCGAGCGGCGAGTCATACAGGTGCTGAATCAGTACGGAGAGGGACATGCCAGTCTTTGATTATCGCGCGGCTCGTGGCCGCCGCGGCGTTTGCAGGGTGGGGCGCAGCCGCGAGCGCGGCTGCGCCAGGAAACATCAAGGCTTGAGCTGGGCCCGAATCTCACCGCCCTTGTTGGCGGCGCTATGCACGTTCACGTACAGATTGCCAGCCTTGTAGGCGGCGTACTGTTCGTCGTTGAGCTTCGAGCCTTCTGGCACGCTCCACTCGGCGTCGCTCTTCTTCACGAGCGTGATGACCGGCGGGCCGTTCTTCCCGACCGGTGCGAGATGAATATGAGCGGCCACACCTTCGACACCCTTGGTCGTGACACTACCGGTCACGGTCTTATCGTCCTTGATAGTGATTGTGCCGGTGCCGCTGGCGCTGGTCGTCACGGCCGGCACTTCCTCAGCGCCTGACAATGTCACCTTGCCGTCCGCGGACGCGATGCCGCTGGCCAGCGCCAGCGCGACCACGATTCCACCGAAACCCAAAGCTTTTTCATTCTTCGCGAGCATGAGACCTCCGCCTTGTGATGATCAATTCAATCGCACCGAGAACGGCTCTTTGAACAGCAGGCAGACGCCGTCCTTCTCCTGGCAGGTCTGGCCGTCGATGCGTCCGGTCACGTTCGTTCCAGTCTTCAGCACACGCACCTTCTGACGGAACTCGGCGCGGCTGGCAAAATAGGTGTACTCGGTGCCGAAGACTTTATCCTTGCGACGCTGCGACTGGACGGCAGTAACCGGACCTTGCAGTTCGACAGAATCATTCGCTTCGAACACGAACTTCGCCGGGCGCGGGCCCAGCTCAGCGGCGAAGTCGGACGAATAAAGAATCTGTCCTTCGGGAATCGCGGCGGAGAACACGATCTCCACCTCATCGCCGGCGTTGACCTTACTCGGCTCGACACGCCATTGCCACTGCAGACCGGTCTCATCGGCCCACGCGGACGACAAAGCGGCCAGTGCCAGCGTTCCGGCCAGCAGAAGCGGGCGCAGGTTCATGATTCAGCTCCGATGTTTGCAGGCGCGCAGCACCCGATGATTTGAAGATATCGGCGCCGCGGTCACGGCGTCAGTCGATTCAGGGCGAAATATCAGTCACAGAACCAAACGATGCATGTCGAGAACGATTTGTTATATCGACGGCGCGGCTCACTCGACGACAAACCTGTAGCCGGCGCCCGCGGTGGTCTGAAGCACGCGGGGGTTGGAAGGATCCTGCTCCATCTTCTGCCGCAACCGATAGATGAGTTGTTTCAATGTGTGGCGCTCATGCGCGCTGGCGCGTCCCCACAAGTGGCGGGCGATCTGCTCGGTGAGAATGGTCCGGCCGGGGCTGTTCAGGAACAGCCCGACCATCTTGGTCTCGAGCGAGGTCAATCGAAACGGCGCGTCGCCGCCGAGTTGCAGCGTGCGTTGCGTGGGATCGAAGCGGGCCACGCCGGTTTCGACAAATGCCGCGGGCGGGCTTTCCGTCCGTCGAACGAGCGAGCGTATTCTCGCGAGCAGAATGCGTGGGCTGAAGGGCTTGGTGACAAAGTCATCGGCACCGCTGTCCAACGCCGCAACCAGATCGTCTTCGCGATTGCGAGCAGTGAGCATCATGATGGGAATGGTCGAGCGCTGCCGGATCTCTCGGCACACGGCCAGCCCATCCAGCTGCGGCATGGTGAAATCCAGCAGCGCGAAGTCCGGCAGCTCTCGTTGAAACGTTGCGAGCGCCCCGGAGCCATCCACGGCCGTGAGGACCTCGTAGCCAGCCTGGCTCAACGAGAACTGCAGCAGGCCGAGCAGCTCCGTGTCGTCATCCGCGACCAGAATTCTCATGAGGGTGGTGAGATCAGCCGGAAGGCGGGCGGGCTCCCGCGGCTTCGCCGGGGCCGCCATCGCCCGGAGTGCCGCCGCTGACGACTTTGCCATCGGGCAATGTCACGCGCCGCGCATCGATGATCTTACCGCCGGCTTTGGCCAGATAGCCGTCGACGATGAGCGTGTCGCCGATCTTGATGTCGCTCTTGTTGAAGCCGCGACGGGACAACGCGCCCGGGCCGGCGCCTTCGCAGGCCCAGGTGGAAACGTTGCCATCCTTGCCGGTCACTTCCAGATGAAAGTAAGAATGCGGATTGGTCCATTCCACTCGAATCAGCTTGCCGACCAAGCGCACGGGCTTCGCGGCATCGTACATGGCAGCAAACGAGTGATGCGCCTGAGCTGAGCCGAACGACACCGCAGCGAGCGCGGCGCCGAGCACGAACGAGTTGCGAAGGTTCATGGAAGCATCCGTCGATGTAAGAACAATATACGTTTGTTCACAGTACCACGCGCGCGGCGCGAGTCGAGTCGCGCGGTATGCGGTCACCGAAACGGATTGGAGAACGTCGCTTTCCGGTCACAAACGGCACATTTGTTTGATCAGCTGAGTAACGACGCGGAACGAGCCGCGGCGGTCGCGTAGAACGTGCGCATTTGTGGTGTCATGGTCGCTTCCAGATGTATCGAAAGAGGGCGACGAAGATATGTTTGCTTTCCGGTGCCGGCCGATGCTGGCGGCAGTTGTGACTTTATTCGCGCAGGTCGGATTGGCCCAAACGTTGCCGCCCTCAGCGGAGGTGCTGCTGGGTAAGGAATATCGCGGCCCGAACGTGCCGACGCCGCGTGACGCGGAAGGCAAGCCGCTGTTGACCGGTTACTGGAAGCTGCTGCACGAGACCGGCAAGCCCGATGGCAACCTGGGCAAGGACGAGCCTGGCTTTCGCCTGCCGTACAGCGCGCGGGGCGAGCAGGTCCTGCGAAACAATCTCACCAAAGTCGTCGACCCCGAAGCCCGATGCATCATCACGGGCATTCCGCGCCTGCTGACCAGCGTGCTGCCGTTCGAGATCCTGCACACGCCGAAACGTCTCGGCACGTTTCATCAGCTCAGCTGGCACCGCTGGGTATGGCTCGACGGCCGCAAGCTCGAAGACGATCCGGACCCGGAATATCTGGGCAACGCGGTCGGGCATTGGGAAGGCGATGAGCTGGTGGTCGAATCCATCGGCTTCCAGGACAGCGCCGACGGCCGCGTCTGGCTGGACGACAACGGCAATCCGCAAAGTGCCAAGGCTCGCGTCATCGAGCGCTGGTCGCGTCCAAACTTTCATCATCTGAATCTCTCGCTGACCTATATCGATACCGAGTACTACAGCAAACCCATCCACTATCGACGCAGCTGGGTGATTGGCGCGCCAGGCGAGGGACTGAAGGAGTTCTCGTGCGAATGGAACACGCCGTGGGTCGTGACTCACCTGGAGCCGGGCCCGGGCGTCATCGGCCCCAATGGCAATCGCGGCTACGGTCCGAACTTCCAGATCGTGCCCGATCTGCCGCTGGGCTCGGTGAGCTCTTCGCGAGGCACGGCGTATTGGTTGTTCCGTCCGAACAAACCCAAGCCGTCGGATCTGCCATCGCCGCCGTCCGCTGCCGCACGATAAAGAGAGTCACGCACATGCTGAACATTCATCGCTTCACAGGCGGCGCACTGCTCGCGTCGCTGTCCTTGATGGCCAGTGCCCAGACTCCACCCGACGGCGATCAAACGTCGCAACTGATGCGCGGCCAGGCTTATACGGGTCCGGCGCAACCAACACCGCGAGGCCTCGATGGGAAACCCGATCTCACTGGATTCTGGCGTCCATTGAAAGAACCGGGCAAGCCTGGCGGCAATCTGGGCAAGGACGAGCCGAACTTCATTCTGCCGTTCAACGAGGTGGGCAAGCGCGCATTGATCTACACGCAGAACCATACCGTCGATCCGGAAGCTCAGTGCATTCTCGGCGGCATTCCTCGTCACAACGGCAGCGGTCTGCCGTTTGAGATTCTGCATACACCGCAGCGGCTCGCCACGACGTACAACTACAACACGTCGCGACTGGTCACCATCGATCCGAAGCTGAAGCACGGTAAGAACCTGGAGCCGTTGTACTTCGGCCATCCGATCGCGCATTGGGAAGGCGACACGCTGGTCATCGAGACGCGAGGCCTGAAGGACAGCGTCAAGGATCGGATCTGGCTGGACGAGAACGGCAACCCCACCAGCGACCAGACCGTTGTGATCGAGCGCTGGTCGCGGCCCGACTATCACCACCTCAAGCTCGAGATGACGGTGACCGACCTCGAGTACTACTCGCGACCGTTCACGTTCAAGCGCACCTGGGCGCGTGCCGACGAGGGACTGGGCCAGAAAGAATATGCATGTAACGAGAGCAACTTGTCAGGTGAGTTAATCGGACCCGGTGCCGGCGTGATCGGGCCGGACGGCAACCGTGGATTCGGCTACAGTGAGCCGCTCCCCGACGTGCCGCCGGGGCCCGAAGCTTACGAGACCAAAGAATGAAATCGATGTTGATGTGGGCCTGCCGTCTGTCGCTGACAGCGGCAGCCTTGATGAGCGTTTCCACACAAGCGCAGAGCGCGACCGATGAGGCCGAAGCACGGCGCCTGCACGAGCGGATGCTGGTGCTGGACACGCATCTGGATGCGCCCGCCAATTTCGTGAAGCCCGGCTGGAACATCACCGATCGCCATTCTTACGACGATGACCGCTCGCAAGTCGACCTGCCGCGCATGGTCGAAGGCGGGCTCGATGGCGGGTTCTGGGCGATTTACACGGGGCAGGGGCCGCGGACGCCGGAGGGCTTTGCCGCTGCTCGTGACACGGCGTTGCTCCGGGCGCTGAGCATTCATCAGATCGTCGACCGTTATCCGCAGAGCTTTGAACTGGCGCTTACGTCCGCCGATGCTGCTCGCATCGCCACCCAGGGAAAGCGAGTGGTCTATCTGAGCATCGAGAATGGCTATCCGCTGGGACTGGATCCGTCGTTGTTGCGGACGTTTTATTCGCTCGGCGTGCGCTTGTTCGGGCCGGTGCATTTCCGAAACAACGATCTCGCCGACTCGGCGACGGACCCCGCGAAGGAGTGGAACGGCTTGAGCCCGCTGGGCAAGCAACTGGTCGTCGAAGCCAATCGGCTCGGCATCGTGCTGGATGCGTCGCATGCGTCCGACGACGTGCTCGATCAGCTGATCGAGCTGTCCCGGACGCCGGTGCTGTTGTCGCACTCGGGATGCCGGGCGGTGTTCAATCACCCTCGCAATGTTGACGACGATCGACTCCGCAAGCTGGCCGCGAGCGGCGGGGTGATCCAGATGAACTCGCTGGGCGCCTACATGAAACAAATTCCGCCGAACCCCCAGCGGGACAAGGCGCTCGCCGCACTGAATGCGAAATACGGACCAGCCGACAATGTGCCGGCGGATAAGGTGGCGGAGCGACGCGCGGCTCGTCAGGCCATCGACAAGCAATATCCGGCGGAACGGGCGACGTTCGAAGATTTCATGAATCATCTACTGCATGCATTGCGGCTCGTCGGACCGGAGCATGTCGGTATCGGCGCCGATTGGGATGGCGGTGGTGGCGTCGTCGGGATGGACGACATCACCGCGCTTCCGAAAATCACGGCACGGCTGCTGAAGGAAGGCTATAGCGCGGCGGACATCGAGAAGATCTGGAGCGGCAACGCGTTACGCGTGCTGAAGGCCGCCGAGGACTATGCGAAGCGTGCAGGAACGGAGTGATCGATCGATGGGACCCGCGCACGCATCCTTGCGCACGCGGGCTTTCCTCAATCATTAGAACTTTGCCGTCAGAGTCGCCTGGTAGGTGCGATCCGGGCCGGGCCGGAACGTCGCCGCACCGGTAACCACCGTGGTGATCGTGCCGAGATAATCCTTGTCGGTGAGATTGTCGACATTGAAGCGCAACTTCAGATCGCGCACCGGCCCGAGATCCAGTCCTTCGCCGCCGAGATCCACATAGGCGTTGTAGATGGTGTAGCCGCCGATCTGCTCGGCATTCAAGTAGTCGCTGTATCGGCTGCTCAAGTAGCGCGCCGACAGATTCACGACGACCCAGGACGACGGCTCGAACGTCACGCCCGACTGAAGCACATACTTGGCGTTATCCGGCAGTCGATTGCCCTTGATCGGCAGACTGGTCAGCGCGCCGCCGGTGTTGAGATTGGTGGTGGCGTAGTTGTCCTGAAATTCCGCGACGTTGTAGGTGAGGTTGGCGTTGAAGTACACCTTCTCTTGCAGGAGGTGCGGCTTCCAGACGCCGCTCAGCTCGGCGCCATAAGCTTCCACGGCGCCGACGTTCGCATAGAACGTTTCGGTGCGGCCACCGCCGCCCGCCACCGTGACGCTGTACGCCTGCAAAAAGTTCTCGAACGATGTTTGATAGATCGCCAGCGCGGCGTTGAACGTGGGCCGGTTGGTGCGATAGCCGATCTCGACATTCTTGGACGTTTCCGCATCCAGGGTCTGGATCACGAGCGGATTGTCCGGGCCCGCGAACACATCGTCGGCGCCACGAGGTAGAGCCAGGTTCTCGGAGTAGGACGCGAAGATCTGATCGGTGGCATTCACCGAGAACACCGCGCCGACCTGCGGCAGGAACGAATCGTCCCAACTATCGACGATGCGCGCTCGACGGCGGGCGATGTAATCGGCGGCGTTGCGATAGCCCTCGATTTCGTAGTCCAGATTCAGCGCTTTGAAGCCCACCTCGAGCTGCAACCGATCGTCGAGCAGCGACAACGTATCTTTCACGAAGACCTGCAAAGAGTCGCGCTCTGAAGTGTGGTCGCGTTGCAAGTGGACAGGTTCATTGAGCAGCGGCTGACCGGCGGGGTTGCCGCCCACCTGGTTGTAGCGCGCCTGCGTGCGGTGATAGTCATCGACTTCGTACCACGCACCGACCTGCAATGTGTGAATACCCACTTCGTATTCCAGACGGGTGCTGATGCCGCTACGATCGCCCGAAATAGTCGACAGGCCATACTGCAGGCCGCGCGGCGCGACCAGGCCGGGCACGAAGGGAGCTTCGGAGTTGTAACGTGCAATGGACGTCGAGTACGCCTCCGGCGACACGCCATAGCCGTCCTTGTCCTCATAGTAAAGAGCGGTCGTCAGGTGCCATCGCTCGCCGAGCTGCACCCGATCGGTCAGCCCGAACAAATAATCGGTCCGTTGATTGATGGCCTGCTGGTAATACTGGTTGTAGCCCGTGTTGGAGTAGGCCACACCGGCGACGCTCGGCGGCAGATCCGGCACGTAGCCCAGATATGCAAAGTAACGACCGCTGCGGCCGAACAGATCGTTGGCCGTGCCCGCGTACTGCGCTTTGGTGATGGCCGGTGTGTCGTAGTCGAAGAAGTCGTTGTACACGGCCTGGAACGTGAGGTCGTGGGTGTCGCTGAATCGATAGCGAAGTTTCGCTTCGATGTGCTCGCGATCGATCGAGCCCGGGCCGCGCCACAAATCGCCGTCGATCTTGGAACGGCTCAGGTAGCCGGAGAAGCCGCCGATTTCGCCGCTTTCCACCTTGATGAAGGAGCGACGCAGGTCGTCGCTGCCAATGGTCTGCGCGAGCGTGACGCCGAAGTCCGCCGCGGGATCGACGCTCAGATATTGAACGATCGGGCCGAGCGACGCATAGCTGGCTCTGGAAACATCGCCGGCGCCCTGCGAGGCCGCGACCCGGCCCAGGTTTTCGTTGTCGACGTAACGAAAGATCGGGCTGCCGCCGAACTGATCGGAGCGGCCCATGGGAATCTCATCGAGCAGGAAGCCGATCTGTTGAAAATTGAAGGCGCGCACGAACACGGAGTTACCGAACTCATAAAGACCGAGCGCGTCGTTCGCCTGCACGTTGAAGCCGGGCAACGACTCCAGCATCTTCAAGCCGGAGATGCCGGAAGGCGCGGAGAGCAGAGCTTCACGTGTCACTGAGATCGTGTTGCTGATGGAGTCGGTGCCGATCGCAGCGGATGCTTCTGAGATTCGGCGACCGGTGACCACCACTTGTTCGACATCTTCGGCGGCGAAGCTCGCCGTACTGACGACACTAATTAACAACGCGCCGCTGACGAGGCGCGAAACAAAACGATCGGTCACGAGGACTCCCCGGTCGATGGCCAGAACAAACATTTGTCAGCAAACATTGGTGGGTGGGGCAGGGGATGTCCAACCACCGATGGCTATATGCGCGCGTCGTGTCGTTATGTGACTGGCCGGTCACGTGGAAACCGGGGTTACTGACCGGATCCTGACCGGAGCGTCAACATTTTCCAGCGAATCTGAGACTTGGTCCGGCGGCCAAATGATAATGGTTTGCATTGGCGCCGGGTCTGACGGTATAAAGGGCGCTTCTCCCCGGGATGGTCGACATGCTGAGCGCGTCCTCGATTCGACGTTGGTATTGGGTGCACAAGTGGACCAGTCTGGTGTCCACGCTGTTCCTGCTCATGTTGTGCATCACCGGGCTGCCGTTGATTTTCTATCATGAGATCGATCATGCGACCGGCTACTCGGTGGAACCTCCGGAACGCCCGGGCGTCACCAGCACCGTCAGTCTCGATCAGATCGTTTCCTCCGCGCAGGCCAAGCGACCGCAGGATGTGGTGACGTTTGTTTCACGCGATCCCGACGAACCGAATGCATGGTTCGTGTCCATGGCCGAGACCCCGAACGCCCCCGAGGCTTCGGCGTTTTATATGTTCGATGCGCGCACCGGCGATTTCCTGCATGAGTATCCGCTCAATCAGGGCTTCATGAATTTCATGTTCCGCCTGCACTACGACATGTTCACGGGCCTGCCGGGCACGTTGTTCCTCGGCTTCATGGGATTGCTGCTCGCGGCGTCATTGGTGTCGGGCACGGTGGTTTACGGGCCGTTCATGCGCAAGCTGCCGTTCGGTACGGTCCGGCACGGTCGTTCGACGCGGCTGAAGTGGCTCGATCTGCATAATCTGCTCGGCATCGCGACGTTGATGTGGGTGCTGACGGTGGGAGTGACCGGCGTCATCAACACGCTGGCGATTCCGATTCTCGGACTGTGGCAGCAGACCGAGATGGGCGAAATGACGGCGAAATATAAAAATGAGCCGCCGGTCCAGCAGCTCGCTTCAGCTGACGCCGCGGTGAAGACTGCGCTCGCGGTGGCGCCTGGCACCGAGCTGAGCTTCATGGCGTTTCCCGGCACCGCTTTTTCGAGCCCGCATCACTACGTCGCTTTCATGCATGGCGCGACCCCGATCACGTCGAAGTTGCTGACGCCGGTATTGGTCGATGCGGCGAATGGCAATTTTGTGGATAGCCGCTCGATGCCCTGGTACGTCAAGGCGCTGCTGGTCTCGCAACCGCTGCATTTCGGCGATTACGGCGGCATGGTGTTGAAGATTCTCTGGGCGCTGCTCGATGTGCTCGCGATCGTCGTGCTCGGCAGTGGCGTGTATCTGTGGATCAAGAAGCGCAACGTGCCCATCGAAGCACGCTTGGGCACGCTCGCTGCCGAAGGGGCAGCGTCGTGAGTGCGAAAGAGCGCGTCGATGTTTGGACCGCGCCCATCGTTCTGGGTGCGTTGACGGCGGTGGGCCTGATTTCCGCGCTGGTGTCGGACGACGCGGGTGATGTGCTCGCGTGGCTCACGTTGGGCGTGCCGGTCGCCGTCGTGCTGTGGTATGTGCCACGACGTCAACCCAAGTCGGCCGTCAGCAGGAACGATTCGATATGACGGCGGCGAGGCGGCCGCCGTCATGGCCGATTAGTTGACGAGCGACGACACCTTCTGCGGGCAACTGCCTTTGGCTTCATGACGCAGCAGTTTGCCGGCGGCGATGCCGGTGAGTTTGCCGCCGTCAATGGCCAGCTGGCCGTTGACCAGCAACTGAGTCACCCCTTCAGACAGCTCGCGCGGATGTAAATAGTCCGCCTTTGGCGCGTACCGCTTCGGATCGAACACGAGGACATCGGCGAAGTAACCTTCGCGCAGATAGCCGCGAGCTTTGAGGCTCAGGAGATCGGCGGTCCGACCGGTCGAGCTGCGAATGAATTCGCCCAGCGTGATCACGCCTTTCTGCACGTACTCGCGATATTTCTGCGGAAACGTGGCGAACTGACGCGGATGGCCCGACGAGCCGTCCGAGCTGGTCACGACCCAGGGCTGGTGCATGAAGCGAATGACATCGTCGTTGTCCATGTTGAACGAGACCGCCGCGTCGCGGCCATCGCGGATTACAAACAACGCGGCATCGATGGGCTCTTCGCCGCGCTCGCGCGCCAGCTCGCCGAGCTTCTTGCCATGCCAGGGCGAGCTGGCCACGGTCAGCACCAGCGAGTCGGGCCCGCCACGACGGCGCAAGTTCTCGCGCATTTCCGTGCGAATCTTCTGCAGGGTCGCGTTGTTGTCCAACCGTTTCAGCAGAGCGGGGCGCCCGCCATCGACGGCCCAGCGAGGCAGCAGCGACGCGCTCAATCCCGTGCCCGAGGCGAGCCAGGGATATTGATCCGCAGTGACGACTTGCCCGGCGGCGCGTGCTTCGTTGATCAACTTGATCACATCATCCGCTTCGCCATGCACGTCGACGCCGAGTGCCTTGATGTGCGCGAAGTGCACGGGCAATCCAGCCTCGCGACCGATGCGCAATACTTCGCGCGTGGAGCCGAGCAGGCCGATGGAATAAGACGACTCATCTCTTTGATGCGTGTCGTAGATGCCGCCTCGTGTGGCGGCCTCCCGAGCCACCGCGATCACTTCTTCGGTTTTCGCAAAGCTCTGCGGCGCGTAAAACAAACCAGTCGACAAACCGAAGGCGCCCTGACACATGCCATCGGCGACCATGGACTGCATCCGCTGTAACTCTTGGGCGGTGGGGGCGCGTGCGTCTTGCTCGAGCACGCTTTGACGGATGCGTCCAAAGCCGACGTAGGCGCCCAGGTTCAGGCCGACGCCGTCCTTCTTGATCCGCGCATCTTCCGCATCGAGATCGGGTGTGCCGGCGCCGTCGACGCCGATCATCAAGGTCGTCGCGCCTTGAAACAACCAGGCGGCCGTCAAGCGCTGGGTCGGATCGTTGGAGCGAATGAACTCGTCCGGATGGGTGTGCGGGTCGATGAAACCGGGTGCCACGATCTTGCCGGTGGCGTCGATGATCTTGCCGGCGGAGAATTTCTCCTGCGCCTTGCTACCGACATAGACGATTCGATCGCCACGAATCACCACATCGCCGACCCGGGACGCGGCGTCACTGCCGTCGTGAACCGTGCCATTGACGATGATGAGGTCGCTCTGTTCCTTGGCGAATGCCGGCGATCCGGCACAAGCCGCACTGATGGCCGCCGCCAACCAGCATGCACGCATGGTTGCGGATGCCATCACGGCGCCACTCGCGTGAATTTCACGCCGCCTTCGAGCCGGCCGGTTTCGAGCACGAACCCTGTGATGGCGTTGTCGGCGCCGCGTTCCAGTCGCAGCTTGCCGAACTCACCTCGCAGTACATCCGGCGAGTCGAGCAATATTCCGGAGAAGCCTTCCGGGCGGCCGCCGCTGACAAAATCGGAGAACACATCGACCGCGAGGCTGTCGCCGTCGCGCATGAAGCGATAGTCGGCGTCGATTTCTTCCGAGCGATACAGCGCCGTGCCGACGCCGAGTGCAGTCAACGTGTCCGCAGGAATCGGTTGCCGGGTATCGGCGGGCTTCACTCGCTCTTCCGGTTTGGGCTTGGGCCCGGAGAACGCCTTCGGATACAGCGCCTCGACAACGCGCAGGTTATAGCCGCCCGGGTTATCGGCGATATTGCAGATCGAGACCACGCTCGCCTTGAGCTTGGGGAACGTCATGTAGTTGCTGGTGAACGCCGCATGGCCGCCGCTGTGTTCGACGATCGGTTGTCCGCGCAGCGTGCCGACGCGCAGACCGCTGGCGTAGCTGAGACCGTTACCGGCATCGATGAGCTTGCCATCGTTGAGGACGCCGGGCGTCAACATGATCTGCCGCGTTTTCTCGGTCCAGATCTTGTGACCGACGTGGAAGTCGTGATCGTACTTCGCCATGTCATTCACGCTGCTCATCAGTCCGCCAGAGCCACTGAAGCCCGGATAGGTATCGCGGACCGCGTAGCCGGCGCCGTCTCGAACATAGCCGTGCGCGAGGTTGGCGCCGCCCGGATTGGCGCCGTAACGGAAGTAGCTGCTCTTCATGCCAAGCGGTTCGAGAATGCGCTTGCGGGCGAACTCATCGAAGCGCTCTCCCGCAGCCCGCTCCACCACCTGGGCCAACAGGAAGTAACCGCCGTTGCTGTACGTATATTGCGCGCCCGGGGTGAAGTTCAGGGATTTCTGGCGAACCATCATTCGCAACACTTCCGGCGGCATCAGAGTTTCATAGCTCTGCGTGCCGGCCAGCGAGAACAGGCCGAGCACTTCGCGGGCGCCGCTGGTGTGATTCATCAAGCGACGCACGGTGACCGGCGTTGCATAGCGCGGCAGCTCCGGCAGCCATTTGCGGATGTCGTCGTCGAGGCCGAGCTTGCTGTCCTCGATCAGCTTGGCCGCCGCGAGCGAGGTGAACTGCTTGCTCACCGAAGCCATGTAGAAAACGGTGTCCGCGGTCAGCGGCGCCTTCGTGGCCAGATCGGCGAGGCCGTAATTCCGAAGCAAGGCCGTCTCGCCGTTGCGGAACACGCCGACCGAGCAGCCGGGGCGGTCGCCGTTGAACGGCGCGAATATTTCATCCACGACGGCGGTGTCCGGGAGGTTTTTTTCTCGTGCGGAGGCGCAGGCCTGGCTGACGGCGATCGTGCAGACGATGGAGACTAATAGACGCTTCACGGACACCCCTCGTAGTAAAGCGAACAACGCGATCATTCCATTGTTGCCTGCCGAACCGCCAGAGCGTGTGGGAAATTTCTTCGGTGATGCATAACCCGAATGCATACCTCGTCAACTCGCCGGCTAATGACTCGCAACGAATTGCCGGATTACTCTGCGTCGACTGTCTATCTCTTTATGTCGCCCGACTCTCAGTTGACATCGACTGTGGAAACGCCGTCCAGCAGCGACGACGCGCGCGTCCAAACGGTGCAGCACCTGATCCAGCTGCACCATCGCGCGCTGCATGCGTTCCTCATGACTCGCGTGCGCGATTCGCAGGAGGCGAAGGAAGTCGCGCAAGAGGCGTACGTGCAGCTGTTGCAGCTCGATCGGCCCGACGCGATCGGTTTCCTGCGCGCCTACCTGTTCAAGACCGCCGCCAACATCGCCATCAATCGAGCCAAGCAACGACGAGTGCGGGGCGCGCTCGATCGGCTGGACGATCCGGCACCGCCGGTGGATTGGCTCAGCCCCGATCGTCATGTGTTGGGTCGACAACAACTGTGGCTGCTCCGCCGTGCGCTGGTCGAGCTGCCGCCGAACTGCCGGCGGGCCTTCATCCTGTACCGCTTCAAGGAATGGAGTCAGGAGCAGATCGCCAACGAGCTGGGTGTCAACGAGCGCATGGTGCGCAACTACCTGGCGCGAGCCGGGCTGTACTGCAAGTTGCGCGTACGCGGCTGCACGCCGGCGGAAGCCAAGGCTCAGCTAAAGGAACAAAAGGTCAATGACGTATAGAGTGGACGTGGCGGAACTGGAAGCCGCGTGGCTCTGGGTCTTGCGCCTGCGCGACGAGCAGGCTACGCAGGACGATCTCGCCGAGTGGCTGCGCTGGTATCAAGCCGACGAGCGTCATCGCCTCGCGTTCGAGGAGATGCAATCGTTCTGGCACGAGTGCGGACGATTGATCGGCGACGACGAGGCCGCCAGTGTGGCCGCGCTGCTCGCGGGACGCTCGACGCCTGACGAGCGCTCTCAGCCGAGTGGGTGGCGCCGCCGTTGGCCAACACTCGCCGCGAGTTTGCTGATTGTGACTGCGACGCTTGGATGGTTGGTGAGCGCTCATTGGTCTCCGCCGGCCGAGCCCATCGCCGAAGTGCGTCAAACATCGCTGCCGGACGGCTCCACCGTCGATCTCGCCGCCCGATCGACGGTGAGCTCGCATTACAGTGAGGATCTGCGATTGCTGGTCATGGAGGGCGAGACGGGCGAAGCGTATTTCTCCGTGGCTCGCAATCCGCAGCGACCGTTCGTCGTGCAAGTTGGAACCATGCAAGTGCGTGCGCTGGGGACCGCCTTCAATGTACGCCACGCCGACGATCGAGTCGTGGTGAGCGTGACCAAGGGCATCGTCGAAGTCTCGACGCCGAGCGGTAGCGCGAAGGTTGCCGCCGGCAATCGCATCGTGTGGGAAGTTTCGGGAGATTCGGTGCCGTCGATCACGCCGGCGACCGAGGCGAGCACGCTGGCCTGGCAGCAAGGCCGGCTCGAATATCACAACGAGCCGCTCGCGGCCGTGATCGCCGACGTCAATCGTTATTCGCATCAGCCCATCGTGATCGACGATTCAGCGGCGGGCGACATTCTTTTCTCGGGAACGGTGTTTACGCAGGCAACCGAGGCGTGGATCGACGCGCTTCCGCAAGTGTTTCCGGTGCAGCTCGAGCCACGCCTGACCGGCGGGCTGTCACTCAAGAAGCGGCAGTGACCCTCAGCACAGAAATCTGCAGGAGACATTTCCGCTTAGGAGCGCTCGCTTGTCTTGATGGAATGACACGGCAACGCGGCCGTGGCATCTCAACAAATAGTACGGGGAGATCGGTCATGTCGTCGTCCGCCATTCGTCATTTGTGCCGCGTGCTGAGCCGTCCGCTGGCGACCACCGCTGCGTTGGCTTGCAGTGTCGCCTGCTACGCGCAGGATCAAGGACTGGCTCGGGTTGTTTCATTCGGGATCGCGCCTCAGAAAGTGTCGACGGCGCTGATTCAGTTGTCGAATCAGGCGGGCGTGCAAGTGTTGATGCCCGCCGTGATCACTGACAACAAGAGCACTCGCGGCGTTCGCGGCAAGATGTCGGTCGAGCAGGCGCTCAATCAACTGCTCGAAGGCACGCAGCTGCGCTATCGCCTCACTGGCGAGAATGTCATCGGCATCGAAGCGCTGGAGACTGAAGCCGGCATGCGCACGCTGCCGTCGCTCCCGCACTATGCGGCGTTGAATGTCGCGTATGTCACCGAAGATGCGGGATATGGTTCGGGTAGCGGTCAGTCGTCGACAACAGCCAGCACCGCCGAAGTTCCCGAAGGCGTGCAAACCGTCATCGTCACGGGCACGCGTTTCAGCAATCGCACCGAGCTCGAATCGCCGGTGCCAGTGGACGTGCTGTCTCGAGAGAACTTGCGTAGCGGCGGCTACAACGACACGCCGTCGATGCTATCGGTGTTGGTGCCGTCCGCCTATTTCCCGCCGACCAGCACAGCGAACAGTGGCTCTTTCATGCGGCGCGTGCAGATTCGTGGACTCAACGCGTCGCAGGTGCTGGTTCTGGTCAACGGCAAGCGCAAGCATCTCGGCATCAACGGCAGCCTGGCTGCGGCGGACTTCAACTCTTTGCCGAGCAGTTCCATCGGTCATATCGAAGTGCTGCGCGATGGCGCCGCCGCTCAGTACGGCTCGGATGCAATCGCAGGCGTCGTGAACGTCATTCTGAGAAAAGATCTCGGCACTCAGGTCGAGACTTCGCTCGGGCAGACCTATAAAGGCGACGGCGAAGTCGCCGAGGTGTCGCTCGACAATGGCTTCGAGATCGGCGAAGGCGGGTTCGTGCACAGCTCGCTCTACTATCGCAAACGAGACAAGACCAACCGCCAGGGCTACGACAAGCGGCAGATGTACTTCGGCACGCGTAACGGCAACCCGATCATCTTCCCGACTACCAGCGCCAGCGACGCGACGCCGGTTCTGCAGCCGGGCGACACGTTCGATCCGCGCGAGTTCGCGATCGATCGATACAACACGTATCGGGTCGGCGATCCGGAGAGCGAGGACATGGGACTGTTCGTGAACAGCGAGCTGCCCATGGGCGAGCTCACGGGCTACGCGTTCGGCGGTTACATGCGTCGCGAAGTCGAAACGCCGTTTGTGTTCCGTGCGCCGCTCGATAACAACAATGTGCGCGCGATCTTTCCCGACGGTTTCCAACCTCTGATGGTCGGCATCGTCACCGATGGTTCGCTCACTGCGGGCGTGAAAGGCGCGCTGGGCGGCTGGGACTTCGATCTGAGTCAGGGCTGGGGCATGAACAATCTGCGGCCCTATCCGAGCAACACGTTGAATCCTTCGCTCGGCGTCGACAGCCCGACGACGTTCTTCGCGGGCAAATACACCATGCAGCAGGCAGTGACCAACTTCGATCTCACGCGCAGCCTCGAGATCGGCTGGCAGGCGCCGCTCGATATGGCGCTCGGCGCTGAATTTCGCTGGGACGGTTATGCGACGGAGCAGGGCAGTCCTTCCGGTTATATCCACGGCGGTGTCCCAGTGCTCGATGGCCCGAACGCCGGCACCATCACCGCCGCTGGCTCGCAAGGTTTCGGCTCGCTGCGACCGACCGACGAAGTCGACGTGGATCGGACCAGCTATGCCGTGTACGCCGATGTGGAAACCAAATTCTGGGAGCGCCTGACCGTGTCGGCGGCCGGACGCTACGAGAAGTTCAGCGACTTCGGCGACACGTTGAACGGCAAGCTCGCCCTGCGTTTCGCAGCGACCGATTGGCTGTCCTTCCGAGGCGGTGTCAGCACGGGATTCCGCGCGCCGTCGCTCGCCGATATCTATTACCTCAGCACCAGTTCCAGCTTCATCCAGGGCGTTTCGTATGTCACGCGCCGCTTCCCGCCGTCCGATCCGGTGGCGCGATTGATGGGGGCGAAGGATCTCGAGCCGGAGGAGTCGGAGAGCGTGAGCTTCGGTGTCGTGCTGGATGGCGGTCCGCACTTCAACCTGTCGGTCGATGTGTATCAGATCGAGGTGAGCGATCAGATCGTGTCGTCGAGCAACTTCAACGACGCGCGTGCGCGTGCGTTCTACGCGGCCAACGGTTATCCGAACATCAGCGGCGCCAGCTTCCCGACCAACGCGATCGACGCGAAAGTGGAAGGCCTCGATGTCACCGGCCGCTACACCATCGACTTCGACGCGAGCCAGCTGACCTTGACCGCGGCGATGAACTTCAACAATCGCGAAGTGACCCGGATCGCCTCGACGCCGGCCGAGCTGGCGGCCATCACGTCGATTCCGTTGTTCAACCGGGACAGCCTGATCACTTACTCTAAGGGCCAGCCGCGGCGCACGTTCAATTTCTCAGGCACGTACGAGCTCGGCGACTGGACCTTCTTTGCCCGAGCGCTCTACTACGGCGATTACTATTACGGCACTACCAATCCGATCTTCGACCAGACCTTCTCGGAGGAGTGGCTGGCGGACGTGAGTGTGGCCCGGCGCTTCGGCGACAGGTACACGGTGACGGTGGGAGCCAACAACGCCTTCGACCAGTATCCGGACGAATACATCGCGATCAACAACCCGCAAGGTCCGTTCCGATATCCGTCGGCGAGCCCGTTCGGCTACAACGGCGGCTATTACTATCTGCGCCTGCTCGCCAGGTTCTGAGGCGGGCATAACCGCGGGTTAAGTCACTCGGTTCTCTTTTCGGTAGTGGCGGGCAACCCCCGCCACTACACTAGCCGCAGCGGGAAATATGAAGTGACCACGTAATGCATGTCTGCGTGCTTGGCGGAGGGGTGATAGGCGTCACCACGGCGTACTATCTGGCACGCGATGGCCATCGGGTAACGCTGCTCGACCGGCGCGAAGGCGTCGGGCTGGAGGCCAGCTTCGCCAATGGCGGACAGCTCAGCTATAGCTACGTTGCGCCCCTCGCGCAGCCATCGATCCTGCCCAATCTGCCGAGCTTGCTTCTTGCGCGAGACTCGGCGCTTCGTTTCGCGCCGCGCCTGGATTGTCTGCAATGGCGTTGGCTGCTCGCATTCCTGCGAGCCTGTCGCAAGGAGGTGGCGTCTCAGACCACCACTCATTTGCTGGCGCTCAGCCTCTATAGCCGCTCGCTGCTCCACGCTCTGGTGCGCGAGGAGTCCATCGACTTCGACTACAAGCGCAACGGCAAGCTGGTCCTGTTCCGGGATCGACAGGCCTTTGAGCAGGCCCAGCGGCAGATGGAATTCCAGGCGGCGCTCGGCTGCGAGCAGCAGGCGCTCGGCCCCATGGCGTGCACGACGCTGGAGCCGGCAATCGAGCCGTTGCGGACCGAGCTGGCCGGCGGCATCTACACCCCCAGCGAAGATGTCGGCGATTGTCACCAGTTCACGGTCGAACTGGCGCGATTGGCACGCGAAAAATACGGGGCAGAATTCGTCTATGGCTCGCAAATTCAGCAGCTGCATGTCGCGAACGGACGTGTCGCGGCGGCTCGCACACAACAAGGCGATGTCGAGGCCGACGCGTTCGTGGTGGCGGCCGGTATGTCGAGCGTGAGGCTGCTCGACCCGTTGGGTGTAAAGTTGCTGCTGTATCCATTGAAGGGCTACAGCTTGACCGTCCCGCTGGATCCCGGTCACAGCGCGCCTGGCGTGAGTGTCACCGATGCCGATAACAAGGTCGTGTATGCGAAGCTCGGGGAGCGACTGCGTGTCGCTGGCATGATCGATATCACCGGCAGTCCCAAGGCCGATCCGCGTCGTCTGGAGCTGCTGCGCAGGCAGGCGCGTGCAGCTTTCCCACGCGGCGGCGATTACAATCGCGCTGAAGGTTGGTCCGGTCAACGACCCGCGACGCCCAGTGGAAAGCCTGTGCTCGGCAGTACGCCTTATTCGAATCTTTGGCTCAATACCGGTCAGGGGGCGCTGGGGTTCACGCTCGCCTGTGGCAGCGCCCGGCTCGTGGCCGACAGCATTGCCCAGCGCCCGCCCTCGTTGGACATGAGCCCGTTCCGTCAAGCATGAACCTGCGGCAGATCGAAATCTTTCACGCGGTGTACGCGAGTGGTTCGGTCACAGTTGCCGCGCGAGAGCTGCATGTATCGCAAGCGTCGGTCAGCAAGACGTTGCGACATGCGGAGCGACAGGTGGGGTTCCCCTTGTTCCGGCGTCAGAAGGGGCGGCTCGTGCCCACGCCGGAAGCTCATCTGTTATTCCGCGAGGTCGACGAAGTTTATAAGCGCGTCGGCTCGCTGAAGGCTTCCATCAAGAATCTTCGCGCCGGTGGCGAAGGGCGGTTGCGTCTCGCAGTGCTGCCTTCGCTCGGTCTGGCGGTGACGCCGGCGGCGGTCGCGAGTTTCCGAGCCGCGAACCCCAAGGTGACTTTCGACGTCCAGACGCTGGATCACTCCGACATCCTGCGTTGTCTCTATGAGCGGGAGAGCGATCTCGCGGTCGGCTTCGTCGCCCCGAATCATCCGCGTCTGAAATCCGTGCAGGTCGGCTCGGGTGAGCTGGTGCTGTTACATCGGGACGGCGCGTTCGGCGGGAACAACTCACGTGTCGATCTGCGCAAGCTCGGCGGCTGCGATTACATCAGTCTCACCGGGAGCGGCCCGATTGGCGCGTTGCTGGCGGCGGAACTCGAACGTCAGCAGATTGAAGTCAACGAGATCGCTTCGGTACGCACCTTTTATGTAGCGGCCGCGTTGGTTGCGCAGGGCGCCGGCGTCAGCGTCGTTGATGAGTTCACCGCGCGTGCACCGATCTCTTCGGGGTTGGAATATCGCCGGCTCTCGCCCCGCATCTCTTTCGGTGTGTATTGCATCTGGCTGGAAGAGCAACCGCCGTCACGCGTGTGCCAGCGATTCATTGCTGAACTGCGCAAGCATTTGCCCGCATCCGCCGCAGGCGGCGGCGCATGAAGCTCGGCTTGATCGAGACCGCGGCCGTGGCGAGCATGCTGCTGCTGGCGGGCTATGCCATCCGTCGTATCGTGACACCGCTCGAACGGGTCAACATGCCTGCGCCGGTGATCGGTGGATTGATCGCTGCCGTGGGCATGCTGATCGCACGCATTCTGGAGCTGCCGACAATCGAGTTCGACACGTCGCCCCAGCAGCCGCTCATGATCGCGTTCTTCACCAGCCTGGGATTCGCGGCCAGCGTGCGTTTGCTACGAGCGGGTGGTTTGCAGGTTCTGGTGCTGCTGGCGCTATGCTCCGTGTTTGCAGTCTTGCAGAACCTGCTGGGCATTGGGATTGCCACTGCGTTCGGCTTGAATCCTCTGTTCGGTGTGATCACAGGTTCGGTCACTTTGACGGGCGGCCCGGCGACCGGGCTGGCATTCGCGCCTTTGTTTGAACAGGCCGGTGTGACGGGTGCGTCAACGGTGGCTATCACCACTGCGATGGCGGGGATCATCTTGGGAAGTTTGGTGGGGGCACCGCTTGCGACTGCGCTCATCGAGCGGCGCGGGTTGAAGACTCCGACGGTTGCGCGCTCCTCATCTGTGATTGTCGACGTGCAGGAAGCATCAGACCCTCAGGATGAGGGTGCCCGTGTCTTGCGGGTCCTGAAAACCATTGCGATATTTCTGATCGCGATGTGGCTGGGCTCGTGGATCAGCGCCGCGATCCAGCGCACCGGGCTCACCATGCCTGCCTATATCGGCGCGATGCTGGCCGCATCGGCGCTGCGTAACTTCGACGATGTGACGGGTTGGCTGAAGTTGCCGCATCGATATATCGACATGGCGGGCGCCGTCACGCTGTCGTTGTTTCTGGTGATGGCGATGATGACGCTCGATCTGCTCAAGCTGTCGAGCCTGGCCGGGCCGTTGCTGGTCGTCATCGCCGCGCAGTTGTTGCTGGTCATGCTCGCGTTCGTGTGGCCGCTCTATCAGTGGATGGGACGCGACTACGAAGCAGCCGTGATCTCCGGCGGCTTCGCCGGTTTCATGCTCGGCACGACCGCGAATGCCATGGCGGTGATGCGTTCGCTGGTCGAACGTTATGGCCCGGCGCCGCGTGCGTTTCTGGTCGCGCCGTTGGTGGGGGCGTTCTTCATGGACTTCACCAACGCACTCATCATCACGCTGTTCCTGAACCTGCTGGCCTGAACCTTCGGTGAAATCACTTAAAGCGCTCGCGTCGCCTTGACCGCTCTCGCAACCCGCGTCTAAAAGGGCCTCATGCAAACATCTGCGCGGTTCCTGGTTCGATTCGCACTCGTCGTGGCGACGTTCGTCGCCGTTCCCGCATTGGCCAGCGACCCGGCACTGCCCATCGCGGACATCGACGCCCGGATGGCGACCATACTGAAGGAGTGGGACCAGCCGGGCATGGCGATTGCGCTCGTCACCCGCGACGGCATCGTTCACGAGAAAGGCTTTGGTGTCCGCGACCTTCGCAGCAAGCAGCCTGTCGACGAGCGCACGCTGTTCGGTATCGCGTCGTTGTCCAAGAGCTTTGCTTCTGCCACGGTCGCGAAGCTGGTCGCGGACGGTCGCATGAACTGGGACGACCCGGTGATCCGACATTTGCCGTGGTTCGCGATGCCCCGTGAACGCGACACGCCGGAAGTCACGTTGCGCGATCTGCTCAGCATGCGCAGCGGATTCGGCAGCTCGGAATATACGTTCCGCCGCGTCAGTGCCAATCGGGCGGACCATGTTCGTCGCATTCGGTTCCTCGAACAGCGTCATCCCTTGCGCAGCGAGTACCTGTACACGACAGATTCATACACGGCCATCGGCGAAGTCGTCGCGACCGTCACGGCCGAGCCGTGGGAAGCGTTCGCCGCCGACATGTTCTGGAAGCCGATCGGCATGACCCGCACGAACGCGGATCACACGGTGGCGCGTGCAGACAGCAACGCAGCGTCTCCGCACATCACCGTCCAGGGACGGAAGCAGCCCATCGATTGGATCTACGAGGACTACAACGCGCTGCCCGCCGGCGGCGTGAATTCGACCGCTCACGATCTGGGGCTGTGGCTGCAGTTTCAGCTCAACGATGGCGCCGTCAACGGCAAAGCGCTCCTGCCTTTTGCAGCCTTGAAGGAAACTCGCACGCCGCAGACGCCGGAGCGAGGGCGCTTCGCGGGTAGTGCCTGGTCGGAAGCGGCAGGCGAGGGCGACGACGCGTTTCGTCACCCGGCGTATGCGATGGGCTGGACGACACACACGTATCGCGGTCACGACGTCGTCTCGCATGCCGGCGGCATCGATGGCTTTCGCACCTTCATGGGTTTCTTGCCGGACGACAACATCGGCATCGTCGTGCTCACGAACGCCGATCAGTCGTTGCTGGCGATGGCTGCATTCCAGACGATGGTCGATGCCGCGTTGGGTCGCGGTGTATCGAACCGATGGAGCGAGAGCTTCCGGCGGATGGCTGTCGCCGATGCCGAGGCTGGCAAGAAGCGCCGCTCCGAGTTGGAAGCCGGTCGCCTCAAAGGCACCAAGCCCTCGTTGCCGCTCGATCGATACACCGGTACCTTCGCCGACAATGGCGCGTTCGGCGAGGCACGAGTTCATGTCGACAATGGCAAGCTAGTGATCGATGCCGGCCGCATGCAGTACGACCTGAGTCACTGGCATCAAGATCAGTTCGAGGCCAAGCCGCGCTGGCCTTACGAAATGGCATCACGAAATTTCTTTGTGAGCTTTCGGCTCGATGCGCGCGGGCAAATCGTCGGTTTCGACTTCAGCACCGGCTCAGTCTTCAAGCGGCTGAAGTAGCCGCGCCCAAGCGTTTGCGCTCTCCAGTTTGCGCAAGCGCAGCGGATTTCAGTTGATAACCGGTTGTTGACAGGTCACAGCCCGGTCACATTCCACTCCATCCCCATCTGAAAACAGCGCAGCGTGGCGACGGCGATTTGCCGACGTTAGGATCGCTACGCAATGTAATTCTCACGCCACGGCAAACGCCGGGCGCCCGCTAGTTCCAGCATCGGAACCTCGTCCAGCGCAGCGCCTATTCATCGAAGGATCGATTAACGCGGTCGCGACTCTCTCGAGGAGTCGTGCTCGACGGGCTGCTTTTGCTCGCGGCAACAGTGCGCATCGACATCGTTCTTCGTATCGAGTGGTTGTTAGCAAAATGTCTCAGCATGATTCTCGTAGTTCGGGCAAAGCCTCACTGAGGTTGGTGATCTCAACGCTGCTGGCGCTCAATGGCGCAGCACTCATGGCGACCGAGGCATGCGCGCAAGACAGCGATGCAGGCGACTCGACAGTAGCGCCATCGGAAGTGGATACGGTCGTCGTGATCGGCTCGCGCAGCGGCGAGGCGACGGTGCTCAACAGCGCCGCGCCGGTTCAGGTCGTGAGCGGCGCCGATCTCGCTGAGAGCGGCGCGCGAACGCTCAGTGAAGCGTTGCAGTCCACGGTGCCATCTTTCAGCTTCCCGACGTCGGCAGCGTCGAGCAACGCGGCGAGCTTCGTTAAAGGCGTCGCGCTGAGAGGCCTCGCGGCCGACCAAACATTGGTGCTGGTCAATGGCAAGCGGCGTCACGCGTCGGCGCAACTCAATGCGTCCACCGGTGTGACCAAAGGCGCTCAGACGGTCGACTTGAACAGCATTCCCTTGAACGCCATCGAGCGCGTTGAAGTGCTGCTCGATGGCGCGTCCGCGCAGTACGGCTCGGATGCGGTCGCGGGCGTCGTCAATATCGTGCTCAAGGAAAGCACCGAAGGTTCGGATCTGTCCGCGCAGTTCTCGAAGAACGCGAAGGGCGATGGCGATACCTACTCGGTCGGCGGCAGTCTCGGCTCGACGCTGCCCGGCGACGGTTTCGTCACGGTCTCGTTCGACGCATGGGATATCGACGCCACGCGGCTGTCGACGCTCGACACGCGTCAGATGTACTTCGCCAACGATCCGCGCGAATCGACCTACGATAATCGCGACTGGTTCTATGGCAGCGGCGCTTCCAAGCGCTACAACCTCTTCGTCAACGCCGAGAGCACGATCGGTTGGGCGACCTTGTATGGCTTTGGCTCGTACGGTTGGCGCGAGGATCACGGCTTCGGCAATTTGCGCCAGCCCAACTCGGATCAAACGGTTCGCGCGCTGTTTCCCGACGGGTTCCAGCCGTTCCTGGACATCAAGTCCCAGGACGCGTCGGCAACGGTCGGCGCAAGGTTCGGCTCCGATGCGCTCGGTGCGTTCGATCTGAGCGCGACGTACGGTCGCAACCGGGTCGAGAGCGTGGTGTGGAACACGAACAACGCGAGCCTCGGCACCGCCAGCGGCACGCGTTTCGATACGGGTGACTTGCTCAATGTCCAGAGTAGCGTGAACCTGGACTGGACCCATTCGTTCGACGTGCCGGTGTTGTCGGCACCGTTGAAGGTCGCGGCCGGTGTGACGTATCGCCACGAAAGTTATGAAGTGTTCGAAGGCGACTACGGGTCGTGGGCGAACGGCGGCGTGCGCATCATCGACGGCCCGAACGCAGGCCGAGTCGCGACGCCAGCCTCGCAAGGCTTCGGTGGCTTCTCGCCGGATGACGCCGGACGATTGAGTCGCGATGTCGAAGGCGCGTACGTGGAGTTTGAGAACGAGCTCACCGAAAAGCTCAGAGTCACGCTGTCGGGTCGTAGCGAGCACTACTCCGACTTCGGCTCCACGACCAACGGCCGACTGGCATTGCGTTACGAAGTGCTGCCGAGCCTCGCCTGGCGTGGCAGCGCGAGCACGGGCTATCGCGCGCCGTCGTTGGGTCAGTCGGCGTATTCGCGCACCATTCCAAACATCACGAATGGCGTGTTGGCCACCAATCGTCTCGCTCGAGTGGATAGCGCGCTCGCGCGTGCGCTCGGTGCGACCAGCCTGACGCCGGAAGAGTCGGTCAACTTCTCGACCGGTCTGGTCTGGACGCCGACCAGTCATGCCTCGCTGACGGCCGACGTGTATCAGATCGACATCGACGATCGCATCGTGTTGTCGGAAGTGTTGTCCGGTCCGTTGGTGACAGCGGCGCTAAATGCCGCCGGCTTCTCGACGTTCTCCGGCTTGCAGTACTTCACCAACGCTGCGGACACCCGCACGCGCGGTCTGGATGTCACGGGCCGCTATGGATTCACCTTCGGCGGCGGACACGATCTCAATTTCAGCCTGGGTTACAACCGCAACGAAACGGAGATCACGGGTCGCAAGCCGACGCCGAGCGTTCTGGCTGGCAGCAACCTGGTGCTGATCGGTCGCGAGAGCGCCGGCATCATCGAGCAGGCCAATCCGACCTCGTTCGTGCGCCTGGCGGCGGACTATTCGTTCGACAGCTTCAGCGCGCACCTGGCGGGCCTTCGCTATGGAACGTACAAAACATTCCATACCAGCAATCCGGCGCTCGATCAGACGTACGGCGAACAGTACGTCGTCAACCTGAGCGCGGACTATCGCTTCAGCGATGCCTTCAACGCGACGCTCGGCGTGAACAACCTGTTCGACAGCCATCCGGACAAGGTGCTGCCGGCGCTGCGTAACCCGGTGGTCTCGTTGTATTCGAACCTGTCGCCCGAAGGCGGCGCCGGCGCGGTCTACTACGCGCGTTTCAACTTTTCCTTCTGAGTGAGAGCCATGAACAAATTTTCCATCAAGCCCGTGCTCGTGGCGCTGACCTTGCTGTCGCCTGTAGTTGTTGTCCAGGCAGCGGAACACAGCACGCCTGTAAAAGAAAAAGTGTCGCCTGAACAGCGCCGCGAGGTGCTGCAAGCGGTCGAGCAGTGGAAGCAGGCGGTGATCAAGAAAGATCGCGCCGGTTTGGAACGCGCGTACCACGCCGATCTGTCCTACGGGCATACCGACGGTGCGGTGCTGACCAAGAAAGAGCAGATCGATCGCACCATCGTGCCGAACCGCGACTTCACCGATGTCGATCTCACCGACATCGCGGTTCGCGTCTACGGCAACACCGCCTTCGTCACCGGAGGCTTTGCGTTCCACGTGGCCGAGAAAGGCAGCGAGCCGCGCGTCGCCAAGCTCGCCGGTTTGGATGTTTGGACCAAGGGCCCGCAAGGCTGGCAGTTGATTGCCCGCCAGCTGACCCGCTTGCCGTAATCACGACTCGGAGACTCACGACCATGCATAGTTCACTCATTCGTAAGTCACGTGTCGGGCTCGCTGTGGCGCTGCTCGTGGCAACGACCTCTTTCGCGGCACCGTCTGCGGACAACCTGCAGAAGGCCGCCGCGATTCACAAGCAGATTGTCACGTTCGACAATCATCTGGACATCCCGTTCGAGTTCGGCGCCGGCGCGCTCGATGCGGCCAACAATGGCGAGTCGCAGTTCGATCTGCCCAAGGTGGAGCAGGGCATTCTCAAGGGCGCGGCCATCGCGATCTTCGTTCCGCAAGGGGCGCGAACCGCTGAAGGCGTGCAACAGGCGCGTGCGAAGGCCGAGCAGAAATACGAAATCCTCACATCGATCGCCAAGAAATATCCCGACCGCGCCGAGATCGCCTATACGCCGGCCGACGTCCGACGCATCGAGAAGTCGGGCAAGTTCGCCATCGTGCTGAGCATTCTCAACGGCAGTCTGATCGGCAACGATCTGTCGCAGATCAATGCCTGGCAGGCCAAGGGCGTGCGGCTGTTCGGTTTCACTCACAACGGCAACAACGATCTCGCCGACTCCTCGCGTCCTCACCTGTTGCTCGGCGACAAGCTCGATGAGCACAAGGGTCTGTCGGAGCTGGGCAAGAAGGCGGTCGCGCGTCTCAACGAGCTTGGCGTCGTCATCGACGTGTCGCAGCTGTCGGGCAACGCGCTGGCGCAAGTGCTGAGTCTCACGAAGGCGCCGGTCGTCGCGTCGCATTCGAATGCACGAGCCATCATCGATCACCCGCGCAACCTTAGCGACGAGCAGTTGCTGGCGATCAAGAAGAACGGTGGCGTGGTCGCGGTCAATGCCTACAGCACGTGGGTGCGGCCGTTGCCTGCGGAGGCACAACGTAAGCTCAACGAGATTCGTGCGAAGTATGGTGTGCCTCAGGAAGCCAACATCGCGGGCGTGCAGCCGCTCACCGAGAAGGGCGTGAAAGTGCTGTCTCGAGAGACGTTCGCCAAGTACAGCGAGGAGTTCCACGATGTGACGGGGTCGGCCGAGTACCGCGCCTCACTCGAGGAATACGTGAATCAGATCGACTACGTCGTGAAGAAGATTGGCATCGACCACGTCGGCATCTCTTCGGACTTCAACCATGGCGGCGGCGTCACGGGCTGGAATAACGAGGGCGAGTCGTTGAACGTCACGGCGGAGCTGCTGCGACGGGGCTACTCGCAGGAGCAGATCGCCAAATTGTGGGGCGGCAATTTCCTGCGCGTGTGGGAAAAGGTTCAGTCGCTCGCCAAGTCCTGATCGAGATCGGCCATGCATCGACGTAACGTTCTTCAGCTCCTGGGGGCCACGGCGGTCGCCGCGGCCTACGGCTCATCCGCCCGCGCCGCGCGATCAGGCGATCGCGTGGTGGTGATCGGGGCCGGCATTCTCGGTGCGGCCATTTCGTATCACCTGGCTCGACGAGGGGCGAAAGTCACCCTCCTCGAGAAGACTGCACCGGCGAGCGGCACGACCGGCGATTCGTTCGCTTATCTCAACGCTTCGACGAAGTCGTCGTCACGACCGTACTTCGACCTCAATGCGCGAGGCATGGCGGGATGGCGCCGTTGGCAAGCGGAGTTTGGCGCTGCTTTGCCGTTGCAGTGGGGTGGTTCCATTTACTGGCGTGATGAGAACGCCGCCGCGGAGAAGTTACTGTCGACGCTGCGGATCTGTCAGGAGTGGGGCTATTCCGGTCGACGTGTCGACGAAGGCGAGTTGCGAGGGTTGCTGCCGAAGGCGTCGTTGGGCCGCGTGGATGGTGCAGTTGTCTATGAAGAGGAGGGCGTCGTCGATCCGGTGGGTGCGGTTCGCGTGCTGCTCGATCGAGCCAAAGCGCTTGGCGCGACGTTGCGCTTTCCCGTTGAGGTGACAGGCATCGATGTCGCGGGCGATCGAGTCCGCGGCGTGAAAACGAACGAAGGAAACATCGAGGCCGACACCGTCGTCGTGGCGGCCGGTATCGGCAGTCAATGGCTCGCGAACTCGCTCGGCGTGAAGTTGCCGTTGGTGCCGTCGCCCGGCGTGCTGATTCACACGGCTCCGCAGCCCAAGCTGCTGGACTCAGTGGTGTTCGCGCCCACCAGTACCGTCAAGCAGAGCCTCGACGGTCGTATCGTGAGCAGCAGCGGTCACGAAGGCTCGAGCGAAGGCGGCGATCTGCAACAGCAAGGTCAGCGCATCCTCGCGAACGCGGCTCGGTACTTCCCAACCTTGAAGGACGCGAAGATCGAGCGAGTGAGCCATGGTCTGCGAGTGTTGCCCCAGGATGGTTTTCCGGTCCTCGGCTACGCGCCGAAGGTCGGGAATCTGTATCTGGCCGTGACTCACAGTGGTATTACGCTCGCGCCGGCCGTCGCCCAATTCGCAACCCAGGAGATCCTGGACGGGATCGCGCCCGACGTACTGGCGCCATTCCGGCCGACGCGGTTCGCATAATTTCGCAAAAGTAGTTCTCTATCCCGATGAGCTTGTGGTCTAATTGCGCCGCCTCTCGAGGGGAGTAGCCGGAGCGTCAGCTCCTGCCGTGTCGTCAGTACGGAGTCTTGCCACCCGGCGCGGGTGATGAGGTTTCCCGGCACCGCAGACCACGCATAGCGTGGGTGGCAAGACCGAAGCGGCCGTGGTCCTCCCCCTATTCACGCCGGTTTCGCGCCGACGGCTTTCGCGAGAGGCTTTCATGAGCTCTATCGGTACTCCGCTGATGTGGTGGTTATTCGCCGCATTCGTGGTGCTTGCGCTGGTCGTCGACTTCATTGCGCTCAATAAACAAGGCGCCCACAAGGTCTCGATGCGCGAGGCGTTCGTGTGGTCGCTGATCTGGGTCGGTGTCAGCGCGGCCTTCGCCGGCTGGCTGTGGTGGTACCTGGGGCAAAGTCCCGACGAGGCCACCCGCGCGCTGGCCAACACCAAACTGCTGGAATTCACGACCGGTTATCTGGTCGAGAAAGCGCTCGCCGTCGACAACGTCTTCGTCTTCCTGATGGTCTTCACGTACTTCTCGGTGCCGGGGGAGTATCAGAAGCGCGTGTTGATGTTCGGCATTCTCGGCGCCATCGTGTTGCGCGCGGCCATGATCCTGGTCGGAGCCTGGTTGATCGCGCGCTTTCACTGGGTGCTGTATCTGTTCGGCGCCTTCCTGGTGTTCACCGGTATCAAGATGTGGTGGGCGGCCGGGCAGGAGCCCGATCTCGAATCCAATCCCGCGTTGAAATGGTTGCGTCGTCGCATGCGTGTCGCGCCCGGCTATGACGGCGAACGACTGTTCACAAACATCGACGGCAAGCGGCTGGCGACGCCGCTGGCGCTGGTCGTGGTGTTGATCGGCATCGTCGATGTCGTGTTCGCGGTGGACTCGATTCCCGCCATCTTCGCCATCACGACCGATCCGTTCATCGTGCTGACCTCGAACGTCTTCGCAATCCTGGGCCTGCGGGCGCTGTACTTCTTGCTCGCCGGTATGCACGAGCGCTTCCATCTGCTCTCTTACGGCCTTGCGGTCGTGCTGTTGTTCATCGGCACCAAGATGCTGTTGCTCGACATCTACAAGATCCCGGTCGGCCTCTCGCTCGGCGTCACGGCGGCCATTCTTGCGGCTTCGATGATTCTGTCTGCATGGATACCGCCCAGTGACAAGAAAGGCACGGCTTATCCGTTTGCCGCCAAGAAGCCGGACCCTCAGGAGAAGCGCTGAAACACCAGCGTCCCGTTGGTGCCGCCGAAGCCGAAGCTGTTGGACATGACCGTCTGGATGCGCTGCTCGCGAGTGGCGCGCAGGATCGGGTAGGGGGCGCACGCGGGATCGATCTCTTCGATGTTTGCTGAGCCCGCCATGAAGCCGTCGCGGAGCATGAGCAGGCTGTAGATTGCTTCATGCACACCGGCGGCGCCGAGCGAATGACCGGAGAGCGATTTGGTCGAAGAGATGGCGGGGATTTGCGCCCCGAACACTTCGCTGATCGCTCTGAGCTCGATGGCATCGCCGAGCGGCGTTGAGGTGCCGTGCGCGTTGAGATAGTCGATCGGGCTCTTCACGGTCGCCAGCGCTTGTTGCATGCAACGAACCGCACCTTCACCGGAAGGTTGAACCATATCGGCACCATCGGCGGTCACGCCGAAGCCGACGAGCTCGGCAATGATGGGCGCACCTCGTGCACTCGCGTGCTCGAGCGATTCGAGCACGAGCATGCCGCCGCCGCTGGCGATGACGAATCCGTCGCGCTGTGCGTCGTAGGCGCGTGAGGCTGTCTCCGGCCGATCGTTGCGACCGGCGGAGAGCGCACCCATGGCGTCGAAGAGCGCGGTCAACGACCAATGCTCTTCCTCCCCGCCGCCGCAGAACATCACATCCTGGTGGCCCCATCGAATTTGTTCTGCGGCGGCGCCTATGCAATGTGCGCTGGTCGCGCAGGCGGAAGTCACGGAGTAACTCACGCCTTTGATGTGAAACGTCGTGGCGAGGCAAGCGGCAACGGTACTGCACATCGTTCGAGGCACGCGCGTTGCTCCAACCTTGCGCACACCGCGTGAGCGTACGATGTCCGCCGACTCGACCACGTTCGCAGGCGAGCCGCCGCCGCTTCCGGCGATCAGGCCGGTGCGGGGATGACTCACTTGAGTTTCAGTCAGGCCGCTGTCGCGAATGGCCTGCGATAACGAAATCGCAGCGAATGCCGCGGCGTCGCCCATGAAGCGTAGGTCCCGGCGATCGACGTGATCCTGCGTGTTGATTTGAGGCACGCCTGCGATCTGGCTGCGCAAGCCGATCTCGGCGTATTGAGGCATCGCTCGAATGCCGGAGCGGCCGATGCGCAACGATTCGCTGACGGTCTGCAGATCATTCCCGAGGCAGGAGACGATGCCCATGCCTGTCACGACCACCCGCCGCATTATTCGATTCCAGGCGTGAGTGACATGCCGCCCATGCGAGCGGGCCCGTCGAACAGTCCCACGCGCAGTCCGCGTGCAGCGTAGATCCGCTCGCCGTCCGCAAACAATGTGCCGTCGCCGGTAATCATGATGAGCTTGCGGACGATGACGCGACGAATGTCTATTTGATACGTGACGCGCCTGACGCTCGGTAACACCTGACCGAAGAAACGAACCTCGTCGACCCCCAGCGCACGGCCGAGCCCCTTGTGCTGACTCCACGCGAGGTAGAAGCCGATCAGTTGCCACATGGCATCGAGCCCGAGACAACCCGGCATCACGGGGTCGCCGCGGAAGTGACAATCGAAGAACCAGAGGCTCGGATCGATATCCAGTTCTGCCCGCACTTCGCCGCGATCGTAAGCGCCGCCGTGCGAGGATATCCAGGTGATGCGATCGACCATGCGCATGGGGCCGACCGGCAGACGGGGCGTATTCGGCCCGAACAGATCGCCTTCACCGCAGGCGATCAGTTCCTCTTTCGAGAACGACGATTGACGAAGGGGCGGTGCCGTGTTGGCGACGGCGGCGATCGTGGTGTGCATGGGCCCGATTAGAGCGCACGATGCGCGAGGTCATCTTGACGTGAGTCAATTGCGCCCGCTGAATTTGCATGCAGCAGGGCCCACATCGCATCGGTGCGCTCCAGTACTTCGCGAGTCATCTCGATCGGCCGGCCCCAGGTTCGTTGGGTTTCGGCGGGCCATTTGTTGGTGGCGTCGATGCCGAGCTTGGAGCCCAGTCCTGCGACCGGGCTGGCAAAATCCAGGTAATCGATGGGCGTCCGGCGTACCAGATGCGTGTCTCGCGCCGGATCGACGCGGGTGGCGATGGCCCAGATCACTTCCTGCCAATCGCGGATGTTCACGTCGTCGTCGGTGACGATGACGAACTTGATATAAAGGAACTGTCGAAGGTACGACCACACGGCCTGCATCACCTGGCGCGCATGCCCCGGATAGGACTTGCGAATGCTCACCACGGCGACCCGATAGGAACAAGCCTCCGGCGGCAAATAGAAATCTGTAATCTCTGGGTAGCTCCGCTGCAACATAGGCACGAACATTTCATTCAGAGACATCGCCAGAACTGACGGTTCATCCCAGGGTGAGCGGCCCATGTAGCCGCCGTGATAGAACGCCTGCTCTCGCAGGCAGATGCGATCGATGGTGAATACCGGGAAGGTTGCCTGCGAGTTGTAATAGCCGGTGTGATCGCCGAACGGTCCTTCGAGCGCTTCATCGCCTGGCATGATGTGACCTTCGAAGACGATTTCCGCCGTGGCGGGCGCGTCGAGACCGACACTGGTCCGATAAACCTCGCTCCGCTGACGACGCAACAGCCCCGCGAACTGATATTCGGAAACGCTGTCCGGGATGGGCGCCGTCGCGGCGATGAGCAGCGCGGGATCGGCACCGATGGCGACGACTACAGGAAAAGGCTTGCCCGGATGAGTCTTTTGCCAGTCGTGAAAGTCGAGGGCGCCGCCGCGGTGGGGGAGCCAGCGCATGATGACCCGGTTGCGCCCGATCACTTGCTGACGATAGATCGCGACGTTCTGACGCGGCTTGCGAGTGCCGCGAGTGACGACGAGACCCCAGGTGATGAGTCGACCGGCGTCTTCAGGCCAACAGGTCCAGATCGGCAAGCGCGCGAGATCGATCTGATCGCCGGTCAGCACATGCTGGTGGCACGGTGGACTCGAGATGACGCGCGGTGTCGCTTTGAGCAGCGGTAGAAAGGTCGGCAGTCGTTCGAGCAGCGCGCTGGGACGATCGGGCCACTGCGGCTCCTTGAGCGCGCTCAGCAGTTCGCCGAGATGGCGCAGCTCCTTCACGTCGGCATAGCCGAGCGCGGCGGCGACTCGCGCCTGCGTTCCAAACAAATTGCCAAGCACCGGCATGTCAGAACCGCGCGGATGCTCGAACCACAGCGCCGGCCCTCCGGTTTGAAGGCTGCGCTGACACAGCGCCGTCATTTCGAGATTCGGATCCACCGCGAAAGGGACGCGCTTCAGGTCGCCCTTGCGCTCCAAGGCGCGCAGAAAGTCGCGCAGGCTCGAGTAACTCATCCGCGTTTCGATTTGACTATGATCAAACTGATGCGGCCGCGGCCGTGGCATGAATGGGCGAATTCCATTCGCTGGAGATGTCCGTGCCCGATCCCACCGCCGTGCTCAGTCCGCTGCTCCGGCTCGCGCCTGCAACGGTTCATTCTCGAGCCATTGCGTTTCTCGTCAACCGACTGATGCGCGGACAGTCCATTGAGCCGCGCCTGTCGGAGCTGGCGGGAAAGAGGTTCTGTCTGCACGTTCAAGACGTGCCGCTCGCGCTCACGTTCGAAATCACAGCCGACGGATTGCGACGCTCGGACCTCGCCGCCGATGTGACCTTTCGAGGCGCGCTGCGGGACTTCGCGTCGCTGGCCGCGCGGCGGGAAGATCCCGATGCACTTTTCTTTCAACGCCGCCTGGCGGTGGAGGGCGAAACGGAAACGGGGCTGCATCTGAAGAATCTGCTGGATGGTTGGGAATACGATGTGCCGGGACACTTGCGCGCCGTGCTGCCGGCGCCGGTCGCGAAACTTACGGAGGCGCTCGCAAACCGCGCTCGTGTGCTGCCCGAGCTATGCCAGCTGCGCCGCCCAGGTAGCCATCGCAGTAGCCGCCGGGAAGATACGGCTCGGGAAACGCGGCTGCGCTCGTAGTGTTGATGGCCTCGTCGAATGCGCGCACGACGTCGAGGAACCCCAGAGAGTGAGGGGACAACCTGAGCACATCGACGCCGGCTGCGCGCAACGACGAGACATGAGGGTGCAGGTTCTGCACCGAAGCCGATTGGGTCTGGATGCCGTTCAACGTGAGGAACGGCTGCTCCTCGCGCGAGTAGAGCGTGAGCCCGTCTGGATACGAGCCGCAGATGAATCCGCAGTCGTCCTTGGCGAGATTGTGCGAACGGGCCGTGAAGCATCGCGCCGAGAACGCGAGCGGCAATCGACCATACGCGAACATTTCTATTTCCAGTCCGGCCGGGCGAGTGGCGGCGAGCTTCGCGACCGTATCGAGCGGTAACTCGACAGGAGCGACCCATCGACGCGCACCTTGGCGGGCGAGCAGGTCGAGAGTCGACGTGTTGTAGACATTCAGATGCGGGCCGGCGACGAAGGGACGGCCAGCCGCATATTCGACGGCCGCGTAATCGTTGGCTTCGAAGAGCCGGGGCGCGCTGTCGATCTGCCGTGCCAGCGTGGCCAGCTCGGATTCGGCTTCGATGAGCGCGAGCGTGGAGATCACGACTTCCTTGCCGGCTTGCGTGAGCATGTGCGCCACGTCGAGCCAGTCGTCTCGCTCAAGTACTCGACGCTTGCTGCAAACGACTTCGCCGAGATAAACGATGTCGACGGGCGTCTGGCACAGCGACTCATAGAACGAGAGCGCGTCCGTGCGCTCCCAAAGGTAAAGAATCGGGCCGACCGCGAGTTTCATCATTGCCATGGCCTGTGATACGCGCCCAGCGTGTGGGTGCGCCCTTCGGCGAGATGATCGAGTGCCGCAGTGATATTGCGAGGAGCAACCCAGTCCTCGCCCGTGGCGAGACAGCCATCGAGCGCGCGACGGAGCAGCCCCGTGACATGCGCGACGTAGGCGGGTGAGCGTTGTCGTCCTTCCACTTTGATTGCTCGCACGCCGCTTGCGACCAGGCGTGGGAGAACGTCGAGTGCATTCAAGCTGGTCGGTTCTTCCAACGCGTGAAAGACCGAGTCGTTCACGTGGAAGCGGCCTTTGCAGAGCGTGGGATAGCCGGCCGCTTCACCCGGCGCGTAGCGATCGATCAATACGCCGTTCAGGCGTGACTGCCGTCCCTGCGGTGTTTCCTCCCAGCGCACCGCGTGCGCCGGCGAGCACACGCCCTGCATGTTTGGCGAATGTCCCGTCACGAAGGAGGAGAGTGCGCAGCGGCCTTCGACCATGACGCACAGACTGCCGAAACCGAAGACTTCGATCTCGACGGACGTGCGTGCGATCAGTCGCTGAACCTGAGTGCAGGAGAGCACGCGCGGCAGGACGGCCCGTTGAATGCCGAACTCACGACGATAGAACTCGATCGCTCGCCAGTTGGTTGCCGACCCTTGAACGCTCAGATGCAGACGCAGCTCTGGGTGATGCTGAGCTGCATACGCCATGAGTCCGGGGTCTGCGAGGATGAGTGCATCGACGCCGATATCGGCCGCCTGGTCGATCGCGTCGATGCCGGCCTGCCAGTTGCTCGGGCCTGGATAGACGTTGAGGGCGACGAACACGCGGGCGCCTCGAGCGTGCGCGTATGTGAGACCCGAGCGCGCGTCTTCGTAGGCGAAGTTGAGGCCGGGAAAATTTCGTGCGTTCGTCTCACCGCGAAAGCCGATGTAGACAGCGTCGGCGCCATGATCGACAGCGGCACGTAATGCAGGCAGGGTTCCCGCCGGGCACACCAGTTCGACTGGCGTGCGCTGCGCGAGTGTTGTATCGCGAGTCATGGCGGAACGGTACGCGTCCGCACGTCATCGCGACTTGATGTGCGTCAATCGGCGTGGGTGAGTCCCAGCAATGTGACACTGTTACCTCGCACTTGAATGGCACGTTCGCGATGTAATCGCTGCATCATCCGACTCACCGTCTCGATTCTGGCGTCGAGCAGATTGGCGATTTCCTGGCGGCTCAGCCCGAGCGTGAACTCTCGGCCGTCATACCCTCGCTGTTTCAGGCGAGTCGACAAATCGAGCAGGAAATCGACGATGCGAGTCCGGATGCTGCCACGAGCGTGATTGATGGTCGGCGTCGTGGCGCGACTCAACAGTCGAATGAGCGCCGCCGCGAGCTCGCGAACACGCAGGCCTTGTTCTTCCAGCAGCGGCAGAGGAAGTTCGCAACACACGACCGGTTGTAGCGCAACCGCATCGGTGGCGTAAGCCCCGGACGAAAAGGCTTCGAGCCCGAGCACTTCACCGGGGACGGCCACCGACCGCAGCTGCTCGTCGCCCTCGGCTGTGACATTCACCACCTTCAGCAATCCCTGACGGACCGCATAGAGGTGACCCGCCGGTGCGCCGGCGCGATATAAATGTGCGCCGGGGCGGATGGTTCGCAGCGTGCCCATCGGTTTACGGTTGCGCCCTTCGAGCGCGATGAGGCCGTATAGGCGGCATACCTCGTTCAGATCGCAGCTACTGCACCGGATCGGGCCGGCGGTCGAGCCATCGCAAGTATCCTCGTCACGCATGTCGTTCTCGTAGTGGTTTGACATGGATCAAACATCAGTGCCGTTATACCTGGGCTAATAAGATGTCCACTTGATCTAGATCAAGTGAAGCTCGTTCCGTCGCCGCTAGGCTGCGCGCATCCCGGTACAGGATTGCGCGATGGCCGTCGACTTCTCTCATGTCCACTACGATTCCGCCGAGCATGCGCGTCGCTATCCGCGGGTGCGGCGATCGATGCCGAGAGAGGAGTGGGACGCGGTCTACGAGCAGGTCGCGGCGATCCAGGCGCTGAAGCGTCGGCGCGGTGCCATGGTGCTGGCCCATAACTACCAGCGGCCCGAAATCTTTCATGGGGTGGCCGACGTTCAAGGCGATTCGCTCGCGCTGGCGCGTATTGCCGCCGAGTCCGACGCGGAAGTCTTTGTCATGTGCGGCGTGCATTTCATGGCGGAGACCGTAAAGCTGCTCGCGCCCGACCGGCTGGTCTTGCTACCGGATCCGCAGGCGGGATGTTCGCTCGCCGAGTCCATTCAAGCGGCCGATGTGCGTGCGTTACGTGCTCGTTATCCAGGCGTGCCTGCCGTGTGTTACGTGAATACCAGCGCGGCCGTCAAAGCCGAATGCGATGCCTGCTGTACTTCGGCGAATGCAGTTCAAGTGGTCGAGAGTTTGGCCTCGCCGGAGGTGATCTTCGTTCCGGACGAGTACCTAGCCGCCTACGTGGCGGCCAACACCTCGGTGCGAATCATTCCCTGGCTCGGGCGCTGCGAAGTGCATGAGCGCTTCACCGGCGATCAGATTCGTGAGTATCGGCACACCACCGATGCCTTCGTGCTGGCGCATCCGGAGTGTCCGGTCGATGTGCAAGAGGCGGCGGACTTCGTCGGCTCGACCGCCGGAATGATCGCCGCGCTCGACCAGCGACGGCCGGAGCGGGCCGTCCTGATTACCGAGTGCTCGATGAGCGACAACGTGTCGAGCGCGTTCCCGGGCACGCAGTTCCTGCGCCCGTGCAACCTTTGTCCTCACATGCAACGAGTGAATCTGGGGAATATTCGTGCGTGTCTGGAGTCGTTGTCGCCCGCGGTCGAGGTGCCGGCCGACGTTGCCGATGGCGCGCGTCGTGCCGTTCAACGAATGCTGAGCTTGAGTGGACGGCCCGCATGAATACGATCGATACCGATGTAGTCGTCATTGGCGCGGGCGCCGCCGGTCTTATCACGGCATTGAGCGCTCGCGGCCGGCGGGTATGCATTCTCACCGCTGATGATCCGCTCAAGTCCGGGGCAGCGAGCGATCTCGCTCAGGGTGGCATCGCCGCGGCGGTGGGCTTGGATGATTCCCCGACGCTGCACGTGAAGGACACGATGGCGGCCGGTTGCAAGGAGAACGCCGTCCGGGTCACGCGATTCGTGTGCGAAGAGGGGCCGGCGACGATCGCTTATCTGCATGCGCTGGGTGTGCCGTTTACTCGGGAGCTCGGCACGTGGTCGTTACATCGGGAAGCTGCGCACACCCGAGCGCGAGTGCTACATGCAAACGGCGATCAAACGGGTGCCGCGATCATGGCGACTCTGCGTCTGCACGTGGCGGAGGCCCCACATATTGAGATGCTGCCGCACACTCAGGCAGTGCGTCTTCTAGTGAATGGCGCCGTCAATGGCGTGCTCGCGATAACAGAAGACGGACAGCCGCTGGCTATTCGCGCCCATGCGGTCGTTATCGCCACCGGCGGTATCGGTGGCTTGTATAGCCGGAGCACGAATCCGATCGGCGCGTGCGGTGACGGGCTTGCAATGGCCATCGAAGCGGGCGCACGAGCGACGGCGTTGCCCTTCGTCCAGTTTCATCCAACCGCACTCAACGTCGACGCTCGGCCGCAGCCATTGTTGACCGAGGCGTTGCGGGGAGCGGGCGCGAAAATAGTCGACGAGCGCGGCGTGAGTGTCATGCGCGAATATCATCGACTCGGCGATCTCGCGCCCCGCGATGTCGTTGCACGCACCATCTACACTTTGGAGTGCGTCGGCAGGAATGTATGGCTGGATGCGACGGGTGTGCGCGATGTTTGCTTGCGATTCCCGGCGGCGTATCAGGCGTGTCTGTCCTACAGCTTCGAATTGGCGAAGGAGCCCGTGCCCATCACGCCGGCGGAGCACTATCACATGGGCGGCATCGCGGTCGATCTCGATGGGCGATCGAGTCTGCCGGGTCTGTGGGCTGTAGGTGAAGCGGCGTGTTCGGGATTTCATGGAGCGAATCGTCTCGCGAGTAATTCGCTGCTCGAAGCGGTCGTGCTCGGCCGACGGCTCGGTCAGGCATTGAATCGCGAGTATCGACACGCCTTGGGCGAGTTGGTCGTGTCGGCCGTGCCGGGCGATCAGTTGGTCGATGAGGAAGCCGAGCGTGTATTGCGGGAATGTATGTGGCGATCCATGGGCCTTGTACGTGATGCGCGTGGTCTGTCAGAAGGGCTGACCTGCGTTGCTCGATTGCGGGAACGAACGTCGGTACTCGCGTTGCTCACACGCTCGCGCCTGCAACTCGCTGAACACATGATGCGTGCGGCGGCTTGCCGACGCGTCAATCGCGGCGCTCATTACAGGAGCGACGCCGAAGAAGAGCCAGTTCATCGAGTGGTCCACTTGATCTAGGTCAAGGAGCGCCGGACCGCTTGGCGCCCATACTGGCGACCAATGGACGCCGCCACTCTTTCTGGCCGATCCTCGGCCTGCCAACCCCGTCGCTTCGCGCTGTTCGAGTACGGCTTCAGGCCGTTCTTCCTGCTGGCCGGCGTGTATGCGCTCGTTTCCGTACCCGCCTGGCTGTGGATCTACACGCATGGCGCGACGATGCTGCCGGGCGTTGCGCCACAGTTCTGGCACGGTCACGAAATGATCTATGGATTCGCCGCCGCGGCGATTGCTGGTTTTTTGCTCACCGCCGTGCCGAGTTGGACCGGCGCACGCGGATTCGGTGGACGACCGCTGATCCTGCTGACGCTGCTCTGGATCGCAGGCCGCGTGGTTTTCTTTGCGGGCGATCGAGTGCCCATCTGGCTCATCGCTCTCGTGGAACTCAGCTTTCTGCCGGCGATCATGCTGATGCTGGCGCCGCCGTTGCTTCGGGCACGCAATCGAAACACACCGATGCTGTTCGTGCTCGGCGTGCTTTGGCTGGTCGATGCTGCTTTTGTCAGCGCACTGAGGTTTGGCGATCAGGTGCTGGCTCAAGACGCGTTGCACCTGGCGATCAACATCATTCTGGTCCTGGTGACGGTCATCGGCGGACGCATCGTGCCGTCGTTCACTGCCAATGCTCTGCGGCGTCGAGGTGAAACAGTTGAGCTGGCGGCTCGGCCGCTGCTGGATCGAACCGTCATTGGATTGACGATTGCCGTCGCTGCTGTGGATCTGGCCGCGCGGAACTCGTTGGCAAGCGGAGTGCTCGCGGCCGCTGCAGCCATCGCGCATGCGTGGCGGCTCTCCGGCTGGTATGGGCACAAGACGTTACGTGAGCCCATCGTTTGGGCGTTACATATCGGCTATGCGTGGCTGCCCATCGGGTTCGCGCTCAAAGCGCTGTGGTTGTTGGGTGACGTGTCGTGGGCGGCGCTCTGGCTGCATGCCTTCACGATGGGCGCGTTCGCCACCATGATTCTCGCTGTCACGACTCGCGCATCGCTCGGTCACACCGGACGACCGCTGGTCGTCGGTCGCGCGATCGCCATCGCATACATCGCACTCACTGCAGGCGTGGTGGTTCGAGTGTTGGCGCTGGTCGCGGGCGATGCCTATCGATATGCGGTGACAGTGGCGGGTGGATTGTGGTGCGTGGCCTTCGCGTTGTATCTAATCGTCTACGCGCCGATCCTGATTCGACCGCGCGTCGACGGCAAGCCGGGCTGACCCTCAGCCCAACGCAACCCAGGTTTCGAAGTACCCGCTCGCCGGGTACATCGCTCGGACGGGCGGTTGGTTCGGCTGGGGGCTGAACCATTCCGTGTAGGCCAGCAGCTCTTCCATGATGACGCGCAGCTCGAGCCGTGCCAGCGGTGCGCCGGGGCACACGTGGATGCCCAGGCCGTACAAAAGATTTTCATCGGGATTGCGGTCGAGCTGAAACTCATCCGGTGCGTCGAAGGCGCGCTCGTCGCGATTCGCGGAAGCCCACATCAACGTGACACGCGATCCTGCCGCCATGAATTTGCCACCGACGGTGACCGGTCGCGTGGTCTTGCGGCGGCTCGTGAGCAGCGGTGGATGAATACGTAAGACCTCGTCGATGGCCGTTGGAAGCGCCGTCGGCATCTGGCGAAGTTGCTGTTGGACACTGGGATGCTCGGCGAGGTAGTGCACGAGAATGCCCACGCAGGCGGCAATGGTTGTGAGCTCGCCCACCGTCCAGTTGCGCAGGATGCTGACGATCTCTTCGTCAGTGAGCAGGCGCCCACGAATCCGCTCGCGCAGCAGCCTCGATGTGACATCGTCCGACGGCGTGGCTGCTTGCCGGCGCGTCTCGAGCAGATCGCGGATGTAACCATCGAACTCTTGTGCCACCGCTGCCGTTGCGACGGGGTCTTGGGCCAGCGTGGCTTCGCGATTTCGCATCGTCCACTGCCGTAGCGGTTCGTGGAGATGCACGGGCCAGTCGAGAAATGCGGACTGTGCTTTCAGCGCGAACGGCTGCGCCAGCTCGCTCATCACTTCCACGGCTCGATCGATCGGCAGTTTGCCGATCAGACCTTCGGCGATCTCGCGACACACCGGCTCGAACGCGTCGATGCGCTCGCGACTGAAATAGGGATCGATGATGGCCCGGTAATCCGAATGCAGCGGCGGATCGATGCCATTCGGCACCGACAGGTGAGTGGAAACCTCATTGCTGTAGGTACGAGGGTCGCGCAGGGCACGGACCACGTCGGCATGACGGAACAGCGACCAGTGCATCGCTTCGCTGTGCGCGACCGGGCAGCGTCTCCTCATGTTGTCATAAGCGCTGATCTGATCCCGCAGGACGCTCGAGTCCTTGGGGTCCCAATCTTCCACAAACACTTGGTCGGGTACGCGGCTCATAGGGTGAGTACACCCGATCCTGGGAGCCGTCGTTCTGACCTAGATCAATGCGGGCCTGCCGCCGCCGCCCGCATCATGGAGACCATGAGCTATCCGGTGCTGCTCACGTTGCATCTGTTCGGCGCGCTGATTTTCGTCGGCGCCGTGTTCTTCGAGATATTGATTCTCGAAGGCGCCCGGAAACACGTCGATCGCGCAGCCATGCGTGCCGTCGAGGTGGCTGTCATGAGTCGTGCGCGCCGGCTGATGCCGTGGGTGTTGCTCGTGCTATATGGCGCCGGCGTGGGCATGGCGTGGAGCTATCGGAGTGCGCTGACTCATCCTTTTGAAAGCAGCTTCGCACTGATGCTGGTGCTGAAGATCCTGCTGGCGTTAAGTGTGCTCGGTCATTTCATTCGCGCGATCACGTGGAGCCTGCAACGGCGCATGAACGCCCGCCGGTCGAGATTCATTCACCTGAGCGTGTTCTGTCACATGATCGCCATCGTGCTGCTGGCGAAAGGCATGTTCCACTGGAACGTGTTATCGATGTGAGCTCAGTTCGATCACGATGAGCTCGGAGGGCTCGGTTGCGTTGAGATCGATTGAGCCGGTGTCGTCGTCGAAGACCGCGCAGTCTTCGGGCCCCAATCGTTCGGACGCGAGCTGCACCTCGCCGCGCTGGCAGAAGACGATAGTAGTGCTCGCGCTTACTTCCAGTCGACGCTGCCCGGTGCACGATAGACGGCGCACGGAATGCTGGAAGGCGTCGCGTCGAGTCATCACATTGAGGTCGACGATGGTGCCATCGACGAGCGTGGCACTCGTCGTGGGCTCGCCTGCGAAGGTGCAGGGATCTGAGCTATCGAGCAGCAACTTCGGTGGTTCGTTATCCACCATGAGCCGAATGCCGGCGCCTTGAATGACGCTCAACGTTCGCTCGATGCCTTCGAAGGTCGAGAACGGCCCGTCGGTCGCAATGGTCGCGAGGCTGATGCGCCAATCGATCTCGTTCAAGGGCGCACCGGCGGGCGAGACCAGGACTTCCCGAGTCTCGCCGCCGCCGTTCTTCCAAGGCATGCGCCGATAATCGCTGGCGCGAAGAATGCGCATGATCAGCCGACGCTCGGCAGATCCAACCCCATCTTGCGCGCATGATCGATGGCGGACTCGTAGCCCGCATCGGCATGTCGCATGACGCCGCTGGCCGGATCGTTCCACAACACGCGACCGATGCGCGCAGCAGCCTCTTTCGTTCCGTCGCAGACGATGACCATGCCGGCGTGCTGTGAGAAGCCCATGCCGACACCGCCGCCGTGATGGAGCGAAACCCAGGTCGCACCGGACGCAGTGTTGAGCAGCGCATTCAGCAGCGGCCAATCCGACACAGCGTCTGAGCCATCGCGCATCGATTCGGTCTCGCGATTGGGCGAGGCGACCGAGCCGGAGTCGAGATGATCGCGGCCGATGACGACCGGAGCACTCAGCTCGCCGGAGGCCACCATTTCATTGAAGGCGAGGCCGAGGCGATGCCGCTCGCCGAGACCGACCCAGCAAATGCGCGCCGGCAAGCCTTGGAATTTGATTCGCGCACGCGCCATGTCGAGCCAGTTGTGCAGATGTTTGTCATCGGGCAGCAGCTCTTTGACCTTGGCGTCGGTCTTATAGATGTCTTCCGGATCGCCCGACAGCGCAGCCCAGCGGAACGGCCCGACACCGCGACAGAACAGTGGCCGAATATAGGCAGGCACGAAGCCAGGGAAGGCGAACGCGTCCGTCACGCCCTGATCGAGCGCGACCTGACGGATGTTATTGCCGTAGTCGAAGGTGGGAATGCCCAAGCGGTGAAATTCGAGCATGGCCTTCACATGCACCGCCATCGAGCGCTTGGCGGCGTCGGCGACACCGTTTGGATTGGAGGCGCGTTCGGCCTCCCAGCGCTCGACGGTCCAGCCGCCCGGCAAGTAGCCGTTGATGGGATCGTGCGCCGATGTTTGATCCGTGACGGCATGCGGCCGCACGCCTCGACGCACCAGCTCCGGCAGAATCTCACAGGCATTGCCGCGCAGGGCCACCGATCGAGCTTTGCCCGAACGCGTGGCCTCGTCGATCAATTGCAGCGCTTCATCCAGGTCCTTCGCGCAAACGTCGACGTAGCCGGTGCGCAAACGGAAGTCGATGCTGGACTGACGACACTCGATGGCGAGACAGCTTGCGCCGGCCATGGTCGCGGCGAGCGGCTGCGCGCCGCCCATACCGCCAAGGCCGGCTGTGAGAATCCATTTGCCGCTCAGGCTGCCGCCGTAGTGGCGACGGCCCATTTCGACGAACGTTTCATACGTTCCCTGCACGATGCCTTGCGAGCCGATGTAGATCCAGGAGCCGGCGGTCATCTGGCCGAACATCATCAAGCCGCGACGGTCCAGCTCGTTGAAATGTTCCCAAGTGGCCCAGTGCGGCACCAGGTTCGAGTTGGCCAGCAGCACGCGCGGCGCGTCCGGGTGCGTACGAAACACGCCGACCGGCTTGCCGGACTGAATCAGCAAGGTTTCATCCGCTTCGAGCCGCTTGAGCGTGGCGACGATGCGATCGAAGCTTTCCCAATCGCGGGCCGCGCGACCGATGCCGCCGTAGACGACCAGCTCGCCGGGCCGCTCGGCGACGTCCGGATCGAGATTGTTCATCAACATTCGCAGCGGCGCTTCGGTCAGCCAGCTGCGGGCGGAGAGGGTCTTGCCGCGGGGGGCGCGTATCACGCGCGAGGTGTCGACTCGTGACATGGCGGGTTCCTGGATCAGTGGTGTTCGCAGAGACTGGGGAGTTGCAGGCCAGCGGCACTTGCGATGGAGGAGTTCCGCACGAGCGCGATGGCGGCCTCCATGTCTGGCTGCATGTAACGATCGTCTTCGAGCTTCGGTACGCGATTACGCAGGGTGGCACGCACAGCTTCGAGCGCCGGGCTCGATGCGAGCGGTGCGTGAAAGTCACAAGCCTGTCCGGCTGCAAGCAGCTCGATGGCGACCACTGCGGCGACGTTGTCGATCATTGGCAGCAGTCGACGCGCGCCGTGCGCCGCCATCGAGACATGATCCTCTTGATTGGCCGACGTCGGAATCGAATCGACGCTCGCCGGGAATGCCTTTTGTTTGTTCTCCGACACGAGCGCTGCCGCCGTGACTTGCGGAATCATGAATCCCGAATTCAACCCCGGCTTGGGTGTCAGGAAGGCGGGGAGGCCAGACAGCGCGGGATCGATCAGCATGGCGATGCGCCGCTCGGCAATCGAACCGATCTCGCACAGGGCGATAGCGATCATGTCGGCAGCGAAGGCGACCGGCTCCGCGTGGAAGTTGCCGCCCGACAGCGCTTCGCCCGTGTCGGCGAACACCAGCGGATTGTCGGAAACACCGTTGGCTTCCGTGTCCAGGAAGGTGGCGGCCTGTCGCAGCAGATCCAGGCAGGCGCCCATGACTTGCGGCTGGCAGCGCAGGCAGTAGGGATCCTGGACGCGCTCATCGTTGACCAGATGCGAGGCACGCAACGCGCTGCCCGCCATCAGGTCGCGTAAGGCATCGGCCGCTTCGATCTGGCCGCGATGTTTTCGAAGCAGATGGATGCGATGGTCGAACGGAGTATCGGAGCCCAACGCGGCATCGGTGGTCAGCGCGCCGACGACCAGGGCGGTTTGGAATATCACTTCGGCTTCGAACAGCGCGGCGAGTGCCACGGCCGTCGAGAACTGCGTACCGTTGAGCAACGCAAGTCCTTCCTTCGGACCGAGCTCGAACGGTTTGAGTCCGGCGAGCGCCAGGCCTTCAACGGCCGACACCCGACCTTTCTTGGTAAACACATCGCCGACGCCCAGCATCGCTGCGGTCATGTGGGCGAGAGGCGCGAGATCGCCCGAGGCGCCGACCGAGCCTTGCGACGGCACGACCGGAATGATGTCGTGCGCGAGCATGGTTTCGAGGAAGTCGACTGTTTCGTTACGGACGCCTGAGGCGCCCTGGCCGAGGCTCACCAGCTTCAGCGCCATCATCAAGCGCGTGATGTTTGCTGGCAGCGGCTCGCCAACGCCGGCCGAGTGAGACAGCACGATGTTCTTTTGCAGCTGGACCAGATCGGCGGCGTCGATACGAACGCTGGCGAGCTTGCCGAAGCCTGTATTGATGCCGTAGACGGGCTGACCGTCCGCGACGATCTTCGCGATCACCTGAGCGCTGCGTTCCACAGCCGGTCGACAGCTCTCATGCAACTTCAGACCGGCGCCACGATAGATGGCGCGCCAGTCAGGTAGGGGCACGGAGCCGGGGAGCAGAACAAGGGCGGTCATCGACCTCTCCAGATACGGGCGAATAACGGATTGAATCCCATGCGATACACCAGCTCGGACAGGCTCTCGACATTCCAGATCGCCAGGTCGGCGTGCTTGCCGGCCTCCAGCGAGCCTTTCCTTGCTTCCATGCCCAACGCGCGAGCGGCCTCGCGCGTCACGCCGGCGATACATTCCTCGACGGTCATGCCGAATTGCGTGGCCGCCATATTCATCGCCAGCAACAGCGATGTCAGAGGGGAGGTGCCGGGATTGCAATCCGTAGCCACCGCCATCGCTACGCCGTGCTGTCTCAGTAGCGCTACTGGCGGCCGATGCTGCTCGCGTAGGAAATAAAAGGCGCCGGGTAACATCACGGCGACCGTGCCCGCCGCGGCCATCGCCGCGATGCTGTGCTCGTCGGTATGTTCGAGGTGATCCGCCGACAACGCATGATGCTCGGCTGCGAGTGCCGCTCCCCGCAGATTGGAAAGCTGATCGGCGTGCAGCTTCACGGGCAGTCCGAGGTCGGCCGCCGCTTTGAAGACGCGTTGAACTTGCTCGGGCGAGAAGGCGATCGATTCGCAGAAAGCATCGACCGCATCGACCAGCCCTTCGTTGGTTAACACTCGGAGCATGGGCAGTACGGTGTTGTCGATGTAGTCGTCCTTGCCTCGCGTCGACTCCGGCGGCAATGCATGCGCGCCCAGAAATGTGGTCGAGACGGTGACGTTGCGTTCCTGAGTCAGGCGACGAGCCGCCTGTAGCATCTTCCGTTCGTTGTCCAGATCGAGTCCGTAACCCGATTTGATCTCGATTGTGGTGACGCCTTCAGCAAGCAATGCATCCAGGCGGGCCAGAGACTGTCGCATCAGCTGCTCGTCATCGGCCTCGCGAGTGGCACGCACGCTGGAAACAATTCCGCCGCCGGCTCGCGCGATCTGTTCATAACTCACGCCTTGCAGACGCAGCTCGAAATCTTTGGCGCGATTCCCCGCGTACACCAGATGGGTGTGGCAATCGATCAAGCCGGGAGTGATCCATCGACCTTCGCAATCGTGAATTTCGGCACCGGCTTTTACGGCGGAGGGAAGGTCGGCTTCCGGGCCCGCATAGACGATGCGGCCGTCGCTCACTGCGACCGCGCCCCGGTCCACGATGCCCAAGCCTGCCGAGCTCCGCGACAGGGTCGCAAGTCGTGCATTGAGCCAGATGCGGGCGGTGGGCGGTTGATCGAGGCTCATGGTCGGGCTCGGCGGCTAATGTATAGCCATAAACGTTAATGTATAGGCATAATGAATCCGGATGCAACTGCTGCTCCGGAGACCCCATGCAAACCCTATACGCCGCCCGGGTGCTCACAGCCGATGGCTGGCGCAGTTCCGTACGGCTGCAACTGCAGGGCGGGCGCATCGCGACCTTGCAAACAGAGGTGCCCGCCGAGCCGGGCGACGAGCGCCATGCGGTCATCGTGCCGGCCTTGGGGAATTTGCATAGTCATGCGTTTCAGCGCGGCATGGCCGGCCTCGCAGAGATCGCGGGCGACACAGCGGATAGTTTCTGGAGCTGGCGCGATGTGATGTATCGATTCGCGCTGCGCATGAATCCGGATCAGCTCGAAGCGATTGCCGCGCAGGCTTATGTGGAAATGCTCGAGGCGGGCTTCGGGCGGGTGGGGGAATTTCATTACCTGCATCACGATGCAGACGGCGCTCACTACGCCGATATCGGCGAGATGGCGGGCCGGATCGCGGCAGCGGCGGAAACAACCGGGCTTGGACTGTGTTTGCTCCCGGTGTTTTATGCGCACTCGTCGTTCGGCGGGGCTGCGCCCGGCAATGCGCAACGACGCTTCATCAATTCGCTCGATTCCTATCAACGATTGTTGGAGCGGTGTCGCCAGTTGCCGGCGTCCACGGTGGGCGTGGCTCCGCACAGCCTGCGAGCTGTCACGAAGGACGAATTGCTCGCTGTCGCGGACATGGCGGCCTCGGCACCGATCCACATTCATATCGCGGAACAAACCAAAGAAGTCGAGGACTGCATCGCCTGGTCAGGGCGTCGGCCGGTCGCCTGGCTGCTCGAGAACGCGCCGGTCGACGAGCGCTGGTGCCTGGTGCATGCCACGCATGTCGATGCGCAGGAAATCGCCGGCATCGCGGAGGCGAAAGCTGTCGTGGGTTTGTGTCCGGTGACCGAGGCGAATCTTGGCGACGGCGTGTTTCCTCTGCCGGATCTGCTGAGTCACGGCGGTCGATTCGGTGTCGGGACCGATTCGAATGTCCACATCGGTGTGGCCGCCGAACTGTCTTTGCTCGAGTATTCGCAGCGCCTGACGCAGCGTGCGCGAAACGTGGTAAAGCGGGGTCGTCAGTCCACCGGACGCGCTATCATGGACTTCGCCCTCGCGGGCGGAGCGCAAGCGCTGGGCGGTGCAGGGCGAATCGAGCAGGGGGCCGCAGCGGACTTTGTGAGTCTCGACCCACAGCATCCGGCGCTGTGTTCGCGCGACAACGATGCGCTGCTGGATGCCTGGATATTTGCGAGCGCCGGCAACGTGGTCGATGGCGTGTGGATGGCTGGCAGAAAGGTCGTCACGGCCGGAAGACACATTGCCCGAGACCGGATCCGGGATCGATTTCGTACCGTCATGAAGGATTTGTGTAGTTGAGCGACTCAAGCCCTCAGCCCCTGTCGTTGCATCAGCGCATTCTCAACGACATTCAACAGCTGATCCTGACCGGCACGTGGCAGCCCGGGCACAAGATCCCGGTCGAGCACGAGCTGATGAAGCAGTACAACTGCTCGCGCATGACGGTGAGCAAGGTGCTCACGCAGCTCGCCCATGCCCGCATGATCGAGCGCCGCCGCAAGAGCGGCAGCTTCGTCAGCCGGCCGCATTCCCAATCGGCGGTGCTCACGATTCCGGACATCAAGACCGAGGTGGCCGCGCTCGGCGTGCCTTATAGCTTCGAGGTGTTGCACAAGGCACGCAGAAAGGCGACCGCCGAGGAACGTGAAATGCTCGGCTTCGAGCGGGCCGTGCCGGTGCTGGAGATCGAATGTCGCCATCTCGCCGGCGAGCGGCCGTTTTGTTTCGAGCAGCGTCTGATCAATCTCGACGCCGTGCCCGAAGCGGCCAAGGAAACGTTTGAGGAAACGGCGCCGGGGGCGTGGCTATTGCAGCGGGTTCCATGGACGTTGGCTGAGCACAGAATTCGGGCCACAGGTGCCGAGGCGCGCAGCGCGAAGCTGCTCGGTATCGATCGCGGGGCGGCGGTGCTGACCATCGAGCGTACCACCCGATCTGCCCAATCGACGGCGATCACCTTCGTGCGCTTGATCTACCCGGGCGATCAGCACGAACTGGTCGCGACGTTCTCGCCGGAGCGGGTGGGGCGGCCGGCGCAATAGCCCGTTTTCCGTTTACGCAACGGGTTTGCAGCATCCGGAATGGGCGGGCTACCATGCCTGCCTCTCACCCAACGCCGGGAACCGTATGCCGATCGCCAAGCCGGGTGTCTCGCTGAAACAGCTGCGCAAGTCCAATGGCTGGACGCTGGCGGACGTCAGCAAGCGCACCGGCATTCCGCCGTCCACCTTGTCCCGCATCGAGAACGATCGGGTATCGCCGACCTACGATTTGCTGGCCCGGCTCAGTCAGGGGTTGTCGGTGGACGTGGCACAACTGGTGTCCTCGGCCGAAGCGCCTGTGCCGGCGATGGCCGAGCAGCAGGGCCGGCGCAGCTTGAATCGCCTCGGCGATGGCGAGCTGATCGAGATGTCGAACCATACGCTGCGCTATCTCTCCACCGATCTGCTGAGAAAGCAGGTGACGCCCATCCTCTGCGAATACCGGGCGCGGACGCTGGAGGAGTTTGGTGAGTTCATGCACCACGCCGGCGAGGAATTCCTGTTCGTGCTCGAAGGCGCCGTCGAACTTCACACCGAGCTCTATGCGCCGGTCGTGCTCAAGGCCGGCGAATCGATTTATTTCGACAGCCGCATGGGCCATGCCTATCTGGCGCACGGGCCGGGCGTGTGTCGCGCACTTTCCATCAACGTCACGCCGCATGAAGAAATGCGGAAAGTGCACGACGTGGCCGCTGCCCGTGCCCGCCCCACTAGCGAGGCCGCCAAGCCGAAGCGGTCCGTTGCCCCGGCCAAACAGCGCCGCCGTCGCAGCAGCTGAGCTAGCTTGCCCATTTGCAATCAATTCCGGATGCGCGTATAAAATTCCATAAATGGAATAAATTCTCCATGTGCAACGCAGCTTGCACACATTAAAACGAGCATCGGGAGTAACGACCATGATCGATCGAACCCTGCATGGGGCAGTGCTGACCAGTATCGGTGCCTTCGCAATGTGCGCGCAGGCTTCCGCCCAGGACACGAAGAGCGGCCCGGCGCTCGAAGAAATCGTGGTCACCGGCTATCGCTTCCTCAACGAGGACACCAGCGGCACCACCAATCTGCCGTTGCCCATCGAAGAGGTGCCGCAGTCGATCAGTTTGATCAGCAACGATTTCCTGAAAGCTGCCGACATCAAATCGTTGGGCGAGGTCGCGCAGTACACGCCGGGCGCGATTTATTCCGGCAACACCGAGGGCTATCGAACGACCGTGAAGCTGCGCGGCTTCAGCCCGGGCGAGGCTGTCGATGGCTTGCCGCTCGGTGGCGGCGACGCCATCAGCGAATACGACTATGCCGTCGTGGATCGGCTGGAAATCGTCAAAGGTCCGTCGTCGGTGGTCTATGGCGCTTCGAGCCCGGGCGGCATCGTCAACATCGTGACCAAGAAAGCCCGGCCGGAGACCGCGGAGTATCTGTCGCTCGACATCGGCATGTGGAATAACTATCGCGTCGAAGGTCAGGCTGGCGGTGCGGTCGATTCGGAAGGGCGCATCAGTGTGATCGGCGTCGGCGCTTACGAGCAGGGCGACAGCTTCATGGATGTCATGAATCACGATCGCACCGTGCTCTACGGCGGTGTGGATATTGCGATCACCGACTCCGTGAGCGCCTACGTTCGCAGCAGTTTCGAAAGCAACACCCGAACTTCGTTCGACGGCATTCCCACCTTCGCCGATGGCACACCGGCACCTGTGCCGCGCTCGTTCTTTATCGGTTCCGACGATCCGCGTTTCGAGCTGCAGACCGATCGCTCGTACGTGAATGCCGGGCTCGATTGGGATGTGACCGAGCTCTGGAGCATCGCTGTCAAGACCAACTACACGCGCAGCGATCACAAGGGCGCCGCCGCGTATGCCGGTGAGCTGCAGGACAATGGCGATATCTTCCTGAGCGTCGATGAGGATTTGCGCTCGACCCATGAGCTGTTCGCGGCCGGCATCACTTCGATCTACAAGCTCGATCGTCTGGGGCTGAGCGAAAGTTTCATTTCGCTCGGCGCCGTTTATAACGATCACGAGTGGAATGCGGCGCGGCGTCTCTACTTTGTCGCCGATCCGGCGAACATTTTCGACGGAGTGCAGGCAATTTCGAATGCTTATGAATCGGAGCCGGTCCCGGGCCTGATCAGAAGGCCGCACCAGGAAGACTCGCTGCTCACGTATTCCGCGCAAGCGGTGCTGAAAGTGATCGACCCGCTGACCGTGCTGCTCGGTGCTTCGTACTCGGGCACCGACTATGAGTTTTATTCGACGACGCTGCCGCGTTCCGAGTACGAATACAGCGGCGAGGTGAGCTATCGAGGCGGCCTGACCTATGAGTTCGCCCAGGGGCTCAACGGTTATCTGTCGTACAGCGAGTCGTTCCTGCCGCAGACTGTGCGCGATGTGAACGAGAATCCGTTGAAGCCGCTGATCGGCGAGCAAAAGGAAGTCGGCGTGAAGTATGCGCCGCAGGGTGGCCGGACGCTGTTCACGGCGGCGCTGTTCGAGATCGTCCAGAGCAACAAGCCGGAGTTCGATCAGGTCACCGAGTTGGGCGATCGTTTCAAGCCTATGGGTGAAGTCCGTCATCGCGGCGCCGAGTTGGAAGTTGTCGGGCGGCTCGCGGATCGCTGGCAGATCCATGCCGGTTATGCCTATCTCGATCCGGAGATCACCAGGAACGGCGAGGAGCCGGAGCTGGTGGGCAAGACGATTACTTATCTGCCCAACCACACCGCGAGCGCGTTCGCGAGCTATGAGTTGACCGATAGCTTCACGCTGGGAGCGGGCGTGCGCTATGTCGATTCGGTCAAGACGACCTACGACAGCAGCGTCAAGGATCTGCCGGCCTACACCATCGTCGATGCGACAGCGTCGTACATCTATCAGAACTGGCGTTTCCAGCTGAACGCGCACAACCTGTTCGACGAGAAGTACTACATCAACACTTACGAGACGGTGTACTACGGCAACGTCGTTGGCGAGCCGGCGAACGTGTCGGTGTCCGTCCGCTACGAGTTCTGATTGTGAGATTACTCCTCGCCAGCCGCTCCTGCGCTGTCGTGCTCATGTCGCTCGGCATGATCGCGACGGCGGCTGGCGCGGAGTACGACGTCGTTTATACCGGTGCGCGTGCTATCGATCCGGAAACCGGTCTGGACGAGGTGAGGAACATCGGTATCGCCGGCGGCAAGATCGCTGCCGTGTCGACCGATCGGTTGAAAGGACGCCGAACCATCGATGCTCGCGGCCTTGTCGCGGCGCCGGGTTTCATCGATCTGCACTCGCACTCGACCACGCTGCAGACGGCGAAGTATCAGGCCAAGGACGGCGTCACGACCCGTCTGGAACTGGAAGCCGGCGCGTTTCCAGTGCAGCGATGGTACGAGCAGAAGGCCGGCAAGGAACTCCTCAACTACGGCGCGAGTGTCAGCCATAACAAAGCGCGGTTTTATCTTCTGAACGGCGGCGACGATCGGGCGATGCAGCTGCTGCAGTCCGACCCGCTCATTTCCTTTCGCAAGGACATTCACACAGCGCTGCCGGCGGAACAGCGCGATCGTCTGATCGTCGAACTCGAACGAGGAATGAAGGCCGGTGCGATCGGCATCGGCAGCGGTCCGCAGTATGCGCCGGGCATCGATCGTTGGGAGCTGTTGGACGTAACGCGTCTTTCCGCGCGGATGCGAACTTGCGTGTTCACGCATATTCGTTATGGCAGCTTGATCGAGCCGGGTAGCACGCTGGAATCGATTCAGGAGAATGTCGCCAACGTCGCGATCACTGGCGGTTGCGTGCACATCATGCATCTCAACAGCATGGGCATGTCCGCGTCGCCCGAGCTGCTGAAGTTGATTCACGGTGCGCGAGATCGCGGTTTGGATGTGAGCACCGAGACGTATCCGTGGGGCGCATCCAGCGACAGCATTCGTAGCGTGATCTTCGACCCGGGGTGGGAACAGCGCTGGGGCGTCGGGCCGGAAGATCTGCAATCCACATCGACCGGAAAGCGCCTCACCCGCGAGGAGTTCGACGCCTTGCGTTCGGGCACGGGCAAAGACGGCGTGCTCATGCATATGAACACCGAGGAAACTCTCGTCGCGTTGCTGCGAGACCCGTCGATGATCGTGGTGAGCGACGCGGGCAACCTGGAAGCGGGCAAGCTCAGTCATCCGAGAACGGTTGGATCATTCGCGCGAGTGCTCGGTCATTACGTGCGCGAGGCCGGCGTGCTGACGCTGAGCGATGCCATTGCGAAGATGAGTCTGAAGCCCGCGCAGCGTTTGGAAGCATTCGTGCCGGCGATGAAACACAAAGGGCGCTTGCAAGTCGGCGCCGATGCCGACGTCGTGTTTTTCGATCCAGCCACGGTGCGAGAGAAAGCGACCTACCTGGACGCCATGCAGTACTCCGAAGGATTTCAGTACGTCATGATCGACGGCGTGCTGGTGGTCGATCGCGGCAAGCTCATAGAGAACGTATTTCCTGGCCAGCCGTTGCATGGCCAATATGGAGAGTAGGGGATAGACAATGGCAGCCGTTCCGGCGCTCGACACAGCGCGCGTCATCCAAGTGCCGCAGCCCTATTTGCTATTTCTGGGACACGCGCAAGAAACCACTTTCATGAAGACCGCGCTCGGTCTGCGTGACTGGGCACACAATCTTTGCATCGGCGAGTATCGATGTGACTCGACCAAGGTGAGCATCGGCTTGCCTTATCTCGACCCGGCGAGTGCTTACCGAGCTGGAGCGCGATCTCTCGTGATCGGTGTTGCGAGCATCGGTGGCGCCATCGATGAGCGTTGGATCGACTATCTGGTGCGCGCACTCGAAGCAGGCCTGGATATCGTGAGCGGCGCGCATTCGAGGCTGAGCAGTTCCCCGATCCTGAAGAACACCGCGGATCGTCTCGGCAGAGCATTGATCGACATTCGCGTGCCGCCGGCGGGCATCCCGGTTGCGACGGGGCGGAAGCGCTCAGGCAAACGGTTGCTGACGGTCGGCACCGATTGCGCGCTTGGCAAGAAGTACACCGCGCTGTCTCTGCAGCGGCAGTTTCAGGCGCGAGGCATCGACGCCGATTTTCGCGCCACAGGCCAGACGGGCATTCTGATTTCCGGCGCGGGCATTCCGATCGACGCGGTCGTGAGCGACTTCGTGGCTGGTGCGGCTGAGATGCTGAGTCCCGATGCCGCCGAAGATCATTGGGACGTGATCGAGGGCCAGGGCTCGGTGTTTCATCCTTCCTACGCTGGCGTGTCGCTGGGCCTACTGCATGGCTCGCAGCCGGATGTCATCGTCCTGTGTCATGAAGCAGGGCGCGAGCGCATCGTCGGGCTCGAGAGCTATCGGACGCCGAGTCTGCCTGAGGCGATCGATCTGACGGAGCGGCTGGCGCGTCTGACGAATCCGAAGGTTCGTTGCGCCGGCGTGTCGTTGAATACGTCGCGTCTGCCTGAGCCTGAGGCCCGGCAGTTGCTGAGAGAGGTCGGCGTGAGTTTGAATCTGCCTGTGGCCGACCCCATGCGGCCCGGTCATGAGCTGGATCGTTTGGTCGACGCCTGTCTGGCATAGGAAACGTATGTCTGCAACGAGATGGATGGCGGCAGCGCTGATCGCGGCGTGGATCCCGCTGGCGAGCGCGACCACCGATGAGCGCATCAAGCCAGCACTCGAAGAAATCCAGAAACTGGTCGCTGCGTCGGGCGACGGTCCAGGCATTGCCATCGGTGTGAGCGATCGGGAGCGGTTGCTTGGGGTCGTGGTTCATGGCTATGCGGACCTGAAGACCGCCAAGCCCGTGACTCCGGACACGAAGTTCGCGATCGGCTCGATCTCGAAATCCTTCACCGCCGTCGTGCTGCTACAGATGGCCGACGCGAAGAAATTCGATCCGGCGGCACCGATCAGCAAGTACCTGCCGCAGTTCCGCGTGAACACGACTTATCCGGCGATCACCGGTCATTCGGTGCTCAATCACACGTCCGGATTGCCGAACTATCTGCCGCATCTGTCCTCGATGCGGTACGCGCTGTATGCCTTGCATGACTTCCAGCCGACCTATGCGCCGGGAGACCATTTCGAGTACTCCAATACGGGGTATCAGATTCTCGGTTACGTTGCCGAGCGCATCGACGGCGATTCGTTTCCATCGATCCTCGAGCGCCGCATCCTGGAACCGCTCGGGATGCATGCGACCGAGCCGCAGATGGACGATACCGTCAGGCAGTCGCTTGCGATCAGCTATGAGCGCTGGCCCTATGACGGCAGCTATGTCGAGTCGAACTGGTTTCCTTACACAGCCTCCGATGGCGGCATCGCCAGCAACACCGAGGACTTCGGCGCGTATGTGAGATTCATATTGAATCGAGGCGTCGGGCCGAAGGGAAGAATTCTGTCGCCTGCTGCCTTCGAGGCATTCATCACACCGGCATTGGACAACTACGCGTACGGAGTCAACGTGTCGCGCGCGGCGGGGAAGACGGTCGTCGGCCACGGTGGCTCCATCTACGGATTCAATAGCTACTTCGAAGCGCACATCGACGAAGGATTCGGGCTCACGTTCTTGAGCAACACCCGGCTCGATTCGGAACTGGTGGGGCGAGTCATCGGCATCGCGTCGAAGGCGCTCGGCGGCAACGGGCAGCCTGCGACCTATCGCAAGTTCACCAATCCGCCGGCCCAGGATTGGAACGATACGTCGCGCTATGAGGGAACGTATCTACGTCAGGATGGGGTGCGCGCGGTTTTCTCCAAGGGGCAGGACGGCCGGTTGCTCATGCGCTCGTCGGATGGCAAGCAAGTGGAGTTGCGGAGAATGGGACGGAACATCTACGGGGGTAGAGCGACGGGTGCCTACCTGTTCTTCGGCGATTCGGAGGTCTCTCATGGCGCGGATTGGTACACGAAGGAAGGCGCCGCTGTGCCTGAGAGCGTCACGACGCCGGCTGAGTATCGCGCCTACGTGGGCAGATACCAGAACCATAACAATGAAGGGCCCGACGTGCGGGTGTTCGTGCGTCGGGGGCGTCTCATGGTGACGTCGGCCACGAGCACATCGTTTACCTCGGAGCTCGTCGCCGTCAGCCCTGGAGTGTTTCGACTCGAGACCCCGTCACACAGCCCGGAACGCTACCAATTTGATACGCTCGACGATGGAGTGACGCTGCGTCTGCAGGTCACGGGCGTGCCGCTCTATCGCGTGGATTTGCCCTGACGGGGAACGCATGAACGTTTTGATTCGGGTTCTGGCGCTGGCCTTGTTCATCGGGTCCATGCAGGCGCGAGCGGGCATTGAGGCGCCGCCGTCGAGCCCGCTGCTTCAACAATTGGTGACTGCGGTTGCCGCTGACGACAAGACTGCGAGCGACAACTTCTGGCGCTCTATCGAGGCATCACATACGCCACTAGTCGAGCAGGATGCCGACTCGCCCGACGTGTTGATGACATTTCTTTGGCGTGCGTTACCGGAGCAGGGCGCGGTCAACGTTCGCGTAATTCCAGGCGAGCTGACCTCGTGGGAACAAGTGGGCGATCCGCTGCAGCGAGTGGCCAAGACCGATGTCTGGTATCGCACGTATCGAATCTCACGCAAGGCCCGGTTCACGTATTACCTGGCCTGGCCGGAAGGCGCTGTGCCGCGCACCGACACGATTCATCGGCTCACTGCCGGCAATGGGCTGGTGTATGAAGCCGTCGCCGATCCTCGAGCGCGTTCAACTTACGCGCAGGAACGCGACGGAGTGCGCCGGCTCTTCTCCTATGCCGAAGGGCCGGAGGCACCCGCGGAACCCTTCGTCAAATTCAGAGAGGGCGCCGCGCGAGGCAACGTCGAGACGTTTGACGTCGACAGCAAGATTCTCTCGAATCAGCGCAAAGTATCTGTTTACACCCCATCGGGTTATCGAAAGCAGGGCACGAGGTACGGCCTGCTGCTGATGTTCGACCGCCTCTCGTACACGAGCGATGTGCCGACGCCGACGATCCTCGACAACATGATCGCTGACAAAGCGATACCGCCGATGGTCGCGGTACTGATCGACTCTCGCGTGACCAACGATCCCGATGGCGACGCACGCAGCAGGGAACTGCCGCCTAACGACAAGTATCAGAGCTTCCTGCGCGACGAGCTGTTGCCGCTGATCCGGAAGCGCTACAACGTGAGCGCCGATCCGAAGCGGAACGTCGTCGCCGGTTCCAGCTATGGCGGATTGGCGGCGACTTACACCGCGTTGAGCAATGCCGCCGTGTTCGGCAATGTCGTTTCACAGTCAGGGTCGTACTGGTGGAATCCGGAATGCTGCCAGTCGTCGCCGGAGAAGATGGTATTTCTCAGCGAGAACGCCGGCTGGATGATCAAGAAGGTCGCTTCGCTGCCACGTCGCCCGATTCGTTTCTATATGGACGTGGGCGCGTGGGAGTCCGCGGACATGCTCATGCCCAATCGAATTCTGCGGTCCGTGCTCGAAGGCAAAGGCTACGAGGTAACATACCGCGAGTTCATGGGCGGCCACGACTACGTGATCTGGCGGAGCACGTTGTCCGATGGATTGATCGCGGTGGTCGGTACTAAGCGCTGAACGCCGCGAGGCTCTGTTGGAGTTGCGCTCGGCATTCCGTAACCATGCGTTGAATCAATTCGGCGCACGTGGGAATGTCGTCGATCAGTCCGATGACCTGTCCACCCCAGACCAGCCCGCCATCGATATCGCCGGACTCCAACGAGGCGCGGCCGCGCTGCCCTGAGACCAGCGGTTGCACGTCATTGAACTGCACGCCGGGTTGACGCTCCCTGGTAACGACTTCATCCGAGACCGCATTCTTCACGCAGCGCGCCGTGTTTCGAAACGGCCGGAAGATGAGGTTCGTTTCACGCTCGGTGCGCGAGACGAGCAGTTGTTTGATGTTGTCGTGAATGGGCGCCTCGACCGTCGCGCAGAAGCGCGTGCCCATGTTGACGCCTTCCGCGCCAAGGGCGAGGGCCGCCGCCATTCCGCGACCGTTGCCGATGCCGCCCGACGCAATCAACGGAATCTTCACTTTGCGAGCCGCAGCCGGAATCAGCACCATGCCGCCGATATCGTCTTCGCCGGGATGGCCAGCGCATTCGAACGAGTCGATGGAGATCGCGTCGACGCCGCGACGTTCGGCGGCGAGTGCATGTCGAACGGCCGTGCACTTATGCACGACGATCATGCTGGCCGCCTTGGCCTTTGCGAAGAACGCTTCGGGCACGTTGCCCGCCGTTTCGAGCACGCGGACACCGCCTTCGATGGCCACATCCAGATAGCGCTCGTACGGCGGCGGATTGGTCGCGGGCAACATCGTGAGATTCACGCCGAATGGCTGGCTCGTCATCTCGCGGCAACGTCGAATTTCCGCTCCGAGCGCTTCCGGGGTGGGTTGCGTGAGCGCTGTGAGGATTCCGAGACCGCCGGCGTTCGATACGGCGGAGGCAAGCTCCGCACGACCCACCCACTGCATACCGCCTTGAATGATGGGATAGCGAATGCCAAGCAACCGCGTGACGCGCGTCTGCATTGGAGGGACAGCAGTGTTGGTCATGAAGCTCAATTCCTTCAGCCGCAAAGATCTTTGAGAGAGACCGCGGGATTGCCGAGTCGGGCCGGATCGGGCGACAGTCCGCCGCTCACGAGCTTGCGACCGAATGCGTAGTCGCGCGGGGCGTTGACGCAATCGAGCGCGACCACTCGACCTTTCTTCAAATAAACGATGGAGAAGCTGTGGCTCGCCGGAATGCCGCGCAGGACGGTCGAGTCGTGGCCCAGCGAAAGGCCGACTGTTTGCAGACGCAGATCGTATTGATTCGACCAGAACCAGGGCAGCGCCTGGTAGGGCGTGGGAGTGCCGAGCACGTCCTTGGCCGCAACGGTCGCTTGATCGACGGCATTCTGCACGGATTCGATTCGGAGCTCGGCGCCATCGGCCCAGCGATTCGTGTGAAGCGCGCAGTCACCGACGGCGTGAATCCCTGGCAGCGTCGTGCGGCAGTATTCATCGACGCGCACACCGACGGATGTGCCGGCCGCGCCGGCATCGATGAGTGGAGCAACGTTTGGAACGATGCCGATACCCACGATCACAATGTCGGCGTCGAGAACGGTTCCATCGCTGAGACGCACGCCGCACACGCGGCCGTGCTCGCCAAGCAATGATTCGACCGCGCAGGAGGTTCGCACATCGACGCCGTGTGCACGATGCTCGTCTTCATAGAACTTCGATAGCTGCGGTCCGGCGACTCGAGCCAGCACGCGATCGAGCGCTTCCAGCACCACCACTTGCTTGCCTAACTTGGCGAGCACGGCGGCGGCTTCGAGCCCGATATAACCACCGCCCACCACGGCAACGCGACGGGCACTCTCGATTTCTGTACGAAGCTGATCGACATCCGCTCGGGTGCGGATCGAATGCACGCCGGCCAGGTCGCCGCCACTGCACGTCAAGCGACGCGCATTGCCGCCGCCCGCCCAGATCAGATTCTGATAATCCAACGTATCGCCGCCGGCTATGCCGACGCGGCGAGCTTGCGAATCGATGCTCACAACACGACTGGCGGTGCGAACGCCGATCCGGTGCTCGTCCCAGAACGCCTGCGACCGAATGAGCATGTTGTCGAACGCGCGCTCGCCGGCGAGGTATTCCTTGGAGAGCGGCGGACGTTCATACGGCAACTCCGGCTCGGCGGTGAGCATCGTCACGGGCGCCTTGTAACCGCCTTGCCGAAGGGCGAGGGCGGCTTGAGCACCGGCATGTCCAGCACCGACGATCACGACACCAGCCGAGGAGTTCGCATCGCTCATTGGATTCGTCGCCTCACGTGGCGATCCAGGAAGTCGAGAATGGCCGAGTTGAACGTTTGATTACTGTCGCCCGCGACCATGTGGCCCGCTTTGGGCACAACGGCGATTTCGGCGTGCGGCATCCATCGTTTGAAGTCCTGCGCGCTGTCCGGTGTCACCACGTCACTGTCGCCGCCGCGCACGAGCAGAGTCGGCATGGTCTCGGGCGGCTCGAACGATCGTGAGATGCGCTCGAGCTCGGCCATGTCGTCATCGATATTGTCGGGCACGATTCGCGGATCCCAATGCCAACGCAAGCGGCCGTCTTCGGTACGGCGCAGGTTGCGCATCAGATGACCGCCATCTTTCGGGCGCGGCCGATGTGGGTTGTAGGCCGCGACAGCGTCGACGGCTTCTTCAAGTGTCGCAAAACCGTTCGGATGCGAAGCCATGAAGTCGCGGACCCGCTGCACACCGGATCGCTGTGGTCGAAGCACGATATCCACGAGCACGAGTGCCGGCACTTGTTCCGGCAAGAGCAGACCGCTGCTGATCGCTTCCATGGAGGTGATGCCGCCCATCGATGCGCCAATCAGAATGGCTGTGCCGCCGGCATCGTCGAGCACCGCGCGCAAATCGTCGGCGCGCTGGAAGAAAGAATATTTGCCGTCGGGCGACCAACCGCTCTCGCCGTGGCCGCGTGCGTCGTAGGCGACGACTCGATAACCTGCAGCTACGAGAGCTTGCAGTGTCGCTTGCCACGAGTAACGCGTTTGACCGCCGCCATGCGCGAGCACGACACAAGGCGCGTCGATGTTGCCCGCGACGTCGGCGATTAACATCACGCCGTCGCGAGTGGCGATCTGGCGCGTCGTAACTGCCGAAGCCACGCTCAGATCCGCTCGATGATCATCGCCGGGGCCATGCCGCCAGCCGTGCACATCGTGGCCAACCCAATCGAACGATCACGGCGCTCCAGTTCATCCAGCAGGGTGCCGATCAGGATCGCGCCGGTCGCACCGATGGGATGACCGAGAGCGATGGCACCGCCGTTGACGTTGACTTTGGCGGGATCGATATCCAGATCGCGCATGAACTTCAGCGGCACCACTGCGAACGCTTCGTTGACTTCGAAGAGATCGATGTTGCTGGCTGTGAGGCCTGCGAGCGCCAGTGCCTTCTTCGCAGCAGGCACGGGTGCATTCAGCATGAGCGTCGGATCGCCGCCGACGGTGGTCATCGCACGAATGCGAGCGCGTGGCTTCCAACCTTGCGCGCGTGCGTAGTCGGACGAGGCAATCAGAACGCCTGCCGCACCGTCAACGACCCCTGAACTCGTGCCGGCGGTGTGCACATGATCGATGCGCACGTTTGGATAAACCTGTCGCACCAGTGCGGCGTGGGTCAGACCGGCATCGTCGAGCGGCTTATCGAGCACGGCGGCGAAGGCGGGTTTCAGTTGAGCCAGGGCCGCGGCTGTCGTTTGGGGCCGCGGATATTCCTCGCGATCGAGCGCGATCTTGCCATCGTCGTTCAATACGGGGACTAAGCTGCGGGCGTAGCGGCCTTCGAGAATCGCCGCATCCGCGCGACGCTGACTCTCCAGGGCCAACGCATCCAGATCTTCACGACCGATCCGCTCCAGCGTCGCAATGAGATCCGCACAGATGCCTTGATGAGGTTGCGGATACTTACGGCGCAAGGAGAGATTGCCCGAGTCCAGTAGCAGCGCGCCGCGCGGCAGTGTCTGCGTGTGAGACATCGATTCGACGCCGCCCGCCACGACGAGTCGCTGCGTTCCCGACATCACGCCCATGGCGGCAAGCGCCACGGCGCTCATGCCCGATCCACAGAAACGATCGAGCGTGACGCCCGGGACGGCTTGATTGAAGCCTGCATCGAGCGCCGCCATGCGGGCGAGGTCGAGCCCTTGCTTGCCGAATTGCGTGTTGCAACCGACGACCACGTCGTCGATGTCCGCGGTGTCGACGGTGTTACGCGTCGCCAGTGCTTTCAGCACGGTCGACAGCAAGCGCTGCGGATGAATTCCGGCGAGCGCGCCTTTGTCGGGTTTGCCGATGCCCCGCGGGGTGCGGGCGACGTCGATTATCCAAGCTTCTTGAGTCATTCGAATCCTCTATGTCCCGGCTCAGGCCGCGACGGCGCCGTGCGCGACGCGTGTGCGCTCCTGGAGATCGCGCAATACACGCAGCTCGTCCGCGGTCGGCGCAGGCATGGTCAAGAGTGTGGTGGCGAAACGCACCGGCCAACCACACTCACGGGTGATGTCATCGCGAGTCACGCCCTCATACAGAGTCGTGACGATGAGCTCCTTGCTGTCCGGCTCGGGCTCGAAGACGCACATGTCAGTGATGACGCGGGTCGGGCCGGCGGTGGTCAGACCCAGGCTGCGACGGTGATCGCCGCCCCGGCCGTGACCGAACGAAGTGATGAAGGGCAACTTGTCGACGAATGCGCGCCGGTTCAGCGCCATCGTGATGAATGTTTGCTTGCAGTGAGCGCCAATCTCGGGCGCGCCACCGCCACCGGGCAGGCGAACTTTCGGCGCATCATACGGGCCGACGACCGTGGTGTTGAGATTGGCGTAACGATCGATCTGCGCGCCGCCCAGGAAGCCGATGCTGATGCGGCCGCCTTGCAACCAGTAGCTGAACATTTCCGGCACCGGGACGGTGGTGAGCGCAGTGTCGCAGAGTTCTCCGTCGCCGATCGACAGGGGCAACACGTTGGGTCGTGTACCGATCGTCCCAGACTCGTAGATCAAGACGATGTCGGGCGCGTGCGTCAGTCGCGCCAGATTGCAGGCTGCGGACGGGGCGCCGATGCCGACGAAACAAACATCGTCATTCTTCAGCGCACGCGACGCTGCGACGATCATGGTCTCTGAGCGAGTTGCAGGCTTGGCGCTCATGCGGCCACCTCCTGGAGACAGTCGGGGCCGAGCACTTCGCGGCGGTCGATCACATAGCGTTGCATCCACGCCAGGAAACGTTCGCGATCGCGCGAAATTTCATCCCATGCGATGTAGAAGCCGTTGTGGCGGGGATAGTAGCCATGGGCGTAGGAGGGGAAGGCGCCGCGCGGCACCTTCGCGATGGCTGTGATGACCCAGCCAGGGAGAATGGTTGTGTTTGGGCTGCGCGGACCGAAGTCGTCGACGATTTCCTCGACGGTGACGACCGCGCGCTTCGCACCGAGTACTGCCTCACGCTGCACGCCCAGGATGCCTTCGAGCAAAACGTTTCCATTGCGGTCCGCTCGCTGCGCGTGAATCACGGCCACGTCGGCGCGAATCGATGTAACGGCCGCGAGACGTTCACCTGTGAACGGGCAAACGACCTGACGAATCTGATCGTTGACGTTCGGATGATCGGTGCCGATGTAACCTCGGAGCATCGCGAACGGCAGGTTGGCAGCGCCCGCTTGATAAGCAGCGGCCATCGCCGCGTGGGCGTGCTCTTCGATGAGCAGCGGTTTAGGCCAGCCACTTTCCACCGCCTCGCGAAACCGATGCAGCGAGCCGACGCCAGGGTTACCGCCCCAGGAAAATCTCAGCGCGCGTGCCACCCCCATCCCGATCATCTGGTCGTAGAGGATGTCGGGCGTCATCCGAATGAGGGTGAGATCGCGCCGTTGCTGGCGAATGATCTCGTGCCCCGCGGCGAACGGTATTAAATGAGTGAAGCCCTCGAGCGCGACGGCGTCGCCATCGCGGACGGTGGTTCGGATCGCCGTTTCCAGGTCGAGAAATGCAGCCACAGGAGTTCCAGATGTGCGAATATCGCGCGTCGGTATCATAATCGCACATCGAGGCCGACCGCTGTCAAGGCCGGCGTCGATGCGCGGGCAAAGCTCAGAGCACCTCGACGATGGTCACGTTGGCGAGGCCGCCGCCTTCGCACATCGCTTGCAGGCCGTAGCGCTTGCCTCGCGAAATGAGTGCGTTGAGCAGGGTCGCCATCAACTTGCAGCCCGAGGCGCCGAGCGGATGACCGAGCGCGATTGCACCGCCATTCACGTTGAGCTTGCTTGGATCGGCGCCGACGGCTTGCAGCCAGGCGAGCGGAATCGGCGCGAACGCTTCGTTCACTTCATATAAGTCGATGTCGTCGATCGACAGGCCGCTTCTCTGCAAGGCCTTGCGCGTGCCGGGAATGGGCTCTTCCAACATGATGACTGGATCGCCGCCCGTGACCGTGAGGTTGTGAATGCGAGCGAGGGGCTTGAGGTTGTGTGTCTTCAACGCACGCTCGTTGACGACGAGCACACCCGACGCGCCATCGCACATCTGACTGGCATTCGCCGCGCTGAGTACGCCGCCTTCCTTCAATAGTTTGACTGAGCCGATGGACTCGAGATTGGCGTCGTAGCGAATGCCTTCGTCGGTGTCGTGCCAGCCGTCCGCGACTTGTAGAGGGACGATCTCATTCCTGAAGGCTCCGGCAAGTGTTGCCGCCGCCGCGCGCTGGTGACTCAGCAGTGCGAACTCGTCGAGCTGCCGACGCGTGAAGTTGTACTTCTCGGCCATCATCTGTGCGCCGGTGAATTGGCTGAACTCTTCGACGCCGTAGCGCTTGCGAATGCGCTCGCTCCACGGGCCACCCAATCCTGCCTTCAGTGCGAGGCTGACCGGGCTGCCCATCGGCACGCGCGTCATGCTCTCGACGCCCGCTGCGATCACCATGTCCTGAGTGCCCGACATCACCGCCTGAGCCGCGAACTGCAGCGCCTGTTGTGACGAGCCGCATTGCCGATCGATCGTGACTGCGGGCACGGAATCCGGCAGGCGCGAGGCCAACACAGCGTTGCGTGCGATATGAAAACTTTGTTCGCCGACCTGACTGACGCAGCCCAGGATGACGTCATCGATGGCGGCGGGGTCGACGCCACTGCGATCGACCAGCGCATTCAATATCTCACCGGCCATATCCGCCGGATGCCAGGTCGCCAGCTTGCCGTTGCGCTTGCCGCCAGCGGTGCGCAGGGCCTGTACGATGTAAGCGTCGCTCATAGTTGATTCACCATTTACAGAAATTGGGGTGCCGTCATCTGCCGCGCGCGTTTCACCAGCCATTGCAGCAGGAACGCCGCGATCGTTGCGGCAGTGATGCCCACGCAGGCGAGTGCGAAGGGCAACGGATGTTTGGTAAACGCCAGTGCGTCGCTCAGCATTCCCACGAGCATCGGACCGAGCCCGGTACCGACCAACGCAGTGACGAGCGCGAGGAATGCGACCGCCTGGGCGCGAATATGAGTGGGCACGAGGAGCAGGAACGGCATCGATGACAGCGAGTTCACCGAGCTCACGCAGAAAATTGCCACTGCGATGACGGCGATCTGCAACGAGACGGACGGCGCGAGCGGGGCGATTGCGGCCGCAGGCAGTGCGATCCAAACGCTCAGTCGCATGTATCGAAAGATTCGCTCGACCGTGCTACGCGCGTGGCTGTCGCCGGCCTTGCTGATGACCTGACCGGCGATGAGCGTGCCGGCGATACCCGCGATCAGGAAGGTCGGGCCGAATACAGCACCGGCCGCTTTGGGCTCGAGATGAAACGAGCGCATCAACACCGCGGGCATCCACGAGACGATGGCGTTCAACATCATCACGAGCATGGAGATCGCGAGCACGTAGCAGGCGTAGAAGCCGGCATCGGCACGCAGAAATTGAGCGAGGCCTTTGAATGAAGATTTGCTCGATGCCGCTGAGCGTTCGCGTCGCGGCTCAGGAACGAGGAGCATCAGGGCGGCCGCGAGCAATCCTGGCGCGCCAATGATCAGGAACACCCACCGCCAGGGTTCCATCTGCAGGTCCAATGTTTGCACCCAGGCATACACCGCTCCGCCGCCCATCAACGCCAACCCGCCACCGAGATAGGGCGCCAGCATGAAAACGGAGTTGGCGCGGGCCAGGCCTTTCGCGTCGTTCATGTCGGCGAGCATGGTGAGCGCGGCAGGTGGCAGTCCCGCCTCGCTCGACGCGACGCCGATGCGCGCCAATAACAATTGCCAGAAGTTCGTGACGAATCCACACAGCGCGGTCATCGAGCACCACATCGCGATGCATGCACTCATGATCCGAGGCCGGTGACCGCGATCGCTCAATCGGGCGAGCGGTAGACTGGCGAGCACATAGAAGATGGAGAAGCTCAGGCCCTGGGCGAGACCGATCTGGGTGTCGCTGAGCGCCAGCGACTGCTTGATCGGCTCGACCAGCAGGCTGAGCACGTGCCGGTCCATATATGAAAGCGTGAAACACACGGTCATGAAGACCGTGATCACCCACGCACGTCGGGCCGATGCGTTCGCCGTGAGTTCCGTTATCGAACTTTCGGCAACCATGTCTCGGCTCCTTGATACTTCTGTCGGAGCAGGGGCTTCGCGACTTTACCGGACGGCAGGCGCGGCAACGGCTCCTGCTCGATAGCGACGTAACGAGGGACCTTGTAGTTAGCGAGGTGAAGATTGCAGTGTTCGATGATGGTCGTGCAGGTGGCCTGCCCATGCACGATAGCGAGCGGCGTTTCGCCGAAACTGGAATCGGCGGCGACGATGACTGCCACCTCCAGCACACCCGGCACATCGGAGATCACGCGTTCCACTTCGGCGGCGGAAATGTTCAGGCCCCCCGAAATGATGATGTCCTTGAGCCGGTCGATGAAGGTGAGATTGCCGTTGGCGTCGATCTCGCCGAGGTCGCCGGTGTGCAGCCAGCCGTCGCGCAGAATCTCACGCGTGCCCGATTCATTGTTCCAAAGGCCCACGGTCATGCAAGCCGAGCGAATGAGGATTTCGCCGGGGCCGCCGGTTCTCGCGATGGTTCCATCGCTCAGCCGGATGGCATATTCAGAGAACATTCCGCCACGGCCGCACTTATGGGGCTCGCTGACTGCCACATCGCTGCGAGCGCCCCAAGCGCCGCCGGCTTCCGTCGAGCCGTAGGCGTGTCGAAGCACCACACCTTTGCTTCGCCATGCACTGAGCAGCGCGGGACTGACGCGAGCACCGCCCACTTGCGTCCAGTAGAGGCTGGACAGATCCGCGTCGGCAAACGCTGGCAGGGCAGCGATACGCTCGAAGAAAATCGGCGCTGCCATGAACGACGTGATGCGATGGCGGGTCAGCAGATCGAGCGCGCGTTCGGGGACGAACTTGCTTTCGATATAAATAGTGGCGCCTTGCGTCAGGCCCTGGGTCATCACCAGATAACCGGAGCCGGAGCTGAAGGGGCCGACCATCAGGACTGACGAGCCGCGGCCACAGCGGGGCTCCATCAACACAAACTCGCTGGCGTACGTGACGACCATGCGATGGGTGTAGATGACGCCTTTGGGCCGACCGGTCGAGCCGCTGGTGCCGATGATGAATGCCGCCGCTTCGTCCGCTGGTTCGTTCATCGGCGGTGCAGGCGGACCTGAGCGTAGGGCAGGGATGATGGACTCTAGCGACAACAACTTTTCGTTGGCCGCGGTGCCGAGCGCTTCGGCGACGGTGGCACTTCGCTCCGTGTCCGCGAAGATCAACGTGGGCGAAAGCTCATTGAACCATTCGCGCAGCTCCGACGCGGTGGAACGGAAGCTCAGCGGCGCACCGATGGCGCCCAGGCGAATCAATCCGCAGGCGAGCACCGCGTAGTCGAGCGAATTCGTGGCAACGATGCTAATGCGGTCGCCCGGTCGCACGCCGCGTTCAGATAAATCATGGGCTACGCGTCCCGCCCAGTCGTACAGCTCTTTGAAGGAGACGCTGCGATCCTCGTACCTCAGCGCGGGTTGGTCCGGTGTTTCTTCGGACCAGAAGCGCAGGGCGCGGGCAATCGTAAAATTCATCGGGCCGTTACTCCAGGATGTCACTGCTCAGCGAGGTCGCCGTCAGGCGCTCGACCCACGCGGCCGGCGCGGACACCGGCTTCTTCAAGCGATAGTCGAAGAACACCACGCCGTTCTTGCCACGAGCCACTTCGCGGCCGTCGCCATCGACCGTTGCTCGAAAGACCAGATCGCAGCCGTACTTGTTGAAATCCGCGGCGCCGATTTCGAACAACAACGTCTCGCCATAGAAGGCTTCGGATCGATAGGTGACGGCGGTGTCCGCGACGATCATCGCCACGTCAGTATTGTCACGACGATAGTCAATGGCGGCGAGCATGCGGGCGCGGGCCTCCGCGAACAGCGTCAGCAGCGCCACCGAGTCCAGATGACGGCTCTGGTTGATATGACTGGTGTAGATCGGCACTCGGGTCGAGAACACGAACCGATCGGGTAGCTCAATCGTGACGCGCGCCATCGGCTGCTCACATTCACTTCGGTGACGGTCATGGTATAGTGAACAATGTTCATGTGCCAGTCGCGTCTTGATCGGTTATGTCGCGCCCCGAGAACATGGCTCGAGTTTGGGGGAGAGGGCAGATGCCGAAGCTGACTGTTACTACACGTTCCGGCGAGGACCGGGAGATCGCCGTCCAAGCTGGCCCTTCGCTGATGCAGGGCCTGCGCGAGGCCGGCATCGATGAGATTCAGGCGGTTTGTGGCGGCTGCGCCGCTTGTTGTACTTGTCACGTATTCGTGGCGAGCGAACAACTGGACCGGTTGCCGCCAATGTCTGAAGAAGAAGATGCGCTGCTCGACAGCTCCGATGCGCGCCAGCCCACGTCGCGACTCTCTTGTCAGATTCCGGTGACAGAAGCTCTCGAAGGCTTGCGCGTGACGGTCGCGCCCGACCTCTGACCTACTGCGCAGTGAAGCCGCCATCGACGACCAGCTCGGTGCCGGTCACGTAAGCGGCGTCGTCCGAGGCGAGGAATGCGATCGCAGCGGCGACTTCCTCAGGTCTGCCCATGCGTTGCATCGGAATCGTGGCGTGAATTCTGGCGGACTGTTCGCCACCGTCGGCCTTTGAGACTTGTTGCATTTGTGTCTCGATGACGCCCGGATGCACGGTATTTACGCGAATTCCCTCGGCCGCTGTCTCCATCGCCAGGGCCTTACTCATGAGTCGAACGCCGCCTTTGCTCGCGCTATAGCCCACGCAGCGGCGCATGCCGACCAAGCCCGCAATCGATGAAACATTGATGATGGCGCCGCCGCGAGCGTGGCGGCGCATGTGTTCGATCACAGTCCGGCAGCCGTGATAAACGCTGGTGAGATTGACGTCCAGTTGCCGACGCCAGTCTTCTTCAGTTTGTAAATCAATGCCTTTGAGGATCACCAGGCCGGCGTTATTGACCAGGATATCGATCGTGCCGAACGCCGATTCGGCGTCGTTCAGGATGCGCTGCCAGTCCTGGTTACGACTTACGTCGTGAGAAAAACCAAGCGCGGTTGCGCCGAACGCCTTCAATTCTTCGGCCCGCGCGGCGGCGCCGACACCATCGATATCTGTGAGTAAAACCTTGGCGCCTTCGCGTGCCAGGCGTGCAGCGGTTGCGAAACCGATGCCTGCAGGGGAGGCGGCGCCCGTCACAATCGCGGTTTTGCCCTGGAATCGCATCATGGTTGGCCCGCCGGAAAGGCGACTAGAAAGTGAACAATGTTCACTATACACTCGGCTCGGAGTCAGGGCCTAGGGGGTGAGGCGTGAGTAAAGCCGATGCCGGGCGTTGTCCAATCGCAGCGCTGGAATTCGCGCAGTTCGATCACCATTCCGCTCAGCATCGCGCCGATGCGGAGCAGGTGTGGGACGCGATGCGGGCCGCAACCGAGCTGCCGCGCAGCGACGCGTACGGCGGTTTTTATGTCGTCACCCGGCATGCGGACCTGCGCACGGCGGCCGCTCAGCACAAGATCTATTCCTCCGCGCAGGGCATTGCCTTACCGAACGAGAGCCGGACTCGTCACGTGCCCGCCGAGGTCGATCCGCCGTTGCAACGTGAGTTTCGTCGGTTGCTCGATCCGTTCCTGACGCCGGATCGCATCGCTGCGAACGAAAGCAAAGTGCGCGCCATCGCGGTGAGTCTCCTCGACGGCCTGGCCGGCGAGACCAATGTCGAGATGGTGTCGAGATTCACAGAGCCGTTCCCGGTTCATGCCGCGCTCGCCATCTTTGGCTTTCCGAGTCAGGACGCCGACCGACTCAACAATCTAGTGGATGGCTTGATTCACGGCCGCGGTAGCGAGGCCTCGATCAAAGCCTCGCAGGAACTGACGGCCTACCTGATTGAACAGCTGCAGATCCGCGGCGCCTCGGCCGATCCATCGAAAGACATTTTGGCAGCAGTCGCACACGGCAGCGTCGAAGGCCGCGCGCTGAGCATCGAAGATCAAGTGTCGATCACGCGGCTCCTGCTATTCGGCGGTTTCACCACGGTGAACCTGGCGCTGTCGCAGACGCTGCTGTTGTTTGCAAAACAGCCCGAGCTGGCCGACCGCCTGCGCAATCAACCTGAGTTGTTTCCAACCGCGCTCGAAGAATTCGTGCGCTATGCGTCGCCGGGCACGTATCTACGTCGCACCGTAGTTGCCGACGCTGAGCTCGGTGGCTCGAAGCTCCGCCAGGGAGATCAGGTGCTGTTGTGTTTCGGCGCGGCCAACCGCGATCCGGCGGTGTTCGACAAGCCAAATGAAATCAATCTCGCGCGCAATCCCAATCCCCACGTGGGCTTTGGCTTCGGCGCGCATCGCTGCCTGGGCTCGGCCATCGCCAAGCTCGAGCTGCGCATCGCGCTGGAAGAAATCCTGCGTCGTTACGAGCGAGTGGACCTGGATCCGAACGATTCGATCGCCTGGGGTGAAGGCGAGACACAAGGGCTGACGCGACTGCCGCTGGTGCTGCGGCCCCGCGCCTGACTACTGACCCCTGAGGGTACCTGCATGACGAGTGAAGCAAGTGTGATGACTGAGGAAACGACTCCCCGCCGGCCGTTGACAGCGGTACAGCGCGGGATCGTCGCGTCGCTGACGGATTCCGATCCGACCATGGTGCCGAAGAAGGTGACGTATCTGCGCACCGAGGTCTTCACGTCTCAGGAGTACTTCGAGCTCGAGCAGAAGAAGTTGTTTCGCGGCAAGCCGGTGCCGATCGAAGTGTCGGCCGCGTTGCCGAAGCCGAAGATGCACGTCATCAACGAAGACTATGGTACCTCGGTACTTTTGACCCGAGACGATACCGGCAAGGTGCACGCATTCCTGAACGTCTGCATGCATCGTTGCATTCAACTGTCGCGTGAGAAGGAAGCCAAGTCCGGCGGCCTGATTGTCTGTCCGTACCACGCGTGGTCCTACAACATGCGAGGCGAGCTCGTCGGCGTGCCGCGCGAGGACGTGTTCCCTGGCCTCGATAAAAAGAAGCACTCGCTGAAGCGGCTCGAGTGCGTGGAGGCGGGCGGCATCATCTGGGTCAATCTCGATCCCAACAGCAACGCGGATTTCTCCATCGTCAGCGGCGATCTGGCGGCCGAGTTCGACGCGATCGGCTTGCCGAAGCAGGTCGTCTACACCAAGGCGCGCTACGAAATCAAAGCGAACTGGAAGTTCGTGCACGACGCGTTCCTGGAGAACTATCACATCCCCCGACTGCATTCGAAGTCGCTCGGCTCGATGTTCGTGGACCGTCCGACGGCGTTCACGCAGATCGGCCCACATCTGCTGCAATCTTCGGCACGCGCCGGCTACAAGGCCGAGCAAGGCGAGGGCATGCAGACGTTCGAAGATTTCCGGGCGTCGGGTGTTTTCAGCTACACGCTCATCCCCGGCAGCATCGTCATCACCAGCCCGACCTATATCAACGTGATGTTCCTGTCGCCGCAGTCGCCCGACAAGACCGTGATCAACTACTACATGCTGGTCGATCGCATGCCCGAGACCGAAAAAGAGAAGGCGAGATGCGAGAAGTCGATCGAGCTGATGCAGCGGGTGACCACGGACGAAGACTTCTGGGTCTCCGAGCTCGGAACCATCGGTGTGAAGACCGGTGCGGTGGAGCAGTTGACGTTGGGAGGCATGGAGCAGGACGTTGCGACCTTCCACAAGGTGCTCGAAGAACAAATGGGTCTGGCCAGCGGCTGAGGCGAAAATCATGACAACCAGCATTCCGTCGAATGTGCGACCCGACCAGGTCGTCGACGTCGATATCTACACCGATCCACGGCTGCTCGACGGTCCGCACGCAGCGTACAAGGCGCTGCAGGACGCCGGGCCGGACATCTTCTACACGCCGCGCAATGGCGGCCACTGGATCATCACGCGCTACGATCTCATGTCGACGATCCTGCGCGATCCGGAACATTTCTCGAGCAAGGAACTGCACATCCCGCGCCTCAACAGCCCGGTGCAGTTCATTCCGCTGAGTCTCGATCCGCCGGATCACGCGCGTTACCGGGCCGTGCTGCTCAAGCACTTCGACAAGAAATCCATCGTGGCGATGTCCGAGAAGCTGCGCATGTGGGCAGATCGTCTGATCGATCGCGTCCAGGCGCGAGGCCATTGTGATTTCGCCGAAGAGTTGGGTGCGGCCTATCCCGTGTCCATCTTCATGGAAATGATGGGCATGCCGCTGGATCGCTTCGAGGAGTTCCGGGGCATCGTGCTGGAGTACTTCAGCAACATCACCAGCGAACGCCGGCTCCAACTGCAAGAGACCATCATCGGCGTGATGATGGATCTGCGCGAGCAGCGCCTGAAGGAGCCGCGCGAAGATCTCATCAGCAAGCTGTTGGCGGAGCGCGTGCGTGGCGAGCCGTTGACGCCGGAAGAATTCCAGTCGATGGGATACCTGTTGTTCCTCGGCGGTCTCGACACGGTGGCGAACGCATTGACGTTCGCGTTCTACCATCTCGCTGGCGATCCGGACCTACAGAGCCGGCTTGCGAGTCAGCCTGAGCGTCTGCCGGACTTCGTCGAGGAGTCGCTGCGGATGTATGGCGTCGTTCATCAGCCGCGCATCGTCAAGAAAGAGATCGAGCTCGGTGGCGCGCGTTTCGAAGTGGGCGACATGGTGATGTGCGCGCTGCCGGTGGCCGGTCGCGACGATCGCAAGAATCCCGACCCGCAACGCTTCGATATCGACCGCCAGGATCGCCAGCACATCGCTTTTTCGATTGGTGCGCATACCTGCATTGGCAACGTGCTCGCGCGTGCCGAGATGCGCACGTTCACGGAGGCGTGGCTGAAGCGCATTCCAAATTTCCGGATGGCACCGGGCGCGAAACTCGAATGGCGGGGCGGCTCCATTCTGGCGCTGACTCATCTGCCGCTCGAATGGGGTTGAGGTCGACATGCCACGAATCAATGTGACAACCCGGTCGGGCGAGACCCGGACCATCGATGCAACCGCCGGCAGCTCGCTGAAAGACGCGCTCATGGACGGCGGCGTCGAAGAGATCAACGCCGTGACGAGCTGCGGTGGCTGCTGTTCCTGTGGCACGTGCCACGTCTTTATCGATGCAGCGGACTTGCCGCGTTTGCCGGACATGCAGAGTCAGGAAGACGATTTGCTCTACGCCCAGGAGGGCCGGCAGCCCGGTTCGCGGCTGGCCTGTCAGATCAACGTCACCGACCGGCTCGACGGGCTGAAGGTGACCGTCGCGCCGGAATGGTGAGGTAGTCATGTCAGCGATCGATCCGCAACGTTACGAGATGATCAAGGTGTCCGTCAGCGACGGCATCGCGACGCTGGTGCTGTCCAATCCGGCCCGCAAGAACGCCGTGAACCGGCAAATGCACACCGAGCTCGAGCGCATCTGGGATGACATCGATGCGGACGACGACGTGCGCGTGGCGATTCTGACCGGCGACGCTGGCACGTTCTGCGCAGGGACGGATCTCGGCGGTCAGCAGAAGCAGAACAACGAAGGTCGGCGTGGCCGGCCGCGCACGCGACCCGCCCGGCGGATTTTCTGGAACATGCTCGATTGTGAGAAGCCGATTATCGCGAAAGTGCGCGGTTACGCTTACGGCCTGGGTGTGAATCTGGCGCTGGCGTGCGACTTGGTCTACGCCGCGGAATCCGCGAAACTATGCGACTCGCACGTGAAGCATGGCATTGCGCCGGGCGACGGTGGCGCCGCGTTGTGGCCGTTGCTGATCGGGTTTCATCGGGCCAAAGAGCTGATTCTCACGGGCGACCCGATTGGCGGCCGCAAGGCGGCGGACATTGGCCTGATCAACTATGCGCTGCCCGACGATGAGCTGGACGGGGCAGTGGATGCGATGGCGCGCAAGCTGGCCGACGGGCCGCCGCTGGCGATCTCGTACGGCAAGCTTTCAGTGAATACCATGCTGAAGCAGATGATGGCCGGTGCTTTCGAAACGTCGCTCGCTTACGATCAGTTGACGCTCTATACGCAGGATCACAAAGAAGGTGCCAATGCATTCATGGAAAAGCGCAAGCCCAAGTTCACGGGCAGCTGAGGCAGGGACGCTCGTACCATGTGCGCGATGAGAGCCCCTCGTTCCGTGAAGTCCGACTCGCCGTTGTCGCGACGAAAGAAGCCGTCGCAGGAGCGGTCGCGGTCCACCGTTCAGGCGATCTTCTCGGCGACTGACGAGCTCGTGCGAGAGCACGGCTTCGGTAATGTCGGGACACGGCAGATTGCAGAGCGGGCGGGAGTGAGCATCGGCTCGCTGTATCAATACTTCCCGACCTACGAGGCGATCCTGCTCGCCTGGTACGAGGATGTGGCGGCGACCGCAGCTCAGAAGATGCGGGTGATCACCATCGACATCCTCGACAAGCCGCAGATCGAGGCCATCCGCACCGCCATCACTGCGCTATTGACCATTCTCGAGCGCCATTCGCTGGTCCTGCTACGCATGCCGACCGAGGCGCCCGAGATCGAGCGAGTGGTCGGCGCGACTTCGTTTCTAACGTTGAACCGGGCGGCGATGCGGCTGTTCTTCGCTCAGCATCATGAGTTCGATCCGTTGGAGACCGAGCGGCACATCTTCTTTCTGGAGACGCTGCTGATGAGCGTCTTCCGCCGGTGGGTGTTGGAAAAGCCGCGCAATGTGCCCCGAGCCCTGCTGATCGAGCAGGTGGTCGGGGTGGTGGACGACTATCTGAAACGCAACGTCGTGGCGCCGAAGCGCAAGCGTTGACGGATCAGGGCAGGATCTCGGCGAGCTGACGCTGCGCTTCGAGCATTCGCGGCAGCACTTCGGAGCGAATGCGTGAAGCGGACTCGGGCGTTGCATGCAAGGCCACGACGACGGCCGCGACGGTGCGGGCCTGAGTATTGCGAATCGGCACCGCGATCGACATCGAGCCGATCTCGACTTCCTGATCGATCAGGGAGAAGCCGCTGGCTCGGACGCGACCGAGCTCCGCTTCGAGCGCATCGATATCGGTGAGTGTGCGAGGCGTGATGGCTTTGCGATCACTTTGCACCAGTCGCTCGTGGCTTTGATCCGGAGGCAGTGCCGCGAGCAGCACGCGACCCATGGCCGTGCAGTAAGCGGGCAAGCGGCTGCCGGCGTGCAGGCTGCCAGCAATCAACTGATGGTGTGCGGCCCGCGCGATGTAGACGATCTCGGTGCCGTCGAGCACCGAAGCCGAGCACGAGGCGCTGACTGCATGAGCCAACTGATCGAGCGAGGGCTGAATCAAACGCGACAACGGCGCGGCCAGATAGGCGTTGCCGAGCCGCAGGATCTGCGGAGTGAGCTCGAAATACCGGCCGTCGGTCGTGGCATAGCCGCGATTGACCAGGGTGAGCAAACAACGCCGCGCCGAGGCGCGATCCAGACCGGCGAGGCGGGCCACTTCAGCGATGGTCAACGCGGAGCGGCCGCGGCCGTAGGCCTCGATCACCGCGAGCCCTTTGGCGAAACCGCCCATCTGGTCTTCGGGATTCGCGGCCGCCTTGGCCGGCGCCGGCGCGAGATCGGGCGTTTTATTAGTCGGTGTAATGGGTTGGCTCATGTGCGCGCTTTCAAGGTGCTGCAATGCTAATGACTTCCTCGGGAGAGTGCGAGGTAGACATTGTGCGATATAAAAACACTTGATACATTATCGCACAAACGTGCTACGGGAAGGAGCACTACCCGGATTCACGCCAGGGTCGGCGGTCCAGTCGACGTGTGAGGTGTGAGTAATGAAATTGACGGGGTCTGCAGCGGTTGTGACCGGTGGCGCGTCCGGGCTCGGTGAAGCGACGGCACGCGCGCTCGCCGCCGAAGGCGTGAAGGTCGCGATCTTCGATCTGAATGCGGAGAAGGGCGAAGCGGTGGCGGCTGCGATCGGCGGCGTCTTCTGCCAGGTCGATGTGCGTCAGGACGCGAGCGTCGATGCCGGCTTCGCCAAATCGCGGGCCGCGTTCGGTCAGGAGCGCATCCTGATCAACTGCGCCGGTCTGGGCAATGCGGTCAAGACCGCGTCGCGCGACAAACAAACCGGCGAGATCAAACATTTTCCGCTCGATCAGTTCGAGCGCATCGTGCAAATCAATCTGATTGGAACGTTCCGTTGTATCGCGAAATCCGCGGCCGGAATGCTGACCCTTGCGCCCATGGAGGACGGCGAGCGCGGTGCGATTGTGAATACCGCCAGCGTGGCTGCCGAAGACGGCCAGATCGGGCAAGCTGCTTACGCATCATCGAAAGCGGGCATCGCCGGCCTCACCTTGCCGGTCGCACGCGATCTGATGAATGAAGGCATTCGCGTCAACACGATTCTGCCCGGCATCTTCGACACGCCGCTGATGGCGACCATGAAAGAGCCGGTGCGCCAGGCGCTGGCGGCCTCGGTGCCATTCCCGAAGCGACTCGGTGCACCGGCGGAGTACGCGTCGCTCGCGCTCGAAATCTGTCGCAACAGCTACCTCAACGGCGCCTGCTTCCGTCTGGACGGTGCCATTCGCATGGCGCCTCGCTGAGTCGTCGCATTGCCTCGGATTTAACCCGCGTACTTGGTTTTCTCGTTGACACTCGAATACTCATGTGCGACTGTGTTACATCGGAGCGATAATCGCACAATTGGTTTCAGCGGTTCGAAAACGATCTGACCTTAGGCCTTGAGAGGGGGACCCATGACGATTGAAGTGAAATCAGCGGTGCAATCAGCATTCGCTGCCGCATCTGTGTTTTCGAGCCTGCTTGCAGGCGTCGCGTCGGCTCAGACTGCCGAGACGCCCGCCGCCGAGACGGCACAAACAGACAGCCTCGAAGTAATTACGGTCACTGCCCAACGTCGTGAGGAGCGCTCGGTCGACGTGCCGATCTCCATCGCCTCTCTCAGCGGAGACACGTTGCGAGACGCTGGCGTCGCCGCGACCAGTGCATTGCCTCAGGCGGTGCCCGGTCTGCGATTCGATTACTCCGGCTCCTACGTGCAGCCAACCATTCGCGGCGTCGGTAGCGCGCTCGCGGGTCCCGGCATGAATTCCAACGTCGCGATCTACGTCGATGGTTTCTATGTTCCGAACCTGCTGGGCTCGGACTTCGATCTGGTCAGCGTGCAGAGCGTCGATGTGTTGAAGGGACCGCAAGGCACGCTGTTCGGCCGCAACGCTACGGGTGGCGCCATTCTGGTCACCACGCGCGATCCTACCGATGAACTCTCCGGCGAAATCCGCGCGGGCTTCGGCTCGTTCGGTCGTCGCACGATCAGCGGCTATCTCTCGGGCGGTTTGACCGACACTCTCTCGGCCGATCTGACGGCGTACTACGAAGAGGGCGATGGCAGCGTCAAGAGCCTGGTGACGGGCAAGGACGATGTCGCCGCCTTTGAACGCTCGACCGTGCGCTCGAAGATTCTCTGGAAGCCCTCCGATAACGCCAAGATCGCGTTGACGCTCGAGCATCGTGCCGCCGACGATCCGACCGCGAACATCACCAGCGCCTATGAAGGTCTGTCGGCCGGCTCGGTGATTCCGGGAACGCTGGTCGCGACCGGTCCGCACAACTATTCGGGCACGGCTAAAGCCGGTCACGACTACAAAGGTAACAGCGCAACGCTGCGCGGTGACTTCGATCTGGGCGGCTTGAACTTCACGTCGTACTCGATGTATCGCGATGAGAAGAGCGATGAAGCCAAGGATTACGACAGCACGCCGGTGGATATCTTCTCAGCGTTCTGGCGCGTGAATGACAAGACCGTGACGCAGGAATTCAACCTGTCCTCGAGCGAGGGCGAGAAGTTCTCGTGGGTCACGGGCCTGTTCTACTACCGCAACGAGAACGAGTATCCCGCGTTCAATCAGAAGGTGGGCGCCGCGGCGCCGTTCGCCGCCTTCAGCTCGAACATCGTGCAGAAATCGCTGGCCGCGTTCGCCGACGGCACTTATGAGATCGCCGATGGCTTGTTCCTGACGGCGGGCGTGCGTTGGGGGCGCGATGAATCCGACGCTTCCTATGTGAACCTGGTGAACCCGGCCGGCAGCCGCCAGGGCGAACACAGCTGGACCAGCGTGACCCCGCGCGCGGTGCTGCGTTATGAGCTGACGCCCTACTCGAACGTTTATGCCTCGTACACCCAGGGTTACAAGGCCGGTCTGGTGCCGATCACCGAGTCGACCACGCCGGTCGATCCCGAGAAGATCAATGCATACGAAGTGGGTTACAAGCTGGCTGGCCAGGGCCTGACGTTCGATGCCGCTGCGTTCTATTACGACTACAAGGATCTGCAGATCGCGTCGTACGTCGGCACGATCAGCTTGACGCGTAACGCCGCCGAGTCCGAGATCTATGGTCTCGATGCGCAGGTGACCGCGGATCTCACCGATCGATGGTCGGTGCGTGCTGGCGCGACATATGTGCACTCTGAGTACAAGTCTTTCCCGGGCGCGGTGTCTTATCAGCAGGTGCTCGATCCGACGTCGCCGGCGTACGGCATCTTCATCAACCCGCCGGTCGACGCGAGCGGCAATCAGATGCAGCGTGCGCCTGAGACTTCCGGCACGCTGGGTGTGAACTATCACCAGCCGGTGTCGTGGGGCGAGCTGTCGTTCGACGCGAATCTGTATGCGACCTCGAAGTTCTACTTCGATCCCATCAATCGGTTCGTCGAGGACGGCTACACCCTGTTGAACCTGCGTGCCACCTGGACTTCGCTGTCCGGGTCGACATCGGTCACCGTGTACGGCAACAACGTGACGGATGAGGACTATCGCGCCGAAGTGCTGCCGGGCCCGTTCTCGATCCAGCAGATCTATGGCGAGCCGGCGGCAGCGGGCCTCTCGGTGTCTTATAAGTTCTGATCGAGCCCCAAGCGTGGAAGAAACGTTCGACTATGTGATCGTGGGAGCCGGTGCGGCGGGCTGCGTGCTCGCCTACCGGCTCTCGCAAGACCCGGCCAACCGGGTCTTGTTGATCGAAGCGGGCGGCTCGCATCGTCATCCGTTCATCACCATGCCGAAAGGCATTTTCAAGATCATGGCGAGTCCGGTGCACATGTGGCCCTACATGACGCAGCCGGACGCCGCTTCCAAACATGCGGCCGAATCGTGGGCGAGGGGACGCACCCTCGGCGGATCGAGCTCCGTCAACGGCATGGTTTACGTGCGTGGCCAGGATGCCGACTACGATTCGCTCGCGGCCGACTCGAGCGAAGACTGGAGTTGGAAGCACATCGGGGCCGCGTATCGGGCGATGGAAAATCACGAGCTCGGGTCGGCGCCGACGCGCGGCGATCGGGGGCCGTTACATATTTCTTTGCCGGAGATGCGCACGCCGCTCATCGATGCAGCGATTAAAGCCGGTGCGTCGATGGGCCTCGCGCCCAAGGCGGACGTCAACGATCCGGAAGATGTACCTCGTATCGGCTATGCGCCGCGGACCATTTATCGCGGTCGTCGTCAAAGTGGGGCGACCGCGTTCCTTGATCCGATCCGCGATCGACCGAACCTAACTGTGATTACTGGCGCCGCAGTCGATGCTGTCGAGTTCGAAGGGCGGCGCGCTACGGTGGTTCGCGCGATTCACAATGGCGCGAATGTGAGTTTCAAAGCCCGTCGCGAGATCCTGCTCAGTGGCGGCACGCTGGCCTCGCCGGCGATTCTGCAACGTTCTGGCATCGGCCCAGCGGAGCTGTTGCATCGACACGATGTGCGGCTGGTTCAGGAGAGCCCGGAAGTCGGTCGCAACGTTGTCGAGCATCGCGGCCTCGTCATGCAATGGCGCGTTCCCGATCGCAGTTCGGTGAATCGCGATCTGCAGGGCTGGCGGCGATATCGCTCCGCCGCTCAATATTATCTCACGCGGCGTGGCGCCCTCGCGGCCGGCGTTTATGATGCCGTCGCGTACTTCAAATCACGCGACGACTTGTCGCGTCCGGACATGCAGATGCTGATCGCACCGTTCAGCATCAACTATATGAATCCCGGCGCGGGCGTCGAGCCGCACGGGGGCATGAATCTGTGTGTGTATCCGCTGCGGCCTGAGTCGAAGGGTTCAGTGTCGATTCGTTCGCGGAATGCCAGTGAGTTGCCGGAGATTCAATCTGGATACGGTACTGCGCCGGACGACCGCAAGAAGATGATCGACATCGTGCGCCTCACTCGCCGCTTCGTGAACAGCGCGGCGCTCTCGGCGTTCAAGCCGCAGGAGACTCGTCCAGGCCCGCAATACATGAGCGACGAGCAGATCCTCGATGCGCACCTGCAGATGGGCTACACGAACTATCACGCATGCGGCAGCTGTCGCATGGGAAGGGATGAGCAATCCGTCGTCGACCCACGCCTGCGAGTGCGGGGTGTCGATGGCCTTCGGGTCGTGGACACCTCGATTTTTCCGGTCATGCCCTCAGGCAATACCAATGGACCGGCGATGGTGCTCGGCTGGCGAGCGGCGGATCTCATTCTCGCGGAGCGTTGACCGACTTTTATGAGCGCGACTTCCATGAACCATGTTTCCAGCCTCCAGCATCCGGACCGTTTGTTCATCGACGGCGCCTGGGTGGCGGCTTCGTCGAATCAGAGTCTCGACGTCATCGCGCCGGCCACCGAGCAGAAATATATTTCGGTGGCGGCGGCGACGCCTGCGGACATCAACCGAGCTGTCGCGGCCGCGCGCGTCGCGTTCGACAAAGGCCCGTGGCCGCGAATGTCACATGCCGAGCGGGCGCGTTATCTGACGGCGATTGCTGAAGAGCTGGATCGTCGCAAGGAAGATGTCGCCCGGTCGTGGCCCAATGAAATGGGCATCCTGCACTCGATGGCCACGGCCTATGCCGGCGGCGTGAGTGGCATGTACAAGTTCTATGCGAGCCTGGCCAACCAGTTCGCGTTCGAGGAGAAACGTCGCACGTTCTCCGGCGCGAAAGTGGGGTTGCTGGTGCGCGAGCCCGTCGGTGTGGTCGGCGCGATCATTCCTTGGAATGGACCGATTGCGCTCATCGGCTTCAAAGTCGCGCCGGCGTTGCTTGCGGGTTGCACCGTCGTCATCAAAGGTTCGCCCGAAGCACCGAGTCATGCATTGATCATGGCGGAGATCGCGGAGAAGGTGGGACTCCCGCCAGGTGTGATCAACGTCGTCACTGCGGATCGCGAGGCGTCCGAAGCGCTCGTGCGCCATCCCGGCATCGACAAGATTTCGTTCACCGGTTCCAGTGCAACCGGCAAGCGCATCGCCTCGATTCTTGGCGAACGGATGGCACGTTACACGCTCGAGCTCGGCGGCAAGTCGGCGGCGGTGGTGCTCGATGACTATGACGTGGAGAAGGCGGCACAGTCGATCGCGGCGAATGCATGCGACATGACCGGCCAGGTCTGCGCGTCGCTCACTCGCATGATTGTGTCCCGCTCGCGGCATGACGATTTCGTCGAAGCACTCAGCAGCAAGTTGTCGAAGGTGGTGGTGGGCGATCCGTTCGATCCGGCGACACAGATGGGGCCGCTCGCGACGGCACGACAGCGCGACATCGTCGAGCGTTACATCGCGAAGGGCAAGGAGGCGGGCTTCAAGGTCGCAACGGGCGGCGGGCGGCCGTCTCATTTATCGCGTGGGTTCTTCGTGGAGCCGACGGTGTTCGCCGGCGTCGATAATCGCTCGGCGATCGCGCAGGAAGAAATCTTTGGCCCGGTGATCGTCGCCATTCCCGCGGACAACGATGAGCACGCCATCGAGCTGGCCAATGACAGCCCGTACGGATTGAACGCGACAGTGTTCACCAACGACGTCGAGCGCGCATATAGCGTCGCGCGACGACTTCGTAGCGGCACCGTTGGACACAACGGATTGCGCCTCGACTTCTCCATTGCGTTCGGCGGGTTCAAACAATCCGGCGTCGGTCGGGAGGGCGGAGTCGAAGGGCTCATGCCGTATCTGGAGACGAAGACGGTCCTGCTCGATGGTCTTCCCGCGCATATCGCTGCGGCCGAGGCCGCGCGGGCCAAGAGCTGAGGTCGAGTCGTGACGCAGGAAAATCTCTCCGACACCGTTCGTTTGCATTCACCGGCGCCTCACGTCGCGGTGATCACCATCGATCGGCCGGAAGCGCGCAATGCCGTCAGTGCATCGGTCGCCGAAGGCATCGATCGTGCGCTGACGCTCACTGAAGCGGATCCCGATACGTGGGTCGTCGTGTTGACCGGCGCGGGTGGCAAAGCCTTCTGCGCGGGCGCGGATTTGAAAGAGGTCGCGGCTGGACGTGCGACGACGTTGGGAACGCCGCGTGGCGGATTCGCCGGCTTCGTGAACTACCCCCGTGAGAAACCTTGGATTGCGGCGGTCGAGGGCTTCGCGCTCGGCGGCGGTTTCGAGATTGTGCTCACTTGCGACATGGTCGTAGCTGCGGAGACCGCGACGTTCGGTTTGCCCGAGACCTCACGCGGTCTCATGGCGGCGGCGGGCGGCGTGTACCGATTGCCTCGTTTGCTCCCCCGGAATATCGCCATCGAGCTGATTGCGACCGGAAAGGTACTATCGGCGATGCAGGCGCATGCTCACGGTCTCGTCAATCGAGTGGCATCGCCGGGCTCGGCGCTCGACGTTGCCGTCGAGCTTGCGCAAGCGGTTGCGAAATGCGCGCCGGTCGCGGTTCGTGAAAGCTTGAAAGTCGCGCGAGTCGCCGCTGATATGACCGATGCCGAGTTGCGCGTCGTGATGAGGCAGGCTTTCGAGCGCAACGCCAGCGCTGAAGATTATCGCGAAGGTCCTCGCGCGTTCCTCGAGAAGCGCGCCCCACAATGGCTCGGTCGCTGAGCACGCCGCAATGATCGAAGAGTTGAAGGCTCACGAAGATTTCCGCCAGCAGGTGCGCGAGTGGCTTGCTCGCAATCTGCCGAAGGATTGGCAGACCGAAATGCTCGGCGCGTCGGAGGACGAGCACGTCGCGTTTCAGAAGCGGTGGTTTCGTCAGATGCGCGACGGCGGCTACGTCGCTCCGCATTGGCCCAAGGAATGGGGCGGCGGCGGAATGTCCTTCCCGCAGCAGATCGTGTTGTTCGAAGAGCTCGCTCGTGCCGGCGCGCCGCGCCTCGTTCTTTATTTCATCTCGCTCTATCACGCGCCGGCCACGCTGCTGGAGTGGGGCTCGGATGAACAGCGCAAGCGGCATCTGCCAGCCATCCTGACCGGCGATGAAATCTGGTGCCAGGGCTTTTCCGAGCCCGGTGCCGGCTCCGATCTTGCCAGCTTGCGAACCAAGGCGGAGCGTCGCGGCGATGTTTACGTCATCAATGGTCAGAAGACGTGGTCGTCGAATGCGTATCGCGCGCGTTACTGCTTGCTGCTCGCTCGCACCGATTCCAGCGCGCCAAAGCACAAAGGCATTTCCTATTTCATCCTGGATCTGGAGAGCAAAGGCGTCACACGCCGGCCGATCCGGATGCTCACCGGTGGCTCGCACTTCTGCGAGCTGTTCCTGGACAACGTCGAGATTCCGGCCGAGAACCGCGTCGGTGAGGAAGGGCAGGGTTGGGCAGTCGCTCAATCGACGCTCGCTTCCGAACGCGGTCTTACTGCGCTCGAGTTCGCGGAGCGCATGCGCCAGGCGCTCGCGCTGCTGGTTCGCGATGCATCCAAGCCGGCGCCCTGGGGCGGGCGATTCATCGACGACGACGGCATCCGGCGTCAGCTCGTCGACGTGCACATCGGCACCGAAACATTGCATGTGCTGGTTGGAAACATGCTCACCCGCGCGCTGCGCGGTGACGGTGGCGGCTCCGAAGCGTCCATCATCAAGATCTATCACAGCGAGATGCTGCAGAAGTTCACCGATCTCGGCGTGCAGCTGGGCGGCATCTCCGCTCAATACGTGCAATCGGTGTTGATGGGCGGCGGTTACGAATCCGGCTACTGGATGCACGACAACTTGTACTCGTGGGCCTGCACCATCGCAGGGGGCAGCAACGAGATCCAACGCAACATCATCGCTGAGAAGACGTTAGGCCTGCCGCGCGAGCCGAAGCTCGCCGTCGGGCCCTGAGGCTGCAACATGGAATTCGGCTGGACTCCCCAACAGATCGACTATCGACAGCGCGTGCGCACCGCGCTGGACGAATTGCTCCCGGACAACTGGGACGAGTTTTACGTCAAGCGCAGTTATGCCTCCGACGAAGCGATGGACTTCTCGCGCTGGTTTTGCGCGGAGCTGGCGAAGCGCGGACTGCTGGTGCCGCACTGGCCGACCGAGTACGGCGGCAACGCCGGCGAGGATTGGGAACATTTCATTCTCGGCGAAGAGATGAAGGCAGCCGGCGAGCCTCGCGGCGGCCAGTACATGAACATCAACTGGATCGGTCCGGTGCTGATGAAGTACGGCACCGAAGAACAGAAGCGGCAGCACCTGGGCGGAATCGCCAGTGGCAAGGTGATTTGGTGTCAGGGCTTTTCCGAGCCGAACGCCGGCACCGATCTGGCGGCGTTGAAGACCAAAGCCGAGCGTCGCGACGATCACTACGTCGTGAATGGCGGAAAGATCTGGACGTCCTACGCACGCAAAGCGGACTGGTGCATCCTGCTCGTGCGCACCGGGCCCGAGCGCAAGGACATCACCGTGCTGCTCGTGCCGATGAATTCGCCGGGCATTCGCGTCGCGTCCTATTCCGGTCTGGTCAAAGACGGCCATCTCAACGAAGTGTTCTTCGAAGATGTCCGTGTGCCTGTGAGTTCACGCGTCGGTGAAGAGAACCGGGGCTGGGAAATCATCACGCACGCGCTGTCGTACGAACGGGTCGGCGTGCCGCGATATCACGTCGGCCTGGAAGCGTTGGACATGGTGGTCGAGAAGTTGCAGAGCGAAGGGCGCTGGGATGACCCCATCATCCAGACGCTCGCGGGAGAGCTGGTCGCGAAGTTCGAAGCCGCTCGATTGCTCACGTATCGCGTGGTCGATCAACGTGTGAAACGTCAGCCGCCGAATACCGACGCCAACCTGTCGCGCATTTGTTCGCTCGAGGCCGTGCAGGATTTGATGGACTTCATCGCGCAGTTCGCACCGGACGCATTAGCCGGCGGCCATCTGCTGCTCGATGACTATTACCGTATCAACACGCCCGCCGGCATCACCGGCGGCACCAACGAGATTCAACTCGATCTGGTGGCGCAACGCGGCCTCGGGCTGCCGAGGAAATGAGTCGATGGATTTCAAACTGACCGAGGAACAGTCCGCTCTAGTCGAGGCCGTGCAGGCCATCCTCGCCGACCATTCGGAACTGGCGGTATCGAATCGCCAAGGCTTCTGTCATTTCGATCACAAGCTGCAGCACTTGCTGCTCGAGAACGGCTTCCTCGATGCCGGCCGAGATCTGGGTGCGTTGGAGGCGGCGCTCGTTACGATTGAAGCGTCGCGTATTCCGGCGACGGTGGAGGTGGGCGCCTCTGCAGTTGTTGCTGCCCGGCTGCTGCCTGATGAGCGAGTCGAGGGGCCCATCGCTCTGATCGGGGCCGGAAACCTCGACAAGCCGATCCGCAATCTTCCGGTGGCGCGCACGGCATTTGTGGAAAGCGGTGACGATGTTCTGGTCGTCAAGGTCGACGCGAAGGATGTCGAGACCACGCCGTCCATTTACGCGTATCCATTCGGTCGCTTTCATACACAACCAGATCTGACGCGGAGTCGGCGCATCGTGGGCGCGGCGGCTACACTGAGACAGTGGTGGCGCGTGGCGCTGGCAGCGGAGTGCGCCGGTACGGTACAGAGTGCGATCGCATTCACGATCGATCATGTCAACAACAGGCACGTGCTCGGTCGCGCCGTCGGTTCGTATCAAAGCGTTCAGCACCGGCTCGTTCAGTGTCATATGGTTGCTCAAGGCATTCAGTTCCTCACATTGCGTGCCGCCTGGAGCGGCGATCCTGCGCATGCGGATGAGGCGGCGTGTTATGCCCAACAGCACGTGAAGAAGTTCATGGTCGACTTGCATCAGTTCAATGGTGCGATGGGCGTGACCAACGAGCATCTGCTGCATTTCTGGACTTATCGACTGCGCGCGTTACAGAGTGAGGTCGGCGGTGCTCACAACGCTGCGCAAAGCATCGCTCGCGCGCGGTGGTCGACCCGAAAAGTTGCGGGAGGGCGCGCATGACGGACGCTGCAGGCAGCGAGCTTCGCGAAGCGATCCGGCCCGTGCTCGAAGGCAAGTGGGACGGAACGATCGCCCACTTCAAGGAAGGCCGAGCCTCGCAAGCCGAGGAAGAGCTTTGGACTGAAGCGGCCTCGCTTGGCTGGTTCGGCGTGGCGATCGCGGAAGAGCACGGCGGACTCGGCTTGGGTTACGCAGGGCTCGCGGTCCTTTATGAAGAGTTGGGACGTTTCCTCGCGCCCTTGCCTGCGCTGCCCATGTTGTTGGCCGCGGACGCGATTTCGCTCGCTGGCACTGACGATCAGAAATCGACGTGGCTGCCGAAGATCGCCGCAGGCGAGGTTCGTATCTCGACGGCGCTGCCGTTACAAGGCGAGCCCCTGCCGGAAGTCACATCCGATGGTGTCGTTAGTGGACGCGTTTCGAACGTGGGTTACGCCGGCAAGCTCGACTATTTGCTGCTGCCCGTGCGTAGTGAGCGCGGGGTTGAGCTAGCGATAATCGGAGCGTCCGCGTCCGGTGTGGCGGTCAAGCCCGCGCCCATCATCGATCTGACTCGCGCGATGTGCACGGTCACGCTTGAAGGAGTGCGGATCGGCGCCGGAGACCGGTTGGCGCTCACGACGGCACACTGGGAGCGACTGCTCGATCATGCCAGCGTTGCCCTGGCGCTCGACAGCGTCGGCGGCGGCATGCACATCCTGGAGCGCACCGTCGCGTACATGAGTGTGCGAACTCAGTTCGGTCGACCGATCGGCTCATTCCAGGCGTTGAAACATCGCGCTGCCAGCTGGAAAGTCTGGCTCGAAGGCGCACGTGCCTTGACCACTCAGGCGGCGTCTCAGTTGGCGAGCGCGGCTTCGAATGCGTCTTCTCTTGCATCCTCCGCCAAGGCCTCGGCATGCGATGTCTATACCGGCGTCGCCGGCGACTCGATTCAACTTCACGGCGGCATCGGCTTCACCTGGGAGCACGAGTGTCATTTGTTCATGAAGCGTGCGCGGTTGAACGCGGCCTGGCTCGGCACATCGCTCCAGCATCGCGAACGGGTGGCCGGCCTTTCCTTTGCGCAGGCGCTGGGCTCGGATTTCTCTCGCGGCAGATTGCTCGCGATTCCCTGATCGAGGGCGTGTTGTGATTGGACTAGCAGACAAGTCAGTGATCGTGACAGGCGGCGGCAGTGGCATCGGCCGCGCTGCGGTCGAATTGCTCGTCGGTCATGGTGCGATCGTCACCGTCGCCGATATCAACGAGGCGGGCGGCCGCGAGGTCGTGGAGAGTGTGAACGCGAACGGCGCACGACGCGCGCAGTTTGTTCGTGCCAACGTTGCCGACGAAGCTGAGGTGAAAGCGATGGTCGAGGCGGCGGAGGCCTTCGGCGGCAGGCTCGATGCGGCCATCAATGGCGCCGGCATCGGCCAGCTTGGCAAGAAAGTCCACGAGCTCGACGCAAGCGAGTGGGACGCGCATATGGCCATCAACCTGCGCGGGATGTTCCTGTGCATGAAGTATGAAATCGCCGCGATGCTGAAGGTCGGCGGAGGTTCGATCTGCGCGATCTCGTCCGTCGCTGCCGTCATGGGACTCACAACGAGCCCCGAGTACTGCGCGGGCAAGGCTGGCGTGAACGGGCTCGTGCGCGCCGCTGCGATTGATTACGCGAAGCAGGGCATTCGTATCAATGCATTGCTGCCCGGAGCGACGAACACGCCGCTGGCGGTCAAGGCGGCGGCCACGAAACCCAAGGATGTCGGCCCGATGACGCTGCCGAACGGTCGCAGGGCCGAGCCCGTCGAGATCGCACGCGGCGCTGTCTGGATGATCTCGGACGAAGCGTCGTACATGACAGGCAGCTGCCTCACGCTCGACGGCGGCCTGTCGATCGTCTGAAGATGGATCTCGGTATCTCGGGCCGACTCGCGCTCGTCTGTAGCGGCAGTCGCGGGATCGGCTATGCCGCGGCTCAGCGACTGGCGAACGAAGGGGCACGCGTAACGATTGTCGCCCGCACGGCAGAGTCAGCGACGCGTGCGGTGGATTCGTTACGTCGCGAGACCGGCGGCGTGATTGAAGGCATCGCTGCGGATCTGAGCACGCCGGCCGGACGGGCGGAGATCGTCGCGGCCTATCCACAGACAGATATTCTGATTGCGCATGCAGGAACACCGCAGCGGCCTGCGGACTTCGAGTCGTTGTCGCGAACCGATTGGGACGGCTGGTTCGACGCGCATTTCTATTCGGCGCTCGCCGGCGCGCCCTTCGCATTCATGACGGGGCAGAACATCGTCGTGGACGGCGGTGCCTACCCCGGTCTGTTTTAGCGACGCTGCTGTTACAGCGTCTCCTCCGTGCCGAACAGGGCCGTGCTCGTGAGCGTATCGCCCGGTCCGCCGGTCATGAGCGAAAGTTTCGCATCGGGCACCTGATTCGTGGAGGTGCCGCGCAGCTGACGTACCGCTTCCGCCATGAGGCCCATGCCGTGAATGAAGCCTTCAGCGAGATCGCCGCCCGAAGTGTTACAGGGCAGGGAGCCGTTCGGCGCGATCAGATTCTCGAATCGAATGACTTCGCCGGCGTTTTCGTATGTGCAGAAGCCATGATCGATGAGTGCACCGACGCCCATGCCGGTCATGTTCTGATACACCTGCAGAACGTCGACGTCCTTCGGCGCGTAACCAGACTCGGCCCACATCCGTCGCGCCACGCCGGCCTGTCCAGCGGTGCTGTAGGGATGAATGTTTTCCTCACGCGCACCGCTGCCTTCGAGGCCGCCCATCGGCGCCGAGAGAATGTAGGCAGGCTTTTGCTTGAGTTGCTTCGCGCGCTCCGCAGAAACCACGATGACCGCGCAAGCGCCGTCGTTCTCGCGCGAGCAATCGAACAATCGATAGGGCTCGGAGATCATGCGCGCATTCGCGTAGGTCGCGTCATCGAGCACGGTATTGCGCCCGTAAGCGCGAGGATTATTGCGAGCGTGGTAGTAACACGCCTGCGCCATCGCACGAAGCGTGTCCGCCGGCACGCCGTCGGCCTCGATCAGCCGTTGTGCGCGCAGAGCCAGGATCTGGACGGGCGATTCCAAGCCGTTGACGAGATATTGGGCGGCGGTGTCGCCCTGTGCGACGTTGATGCGCAGACGTTGTCCCGCGCTCTCGGCCATCGATCTATAAACGGCGACGACATTCGCCTGGCCGGCAATGATTGCGCTCGCGGCGATGCTGAGCGCGCCGGGAATGCCGCCCCCGTGGATCCAGCTCAGCGCTGCGAACCGCACTTCGCGCGTGCCGAGCGCAGGCATCAGCTTCTGGGCGTCGCTGCGTTCCGAGGCATAGGAGATAAACCCGTCCACCTCACTGGGTTGGATGCCAGCTTCTTCGCACGCATCGACGATGGCGCGGACGCAGAGCTTGAGCTCCGGATCGGGCGAAGTGCCGCGCTTGTAGTACGGCGTCTGGCCGACGCCGACGATGGCTGTCTTGCCACGAATGGTGCTCATGAGCGCACCTCCAGCGTCCACTGGATGGAGGGATAATGTTTGCTCTTCTCGGACGGCGGCAAGATCACGCCGCGAACCGGTGCGCCAATGCGAAGGTGTTCTTCCGAGCCTTGCAGAATGCCCATGACGCGCGCGTTGCCTGCCGCTGGAATTTCAGCGAGCACGGTGACGTAGGGAACATCGGCGGCGCGCTCTTTCACTCGTTCGAACGCATAGCAGGTGCGGGTCCAGGCATAGACGACGCCGACAGGCTCGACGGCCTCCCAAGCAAATTCCCACGAGCCGCAGGCGCCGCAGCGGTAATGCGCGGGCCAGGTCCATCGCTTGCAGGCGGAACAACGAGGCAATTTGAACTCGCCTTGTTCCAATGCGCGCCAGTACTGATCGTCGGCGCCGATGCCGCCGATGATTCGATGTTGCTCGTAAGAGAATTGCATTCAAACTCCAATCAAAGACGCTGTGCGCCGTTGCATGTAATCACAACTCAGTCAGCGACGAAATCGAAATGTTCGACCGCTTCGGTCTCGAGCTCCAGCACCGCGCAGCTGGAAATAAAGCCCTGCGAGGTGGGCCGGCCTTCGCCGGTCGAGCCGGGATTGATCACCAATGTTTTCGCAACACGAGTCGCGACGGGGCAGTGAATGTGTCCATACATGACGATATCCGCGGCGACGTCGCCAAATCGTTGGAAGTCACTCGACGATGGATGGATGTACGCGCCGCCCGATTCCCACGGCGTGCTGTGAACGAGCAGCACCCGTTTGCCGGCGAGTTGCAACTCTCTGCGCTTGGGTTGTTGCGACAACCAAGTCATCAGCTCCGGGTCGATCCAGTCTTCGGTGCGCGCCCGCGTGCCCTGCGGGCTGAAAAAAACTTCTTCGTGATTGCCCCAGATGGTGCAGACATCGCGATCGCGCAGCTCACGCACCACCTCGTTGGAAAAACGAAATTGGTTGATGCAATCGCCCAGGCAGATCCAGCGATCCACGTCGCCCATCAATTCGAACGCGCGGCGCAGGGCACGAGCGTTCGCGTGGATATCGGAAACGATGCCGAGCTTCATGTTCAGGGCTTGACGGCCGACCACTCACTTTGGTGTACTTTATCGTAACAGACGTGCGATAAACGCACAAAACGAATTTTGGCTTACGAAGAGTCCAGGGCAGGAGTCGAGTGGGCTGCCGGCAAAAAGGCAGTGCGAGGCACTGCGGACGAGGGGGCTATGGCGAACTCTGGGCTTCGTACGAATTTCTTCTGCGGCTTGACGGTCTTTACCGGGGTCTTTGCGACAGCAGCGGCACTGGCTCAGGTGGAGACTCCGTCCGAAGCGGCTCCCACGACCTTGCAACCATCTTCGGCCGGTCCCGAAGAAGTGATCGTGACCGCTCGCCGTCGCGACGAGCGATTGCAGGATGTGCCGCTCGCGGTGACGGCGGTCAGTGCAGCCGACCTGCAACACCAAAACATTCTCTCTGTCGCTCAACTCTCGCAAGCCGCGCCGGCGCTCGTGTCGGTACCGGCCTCGGGCGGCGGTCGGTCGCAACCCGCGTTTACGATTCGCGGCCTGAGTGCTCAAGAGCTCTCGATCATTGGCGATCCTTCGGTGTCGGTGTATCTCGGCGACGTCGTCATGGCACGCACCCAAGGCGTGAACGCCGCGCTGTTCGATATTGGTTCGGTTGAAATCCTGCGCGGCCCGCAAGGCACGCTCTTCGGTCGCAATACCACTGGCGGCGCCGTCGTGCTCCGGCCCAACAAGCCGACGGGTCGATTCGAAGGCAATGTGAGCTTGACCGGCGGCAACCTCGAGACGTTCAACACCGAGGCGATGATCAACGTGCCGGTCAGCGACATGTTGAAGCTGCGCGTGGCGGCCGTGAATCGCACGGACGACGGCTTCGTGTACGACGAGCTGCTGGGTCGAAACATCAACGACACCGATCAGCAGGCGGCGCGCGTGTCGGCGCTGCTGAGTCTGCCGGGTGATGCCGAAGTTCTGACGACGTACGACTACTTTCGCGACGACAGCGGGAGCACGCCGAGCTTCATCAAGTACGTGAACCCGAACGGATCGTTCAATGGCGAAGCGTTTCGTACCGCTCGGGGTTATCGTCCGTTAGAGACGCTGCTCGCCGAACAGCAGGCCCGCGGCATGTATCGCGTTGCCAACGGCACGCCGATCTTCAACGACATCAAGACTCATACGTTCTCGAACACCATCACTGTGCCGCTCGGTGACAATGTGAGCATCAAGAACATCGTCGGCTATCGCACCGTCGAAGACGAGTTGCGCGACGACGTCGATGGCACCGAGAGCGCGCTGTTCCCGCAGGAGCGCAACGATCGCGGGCATCAAGTCAGCGAAGAGTTCCAGCTGCTCGGCACGACCGGTCGGCTCGACTGGATCGCCGGTTTGTTTTATTTCCGCGAGAAGGGCCGCACGCAGGCGGAATCGTATGCGGGTGCGGTCGATCCAGGCCCGATCGAGCCGGTGCACGTCGAGGACTATGTGGGCCCGGCGTATTCGATCACCGATGTCGCAGGCGAAAACAAGAGCTACGCAGGCTTCGTGCAGGGAACCTATGAGTTGGTTGACGGCTTGAAGCTGACGGCAGGCGTGCGCTACACGAAGGACGAGCGCGAGGCGACGATTCGCAACCGCACCCGGAGCGCGTGCCGCTTCACGCTGGATCAGGACAACAATCCTGCCACTCCCGAGACGACACCGACGCTGGACGACTGCACGGTCACCAATGACGCCTCGTTCTCCGAGCCCACTTACAACCTCAGTCTCGACTATCAGTTCGCCGACTCGAAGCTTGTATACCTCGCGCATCGTCATGGCTATCGCAGTGGCGGCTTCGGTTCGCGCGCGGCGACGCAGGTCGGTCTGGCTCGTACGTTCAAGCCGGAAACCGTGGACGACGTCGAGCTCGGCCTGAAGGCCGACTGGCGGCCCGGCGACATGTTCGTGCGGACCAATCTGGCGGCTTATTACTCCAAGTACGAAGACATCCAGCGCATCCTGACCGATCCCAACGTCGCGCCGGTGACGGCGGTGACCACCAACGCGGGCCGTGCGCGCATTCAAGGCTTCGAGGCCGAGTTCATGCTACGACCGATCGAGTCGCTGGAGCTGACGGCCGATTACGCCTACACCGACGCTGCCTTCACCGAGTTCATCGCGCCGGATGGCACCGATCTTTCGAATGCGCCGTTCGCTCGCGCACCGAAGAACGTCTACACCATTGGCGCTCGCTACACGGTGCCAATGGATTCGAGTCGCGGCGACGTGTCGGTCGGCAGCTCGTTCTATCACATCGACGCCTACAGCGCGGTCGACGACGTGATTCCCGGCGTCACCGGAGTTGCGGCGAGAGAGCTCGTCAATGCCGACGTGAGCTGGAACGCGGTGCTGGGCTCGCGCTTCGATGTTTCAGCGTATGTCACCAATCTGCTCGATAAGGAAAGCAGCTCGTTGTTCGTGACGTTGAACGGACTGGGCTTCACCAGCCACATCGCCGAGGAGCCGCGGCGGTACGGTATCAACGTGCGTTATCACTTCGGGGAGTGAGGCGAGCTTGTCCGCCCTCGGGCCGAGCATCGTGCAGCACCGTACCGGCGCGTCATGGCTGGTTGCGGTGTTGTTCACGTGCTGTTTCACGTTGTCGTATGTGGATCGGCACGTCATCAGTCTGCTGGTCGAGCCGATCAAGTCGGCGCTGACCTTGAGCGACACCCAGATCGGGGTCATTCAAGGGCTGAGCTTTTCGGTGTTTTATGTGCTCGCCAGTTTGCCGCTGGCGCATCTGTCGGATCGTGGCAATCGGCCTCGCATCATCACGGCGTGCATCGCTGTGTGGAGCTGCATGACCATGCTCTGCGGTCTCGCCGCCAACTTCTGGCACTTGCTGCTGGCTCGCATCGGTGTGGCGGCGGCAGAGTCGGGGTTGCCGCCGGCCGCCTTGACAATGATGGCCGACACGTACGAGCCCAAACGTTTAGTGCGTGCGACATCGATCTTCATGCTCGCTCCCTATCTCGGCGGAGCGATTGCGCTGGTCGGTGGTGGTGCGATTTACGCCGCCGTTGCGCAAACGCCATGGCCTGCGATTCCAGGCATCGGGCAACTGGACTCGTGGCAGTGGGTTTTCATCATGGCGGGTGCACCGGGCCTTCTGGTGGCCTTGCTCGTGCTGTGGTTGTTGAAGGAACCGAGGACCGCTGAAGCGAGCAACAAAGGCGAGGCAACCGTCTCGGAGCTGCTGACGTTTCTTCGAACTGACTGGCGGCCACTCATGGCGTACATCGTGGCCACCGCACTCGTCGTGTTGCTGTTCAACGCCCAGGTCGCTTGGGTGCCTGCGGCTTTGATGCGCGCTCACGGCATGGACACGCATACGGTCGGTGTCATGTTCGGTCCTGTGTTTCTCGTGTCGGGAGCCATCGGCACCTTGGGCGCGGGAATGTTGTTGGGCAGGGCGCACGGCGATGTTGTGACCAATACGATTCGCTTGCTGCGAGTGTGTTTGATGGTGGCGCTGCCGGCGGCAGTCATCGGGCCGCAGATTTCTTCCGTGTGGATTCAGCTGGCCGTCGTCGGTGTTTCGCTTCTCTGTAGCAGCGCCATTCTCGGGATGTCGACGGTGCCACTGCAGTTCATTACGCCCAAGCCGTTGCGAGCGCGGATCATGGCGCTACAAGGACTGGTGTGCGCGTTGATCGGTACCGGTCTCGGGCCGCTGCTGGTCGGCGTGCTGAGCGATCAACTCAGTTCCTTTGCTTCCCAATCGTTGACGGTCGCGCTGTCGGTCATCGCGGTCGGCACCGTTCCTCTGTCTTATCTGTTGCTGGGGCGAGCTCTGCGACATTTCGACGGCTCCGCTCAAGCATCGCGTTCGGAGCGTAGTGCTCTGTTCGGTCATCCGCCCGTGCCCGTTCCCGAGGAGTAGTTTATGAGTCAAGGCACCAGCAGCGTTCGCGTCGATAACAGCGTCGCGCAGCGGTTGATCGAGCACATTCGTAACAAGACGACGGATACCGCGCCGTCGGAGCTGCGCATTCCCATCGATCAGTTTGTGAATCCAGCTCGAGCGGAGGCCGAGATCGCGCTGCTGAAATCGTTGCCCGTGATCGTTGCGCACGTGTCCGAGCTGAAAGATACGGGCAGCTATGTGACCCGCGAAGTGCTCGGCGTCGCGTTGCTCATCGTGCGCCAGAGCGACGGCACCGTAGCGGCGTTTCACAACATGTGCCGCCATCGAGGCGGACGGGTGGAGCAGGCGGCGGCTGGATCGAAGCGCGTGTTCATGTGCCAGTATCACGGCTGGGCCTACAACTCCGAAGGTGGCAACCTGCGGCATGTTCCCTATGAGGAATCCTTCGGCACCATCGACCGGTCCTGCAATGGCCTGAAGCGATTCACGACCCATGTTCGACATGGCTTCGTGCTGGTCGAGCTGTCGGGTGCGCCGGGCCGCTCCATCGAGGAGTACTTCGGGCCGGAAGTCGATGCGGAGCTAGCGCCGTGGGGGCTGGAACGCTCGCAGATCTTCCTGGACAAGTCCTTCACGCTCGACATCAACTGGAAGCTGGTGATGGACGGCGCCGTGGACAGCATGCATCCCCAGTTCCTGCACGTGGGCGGCGTGGGCAAGCTCGTGGCCACTCACACCGCTGTGTTTCAAGCCTATGGCCGACACGGCAAGTTGTTTCAGCCGCGTCGCAAGCTCGAGCAATTGGTGAGAGAGGGCGCTGAGCTCGAAGGCAGCTCCAAGTACATCAGTTCGCTGCTCCTGCTGTATCCCAACGCACTGATCATCGGTGCGCCCGATCATGTGGAGTTCTGGACCGTGTGGCCGGTGCCCGGCAATCCAAACAAATCCACGGTGCACATTCGTTTCCTGGTGCGTCCGGAAATTCTGAGCCCGGAGATGGAAAGCCGGATCAACGCCAGCTGGGACATTCTGTCCAACGCGGCCCAGAAGGAAGACTGGCCGATGGAAGAGTTCATTCAAAAGAATGCGCAGGCAAATCCCGACGGCACGTTCGTGTACGGCAAGAACGAGCGCGCGGCTCAGCACCTGCACTGGCAGTTGATCCAGGATCTGGGCAACGGCACGACTTGAGCGCATGGCCGGCTACGATTTTCTGCGAGGTTTGAAGGTCCTGGAAGTGGCGCAACTGGGGCCGTCCAGCCTGGGCGGTTACCTCGCCGACATGGGCGCCGAGGTCATCAAGATCGAAGGCGCCGACGGCGATCCGGTCCGTCACACGGGGTCGCCGGCAGTGAGCGCGCCCGATGGCGTCGGCTTTCTACACCTGCGCTGGAATCGCGGTAAGAAAAGTGTCGGCGTGAATCTGGACAGCGAGCAGGGCCGTGTTGTTTTCCGGCGCCTGGCCGCGAAGTCCGATGTCGTGATCGAGGGCATGCGCGCGGGATATCTCGAGCGACTGGGCCTCGGCTTCGAGACGCTGCGAGCCGACAATCGCAAACTCGTTTTCTGTTCGCTGTCGGGGCTCGGCAGCACGGGCCCTTATCACACACTTGGCTCGCACGCGCCGGCGTTCGATGCATTCGCGGCACTGTCGGCCACCAATCTGTACGCGTTGACGAGTGCTCAACGAGCCAAAGCCGATTGGGCGCCCATCGGAATGAATGCCATGGGCTTGAATGCGGCCTTGGGCACGCTCGCCGCCGTCATCCGTGCGCGAGCGACCGGGGAGGGCGCGTCGATTGAAGTGACCGGGGCGGAATCGGCTGCGCATTGGCTGCCGGACGGTGTCGATCGGGCACTCAACACGGGGCAATTGCACCAGCGTCCCGGCTTCCTGCACGAGGACGGCAAGATGATTGGCTGGCCACGCTTGCATGCCTACGAGACGAGCGATGGCCGTCAGATTTTTTTCCAGGCGACCCGGCCGAAATTCTGGGAACGATTTTGTCGAGCGGTCGAGCGTACCGATCTGCAGACGGTCGACGACGAGCTCATCTTTCGCGAGCTCACGGCGATCTTCCGTACCCGACGCGCGAGCGAATGGATGGAGCTGTTTCTATCCAAAGGCATCGCGGGCGGTCCGGTCAACACCGTCGAAAGCCTCGCAACCGACCCGCATTTCCTGGCGCGCGAGAATGTTTATGAAGTTCGTGGCCCCGATGGCAAGCCATTGCGCCTGGCCGCGACGCCCGTAAAGACGCCGGGGCAGTCCTTCGCGCCTGCGCTGGCGCCGGGGCAGTGGCAACACACGCAGCAAGTGCTGACTGATGTGCTCGGCCTCGGTGCCAACGAAATGCGCGACTTGCTGGATCAGGGCGCGATTTATTCCCACGCAGCTCGCTGAGAACGTCCCATGTCGATCAATCTTCACAACATGCTTAGCTTCTGGGCCACGCGCTGGCCGCAGCGACATGCGATTCGATGCGCCGGCCGCGATATGACCTGGGGCGAGCTGCACCGACGCAGCGATGAGATCGCCGCGGGCTTGCATCGGATCGGAGTTCGTCACGGCGATCGCGTCGGCATCCTCATGCACAACCGGGTCGAGTTCATCGAGTCGATGCTCGGCGTCATCAAGGCGGGCGGGGCGGTTACGCTGCTCAATGTCCGCTTCACGCCGCGTGAAATGGTTTACCCGATCGTCGATGCTGGCATTGGCGTCGTGATTACGGAGCCTGCGCTTGCGGATCTGTTGTCTGAAGCGGAGCACGAACTTCCGAAGTTGCGGGTCTACGCGGCCGATCCCATTGACGGCTGCGGTTTGCTCGACGATCTGCGGATTTCTGGTGCCACGGCGCCTGATTTGCAGATCGGTTCGGACGACGTCGCGCTCGTTTGTTATACGTCAGGCACGACGGGCTTTCCCAAGGGCGCGATGCTCACTCACGGCAACATCCGTGAGTCCGCGCTGGCTAGTAACATTCCGTCGGGCATGACGTTCGCCGATCGTTTGTTGGTGTCGTTGCCCTTGGCGTACACCTGGGCGAGCTGTCAGTACCTGCGCGAAGCCATCGTGACTGGCGCGACCGCGACGATCATCGAGCCGCGCAGCGATGTCGACAATCTCATCGATCTGCTGGCGGGCGAGAAGATCACGGCGTGGTCGAGCGTGCCAGTGTTGTTCGAGCGGATCTCGAACAGCCCGCGCTTCGGCTCGGTGGATTTTTCCAATCTGCGTCATGCCGTGACGGGTGGCGCGTCATTGCATCTACTGCGTTCCTGGCAAAGCCTCGGCGTGCCGATCACCCAGGCCTATGGACTCACTGAGACCGCCGGACATGTGACGTTGCTGTTCGCGGACGATGCCGAGCGCAAGCTGGGCACGACCGGGCGACCGGTGATGAATGTGGATCTGCGAATCGTCGATGAGCAGGGCGCGGTGCTCGAAGCCGGCCAGACCGGCGAGATTTCGGTTCGCGGACCGACAGTGATGAAAGGCTATCTCAACAAACCTGAAGCCACCGCGACTGTGATGGAAGCGGGCTGGCTACGAACCGGCGACATGGGATTCTTCGACGACGAGGGTTTTCTCAAGGTCGTGGACCGAAGCAAGGACATGCTCAAGTCGGGCGGGTTGAATGTTTATCCGGCGGAGCTGGAGCGAGTGCTCGCCGGCGTGCCCGGCCTCGAGGAGTTCGCGATCATCGGGGTGCGCGATGAGCGGTGGGGCGAAGTGCCGATGATCGTCGCACACGGCAGTCGGCCGCTCGATGTCAGCAAGTTAAAAGAGTGCTGTCTGCGCGAGCTGGCCGACTACAAGCGACCCAAATATGTCCTCGATCACGGCAAGCCGCTGCCGAGGACGATTTCCGGAAAAATTCTCAAGCGGGAACTGCGCCACGATTATCCCACGGCGCCCGCGAGCGCGACCTCGCTTCGAGACTGACGATCATAGCTGCTCGAGCGATTCGATCGGGCGAACCTCGATGCCGCCGCCGAAGATCTCGCCCAGATGCGTGCCCGGGTGGAGGCGGGCGATGCGGACCGCTTCGTCCATGTTCTCCGCGTCGACGATGAAGAACGCGCCCCAGGGTTCCTTCGTCTTCTCATAGGGGCCGGCCTCGTCCGTGACTCCGCTCTTGTCTGCGCGCAGCGTCCTGAAATCGTTCGGCAGGGCCAGCGACCCGATCATCGACACCTTGCCCGAGGCCTTGAGCCGGGCGTCATGGGGCGCGCAAAGCTCGCCGATCTTCTGGAAATCGCCGGGCTGAAGCTTGGCGAAGCCTTCCAGGTCGTAGTAGCAGACACAGATGAATTTCATGACCTCTCCCTCGGATTAACTGGTTGCACTCTGCAAGCGGTTGCGACTCTACCCAGACCAGTTGCACAATGCAACCAGTATGAGTGCCAAGATCGATCCCGCCGCCTTGCCCGTGAAATCCGGCTGTGCCATCAACCTGGCCACCGAGGTCCTTGGCGACCGCTGGAGCCTGGTGGTGCTCCGGGACATGATGTTCGGCAATGTCCGGCACTTTCGTGAGCTGCTGAGTAACAACATGGAGGGGATTGCGTCTAACATTCTGTCGGCGCGGCTCAAGCACCTCCAGGATGTGGGCTTGATCAGCTGTGCGCCGGATCCCACCCACAAGCAGAAGTTGATCTACAGCCTGACGGAGGCCGCGATTCAGCTGGTGCCCGTGATGGCGACGCTCGGCGAGTGGGGCCGGCGACATCTGCCCGTCACGCACGAGCTCAGTATTCGCGCGCGTTTGCTGTTCGAAGGCGGCCCGCCGATGTGGGAAGAATTCATGGAAGAGCTGCGCGAGCTGCACCTCGGCCGGCGGCGAGCCGCACGGGCCGGCGCGGGGCCGGGTGTTTTGCAACGTTTGAATGACGCGTATCTCGCCGCGTCGAAGAAGAGTCGAGCTCGCTGACGGGTTTCGAAATGCTGACTGCTGCTACTTATTCCATCGCCATGCGTTCGTACGGGACGCAGAGCACCGTCGATACTCACAACTACTCTCAGTTGGTGTTGCCGTTGGCGGGCGAGCTGTCGATGGACATCGCGGGACGTGGAGCGATTCTGGATCGAACGGTGGCCGCCTATGTCGAGGCAGGGTCCCGGCACGATCAAGTGAGCGATGTGGCCAACCGGGCGCTCATCCTGGATCTGCAGCCTCGCGATCTCGATGCCCGAGCTGCGGATCGCCTCGCTTCGCGCCCGTACATGTCGATGACGCCGGAAGCGACCAACCTCATCGACTATATGGGAGCGTCGCTCAACAAAGGGCGCGTGCTTCCTCACAAGTTGCAGCTCTGGGTTCCCTTATTGGTCGATGCGCTGCTGGGCGACGAGCCGCAAACGCCTTCGCGCTTGGCTTCGCTGCTCACCGCTATGGAGTCCGATCTGTCCAAGAACTGGACTGTGGACATCATGGCGGAGCGGGTGGGTGTCAGCGCCAGCCGGCTGCACGCTATTTTTCAAGAATCGCTCGGCAAGTCGCCTCGTGCCTGGCTCATGGATCTTCGCTTGCAACAGGTCTGTCGCTTGCTGACCAACACCGAGCTGTCGATTGCTGAGCTGGCATATCGCTCCGGCTACGCGGATCAAAGTGCGTTGACCCGGGCCATGCGCAAGGCGACTGGACTGACGCCCGCGGCCTATCGCCGGCAGACAAGAGTCCGGGACTAAACCGCAAGAGTCTCGGTCAAGACCAGGTGCCCGCGCTCGTCCTATCTTGCGAGCATGGGTAACGATCGGCGGACAATCGCAGGTGTCGCATGTGGCATCGGTGCTGGCGCGCTCTGGGGACTGGTGTTCCTGGCGCCGGAGCTGGTACGCGAGTTCAGCGCGTTACAGCTGACCGTCGGCCGCTATCTATTTTACGGATTGTTCTCGGCGTTCCTGATCGCGCCTGTCTGGCGAACGCTCGCACGGAAGCTGGGGCGGCGCGAGTGGATTGCGTTGGGTTGGCTGGCGCTGGCCGGCAACACGCTTTACTACATTCTGTTGTCGAGCTCAGTCCGGCTGGGCGGGATTGCGATGACTTCTCTGATCATCGGGTTCCTGCCCGTTGCGGTCACCATCATCGGCAGTCGTGACCAAGGCGCAGTGCCACTGCGCCGTCTGATCCCATCACTGACTCTCAGCGCACTTGGCGCAGTTTGCATCGGATGGCAGGCACTCGCTGGGCCGGCATCGGGGGCCGTTACGAAACAAGTGATAGGGCTGCTCTGTGGCATGGGCGCGCTGGTGTCGTGGACATGCTATGCGGTGGGGAACAGCCGCTGGCTGGCGCGACTCGAGCACGTGTCAGCTCATGAGTGGAATTTGCTCACCGGCGCGGTGACCGGAGCGCAAGCTCTGTTGCTGATTCCATTCGCACTCGTTCTTTCCACTGCGTCTCACACGACGCTCGCCTGGACGAAGCTTGCAGGCGTTTCGGCTGGCGTGGCTATCCTCGCCTCGATGCTCGGCAACTCGTTATGGAATCGCATGAGCAAACTGCTGCCGCTCACGCTGGTCGGGCAAATGATTCTGTTCGAGACGCTGTTTGCGCTGCTCTACGGCTTTCTTTGGGAGCAGCGCTGGCCGACCGCGCTGGAGTGTGTCGCGTTCACGCTGGTGGTGCTCAGCGTCGTCTCCTGTCTGGCCGCGCATGCCAAGTCACATGCGCGGCCGACCACAGAACCGATCAGGTCTTGCTCTTCAGCCAATGCATGACCTGCTCACGCAGCATCGGTAACGTCACCGAACCATTCTCCAGCAGCACCGTGTGGAATTCGCGAATGTCAAAACGCGGGCCCAAGGTTTCCTGCGCCTGCTTGCGAAGCGCGAAGAATTCCAATGCGCCAGTGTCGTAAGCGGTGAGCTGTCCGGGCCACATGGCGACGCGATCCACTAACGCCTTGGCAGTGTTGTCGTCGAAGCGACCGCTCTCGGAGACGAACTTGACGGTCTGCTCGCGCGTCCAGCCGAGCAAATGAATGCCGGGGTCGACGACCATGCCGCGTGCTGGCCATAGGCGTCGATTCGCGAGGGCGTAGTTGGAGCTGTACAAGCCCATTTCTTCCGCCAGCGCCTCGGCGTAGCGCGCCCAGCCTTCCACGAATCCTGAGTTGCCGACCAATCGCGTGATTGGATGAGCGGCGGGCCGCTCGGTCGCGAGTGCGAGCTGCAGGTGATGACCCGGGTACGCTTCATGAAACGCAGTGATCTCGGCGTTCGCTCGGGTCGTCTGCTTATAGGCAAACAGCGAGATGCGATACATCGCAGGCCGGCTGCCATCCTCAGCCGCGGGCCAGTAGCTGTCGCTGGCGGTCTGTTCCAGAAAATCCGGGTAGGGCTCGACGATGACTTCCGCTTTGGGCACGCGAGCGAACCACTTCGGCATGTGATCTTTCGCGCGCCCCACCGCGGCCTGCGCGTACTTCTGCAACTCGTCGCGGCTGGTGAAGTGGTTCGCGGGGTCCTGTTTCAATCGTTCCAGCAACGTGGGCAGGTCGTTCGCCTGGAAGTCCTTCTTGCCGATCGCGAGGGCGGCGGCCAGATTCCGCTCCACTTCGCGACGCCCCAGCTCGAATGTTTCCTTCGCGGGTCGATCCAGCGTCGTGTAGTTGCGGAAGGACGCCTGATAGCATTGCTCGCCGTTCGGATGCGCTTTGATGGCGATGGATTCGCGCGCTTTGCCCAGGTATTCGTTCTTCAGGAACTGATTGTAACGTTCGATCACCGGCTTGATCTGTTCGCTCAGCAGCGCGGCCCACGCCTTCTTGAACTCCGGCGACTCGTCGCGCGAGGCCGGGCTGTACATCGGCCATTCTTCGACGGGCTTGGCGAGGATAGCATCCAGCTGCTCGATGAACAGGCGCACATTCGCTTTTGGCGTGGTGTAACCCGCGCGCAGACCTTCGCGCAGGTTGTCCAGCTCATTGTTCAAATAGCGTGGCAACTTGCCCCAGCGAGCCAGCGCTTCCTTGCGTGCCTGCTCGGAGCCCACCGGTTGGATGGCAGCGAGCTGAGTGGTCAGGAACGGCCAGCCGGACATTTGATTCACCGGCCACAGCTCGTACTTGCACACCCGCAACTGACGCGACGATTCCACGGCTTCCCGCAGGAAGCCCAGCACGACCCACTCGGGCTGGCCGAAAAGCGCGGCGGAATCGATCTTCGCGAGCTCCTTGGACCAGCCGTCTTCCAAGGTCTGCCAACGTTTCAGCGCGGCCAGCGAGTTGTCGCTCAAGCCATCCTGATGTTCCACCGTCATGCCGCTGAACACCGCCGCCTCGGGGAAATTCTTCACGTACTCGGCAACATAGTTGTCCGCGAGCGTGACCACCCGGGCCGCAGTGTTTTGATTCGGTGGCGTCGATTGCTCCGCGGTGTTTGCAACACCCGCCCACAAGGTAAACATTGCCGCTACTGTCGTGTTCAACGTCTTCACTAGCATCCCCCGTGCGTGCTTTATCCACGCATGGTAGCAGCCATCCCCGTAAATTCCTCGATCAACCGCGCGCATTCTTTCGGCCGGGATTGCAGGAGCAGGTGAGGGCCTTCGACAGCTTTGACGGTTGCGCCCGGAAGCGCTTCGATGAGTTGGTTGTAGCGCGACGGGCTGACGAGACGATCGCCCGTCGCACGCAGGATGAGTATCGACGTGCGGATGTTTGGGCAGAGCGTGCGGACCTGCAGCGCCGCCAGCACGTTGATGCGTGCAGCCACTGTGACGGCTGGCATGGACCGAACCACTGCGAGTGCTTGATCCATGAGCGCTGGGTCACAGCCATCGTCCAGACAGAATCGTTGCAACATGGCCCGTTGGCCAATTTTCAGTCCGAATGCGGCAGGCGGAACGAAGCGCGCCAGTTTGGTGAGCGACCGGAACGGACTCTCTACGAACGTGGCACACAGCACTGCTCGTTGAATCTTGGTGGGGTGTCGCGCCATCACGGCTAATGCGACAGGGCCGGAGAAGGATTCTGCAACCAGCGTCGCGCCACCCTGGTCGGGAAGCGCGGCGCTGACTGTGTCCACGTAGTCATCGAACGTTCGTTCATCGCGATAACGAATGACCGTGGTTGGATATTGCGTGGACAGCGCAGTGGTCAAAGGGCCGAACATTTCACCGGTGCCGTCGAACCCAGGCATCAATATCATCGGAACAATACTCGCCGGCTACTGCCGTTGAATCTCAGGATACCAGCCACTCTTCGCAAGAAACGCTTTTGCGTCGCTCACTTCCAGGAGGTCGCGAGATGCCTGGGCTTAGTCCGCTTGGGGCGCGACTGGTTTTATGACGCGCATTCTCGCAAACAGGTTGCGCGAGTCGCCACTAATGTCCGACGGTTTTATTCAGCGATTTCCGGGCACGGACGCGCCGCGAGCGGCGGAACAGATAGACCACCAGGATGACTGCGGCCACGAGGCAAAGGATCGGCGCGAGTACGGCGAGCACCGAAATCGTCGCGGCACTCGCGGTCTCGGCGGTGCTGACGACCGGGTTGCCCAACCCGCCGGTGAGCGCGGTGCTCTTGACCCGGAACAGGGCGGCTCCGGCTTTGGTGAGGCCGGCGATGCCCCCGCCCGCAATGAGCGCGATCGGCCATCGGGCTTCCGGAGGCAGATCGACCATAACCGAAGCGCTGGTCACCACGCCGGCCACCACCGCCAACGGACCGGCGAGCACATCGAGCAGATGGTCGACGCCTGGAATATAAAACGCCGCTGTTTCCAGCACGGCCGCCGTTCCCAAAGCAATCAATGCAGGCGTGCTTTGCAGCCAGGAGAAAGAGTCGATCAACGGGATGTAGCCGGCGCGGGCCGCCAGGCCGGCCACGAGTAACGGCACAAACACACGAAAGCCGGTGGCCGCGGCCAGGCCGATGCCCAGCGCGATGCTGAAAAGCGTGTTCAGCGAGATGTCCACGGTCAGTAAGGACCTGGCGGGAGATTCGGTTCCCGCAGTCTATCCCAGCCGACAACGATGGATCACCTAGGGTTGCTGTCGCTGGTCCCGCTGACGTAGCTCGGCAACTCGCGAGGCAGTCGAGCTGTGGCGTCGGGTTGAATATGGATGAGCCCGAAGCGCTTGAGCAGCTTGCGAAGCACGTTACGCGACATGCCCAGCAACTTCGCGGTGTGCACCTGGTTGTGGCCGCAGAAGACGAACGCCCGGCGCACGGTCAGTTCCTCGAGGCGTCGATGCAGATTCGGTGGCGGCTCGTAGAACAATCGTTGCAGCTGAGTCGAGATGAGATCGAGGGGACCGGCGTTCGCGGCTGCGCCGAACGAGCCGGGCAAGTTCGCAAATCTCAAATCTCGAGACTGGATCTCGCCATCCGACGCCAGCAATACCGCGGCGTGCACCACGTTCTCGAGCTCGCGAACATTCCCCGGCCATGGATGGTGTTGAAGGGTGCGTGCCGCTTCGGGAGCCAGGAGCGGAGGCGTCGCATTCAATCGGCGGCTGTACACAGAAACAAAGTGCCGGGCGAGCGGCAACACGTCGCCGGGACGATCGCGCAACGGCGGCAGGTTCACTGTGATCACATTCAGTCGATAGAAAAGGTCGGCTCGGAAGCGTCCGGCCGCAATGGCTTCGGGCAGATCGACATTGGTGGCCGCGACCAGCCGCACGTCGATGGCAATCGGCTTGCGCGAGCCCACTCGCACGACCTCACGTTCTTGCAGAACTCGTAGCAGCTTCACCTGGAGCGCATGAGGCAGATCGCCGATCTCATCGAGAAACAACGTGCCGCCGTTGGCGGCTTCGAACCAGCCCGCGCGGGAATCCGTGGCGCCGGTGAATGAGCCGGCCTGATGGCCGAACAACTCGGACTCGGCCAGCGATTGTGTCACCGCGCCGCAGTTCACCGCAATGAACGGCCCCTCGCGTCCGCTGCGAGCGTGCACGTGACGCGCCAGCAATTCTTTGCCGGTGCCGGTCTCGCCGACGATCAGGATCGGCGCGTCGGCGAGCGCGACCCGGTTCATTTGATGGAGTATCTGTTGAGACTTGGGGTCGTTGAAGATGACGGCCTTGTCGATCTCCAGTCCCCTATCGTTTCTGGTTGTCACTTGAACGCATCCGATTTGCCAGTGCGTGCAGTATCGCTGTGTGTCTCAGCGAAGCAAAAGGCAGTGTATGCATTTGCTCATAAGTGCTGAACGCGTGCTGTGCCAAGGGCAGCAGCTCGCTGTTTCGATTGGAGCAGTGAGTTACGAACGGTGATGAGTTCGTTACTGAAAACAAACATCGCCGCTGAACCGAACGAGTCACGCAACAGCGGGCCGCTGACTCAGGTGAAACAGCTGTATACCTTGGCCGCCGAGGCGTCGGCTCGCTATGACGATATGTGATTTTTTCATGATGCGCGCCGGAGCCTGATAACTACGGGGTTTGAACGCTGTCGGGAGGCGCCGGGCGGGCGCGTCGGGTTCGCTGGCATAACGGTTGCTCTCTGTAGCCGCCTGTATGTTCACGCGGATTACGAGAGTCATGTTCAACAGAGCTTCGAGAGTTTCCAGCCACCGACAAGGGATATCCACCGTAGCCGCGCGTGCGCTGCTGCCGTGTGCGCTGTGGATGAGCGGTGTTTCCTATGGTCAGGATGTCGAGAGCGAGGCGGAGACTTCAGAGGGTGAGGCGATCCGCGTCGCGGCGGCAGACGCACGCAGCGTGGAAGCGGGAACGCTCGCTACCGTCGTGGTCACAGCGCGTAACCGCGAAGAGAAGCTACAGGATGTGCCGCTGTCGGTCTCGGTCGTCAATGGCGAGCAATTGCAACGGCTCGAAGCGGTTGATCTGAGCTCGTTCGCCAGTCGGGTCGCGAACGTGTTCGTGCAGCGGGACAATCCTCAGCATCGAGCCGCGTCGATTCGCGGTATCGGCATGATGAGCAACACGCACGCTCAGGATCCGAGCGTCGGCATCATCGTCGATGGCGTCAACTACGCCTATAACCCGCTCGCCGCGAGCGTCGAATACACCGACGTTGCGTCGCTCGAAGTCACGCGCGGCCCGCAGGGCACGTTGATGGGGAAGAACGCAACGCTGGGCGTGATCAACGTCATCACCAAGCGGCCGTCCTTCACCCCGGACGCCAGCTATTCGCTGGGCTACGGCGACAACGAAACGTTTATCGGCAGAGCGTCCGGCGGCGGCCCGCTCATCGACGACGTGCTGGCCTGGCGCGGTGCTGTGTCGGTGCAGAGAGGCGCGGGGCCGTACGACAACAAATATCGCAGCCCGGACGACACCTACGTCAACACCGATCGCGTGTCCGGCCGTGCGCAGTTGCTATGGCAGCCCACCGACGATTTTTCGGCGCGACTCAGTCTGAATGCTCAACCCCGCACCACGGACAACTCCAATGGTTCCGAGTTGCATACACCGACGCCGACGTTCTACGCGGACGGCAGCCCGAATCCGCGCAGCTCCGACGCGTCGACCCGACTGGCGCGGCGCTGGTTCGACCAGTATCAGGACTTCGATTACGAGCGCGATTACCTGAGCAACAAATATCACTTCAACGACGGGCAGGGACCGCAGGTCACCGGCAGCAAGGGCGCGTCGTTGGAGCTGAACTGGAAGCGCGACGGCTACACGCTCACCTCAGTCAACGCGTACAACGACTATCACTTCAATGCACGCTACAACGACGAGGGCACGCCGTTCGCCATCCAGATCGGCAGCGGCAATCTGCATGACTACCGGCAGGTGAGCCAGGAGCTGCGCCTGAGCTCGCAGATCGGCAACTTCGTCGACTATCAGACCGGCGTGTATTACATCAACACGCGCATGAGAGATCAGGGATCTCTCACCGTTTACGGTGCGGACGCCGGTGCCTGGTACGCGAATAACAGCCAGTACACCACGCTGGATCGGGACGCGGCCGGCCGCTACCTGATGCAGAACTCCATCGATCACTTGGGGATCGTCGGCAACCCCAAGCAGGACCTGGACAACACCAGCCAGGCCGTGTTCGGGCAAGCGAACTGGCACTTCACGCCGGCGCTGACGTTGACCACCGGGCTGCGCTTCACTCGCGAAGATCGCAAGACGTCGCACACCACGTCCTATATCTATTCGCAGGGCTATGCGCCGGAGCTCAATCCGGTCTCGGTCAACGGCGTGCAGCTGGGCGGATTCGCATCGACGTCGACAGGTGCGTTGAATACCACCGATCCGGCGCAAATTGCCGTCGCGAATGCAGTGGCGCTGAAGTATTTCGGCGTCGCTACCTACGCGGCGCTCAGCGACGCGCAGTTGCGTCAGGTCGCCGCAGCCAAATCGCTTCGTGCCGCTCGTATCGGCAGAGTGTGGAACGACTACACCCCGCCGGCCTGGAAGGACACGCAACCCTCATTTGTCGTCAGCCCGAGCTATCGCATCAACGACGACGTGAACACCTATGTTTCCTGGCAGTACGGCGAGAAGGCCGGCATCTCGCAGGCGAGATTCGGCGTCTCGGCGCCCGCGAACGCCGAGAAGAACAGTTCATATGAGGTCGGAGTCAAGGCGACGCTGTTCGATCGAACCTTGACGCTCAATGCCGACGTGTTCGTCACGGACATCAAGGACTATCAGCAGGCGGTGCAAATCTTCGATGAGTACACCACCAATCTGAATGCCGACGGCAATCTCTATTACATGTCGGCCACCGGCAATGCCAACAAGGTCCGGGCCAAAGGACTGGAGATCGATGGTTCTTACGAGGGTATCGAGCATTTGTCGATCCGCTTCGCCGGCGCCTACAACGATGCGTACTACCGCGATTTCCCCAACGCGGGCCAGCCGGAGGAGCGGGGCAATCTGGCGCTTCCGTATCGCGACGCTTCCGGTCTGACCTTGCCGGGCGCCTCCAAGTACACATTCAACGTCGGCGCGGACTATCGCTATCCCATCTTCGATCGCAGCGAATTCCGCTTCAGCTTCAACACCGCCTACATGAGCAAGTACAAGTCGGATGTGGCTCTGTCGGACTACAGCTGGATCCCGGGTCACAGCATCACGGACCTGTCGCTGGGCATCGCCACCACGACCCTGCAGAACAATGAATTCGAAGTCAGCCTGTTGGTGAAGAACGTGTTCGACGACGACACGCCGTTCAAACAAACCTGGAACCTGGTCACGCCGGCGGACCCGCGTTGGGCGGCCATCGTGGTCAGCGGCAAGTTGTAAGGAGCTCATGACATGTCTGTGTTGAAGAATCTTGCGCGCGGCGCGTTGTCGCTGAGCCTTGCTGCGGTCACGGTGGTATTTGCGGCGGATCCACCGCCGGCGCGTGCCTGGTGGGCATATCAGCCGCTCGCCTCAGTGGGCGTTCCTGAAGTGAAACATCGAGACTGGGTGCGCACGCCGATCGATGCGTTCGTGCTGGCCAAGCTCGAGGAGAAACAACTGCAACCTTCGAAGGACGCCGATCGCGCCGCGTTCATTCGTCGAGCCACGCTCGATGTCTGGGGCGTGATTCCGACGCCGGAGGAGGTGGATGCATTCGTCAGCGACCGCTCTCCGCAGGCGTATGAAAAGCTCGTCGACGGATTGCTCGCGTCGCCGCGCTATGGCGAGCGGCAAGGACGTCGTTGGCTCGATCTCGCGCGCTATGCCGACAGCGTCGGCTATACCAACGATGAAGATCGTCCCAATGCCTGGCGGTATCGCGACTATGTGATTGCCGCCTTCAACGATGACAAGCCCTACGATCGATTCATTCGCGAACAAATTGCCGGCGATGAACTGTGGCCGGAGGATCAGCAGGCACTGATTGCGACCGGCTTCCTGCGCTACTACCCGGACGACAGCAACTCCCGCGACCTGTATCTCAAGAAATACGACAACACCACCGACATGACCGATACCGTCGGCACGGTGTTCCTGGCGCAGACCGTGGGCTGCGCCCGTTGCCACAATCACAAGGTCGACCGGATCTCGCAGAAAGAATATTTCCAGCTGCAGGCGTTCTTCGCCAACACCAGCGCCCGCGATGACATTCCGGCGGCGAAAGGCACCTACGAGCTGGAGTACGACAAGCAGCAGGCAATCTGGCAAGAGGCGACCAAGGACATTCGCGCGCAGCGTAAGGCTGTGCTCGACGAGGTGCGCGCGAAGGCGGAGGCACATTACATCTCGCGCTTCCTCGACAATACGCGCGATTCGCTGAACAAGCCGGAGGAGCAGTGGACGCCGGACGATCGCTGGGTCAACAACCGCAACAAGATCTATCGCACCGAAGGCAATCTGGCCGACTACCTGGAGGATTCTCAGGATCCCGCCGACAAGGAACGCCTGGCGCGTTACAAAGCGCTCAACGACCAGTTGAAGAAGTTCGATCATCTGCGTCCGAAGCGCGGCACATCGAACTCGATCTCGGCGATCACTGAGCTCGGTCATCCCGAGGCGCCGGCCACTCATTTGTTGTTCACTGGCTCGTTGGACCAGCCGCGCGATGAGGTGCAGCCGGGCATCCCCGCGATTCTCAATGTGAGCAAAAAACAGCTGGCGATTGCTCCGACCCAAACGTCGTCGGGCCGCCGCACGGCACTGGCCGGATTCATCGCCGATTCGACCAGCAGCCCGCTCACCGTGCGCGTGTATGTCAATCGCGTCTGGGCACAGTACTTCGGTCGCGGCATCGTGAACACGGTCAGCGACTTCGGGCGCGCCGGCGAGGAGCCGACGCATCCGGAGCTGCTCGAGTATCTGGCGAATCGATTCGTTGCCGATGGGTGGAGCACCAAGAAGCTGCATCGGCAGATTCTGCTGTCGAGTGTGTATCGACAGTCCTCGGCGTATCGGGAGGATCTGCAGTCCGCCGATCCCGATAACAAGCTCTTGGGTACGTTCCCGCGCATCCGTCTGGATGCGGAGCAGATCCGCGATTCGCTGTTGGTCGCTTCCGGGAAGCTCAATGAGACTCGCGGTGGCCCGAGCGTTTTCCCGCCGATTCCGGCCACCGCGGTGACCGACAATCGGCAGGGACGATACGACTGGCGTGCCTCGGTCGATGAGAGCGATTACAACCGTCGCAGCGTTTATATCTTCACGAAACGTAGCCAGCCGTATCCGTTGCTCAACACTTTCGACATGGCGTCGGCCGATGTCGTCCACAGCAAGCGCGAGACGACGACGACGCCGTTGCAATCGTTGGTGCTCATCAACAGCGACGCGGTGTTCGACTGGTCGCGGGCGCTGGCCGGCCGGGTGTTGAGCGAGGCGGGCTCGAAACAATCGGAGCAGTTCGAGCGGCTGTATCGGATTCTGTATGCCCGCTCGCCGGACAAGTTCGAAAGCAATGCCCTCGCGCAGTTCTTGAATCAGCAGGAAGCCGCCATTCGTGCGCAGCTGCCCAGCGGTCAGTTCGCCGTGGCCTTGCCCGTCGGGCTGAAGAACGACCCTACACCCTCGAGCGATCCGGTGCGACTCGCTGCGTTCGTCGACCTGACGCATTCGCTGGTCGCCGCCAACGAATTTGTCTATCGCTATTGAAACACCTGGCAAGCGGAGAACTGTCGAGTATGAGTATCAAGAGCAAGTCGCGCAGAGCATTTCTCGCGCATACTTCCCAAGGATTGGGTGCCGTCGCGCTCGGCGGATTGCTGGGGCCTCGGGCGTTCGCGGACGCGGTGGAGGGCGCGCCGGCGCTGAATCCGCTGGCACCGAAAGCCCCGCATTTTGCGGCCAAGGCAAAGTCAGTCATCTGGCTGCATATGGCGGGGGCGCCGAGCACCGTCGATCTGTTCGATTACAAGCCGGAGCTGGTCAAGCTGGCCGGTCAGCCGGTGCCGCAGTCGTTTCTCACTGGCATTCGCACCAGCACGACCGGTGGCGTCGGTAAGTTGATCGCCACCAAGCGCAGCTGGAAACAACACGGCGAGAGCGGCGCCTGGTTCTCGGATCTGTTACCGAACCTGGCGCGGCAAGCCGACGATCTGGCCTTCATCAAGTCGAGCGTCACCATCGGCGCCACCCACAATATTTCTATTCTCAAGCTCAACACCGGCGAGTTGAATCCGGGACGCCCGTCGCTCGGTGCGTGGGTGCAATATGCGCTGGGCACGGAGAATCCCGACCTGCCGGGTTACGTCGTGCTGTCCAACGGCGGGCGTGGCCTGGAAGGAGGATCGGCGGTGAACTTTGCGTCCGGCTTCCTGCCGGCCGTGTATCAGGGTACGCCGTTCCAACAGGGCGACTCTCCCATTCTGTTTCTCGATCGTCCCAAGCTGACCAGCATCGAGCAGCAGCGTAACAGCCTCGATCTGCTCAAGCGCCTGAACGAGCATCGTGCGGATCGTTATCCTCACGACACCGAGCTGCGTGCGCGCATCGAGGCCAATGAGCTCGCGTTTCGCATGCAGAAAGCGGCTGCCGAGTCCGTCAATCTCAAGAACGAATCGGAAGCGACCAAAGAGCTCTATGGTTTGAACGATGCCGCTTCGGCTGCGTACGGCACCAACCTGCTACGCGCCCGCCGGCTCGTGGAGCGCGGCGTGCGCTTCATCCAAGTCGTTTCGGGCGAGTCGGGCGGTGTGAAGGATTGGGACGCGCACAACGAGATCGAAAAGAATCACAGCGCGATGGCGCGCATGGTGGACAAGCCGGTGGCCGGCTTGCTCGCCGATCTCAAATCGCGCGGGCTGCTGGAGTCGACCGTTGTGGTGTGGGCGTCGGAGTTCGGACGCACGTCTTGGGGCGAGTCCGGTGACGGTCGCGATCACAATCCGTGGGGCTACACGCAATGGATCGCTGGCGCGGGTGTGAAGGCGGGCACGACGGTGGGCGCGACCGACGAGATTGGCTTGAAGGCAGTGAGCGACGTCAAAGTCGATACCTACGATCTGCACGCCACGGTCTTGCAACTGCTCGGCCTCGATCATCTCAGGACCATCTTCCTGCACAACGGCCGTGCCGAGCGCCCGACCGTGGTGTACGGCTCGGTGGTCAAAGATCTGCTGGCGTAAGCGGCGGGCCGATCAAGATGCGACTCGCTGCAATTGCGGGCATGACGCTGTGTGCGCTCATGCCCGGTCAAATGGCGCTGGCCGAGATCGATACCAGCGATATCGATTGGTACCTGATGCAGGACATGGAGAACGCGCTCAAGGATCTGGAGCCCGTGCTGACGGTCGGTAACTTCGATTCGGCGCGCTCCAGCGCCGAAGTGTTACGGGGCGGGCTGCAATACGTGCACGACTATTTCGTTGCCAAAGGTAATGTCGAAGATGCGGTGAAGATTGCCGCTGAAGGGCAGGTGACGATTGCGCGCGTGTTCGCCGCGTTGGAGAGCAAGAATCAGGAGGCCGCGATCACCGCGGCCCGCGACACCGCCAGGAACTGCAAGGCTTGCCACGAAATCTACAAGCCCTAAATGCAAGGGCGCGCGGCATCGTCGCCGCGCGCCCCTCGATCGTAAGATCAGAACGACTTGTTGACCGTCAGACCGTAAGTGCGCGGATCGCCCAGCTGCGCGACGACCAGGCCGGTGCTGCCCGACTGCGTCGAGAAGAACTCGAAGTAGTCCTTCGCGAACGCATTCCGAACCCAGCCATACACATTCCAACCCTGGCCGAAGCGGGCACCGGCGCGGAAGTTCGACAGCGCGTAGCCACTTACGTCGGTGTAGATCGAGCGCGACGGATTCGACGAGAACTTCGAGCGATAGCTGCCGTCGTAGGCAAAGTACACGCCGCCATCCTCACCGAGCGCTGAGAGCGGCAACTCATATTCCAATCCATACGACAGCGCCACCTTCGAGATGCCCGGCAACCATTGGCCCGAGATATTGCACGAAGGCGGGCTGAATCCATTCGGTGTGCCCGGCGCACTCGGCGGATTGGCAGCGGAAGCCGCTTGACCGCCGGCCAGCTCCGGCGGGCACGGCGCGTCTGGGAACTTCACATACTCGTGATCCGTGTACGAGCCGTTGGCGTACAGGAGCAAGGTGTCGACCGGGCGCGTGCTCAGTTCCAACTCCACGCCACGCACGCGAACTTTGTCGGCGTTCGCCAGATAGCCACGGATCACGTTGGCCTGGCTGTTGGTGACCGTCGCCTGATAGTCGGTGATGTCAGTCCAGAACGCGGACAGATTCAGCGTCACGGCGTGCGAGAACAGCTGAGTCTTCAGGCCCGCTTCGTAGTGATTGGTGCTCTCCGGCTCGACAGTTTCCACCGCCGTGATCGGCTGATTGTTTGCATCCAGCGGCAAACCCGACAGGTTGATGCCGCCGGACTTGAACGAACGCGCGTAAGTCACATACGCGAGCACGTCGTCGGTCACGTCATAGGAGACGGTGAAGTCGCCGGAGACGTTGGTGTCGTCGAACTCCGGCTCATAGCTCTGCGGAGCGAGCACGCCGAGCTGCGCGGCGGTGAGTGCGGTGTTCGTCTCGTTCGTCACCGTCGCGATGTACTTGCCTTCCTTCTTGTCGTAGTTGACGCGCAAGCCGGGCTGCAAGCGCAGATCGTCCGTAACATGCCAGGTGAGCTGGCCGAATGCCGCCACGCTGGTGTTCTTCAGGCCGATGTCGTTTTCCGAGCGCAGGCCGTCCAGGATCGAAGGATTGTTGGCGTTCGCACCGCTCAGCAACCAGCGGCTCGCGAGCGGGCCTTGCTCCTGCACGCCGGCGGTGTCCACCGTTTGATAGAAGCCATACACGCCGGCGACGTAGTCGATCTTGTCGCCCGTCGCCGAGTAGCGCAGCTCCTGCGAATATTGCCGCTGCTTGGAGGGATTCGCGGAGATGGTGGTGATCGGCAAGCCGATGAAGTCACGATCGTTCGACGGACCCCAATCCCACTTGCGATACGCGGTCACGGATGTGAGCAGACCCGAACCGAGTTTCCACTCCGCCAACGCCGAGGCGCCGCCGAACTGTTGGATGGCAGTCAGCGGCGAGTCCAGATCGGTGAGCCGATCGAACGGATTGAAGCTCGGCGGCTGATAGTTACCCGACGCGGCGGCGAGGTCGGCGTATTGACGATTGAGCGGACGCTGGGTCGAGCCGGTCTTCGCCCAGACCTGGCCATAGCCGATCGGATCCTGCTCGGTGTAGTCGGCCGAGAAGGTCACTTTGAAGTCATTGCTCGCCTGCCACAGCAGCTGACCCTTGACGCCCAGGTTGTCCAGCTCGTTGATGTGCTGGCCCGTGGTGACGTTATAGATCGTGCCCTCGCGCGAGGTATAAGACGTGCTCAGTCGACCGGCGAGCTTGTCTCCGATCAGCGGGCCGGACACTGAGGCCTTGCTTTGCGTGTAATCGTAGTTGCCGCGCGTCAGCTCGATGCGGGCCTCGGGCGTGAACGTCGGCTTGCGCGTGGTGATGTTCACAGCGCCGGCGGTCGTGTTCTTGCCGTACAGCGTGCCCTGCGGGCCGCGCAGGATTTCGACTTGCTCCACGTCGAGGAAGTCGAAGGTCGCGGTGGCGTTGCGGTTGTAATAAACCTGATCGATGTAGATGCCGACGCCCGGCTCGATGCCGTCGTTGGTCAGACCGAACGGCGTGCCCAGGCCGCGAATGTTCACGCTGGAATTGCGCGGGTTGCTGGAATAGAACTGCACCGAAGGCTGCAACTGCGAGAGCCGGCCGACGTTGATGGTGCCGGTGGATTCGATGGTCTCGGCATTCAGCACCGAGACGGCCAGCGGCACGTCCTGAACCGCTTCTTCGCGGCGGCGGGCGGTGACGGTCACGCTCTCGATCTGTGAATCGGCCGAGACGTTCGTGTCGGGGTTGGCGTCGGCGTGGACTGTGCTCGCGCCTCCCGCAACGATCAGAGCGAGTAACGATAGTCTGCGCATTGTTCTGTTCCTTCGATGTTGGCCAGCGCAGCAGCGCGTCGGTGGCTGCTGTCGATGACAACATCGTAGGAGCTACCCGGTATCTAATCAGTCAGGAGTCGGTAACGAATGGGTCACCGCTCATACCGGGCTGCGATCAATCGAGCATGCGAAGGAATGTGACTCGGATGTTACTCAGAACGATGCCAGCGGCATTCGCGCGGGCCTTTCGGGCCGTCGTCGGCATGAGCCCCACCGAATACCGCCGCACCCTCCGATAAGCCCGTCTCCTTACCGAATCTGATTAGTCGTCAGGAATTTGTAAGAATCCAGTAACAATGAGCTGAAAGAATCGCGCCCTGACAATAACTGTAAGGTATTTGTCAGGACTGACGGGTGCAAGACACCTGCAGTCCCTCGGCGGGCGCCACTCTTATTAATAAGCCGGGTACGCCAGCCAATCGCCAGATTTGGGAGGGGCTTCGACGTGCAACTGGTTTCCGACCGCGCCCTGGGCGCGGCGCTCTTCATCGGCGCTCTGCAAATGGGCGCGGCCGCGCAGGTGCTGGCTCAAGACACCGATGCACCAGCCGAAACGGCCGAGGCGGAAGCGGCGCCTGAACAGCGTCGTGTCGACGTCCTCGAGTATCGGATCGACGGCAACACCGTGCTCAGCGCGGCCGACATCGAAATGGCGGTACAACCGTTCCTCGGCCCGCAGCGGACGATAGAGGAGATCCAGCAGGCGCGCACCGCGCTCGAACAGAAATATCGCAAGCTGGGTTACGAGACCGTCGCGGTCGAAATTCCCGAGCAGGACGTGCGGACAGGGGTCGTACGTTTCAACGTCGTCGAGCTGAGTGTCGGCCGACTGCGAGTCACTGGCTCCAAATATTACTCGCCGGATCTGATTCGCGAGCGCGTGCCGTCCTTGGCCGAAGGCAAGGTGCCGCGCTATGACCTGGTTTCCAAAGATATCGCGGCGATCAACAACGCACGCGATCGCACCATCACGCCGACGCTGCGAGCCGGCACCACGCCAGGCACCGTCGACGTCGATCTGGAAGTGGATGATCGCGCGCCCATGCATGGCAGCGTGGAGATCAACGATCGTTACAGCACACAGACCAGCCGCTTGCGCGCCGTTGCGTCGGTGAGCTACGCGAACCTGTGGCAGCGGGATCACAGCCTGAGCCTGCAAGTGCAGGCCACGCCCGAAGAGTTGAAGGAATCTTTCCTGGTCTCGGCGTCGTATCTCGCGCCGTTACCCGGCACGAAAGCGAACCTCGTTGTTTATGGCATGCATTCGGACAGCGACGTCGCTGCCGTCAGCGGCATCGATGTGCTGGGCAAAGGCGACATCATCGGCGTACGTGCCGTGTTGCCGCTGCCGGGCAGTGGTGACTCGTTCACGCATTCGATCCTCGCGGGTTTTGATTACAAGAACTTCAAGGAAGATTTGATTCTCGGCGCCGACAAGGCGGCCACGCCCATCGACTACGTGCCGCTGACGCTCGAGTACTCGATGTCGGCGCTGGGCGGCGCGGGCTCGACCGATGTCCACACCGGCTTGACCTGGGGCACGCGTGGCCTCGCTTCCACTAACGACGAGTTCGCTCGTAAGCGTGACGAAGCCCGCGCCAATTTCATGTATCTGCGCGCGGATGTGACTCGCACGCAGCGGCTGCCGAAGGATTTCATGGGAATCCTCTCGTTCTCGGCGCAGCTCGCCGACGAGCCGCTCATCAGCAACGAAGGCTTCAGCATCGGCGGATTCGACAGCGTACGCGGTTATGCCGAATCGCAAGTGCTCGGCGACTCCGGCATGCGTGCATCGCTGCAGTTTGAAACACCGTCGCTGTCCGGCCGCTTCGGCTCGTCCTTCAATGAGTGGCGTGTGTTCGTATTCGGCGATTGGGGCAAGGTCTACATCGAAAATCCGCTCGCCGACGTCGACGGTGTCAAGACCGATCGCATCGAGATCGCGAGCTACGGACTCGGCACGCGACTGCGCATGTTCGACAAATACAACGCGATGCTGCTGCTCGCCAAGCCGCTCAAGGATGAAGAAGAGCTGGACCTGGACATCAACGACCAGTACCGCGCGCAGTTCCGTGTCTGGGCCGAGTTCTGATCTGCCACCCAACCCCAAGCCTGAGAAATATTAGATGAAGAAGACGATTGCGCTCCTGATCCTCGGCCTGCTGGGCCTGCCGCATGCCTGCTGGGCATGGTGGAACGAGGACTGGAACTTCCGCACGCAGATCACGCTCGATCCGGGCCGCCTCGCGGTGCCGCCGGGCGAGTCTCTGACGCGCGTGCCGCTGCTCGTGCGCCTGCATGAAGGCAACTTCGCTTTTCTCGATGCACGCAGCGACGGCACCGACTTGCGCTTCGTCGCGGCCGACGATCAGACGCCGCTGAACTATCACATCGAAACATTCGACGGCGTCGCGAGCCTCGCCTACATCTGGGTGGACGTGCCGACGATCGAGCCCGGCAAGCCGCAACACATCTGGCTGTACTACGGCAACGAGCAGGCCACTGGGGTCAGCAATGCGCCCGCCACTTACGATGGCGAGACAGCGCTGGTGTATCACTTCAATGAGACTGCCGGCCCGCCGCGCGATCAGACCGCGAACGGCAACAACGCCGTCAGCTCGACCGCGATGCCTTCGTTCGAAGCCTTGATCCGTCAAGGTGCGCAGTTCAACGGCAACATGCATGTGCGGATCGCTCCATCCGCGTCGTTGAGCTTGCCCGCTGGCGCGCCGCTCACCTGGACCGCATGGATCAAGCCGGAAGCCGAGCGTCCGCAGGCACGCTCCGTCGTGTTCACCAAGTTGAGCGCCGCCGGCGAGACGTCTCCGGCGCGACTGCTGATCGGCCTCGATCAGAACCGTCCGTTCGTTCGGGTGGTGGACGCGGCCGGGAACGCGCAGGAAGCGATTGCACCCAGTCCCGTGCAATCGCAGTCCTGGCTGCACCTGGCCGTGGTCGCTTCCGACTCGATCCGTTTGTATGTAAACGGCATCGAAGCCGCGGTGCTGGCGGCGAAGCTGCCGGAGCTGGGCGGTGAATCGACCATCGGCGCCGATTCGCAAACATTGGCTGCTGCCGGCCTGCATCCGGTCGCGCCGAGCTCGAGCTCGGGCTTCATCGGCTCGTTGGACGAGTTGAGCATGTCCAATGCGCCTCGCACTCCGCAGTCGCTAGCCTTCGCCGCGGCCACTCAGGGGCGGGATGCTTCCTTCATCAGTTTCGCACCGAAGGCCGAAATTCGCGGCGACTGGTTCAGCGGCGGCTACTTCACCATTCTGCTCGGCGCCGTGACCGTCGACGGCTGGGTGGTGATTGCATTGCTCGGTGTGATGCTGCTCATCAGCGTGTTCGTGATCTGGAGCCGCCTCGACTACGTGAGTCGCGTGGACAACGCCAACAAAGGTTTCCTGCGCGAATTCCAGGAGTTGTATCTGTCCCTGGCGCGGCAGAAACAGTCGGGCAATCTCGGTGTGCAACCGATCCCGACGACGCCGGCCGCTGCGAAGCTCGCCGACTCTTCGATCTTCCGCATCTACGGCACGGGCGCGGCTGAAATCGAGCAGCGCATCGCCATGGCGACGGCCCTCGCGCCGTTCTCGATCGATTCGCAGACGGCGGAGTCGCTACGTGCCGCGCTGGATTCGGCGCAGATCCGCGAACAGCAGCTGCTCAACAAACAAATGGTGTTCCTCACCATCGCCATTTCGGGCGGTCCGTTCCTCGGGCTGCTGGGCACGGTCGTGGGCGTGATGATCACGTTCGCATCCATCGCGGCGGCCGGCGACGTGAACGTCAACGCAATCGCTCCGGGTGTCGCGGCGGCGTTGATGGCCACGGTCGCCGGCCTCGCGGTCGCGATTCCCGCCTTGTTTGCTTACAACTACCTGACCACGCGCATCGGCAACATCACTGCCGAGATGGCCGTGTTCGCCAACGAGTTCGTCAGCAAGATGACCGAGCTGTATCGGCGCCAGTCATGAAAGTTCAAACGAACAAGCCTTATGACGACATCAACATCACGCCGATGCTGGATCTGGCGTATGTGCTGCTGGTCATCTTCATCATCATGACGACCGCTTCGGTGCAGGGAATCAAGATCAGCGTGCCGAAGGCGAGTGCGGCGCAGAGCCTCGCCAAGCCGACGACCAAGGCCATTTCCATCACCAACGACGGGCGCGTGTTCCTCGACACGTTCCCGGTCACGATGACGGAGCTGGAGTCGCAGCTGCGCTCGTATCAAGCCGTGACGCCGGAGTTTCCGGTGGTGATCAAAGGCGATCGCACGGCGCAGTACGGACGCATCATGGAAGTGCTGGATATCTGCGCCAAGCTGCAGATCACCCAGCTCGGCCTGGTGAGCGAACGGCAGGCGCCGGCGCAGTAGTCATTGGCAATGAGCGTCGCAGTCATGACTACTCCTGGGATCACTCCCAACTTTCCAGTACCGCCGCCGCCTCCGCGTCGGCGGATTCCCGTGGGCCTGTTGCTGGTGCTCGCGGGCATCGCATTCGTCATCGGCTTTTTTGTGCTCAACCGGGGCGAGCCGCCGGTGCCCAAGCAGTATGTGACTCAACAAATCACGGTGCTGCCGCCACCACCGCCACCGCCGCCGCCGCAAGAAGAAAAATTGCCGGAGCCGGAAAAGATCATCGAGCCGAAGCAGGAGGCCGAGGTTCAGCAGGACGTGCAGGAAGTGAGCGAGACGCCGTCGCCCGAGCCGAGCACGGATCTGGCCGCGGGCTTGAATCGAGCTGCCGATATCGGCGCCGACAGCTTTCATCTGGCGGCGGGCAAGGGCGGTGGAATGTTCGGTCGTGGCGGTGGCGGCGGTAGCTGGGATGCGTTTGTCGCAACTCATGTCCGTCGTGCGCTGCGCGCCGATCCTCGCACGAGCACCGCTTCGGGCTATCTCGAAGTGTTGTTTGTCATCGATCCGAACGGAAAGTTTGAGCGGGCCGAGCTGCAGAGCTCGACCGGCAACAAGGAGCTCGACGCGGCGATTCGCGATGTGCTCAGTCGCTTGCCGGCGCTGTCCCGCGGCCGGCCGGCGAACGTCAAGCCGCTCATGGTGACGGGCATCAATATCCGCGCGACTCAGGATTAGCTCGCGCAACTCTTTATATGGATAACGAACGGTACGAAGGGCGACCTATGGGTAATCAGAATCCGATGGCGAATCAAAAGCTGGCGCATGCATGTGCGCTGATCCTCCTCGGCGCGGCGGCGAGCCACCAGGCGCATTCGCAAACACAGACGCCGTCGGAGCAAGTGCAGGCGGCGGAGTCGTCAGCGGCGGCATCCGCGGCACAAACATCGTCGGTCACCATTGCTTTGATTCAAGAGCTGGTGCGCGAAGGCGTCATTACTCTCGAGCGCGCTCAACAGCTGCTCGATGCGGCTGAGCGTGAAGCTTCGCTCGCTCGTCAGCGTCAGACGCCCCCGCCGAGCAATCAAGTGCGCGTTCCGTATGTTCCGGAAAGCGTGAAGAACGAAATGCGCGAAGAGCTGCGCAAGGAAATCACCACCCAGGCGAAGAACGAGCGCTGGGGCACGCCGGACGCGCTGCCCGAATGGCTCGACCGTATTTCCTGGAGCGGCGATTTCCGTTTGCGTTATCACGGCGATTTCTTCGACAGCGGCAACTTTCCGTTCGTGCCGGACGTGCAGGCCATCAATAACCGTGGCGGCGTGACCACGGCCGACGGCTTCCCGTTCGTGAACGCCACCGAAGATCGTAATCGCGTGCGTTATCGCGCCCGCATGGAGCTCACGGCGAAAGTGACCGAGGGTGTGAAGGTCGGCATCGGCCTGGCCTCCGGCCAGGACAACGGCCCGATCTCCACCAATAAGACCTTCGGCGACTATTTCACCAAGGACGCCGGTTGGATCGATCTCGCCTATATCGAAGCGCAGCCGTTCAAACAATTGACATTGATCGGCGGTCGCATGGCGAATCCGTTCTTCTCCACGGACCTGGTGTGGGACACCGATCTGCGGATGGAAGGCGTGGCCGCGCAGTTCCGCCAGCCGTTCGGACCGGCGACCGTGTTCTTGAATGGCGGTGCGTTCCCGTTGCGTGAGCTCGATGTGGAATCCGACAGCTGGCTGTACGCCGGCCAGCTCGGTAGCAAGCTCACGTTCGGCGGTCTTGAATTCACGCTGGCCGGCGCGTACTACGACTTCGACAACGTGCAGAGCAAGCTCAATCCGCCGGACGGCTCGCGTCTGAACGACTTCACGGTGCCGCCGCTGCTGGGACCGGGCAACTCGGTGTTCAACATGCGCACCGACGGTTTGACCACGCTCGCCGGTCTCGCCTCCAAGTTCCAGCTGATGAACATCACCGCGGATGTGATGTATCGCTTCGGCAACGGCAAGGCCGTGCGCTTCACGGGCGACTACGTGCGCAATCGCGCGCTCGACACAGCGGAGATCGATCGGTTGCGCGGCGAGCCCGGCGTGCCGGCGGGTGACACTGGTTGGCAGGCTCGCATCCAGGTGGGCGACGTTCGTATCGTCGATCGTCATGACTGGAGCTTCGCGGCCACGTATCGAAAGCTCGAGACAGATGCAGTGCTCGCAGCCTTCACGGATTCGGACTTCGGCGTGTACGGCGGCACGGACCTGAAGGGTTACGCCATCGAGGCCAGCTATGGCCTGACGCGCAACACCTGGCTGTCACTGGAATGGGACAGCGCCGATTCCATCGACCGTCCGCCGTTCAGCACCGACGTGGTGCTGTTCGATGTGAACGCGCGCTTCTAACGGAGCAATCATATGACCACGAGCAAAGTCATTCTCGGGAAGTCGTTCCTGGCGCTCGCGATCTGCGGCGTACTGGGCAATGTTTCTTCGGCACAGGCGCAGAACGCCGACAACGACGTGCTGCGTCGGACGCAAATGCAGCTTCGGCAAAGCGAGCAGGAGCGCAATTCGTTGCGCAGCGAGCTGGCGCGCTTGCAGGGGCAACTGGACGCGCAGCGCGCAGAGTTCGATCGCGTGCGTCAGCAGGCTGTGCAGGCGAAGGGCGATAACAATTCCAACGAAGCCGAACTGCTGGCGAAGACCAGCCGGCTCAATCAAACGACGCAGCAGTTGAAGGACACGCGCGAAGAGTTGGAACAACTGCGAGCCGACAACGCGCGCCGTGCGCAGGCCGTGCAGAACATGAAGTCCATGCTCGACGCCGCCGAGAAGAGCTCGGCGCTGCGCCAGGAGCTGGTCGGTCTGTGCCGTGACCGGAATCAGGAAATGTACAAAGTCTCGCAGGAACTGATCGGGATGTATCGCGACAAGGACTTCAACAGCTTCACCAAGCGCGAGCCGGTGCTGCAGTTCCAGCAAGTGAAGCTGCAGAACCTGATGCAGGAGTTCGAGGACCGGCTACGCAGCCAGCGCATGTTCGAGGACACGCTGCCGCCGAGCCTGGAAAAACAGATGCAGGAAAGCTTGCGCAAGGATGCCGCGAACAAGTCCAACAGCACTGGGCCGGCCAGCAGCGGGCGCACACCGCCCGGCTGAGCCAAGTCATTTGAATAACAACGTCAACGCCTGAAGTTCGAGCCGCAGCACAGTAGTGAACACCATGGATCGCAAGCCCGCTCATTCCCGTTTCCGTAAGTCGGCTGCACGCAAGCCGTTGCGTCTATCGGCGAAACGTACCTCGGCGATCGCCATCGCCGTGGCGGCAGCACTGACTGGCAGCCACGCGTTCGCGCAGACCGCGCCGTTCGGCTCGATGGTAGCCATGCAAAACGGCATGGTCCGTCTGCCCAACGGCACGATGTCGAAGTGGACCGGCGCCAATCGCCCGGTGGTGGGCACGGCGAGCGACGGGCGGCCGTTGATGACCATCGAGCAGACCGAGCAGAAGGCGTTGCTCGACTGGGAGCGCTTCGAGCTGCAGGCCAACGAGATTCTGGAATTCCAGCAGCAGCGGGCCGACTGGATCGCGGTCAACCGCGTGCATTCGGATAGCCCGAGCCGGATCGACGGCGAGATTCGCGCCATCGGTCGCGTGTTCATTCTCAACGACAACGGCGTGCTGATGGGCCAGGGCGCGACGGTCAACACGCGGCAACTCGTCACGGGCCGCGGTGTGTCGGACGTGCTGGTCGAGGGCAATACCACGACCATCGTCCAGAGCAAGGACAAGGCCATCCTGAACTGGAGCGACATGAGCACTCAGGCCGGCGAAGTGCTCAAGTTCCAGCAAGAGAAGAAAGACTGGATCGCGCTCAACCGCTCGCTGCTGGAAGGGCAGGCCACGCAGTTGAAAGGCGACATCAAGGCGGACGGTCATCTGGTGCTGGTGGCACGCGAAGGCCTGGCCATCGACGGCAAGGTCGAGGCACAGCAGGTCATCGCTTCGTCGCTGGAAGTTCGCGACTCGCAGTTCCTGAGCTCGCACGGCTTGTTGTCCCAGGCGGACAACTACAACGATCGCACCGATCCGACTTTCAGCAACACCTGGAAGTACAACATCGATCCGCAATGGAACCAGGGCTTGTTGTATGCCGACGATCCGCCGCCGCCGGCGCACGATCCCAATGATCCGTTGCGTTATGCGGTGACCGTTGGCACCACCGGCAGCATCGAGACCGCGAGCCGCGGCAAAGTGATGTTGCTCGGCCCGAACGTCAATAATCGCGGCCGCATTCGCGTGCAGGACGAAGGCCAGGTGCTCCTGGCCGCAGGCGACAACATTTATCTGCTGGGCGGCGGCAGCAACGGTGTCGTCACCGCCTATGCCGGCGCTTACAACCCCATGTCCTTCATGCGGGCCAATGTTCCTTATAACGGTACGCCATGGCGCGGCGGTGGCGTCGTCACCGCCGACTGGGTGGACTTCATCAACAACATGACGGCCGGCACCGACATCGGCACCTTTGCGGTGGGCGATGTGATGACACCCGAACAAGGCGCGGCGGTGTTCGACCGCATCGTCCCGTACATCAACGAACAACAGGCCCGTCGCGTCGACGATGTGGGCTTCCACGCGCGCAACGAAGGCATCATCAGCTCGTTGCGTGGCGGACGAGTCGACTTCCGTGGCTGGAATCTCGAGCAGATGGGCGCGATCGAGATGACGTCGACGGCGTCGTTTCGTGGCGCCATCAGCTTCACGCCGGTGATGTACGACTATCAGGAATATCCGAACAACGGCGAGAACGGCCCGATGGCGCCGGGCAATGGCAATGTGGTGTTCGGTCGCGGCAGCTTGACGCAGATCACGCCCGACCTCGATGCCACCGACACTATTCCTGTGAGCGAAGGACCGCAGTCGGTCGGTTCGCTCACCATCAATGCGCGTTCTGTCCATATGCAGGAAGACGCCATTATCTATTTGCCCAGCGGCTCGATGAATGTGCTGCTGGATGCCGGTGCGCACGTGTTCTCCAACCGCGGCGCGGGCGCCAATTTCGACAACGAGGACGGCACGCGCTTCCTGATGGATCGCGGCGCGACCATCGACCTGTCCGGTTGGGAAACGACGCTGGGCATGGGATATCACCAGGTCACCGGCAAGCTGTATGCCGCGCAACTTGCCGACTCTCCTCTGCAACGGGACGGCGCGCTGTATCGCCAGGAGATCTCGGTCGACCGCCGCTTCGGCACCAACGTGGCGGACTGGCAGAGCTTCGATAATCTAAGTAAGGGCACGCTGGCGCAGTTCCTGATCAACGGCGGCACGCTGACCATGGATATCGGCGACGACTTCATCATGAAGTCCGGGTCGGTGATCGATGTCTCCGGCGGCAAGATCACCTACGAGGATGGTTACGTTTACACCTCGCTGCTGCGCCGGCTGGACGGCAGCGTCATCGATATTCGCGAAGCCGATCCCGATGAGCTGTACATGGGCCTGGCCAACACCTGGACCAGGTACGACACCAAGTGGAATACGCAGCGGACTTATTACATCCCGCTGATGTCCTCGGTGCAGGGTCGTTACGAAACCAGTTATGAGCAGGGCGGCAACGCCGGCAGCATCAAGATCCTGGCGCCGGACACGGTACTGCAAGGAACGGTGCTCGGCGGCACCACCATCGGCCGTTATCAGCGGACCAATCGTCCGACCGCGGGTGTGTTCGAGTTGAACAACGCCGGCGAGAGCGAAAAGGAATACGTCAGCAACAACATCCTGATCACGGCGGCGGAGAATGCGCTCGCGGACAGCTTCGGCATCCGCGACATGCTCAGCGACGTTTACGACGACTTGTTCGGCGACGAGTTCGATCCGGAAACAGATCAGCCCGCGCCGGCAGGCTCGGCCACGGGTCGTCTGTTCGACAACACGACGCTGACCTCGGCGGATTTCTTCGAGCGTTCGACCATGGGCTCGTATTCGTTCGACCAGGACGGTCGTATCGATCCCCTGAACAGAGTGAACAACGCGTTCGTGCCGTTGGACGGTCCCGCCGTCCTGATCGAGCGGGGCGCGCAGTTGAATCTCGATAATGGCGCTTCGCTCGAGATCACTGCCGGACAGCGCATCGAGTTCCTCGGCAGCGTGCGCACCGAAGGCGGCAACATCAACCTGTCCGGCATGTCGTTGCGCTTCGGCGAGAGCTCGGTGCTCGACACGCGTGGCTCGTGGTACAGCGATTACGAGCTCGATGAGCCGGTCGCGCTGAGCAGCGTGCCGCGCATCGACGGCGGCCGCATCTCGCTCGCGGCGATCGGTGACCCGACCGGTTCCGACGATGTGACCCTGACGTTGCCCGCCACGATGATCCTCGATGCGTCCGGCGGTGCCTGGGTGGATCGCAACGGCAAGATCAAGGCGGGCAAGGGCGGCGACATCGCCGTCGTGGTCGCCGGCGTGCCCGAGTTCGATCTGTCGGGGCTGGATTCCGCGCGTGCCTACGGTCTCGGCGGCAACGGCAAATTCTCGATGATCGTGGCAAGAAACATCCACATCGGCACCGAGCTGCCGGAGGTCGAGGACGAAGCTCAGCCCGAGGCGATGTTATTCCGTCCGGAGTTCTTCCAGAACAGCGGCTTCTCGGCGATATCGCTGGCATCTTCCAACGGCACCGTCACGTTGCAGGAAGGCGTGCAGGTCAATGCCACCAGCGCATCGTTGCAGCTGGATCAGAGCACGTTGAGCAATGGCGTGCTGTCGGCGTACTACGCGCCATCGGGCAGCGATATTTACGATCTCGCGACACCTCGTTATCTGCCGCCCGAACAGCGTGCGGCTGGCTTGCGCAATGGCATGGCGATTTCGCTGGGCGGTGTCGCCATCGGTATCGAGGAAGGCAGTCTGCTCGGCACCGAAGCCGGCGGCAGCCTGGCGTTGGGGGCTGGCCTCGTCGACGTCGCCGGCACGCTGTCGGCACCGGCGGGCACGATCTCGGTGTCCGGTGGCACAGAAAACGGCAGTGTTCTCGTCCACGATACGGCGAGGCTGCTCGCACCGGGAGCGGTGCGTATTCTGAGCCGGGGTATGGATTCCAGCGGTCGCGAGCTGCTGGATGGTGAAGTGCTCAATGGCGGAACGATCACGTTGAGCGCGGCGACGCTCGAGATCGAGCGCGGTGCTGTGCTCGACGTGTCGGGCACCAGCGCGGTATTCGATCTGGCGCAGTCGGCATCGGGCTCGGTGGTGCGTCAGCCGCGCACCGTGGCATCTGATGGCGGCAGCATTTCAGTCGGCGGGCGGTTGCTCGACGTCAACGATGCAACTTTCCTCGCGCATGCCGGTGGTGCAGGTGCACGCGGCGGCAACTTCTCGTTGTCCTGGGCCGGCGGCTACGAGCTGGAACGCGCCCCCGGCGTGCCCACGCCGGATTCCGTCTACGACATGTTCGGCTGGTTCTTCGAGTTCGGCTATGTCAACGACCTCAACGGCACGCCGCTCGCCTCATTCTTCGGTACCGATCTGAGTCAGGTCGATTGGAATATTTTCGGTACGGTGTACGACTTCCATTTCCCGCCCGGCTTCACGGTCAACAGCCGGGAAGAGCTGGTGGCCATGCTGAAGGCGTACGACGCCGCCGTGCTTGGCGCCGCCCCCGTGCTGCTGGTAGGCGACAATCTGCCCGACGTCGGCGGCCCGCCGCTGGCACCGAATATCGAACCGGCATTGCGCGCTCTGCTCGAGCAGCTGGGCGGCTATCAGTTCCAGGAAATTCCGGACAACCGGCCTTCACCGGTCACGCGCCTGTCGCCGGCCAACATCGTGGCAGGCGGTTTCGCGGGTCTGGAGATCGACGCTGCGCCGGGCATCGTGTTCTTCGGCGATGCCACGCTCGGCGGTCGTCGCGCCGACGGTAGCGCGATCTTCGATCGCATCAAGCTCAGCGCGCCGCGCATCATGGGTCAGCGCGGTGCCAACGTGAACGTCAATGCCGACGTGGTGATCTTGTCGGGTGAAGCGGCGGGATTGCCCGTCGATCAAGCGATGTATGACTCGGCCCTCACCAACATCGGTGTGCACGCGGTCAACGAGGACACGCATCTTCACATCGCGGCCGACAAGCTGCTGCAAGTCGAGTCGGCGCAGTTCTATGGTTATTCGGATACGACTCTGAGCAGCGGCGGCGACATCCGCCTGGTCGGTAACACCGTGGGGAACGGTCAGCCGCCGACGGGTTTCATCCATTCCGCCGGCAAGCTCATTTTCAAGGCGGACCAGCTGTACGCCGCGACCGGACGCAAATACGACATCAAGTCCGACGACACCATCGAGATCCTGCCGCAGGATGCGGGCACGCCGATCAACGCGAGCCCGTACGAAGCCGGCGCCGAATTGACGCTCACTGCGCCGCGCATCGTTCAAGGCGGCACGGTGCGCTCGCCGTTGGGCACGATCAATCTGGTCGGCGTCGACGATGGCAGCGAAGGTGCGAATACCATCACGTTGTTGCCCGGCAGTCTCACGTCCGTGTCCAGCGACGGCAAAGTCATTCCTTATGGCGCCACCGCGAGCGGCGACACCTGGATCGATCCGATCACCGGTCAGGAACTGACGGCGCTGCCGGGCAAGTCGGTCAACCTCACGGCCGAAACATTGGATATGCAGGAAGGCGCCGTGCTCGATGTGAAGGGCGGCGGCGATTTGTTTGCATCCGAGTTCACGCCGGGCATCGGCGGCACCAAGGACTGGACCACCGGCTATCGCAACGAAGACTACGAGTGGGTCAACGATGCCAGCAATGTGTTTGCTGTCATTCCGGGCTACGACGCCGACATCGCTCCGATCGGTCTGGGCAATACCAGCGGCGCGGCGATTGGCGAACGGATCTGGTTGTCGGGCGGCAGCGGTTTGCCGGCGGGTTATTACACGTTGTTGCCGGCGCGCTATGCGTTGTTGCCGGGTGCGTTCCGTGTCACGGCAAATCATCACTACGGCGATCACGGCGACATGGTGCCGGGTCAGAGCCGCGCGTTGCTCGATGGCTCTTCCATCCAGGCGGGCTATCGATTCATGCCGGGCGTCGACGGATCGCCGCGCTACACAGCTCAGCGTACCGACGGTTACTTGGTAATGCCGGGCGCGACGTTGCGCGAACGTTCGCAATACGTCGAGACGCGCGCCAATACGTTCTATCTCTCCGACGCGTTCTTGAAGAAGGCGTTGCGCACCAATCGCCCGGTGGGCGAAGTGCCTCGCATTCCGTTGGACGGTGGCAGCGTGGTGCTGGACGCCAGCGGCTCCATCAGGTTGGATGCAACGCTGCGTTCAGCGGCGGCGGAAGGCGGTCGCGGCGGCTTTGCCGATATCAAGGGCGAGAAGATTCTGGTTGCGAGTGCGGCCACCGACCTGTCGCAGTATCAGGACTATCTGGTGCTCGACAGCGATCGTTTGAACAGCTTCGGCGCCGAGAGCCTGTTGCTGGGTGGCGTTCGCGAGCAGGGTGCAGTGAACGTCGAAATCGACGTCGGCGCGACCGACATCGTCATCGACAACGCCGGCTCGGTGCTGGCGGGTCCGGAGTTGTTGTTTGCTTCCGGCGGCGACATCACCGTCAAGGCCGGCAGCGCCGTCGAGACTCGTGGCACGATCAGCGGCAGCTCGGGCGATCTGCGCGTGCGGCCGTCGATCGCTGGCTACACCGACGATCGGGGCACGCCCTATACCTGGGACGACGTCGTCGTCCATGGCGCTTTCGATCAGGGCGCAGTGTTGCGCCTGTCGTCGAGCGAACAGGTTGACATCCTCCGCAACATCAACGCTGTGGATGCGCTCGCGCAGTTGCTCGCCGATCCGGTCGCGCTCGCCGCTGTCAATGCTCAGCGTGTCGCAGGAGGACTCGATCCGATTACACAGCGCGGCAGTCTGCTCATCGAAGACGGTGCGCGTCTGACGAGCAGCCGTTCGCTGGCACTCGATGCGACCAACGACACGCGCCTCGCCTCTGGCGCCAGTGTGTCGACTCGGCAGATCAGCGCGTCGGCTTCGCGCGTGAGCGTGGGCGAAGTGCCTTCCGGTACCAGCGGACTCGTGTTCGCCGGTGGCTCGCTGGGGGCGCTGGCGGCCGCCGAAGACATTCTGCTCAAGAGTTACAGCAGCATCGATTTCTATGGCTCGGCCACGCTGCGCGCCGACGGTGCGTTGAGTCTCGATAGCCGTCAGATCAATGCGGTGAACGCCGACAACGGAACGGTCGCCATCGCGGGAAAATCGCTCACGTTGACCAACACCAACGGCGGGACATCGACGGCGACTGCAGGCACGGCGCGTCTGCTGATCGAAGGCGACAACATTTATCTCGCCGGCGAAGACAAGTGGCTGTCCGGGGTCGGTACCGTCGACATCCAGGCGCGCGAGCGAGTCATCGGTCGCGATGAAAATACGCTGTTCGTGCCCGCGGGCTTGAACATTCAGGCCGCCGACGTGACTGCGGACAGCGGCGCGCGTCTGTTCTTCGACGCGCAGGGCGATGTAATCATCAATAACAACGGCAACACCAATCTGCCCGCGTTCCAGACGTTGGGCGCGACGCTCGGTATCACAGGCTCGAGCGTGGTGAACCAGGGTCGCATGGGCTTGACCGGCGGCACGATCAATCTGCGAGCGCGTTCCGGCAATGTGACTCTGGCGCAAGGCTCGTCGATCGATGTCACGAGCAACACCAGCCAGATCTTCGACGTCGAAGTCGGCGTCGCAGGCGGCACGGTGAATCTCACCTCCGATCACGGCAACATCGATATGAGAAGCGGCGCCACCATCGACATCTCCGGCACCTCGGCGGGTGGTGACGCGGGCACGCTGCATACCCAGGCTGCCGAAGGCGAAGTGCTGCTGGCCGGCAATGTGCTCGGCAATGCCAACGCGGGCTATCGCTCCGGTTCGTTCTCTTCGCTCAGCCGCACCATCACGGACTTTACTGGCCTGAATGCGCAGCTCGACCTGGGCGGTTTCCGCCAGAGCCGTCGTTTCGAAGTGAACGACGGCGACATCAATGTTTCCAGCACGGTGTCCGTGCAGGAGTTCGCCGCGGTTGCGAACCACGGCAGCATCAACGTCGACGGCACGATCTCGACAGTCGGTGGCAACGGCGGACGTATTCAGCTGTCTGCCGCTCGCAATGTCACTGTCTCCGCTACGGGTCGCTTGATCGCGCGTGCCAACGCCAGCGACGGCTCGGGCGGCACGGTGTTCCTCGAAACCACGGGCGAGAACGGTGGCCGGATCAACATCGCCGCTGGCTCGCAGATCGATGTGACCGGCACAGGCGAGGGCGGTCGCGTCGTTCGTCTGCGTGCTCCGCAACTCGGCGGTGACGTTGCGATCGACCCCGTCGCCGGCACGATCCTCGGCGCACGTTCGGTGATCGCGGAAGCCTTCCGTGTTTACGACAACGTGTACACGATCGATCAAGGTGTGATCGATACGGTCTCCGCCGACGCCATCAGTTTCATGGCGAACGCGGCGGCAATTCAATCGCGGCTCGGCAGCGGCGTGACCGTCGCGCCGGGCATCGAGCTGCGTAGCGATGCCGACATGGAGTTGGTGCAGGATTGGGATCTGCACGATCTGCGTTTCGGCACCGATCAATCCGCGGGCGTGCTGACGCTCCGTGCGGCGGGCGATCTGCTGATCAACGGCAACTTGAGCGATGGCTTCGACGGCGCAACCGCCGATGCGGCTTTGCTCGGCGGCAACTCGTGGACGCTCAATCTCACTGCCGGTGCGAACACCACCAGCCCCGACTCGCTGGCCGTGTTGTCGGTCGGTCAGCTGGCAGCGGGCAAGGGCTCGATCATCGTCGGCGGTACGCCCGACACGATCGAGTACTACAAGATTCAGATCGCCTCGGGTCCGCTCGCGGGCACCATCGAGCATCGGTTGTATCTGAAGGATGGCAACGGCGAGCTGGTGAGCATCAACAACGACCCGCCGCCGGGCCGATATGTGGAACTGACTCGCGATGCGGCCACCGGCCTGTACATCGATCCGTTCACCAATCAGCTGATCCAGAAGGATCCGGTGACTGGCGACTACGTCGAAACCAACAACTACGGCAAGGTGGCGCTGCCCGAGCTGTATTCGGATTCGAACGGCGCGGATCAGTTCCTCAACGGCGAAGCGCCGCAGATCACGCAGTACGGCCAGAGTCGCGCTGTGCAATGGGATAACTCGACCGGTTACATGGTTCGTACCGGGACCGCCGGCATCAACATCGCCAGCGGCCGTGACATCGTTCTGCAGTACGCGCCGTCGGTGATCTACACGGCCGGCCAATCGGCTGCGCCGATCGCCGATTTCCATGCGCCGACGCGGTTGCCTTACTTCGCGCCCGGCGATATGTGGACGCCGATGACCGGTTATTACCTCGAAGGCGGCGGCGACCTGCTGCTGCGTGCACAAGGAAACATCATCGGTGCGAGCAGCGATCAGCTGCCGAACGCGTGGCTGTGGCGCTATGGCACGCTCGACCAGGCGACCGGCGACTTCCGCCAGCTTGGCAACCAGGGCCTGGGCCGCGACTACGAACAGACCACCTGGTTTGTGAGATTCGACAAGTATCAGGCGGGCATCGGTGCGCTCGGCGGCGGCAACGTCGACATCAGCGCCGGCGGCGACGTCAACAATCTCACGGTCAATCTGCCGAACACCGGACGTGTCAGCGGCGGCTATGACGGCATCGAGCGAGTGTTGCATACCAGTGGCGGCGGCGATTTGTCCGTGCGTGCCGGCGGCAACATCGGCAGCGGCATCTTCTATGTCGCCGAGGGTACGGCGCAGTTGACTGCGGGCGGCTCGTTCAACTCGTCCCGCCAGGTGATGGCGGTGCGCCAGAACGGCTTCGCGCCGCTGGCGATCCGTGGCTACGATCTCTACACCACGCTGCTCACCTCATCGGGCGATTTCAATCTGCAAAGCGGTGGCGATCTGAACATCGACGCTGTGCTCGATCCGATGAACATCGAACAGGCACAGAACAACAAGAACGGTGGCGGCGGCACGTTCGGCCCGGACAACATTCAGCAGTACGTCGGCGACGATCGTCTGCGGGAGCTGTATGGCGTGGCATTCATGAGCTATACGCCGGACGCGAAGGTCGATTTGTTCTCGGCCGGTGGCGATGTGAATATCTGGAACAACCACGGCAACCTCAGCTTGTTGCAATGGCGTGGCAGTTACATGCAGCCCCAGCATTACTTCATCAGGGCGCAAAGCCCCGGTGTTTCCATCGGCGGCGAGGTGTCGGCGCTGTGGCCGGCGACCTTGAATGCGGTGGCCGCGGCGGGCGACGTGGTGGTGAAGGGCGGCATGTATCTCGCGCCGGCGCCGAAGGGCAACCTGTCGTTGCTGGCCAAACAGAACGTGCTGTTCGGTCAAGGCTCGCGCGTCGACGATCCGTTCGCCGAGCTCAACCGGGACGCGCAGAATTATTTCCCGGCCTATGAGGATATTTTCATGAGCCAGAGCCTCATGGACGCGCTGCCGGATGCCACCAATATCCGTCAGACCTACGGCTCGATCATCGATTTGAACGTGCTCACGCAGGCGGGCTTGAGCGAGACCGGCTACAACCCCGTCAGCCAGGGCTGGGATGAGTTGCATGTGCCGGACTTGCACGCGGGCGACACGATGCCGGCGCGCATCTATGCCGCCGAGGGCGACGTGGTCACCACCCGCCAGATCAATGTTCCCAAACAGATGTGGGTGCAGGCGGGTCGTCACGTTTACTTCCCGTACTACACCATCCAGCACAACAGCGAGCAGGATCTGTCGCTGATCCGTGCCGGCGACGGCTTGTATTTCTCGGGCACCGGCTACGTGAACGTGTTCGGTCCGGGCCGCCTGGAAATCGAGACCGGCAAGGACTTCTGGATGCCGAGCAACGCCAAGGGTGTCACCAGCAATCGCATCGTCTTCAGCGATCCGAATCCGTACGACCTGACTCCGGGCCAGCCGTGGCATCCGGATCAGGCCGCCGCGGATATCGCCATCAGCGCCGGCTACAACCAGCAACCGAATTACGAAGCGTTCGAGAACGCTTATTTGAATCCGGAGCTGGTCGCCGACATGGCGGAATATCTGCTGGACGATGCGGGCGACGGTCGCGAGCTGCCGATCTATCTGTTCGATCGTATCTACGCGCGTGGCAACGGCAGCGACTCGATGTTCGCGTCGCCGGAGCTGGCCGCGGGCTTCGTCAATTACATTCGCGGCATGCAAGGACTGCCGCCGTTGGCAACGGCTGCGGATCAAACGGCGTACCTCGATCAGGCCTGGAGCTTCTGGCTGGCGCTGCCTTCGACTCAGCAGACGGCGTACGACGGACTGGTGCCTCGCATGACCGCGGCGGAAGCGAAGGCGCGTGGTGCGAAACCCGAGTTCTATCAGCCGGAGCGTCGCGAAGGCCTGGTGAACTACGTGCGTCGTCTGCAAGGTCTCGAGACGTTGAAGACGCAAGAGGAGCAGCTTGCGTATCTCGATCAGGCGTGGAGCTACTGGAACACGTTGAGCAACGACTACAAGACCCCGTTGTATCGCAGTACCTTCTTCATGGAGTTGCGCACTACCGGTCGCGAAGTCAACGATCCGGACAGCGATCGTCACAACACCACGTTCCGTGGTTACGACGCCATCGCGACGTTGTATCCCGGCGCGCAGAAGCGTGACGATGAGGCGTTGAGCGAAGGCGAATCGCGCTGGGCCGGCGACTTCGAAACCTTCGCGAGCCGGGTCATTTCCAATGGCGGCGGCAAGGTCGAGTACGTGATTCCGGGCGGCGGCTTCAAGCTCGCCAACGTGGCTGCGACGCCGGGCGAGACCGGTCAGCCGGTGTCGTCGGGCGATCGCGGTAATGCGTTGCGCGCCGGTGTGATTACGCAGGACGGCGGCGATATCAACATCTTCTCCAAGTCCAGCGTGACCGTGAACAACTCGCGCATTCTCACGACCAAGGGCGGCAACGTCATGATCTGGTCGTCGTACGGCGATATCGCGGCCGGCAAGGGCGCGAAGACCTCGATCAGCCCGCAGTTCTATGACTACAGCCTGGGCAACTGGCTGCACATGGACCGCGTGCCGGCGGGTCTGCCCACCGGCGCCGGCATCGGCACGCTGGCGACGCAGCCGGGCGTACCGCCGGCCGACGTCGATCTGATCGCGCCGAACGGCATCGTCGATGCCGGCGATGCGGGCCTGCGTGTGAGCGGCAACTTCAACGTGTTCGCGGTGCAGATCCTGGGCACCGACAACATCGACGTGCAGGGTGTGAGCACCGGCTTGCCGGTGCCGCCCGCGGCACCGCCGACTTCGCTCAATATCGACGACGCGGCGGCGAAGGCGACCAAGGTCACCGGCGCGTTGCTGGACTCGTTGAAGCAAGTGCAGGACAACGCGGCCATCAAGGCGCCGTCCATCATCGAAGTGAAGGTGCTGGGCTACGGCGAGGAATGTGCTGAAGACCGCAAGGACTGCGAGACCGAGGCGGGCTCATCGAAGAACTAGTGGAATCCTCATGACTCAAGCTATTCAGAACGTACCGGCACCGGCCCCGACGCTGCCGCTGTTTTATAAGAACCCCGTGCCCGTGGAGCCGGGCCGTCATGCGACGGCCGGTCTGCGGGAGCGGATCGATTTCGGTTTCTCGCGCGAGACCAATGCGATTGCATTGACGGCTTCGGAGATCGTGCATGCCGCACGTCACTATCCGGTCGTGTTCTCCAAGGACGCGCCGACGGTGCCGTTCGCGGTCGTCGGTCTGCGTGACAAGGAGAATCTGTTTGTCGACGCGGAGGGCCGATGGCGCGAGGGTTATTACATTCCCGCGTACGTCCGGCGTTATCCCTTCATCTTCTCCGAAGTGCCGGACTCGCGGCAGCTGATATTGTGCGTCGACGAGGGCGCGGACAGCTTCGAGCAAAGCTCGACTGCGCCGTTCTTTGTCGAGGGCAAGCCCAGCGAGTCGTTACAGCGCTCGTTCAAGTTCAACGAAACGTTTCAGATCCACTACCAGGACACGCACCGTTTCGGCGAGTGGCTGGACCAGAACGACATGCTGGAAGGCAAGATGGCGCGAGCCGAGCTGGGCAATGGCCAGACGTTCACCTTGCAGGGCTTTCGTTTGTTGAATCCGGAGCGCTTGCGGACGCTCGACGATTCGCAGGTGCTGGAGCTGCACAAGCGCGGCTGGCTACCGCTCCTGCATTTCCATCTGCAGTCGCTGCAGAATTGGTCGACGCTGAGCGCCTTAACGCGAGCTCGATGACGTCCTAGCGGGCGGCGGGAAGCGGACTTCGACCCGGGTTCCCGTACCGTTCGCCGGCGTGGCGATCTCGATCTCGGCCAGATGATCGCGCGCAATCTCGCGCGCGATCGTCAATCCCAGGCCGCTGCCGTCGGCATTGGTGCCCGGCATGCGATAGAAACGATTGAACACTTTCAAGCGCTCGGCCGGCGGAATGCCCGAGCCGCTGTCTTCCACGAAGACCAGCGAGCCGCCGTCGCTCACCTGGCAGCCGATGAGCACGTGGCCGCCCGCGGGCGTGTAGATCACCGCGTTCGTCAACAGATTGTCGAGCAGCTCGCGTAACAGGAATTCGTCGCCCAGCACCGGCGCCTGATTCAGATCGAAATGCAGCTCGATGGATTTTTGATCGGCCAGCCGCACCCAGTCGTTGATGCAACGTTGGATGATGTCGGGAAGTTGCAGCGGCCGCAGTCGTTCGGCGTGAAAGCCGCTGGGCTCGGCACGAGCGAGCGCCAATAATTGATTCGCCAATCGCACGGTGCGCGTCGCCGTACCCTGCATGACCGCGATCGAATTGCGAACCTCGACCGAGTCCGATTGACGTTCGGCGACCGACAGCTGTGTGATCAATCCTGCGAGCGGCGTGCGTAACTGATGCGCGACGTCGGTGAGGAAACTTTGCTGGGCTCGGGCGGCGTCGGCGATTCGTTCCAGCAACGCATTGATGGCGGTCGCGAGCGGCCGCACTTCAATCGGCACCACCGACTCATCGATGGGAGCCAGATCTCGCAGCGAGCGCTTCGCGATATCGCTCTGCAGCCGGTCGAGTCGTGACAATGCCCGACCGGTGGCCACCCAGCCGACGACGACGATGGCGCAGGTCAGTGCCAGGCCCCACGTGACGAGTGTGACGATGATGGTGCGTTGACCGCGCTCGCGCTTGAGCGTGGTCTCGGCGACCGTGATCACGACCAGCTCGCCGGCCGATAGCGTCGGCAATGACACCAGTCGCACCGGCAGTCCACCGTAATCGCCGTCGTAATACACCGGCTTGTCCAGATCGTGCGGCACCGGCGCGGAGGGCAGGCCACGATCGCCATTCAACAGAATGCCGTTGCGATCGTGCACGCAAAAAAAGATTTGATCGAAGCGATCGGCGCGCAGGCCTTGTTCGATTTGCAGCGGCAGCTCGGTGAGCAGGCCGTTGTTGGCGGTCTGCAGTCGGGTCGCAAGCTCCCAGGCGGCGTTGGCGAGCGCCAGATCGTAAGCATTGCGAGCGGGAATCCACGCCAGCCAATAAGTGGCGAAGCCGCCGACCAGCCCGATCACCGCGAGCGGGCCGACCAGCCAGTACAGCAGGCGGAGCCGGATGCTATTGCCGCGCATTTCCAGGCTGCACGCTTTCGAGCATGTAGCCGAAGCCGTGAATGGTCCGGATGCGCACGTCGGCCTCTTCGAGCTTGCCCCGCAAGCGGGAGATGTAAACCTCCACCGCGTTGGGCGAAATATTCGCGTCGGTGCCGCGGATGGCTTCGGTCAACTCCTGTTTGCTGATGACCCGATCGGTGTGCTTCATCAGGTGCTCGAGCACCGACCATTCGCGCACCGACAGATCCAGCGGCTGTTCGCCATTGAATGCGCGCTTGGCGGCAACGTCCATGGTGATCGAGCCGTGCGTGAGCTTGCCGGAGCGGGCAGGGTGACGACGCAGCAGCGAGCGCACGCGAGCCATCAGCTCGTCGACGGCGAAGGGCTTCACCACATAATCGTCGGCGCCGAGATCGAACCCGTGCACCCGGTCGGAAATCGCGTCCCGGGCCGTCAGCATCAGCACCGGCATGCTGGTGTTGTGGGCGCGCAGCCGACTCAACAATTCGAAGCCGTCGATGTCCGGCAGGCCGATGTCCAGCAGCAGCAGATCGTAGCTCTCTTTCTGCAAGCGCTCGCTGGCCGGCTCGCCCTGCGCGAACACCTGCACGTCCATGCCCGCATCCTGTAATACGCTGGTCAGCGCACCGGCGAGCACCGAGTCGTCTTCCACCAGCATGACGCGGGCCGTCATGGCGCCGCCGCCGGTAAGTGCCTGTATTTCATGGTCGCCAACATGGCGACGATATTAGAGCGGCGGCCCGGGACGTCAAGCGCGGCGGCGCCGGTGCTGCGTTTTTCGGCCTGGCGGGTCGTTTAACCGGGACCATCAGGCAGTCATCCTCTATCAGCCGCGAATGCATGCCGCTCCTCGATGACGACGCACATCTGCACTGTCCGGCGCCGACGCCCGAGGCGGTGGCTGCGGGTGACGATGAACTGAATCAATTGCAGCTATCGGCCGCGTGTTTCCACGGTGGCACCGCTCGCCCGACGCCTATAGCCCACTCGCACGGCGAAGGTGTTCATGAGTTGCTGGTCGATTACGTCGAACAGCATTACAGCGTCGCGGGTTATCACTTGTTCGATGTCGGCGCGCAATATGAGATCTCGCCGTCGCTGCGACTCGGGCTGCTGGCAGAGAATGTTACGGATGAAACTTATCTGTCTCTATCGCTACTTCTATGTGCCGGACGTGAAGTGGGACATGACGGGTGAGTACAACCCGGATCTGACACAGACAGTCTGGTGGGCGTCGTACGGTCTGAGTCACTTCGAAGGCGACTCGAAGGATCGATCTGTGACCCTGGCCTTGCGCTGGAACTTCGGTGCGGGAGCAGGCTAGTACCAACGGTCGATTTGTGACTCAGTCCTTGCGGACCGTAACAGTCCTGTGCTATCAAACGCTCCATGTATCAATCCTTCGCCCGCTATTGGTTTTACTTTAGCTATCCAATGCCGCAGGCGGTAGGACTGAACTCGATTTGACGAAACGATAACCGAGTCACCCGAAGAAACCGCCAGCAAAACTGGCGGTTTTTTTTTGGACCGCCCGACCTGGCCCACTGGAGCCCACTGTGAACGCCCGTACCGATGACCTACGCATTCGTGAAATCCGCGAGCTGGTCACCCCTCATCAAGTGATGAGCGAGCATCCCTGCAGCGACACCGCCGCCGCGACCGTCGAACAGGGCCGCAAAGCAATGCAGGACATCGTGCACGGGCGGGGCGACCGCCTCGGCGTGGTGATCGGGCCTTGCTCCATTCACGATCCGAAGGCGGCGATGGAATATGCGCATCTGCTGCGGGAGCAGCGCGAGCGCTTCAGGGGCGAGCTGGAAATCGTGATGCGTGTTTATTTTGAGAAACCGCGCACCACCGTGGGCTGGAAGGGACTCATCAACGATCCCGATCTCGACGGCAGCTTCAATATCAATCGCGGCCTGCGCATTGCGCGTCAGCTGCTTTGTGACATCAACGATCTCGGCCTGCCGGCGGGCTGCGAATTCCTCGACATCATCACTCCTCAATACATCGGCGACCTGGTGGCCTGGGGCGCGATCGGTGCCCGCACCACCGAGAGCCAGGTGCATCGTGAGATGACTTCGGGCCTGTCGTGTCCGGTGGGCTTCAAGAACGGCACCGACGGCAATGTGAAAATCGCCATCGATGCAGTGCAGGCGGCGTCCTTTCCTCATCATTTCCTGGCCGTGACCAAGCAAGGTCACAGTGCGATCGCGACGACCAGCGGCAACGGCGATTGTCACGTGATCCTGCGCGGTGGCAAGGAACCGAACTACGATGCGGCCAGCATCGATGCCGTTTCCAAACAACTCGACGCCGCCAAGTTGCCGGTGCGCGTGATGATCGACGTGAGTCATGGCAACAGCTCGAAGAAGCCGGAGAATCAGCCGCTGGTCATCGCCGACATCGCCCGACGCATCGAAGCCGGCGAGCGCCGCGTCAGCGGTGTGATGGTGGAGAGTCATTTGAAGGCGGGTCGCCAGGATCTGGTGGCCGGCAAATCGCCGGAATACGGTCAGAGCATCACGGATGGATGCATCGACTGGCAGTCTTCGGTGCGCGTGCTCGAACAGCTCGCCAGCGCCGTGCGAGCGCGTCGAGCCGCAGCGTAAGCGACGCTGTCTTCCTGTAGGACTTTCAACGATCGCGACGGCTTCGGCCGTCGCCGCTTGCCCTTTGCCACGGGCTTTGAGGGCCGTTGCCCACTTGCCGTTGGCGCATTCGCGGCCGGAAGATGCTCCGCATCTGGACCGGTTGCGAGGCGAGCTGCAAATGAGTCAGGACCCTTGGCCGGAGCTGCCCTACGCGGCATGGAGCGACACCTGCACGACGCTGCATCTCTGGACGCAGATCGTCGGCAAAATCCGGTTGGCCCGCGCGCCGTGGCTCAATCACGGCTGGCAGGTGGCGCTGTATGTGACGCCGAGCGGTCTCACGACTTCGCCGATTCCCGATGGCGATCGCACCTTCGAGCTGCGCTTCGATCTGTTGCAGCACCATCTCGATATCGAAGTGAGCGACGCGCAGAATCGCCGGATTCGCTTGCAGCCCATGTCGGTTGCGGATTTCCGGTCCGCTGTGTTCGCCGCGCTTCGCTCGTTGGGCATAGAAATCGAGATCGACGATCAGCCCAGCGAGATTCCCGACGCGATTCCTTTCTCGCAGGATCGCACGCACGCCTCTTACGATCGGCAATACGTGCAGCGCTTCAGTCAGGTGCTGCGTCAGTGCGACCAGGTCTTCAAACGATTTCGCACCGGCTTTCTGGGCAAGAGCAGCCCGGTGCATTTTTTCTGGGGCAGCTTCGATCTGGCGGTGACGCGTTTCTCGGGCCGGACTGCGCCGCTGTTCACCGGCAAGGCACCGGGCTTGCGTCAGGACGTGATGCAGGAAGCTTATTCGCATGAAGTGAGCAGCGCCGGCTTTTGGCCGGGCGGGGCGGGCGCCGACGCGGCGTTTTATTCGTATGCGTATCCACCGCCGCCGGGCTTCAAGGAATATCGAGTGCAGCCGGCGGGCGCGTCTTTCAGCGAAACCCTCGGTGAGTTTCTTTTGCCATACGAGCAGGTGCGTACTGCTAAAGATCCGGCGGCGGAGTTGCTGAGCTTTCTTCAGTCGACCTATGAAGCGGCGGCCGTCACTGGCAAGTGGGATCGCGCGGCGCTGGAGTGCGCTATCGGATCGCCAGGCGTGCCTCGCGGTCGCGTTACCTCTGAATGAGGAGATGAACATGAGCACCGTAGAACGACACACAATGCCCGGGTTTCTGTCGTTGGTCGGCCGGAGCTGGTGGGTGCTGTTGTTATACGGAATCCTCGGCGTGCTCTTCGGCTTGTTTGCGCTCGCGCGGCCGTTGTCCGCCGCCGCTGCGATGGTGTGGGCGATCGGCGTGCTGGCACTGGCCGAAGGTATCGTGAGCTTGTTTGCTGTTTTCAGAGACAACGTCGCGGTGTCCAAAGGTTGGGCGATTTTCTATTCGTTGATGTCGATTGCATTCGGTGTCGTTGCGATCACCAACCCGGTGGCCGCGGCGGGTGGCTTGTTGTTATTCCTGGCCGCGTGGCTGATCGTTGCCGGTATTTATCGAATCATCTTCGCGATCCGGGTGCGCGAGGAGATCAAGGGAGAATGGCTGATCGCGCTCAGCGGCCTGCTCAGTATTCTGCTGGGCGTGCTGTTCCTCGCGAGCCCGCTGACCGGGCTGGTCATCACCGCCTGGTGGATCGGGGCGGGGGCGCTGATCTACGGCGTTCTGCAGATCGTCGCCGCGTTCAAGCTGCGCACGCTGCGGTAAGCCGGGCCGTTCAGGTTCGGCGGTTGCCCGCGCCGGGCAACTCTGAAAACATCGCCGCTATGAAAAAGTCAGCGGCGCTCTACTGTCTGATCCTTGCGACAACCGCGGTGGCTGCGCAGGTTCCCGAGAAACGTTTCGTTTCCGACAAGCTGGTGCTGAATGTTTATGCCGAAGCTGCGCAGGGCAGCGAGCGCGTCGCGACCATTCAAACAGGCGATGCCGTCGAGGAACTGGAGCGCTCCGGCAATCAGGTTCGCGTCCGATTGGAAGACGGTCGCGAAGGTTGGGTGGGCGCGAACTATCTGGTGAACGATGCGCCCGCGATCGTGCGCCTTCGCGAGCTGCAAGCTCAGCAAACCAATCCGACGCCTCGAGTAGACAAAGCATCGGCGGATGAGATCGCGCAACTCAAGAAAGAAAACGCCACGCTGCGAGGGGAGGTCGGTCAGCTGCAAGCACGCGTTGCTACACCCGTCGCCGCCCCGCCGGCCGAGTGCCCAAAGACACTGGAATGTCCCACGCCCGAGGCGCCCATCCAGGCCGCCGCCTTCCCCGTCATTGATCCAACCGGCGGTGTTCTGGGGTGGCTGGTGGCCCTGCTGCTCGTCGGCGCTGCGAGCTTTGCCGGCGGCTATCAGATGCTCGCACGCCGTCTCCGCAAGAGATTCGGCGGCCTGAAGATTTACTAAGCCCGACAACAAAAACTAATCGCTCCGCACCCGTATCTGTTTCCTCCACGGACCGCTGCGGTAGGCAGAATGCACTCTGACAACAGCGCGCTGCCAGCGATGGCCAGCGCGTGCATGACACTGGGGGGAACAACAATGGATCGACGCATTGCTGCCATGCTGATCGCCGGCGGCGCCGGCATGGTTTCCACGTTGAGCTTCGCGCAGGCGGAGAATGAGCCGGCGCTCGAAGAGGTGACGGTCACCGGATCGCGCGTGATCACCAACGGCGACGACAGCCCGACGCCGGTCACCGTCGTGTCGACCGAAGAGGTGCTGGCGGCGCAGCCGGGAACGCTTGCCGATGCGCTCAATATTCTGCCGGTCTTCTCCGGATCGCGCGGCTCGGGCAGCAACCCGACTTCGACCGGGACCGTGTCGGCGGGCAACGCCTCTGCCAATCAACTCAACCTGCGCAACGTCGGCGCGATTCGCACCCTGGTGTTGCTCGACGGTTTGCGGGTGCCGCCGACACTCATCAACGGCATCGTCGACGTCGACCTGATTCCTCAGATGCTCGTGCAGCGGGTGGACACGGTGACCGGCGGCGTTTCTGCGGTCTACGGCTCCGATGCCATCAGCGGCGTCGTGAACTACATCCTCAACAAAAAATTCGAGGGCCTCGAAACCCGCGTCAATGGCGGCGTTTCAGATTACGGCGACGCGGACAAGTACAACGCGGCGATTGCGGCGGGCACCTCTTTGTTCGACGGTCGCGGCCACGTCGAAGTCAGTTACGAGTACAGGAAGGAAGAGGGCATCCTCTCCCGTTCCGACCGGCCCTATATGAATCTGGTCGGTGTCGCCGGATCGGTGCCCGGCACCGCGAGCCCAGGCACCGCGCAGAATCCGTATGAGATGTACACGAACGTGCGGCAGGCCCAGTACCCGTTCGGCGGCCTGATCCGGAGCGGCGTCTATGCGAACCAGACGTTCAGCACCGATGGTGTGTTGAGCCCGTTCGTGGCGGGCACGGCCACCGGCACCAACGGTCTGCAGATCGGCGGTGACGGCGGTTACTACGATTCGTCATTGCTGGCGCCCATGGAAGGGCACCAGTTCTTCGGCCGCTTCCAATATGACCTCACCGACACCCTGCAGGGCTATGTGCAGATCGCCGGCAACATCAAGACCAACGAAGTCTTCGGCGAATATTTGCAGTACGACCGCAACTTCAGTAACCAGAACGCCTTCCTGAGCTCGACGTATCAGGCCGCGATGGCCGCGCAGCCGACGTTTCGCATGACCGGCTTGCTCCAGAACGGTCCGCGCTTCGAGTCCGATTCGAAGTCGGATCAGCGCGTGTACACGGCGGGCTTGAAAGGCGCGCTGGGCGACTACGATTGGGGCGTGAGCTATGTGTTCGGCACGACTCAGCTGGAAACCACGCTGGGTAAGAACATCAATGCGCAGCGTCTCGCGTACGCGCTCGATGCGGTTCGGGATACCAGCGGCAACATCGTTTGTAACATCACGCTGACCAATCCGTCGTTGGGTCAGGGATGCGTGCCCTTGAATGTGTTCGGCCCGACCGCGGCGAATGCGGCGGCCTTCGATTACGTCATGCAACCGACGCGCTTCGAAGGCGAGACGAACATGAGCGATGTCTCGGCCTACATCAGCGGCTCGCCGTTCGAGCTCTGGGCCGGTCCCGTGAATGTGGCGCTGTCGGGTGAATATCGCGATCAATCGTTCGAGGGCGAGAGCGATGGCGAGCCGACGGATGTGCTGAACTGCGCCGGCTTGGGCATTCGTTTCAACAATTGCCGCGATGGCGATCCGATCTGGATCCAGTCGTTCGCCGATGTGCCCAAGGTCAGCCAGAATGTTTGGGAAACCGCGCTCGAATTCGGCGTGCCCATCGTCAAGGACTCGATCAACTTCAGTGCCGCCGGCCGTTATACGAGCTACAACACCAGCGGCGACTATTGGACCTGGAAGTTCGGCGTCGACTGGCAGATTCTCGACTCACTGAAGTTCCGCGCGACTCGCTCACGTGACATTCGCGCCCCAACGCTGAGCGATCTGTATGCGCCGGACAATTTCGTCTACGTGCAGCCCACCGACTTGCTGACCAACACGTCGCCGCGTGTTCAATCGCGCGACCGGTCCAATCCGGGTTTGACGGCGGAGATCGGCAACACCGTTACCGCGGGCTTCATATGGCGACCGATTCCGGAGCTGAGCGTTGCGCTGGACGGCTATCGCATCGTCGTGTCCGACGCCATCACTCAAGTGAACGGCGCGACCACGGCGTTCCAGAATCAGTGTTACGCGAGCGGCGGCACGTCGCCTTACTGCGATCTGCAGGATCGACCGAATGGTTTCGCGGATCAATCGGCCGCTAACGCCGTGACTGCCTGGTACAACGTGTGGCTGAATATTTCCGAGATCGAAACGTACGGCGCCGATTTGGAAGTGAACTGGAACAGCACGCTGTTCGATCGTCCGTTCGCGGTTCGCTTCCTGGGCGCGTATCAGCCGCACATTTTCTATCGGCAGCCCAATCTGCCCGTGACCGACCAGGGCGGCGTCGGCTTCGGCCCGCTCGGCGCGGCCGCCAGCCCCAGCGTACGACTGACCGGCCTGGTGAGATTCCAGCCGTTCGAGAATTTCACCGTCGATCTGATGGAACGCTGGCGCAATTCCATGAACCTCGGCGGCGACCCCACTCAGTACTGGGTGAGCAACCATGTCGAGTCGTTCGCGACCACCAACATCAACCTGGCCTACGAGCATCAGATGGGCGGGATGAAGATGGAGTACTACGTGAACGTCCAGAACGTGTTCAACGCGGATGCGCCTAACGGCGCGTACTCCGGTAATGGAACGCGGTCGGGGTTGCGAGATGGGTTTGCGATGAGTGATAGCCCGCTGGGGCGGTTCTATCTGGCGGGCGTAAACATCAAGCTCTAAGAGAAAGAGCAGAAGTGGCCGGCTCGATGGCCGGCCGCTTTCAAATGACGCCGCAACACATGCACGGCGACGCCTAGAAAGCGTTCTTCCGCACTGGCTGCACGGTGGAATCGCGCGGCTTGGGTTGCTGCGGATAGCCGCCCGTGGACTGGCGTTTTTCCAGCGCCTTTTTCATGGTCTCGGCCCAGCTGGGCTTGGCCTTGGCGGTCTTGGCCTTGGGCTTGTGAGCGGCGCCTTTCGCCGTGGTCGACTTCTTTGCCGTGGTGGTCTTCGTACTCATGGTGCCTCTGTTACTGACAGTGTCATCGCATAACGCATGACCGATGGACCAAGCTCCCGCGAAGATGAACCGCAGCTCGATCACTCGGTACTTACCAACGAGCACGCGCTGACGTCGGCGTGCGCGAATTTACCCATCCGCCCCGGGGATCCAACTCATGAGTAACGCAAAACTCTTTCCGTGGTCAAGCTTTGTATGGATCGCGCTCACTCTACCGACCCTGCCCGCGCTCGCGCACGACAACGATAACAACAATGGCAATGGCAACGGCAACGGGCAGACTGTCTATGAATCGAAGGTGCTGGTGTCCAATGGCGGCATCCCGGCGAACTTCACCGATCCCAACCTGATCAATGGCTGGGGCGTGGCCTTCAACCCGAATGGGTTCGTTTGGGTGAACGCCGCGGATGCGGGCAAGTCGGTGCTGTATGACGGCAATGGCCAGCCGCAATCCCTGGTCGTGACCGTCCCCGGGCCCGGCGGCGGCGAAGGCAATCCGACCGGCATCGTTTTCTCGGGAGGCATGGACTTCGTTGTGAGCAACGGAACCACGAACGGACCGGCCCGTTTTCTGTTCGCCACCGAGCAGGGAACGATTGCCGGCTGGGCGCCCAATGTGAATGCCACGAACGCCATCCAGGCCGTCGATAACTCGAGCAAGAAGGCCCACTACACCGGCCTCGCGCTCAGCGGCAACGGCACGACCCACCTTTTATATGCCGCTAACTTCAGTCAGGCACGTATCGACGTCTTCGACGGCACATTCAAGTCCGTGAGCGTGCCCGGCGGCTTCACCGATTCGAAGCTTCCCAAGCTCTATGCCCCGTTCGGCATTCAGGCGATCGGCGGCGATATTTATGTGACGTATGCGAAGCAGGAAGAGGAGGGCGGCGATGAGGAGGAGCAGGGCGCCGGGCTGGGCATCGTCAACGTGTTCGATCCGGAAGGCCATCTCATCCGCCGGATCGCCACTCGCGGTCCGCTGAATGCGCCTTGGGGTATCGCGCTGGCACCTGCGAGCTTCGGTGGGTTCGGCGGGGCCTTGCTGATCGGCAACCTGGGCGATGGCACGATCAACGCCTTCGGGCCGCGCTCGGGCAAATTCCTGGGCGCGCTGAGCGGCGCGGATCACAAGCCCCTGCACGTCGACGGGCTGTGGGGCATGCAGTTCGGCAACGGTATCTCGGGACAAGAGACGAACTCGCTCTTCTGGGCCGCCGGTCCGAACGACGAGAGCGACGGCGCGTATGGCGTGATCAGCGCGGTCAGCAAATGACTCTTTGACATCGACCGGATAAATGTCGACATGGGCGATCAGCCTGGGCGCCCTGCATACGGACGATTTCTTGACCTAAGTTAACCCGCGGGCGGGGCCAGGAAGGCCTCGCCCGTGAATTCGCTCACACTAAATATAATATCACTTGATACTATCTCAGCGATGACCATATAGTGCGGTACGAAATCGCCCGATAGCGGGCGACCACCCCCGTCCCCCTATCGGAGTCGCCGTGGATCGCATTCGGAACTTCGGGTTCATCCTGAAGAACCTCGAGCGCCTGTACACCAAGCGCTTCGAGATCTTGGCCCAGGAACTGTCGTTGACGCTGCCTCAATGCAAGGCGCTGTTCAACCTGGCTCGTAACCAGGGCATCAGTCAGAAACGGCTCGCCGAGATCTGCGAGATCGAGCCCATGACCCTGGTGCGCATCCTCGACCGCATGGAGAGCGACGGCTGGGTGGAGCGGCGGCCCGATCCGAACGATCGCCGGGCCCGCACGCTGTATGTGACTTCCGGCGCGACCCCGGTGCTGGAGCAGATCGACAAGCTGTCCGCGCAGATGCGCGCCGAAGCGCTGGCTGGCCTGAACGCCGAGCAGCGCAATCAATTGATGAGCCTGCTCGAGCACGTTTACCAGAACCTGGTGACCTGCAAGGTCGAGCCGATGGTCGCGACCGCAAAGCCCGCGGCCGCGGTGCCGATTCGCAAGAAGGCTCAGTGACCGCCATGAATGACCCGCAACCGATGAGCGATTCCGTGTCCGACTCCGTTTCGAATGAACAGTCTGTGAGCAAGCTGCGCCGTCCGCTGATGATCGCCGGGCCGGTGCTGGCGCTGGCCGTGGCGGCATACATATATGTAACCGGTGGCCGCTACGAGGAGACCGACGACGCCTACGTGCGCGCCGCGCAGATCTCGATCAGCGCCAACGTCGCCGGCCGCGTGAGCGAGCTGGCGATTCGCGATAACCAGCGGGTCAACAAGGGCGACTTGTTGTTCCGTCTCGACGAGCGTCCGTTCCTGATCGCGGTAGATGAGGCGCAAGCGCGGCTCGCTTCGGCGAAGCTGGAAGTCGAATCGCTCAAGGCGACGTACCGGCAGCGTCTGGCGGACCGCAGCTCCGCCCAATCGACCCTCGACTATCAGACGAAAGAACTGGCGCGGCAGCAGGGCCTGCTCGAGCCGGGTATTTCTTCTCAGGCACAAGTCGAGAAGGCGCAGGTGTCACGCGATGCCGCCCGTCAGGACCTCGAATCCGCACGCGAGCAGATCACTGCGGTACTTGCACGGCTCGGTGGCGATCCAAACATCGCGGTCGACGATCATCCCAGCGTCCAGCAGGCACAGGCCGCGTTGGATCGCGCGAAGTTGAATCTCTCCTATACGACGATCACCGCGCCGTCGGACGGCATCGTCACCAAGGTCGAGCAGTTGCAGGTCGGCGACTACCTCAACGCGGCGACACCGGCGTTCGCGCTGGTGTCTTCGCAGAACGTCTGGATCGAAGCCAACTTCAAAGAAGTGCAGCTGACGCACATGGCGGAAGGACAGCTGGCCGAAGTGATGATCGATGCGTATCCCGGCCACAAGCTGGAAGCCACCGTGGTCAGCGTGAGCCCGGGCACTGGCGCCGAGTTCTCATTGCTGCCTGCAGAGAACGCGTCGGGCAATTGGGTGAAAGTCGTGCAGCGCTTACCGGTGCGACTGGAGCTGAAGACGGCCGCGGATATTCCGCTGCGTGCCGGCTTGAGCGCGAATGTCGAAGTGGACACTCGCCGTCAGCGCACGCTGTTCGGCCTGCGTTCCGACACTGTTGCCGAACCGGCCACTGAAACGGTGGCTGCGACCGATCGATGAGCGATTCGCTGCCAACAGCATCGGCCGAGGAACTGCGTCATCGCGGCTGGATCACCTTGTCGGTGATGCTGGGCTCCGTGATGCAGTCGCTGGACACCACCATCGCCAACGTCGCGTTGCCCCGGATTCAAGGCACGTTGTCGGCGACGCAGGAACAGATGGGCTGGGTGCTCACGTCCTATATCGTGGGCGTCGCGATCATGACGCCGCTGTCGGGCTGGCTGACCGGCCCGGTCGGGCGCAAGAAAGTTTTCGTCTCCTCGGTCGCTTTGTTCACCATCGCTTCGGCGATGTGCGGGCTGGCGCACAGTCTGACGGAACTGGTGATCTATCGCGCCATTCAAGGCGTCGCCGGCGCGGGTCTCGTGCCTTTGTCGCTGGCCATCCTGCTCGATCTGTATCCGAGGGATCAGCACGGCAAGGCAACGGCGATGTGGGCGATGGGCGTGACGCTCGGCCCGATTCTCGGCCCCGCGCTCGGCGGATGGCTGACGGAGACGCACAGCTGGCGCTGGGTGTTCCTGATCAATATTCCTTTCGGCGTGCTGGCGTTCCTGATCGCTTCGCGGTTCCTGCATGAAACGCCGTTACGACGCACGCCGTTCGACTTCTTCGGCTTTGCGATGTTGAGCGTCGCGATCGGAAGTTTGCAGTTGATGCTCGATCGCGGCCAGCTGCTCGACTGGTTCAGCTCGACCGAGATCGTCATCGAGGGCGCGATTGCCCTGGTCGCATTCTATCTATTCATCGTGCACATCCTGACGGCGCGCGAACCGTTCATGAGTCCCGGGTTGTTCAAAGATCGAAATTTCGCGCTGGGCTCGATCTTCATCTTTCTGATCGGCATCGTGCTGCTGGCGACCCTGGCATTGCTGCCGCCGTTGCTCGAGGGCCTGTTCGACTATCCGGTCGTGACCATCGGCCTGGTCACCGCGCCTCGGGGTCTGGGAACGTTCGCTGCCATGTTCATCGTGGGGCGGGTCATCAACAAGATCGACGCGCGGGTGTTGGTTACGTTCGGTCTGTTGACCACCTCGCTGTCGTTGTGGCTGATGACGGGCTTCTCGCCGCAGATGGACGACAGCCTGGTGATCTGGAGCGGCGTGATTCAAGGCTTCGGCCTGGGCTTCACCTGGGTGCCGCTGACGACGATTGCGTTCGGCACGCTGCTGCCGAGTCAGCGCAATGAAGCGACCGCCATCTTCAATCTGCTCCGAAACATCGGTAGCAGTATTGGCGTGGCGATGGTCACTGCGCTGCTGACTCGCAATGTGCAGTTCATGCATGCGCGCCTGGTCGAGCACGTCACGCCGTACGATCTGGCGACGCGCACGCACCCGGTGTTCGATGCCTCGACCTTGTATGGCCTGCAAGCCATCGATGGCGTGGTGACGCATCAGGCGACGCTCATCGCCTACATCAACGATTTCAAGCTGCTGTTGATCATGACACTGGCGGTGACGCCGTTGGTCTTGCTATTGCGCAAGGCTCAAAGCAGCGGGCCGGTCGCCGTGCATGCGGATTAAAGATGATGACGAGTCGAATGTTTCGTAGTTTTGTAACGGCCGGCGTGATGGTTGCGCTGTCGGCCTGCGCCATCGGGCCCGACTTCAAACGTCCGGACGCGCCGACGACCAGCCGCTACACGGCGGTGGCCGATCCAACCCAACGCATCATCTATGGCGAGACGCCGCCCAACGATTGGTGGACGGTGTTTCAGAACGATGAGTTGAACCGGATCATGCAGCAGGCGAAGGAGGGGAGCTTCACGCTCGCCGCGGCCCGCTCGTCGTTGGCTCAAGCGGAAGAATTGCTGGCGGCACGCAGCGGCACGCGCTTGCCGAAAGTGAATCTGACCGGTGGCACCGGCCGCCAGCAGATGGGCGCCCAAGCGCTCGGTGATTTCCACCTGCCGACGTTTACTTACTACGCTATTGGCGCCGATGTTCGCTACACGCTCGACTACACCGGCGGCGTCGCTCGCTCGATCGAGCAACAGCAGGCGCTGACCGAGTATTACCAGCGCGAGCTCGACGCTGCGTGGTTGTCGCTCACCGGCAATGTGGCCGTTCAGTATTTCACCATCGTGTTCACGCAGGCGCAGATCCAGGCGCTCGAGGACCTGCTGGCTGAAGATCGAACCAATCTCGATCTGGTGACTCGCGCGCAGAAGGCCGGCATCGTGACCAAGGTGGACGAGCTGAGCGCACGATCGCAGCTGGCTCAGGATGCGACGTTGCTACCGCCGCTGCGCCAGCAATTGGATACGGCGCGACATGCGCTCGCGGTGTTGTTGGGCAAGGCGCCCGCTGATTGGGCCGATTCACAAACGAAGTTCGCTTCGGCGAGCGATCTGCGACTGCCGGATCAGTTGCCGGTGAGCTTGCCGTCCGAGCTCGTGCGGCGTCGGCCGGATATCCTGTCGGCCGAGGCGCAGTTGCATGCGGCGACGGCTGCGGTCGGAGTGGCCACCGCAAACCTTTATCCGCAGATCACGCTGTCCGGGAACGTGGGCATGCAGTCCACGAGCACCGGACGATTGTTCGATGCTTCGAGTCTCGCGTGGGGCGTCATTGGCGGCATTACGGCGCCGTTGTTCGACGGCGGTACATTACGGGCTGAGCGTCGCGCAGCGTTGCAGGCGGTGCAGGTGAGCGCCGCGAACTATCAGCAGACCGTGCTGGAATCGTTCGGGCAAGTCGCGAACTTACTGCAAGCGGCTCGACATGACGAAGAGCTGTTGGTGTCGCAGACCGAAGCGGTGGAGACGGCGAACTCCAGCGTAGATCTGGCTCGCAGAAGTTACAGCGCGGGCAACGTCGGCGTGCTGACGGTGCTCGATGCCGAACGTCAGCGCTTGCAGGCGCGGCTTGGACTGCTGGATGCGCAATCCAAGCGCTTCGTGAATACCGCCCAACTGTTGCTTGCGGTGGGTGGCTCGAATCTGAGCGGCGGCTAAATCGAAGTCAGCCGCGCTTCTAGCAGATCGATCTCACGCACCAGCTTTCGCACGGTTTCTTCGGGCAGCTGCCTCGCGCGCACGAGGCGAAACAGCTCGTCGCGCTCTGCTCGTAGGCCCGCGAGCCGCAGCTGACGTTCGATCTCGCCGATCAGCCGCATCTTCTCCGCTTCCTCGGCGCTGTGAGGTTGGCTGGTGATGCGTGCACGGTACACGTCCATGATCTTCGCGCCGGTGTCCGCATAGAGATCGACGTCGTCGCGGTTCCGGCTCAACTCGTGTTGGGCATGCTCGATGGCTTTGATGGCCGCTTCCGCAGCCGCCACTCGCGCGGCGTCCTCTTGTTCGTCATGCGCTGGCTCGGGCGGAATTTGCAGACCGCCGAGCAGGAACGGCAGGCCGATCGTGGCGGCGACCAGTGAGCTGAGAATGACACCTGCGGCGAGGAAGATCGCGAGATCGCGGGCCGGGAAGGGCGAGCCATCGGGTAGCAGCAATGGCAGCGTCAGCACACCGGCGAGCGTGATCGCGCCTCGGACACCCGCGAGCGACGTGGCTGCGACCAATCGCCAGCTCGGGCGCTTGGCCTGCGTTCCTGACGATCTCGATGCGCGAAACAGCGTCAGGCGCAACGATACCCAGACCCAGATGAAGCGAAGCGCGGCGAGCGCCGCATTGATCGCGACGACATACACGATGAGCCACAGCGGATCGTGATGTCCCGCGTCTTGCACGACCCGCGCCGCGCCCTCGATGAGCTTGGGCATTTGCTCGCCGAGCAGAACGAAGATGACGCCGTTGACCGCGAATTGAATCGTGTCCCACACGCCGGTACGACGCATACGCGTGGTGGCGAGCGCTCGGCCGGTCAATTCGGCATAGCTCATCGTGATGCCTGCGGCGACGGCGGCAAGAATGCCCGAGCAGTGCAGATGTTCCGCCAGCAGGTAGGCGCCGAAAGGAATGAGCAGGCTGATCAGAATCTGCGAGCCGGTGTCCTCGCCGAGCCGGCGTGCCATCCAGTCCTTGATGCGCGTGATCGCCCACGTGACGACCACGCCGATGACGATGCCGCCGAGCGCCAGCCACAGGAACGTGCCCACTGCGGCGAGCGGCGAAAACAATCCTGTCATGGTCGCCGCGACGGCGAAGCGCATGCAGACCAGGCCCGACGCGTCGTTGAGCAACGATTCGCCTTCGAGAATGTGGAGCAGTCGTTTGGGGATCGGTGCGCGGGAGGAGAGTGCCGAGACCGCGACCGGATCGGTCGGCGAGACGACGGCAGCCAGCGCGAACGCGACCGGCAACGGCATGGCCGGGATCATCCAATTGATCAGAAATCCCAGGCCGACCACGGTGAAGATCACCAGGCCGACGGCCAGTTCAAGAATGGTGTCCTTGTCGCGGAACAGGCCTTCTTTGGGAATGCGCCAGCCATCGAGGAACAGCAGCGGCGGCAGGAACAGCAGGAAGAACACGTCGGGGTCGAGCTCCACCGGTGCTTTCGCGACCAGTGCGATCAATGCACCGAGCGCGATCTGCACGATAGGCAGCGGCACCGACCAGGGCAGGCCGCGTTGCAGCCAGCCGCTCATGACTACTGCCAGGAGCAAGAACAAGGTGACGGTAATGCTTTCCAACCCGTGACTCCGAACGAAGGCGACTCAATCCGTTATTGTGACAGTCTCATGAACCTCGCACAAAGTAGGACTTGCGTCCTACCTCGCTGTGAGGGGTGTTCAGGAAAATGCCACGGTCATCTGTTCAGACCGTTGTTTGTTCAATGTTCCGCATCGGACAGCTCGCGATTGCCGGCCCTGCGCTGACTCCACGCCACACCTGCGTGGAGGCTCTGGATTATTTTTCAGGCAACCCGAGCTACGACATGTTGCCCATCGTCAGCGAGGATCGGCCGGTCGGGCTGATTACGCGCCACGTCCTGTTGGAACGCTTCTCGCGACCCTTCCAGCACGAGCTGTTCGGTAACAAAAGCTGCTCGCTGTTCATGGACAAGAAGCCGCTGCTGGTCGACGAGGACGATTCGATTACGACCGTGGGCGCCGTTGCAGCCAGCGATTCACGCCGGGCGTTGCAGGATGGCGTGATCGTCACATCGAAGGGCAAGTATTCGGGCACCTGCAGCGGGCCGACGATCATGCAAGTGCTCGCCGACATGCAGGTGGAGCGCAGTCGTCAAGTTCTGGAGGGGGTGCGTTACGCAAGTCGCATCCAACGCGCATTCCTGCACACCTCGAACGAAAATCTCGCCGAGCATCTGCCGCAGCATCAGGTTTTCTGGGAGCCCCGAGACATGGTCGGTGGCGACTATTACTTCTGTCGCGGCGACCAGGATCGCGTGTTCGTCGCCGTGCTCGATTGCACCGGTCATGGCGTTCCCGGGGCGCTGATGACCATGATCATGTCTGCGAATCTCGAAGCGTCGATCGCGGAAGTGGACTCCTGGGATCCGAGCGCATTGCTCGCAAATATCAATCGACGGACCCGTGCCGCGCTGGGACAGCGGCAACGTGCGCAGTTCGACGGCTCGGCCAGCGAATGCTCCGACGATGGCATGGACGCGTCGCTGGTACTGATCGATCGACGCAAAGGGCGGCTGCAATTCGCCGGTGCGCGATTGCCGGTGTTTGTGTCATACGCCGGTCATGATTCATGGGTCTGCTTGCCTGCCGGTCGTCCGGGCGTTGGTTATGCGGACACGCCCGACGATACGGAATGGCCCATCAGCGAGACGCCGCTGGAGAAGGGCATGCGGGTCGCTCTCGCCACGGACGGGCTGTTCGATCAAATCGGTGAAGCGCGGGCCATCGCTTACGGCAAAGCGCGGTTCGCTCAGTCCTTGGGTGCGGCCTCTGGAGCGGGGCTGCGAGATAACTTCGAAGAAACGTTGTCACGTTATCGGCAGTGGCAGGGATCACAGTCACGCCGTGACGATGCGACGCTAGTGATGTTTGAGGTTTAGATGAGTTCCAACGTTGCACAGCGGATGATGCCGGAATCGTCCGAACGAGAAATCTTCAGTTACTCCGGCGCTGTGAGTGCCGGCATCGTCGGCGCCACCGGAGAAACATTGCGCGCCCGGCTGGCTGCGCTGAACGCGGACAGCCACCGCGCGAGAAAAGTCTTCTCGAGTTTCGTCGAGCTGGCCTACAACATCATTCATCATGGCGAGCCCGAAGGGGCGCGCGATGTGAAGATCGTCCGCTGCGGATCGGTCGCCGTGTGGCAGGAAGAGCAGCGTTATCATTTACGCTCGCGCAGTCTCATTTCAGCTGACAACGCGCCGCCGATCGCGCAGCGGCTGCAAACATTGCGAGATCTGGCGCCGGAACAAATCCGCTTCGAATTCCGTTTGCGACTGACCAATTTGCAGTACAGCTCAGACGCCAGTCCCAGCGGCGGCGCGGGCCTGGGGCTGCTCACCATCGCCCGCAACGCGGCCGAGCCCATCGATTTCGAGCTGGTCCCGGTGCCGTCTCACGACGGCCGACTGCAGCTCACCATTCATACCGTCGTTCAGTAGCAGGAGAGAGCAATGGAGCGTCTGACTCTTCCCGCCACCCAGTTCACGCCGTTGGTGGACTTCGACTACGCCCGCCGGGCCTTCGTCCTGCAAGGCGAGTCGTATCCGGAGAATGCCGCGGAGTTCTATGGGCCGATCCTGTCGGCGGTCCGTCAATATATGAGCAATTCCCAGTCCGGCAAGACCACGGTCACTTTGCAGTTTGCATACGTCAACAGTTCGAGCACCCGCAGCTTGCAGCAGTTGCTCACATTGCTCGACTCGGCGGCACGTGACGGTGCCAGCATCGATGTGCGCTGGCTGGTCGAGGCTGACGACGACGCCATGGCCGAGCTCGGCGTCGATCTGTTGAGCGATAAGAGCTCATTGAGTTACGAGATCGTCAATACCCCGCTGTCATAGAACGGCAATACCTCGACTTTAGGATGGTTGGCTCCCATCGTGCCCTGTGGCACTGTCCAGGCGTATTGCCATTCATTTCTCTATGACCTCACATAAAATGCGCTCCGCTCCTATCGCTGTCGCGGTGCTGCTGGCGATCGGCAGTATCGGTAACGTCCTGGCCGCCGAAGACGCGGCTAAATCTCAAGCTCAGACTCAAGGCCTGGGCGGTCCGGAGATCCCCGGCGTTTGTTTGCTGAGCCGTCAGGCGATTTTCGCCAACGCCGAAGTGGGCAAGTCCGCTTCCGCGCAGATCGCCAAACTGACGGAAGAATCGCAGACGGAGTTCGAGGGGCAGCGCAAGCCGTTGGAAGACGAGGCGCGCAAGCTCGAAGGTGAGAAGGCACTGATGCCGGCGGCAAAGTACACCGAGCAACAGCAATCGCTGGCCCGCCGTTGGGGCGAGCTGCAGAAGAAGGCCGATCATCGCACTCGTGAGATCGAGGCGACCCGGCAGAAGGCGATCGACCGCATCTCCACCGAGGCCCAGCCGGTGCTGGCCGACGTGTACAAGGAGCGCAAATGCGGGTTGCTGTTGGATCGCGGTGTCGCGCTCGGCGGCAACATGAATGGCGATCTGACCGCGGCCGTCGTCAAGGCGCTGGACGCGAAGATCAAGACCATTCCGGTCCAGCGCGAGATTCTGCCGATGACGCCGGTGGCGTCGAGCGGCCGCTAATGCTTGGCGTCGCCGGACGGTTGATCCGATCCGGCGACGATGCTGGCCTGGCGGGCCAGAAACCACCACTTGCCGTCCTGAAATAAAAACATATTGGTATAGCGCCGCTGGAACGGCTGGCTGCCGAAGGTCTTGAAGTCGCGACTGCCCGGTGCGGCCACAACTACCTCGTGCCCCAACAGCACGCCGATATTTCCTGTGATGCGCACTGCCTCGGGGATTCGCTCAAACTTTTCCTTGGCGATGGCGCCGGTCTGCACCGATTCCAGCAGCATCTCTTTGGTCACCACGCGGCCGTTCGGTCCGTTGATGAGCAGGTTGGGATGGCACAGGCGCGCGAGTTCGTCGGTTTTTCCCTCGAACACCAGTCGCCGCTGTTCCTGATCGGCGGCCCGTAACGAAGCTTCAGTGGCGGCGGCCTGCGTCTCGGCGCTCGCCGGAGCAAACATTCCCTGTGTCGCCACGGCCAGCACGGCCAGCAGGCTCATCATACGCATCGACGGCTCTCCCAACGCCCAGCGATTGTTGTCGGCGATCAGTCTAGCGCGGCCGATTCTTGCGTGGCTCCATGAAGCTTCTGTGACAAGCGTCGAATGTGCTTGTCAGGAATTTGTCAGGGCATAGAATGCGCCCTCATTTCTCGGGGCGCGTGACAATGCAGGGATCGAATCGTGCGTCGTGCTCGGCAATCGCACTGTGGCTGATGTGTTTTGTTTCTCATGCGACGCTCGCGCAATCCGACCCCTTCATCATCGGCGGAGCGAAGGGCGCCCGGCCGGCCGTTTGTCCGCGACCGGTGGCTCACCTCGCGCGTCAGGAACTGGCCGCACTCGCGCCGGACCGCAAGCACCAGTATCTCAGCGAAGAGCGGCACCGCCTGCTGCTCAATCTTGAAATCGCCTTCACCGAATATGACGACGCGTCGTTGGAGCAGGCGCTGCGAGAGATGGCGGCCGACCGCGGCTTCTTCGAGGCGCAGCGGCGCATGGAAGAGGTCTCCATTCTCGAAGTGCAACTGGTGCTGGCGAGATGGCGGCATGACGTCGAGGGGCTGTCGGCCGGCCGCCGGCGCTTCGAGAGTCTGGCTTCGACCGTGTCCCGCTCGGATGTGAGCTCGTGGTTGACGCGTCGTCGGACGTTGATCGATCTGCTGGTGTGGGAGTCTTTGGAAGGATCGAAGTCACAACGCAGCGCTCTGCTGCGCGATATCGACAGGAGCGTGGCGGAGGTCCTGCAGATTGCCAGGGAAAGCGACTCCGCGGAGTCGATCCGGGACTTCGAGTTACGACGCAGGATGGTCGGTCTGTGGCGCGCGGTCCTCGACGAGGACGCGCTCAGGCTGGCTCCGCTGCTCGATGAATACCGCAAGGAAGTCGACGAGAGTCGTTCCGCAACGGAGCGCCTCGACGCTGCGATTTCTGCGCTCGACGCACTGCTGCAGTACGCCTCGATTGCACGCGACGCCAGCGGTGTGCGAGCCGTGGAGGAAGCGCAGCGGCGAATCGCCGAAGCACAGTCGTTGCTTGCCAAGGCGGAGGCGGAAGTCCTGCCGACCGCATCCCGTGCCCTGTCGCGCTACAGTGGTGTCTGGGCTCTGAGCCCCGCCAGGGATTTTTGTGTCATTCGTGCTGAGCTGGACGAGAGCCGGGCGCACGCAATCATTCTCATGCAATCGCTGCGCGGGGACGATGTAACGCCCGACCTCGCAGCGTTGCAGGAAGCGATCGCGACCTTGAACCGCGTCAACAAAGCGATGTCACAACAGCCGAAGTTCAAGCAGTCAGTCTCGGTGGACCTGTGGCTCGCGGTGGCCTACCGGCTGATGGCGACGACAGCAGCCGGACCGCAGAAACAAGACTGGCTGGAGCGGGCGGAACGAGCCCTGACGGCAGGCACTCAACGAGCTGCTGAATGCTTTTGTGGCTCGCTCCGCGAGCGTATCGAGAAGGAACGTTCCGAGTTGATGCGGCTCAAGTCGTAGGCCGCATCGGTCCGGCGAATGTTTATTGCATCGCGTCTCGGTACTGACCGTAGCGGGGCTTCAAAGCATTCCCTTACGGAGTCGCTGCAAATGTTACCCGTCACAAAAGAATCATGACGGGCGCGGAAGATTCTGGAATCTGGTACGCAGTCGCTGCGCGCCGAGTCATCTACGGTGCCGCGTCCGCTGCTGGTCTGTTACATGAACCTCTCGTCATCGACCTCGAATTCGATATCGACGCGCCCCATGACCGGGCTCGGGGTCGCGCTTGCCCTGACTTTGATGTTGCTCGCGGGACTGGTCGGCAGCGTGATCAGTCTGGTCTCGCAGTTGAACGATGTGCGGACACGCGCGCTGCGCATGGAACAGGTGCGAGGTCGGATCGCGCTGCTGGATGAGATTCTTCGAACTTCGGTGCGGCTCGCAGCCGCCACCGGCGAGCCCGGGGCGGAAGCTCGCTATCGGGAACAACAACGCCTGTTGCGGGCGACGATCGTTGAAGCGAAGCAGTTGGCCGATCGCACGACGTTTCAGGAGATCATTGCGGCCACGGAGCAGGCCAACGCCAACATCGAGATGATGGAGGATCGCGCGTTCCGATACATCGGGGAGCAGAGGTTGGCGGAAGCGCGTGCCATCCTGTTCATGGCGCGCTATCAGGTACATCACGACAGGGCAGCGAAGCTGCTCGCGGCACTTGATCGTGAACTGGAGCGGGCCGTCGTAGCTTCGGTGGAGCGTACCCAACGTCAGGTGCGGTGGATCATCGGCATCTGCGTGGCCGCGTTGCCCATCATTCTGATCTGCTGGTACATCGCTCTGCGCGCGATGTATCGCTGGCGTGCGACGTTGATTCGTAATCAGCTCGTGGCGGAAGAAGCGAATCGAGCCAAGAGTCAGTTCCTCGCCAACATGAGCCACGAGATTCGCACGCCTATGAACGGCGTGCTCGGGCTGTCCGAACTGCTGCTGGATACGCCGCTGTCCGGGGATCAGCGTGAGCTGGCGCGGACGATTCATAGCAGCGGACGCGCGCTGTTGACGGTCATCAACGACATCCTCGACTTCTCGAAGATGGAAGCGAACAAGCTGGTCCTCAATCCCGCGGATTTCGATTTGAGGGGTTTGGTCGGCGAGATCGTTCAAGTAGCGAGCGTGGCGGCGCAGGCAAAGCAGCTGGTCATCCAGTCGCAGGTTGATGAACAGTTGCCCGTGCGTGTGCGCGCGGATGCGGATCGAATCAGGCAGATCCTGCTGAACCTCGTCAGCAATGCGGTGAAGTTCACGGACCGGGGATCGGTGGCGGTGCGCATCCAGCTGTTGGCGGAGAGCAGTGAAGCGCTGCGGATTCAATGTGAGATCGAGGACACGGGCGTAGGGATCGCGGCGGATCAAGTGCCCGCGTTGTTTCAGCCCTTCAGCCAGGTGGACGGCTCCGATACGCGGCGCCATGGCGGGACCGGGCTGGGCCTGTCGATCGTCAAACGGCTGGTGGAGCTGATGGGCGGGCAGGTCGGCGTGACCAGCGTGCCGGGACGAGGCTCGACGTTCTGGTTCACGGCGCAAGTGCTCCGGGCAGCGAGCCCAGTCGAACGCCCGGTCGAAGTCACGAAACCCGACAGCGCGGTGGCTCAGTCATCGGTCGGTCGGATCCTGGTGGTCGACGACAACGAGGTCAATCGCAAAGTCGCCCGGCGCATGCTGGAGCGAATGGGTTTCGAAGTGATCACAGCGGCGGACGGCGCGGAAGCCTTAGCCGTATGGGAGCAGGGCGGGCTGGCCTTGATCCTGATGGATTGTCAGATGCCCGTGCTCGACGGGTACGCGGCGACAGCTGAGATCCGCAAGCGCGAGCCGGCGGGCCAGCGGATTCCCATCGTTGCTTTGACAGCGCATGCCATGAAGGACGCTCAGGAAGCCTGCTCCGCTGCGGGAATGGATGAATATCTCGCCAAACCGTTGGAACGTGCCGCGCTGGCGGCGATGTTAGATCGCTATCTGACGCGCGCCGCCGCCCCAAAACCGTCTGCGCCGCCGCCGGCCGCGCCCAAATGGGGCTGGACCGCTGCTGAAACGTCGTCATCTATGGGTGAGTAAGTTTCATGAGGCGTGCGAATGATGGATCGCGAGGCGGGCGAACAATTGCCGGAGGGCGAGCGTAAAACAACTGCAACGTTGACTCGTTCCAATGTCGACTCTGCAACGGCCAGGATGGACGCGCAAGGGAGCGAGGCATTGGGGATCACAGACGTGCCGGCCGGCACGACGCGAGGAGCGGCGAAGATCCTCGTGATCGACGATGACAAGAAGCATTGCCGGCTGCTGACAGGATATCTCGAGCTCTCCGGCTACGAGGTGACCGCGGTCCAGGATGGCTGGCTCGGGGTGGGGAAGGTGAGCGCCGAGCCCTGGGACCTGGTCATTCTCGATGTCATGTTGCCGAGAATGGACGGCTTCGAGGTGCTGAAGCGCATTCGCGCTCACTCGGCAGTTCCGGTGCTGATGTTGACTGCGCGCGGCGACGAGTCGGATCGCATCGTCGGCCTGGAGATCGGCGCCGACGAATATGTGCCGAAGACGTTCTCGTCGCGTGAGCTGCTGGCACGGATCAAGGCGTTGCTTCGTCGCTCACAAATGTCCGCCATGCAGACCGATGGCTGGCGCTCGGACGGCTCGCTGGTGGTGGGCGATCTGCGCCTGTCGCCACAATCGCACGAAGCGTTTCTGGCCAGCCAGCACCTGCCGTTGACGCCGATCGAGTTCGGCATCCTGCTGTGCCTGGCGCGAGTCAGCGGCACAGTGAAGAAGCGTGACGATCTGATCGAAGAGGTGCGCTCGCAGGGCAAGTTCCAGCTGCACAACCGTTCCATCGACGTGCACATCTCCACGCTGCGCCGGAAGCTCGGCGATCAGGCGGAGGAGCCGCGCTATATAAAAACAGTCCGGGGCATCGGTTATATGCTCATTGCTCCTCAGCACTCGACCGGGTCATGAGACTGCGGCTGCCGTTGTACGGCAAGTTCCTGATCTGGCTGGTCGCGAACATCCTGCTGGTGATCGGCGCGGTGTTCCTGGGCTTTGCCGATCGCCACACCTTCGGTTGGAACATCATGCTCACGCACGGGACGCGCGAGCGGCTGCAAGGGCTGGCGGGCAATCTGGCCGGCGATGTCGGTCCGCTGATCGCGCGCGAGCTGAAAATCGATCTGCAACGTTACGACGCCGAACGCGGGCTGCGCTTCGGTATCTATCTCGGCGATGGCCGGCGGGTGGCAGGGGCGGAGCATCCGTTGCCCACCGAGGTGAGCGACGAGCTGCGACGAACGGATGTGCTGATGCTCGCGGCCATTCCCGGGCCGCTGCGTAACAATCTTGATGCGCTGGCTAACGGTGCTCTGACTCCACTGGTGCTGCCAGCCTGGCCGCCGCTGGATGCCGGCGAGCTGCGACGACAGCAGTTCGTTCTGCATGCCGCCGAGCGTTGGTGGGTGGGCATCCGTGCGCCCATGCCGAATCAGGAAGGGGCGCTGGTGCCTGTCACGATCCTGTTGGATACAACGAGTCTGCCGCGGCTGGCATTGTTTCTAGGCGTGACACCATGGCTGACTATCGCGGCGGTGCTGGTGCTGGCGTCCATCCTTTTCTGGTTGCCCCTGCTTTGGTCGCTGTCGCATGCGATGACCAAGATTCTGCGTGCTGTCGAGCGCATCGCCGACGGACATTTCGAAGCACGCAGCGGCATCGCTCGTGGCGACGAGCTGGGGCGGGTGGCGCAAGCCGTCGATACCGTCGGCGGACGATTGGAGAACTTCGTCAACAGCCAGCGACATTTCCTCGCCGACATCGCGCATGAAGTGCGCTCGCCGCTGGGTCGCATGCAATTGGGGCTGGGCATTCTCGAACAGCATCTACCGCCCTCGGCGGCGCAGACGTTCAGCGAAGTGTATGAAGAGGCCCAGGTGATGACCGAGCTCATCAACGAGCTGCTGGCGTTCTCGCGCGCGGGTGTCGGCGATTCGCGGTTGCCGGCACTGTCCATGTCGCTGAAAGGTCTGGTGCTCGAGGCGGTCCAGCGGGAGGACGCGCGCGAGCGGGTGCTCGTCACTGTGCCGGAGTCGTTGCAGGTCCGCGTGAACACGTCGTTGCTGGTGCGGGCGGTCGGCAATCTGATCCGCAACGCCTTGCGTTACGCTGGTACCGACGCGGGCCCCATCGAAGTCATCGCGCATCCTGTGGATATGATGATTGCCTTGCGAGTGATGGATCGCGGCCCCGGCGTGCCGGAGCTGGCGCTGCTCAAGCTGGGCGATCCGTTTTATCGACCGGAGGTGGCCCGGAGTCGCAGCAGCGGCGGCATCGGCCTGGGACTGGCCACTGTGAGAAATTGTGTGTCGGCCTGCCGGGGCAAAGTGATATTCAGAAATCGCGAGGGCGGCGGTTTCGAAGCCGAGATACAGTTGCCGATGCCGGAAGCCTGATTTCTGCCGATGCATGGCAGCTGCGCACAATCTTAAGGCCGTGTAAAGACAGGCTCCGTGAGCGCATTTTGCCGGCGTTGCGTAACAACAGAAGAAACAATCACTTGTTATAACGCGGGCATAACATATTAAGCCGGCATTAAGACGTCGGCCGCTGTCACAAATTCGTCAAAACGCGCACCGATAGTCCGCGCCACTACACAACGACAAAGTCGTGATTGCGGACATCCATGCGGGCACTCAGCGCGCGGCCACGGGCCGCCACACTCTTTATATGCATCCTCTGGTCGGGATTGCATGCGAGCGGCAACGCCTGGGCGCAGGCGGCGCAGCTCGATATTTGGGAATATTACGTTTCGGGTAACACCGTGCTGGAACCCGAAGCGATCGCGCAGGCGTGCGCGCCGTTTCTGGGCGCGGGCCGCACGGCGGACGATGTCGATCGAGCCCGGGCCGCGCTCGAAGCGGCCTATCGCGAACGCGGCTACAAGACCGTTGGCGTGTCGATTCCTCAGCAGACCGTCAAAGACGGCGTGGTGCGGTTGCAAGTGGTCGAGAGCCGCGTCGGACAGCTCAATGTCGTCGGCTCGAAGTATCACTCGCTGGAACGGATCAAGGATCAGGTGCCGTCGCTGGCCGAAGGTGAGGTGCCGAACTTCAGTGCGGTGGAGCGCGACATCGTCGCCGTCAATCAGCAGGCGGATCGACGCGTCACCCCGGCGCTGAAGGCCGGCGCGACGCCGGGCACGGTCGATGTCGATCTGGTGGTCGACGATGACCTGCCGCTGCATGGCTCGCTGGAGCTCAACAACCGCCAGAGTCAGGACACGAGCGAGCTGCGCGCGGTCGCGAGTCTGCAGTACGACAACCTCTGGCAGCGTGGGCACAGCCTCTCGCTGTCGAGTCAGGTCGCGCCCGAGCAGATGGACGACGCGAAAGTGTTCTACGGCTCGTACCTGGCGCGCTTCTCCGAGAGCTCGTTCAGCCTCATGTTGAACGCATTGCGCACGGACAGCGATGTTTCCACCGTCGGCGGCACCGATGTGATCGGCAACGGCACCGTCATCGGGTTGCGCGGTATCTGGGCGTTCCCGGCCAGCGAGCGTTTCTACAGCTCGGTGAGCTTCGGCGTCGAATACAAACGTTTCAAGAATCGAGTCTCGCTCGACGACGACAGCTTCACCACGCCGGTCGAGTACTACCCGTTCTCGTTCGGTTACACGGGCGTGCTGCGCTCGGGGGCCGCGACCACGCAGTTCGATCTCGGCACTCGCTTCGCGTTCTCCGGTTGGGGCAGCGATAACGAGGTGTTCGGTTTGAACCGGGCCTTCGCACGCGGCCAGCAGTTCTCGATGCGCGCCAGTGTCGATCACAGACAGCCCTTGTTCGCAGGTATCGAAGGACGGCTCGCGCTCGGCGGTCAGATCACCGATCAGCCTCTGATCAGCAATGAGCAATTCAGCGCCGGCGGTTTCGACAGCGTCCGCGGTTATCTCGAAGCCGAAGCGCTGGGCGATTCCGGCTGGAACGCGACGCTGGAGCTGCGCAGCCCGTCGCTGATCGGCCCCAACGATTTCATCGACGACCTGCGGGTCTACACATTCGTCGACGCCGCGCACTTGCGCCTGCGCGATGCATTGCCCGAGCAAGAGGATGCGTACTCGCTCGGCAGCAGCGGCCTGGGCGTCGATCTGCGGCTGTGGCGTCAATTCAACGGCTCGTTCATCTGGGCGCGTGCGCTGCGTGACGGGCCCGCCAGCGAATCGGGCGACAGCCGCTGGCTGTTCCGCACCTGGGCCAGCTTCTAGCGTCATGTGAGTCGCCCGCGGGGAGGGCACAGCTCGGCGCGCGTGCTTGCGACGGCAGGCTCGTTTCTATTCGAAATCCATTTTCACAAGGGGCATGAGTGTGGTGATGAAGTTCATCGGCAGGTTGAAAATCATTCGGGCGCTGGGGCCGCTGCTCGCGCTGGCGACGCTGCTGGCACCGGTGCCGTCGTGGGCCTGGTGGAACCAGGACTGGTCGTTCCGCAAACAGATCGTCATCGACACCAGTGCGCAAGGGGCGGACATCCAGAGTGCGCAGGCCAACGTGCCGGTGCTGGTGCGTCTGCATGAAGGCGTGTTTCGTTTCGAGGATGCCGGGGCAGGCGGCGCCGATCTGCGCTTCGTCGCCGAGGACGACAAGACGCCGCTCAAATATCACATCGAGAAATTCGACGCGGTCTTCAACCTGGCCTTCGTCTGGGTGCAGCTGCCCGCGATCAAGGCAGGTGGCGCGACCACGCTGTGGATGTACTACGGCAATCCCAAGGCCGCTGATGGCAGCGACATGCGAGCAACCTACGATCCCGATCAAGTGCTCGTATATCACTTCGCCGAGCGTGGCACGCCTGCGCAGGATGCGACGGGTTACGTCAATCATTCGCGAAGCACCGTGGCTTTCGAGGATGCCGCGCTGATCGGCAGCGGTGCGCGCTTCAGCGCCGGCAGCTCGCTGCTCGTTCCTGATTCGCCGTCGCTCGCGTTCGGGCCTGGCGCGACGTTGACCTGGCAGGCGTGGATTCATCCGGACAACGCCGACGGTGTCATCTATTCGCATCGCGACGGCGGTGCTGCTTTCATCATCGGGCTGGCCGGCGGTTCGCCATATGTATCGGTCATCGGTACAGACGGTGCCATTCGACGGACGCCAACGACGCAGCCACTCGGTGCCAAGGGCTGGCATCACCTTGCGGTGGCCGCAAGCGCTGAGCGCATCACGTTATATGTCGACGGCAAGGCTGGCCCCGAGTTGGCCGGACCGTTGCCCGCGATGGGCGGTGGCGCGACGGTGGGCGCCGATCCGCAAAATCCCGCGAGCCCGACGTTCACCGGCTTGCTCGATGAGTTGCAGATCTCACGTACCGCGCGCGATCCGGCGTGGTTTCGTGTGGCCGCGCTCAATCAGGGCCCGAGCGATCCGTTGGTTCAATACGGCGCCGATGAGCAGCTTTCGTCGTGGGGTTCAGGTTACGTCGGCGTGATCCTGAGCTCGGTGACGGTCGACGGCTGGGTGATCATCGCGCTGCTCGGCGTGATGGCGTTGGTCAGCTGGGCGGTGATGTTCAACAAGTCGCGGCAGGTGCTGTCCGCGGTGCGCGCGAATCGATCGTTCCTGGAGTTGTTTCGCTCGGTCGCCAGCGACTTCAGCGCGCTCAGTCATCAGCTTGCTGGCGGCAGCTTCGGCAGCAACATCGACGAGCCGCGTCGTCGGCTGATTCAACAGGCGCCTCTGTTCCGGATGTTTACTACCGGCATCACTGAGCTGCGTCAGCGCATCGCGGGCGACAGCTCGGGTCAGGCCGGTAAAGCGATGTATCTGTCGACGCAATCCATCGAGGCGATTCGCGCCGAGCTGGATCAATCGTTGGTGCAGGAGTCGCAGGCGCTCAACCGCTCGATGGTGCTGTTGACGATCGCCATCTCTGGCGGCCCGTTCCTCGGGCTGCTCGGCACGGTCATCGGCGTGATGATCACGTTCGCGGCCGTGGCGCTCGCGGGCGATGTGAACGTCAACGCAATCGCGCCCGGCATCGCGGCCGCACTGGTCGCAACGGTCGCCGGTCTCGGCGTCGCGATCCCGGCCTTGTTTGGTTACAACTATTTGCTGACGCGGATCAAGGACACCACGGTGCAGATGCAGGTGTTCGTCGACGCGTTCATCACGCGCATGGCGGAGAGCTACAAGGAGCCCCGTGCGCTGCGTGCTCTGGCGGCGGAGGACTGAGCATGCAGATGCAAGCGGACGATAAGCCGTACGACGACATCAACATCACGCCGATGCTGGATCTGGCGTATGTGCTGTTGATCATTTTCATCGTCATGACCACGGCGGCGGTGCAGGGAATCAAGGTCAATCTGCCCAAGGCGAGCGACACGCCGAGCCTGGCGAAGCCGAAGACGGTGGCGATCACCATCACCGACGGCGGCAAGATCTTTCTCGACGCCGTGCCGGTGACGCTCGACGAGCTGGCGCAGAAGCTGCGACAGAGGAAGGCAGTCGAGCCGGATCTGCCGGTAGTCGTGCGAGGTGACGGCGCCACGCAGTATCAGAACGTCGTCGACGTGCTGGCATTGCTCGCGCAACTCAACATCACGCAGCTCGGCCTGGTCACGCAGCGGCTGGTGCAGTAGGCGACATGAAGACTGTTTCGCCCACAATTCGCCGCATCGGCTTCGGCTTCGCCGTGCTGATATTTCTTGCGGGTGCCGTGCTTCTGGTGCGATGGCTCGGGCGTGGCTCGGCCATTCCATACAAAGCGCCTCCGCAGACGGTGCAGATGCGCCTGGTGGAAATGCCGCCGCCACCGCCACCACCTCCGCCGCCGCCGGAGCAGCGGATGGTGGAAGTCACAAAGCAGCCTGAGTTCACCGAAGAACCGCCACAGCAACAACAGAGTGCGGCCAACGAGCCGCCGCCCGGACCGCTGGGCCTCGACGTGCAAGGGCAGGGGGCGGGCGATGGCTTCAGTCTTGCCGGCCGGCCCGGAGGCAACGACTTGCTCGGTGGCGGCGGCGGGGGTGCCGGCAGTCGTTTCGGCTGGTACTCGGCCCTGGTGCAAGGACGAATCAGTCAGGCATTACAACAGCAGCGCGATCTCTACAACGCGCGCTACGAAGTGCCCGCGCTGATCTGGGTTGCCACGGACGGCAGGATCGAGCGGGTGCAATTGATCGAATCCTCCGGCAAGCCGGAGATCGATCGGCTGCTGGTGCGCACGATCGAAGCGATGCCCAAGCTGCCTCAGCCGCCGCCGCAGGATATGCCGCAACCCATCACCACGCGCATCCGGGCGTCGTGACTTTCAAAGAACATTTATCGAGCAGGAACTTAGTCACATGAGTCTCGCCATTGCTTCGCGCGCAGCCATCGCTGCCGCACTGTTGGGTTTACCGCTGGTGGCGTCCGCGCAGGACGGCATCACTGAAGAACTGATCCGTTTGCTGATCAAGCACAACGCGCTGCCTCGAGAGGAAGCGGAGGGGCTGATCAAAAAGTTACAACAGCAGACCGCGGCGGCGACACCGCCGGCGGCGCCGAGCACGGGCAAGAGCGGCGACGTGCGCGTCGTCTATGTTCCCGAAGCGGAAAAGCAGCGAATGCAGGCGGAGATCCAGGAAAACCTGCTCCAGACGGTCAAGGCGGAGAACTGGGCCCGACCCGATGCGTATCCCGAGTGGCTGGGGCGCATTTCTTTCGAGGGCGACGTGCGCATGCGCTACGAGCTCGATGCGTTCGATGACGGTAACTCGCCGTTCTTCATCGACTATCAGGAGATCAACAGCGGCTCGCCTTACGACGTCAACTCGACCAATCAGGAGCTGCCACCGCTGCTCAATACCACCGAGGATCGAAACATGATGCGCGCCCGCGCACGTTTCGGTCTCAAGGCGCAGGTCTCCGACACGCTCATCGCCGGGCTATCGTTCACGACGGGCAATACCACGAATCCCGTATCCACCAATCAGACTTTGGGCAGCGACTTCAACAAAGTCACATTCGTGATCGACCGCGCGTATCTGAATTTCCAGCCGGGCGCGGATTGGTCGCTGTCGGTGGGCCGCATGCCCAGCCCGTGGCTCGCGACGGAGTTGATCTGGGACGACGATCTGAACTTCGACGGCCTGGCGCTGCAGTTTCGTCATCAAGGCGAGGTGCTGACGCCGTTCGCCACCGTGGGCGCGTTCCCGGTCGAGAACACGGCGTTCGATTTCCCCTCGACCAATGTGGTCAAGGAGAGCAGCCGGGACAAGTGGCTGTACGGCGCGCAGCTCGGCGCCGGCCTGAAAATCGCGGACGAGACGCGCCTGTCGCTGGGCGTTGCTTATTACTACTTCGACAACGTGGAGGGCCAGCTGTCGTCGCTATGCCCGGCGTTCACCAGCTCGGTGGCGTGCGACTCTGATATTTCCCGACCGGCGTTTCTGCAGAAGGGCAATACGCTGTTCGCCCTGCGCGATCTGGCGGCGGATCCCAACAATCCGAACGGCCCGCAGTATCAATACTTCGGCTTTGCCTCGCCATTTCACATTCTCGATGTGACGACCAAGCTGGACATGGCAGTGACCGGGTCGTTGCGGTTGAGGTTCGATGCCGCGTACGTCGTCAATCTAGGGTATGACGAAGAGGATGTGATCGGCTTGTCGCCAGTCAACAACTACGGGCTCGATGACGAGTTGGAGACCGGCAACAAGGGTTACTACGGCCAGCTCACCTTCGGCTACCCGACGATTCGGGACTTCGGGCAATGGAATGTGAGCGGCGGCTATCGCTATCTGGAATCGGATGCGGTCGTGGCCACTTTCACCGATTCGGACTTTCACCTCGGCGGCACCAACACCAAGGGATTCCACGTCGGCGGCGCCTTCGGCATCACGCGCAACTCGTGGCTCGAGTTGCAGTGGTTGAGCGCGTCGGAAGTGAGCGGCGCGCCGCTGGCGGTGGATGTGTTTCAGCTCGATCTCAACGCACGGTTCTGATGCTCATGCGAACTCACAAACGCACTTGGACCCTGGCGGCGTTGCTGCTCACTCTGCCGCTGGCCTCACAAGCTCAACGCAGCGAGGCCGAGGATCGGCTGCGAGACCTGCTGCGTCAGACGACGATCGAGCTGCGCGACGCGCAGAGTCAGAACGTCGAGCTGCGCGCCAAGCTCGATGAGCTGACGGCCAAACAGGCAACCGCGACAGCAGCGGCGCGTCCGGCCGTCGATGTGACAGCGCTGCGTCGTGCGCAGGGCGAAGTGGAACAGCTGCGAGCCGCGCTGTCCGATGCACGTCTTGCCGTCGAGGCGCGAGATCAGGAGCTGGCGCAATCGAAAACAGCGTACTCACAGGCCGAGCAACTTGCGAACACACGCGACGCCGATGCGAAGCAGCTGGATGAGCGGCAGCGAACGTTGGCTCAGCGAGTCGACGGTTGCGAGCGCGACAACGCCCAGCTCGTCGATGTCGCGGAAGAAATCCTCGATCGCTATCGAAACAAAGGCGTCTGGGCGGCAATGCGTAACGCCGAACCGTTGACCGGCATTCATCGGGTGCAATTGGAAACCCTCGCGCAGAAATATCACTCGCGAATTCTCGAGCTGCGAGCCAAGCCCGACGCCACCGCGCCGAGCACTCAAGAGTCTCCCTGATCCAGGCGCGTCGCCGGGTCCGTCTGCTTTTTAAGGATCGATCATGTCGAGCTTCCCATACCGTCAGCGCAAATCTCGCAAGTCCGCGAAGTCCGCTCGGATGTCACCATCGACCTCCCGGCGTATCGCGCTGATCAGCGGCATCAGTCTCGCGTTGTCGAGTGGCGGTGTATGGGCGGCTCAGTTCGGCTCGCCGGCCTGGTTCGCGGCTCAGAGCAAAGCCGTGCCGGTGCAGAACGTGCAGGCGCCGGCGACGGATGCGGCAAGTAACAATCTGTCCGGCCGCGTTGTTACGCCGGATCAAGCATTGGTTCGTGCGCAACGTTCAGTTCAAAACCTGAGTCGTGCGGCAGAGATCATCGCCAGCGCGCAGTCCGCTCAAAACGCCGCGCGACAGCTCGCGTTGAGCGGGGCGAGCACTGTGCCGAATGGCTTGCAGGCCGGCGGCTTGCAAGTGGCCTCCGGTGTTGGAACTGATCCGAGCTTGTGGCAAAACGCCGCGCTGCCGACGCAGACCACAGAAGGCAGTCAGACGATCGTCACAGTCGAGCAGGACGCGACCAAGGCCATTCTCACTTGGGACAGCTTCAACGTCGGTCGCGATACGACGCTGCATTTCGATCAAACCCGCGGCACGCAGAGTGATGGCAGCAATGCGTGGATCGCACTCAATCGCGTGCTCGATACGCAGGCCGCGCCGAGTCAGATCCTCGGCAAGATCAAAGCGGAAGGCTCGGTGTATTTGATCAATCGCAACGGGATCGTGTTTGGTGGCGCGAGCCAGGTGAATACGCATTCGTTTCTCGCGTCGTCGCTGGCGTTGTTTTCCGAGGACGTGGCGACGAGCAACGCGACGTTCCTCGATTCGGGCATCGAGGCGGTCGCCGGGCGGGCCAGCTTCATTCTGGGCGGCGATATCAACTTCACGAGCCAGGAAGAGATTGACAACTGGCAGGCCCCGGGCGACATCGAAATCCTGGCCGGTGCGCAGATCGTCACGGGGCGGAATGGCTATTCGCTGATCGCGGCACCCAATGTTTCCAATGCCGGCACGATTCTCGCGCAGGATGGGCAAGCGATCGTGGCTGCGGGTGTAGGCATTAAATTGCAGCGCTTCGAGTTGGACAGTGCTCTGGCGATCCTCGGCAACAATGTCTGGATGCCGGCGCTCGCCGGCAACGTGACTCTCAATGACAGCGTACATCCACGAGGCCTGGGCACTGTCGAGAACAGCGGCCTCATCGGCGCCTCGCGTGGCAATGTCAGTGTGGTCGGGTTCGAAGTAAAGCAGTCCGGTATCGTGCAGGCTACGACCAGCGTGAGCCGGCCGGGCAGTATCTATATCGGAGCTCAAGACTCGCGCGGCGGGCTCATCGGTCCTCAGGCTCCCGCGCTCGGCGGCATCCTGGACTTCGGCTCGAACTCGCTCACGACCATCCTGCCGGAGCGCGACGGAGAGACCACGACGTCGGGTAGCGCCGCTGATCTGACGTTCACCGCGCCTGCAATGATCCTGGGCGGCGCGCAAGTCACGCTTCATGACGACGCGTTGGTACTGGCGCCGGGCGCCACCGTCGACCTGCTCGGCTGGGGACGCCGGAACCCTGCGAACAATCAGGAGGTGGCAGTCGAGCGCATCGAAATGGGCCACCGTGCGGTGATCGATGTCGCCGGCCTCGCCGATGTGCAACTGGCGATGTCGGCGAATCAAGTGACGATTCCGCGCGTCGGTCGTAACGAGCTCGCTGATTCTCCTTTGCAACGCGACGGCATTCTCTACACCGAAGAAGTGTCGGTTGACGGCCGTGTGTCAGGGACGCGTGGCGACGGTCTCGCGTGGTTCGGCTCGCCGCTGCTCAACATCGGCGGGTACATCGAAAACCAGCCACGCAAGATCGATCAGTTGCTCACCAGCGGTGGCACGATCGACATCGTCGGTCGCGAGCTGCTGACACGAAGCGACTCGTTGCTCAATCTCGACGGCGGTTACGTGCACTATCTCGGTGGCAGAGTGGAGACCACACGACTGCTCGGTGTGGACGGACGCGTCTACGACATCTCACAGGCCGATCCGGCTTTGCTGTACACGGGCATCGCTGGCCAATACGTGCGGAACTATTCGCGTTGGAATGCCAGCCGGACTTACGAGGATCCTTTGCTGGGCGGCAAGCTCGGCCGCTATGAGACCGCGTACATCGTCGGCGGCAGCGGCGGCACGCTCAATCTGGTGATGAGCGGCGCGACGCTGCTCGATGGCGAGATTAGCGCGCAGGCGGTGTCGGGCCGATATCAGATTGCCGAGGCGCATCCGGCCGAAGGCGGCAATTTCAACTTCGGCATGAACTCGGCTTTGGCCGCACGCGCTTTCAGCACCATTGGTTCGCTGCCTGCCGGAACTCACGTCGTGCTCGCGCGCGACACGGCTCCCGTTGCCGACGAATACGGCATGGACGACAGTGCGAGCAGCCTGCCCGGCAGCGATCTTGCGCCGACGGATCCCGGCAATCCGCTGTATTGGACGACGCTCTCGGCTGAATCGCTCAACGACGCGGGCTTCTCGAATGTCGCGCTCGGCAGCTCGTTGCGCGAAGTGCTCGTGCAGGAGGGCGCCGATCTCACCGTTCAGAACGGCGGCAGCATCGTGCTGAAGGGCGCACGCGTCGAAATCTACGGCAACCTGACTGCCCGCTCCGGTGAGATATCGGCCACGGCGACAGGCGTATGGCAATCCGGTCTGGAAGCTGTTGCCGTACCCATCGATGCCGATACCGGACTCGAAGCGCGCGGCGATGTCGTCGTCGGTGGCACGGCGTCGCTCGATGCCAGCGGCGAATGGGTGAACGACGGGTTTGTCGACATCGACCAGCGCAGCGGTCCTGCGTGGATCGATGGCGGCAAGATCACGCTCACCGCTCGGCAGAGAAGTATCAACGACGAGAGCGGTGCCAGCAGGGACTGGAGCGGCTCGATCTCCTTGCAAGCGGGCGCGACGCTCGATGTTTCTGGCGGAGGCTATGTCCTGCCGAACGGTGAGCTGGCGGTTCACGACGCCGTGCCCCTGGGCAAAGGCGGCGACATCGCGTTGCTCAGCTATGTTCGACCGCCGGAAAGCCCCTTTGCGTTCGCCGCGAGCAGCTTGCCCGTCAATGAGTCGGTCGGTCGTCTCGACTTCGCAGGTGCGCGATTGCTGGGTTACAGCCTCGGCGGCGGCGGCACGCTGAGCTTGCGCGCTCTGGATATTCAGATTGGTGGCGACCCGGTGAATACGGATCCGCGCACTTTGTATCTCGGCGCGGACTTTTTCGCAGGTCAGGGTTTCGGTGCATACGACCTCGCGGCCGAGCTCGATGCAACCATCGCCGCGGACGCGCAGATACATATCTCACAGCGCAATCTGATTCCTGATGTTCATGCGCTGGTCCAGGCGCCGACAGGCGCTGACCTGTACGGCGGACTCTACGGCGAGCTTGGCGTGCTGGACGCTTACTATCGCCCGGCAACGCATTTCTCGCTGCGTGCGGCCGACTTCATCGGCCGCGGTCTGGCGCCGAACCGGTCGGATATCACAGGAACCCTGTTGATGGCGGAGGGGGCCAGTCTGCTGCTGGATCCGGGCGCTTCGGTTCGACTTGGGTCGCGTAATCAGCTCACAGTTCTTGGCAGCATCGTCGCACCCGGTGGCGAAATTGTGCTGTCTGCGGACTCCACTCAAGACCTCGGCGAGTCGGCACCGCCCGTGGCAGATCAGATTCTTCCGGAAGGCTATTCGACTCCGAGCAAATCGCTCTGGCTGGGCGCCAACGCGTCGCTGGACGTGTCGGGCGTATCGTTGATCGATCCGCTGTCGACCCCATTGGCCACGACCGATGGGATGCGCACGCCGCGCAACGTCCGATTGCTCGACGGTGGCACGGTGACGCTCAGCAACGATACGGGTTACGTCGTCGTCGAGTCCGGCGCACGCATCGAGCTGTCCGGTACTGCCGATCGTTACGATTTGATCGAAAGCGGTCCGGTGGGCATCGCGTTGACGTCGCAAGAGGTGTGGAGCGATGCGGGTACGCTGACGCTGGCCGCGAGTAGCGGCCTGTTCTTCGATGGAAACATCCACGCCGAGGGCGGTGCGCCCGCGGCCGCGGGCGGCACGTTGATCCTGCGTCCGACCGGTGGTAACTCGACTGGCCTCGTCGGAGCCGCGGGCATCCTGTTCCACGAGAGCGGCAGTCAGCTGCCGGACGGACTGACTCCCGGTGACATCGTCGAGGCCGAGCTTGCACAGCCGTCGGGCGTGCTCCATTTCGCGGTGGATCGCCTGATCGATTCCGGGATCGAAACTTTGATCGCGGGCACCGACCCGCATCACAGCGGCAACCATGCGCCGCTGCCGATCGGTTTCGCCGGCGATGTTTCGTTGGCGCTCGATCGCGCTATTCTGCTCAACGCGTCCAGCTACGTTGCTTTGTCGGAGACGGCGCTGCGCCTCGACGAAGCGGGCGAGGGCGGCACGGTGCGTGTGCTGGCTCCCTATGTTTCGATCTCGGGCAATCACTTTGAGTCGATTCCCACGGTGAACGCGAATCTCGCGGCTCCGAGCGACGCAAGCCTGTCGGTCGAGGCCGGAACGATCGACCTCGGCGGTCAGTTCGCGCTGGAGAATTTCCGGAACGCTGCGTTCGTCAGTAGCGGCGACATTCGTTTCCACACGCGCGCCGACTTCGCATATTTCAATTCGAGCACCCAGCCGACGCCCGGCCAGCTGTTGACCGCAGGCAATCTCACGTTCACCGCCGCACAGCTCTATCCCGCGACCAACAATGCATTCGCGGTCGTTGCAGCCGGGGCGGTCGATGTCGCGACCGGCTTGCGTGAGGCGACCACGATTACGATTGCCGGCAACGGCGCTGCCAGCAGTGTGCCTTTGTCGGCAGGAGGAAGTCTGCTGCTCGATGCCACGCATATCGAGCAACGAGGAACGATCCGCGCGCCGGCCGGCTCGATCGTGCTCGGTGTGGACGATCCCAACGACACCGATACGCGCGCATCTTTCGGCAACCTTCCGCTCACCGCGACCGAATCGGTACGTCTTGCGGACAGTAGTCTCACCTCTGTGTCGCTGGACGGGCGACGAGTTCCGTACGGCACGACCGTCGACCAGACAAACTATCAAGACCAGTCGAATCCGCGGGTCACTCAGTATCCAGACCTCACGGCACCGCCGGAAAAGCAGATCGCGATTAGCGGCACGAAGGTCGCTCTCGATCCCGGCGCCACGGTCGATCTCGAAGGCGGCGGCGAGCTCTATGCACAGGAATGGATCGCCGGCACCGGCGGCTCGCGCGACGTGCTCTCGCGTACCAATACGGTTTATTCGGGAAATACCAAACGGGAAGTGCCGCTGTATGCGGACGGCCGTGCGGTCTACGCGATCGTGCCTGGGCAGTCGAGCGGCATTGCGCCCTATGATCCGGCGTTCGACACCGGCGACGTGCACATCGGCCAGTCGGTTTATCTCTCGGGAATGGAGGGGATTCCGGCGGGCGTCTACACGCTGATGCCCGCGCAGTACGCGACGCTGCCCGGTGCTTACCGCGTCGTGCAGGACACTGGCGCGATCGATACTCCGGCCAGTCTCAATGCGAAGTTGCCTGACGGCACGTTGCGCATGTCCGGCTACTTCACCGATGGGCTCACCGGTGCTCGCGATGCGCGCAACACTTCTTTCCTAGTGCAGTCGCGCGAGGTGTGGGGGCAGTACTCCGAGTACGCCATCACGGACATGGATGACTTTTTCAGTGACCAGGCGGCGAGCCAAGGCACGGCGCTGCCGCGGTTGATGCGCGACGCGGGTCGCTTGGCGCTCGCGGCTACTCAATCGCTGAGCCTCGGCGCGAGGCTGAACACGACGGCGGGCGAGGGTGGCGCCGGTGCGCAGGTCGATATCGCTTCCGAGCGTATTCAGATCATCGGCGGCGACGCGTCGGCGCGAGACGGTTATCTGCAGATTGCCGCGTCCGATCTCAACTCGCTCGGTGCCGCCAGTCTGCTGATCGGCGGTACACGCAGCCAGACCAAACAAGGCGTGACTATCGATGCGCAGACCAGCAGCCTCGTGGTCTCCAACGACGCTGGCAGCGCATTGCGAGGCCCGGAAATCCTGTTAGTCACGAACGGCGGCGGCGGTGCTGTCGAGGATGGTTTGTATCTCGAAAGCGGTAGCGCCATTCGTGCCCAAGGCGAGATCCCCGCGAGCGCGAGCGTGCCGATCAGGATCGGCCGCGAGGCGGATGCGGCCAACAACATCGCTGGTGTGAGCGGCGATGGCACGCTGTTGCGCGTTTCCAATGGCGCACCGGTGCTCGTCGACCGTCGCAACGTGACTGGCACCGGCGGTCTGTTACAGATTGGTGCCGGAGCGACGCTCGATGGCGGTGCCGTGCTGTCTCTGGATGCAACCGGCGACACGCGCCTGGATGCCACTGCGGTACTGGCGGCCCGCGCGATCGACGCCAATAGTTCGCTGGTCAGCATCGTTGCCAATGCAGCGGACGGCGCAGGGCTCGGTGGACTCGTCATCGGTGCTCAGACGCTCGCGCAGCTGAGCAATTCCGAGAGCATCACATTGCGGAGTCGTGGCGACCTGAACTTCGTCGGCGCCGTCGATATCTCGTTGGATGATGCAGCGTTGAATCTCAGTGCCGGCCGGTTCGTCAGCGATGGCAACGACGTGCACCTCGGTGCGCGAACGCTGACGCTGAGTAACGAGCTCAACGGCAGCACATCGGGAACGGCGAGCGGCGCGGGCAGCTCATTGGGTTTGAGTGCGACGACGCTGCAGTTCGGCGCAGGCGAGGCGCGATTCGCAGGTTTCGCAAACGTCAATGCCAGCGCTACGCAAATGATCACCGGCGAGGGCACTGGCACGGCTGACTTTGCCGATGCGACGCTGACGTTGACGGCGCCCGTGTTGGTCGGCGGCGAGGCGGCCAATACGACGCTGAAGACGACCGGCAACGTGCATCTGGTGGCCGGCGCAGGCAGCGTGCCCGATGACTTGCCGATCGGCGGTGCGTTATCGCTGGTCGGCGGCAGCATTGACGGCAACGCGCATTTCGCCGCACCGGCCGGTCGTATCAGTCTGCGCGCTACGCAAGGCGACGTTGCACTCGACGCCGGCACCGTCATCGACGTCTCCGGTATTGCGAAGCAATTCTTCGACGTGACTCGTTACGCCGGCGGTGGCGCGATTCTGCTCAGCGCCGATCACGGCGATGTGCGCGTGGCTCAGGGAACGACGCTCGATTTCGCCGGCCACGAGAATGGCGGCAACGCCGGCAGCCTCAGTGTCAGCGCGGCTGAGGGAAGCGCGCTGCTCGATGGCAATTTGCAGGGCCGCGCTGCCGCCGGTCAGATCGGCGGCAGCTTCAGCCTCGATACTGGCAGCGCCGTGGTACTCGATGCGCTCGCCGATCGTTTGTTAGCAGGTGGCATCAACGGCGCGATCGCCGTGCAGACGCGCAGTGGCAATCTCGAGCTGTCCGCCGACCGTACATTGACCGCGCAGAGCGTTCGGCTTGCCGCCGATGGCGGCGCAGGCGGGATCGCTGCGACCGAAGGCCACGTCATCATCGGCGGCACGATCGATGCGTCGGGCAGGAAGGGCGGTGAGATCGAGTTGTTCGGTAAGAGCGGGGTCGAGGTGCACGGCACATTGCTGGCGAATGGTTCCAGCGCCGATGAGCTCGGCGGCACGGTCAAGCTCTACACCAGCGGCGTGACGGACGGCACATACAACGCGAGCTACGGCTATCAGAACGTCACAGCAGCCGGCTCCGGTCGTATCTCCATCGACAGCGACGCCATCATCGATGTTTCCGGCGGCAGCGCCGGCGGTCTCTCAGGTGGCAAGGTGCATCTGCGTGCGCCGTTGCTGAACGATGGCGACGTCAATGTTTCTATCGTCGACGGCGCACAGATCCGCGGTGCGCGTGAAGTTGCGCTGGAAGCCTATGCGGTGTGGAGCACGACGGACTCAACAACCGGCAACCAGCACTTCGACGGCATCGTCGATCCCGCGGGTTGGTACGACAGTCAGGGCAATCTGCTGCCGGGCACGTTCACCACCCGAACGGGCGTGGTCCTTGGCGGCACCGGCGATTTGACCCGGGACTACTTCAGCCCGACCACGCCGAATGCCGATCATGTCGGGTTCTACCAAGACACGCTGGCTGACTTCGTGCAGCAACCGGGATTTACATTCGAGGACCGCTTCGCGCACGTCGCGAATTTCGTCGCTCAACCCGGCGTCGAGCTGCAGAACCCGAGCCCGGCGATCAACGACGGCAAGATTTCGGTGCTGACGAACTGGAATCTGGGCGCTACGGATGCGACCAACAATTTCATCTATCGTTATAACGGCGTGGCGCCGTTCCTCACGCTGCGCGCTGAGAACGATGTGTCGATGCAGGCGAGCATCAGCGACGGGTTCCACCAGTATTGGAACGATACGCTGAGCGCTGCCTTGACGATCTGGACTCGTGACGACGCACTGGCGGTGTTCACCAGCAACGGCCTGGCGGCGGCGCGCGTCAATGGCGCCAACTTCCAGGTGTTTCAACCGGACACGTTGACGACTGGCTCGCCGGAAGAGCAGAGCACGTACTACGAAATGTATCGGGCCTACACGGCGCTGTTTTCGGCGGCTCAGGGACAATATGGCGTTCGTGGCAACGCTCGTCTGGTGGCGGCGGCGCAGGCGGCCAACCAGAGAGGCTTTTCGACGGGCCCCAACCCGGCCAATCCAGCGCCCACCGCGCCACTGACTCTGCAGGACTATCCGGCTTATCTACAGGCGTATGTCACCTATGCGAGGGCGGTATTGAGGAATTGGAACGGCGCCAACAGCGTCGCCATTCCGCATCTGCAGTCGCCATCGCCGCCGCCGCCGGGCCTGATGCCGCTCAATGTTTCTAGATCCGCGAACACGCCCGCACCCGTGGCGTCAAACTACGATCGACTTCCGCTGCACACCGCGACACTGATCGGAGGCGGCAGCAGCTACCACATCGTTGCGGGTGCCGACTGGGACAGCAGCGATCCACTGGCGGTGCGGGCAGCGAGCGATGCCGGCGATATCGTCGTCGACGGTCACACGATCTACACCGACGCTGTCAGTGGGCGCGACGTGCTGTTGCCGACGTTGTTACGTACGGGCACCGGTAGCGTTGAGCTCGCCGCGGCTCGAGACATCCGCCTCGATGATTCGATGGCCCCGGCAGCGATCTACAGCGCCGGTCGACCGGCGGACGCTACTGCTGTAACCAACGCGGTCAGTCTTCGCACCGCCACCAGCGCTCTTGCTGGTTATCGTGCGGCGTTCCTGATCACGGGCCGCGTCAATCCGGAGAGCGCCGGCAATATCAGCCTCACGGCAGGGCGCGATATCGTCGGCAACCAGCAGCTCTACGACGTCGATGGCAGGATCACTGGCATCGCGGGAAGTTACATCGGCCAGTACTGGTGGCCCTGGATGCAAACGGGTAACACCAGCGACGCTTCCTCGATCAATTTCGGCGCGTTTGGCCAGGGAGTGATGAGCATCGGTGGAAACATTGCGGTCGCTGCGGGCCGTGACATTCGTGAGCTGTCGGTGTCGCTGCCGACGACATGGACGCTGACGCCGGATGTCGATGGCGTGCAGGAGTTGACCGTGTATGGCGGCGGAGATCTAAGCGTCACCGCGGGCCGCGATGTCCTCGCCGGCACGTACTTTGTTTCGAAGGGCGAGGGCGCGTTGACGGCGGGCAGTCGCATCGGTTCCGGGTTCACGCTGGACACGCTTTATTCCATCAACAGATTGCCGATTTCGACGCCGGTCGCGCCCATCCTTGCGCTCCAGGACGCAAGCTGGCAGGTCGGTGCTGCGCAAGGGGTGGACATTGGCGGTATCTACAATCCCTCGTACGTGCGCCGTGTGGAGGGCCTCTTCAGCGCGGCCGACTCGCAGGCGTACAGCACCGATTCGTCGATATCGATCACGTCGACTTCAGGTGACGTCGCGCTCAGCACCATGATCTTGCCGGCCGCATTGTTTTCTTATGGCAGGAGCCAGGACAGTGCGGGAGTGACCAATGCTCAGCCGCAGATCGAAGACGTGCTGCCGGCGAGCATCGACGCCGTGGCGCTCAACGGCAGCCTGTCGGTCGAAGCGGGCGGCCTGATGTTCCCGTCGGCCACGGGAGCGCTGAGCTTGATCGCCGCGGAGAACCTGAGCTTGTTTTCGCGTCGGGCGATCGAGTCCGCGAACAACAGCAGATTGACGATGGCGGACATCGATGCAGCGACGTTACTGCCGTCGCCGGTCCGGCAGCTCGGCATCAGCAACAGTTTCTCCAATCCACTGACGGCGATGCTTCCAACCCGCTACGAGATGGCCAATCTGCATCGCGAGGCCACCGATCCGGTCCGTCTCTATGCACTCGACGGAGATATCGTCGGCGGCTTCACCGGCAGATTGGGTGCCACCGTGAATTCGCTGACGGTGCGACTGCCGAAGGCCGCGCTGATCCAGGCCGGCCGGGATGTCGTCGACCTCGACCTGCGTGCTCAGAATCATCGCGACACGGACGTCACGCGCGTCGTTGCCGGCCGCGATATCTACTACACGCCTCCCAACGTCCGAGACACGGATGACGGTCTCGGCTACGCCAGCGTTCCAGGATTGCACCTCGAGATCGCCGGCCCTGGCGTGCTGGATGTGGTCGCCGGCCGCAACCTCGGCCCGCTCACGTCAGCACCGGCTCAGAACACCGGCATCCGCAGCACCGGCAACCTCAGCAACGCTGGATTGCCGTACGACGGCGCCGATATCAGCGTGCGCTTCGGTGTCGGGCCGGGCATGGCTACTGACGCATTCGCGGCTCGCTACCTCGATCCCTCGCAGCACCAGCCCGATATCCCGGACTACGGCGACAAGTTGCTGGCGTACATGCGAGCGTACTTTGCCGATCATCCGGAAGAGGGCGGCGCAGAGTTGACCGTGACAACAGCGTGGCAAACGTTCCAGCAGCTGCCCGAGTATCGTCGCCAGCTATTGGTGCAAGAGGTGTTCCTCGATCTGCTCAATCGAGTGGGCGCGGATTATCACGATCCGCTCAGCGCTCATTTTGAGCAATACGCACGCGGCTACGAGGCGATCAACACGCTGTTCCCGGCCGGGCTGGGCTATACCGCGAACAGTCTCGAGGGCGGCACCAACGGCGCCGAGGAGCCGGTCATGACTGGCAATCTCGATATGCGCGGCTCGACGATACAAACGCGGCGCGGAGGAAATATTTCTATTCTCGGACCGGGCGGCCAGGTGCTGGTCGGCAGTTCGTCCGCGCCGCCGGTGATCCTCGACGACCTCGGCAACGTGCAGGTCGGCCCGAGCGAGCAGGGCATTTTGACGATGGAGCGCGGCTCGATCGGTATCTTCAGCGACCTGAGCGTGCTGTTGGCGCAAAGCCGCGTATTCACCGAGCAGGGTGGCGACATTCTGATGTGGAGCTCGAACGGCGACATCAACGCGGGCAAGGGCGCAAAGACGAGCTCTGAAAAACCGCCGGTCATCTTCGACTGCGACCAGGATCGCTACTGTCGTGTCGATGCTGGCGGCCAGGTCACCGGCGCTGGCATCGCGACGCTGCAGACCACGCCGGACGCGCCCGCCGGGGATGCGGTGCTGGTCGCGCCACGTGGCACGGTCGACGCCGGCGATGCAGGCATTCGCGCGTCGGGCAATCTGGTCATTGCTGCTTTCTCGGTGGCCAATGCCGACAACATCCAGGTGCAAGGTGAAACCGTCGGTGTGCCGGTATCGACCGTCAACGTCGGTGCGCTCAGTAGTGCGAGCAGCGCGGCGGCGGCTGCTCAAAAATCCGCCGATGAGCTTGCGAATCAGCGGCCGCGCGAGCGTGCAGCTTCGATGATCACCGTCGAGGTGGTCGGGTTGGGCAAGCCTGAGGAGAAGAAGAAATGAGTATTTTCGTTCGTATATTAATAAGCGCTTAAGACCGCGCTAGCACTTCCTTAACATTGGGTGTTTTTGCCGAAACCGAAAATAACTTTCTTACATAAGGAGTTGAGTGAATCACGAGAGACGGCTGAGGACCGTCGCGTTCACTGTAGGAAAACTGCCATGTGCGCTGTTCAGTCTCGCTCGCGCCCCGGAGCACTACCGGCGCCGGAGCGACACGGAATCTCACATTCAGTTGTCTAAGGAGAGTTGACATGTCTATGTTGATCAAGAAAGCAATCAGCGCTGTTGTGCTGTCGGCGGCGCTGCCGACGGCGGTGGTGTTCGCCGCGGATATTCCTTTGTACGGTGGCGGCGCGACGCTGCCGGCGGTGCCGTATGTGGGCTCGACGTTCGCGCCGGACGCGCGCCTGTCGACGGAACTGCGCAATCTGGCCGGTCCTTCGAAGGCCGGTGCGGGCATCGGCTCCGCTCTCGTGCCGTTCCCGGGCGACCCGCTGGCGTTCCTGTCTCCCATGATCTTCGATTCTTACATGGCGAACACGGTTGCTCCGTACGCCACGGACCGCGTGCGTCTTTCGTATTGCCAGACGGGCAGCGGCACCGGCAAGTCGCTACTGACGGTGGGTTCTCCCGGCGTTGGCAATGGCAGCGCCGATCTGAACTGCGGTGACTTCAATCCTCCGGGCACGCTGGGTGCGTTGGGCGGCTTCAGCTCGGTCAACGACCGGCCGAATTACATCGGCACCGATGCGCCGCTGTCCTCGACCGATTACATCACCAATTTCAACGCCGGCCTGAACGCTCAGAAGGGCGGTCTGGTGCAGGTCCCGACGTTGGTGGCCGCGGTCACGCTGCCGGTGCGCATCGATGGTTACTCCTCGCCGGTCAACATCAGCGTCGCCGATGTGTGCCGGATCTTCAAAGGCACCATCACCAACTGGAATGCGGTGACGAGCTTGAGCCCGACCGGACCGAACCTGGCGATCCGCGTCGTGTCCCGCAGCGATAACAGCGGTACGACCTATGCGTTCTCCAACTTCCTGGCGAACCGTTGCAACGCCGCTTTCGGTGGCGTGCTCCCGGATGCCCCGGCCGGCACGGCCGCGGTCTTCACCAATCAGACCTATAATCCCACCACCAAGCTCCGGGTCGATATCGCCGCCTCCGGCAACTCGGGCGTGGTCACTGCCGTGCGTGGGCAGAATGGCGCCATCGGCTACGCCGATGCGGGCGATGTGTTCGCAACGTCCACCAAGTACGCGTTGGTCGCCGGTCAGGATCCGCAGACGAATTTCACCGGCGCTGGCCTCTCCTATCTGATCAATACGCTGGTGAATACCACGGTGACCACTTCGAACGGCATTCCGACGACGACTGCTGTTCCTGCCGGTCAGGTCACCAGCTATCCTGGCGCGGTCGTGGTGGCCTCGCCAACCGCGAATGTGAGCGGCGGCTATCCGATCTTTGCGGTCACCTACCTGGCCACTTACGCTCGCGGTAACAACCAGGCCGATCAGGGTGCCAACGCGAATGCGGCTTCGGCGCTGCGGGGCCTGCTGAACTTCATCCACGGCCTCGGTACGGCGCCGGCCGTCCCGGCTCCTTCGTTGCCGGTGGGCTTCAGCTACATCGACCTCAGCAGCCCGGTGGTCAGCGGCGGCACGCTTGCTACCGCCGTTCCCAACGCCATCAGCCAGATCCAGAACTGATCGTTGCTCTCGAGAGTCGCATCCCGGGCTCGGACCCACTGCCGCAATGGCAGTGGGTCCTTCTCGATATAACAAAACCGATATGGACATCCAGTCAACACAGTATCCCCATCACACCATCCTCATCGTCGACCACGATGCTTCGAGCCGAGCCTTGCTCACCGGCATCCTCCGCGATGCCGGCTTCGAATGTTTGGAAGCTTGGGATATTTCCACCGCATCGCTGGCGTTGGAAGGCCGCCCCCCGGAGGCGATTCTGCTGGACAGCGTGTTGCAGGGAACGAATGGGCTGGAGTATCTGATCCGGCTCAAGGAAGATCGTCGCACTTGTGATATTCCCGTCATCATGATGAGCGCCGGCGCGACCATCGACGATCGCGTCGCGGGTCTCGAGCGTGGCGCGGACGATTTCATCGGCAAGCCGTTTTCACAATCCGAATGTGTCGCGCGTCTGCGAGCGGTACTGCGTCGGCGTGCGCGACAGCTGCGCTTGCAGAGCGGTCGCGATGAGACCGATGACACCGCGCCGGTCGAGTGTGGCGGACTGCGTCTCGACCCGCTCACGCGTCGGGTGACCGTGGGCGGCGATAGATACATCCGGCTCGGTCCCTCTGAATTCCAACTACTGAAAATCTTTCTGCGCAACCCGGATCGCGTCCACAGTCGCGACGATCTGCTCGCGAGCCTGCGTGGACCGAATCCGGCCATTCTCAGTCGTACCATCGATGTCTACGTGCGTCGAATCCGCCAGGCCTTGCAATGGCACGGCTGCGATTCGCTGCTGCAGACCGTGCACCGCTCGGGCTATCGGTTCTCCGGCTCACACCGGGAGCGGTCCCGATAACGATTGCGGCCCGAGCCTGCCTCACTCGTTAGTCGGAGCATGACTCTCGTAGTAGCGACCGTCGTCGTAGTCGGCGGGCAAGTGTTGTTGGTGCAGGAGAATCTTCCCGGCGAGCCGTGGTATCTGCCAGCGGGTCGCGTTGAGCCTGGCGAGCAATTGCTCGCAGCGGCGCGACGTGAATGCCGCGAAGAGGCGGGTCTCCACATCGAGCCCACCAATCTGCTCGCGATCGAACAGCGGTGGCGTGGCACCCGACCGTGGACGCGTTTCGTGTTTCGCGGTGAACTGGTGGGGGATGCCACGCCAAAGTCGGTGGCCGACAAGCACACGCAGGCCGCTGCCTGGTGGCCGGTCGAACAATTGCGCGAGCTGAATCTGAGAGGCGACGACGTGCTGAACCTCGTGGCGCTCGATGCCACCGAGGGTGCGTCGACCGGCATTCTGAAAGCGACCTGAAGGCATGGCTCACAGCGAAGATCACATGACGCTCGTCGAGGCCTGGTGTCACCACCGGCCCGGGCTGGTGCGATTTCTCGCGCGCCGTCTGCGTTGTGAAGCCACGGCGAAGGATATCGCCCAGGAGATCTGGCTGCGTTTGCAGCGGGTCAATCGACTGGCGACCGACCAGAATCCGCGCGCCTTGCTGTTTCAGATCGCGGCCAATCTGGCGACCGATCATTATCGCGTGCAGCAGCGGCGGATGGAGCTGGACGCCGAGATCGGCGAGCTGTTGAGCGACGAGCGGGACGAGGCGTCGCCCGAGCATTTGTTGATGGCGGCGCAAGAGCTGGCGCAGTTGGAACAGGTGGTGGATCAGCTGCCGGAGCGGAGCCGGGAAGTGTTCCGCATGAATCGTTTCGAAGGTTACAGCCAGCGCGAGATTGCCGAGCGATTGGGCATCTCGGTGACGGCGGTGGAGAAACATCTGCGCAAAGCCTTCGCGCGACTGGCCGCCTTGCGGACGACGCTCGAATGAGCGGGCTGGAGCAAACCAACGAGTCGATCGACGCGGTGGCCCGGGAGTGGGTGTTGAAGCTTGCGTCGGGCCATGCCACCGCGGCAGACGCGGCCGGTGTCCGCGCCTGGCTTGCGGAAGATCCGAAACATCGAAGCGCCTTCAAGCGGGCGAAGGCGATCTGGCACGACGCACGCGCCGTCGAGCACAAATTCCAGACCAAGCCACGGTCGCGCAGATTCATGGCGCCGTTGGCGGCGGCCGCTGCGATCGCCAGCATTCTGCTCGTGCCCATCGTCGGACACCTGTGGACCATTGGCCGCGCTGACTATCGTTCGCCGCTCAATCAGGTGAGCGAGGTCGCCTTGCCCGACGGCTCGACGGTGTGGCTCGACGCGGGCGCCGCCATCGATATCTCTTTCACCGGTCAACGGCGCGACGTGGCGTTGTTGCACGGTCGTGCCTTCTTCGCTGTCGCGCCCGATAGCAGCAAGCCGTTTCGCGTCGAAGCGTGCGATGGATCGGCGACCGCGGTTGGCACCGCATATTCGGTGGCGCTCGAAGAATCCCAAGTCACGGTCGCGGTCGAAGAAGGGCACGTGCGCATCGCCAAAGGCGCGACGGAAGTCACGCTCGCGGCCGGAATGCAGGGGCACTGGTCGAATAAGGGGCAGTTGTCGGCACAAACCGGTGACGCTGAGAGCATGGACAGCTGGCGGCACGGCCGGCTCATCGTCAACGACCGGCCGCTGGCCGAGCTCATCGACGAGCTCGATCGTTATCATCGCGGTGTCATCATCTTGCGAGATCGTGCCGAGGTGCATGTCAGCGGACAGTTCGACATCCGTCGCACCGATCAGGCATTGCAGGCGCTGGCGTTGAGCCAGGGCCTGCAGGTTTCCTACTGGACGCCTTGGCTCACCGTGTTGTCGCGTTGAGAGAAATCCGCGGGCGCGGGTTAGGTTCGCGCTCCGTCCGCTCGTAATACCTGCAGAGGATGCAGCGTGCATCCGGCAGCGACACGAGCAGACGGGGAGTTTCATGTCCAGGTATCGATATTCGTCGCGATCGGCGGCTCTCGCCACCGCGGTGGCGCTTACGCTCGCCACATGCACCGTTCAAGCGCAACAGAGCCGCACCGAGCAAACATCGCGTTCGCAACTGTCGTTCGATATTCCCGCTCAACCGCTGGCACGGGCGCTGAGTAAGTTCGGCGACACCACTGGATTTCAACTGGTCTATGAGGCGCGCCTCGCCGACAACAAGCTGTCGCGTGCGCTCGTCGGTACATTCGAGCCTCGTCAGGCGTTGATCGAGATGCTCGGCGACACGGGGCTCGTCGCTCGCTTCACAGATGCGCGCACGGCCGTGATTCAAGCGGCGAACAGCCTGAGAACGCTCGGGCCGGTGCGCGTTGAAGGTGCGCAACAGTCGGAGCCGCCACGCATTGGCGAAGGCACGGCGACCCTAGGCGGTGTGCGTGGTCATCAGGAAGATGAAACTACAGGCTACCGGCCGAATGTTTCCACGGTCGGCTCGGGCCGGCCGATTCCCATCGAAGACAACGCGCGGGCCATTTCCGTGCTGACGCGCGAGCAGATGGAAGATCAGGGCGTGAACGATCTGGGCGAAGCGCTGAATCGCTTGCCGGGTGTTTCGGTTGCGGGCGGCATCTTCGCGCGCGGTCAGCAGATCGAGAGCTTCCAGATCGACGGCGGCACGCCACTGAACATCAATGATTTTTTCCAAGGCTCCGGACCGGAGACCGGCAATTCATTCAACCTGGCCGCGTACGAGCGCGTAGAGCTGGTGCGTGGCGTGAACGCGGCCTATGTGGGCAACAATTCCCTCGGCGGCACGCTCAACTTGATTCGCAAGCGTCCGACGGCGCAATCGTCGGAAAAGTTTTCGTTGACCGCCGGCAGCTGGAATCGCTGGCAGGGCACCTATGACGTCACCCTGGCGAACATCGCCGATTCGAACATCGCGTTTCGCGGTGTAGTCGACCTGCAGACCAGCAAAGCCTTCTACGACAAGTTCCAGCGCGAGAATGGCATGGCTTACGGCATCTTCGACATTCCATTGTCGTCCACCTCGCGTGCCGAGTTCGGCATCAGCTACACCACGTCGCGAACGGACGCTCCTTACAACGGCGTGTACCGATATGCCGACGGTCCATTGCTCGACGTTCCTCGCAGCACCAACTTCGGACCGAAGTGGGGCTTCTCGGACTTCGAGGAGTCCGAAGTGTTCTCGCGCATCAAGACCGATTTCTCGGAGAACTGGACGGTCAACGTGGGGGTCAGCCGCAAGCTGCTGGACAAGTCGGTGACAGCCATCGATCCCATCGCCAACAACACCTGGCTGAGCAATGGCGAGATCACCCAATATGAGACGACCTACACCGATCCCATGGCCTCCGACGGCAAGGTCGAGCTGCTGAGCGGCGACATCCGCGTCGCGGGTAAATTCCAGACCTGGGGCCTGACTCACAATCTGTTTCTGCAGGCCGGGTACTACGACTCCGATGCAACGACCATCACCTCAGGTTGGGTGAACAGCTACAGCGAGACGGTGATCCCATCGCTGGATTCGCTGTTCGTCGACGATTTCGAGGTGGTGAAAACGGGTCGCGCCTTGGACCATACCTCCGAACGCCGGGTGCAGGGCTCGATCGAGGATCTGATCAGCTGGCGCGACAAGATCGACCTGCGCCTGGCGCTGGGCTACATGAACTCGGATTCGTATCGATTCAACCATGGATCGCGCTGGGTGAATTATTTCGGCGACGGCCGGGATTACGTGCGCCCGACCCGTGCCGAGAAGTATCACTCCAGACCGGATGCGACTCCGACGTATGCTCTGGTGTTCAAGCCATGGCGCGGCTGGAGCATCGCGCCCAGCTATGCTGAAGGAACCATCGATCAATCTTTCTACTACGCCACCAATGGCGAGCGCCTGGGGCCGGCCACGTACCAGAACAAGGAGTTGATGGTTCGCTATACCACGCCGCAATGGATGGCCAGCGCCAGCTACTACACCGCGGATAATGCCAACGTCGCCGAGTGGATGGCGGGCGTAAACATCTGCGGTCCGACGCGAATGGGGTCATGTTACTTCGAGAGCGGCTCCAGCGTGGAATCCAACGGCTACGAGTTCGAGCTGGCCGGACAGCTGTTCGAGCAGCTGAATGTTTCTTTGAGCTACACCTTTGGCGAGAGCACCAACAAGTCGACCAACCTGCCTGTGTTCTCCCAGTCGCCAGAGCAGACCGGCAAGCTGTTCGTCAGCTGGGCGCCGCCCGCATGGCCGGCATGGCGGTTGTCCGCCGGGTATTCGTATCGTAGCGATGTATATCTCTCCGGCTATCGAGCGATCTTCGACAACGGCGGCGTACAACACGGTTGGCTGCCGTTCGACTACGTGACCAAGGGCTTTCATCTGTTCGACCTGGGCGTGCGTTATGCGTATTCGCCGTCGCTGGAGTTCTCGCTGCTGGCGGAGAACCTCACGGACGAGCCGTACTTGATCATTTCGGGCCCACGCAATGCTGCGTACGGCAATCCACGCAATGTTTCTTTGCAGTTCAAGTGGCTGGATCCTTCGTTGGGTCGTGGCGGCCGCGCGTCGATGAACGAGCATTTTCCGTTCGGCGATCCGAGCCGCTGGTACACGGCGCTGGACTTCGGTTATCGGGACGGTGCGACGATCGAGGCCCGCTCGCCGAAACCTGCGACGTGGGATTGGGACTTGGGTGCGAACTTCGCCACATTTTGGCGCGTCGGCCGTCACGTGCGGGATCACTGGCGCGTCGAGGCGGAGGGTGGCTATCGCGCTATCGATATCGACGGCACTTATACGGCCGGCACGAAGCAGGCTACGCTTTGCTCGAACGCCTGGACCGCGCCCGCGTTTCCCGCTTGCGAGCCGCAAGGCGGCCGGTTCGATACCTTCAGCTTCATGGCGAACGGGTTGTATCAACCCTGGAACGATCGACGCTTCATGCCGTTCGTCGGTGCGGGCGTCGGCCTCGCCGTCGCGCAAGTGGAGATGGGCGGACGCTTACCGGTTCACGATGCCGCCGGCAATGAAATCACCGCAGGAACGGACACACACGTGGTGCGGCCTGCGGTGCAAGCCATCGCCGGTGTGTCGGTGCGCCTGGCCGACCGCTTGAGCGCCGACTTGAGCTATCGCTACTTCTATGTGCCGGACGCGAGCTGGTCGATGGCCAGCGACTCGGACGGCGGCGCAGATCCCATCGAGTATGGTCTGAATCGATTCGAAGCCGACTTGAAGGATCGATCGATCAGCGTGGCGTTCCGCTGGAACTTCGACGCCGGCGCCCGCTGACCGGCGCTTGCGGCTTTTGGTTCTTGTTCATGCGTTGATTTGGTATCGCAGCCGAAGTGACGGATGTCTTTACATCCTACAAATGATGACATTGTTGTAACTGCCACGTCATCCGGTCTCTCGATACTCGCCGCCCCCGAAGCATAGTAAACACGGGCGAGAGACGAGATGACGACGATGAAGATGAAGATCCTTGCCGCCAGCGTAGTAGCGGCATTGCTTGGCGGCTGCGGTGGTGGCGACAACAACGTGCAGAACCCCGCGTCGAATCCGCAGGCAGCCAATCCGCTGCCGGAGCCGAGCGGCGGCAAAGACGAAGATCCCGGTTCGCCGGGCAGTGAGCCGGAGACACCCGACGGTGACAGCGGCACGCCTGGAAGCGAAGTCGAGCCACCAAAACGACATGCATTGAAGATCGGCATTCTGCCGGACACGCAAGGGGGCGGCGAGAACGTGTCGATTCATCCGATGGAAGCGGTGTTGGCCAAGTTCCAAGAGCAGGGCGTGAACATCGTGATTCCGGTCGGCGATCTGACGGACAACGGCTCGACGCGTGAGCTGGAGCAGTGGACCACCATCGCCAGCAAATATCGCGATCGCGGCATGGAATTCCTGCCGCTCATGGGCAATCACGAAGACAGCTTCGCTTACATGGTGGAGTGGGTCGAGAGCATGAAGGACTACATCCCGAAAGATGCGGTCCACATGAACGGAGCGCAATACCTCGACTACTACGTGGTGCGCGATGGCGTGCTCATCGTCGTTCTCAAGTACTACCACCTGCCGTTGGCGTTCCAGTGGATCAAGCAAGTGGTCGCGGAGCATCGCGATAACGTCGAACACATCGTGATCGCCAGCCACGACGGCCTGGTCGGCCCGAAGTACGGCGAAGTGCGCGAGATGATCATCGAAGGCACTAAAGGTGACGATCGCCTGCTCGATCAATGGGATGACATCCGTGCCTTTTTCTCCAAGCACGACGTGGTGTGGGTGCAGGGCCATGAGCACATGTATCAGCGCTCGGTCATCAAGGCACCGCTCGGCATCGATGCGACCTCGTGGCGCGCCAGCGATCGCAACTATCGTTTGCCGCAGTTCACGCAGATCGTCTCGGGCAACGCTTCGTACAAGGGTTACGAATCGCGCTTCGGCGAAGGCGAGCTGATCCAGAGCGTAATTCAGCAAAAGATGGCGACGCTGTCGAACGGCTCGCGCGCGTTCGATGCGAATGCCACGGTGCTCAGCTTCGACGGCCCGCGCCTCGACATGGAGGCGTACTTCGCCGAGCACACCATCGAGAACAACGAGCAGGGCGCGAAGGAGCTGGAAAATCCGCAATGGCACCTGTTCGACAAGTTCTCGCGCACCACCGACCGTTGCGAGCGCATCGTGTATCCGAATTCCATCCCGGCCGGCACGCGTCCGGTGATGGTGCTCGATCCTCAGTACTGGACCAACACCTGCACGGCGAAGGACGGTTCGCAGGCGCGGCTCATTGCCGGCGTCAACAACACCTTCAACCGGATGGAGAGCACCAATCGCTCCTTGAGTTGGACGCCCGGCTTCAGCCGCGCGGAGAGCCAGGGCGATCTGATGCGTCTCGCTTATCAGTTCCTGTTCCAGTATCACGAGTCCTGGACGCCGAACCTCAATGGCCGCAATCGTCTGGTTCCGAACGCCGATCAGTTCGAGGTCGACGTGCCGGCCACCACGACGGATATGAAGGAACACGTGACGCTGAGCTGGCTCGATGGCACGGCCGAAACAGTGTCCAACATTCTCCTCGTCAGCGGTACGCAGCAGCAGACAGGAACCTTCAGCAGTGCTTACGGCGCGCCCAAGGATATCGAAGTGGACGCGGGCTTGCCGGGCAGCCAGCCGGACGGCACCGCGAAGACGCCGGTGCAGTTGCCGGCGAGCGCCACGAAGAAGTGGGACATCTCCGACGCGGTCGCCGATTCGTACGTGCTGCAGTTCACGGCCACCAACACTGTGAATGCCAGTAAGCACACTCTTGCGCGCAAGATCGGTGGCAAGTGGAAGCCGCTGGTGGATGAGGAGTGCCTGCTGGACGTGCCCTTTGGCGAGGGCATGCTGCAGACTCCGCCGGCGCGGCCCGCCGGTTGCGAATCCCAACCCCTGGTCGGCTACGACAATAGTTACGGCAATCGTTGGTGGGCTGTGTTCGACGGTGACGTGGAAGTCGCGCTCGTTCGTCGGTAATGAGGCACTCGGTCGGGCCGGTGCTTGGTGCCGGCCCGACCGCTTGCGGCTCGCACGCTCCTCGCTCGTTCCTGAAGGCAACGGGCCGGGAGCGATGCGATGACGGACGGCGGGGAGGGCGAGAGCAAGGGGTTGGGGCGGATTGCGGCTGCAATCCGTTCGCATCGGTCCGATCTCATTGGTTTTCTGGCGCGACGATTGCGCTGTTTCGCGACGGCGGAAGACGTTGCCCAAGAAGCCTGCACCCGCCTGTTCGAAGCCCGCGATGCCGTGCACAGTCCGCGGGCATTTCTGTTTCAGGTCGCGGCGAACCTCGCGTTGGACCACCGTCGCGTGCATCGTCGGCGTGACGACTTGCTGCGCGAGGTGCACGACATTCTGTGGACCGAAGACGATCAGGTGACGCCGGAACGTCACATCGTTGCGCGCGACTTGATCGAACGGCTCGAAGCTGCCATCGCCGATCTGCCCGAGACCAGCCGTCACATGTTTCGCTTGAGCTATTACGAAGGGCTCACTCAGAACGAGATCGCCGAGCAGTTGCAGGTTTCGCGCACCACGGTGAAAAAGCACGTGCGACGTGTCTTTCTGCGTCTCGCCGAAGTGCAATCGCAGTGGGCCGAGCAGGACCAGCGCATCGACTCGGTCGAAGCGGCGCGTAATCTGCTGCTGATGGCGGACGGGCGCTGAGTGGCCATGGTCCCTTCCAACACGTCGTTGCAATTGATCGCACGCGAATGGGTGCTGCGTCTCGCCGACGGCGATGTGACCGCCGACGACGTCGAGCAGTTGAAAGCGTGGCGAGCCGCCCATCCGGCGCATGAAACTGCATTTTGCGAGGCGCGCCGGTCGTGGCGCAGCCTGCAACGATTCGAACCTGACTTCCAACGTCACGCCGCGACCGATGCACCGAAAGCTCGGGCAACGTTGACTGCCGCGCGTTGGGGCCGAGTGGGTGGGACGATCGCCGCGATGGCCGCGTCCATTCTGGCCGTCGTGATTCTGTTCGATCCGGCGACCCGAATGCAGGCCGACCATCTCACCGGCACCGGCGAGATTCAAAAGATCTATCTGCCCGATGGCTCGCGAGCGGTGTTGAACACTGATTCGGCCATCGATGTCGCTTACGAGGAAGGCGAGCGACGCATCGAATTGCTCCGAGGCGAAGCCTGGTTCGAAGTCCGTCCCGATCCCTCCAAGCCTTTCATCGTTCACGCGCACGAGGGACAAGTGCGTGCCGTGGGCACGGCCTTCAGTGTGAGGCTCGAGCCGGACGATCGAACGACGGTGATTGTGTCTCACGGCACGGTCGCAATCTCCGATGGCGCGAGCATCACGAGCACGGCTTCTGTCGGTGAGCGCGTGAGCTTCGGCGGCCGCAAGCTCACTCAGGAAGGTTCTGTCGACATCGACTCCTTGCTCAGTTGGCGCGAGCGGCGGGTCGTGATTCGCGATCGTCCTCTGCACGACGCCGTCGCCGAGCTGGACCGCTATCATCGAGGCGCCATCGTCGTGCTCGGCCCGGCACGCGAGCAACGCATCACCGGCATCTTCGAGACCGACGGTATCGATGCGGGTCTCGACGGCATCGCCGCCGCCCGGGGCCTCGATGTCATTCATCTGACACCGCTCCTGACTATCTTGCGCTGAGCTCGGCGGGGTTACCCGAGCAGCCGCGTTACTCGTCTCAACTTCCACAAGGCAGCGCGTTGCTGCCAGGGGAAGCGATGAAGACAGTGATGACGGGGCGAAGGATGCAGGCGTGGAGCGTCATTGGCGCGTCGGTCGCGATGATTCTGGCGGCGGCGTCGGTGCGCGCGGCGGAATCTCAGCAGCAGGCACCGGCCGATCGTAGCGCCACGATCTCGATTCCCGCGGGCTCGCTCGATCGCAGCCTGCAAGCCTATGCCGAAGCAATGAATGTTCAGCTGGTCTACGCGCCGGAGCTGGTCGCCGGCTTGCGCAGCCGGGGTCTGAGCGGCGCGTATGGTCGTCGTGAGGCGCTTGAATTACTGCTCAACGAAAGCGGTCTCACGTTTCGCTTCGTCAACGAGCGTACCGTCACGCTCGAGCGCGCTCCGCAACCGGGCACTCGCACGCTTGGACCGGTGCGAGTGGAGGGCGCGGATCAGACCAAGCCCGTGCGCGGCGAAGGTACTGCGCAGTTGGGTGGCATTCGCGGTGGGCAGGATCAAGAAGCGAGGGGACTGCGACCGGTGACCGCAGCGGTCGGCGCGGGTTCTCCCATGGCGATCGAAGATGTGCCGCGATCGGTGTCCGTGTTGACCCAGGCGCAGATGGAAGCGCAGGACGTGCAGGATCTCGGCGAGGCGGTGCGACGCATGCCGGGGCTGTCGATGATACAAACATCGGCGAGCAGCGCGGCCTCGAGTTCCGGCGCCCAAGTCTATTCGCGGGGTTTTCGCATCGATACAGTGCAGATCGATGGCGGCGCGCCGCGCGGCCTCGACATGGTTCGCAACGGCTTGCTCGATCTCAACGCTTATGAGCGCATCGAGCTGGTGCGCGGTGCGAACGGAGCATTTGCCGGCACCGAGTCGCCGGGCGGCTCCCTCAATCTCGTGCGCAAACGGCCAGGCGGCGCACCGATGCTGGACGTCGCGCTCACGGCCGGGACCGACGAGCGCTATCAAGGCACGGTCGATTGGTCGACGCCGAGCCTGCTCGATTCTCCCGTCGCGTTTCGCGGTGTCGCCTCCTACGAGGATCAGCAATTCCCCTGGGACAACGATCGTCTCAAGCGCACCTCGCTGTATGGCATCTTCGATTTGCCCTTGGGAGATCGGGCGCGCCTGGAGCTCGGCGCGCAGTATCAGGACGTGAATGAGAAGGGCCTGTACACCGGCTCGTATCGCTATTACGACGGTCCGAATGTCGATGCGCCGTTCTATTTCAACGTCTCGCCCGACTGGACGTTTCTAAACAGCGAAACGGTCGAGCTGTTCAGCCGTTTCTACGTGCGACTGCTGGATGACTGGAACCTCGATATCGGCGTGAACTATTCCAACGTGGAGAAGAGCAGCCTGGATGCCTACGTGGGCCTTTTCGTGCTGTCGACCACTCAGGATGCGTTTCAAATCTGCCGGAACGGTACCTGCACTCGCCGGGCCTCGCGCTTGATCGTATCGGATAATTTCGCGACCGCGGAAAACCTGGGCACGGATTTTCGAGTATCGGGTCAGTTCGAGACCTGGGGCCTGACTCACAATGTGACTTTGCTCGGCGACTTCAACGCGCTTGCGACTACCGACGGGAGATTGCAGTGGGGCGAGACCACCTGGCCAGGCCTCTACGCACTGAGCGACTTTTTGCGATTGCCCGATGCCGCGGCGCCGCCGCGGACCAATGTCCGTCCTCCCTACGATCCCGATTTCAAGTACACCTCGTCGCAGTGGGGATTGACGGTCGCCGATGAGATTTCGTGGCGCGATCGAGCCGCCGTGATCCTGTCCGCCCGTCGCAGCGACTCCGAGTTCTCCAGCGGCAAAGTGAGTCGTCGCGCCTCCGACGGCGTGGTCTATGACGTGCGCATCGACGATGATTTCGACGGCACGGTGAATCGTGCTCCGGAGTGGCATCCCAGCTATGCGGCAAGATTCAGCCCGCTGCGCGATGTGACGGTGTACGGCAGTTATTCGCAAGGCTTCGAGGAGCCGCAGCCGAGGTATACGCCGAGCGGCGAGCAATTGGGTGCCACGACTTACAAGAACATCGAGTACGGCGTGAAATACGGTGTCGCCGACTGGCTGCTGACGGCGTCGCGATACACGTTGAAACAAGAGGGTGTGGCGGTGGAAATTCCAGGCACCCAGGGACAGTGCGGCCCCAAGCCCAATTCCTATTGTTACTTCGGCGGCGGCGTCAGCATCGAAAGCACCGGCTACGAGCTGGAGGCGGTCGGTCGGTTCCTGAATCAGCTCGATGTGGCGTTGAGCTATACGGACAATCGCACGGTCAACAAGCCGAGCGATCTGCCGTTCGATACGCGCTCGCCGGAAAAGCTCGTCAAGGCGTCGCTCGGTTGGGACGTGCCGTGGATACCGTCGCTGACGTTGAATGCGGGCGCGGTGTACACCGGCGCTATCTTCGAGCAGGGTACGCGGCGGTTCTACGATCCGGTCACGTACGCACTGGTTGCGCAGCTGCCCTATGCGTTCGCGGAGGAGTCGACGCTGATCTGGGATCTGGGCGCGAGCTATCGCGTGAACGACAACGTGCAAGTGGCGCTGCTGGTCGAGAACGTCTCCGACACCGAGTATTACTCGACTGTCGGCAGCAGCACGAATTACATCGGCAACCCGCGCACGGCGATGTTGAAAGTGACATGGCGCGATGCTGGCGATCGCAGCGGATATACAGCGAGCCCGACCACGGGGCTGGCGCCGTTCGGCGATCCCGGCGACTGGTACGGCTCGTTCGATGTCGGTCAGCAGCGTCCCGAGGATTGGAAGGCGCACTCCACCGGTCGCGGCGTGTCCGGCGAAACAGTGAAGTGGAAGTTCGAAACCTCGCCGGCCGAAGCGTTCTACGCGCGGCTCGGTTATCGGTTGAACGATCGATGGCGCACCGAAGGTGAGATCGGCTTCCGTCAACATGGCTTCGGCAAAGTGGGCGGCAATTCAACCGTGCCTTATGGACTGTGCGGTGTGAGTTACGCCAGCGCCTACATCGACACCCCCGAGGATCGTATGACTCATTGTTACGATCCGCAGGGCGAGGGCCAGTACTGGAGCTTCATGGCCAACTTGATTCGCGACTTCGGTGCGCCGAGCAATCGTTTGCGGCCGTATCTCGGTTTGGGTCTCGGTGCCACGCGGGCTTCGGTGGACTTCTCCGGCCGCCTCGACGGTTACCGGGACGAGTCGTATCGCGCCTGGTATCAGCAGCAATTCGGCTCGTCGCTGCCGGTCGCGCCGGGTGAAACGGCCTTCGGGTCGGACACCAGTTGGGGGCTGACGTATCAAGTGTTGGCGGGTGTGAGCTGGCGTGTCACCGATCGAGCCACCCTCGATGTGAATTACAAATTCATTCACGACGAGCTGGATGTGAAGACCGCCAACGTCAAGGACTACTATCCGTATGACGGCTGGCCGACGCCACTGGTCAACGCCGGCTTGCCGCCGCTCGGCAGTTTCAAGGGCGATCTGAACAGCCACGCGTTCACGGTCGGCCTGCGCTGGGCGTTCGGAGCACCGAGCGCGCATTGAAGCGTTTGCGGGACTTCGCCGGCTGGCTCGTTCTTGTCGGGCCAGCCATCGCTTCGGTGAAGTCCCAGTGCGTGCAACCGGGCTCGTTGCCACATTCGAGCAGTATTACGACGAACTGTTGGGGTTCGTGCGGACGCGTATTGGCTGCGCGGCCACGGCGGCGGACATCATGCAGGACACGTACTTGCGGGTGTGCGCGAGCGAGTCGGAGCACGCCATCGCCAATCCGAAAGCGTTCGTCTATCGGATCGCCAGCAATCTCACCATCGATCATCTGCGACGGAATAAGTCACGGGGCAAGGTGATCGTCGCCGACGAGGTGCCCGAGGACGAACATCCGCAGGCGCCGTCGCCAGAACGCGAGTGGGTAGGGCAGGAGCGGCTGCATCTGCTGATGCAGGCGATCGGCGATCTGCCGCCGCGGTGTCGCGAAGTCTTCGTGCTCCGACAGTTCGAGAATCTGCACCAGGCTGAGATCGCCGAACGGCTCGGCATCTCGCGCAACATGGTGGAGAAGCATTTGCGGGTCGCGCTGTTGCACTGTATGCAACGCGTGGGAGACGAGGAGTGAGCGCGGCGCCCTCCATCGACGAGCAGGCCGTGAATTGGTTGATTCGTCGCGACGCCGGGCCGCTCGATGTCAGCGAGCAGGAAAACTTCGATCGCTGGCTGCTCGATCCGAAGCACGCACGCGCCTATCGGCGGGCGCAATCGATGTGGTCCGACGTGTCGGAGTTGCCGGAGAAACTTCCCGTCGAAGCGCAGACCCTGACAGCTACGTCGCTGCGTTTGCCGAAGGTCGAAAGCACGCGATGGCTTTGGGCACGCCGCGCCACCACGGCGTTGGCCGCAGCGCTCGCGATCGCGGTGGTAGTACCGCAACTGGCCTTGCAATGGCGTGCCGATGAGCAAACACGCGTCGGCGAGATTCGCAGCGTCAAGTTGCCGGATGGCTCGACGATCACGCTCAACACGGACTCCGCCGTCACCTACGAGTTCACCGATAACGCCCGCACGTTACATTTGTTGACGGGCGAAGCGGCCTTCGAAGTCGCAGCCGATGCCCGGCGTCCCTTCATCGTCGAGGCGAACGGCGGGCGCACGCGAGCGTTGGGCACGGTGTTCACAGTGAAGATCGATGCGGACGATGTGCAAGTCATCGGCATCGAGCATTCGGTCGAAGTCACGTATTCGAATAGCACGAGCTCGCTGTCGCGCACGCTTCATCCCGGTGAGCGCATTCGCTATGGCAGTCGGCTGGGCATGGCTTCCATTCAAGAGGCCGAGCCCACCGCGGATTCCTGGCGACGCGGCCGGCTGATCGTCGAGAACCAGCGGCTCGACGCCGTGGTCGACGAGCTCAACCGTTATCATCGCGGCCACATTCAATTGCTCGGCGCCGATCTCGGGGCGCTGCAAGTCAACGGCGTCTTTCCGTTGCAGGACATGGACGCCAGCCTCGCCGCGCTCGAACAGTCGCTGGGCCTCGAAGCCACCAGCATCGCCGGCTATTTCGTGTTCCTCTCCGCGCCGGGCCGCTGACCCGTCGCTGTCACAAAAAATTCTTCCCGGTCCGACATCCTCTTTTCGCGACCCTCTGCGTCACTGAGAGCGAGAGACGCTTCAGTACGTTCGCAAGAGAGGACCGATGTCGATCGACAAGCCCATCATGTCACCGCTGCTCGCCGCCATGATCGCGGGCATCCTGGCCGCCTCTTCGGTCGCGCGAGCCCAGGAGGCCCAGCCTGCGGAGCAAACGGAACAGGCCCCGCGTCGCTTCGATATTCCCTCCGGCTCGCTGGCAAGCGCGCTCAATCGTCTCGCGGATCTATCGGGCCTTGCGCTGGTGTATCCGGCGAGCCTCGTGCAGGGAATGAGCACGCGCGGCCTGTCCGGCAACTTCAGCGCGCAGCAGGCGTTGAGCTCGCTGCTGGAAGGCACGGGACTCCGGTTCCGCATGACCGGCAAGAATACGATCACGATTGAGAAGGCAACGCAGAGTGCGGATACGCGTGTGCTCGGGCCGGTGCGCGTCGAAGGTGCGGATCAAAGCAAGCCTCAACGAGGTGAAGGTACAGCGCAGCTCGGCGGCGTACGCGGCGGTCAGGATCAAGAAGCGCGTGGCGTGCGTCCGGTCGTGGCCGCGGTGGGTGCGGGGTCGCCGGTGGCCATCGAAGATATTCCGCGCTCGGTGTCGGTGCTGACTCAGGAACAGATGGAAGCGCAGGACGTGCAGGACTTCGACGAAGCGGTGCGACGCTTGCCGGGCCTGTCGATGATCCAGCGTTTGCCCAGCTCCGGCGGCAAAGCCTCCGGTGCCGGCGGCACGATTTATTCGCGCGGTTTCAGTGTGACGACAGTTCAGGTCGACGGCGGCGCGCCGCGCAGCCTCGATATCATCAACAACGGTCTGCTCGATCTCACAGGCTACGAGCGGGTCGAGCTGGTGCGGGGCGCGAACGGAGTGTTCGCCGGTATCAATTCGCCCGGCGGCACCCTCAATCTGGTGCGCAAGCGACCGGGCGGCGCGCCTTCGTTCGAGGCCGCGCTCACGGCTGGCACGGACGATCGTTACCAGGCCAAGATCGACTGGTCGACGCCCAGCGTACTCGGCTCGCCCATCGCGTTTCGCACCGCTGTGTCGCACGAGGATCAGCGCTTCGCGTGGGACAACGATCATCTCAAACGCACTTCGCTGTACGGGATCTTCGATATGCCGCTGGGCGATCGCGCCCGTCTGGAGCTGGGTGCCCAATATCTGAAGATCCGGGAGGACGGCTTTTACACCGGCTCGTATCGGTACTACGACGGCCCGAATCTCGCGACCCCGTTTACCTTCAACTACACGCCGCAGTGGGCGTTTCTCGATGCCGAGTCGAAGCAGTTGTTCACCCGCTTCTACGTGCGGCTGCTGAACGACTGGAACTTCGATATCGGTCTGAATTATTCGCACCAGGACAAGCGCAGCCTGGATGCGGTGATCAACGGCTCGGTGTTTCTGCTGTCGAACACCAACGCCGCCTATCAAACCTGCAATAGCAGCGGCGTGTGCAGGCCGCGCACCACGAACTTCTTCGCGCGCGAGGGTTTCTATACTTCGGAAACGTTGGGCACCGATTTCCGCGTCGCGGGCAAGTTCGACACCTGGGGGCTCACGCACGATGTTTATTTCGCCGGCGACTTCAACGAGGTCGGCGGTGCCGACACCGAGCTGTCGCGTAGCAACCCCAGCTGGACGGGCGTGTTCTCGCTCGCGGACTTCATGGCCCTGCCGTCGTACGGCGAGCCGGCGTACTTTGCAGGTAGCGTGCTGGGCATCGATACCGACTTCAAGAACACTTCCTCGGCATGGGGGCTCGCGATCTCCGATACGATTTCGTGGCATGACCGCGTCTCGGCGACTGCGTCCGCGCGCCGGCAGGGCTACGAGACCTCGGGGGGCAGATTGTTTCGCCGGCGCTCGGACGGCGAGCCCTATAACATTTCTCTCGATGAGATCTCCAACGGCGCGGTCGGGCGCGCTCCGGAGTGGCGTCCCAGCTATGCCGCGGCGGTCAAGCCGCTACGGGATATGACGGTGTACGGCAGCTACGCCGAAGGTTCGAGCACTCCGGAAGTCCTTTACTCGCCGGACGGCAAACAACTGGGCGCCACGACTTACAAGAACATCGAATATGGCGTGAAGTATGGCGTTGGCGACTGGTTACTGACGGCGTCGAACTACCGGCTCAAACAGGACGGCGTCGCGGTACAGATTCCGGGCACCCGCGGGCAGTGCGGGCCCACGCCCACCTCCTCTTGTTATTACGGCGGCGGCGTCAGCATCGAGAGCACGGGTTACGAGTTGGAAGCGGTCGGGCGGCTGTTCGAGCAGCTCGATGTCGCCGTGAGCTTTACCGACAATCGCAGCGTGAGCAAGCCCAGCGATGTGCCGTTCAACACCCGCTCGCCGGAGAAGCTCGGCAAGCTGTTCATGAATTGGGATGTGCCCTGGCTGTCGTCGCTGTCGGTGAACCTCGGCGCAATCTACACCGGTCGCATCTTCGAAGCGGGTACGCGCAGTATTTACGATGCCGTGACGTTCCGGCTGCTCGACACGATTCCCTACGCGTTCGAGGAGGACGCGACGCTGATCTGGGACCTCGGTGCCCGGTACCGCCTGAATGACAACATCGATGTTTCGTTGCTGGTCGAGAACGTCGCGGACACCGACTACTACTCGACCGTCAGCAGCGTCGTGAATCACATCGGCAATCCGCGCACGGCACTATTGAAAGTGACGTGGCGCGATGGCGGCGATCGCAGCGGCTATACGCCGAGTCCGACCACGGGGCTCGCACCGTTCGGCGAGCCGTCAGCGTGGTATGGCTCGCTCGATTTCGGTCAGCAACGTCCCGAGGATTGGAAAGCGGAATCCACGGGCCGCGGCTCGTCCGGTCAGCCGGTGAAATGGACCTTCGAGACCACGCCGGCCGAGGCGTTCTACGCGCGCATCGGTTATCGCTTGAACGATCATTGGCGCACCGAAGGCGAGGTCGGCTTTCGTCAACACGGCTTCGGCAAGATTGGAGGGAATCAGACCGTGCCCTATGGTCTGTGCGGCTTGAGCTATGCGGCGAATTACATCGGCAGGCCGGAGGATCGCCTCGCCCATTGTTATGATCCGCAGGGCGAAGGCTCGTACTGGAGTTTCATCGCCAACGCGATTCGCGACTTCGGCGCACCAGGCAATCGCTTCCGGCCGTACGTGGGTCTGGGCATCGGCGCGACGCGGGCTTCGGTCGATTTCTCGGGGCGTCTCGATGGTTATACCGACAACGTCTATCGCACCTGGTATCGCAATGCCTACGGCTCGCCGCTGACGTTGGTCGCGCCGGGCGAGGAGGCGGTCGGCGGTGGCTCCAGCTGGGGTCTCACGTATCAACTGCTGGTGGGGATGAGCTGGCGCATTACCGATCGCACGACCCTCGATGCGAGCTACAAATACATTCGCGACGAGCTGGACGTGAAAACTGCGAACCTGACTGACTACTATCCGCGCGAGTACGCGCAGGATCTGGCTAGCGCCGGCCCCGAGCCCGACCGCCTCGTCGGCGCCGGTCTGCCGCAGCTCGGCAGCTTCAAAGGCGATCTGAACAGCCACGCGTTCACGATCGGTCTGCGCTGGGCCTTCGGTGCGCCGGGCACGCACTAGGCGCTTGCGGCTCCCGCCGTCCTGGCTCGTTCCTGTGGGAGCGAGCCGGGAGCGGTGTGATGTCAGATGGCCGAAACGCGAGCGAGGCATTCCGCGAGAATGAATCTGGTCTGATCAGATTCATCGCGGCCCGTGTCGGCTGTCGCGCCACCGCCGAGGACATCGGTCAGGAGATTTATGTCCGGCTGGAGCGCGTCAGTTGGGCGCAGGTCGTCAATCCCCGCGCGTTCCTGTTCCGGATCGCCGCCAATCTCATCACGAATCACAAAGAGCAGGCGCGCCGGCACGCCGAGCTGAATGAAGAAGCCATGGCGCTGTTGTGGGGCCGCTTCGATTCGGCGACGCCCGAGCGTCATGCGCTGGCGGAGGAAGAGCTCACTCGAGTCTGGTCGGCCATGGAAGAGCTGCCGGAACGTACGCGCCAGGTCCTGGCGTGGAGTCGCTTCGAAGGCTTGAACAACACAGAGATCGCCGTGCGCCTCGGTATTTCCAGTCAGGCGGTGGACAAACATCTGCGCAAGGCGCTCGATCACTTGCTGTCCGCGAGCCGCGGCGAAAAAAGTTTGCCCTGACGGTTGGAATCCGGTTGGGCTGGCTGTCATGTCTTTGCCATGAGCAATTCTCCGAGCGGAAATGCGCGTCCCGAGCCCAGAAGCGCGAGCGACTGGGTCGCCTTGCTGGCTTCCAAGCGGGCGACTGCGGAGCAGTTGCGCGAGTTGAAAGCGTGGCTGGCGGCGGATGCGACGCATCGGCGCGAGTTCGACGAGGCGCGTCGGCTGTGGACCGGGCTGGCGCCGCTCGAAGCGCCGTTGATTCAATCGCTGCCGCGTCGTCGGCCCATCGCAATCACTGCGGGGCTTGCGGCTGCGGCGTGTCTGTTGATCGCAGTCTTCGTCTCCACATTCAACAATCATGACCTCATCTCGCCGGTGGGCGAAGTGCATGAAGTGCCGCTCGCCGATGGTAGTCAGCTGTGGCTGGACAGCGGCGCAGCCGTCGATTTCGAGCAGCGCGACGGTCAACGCACGTTGCGAGTGGCGAAAGGGCGGGTTCATATCGTCGTCGCCGAGAACGAAGCGCCATTCGTGGTCGAAGCGAAGGGCGCGGTGATTCGCGACATCGGCACGGCATTCTCGGTTGACGTCAGCGAAGAACAATTGCATGTCGCCGTGACCGAAGGATTGGTCGAAGTCAGTGCAGGAGATGACCTGACCACGCTCGGCGCCGGCCGTGCGGCGAGGTTCGGCGCTGACGATCTCAGCTCCACCTATAATTTCGAGGTGACTTTCGAAGCGGCCTGGCGCGAGGGACGCGTCCTGTTCAAGGAGGCGCCGCTGGCTAGAGTGGTGCACGAACTGGGGCGCTATCGAAGCGGCGGCATTCTGGTGCTGGACGACGATGCCGCCAAACAAACGGTCAGCGGCAGCATCGCGATCGCCGACATCGAAGGCGGTCTCGACTCGATCGTCAACGCCGCGGGTGCGCGCCTGATCAGGCTGCCCGGCGTGGTCATCGTGCTCGGCCCGCGCTGACCTCAACATCTCTTTCATCGATTCCAGTTGGAATAGCATCGCCTCGATTGTCCTTGTGGCAAGTGATGAGTAATTCATCGCACGCAAGCCGCAGGACGGTTCCGCGGCGTCGTATTCCGGAGGCTGGATGAAGGCGGTCAGAACGGGTTTGTCGAAGCTCGCGCTTGCGATTGCAACGACATTGTCGGTATGCGCGGTAGCTCAACAGGTACAGGCGCAGGAGACGGCGAGGGCGCAACGCTTTCGTTTCGAGCTCAAGGCCGGGTCGCTCAGCGAGACGCTGACGCGCTTCTCGGAGATCTCCGGCATTCAGCTGGTGTACTCGAGCGAGCTGGTCAAAGGCATCCAGAGCGGCGGGCTCACCGGCGAATACTCCGGCGTCGATGCGTTGACGAGTCTATTGAACGGGACCGGGCTCGTCGCTCGCTTCAGCACACCGACCACCGCTTCGGTCGTGCGCGCACCCAACAGTCAAACGCGTGAGTTAGGTCCAGTGCGTGTCGAAGGCGCGGATCAAACAAAACCCGTGCGCGGTGAAGGCGTCGCACAGTTGGGCGGCATTCGCGGTGGACAGAATCAAGAGGAGCGGGGACTGCGCGCCGTCGTGGCGGGGGTAGGTGCGGGTGCGCCCACCCCGATCGAAGATATTCCGCGTTCGGTGTCCGTGTTGACGCAAGCGCAGCTCGAAGCGCAGGACATCCAGGACTTCGACGAAGCGGTACGACGCATGCCGGGTCTGTCCATGATCGAGCGTCTGCCCAGCTCAGGTGGCGAAGCGTCCGGCGTGGGTGGCGCGATCTACTCGCGCGGCTTCTCTGTCTCGACTGTGCAGATCGACGGCGGCGCGCCGCGCTATCTCGATATCATCAACAACGGTCTGCTCGATCTCAACGGTTACGAGCGCGTCGAACTGGTACGTGGTGCGAACGGCGTGTTTGCCGGCGTCAATTCCCCGGGCGGTACCATCAATCTGGTGCGCAAGCGCCCGGGTGGCGCGCCTTCATTGGATGTGAATCTCACGGCCGGCACGGACGAGCGGTATCAAGCACAGGTCGACTGGTCGACGCCGAGCGTGCTGGGCTCGCCGGTCGCGTTTCTCACCAGCGTGTCTCACGAGGATCAGCAGTATCCGTGGGTCAACGATCATCTCAAGCGCACCTCGCTCTATGGCATCTTCGATATCCCGTTCGGCGATCGCGCCCGCCTGGAGGTGGGCGCGCGGTATCTGAAGATCGACGAGGACGGCCTCTATCAGGGCTCGTATCGCAGCTTCGACGGCGCCAATCTGCACACGCCGTTCGCGTTCAACTACACCCCCGACTGGGCCTTCCTCGATACCAAAACCACGGAGTTGTTCAGCCACTTCTATGTGCGACTGCTGGAGAACTGGAATTTCGACATCGGCCTGAACTATTCGAATCAGGACAAGCGCAGCCTGGACACGGCGGTCAACGGCACGGTGAATGTAATGTCGAACACCGATGAGGCTTTTCGAGTCTGCTATCAAGGCGTGTGCCGGCAGGTTCCGACGTCCATACTCGCGCGCGAGAACTTCTACACCGGGGACAATCTGAGCACCGACTTCCGGGTTACGGGCAAGTTCGACACCTGGGGCCTGACCCACAATGTCTATATGGCCGGCGACTTCAACCAGGCGAGCGGCGCCGACGCCGAGCTGGACCGGTACGATCCCAACTGGCCGGCGGTGTATTCGCTGGCGGATTTCATGAAGGTCCGTTACTTGCCCAAGCCGGCTTACTACTACGGCAGCACCTTCTCCTTCGACGACGACTACCGAAACACGACCTCGCAGTGGGGCCTGGCGGTCTCCGATACGATTTCCTGGCATGACCGAGCCTCAGTGACGCTGTCCGCGCGTCGACAGGGGTACAAGAGCTCGGGCGCCCGAGTGGTGCGCCGGCGTGCCGACGGCGAGCCGTTCCAGATCCAGAACGACGAGATCAATGACGGCCTCGGCGATCGCGCGCCCGAATGGCGGCCGAGTTACGCGGCGGCCTTCAAGCCGTTACGGGATGTGACGATGTATGGCAGCTATAGCGAAGGCTCGGACCCGCCGCGAGAGGTTTACGCGCCCGGCAACGAACGGCTGCCCGCCACGACTTACAAGAACCTGGAATACGGCGTGAAATACGGCGTCGCCGACTGGTTGCTGACGGCGTCGAACTATCGGCTCCAGCAGGATCATGTCGCGCAGGCGATTCCGGGAACCCGCGGGCAGTGCGGCCCTTTGCCCACTTCGCCTTGTTACTACAGCGGCGGTATCAGCGTCGAGAGCACCGGCTACGAGCTCGAAGCCACCGGTCGCTTGTTCGGCCAGCTCGATGTGGCGTTGAGCTATACGGACAATCGCACCGTGAACAAGCCCAGCGATGTGGCCCTCGACACGCGCTCCCCGGAAAAGCTGGGCAAGTTGTTCATGAATTGGGATGTGCCCTGGCTGTCGTCGCTGTCGGTGAACGTCGGCGCGATCTATACGGGGCGCATATTCGAGGAGGGCACGCACACGGAATACGATCCAGTCACGTTCGAGCTGGCCTTCGAAGAACCGTTCGCGTTCGAGGAAGACGCGACGATGATCTGGGACGTGGGCGCCAGCTACGCCGTGAACGACAACGTCAAGGTGTCGCTGCTGATCGAAAACGTCACGGATGAGGAGTATTACTCGACCGTCAGCAGCGTCGTGAATCACATCGGCAATCCGCGCACGGCGCTGTTGAAAGTGACCTGGCGAGATGGCGGCGATCGCAGCGGTTACACGCCGAGCCCGACGACGGGGCTGGCACCGTTCGGCGATCCGGGCGACTGGTACGGCGCGCTCGATTTCGGACAACAGCAGCCCGAGGACTGGAAGGCGGAATCGACGGGCCGTGGCTTGTCCGGTGAGCCGGTCAAATGGAAGTTCGAGACCACGCCGGCGGAGGCGTTCGCTGCGCGCCTCGGCTATCGTTTGAACGATCACTGGCGCACTGAAGGTGAGATCGGCTTTCGTCAACACGGCTTCGGGAAGATCGGCGGGAATCAGACCGTGCCCTATGGCCTGTGCAGCCTGAGCCATGCTCCGGAATTCATCGGAACGCCGCAGGATCGCTTCACCAATTGTTATGAGCCGCAGGGCGAAGGCTCGTATTGGAGCTTCATGGCCAATGCGATTCGCGATTTCGGTGCCGCGAGCAATCGCTTCCGGCCCTATGTGGGGATCGGCATCGGTGCGACACGCGCCGCGGTCGGTTTCAGGGGACGCCTCGATGGCTATACCGACGATGTCTATCGCAACTGGTACCAGACCACCTATGGCAGTCCACTGCCGAACTGGGCGCCGGTCGCGCCTGGCGAGCATGCGGTAGGTGGCGGGGCGAACTGGGGCTTCACCTATCAGCTGCAGCTCGGCATGAGCTGGCGCGTCACCGATCGGGCGACCATCGATGCGAGCTACAAATACATTCGCGACGAGCTGGATGTGAAGGCCGCGAACCTGACGGACTACTATCCTCGCGAGCTCTCGAACGAGCCGCCCTACAACATTCCCGAATCGGATCGCCTCGTCGGAGCCGGCCTACCGCAGCTCGGCAGTTTCAAGGGCGACCTGAACAGCCACGCGTTCTCGGTAGGTTTGCGCTGGGCGTTCGGCGCGCCCAACTAGCGGCCAAGCCTGCCACTTTCATCCTTTCGGCGGGTAGCTGAGGGTCACCCGCTGCGAGGAGGATCGAATGGCGCGAGGCGGGGCGGTGAACTAACGCACAAAGATGCGGACTCCCGCCCCCTCAGTCGTTTTGCATGACAGGGGTTCAGCAGTTTTTGCGGAGGGGTCAGAGTTGAGATTCCATCGACAGATGTGCGCCGTCGCGCGGCCAATGGCGGCCGGCGTACTGGCAACGGTTTTCGCGCTTGCATTCAGTCAAGTCGCCACGGCCGCGGAGGCCAGCGTTTCGCTCAACACCTTGCCGCATGGCTTGTCGCCCTGGTCGATGTTTCGACAGGCCGACGGCATCGTCAAAACCGTCATCCTGATTCTGCTCATCGCCTCGTTCATCACCTGGACCATCTGGGTCGCGAAGTCGCTCGAGCTGCGCAAGCTGCGTAAGACGCTGCGCCAGACCCTGGTGGATTTGAACAATACGCCGAACCTGCCGGCCGATGGCGAGAGCCGCGATCCGATCGTCAGTGTGATGGTGACCGCGGCTCACAAAGAGCTCGCCCTGGTGACCGGGCCGCAGCTCGCGACTTCGAGCGTGACAGAACGTGTCGCCGCTCGACTCGAGCGCATCGAAGCGGCGGCGGGTGCCAAGGTCAGCAATGGCACCGGCATTCTCGCCACCATCGGCTCGACCGCGCCGTTCGTCGGCCTGTTCGGCACGGTGTGGGGCATCATGAACAGCTTCATCGGCATTTCCGAAGCGAAGACGACCAGCCTGGTGGTGGTCGCGCCCGGTATCGCCGAAGCGCTGCTGGCCACCGCGATCGGCCTGGTCGCGGCCATCCCGGCGGTGCTGTTCTTCAACGTGTTCGCCAAGTCGATCACGGCCTATCGCGCACTGCTGGTCGACGCCGGTACTTACATAAGCTGTGCCGTCAGCCGTGAAGTGGATCGCCGCGCGAACGCCCAAGAGGGCGAGCCGAGGCGTCATGTGGCCGCGGTGAGATAACGCCATGGCCTTCAAACTGACGAAGGGCGCTGGCGAGCTGACGGTCAATCACGAGATCAACGTCACGCCCTTCATCGACGTGATGCTGGTGTTGTTGATCATCTTCATGGTGGCCGCGCCGCTGGCCACCGTCGATGTGCCGTTGGATCTGCCGGTGTCGACGGCGCAGCCGCAGCCGAAGCAGGACGAGCCTGTGTATCTGAGCGTGCAGGCGGACCTGTCGCTCAGCGTGAACGAGAAACCGATCGCGCGGCCGTCGCTCGGTCAAGAATTGAAAGCGCTCACCGGCGGCAGCGCCGAGCGCCGTATCTTCTTACGGGCCGATCGCTCGGTGCCTTATGGTGAACTCATGAACGTCATGAACGGGCTGCGCGAGGCCGGTTACACCAAGGTGGCGCTGGTGGGCATGCAGGGTCAGGCGGGAACCGAGCCATGATGCTGGAATTCGATCGACGCAAGGAATTTGGCCGGTGGAGCAGCAGTGTGCTGCTGGTCGGCGCGGGACACGTCGCGGTGGTGGCGGGCTTCATGCTCGATCTCACATTCGCGAACGCCCAGCCCGAGCAAGCCGCAATGGTTGTCGAGCTGGCGCCGGAGCCGGCCGCGCCACCGATCCCGCCCACTGAAATTCCCCCGGGCCCGCCGCAGGTCGAAGCGCGGCCGCAGCCCAAGCCCGAGCCTTTGCGCGAACAACCGAAGTTCGAGCAGCCGCCGGAAGTAAAGACCGAGGTTCCGCCGGAATTCGCCGTCGCCAAGGAAGAGCCTAAAGAAGAAGAGGAAGTCAGCGACGCGGATCCCGCCGACATGACCGCGTCATTGCCGACGCTGACTGCGCCGTCCGACGACAAGCCAGCAGCGCCGACCGAAGGCGCGACCGACGCGGTGGCTCAGAATGCCGAGCGCACTTGGGAAAGCACGTTGCTTGCGCACCTGGAACGTAACAAACGTTATCCGGGCCAGGCGCAGCGCCGTCGCCAGGAAGATGTGATCTATGTGCGCTTTGCCATGGATCGCGTTGGCAAAGTGCTGGAGTTCGCCATCGAGCGCAGTCGCGGTTACGCGCTGCTCGATCAAGAAGTCACAGCATTGATCGAGCGCTCTTCACCGTTGCCGCCACCGCCGGCGGAAGTGCAGGGCGAACGGCTCGAGCTGGTGGTTCCCGTAGAGTTCTTCCTGCGCAAAGTGGCGCATAACTGATCGCTGTTGCCATGGACGTTGCCGGTGCGAACACCGGCAATGTTTTTATTTGCACCAGCAACGGCCAACGGACGTGGCTTCATGCACCAGTTCGGTGTCTCGGTCCACGGTCATAAAACGTTCAGCCGCAGGGGGATCCACAAAAAGTAACCGCAAAAAACTCTCTTCCCTACTAAAGTCGGGATCGACTGTCACCGAGCGTTCTAACGGCATCGCTGTTGCAATGCTCACACAGTTGTAATGTTCCGCGTGCAAACTGGCTTGTCGAGATTGGTGGGAGCATCAGTAATGACGGCGTTGAGCCATGGCGAGCTGATGGATGTATTCATCGGACTGCGCGCCCAGATCGAGCGGATTCTGGCGAGCCGGGTCGGCTGTCCGCAGACGGCCGCGGATCTGGCACAGGATATGTATTTCCGGGTGCAGCGGGTGGCCGCCGAATTGCCGAATGAAGAAGAGGCACGGCGCTACCTGTTACGCATGGCGACCAATGCCGCCACCGATCATTTCCGGGTGGAAGGCCGGCGCGCCGAGATCCTGTCGGGGCTGGCGCTGTTGTTCGAAGGGGTGGAGAGCGATCCGGCGCAGAGCGTAATCAATGGTGACCAGATGCGCGTCATCGAGTCGGCTTTGACCGAGCTGCCACCGAAATGCCGTGAAGTGCTGTTCTTGAGCCGTGTCGAAGGAATGACCCATGCCGAGATCGCCACCAAGCTCGGCGTGTCGGTGAGCCTGGTGGAAAAATACATGGTGCGGGCGCTCTTGCACTGCCGGACGCGGTTGCTGCAACAGACCAACTAACGCGCTAATATCTCCCCACTTTCATTGCGGTAGGGGCGCGCGTCGCTCGTTTCAGGAGCATGCCCTCCAATCACAAGGACGACGAGTTCGAAGAGTTACCGGAGCCCGCGGTGTCGCCCCTCGAAGAAGAGGCGATTCGCTGGTTGGTACGTCTCACCTCCGGTGAGGCGAATGCTGCCGAAAAAGCACAGTTCGAACGCTGGTCGAATCAAAGCCCCGAGCATCGGGAAGCACTGCGTAATGCGCGCCAGCTCTGGGCGTCGCTGGAAGGCGTGCTGGCCGAGCCTCAGGAAGAAATCCCGCCTGCGGTCGTTGCTAAGAAGCCAGTCGAAGCGCCGTCGCGTCGCTCTTCTGTGTTTCGCTATTTCGCACTGGCCGCGTCGCTACTGCTCGGCGCGGGTGTCGCTTATCAATCGCTGCACGACTGGCGCCACGACTTCGTCACCGCGACCGGCCGGCAGGAGCACATCAAGCTCGCGGACAATTCCACCGTCACGCTCAACACCGACACGGCCATCGACGTTCAATACAGCTCGCTCGAGCGTCGCATCGTGCTGGCGCGGGGCGAAGCGTTCTTCGACGTTACTCACAATCCCGAGCTGCCGTTCATCGTCAAAGCGGGTGAGGGCGAGGTGCGCGTGCTCGGCACCGCCTTCTCGGTGCGTAAGGACGGCGATCAGCTGCTCGTCACCGTCGAGCGCGGTCGCGTCGAAGTTCGCGCCGGTGCCGACTTCGTCGTGCTGACGCCCAATCAGCAGGTCCGCTTCAATGGCGGCGTGCTGCGCGAGGCGCAAGTCATCGACTCGCACTCGCAACTGGCGTGGCGTCGCGGCCGGCTCATCATCGAAGATCAGCCGTTGTCGCAAGTGATCAGCGAGCTCGACCGGTATCACCCGGGCATGTTCGTCGTCACCAACGACGCCGTCGGCTCGCGTCGCGTGAACGCGGTCATCGATCTCGCTCACATCGACGACTGGCTGGCCGCCTTGGGCGATTCTCAGCCCATCGAGCTGCATCGCTACGGATTCGTCACCGTCATCCGCTGAGCGCCCGCCGGGCGCTTTGCGGCTGCTCCATGCGCCGGTCGTTCTGGTCGCATGACGTCCAGTGTTGTCCAGTCGGGGTTGCACGATCTTTCGCAGCACTACGACGAGCTGCTCGCGTTCGTGATGCGTAAGGTGCAGTGTCGCGCTCTCGCAGCCGACATCGTGCAGGACAGTTACTTGCGACTGGCGGCCATGCCGGCCGGCGACGTCCTCCTTCATAATCCGCGTGCCTATTTGTTTAGGACTGCGGCCAATCTGGTCACCGATCATTGGCGTGGCGGGCGCCGGCAGCCTCAGTCATTGGACGATGAGAGCGCCGAGGAGCCGGTCGCTGCTTCATCCTATTCGCCAGAGTCGGCGGCGTTGTCTCGCGAACAGTTGGCCGTGCTTGCGGCTGCGGTTGAGACGCTGCCGCCTCGAACCCGGGAAGTGTTTCATCTGCATAAGTTCGAGCATCTGAGCTACGGCGAAATCGCTGCGCGTCTGGGCATCGCCAAGAATACGGTGATGGTGTTGATGGTCCGCGCGCTCGCGCACTGCCGACGCAAGCTCGCCGAATACAACGCGACTGGCGAGATCCTACGATGAGCCAGGGCAAGTTCTTTGGCGATGCTGTGGCGATGGACGACAGTGCCGATGCAGCGCTGGAATGGCTGGTCTTGCTGAACGACGACGAAGCCACCAACGCCGACCGTCAGCGCTTCGATCAATGGCTGTCCGCCGACGAGCAGCACCGAAAAGCCTGGGCTGAGGCGCAGCAGCTGTGGGAAGGGTTGGATACGGTGGCGGCGTCGAAGACACGGCGCGTCGGTTCATCGAAGCGCGGGCTACGAGCGTCGGCCGCGGCCGGTCCTTTGACTCACCGGCATGTTGCGACAGAGTTCGGTCCTTCGGCTCACCGGGGGGCTGCGACAGAGTCCGGTTCTTCGGCTCGCCAGGGGGCTGCGACAAAGTCTCGTTCTTCGGGTCAACAGCGCGGCGCACGTAGTGCGCACGCGCGCGGCGGGCCTGCCTGGCTGGCGGCGGCGTGCGTCGCAGGTCTCGCGTTGCTGGTTTGCTGGGGCGCGTTGCCTGCGAGTACTTGGAGCGTCGGGGCGGACTATCGAACGGCGGTGGGCGAGCGACGCGTCATCACCTTGTCAGATGGGTCGCGTATCACGCTCGATGCGGGGTCGGCGGTGTCCGCCGATCTGGATGCTCACGTTCGCAAGATCACGTTGCATTCCGGCCGCGCCTACTTCGAAGTGCAGCCGGATGTGAAACGTCCGTTCATCGTCAGCGCGCTGGATCGTCAAGCCATCGCGGTCGGCACGGCGTTCGACGTCGGCATCGCTCGATCCGATGTAACAGTGTCGGTGAGCGAAGGGCACGTGCGTGTGTCAGACGAAGACGGTGGCGTCTGGGATCTTCTGAAAGGTGAGATGTCACGTCACGACGCGACTGTGGCAACGATGAATGTCGCGGACGTGGCGGCGTGGCGCACCGGGCGCCTGGTCTTCGAAAACGTCCCGTTGCGGGACGCAATCGACGATCTGCAGCGTTATTCCGGCGGCCGCATCTTCATCATGAACGAAGCATTGCGAGAGCGTCCGGTCACGGGTGCGGTCGACGGCGACGATCCTGACGACGCGCTCGGCACCATCCTCGACCTGCTGCCGGCGAGCAGCGTGCGGCTGTTCGGCGTCACATTGATATTTTCCGCGCACGGCCAGTAATGGTTCGACCCCTCCGTATCGTCGTGATGGGTGATCCAGAATCATCATCACGAGGCGGATATGAAGGTGCGGAACGGGCTCACTCGAGTCCTGCTGATGACGGCGATGCTAAATGCCGTATCGCCAGCGGGCCCGGCTTGGGCGCAACAGAGCAGTGCGGCGGCCGACGAAGCGACGTCGTTCAGAGACTTTTCCATTCCAGCGCTGCCGCTCTCGCAGGCGCTGCTCAGATTCTCGGAGAACACAGGCATCCAGCTGTTCTTCGACGCGCCACTGACAGCGAGCTTGACGTCGCAACCCGTCGTCGGTCGCTACTCCGCAAACAGTGCGCTCACCGCGATGCTCGAAGGCACAGGCCTCGTGCATCGGTTCGTGAAGCCGCACGTGATTACATTAGAGAAGTCACGAGCGACGGGCGTGCGTCAGACCGCGCCGGTGCGAGTAGAAGGCGCAAACACACGCTCTGCGCTGGGAACCAACGGCAGCAGCGACATCACCGCCACGGAAGGAAGCGGCAGCTACACGAGTCGCGACCTCGAGATCGGCTCGAAGACGCCCGAATCGTTGCGCGAGACGCCGCGATCCGTCAGCGTAGTGACTCAGGAGCGCATGCAGGACCAGAATCTCACCAGTCTGAATCAGGTGATGAATCAGTCCACCGGTATCACGTCCGTCACGGGCGCGTTCGGCGATCAATCGCCCACGTTCTATTCACGCGGTCACTCCATCAGCGTAGTGCAGATCGACGGCGGCGCGCCGCTCAACGTGTCCACGTATGACTTTCGCCCGCTGTTCGACATGGCGATGTACGACCACGTCGAAGTGCTAAGGGGCAGTGCCGGTCTGTTGAATGGCTTCGATTCCACCGGCGGCTCCATCAATCTGGTTCGCAAACGTCCGCTGGATCATGCGCAATTGCAGGTCGAAGCGTCACTCGGCTCCTGGGACAATCGACGCGCCATGATCGACGGCACGATGCCGCTTGCATTCGATGGCCGGCTGCGAGGCCGCGCGGTCGCGCTCTTTCAAGACAACGATTATTTCTACGACACGGCGCATAGCCGGAAGAGCAATGCGTTCCTCAGCTTCGAGGCCGATGTGACGCCGACCACGTTGCTCGGGTTCGGTGGCGCCATCGCCAATCAGAAGATGACACCGTTCCTCTATGGGCTGCCTCGCTTCAGCAACGGCGACGATCTGCATCTCGGGCGAGATACGTGCCTGTGTCCGTCCTGGGGACGGTATGACTTCGACAGCAACGAGCTGTTCCTGAAGCTCGATCAACAGATCGGGCGGGCCTCGACATTCAAGATCAATCTGACGCGCTCGTCCCAGGACGCCGACTTCAAGTACGGCTATGTGATGGGCCCGGTCAGCCCGAACTCGGGCGAGGGCGCGACGCTGAATGGTTTGATGGGCGAGGGGCAGAGCACTCAGTACCAGCTCGACAGCAACTTTCGCGGTGTGCTCGAGCTGTGGGGACGCGAGCAGGAGGTCTTGGTGGGGTGGACGCGTCAAATCACGACGATCGACGGGCCTCGCAATGTTTACGACCGGATGTACGCGTCGCCTCGTCCGGCGGTGGATGTATTTGCGTTTGACTCCGCCGGGTATCCAGAACCGCCGGCGACCTTTGTGAGTCAGCGCTATCGCGACTACGGCGAAACGCAGACGGGCGGATATGCGAGCGTGCGAGTGCGGCCCATCGACGCGTTGCGCGTCGATCTGGGCGTGCGTTACAGCCGGTATGTGTACGACCGCTACTACGAGCGATTGAATGCGGCGGGTCAGCTACTGGCCGGATCGCGCGAGACTTATGACGACGATCAATGGTCGCCGCCGTACTTCGGCATCTCCTATGACATCTCGCCCACGCTGACAGCGTATGGCAGCTACGCGTCCACGTATGCCTCGGCCAGCAGCAAATATCTGCAGCAGTCCGGCGAGCCGGTCAAACCGAGCACCGGCTTCAATTGGGAACTGGGCGTGAAGCACAGCTCGCTCGACGGACAGCTCAATGCCAGCTTGGCGGTGTACTGGCTGGAGGTGCGAAACTCGCTGGTCGTCGACGAAAGCGTGCCCTTCACGATCGATCGTGCGACCGGCCAGCAATGCTGCTTCATCGCGCTCGACGAACGTGCGTCGATGAGCCGCGGTGTCGAGGCGGAGATCACCGGGCAGTTGTGGAAGGGGCTGCAGCTGTTCGCCGGCTACACCTACAACGACAACTATTCGCCCAACGGTCAGCGCTTCAGCACCTACACGCCGAAACATCTGTTCAAGCTGTGGGCTGTGCTGCAACCCGGCTGGGCACAGCAGCTGAAACTGGGCCTCGGCGTGAATGCGCAGACCGAGCACTACACCAGCGGCTCCGCCTGCACGGCGTTCGTCTTCGACGAGCTGGGCAACGAATCATGCGCGCCGGATGCTCAGGTGGACTACGAGTTCACGCAGCCTTCGTACGCAGTGATCGCGGCCCGCATCGAATATGCGCTCAACTCACAATGGGAAGTCGCGCTGAACGTCAACAACGTTACGGACCGCACTTACTATCAGACCGTCGGCACGAGCACGTTCGGCAACTGGTATGGCGAGCCGCGCGCTGCGACCTTGACGGTGCTCGGCAAGTTCTGATTCCTGCTTTCGATGGATACTGTCGGCGGCGCGTGTCTCTAAACTGGCTGGATGATCCATGCGCTGCTGACATTGGTCGGCCACGTCTGTCTGCTGCTCTGGAGCTTGCAAATGCTCCAGCGCAGCGTCGATCGATCCTGGGGCGCGCAGATTCGTCGCCTCATGAATCGAGGGAACGATCGCGCGTTGCGCAGTTTCGCGGTCGGCGCGGCGGCCACGACGGTTCTTCAAAGCAGCACCACGGCGATTCTGGCGCTGGCGTCGTGGACTTCGCAGGGCTTGATCCCGCTCGGGGTCGGTATCGCGGCGGCCCTCGGTGCCAATGTCGGCACCACCTTCATCGCCCAATCGTTCTCGTTCCTGTCCATCGAGATCGCACCGCTGTTCGCGCTGATCGGTTTCGTGATCTTTCGCAAAGGCAAGCTCGCCTCGACCCGTGACCTCGGTCGCGTGCTCATTGCGCTGGGTATCGGCTTGTTCTCGGTCCACGGATTGTCGGCGGCACTGGCGCCGATGTCGCAGTCACCGACGTTTCAACTGGTGATGCATTCCATGAGCAGCGAGCCGGCGGCCGCGCTGCTGGCGAGTGCGGCGTTCGCCTGGCTGTCGCATTCGAGCATCGCGGCCATTCTGCTGATCGTGTCGCTGGCGCAGGTGGATGAGTTGTCGAATCAGGCGGCGCTCGCGATGGTGCTCGGGGCCAATCTGGGCACGGCGCTGAATCCGCTGCTGTACAGCCGCTCCGCTCAGGTCGACGCCTTGCGCCTCGCATCCGCGAATATTCTGACGCGGCTCATCGGTTGCGCGCTCGCCTGGCCGGCGCTGATGTTTGCCGATCTATGGATCGACTCACTCGGTGCCAGCACGCAGCGGATCGTGTTCAACTTCCATACGATCTTCAACCTGGCCGTCGCGCTGCTGTTCCTGCCGGTGGTGCCGTTGATCGCGCGGCAGCTCACACGGATGTTTCCGGAGCGGACGCGTGCCGACGATCCGGCGTTGCCGAGATATTTGCACGGTCGAGAAGCAGAGCCCGCGACCGTGGCTTTGACCAAGGCGGAGCGCGAGGCGCTGCGCATGGCCGATATCGTGGTGGAAATGCTGGATCGCTCGCGCGGCATCTTTGCCTGCAACGACCGGGATCGAATCACCGATGTGCGTGCGCTGGACGATACGCTGGATTCGCTGCACGAAAGTATCCAGCGCTATCTCGCCGGCGTCGGCGGCCAACCGCTGTCAGATCGCGAACGCCTGCGAGCGCAGACCATTCTCACCTTTGCGGTGAACCTGGAGCACATCGGCGATGTGCTCGGTCAGCTGCTGATGAAGCGGGCGAGCAAACGGATCAAACGTCAGGTGAGCTTGTCGGCAGATGAGCTGTCGGTGATCGAGCAGCTTTACGACTCGTTGCGAGAGCATTTGCAGCTGTCCATCGTCGTGTTCATGTACACGGATGTGAAAGCCGCCCGCCAGTTGCTCAAAGACAGCGAAAATTTCCGACAGATCGAGCGTCAGGTCGCACGTCGACACTTTGACGCCATTTGCTCGGGACGAGGCGAGGGCGTGTCGGCCGCCGGTTTGTATCTGGATGCCGTGCGCGATCTGTGCTGGGCAAACAGTCGACTGGTGGCGACCGCGGATCTGGCGGTGAAGTATCGCGCGGCTGTTTCCTGAGCTCAGCGTTGCGGGTCGCGCGAGCTCTGCTCGTTCTGGATTCCAAACGAGATCTCGCCCAGTAACCTGACCGGTCCTGCGAGAGTTGTCGGTGTTCATCGGTGTTCATCGGCAATGTTCAGAGCGCGCCGTGGGTGTGCGGCGCGCTCTTTTTTGCCCGTCGGAATTGCGGTGTTTGACCGGCCCGCTCGTTACCGTTTGATGAAAATCTTGACGGTCGCATTGACGGCGACATCCATCGCGCTGGCGGGAACGTCAGCTTATCTGTGGCGTCAGCTCGACGGCGAGCGCCAGAAAGTGGTGGCCGCGGAGCTGGCGCTGGCCAAGGCCCGCACGGCAGTGCCGGACGCCCGGCCGCACGAGTCCATGGAGGACGCGTCGGTCGAACCGGCCGGCCCCAACGCGCTGGCAACCGCTCTTCCCGGCGCGCGGGTCGCCGAAGCCGGTGCGCAAGAATCTCCAGCCGAGTCGCCGGAGGCGCGCTTCATGCGACGTGAGCGCACGAGTCCCTACGCCACACCGCAGGGCCGCGAGATGATGCGGCTGATGAACAAAGTAGGGAACAAGCGGGCCTACGGCGATCTGATCAAACAACTCGGCCTGAAGGACTCGGAGGTCGACGCTCTGCTCAACGCGCTGGCCGATCAGGATGAGCGCGAGTTCGAAACGTTTCAACAGGCGCGCCGCTCGAGCGAAGGCCGCGTCGATCGCGAGGCGCTGGAGACGGCGCGGCGCGATGTGCAGACACAAACGCAGGCACAGATCGCGTCGATGCTCGGCGCAAGCACCGCACAGAAGCTGAGCGACTATCAGGCGACCTTGGGCGAGCGCATGCAGGTCCAGCAGCTGTCCGAGCAACTCGATGCGTTCGGGCTGAAGCTGACCGATGCGCAGGAAGAGCAGATGATCGCCGCGATGAGCGAGGAGAAGGCGGCCTTCCCGCAGCCGAAATTCAATTGGGACGATCCCAAGGCGCGCGAGACCAACCTGGAATGGCGCGAGCAATTCAATCGTCGGGTGCTGGCGCGGTCCACCTCCATCCTGAGCTCGGAGCAGCAGCGCCAGATCAGCGAGATTCAGACCTGGCAGACCAGCATGCAGCGTCAGGGCATGAACCGGCCGCAGCGGCCGCGGGGCATGCGCCCCGACAACCCGGGCTGATTCCTGCTTTGGGGGGAAGCGCACCGGCAACCGTAGCGCTTACGGTTAACGTTTCGGAGAGATAGATTAGTGACCGCACCTAATTCCTTGTCGCCTGAGCTGAATCCCGAGTCGAATGAAGCGGCCGCGCCGCTCGCCGGCGGCTTCATCGCCGACGACGTGACCATTCCCTACGAGAAGTTTCATCTCGACAACGGCCTCACCGTGATCGTGCATGAAAACCGACGTGCGCCGACGGTCACCGTCGCGGTGTGGTATCGCGTCGGCGCCAAGGAAGAGCCCGCCGGCAAGACCGGTTTCGCGCACCTGTTCGAGCATCTGATGTTCGGCGGCAGCAGGCATTTTCCCGGCCTGTACCTGAGCAACATGCTCAACGCCGGTGCCACCAATCTCAACGGCACCACCAACCGCGACCGGACCAACTATTACCAGACGGTGCCGACCGAAGCGCTCGACTACGCGCTGTTCGCCGAGTCGGACCGCATGGGCCATTTCTACGAAACCATCAGCCAGCAGACGCTGGATATCCAGCGCGGCGTGGTTCAGAACGAAAAGCGCCAGACCGAAGGCGGGCCGTTCGGCCTGGTTTACGACAGCATCTCGCGAGGCACGTATCCGGTCGGCCATCCGTACGCGCACACCACCATCGGCTCGATGGAGGACATCCAGTCGGCGACGCTCGACGACGTGAAGAATTGGTTCAAGACCTACTACGGTCCCTCGAACGCGGTGCTGGTGCTGGCTGGCGACATCGATGCGGCGACGGCGAAGCGCAAGGCGAACGAATACTTCGGCGCCATTCCGCCGGGCCCGCCGCTGCGTCGATCCAGAGCGTGGATCGCCAAGATGACAGGCGTGAAGCGCGAGACTCTCGAAGATCGCGTCTCGCAAGCCCGCGTGTACATGGTATGGAACACGCCGCAAACGGGTGAACGGGATGTGACATTGCTGGGGCTCGCGGCGCAGATCCTGAGCAGCGGCACGTCATCGCGGTTGCATCGACGGTTGGTGCACGATGATGCGCTGGCCTCCGGCATCGATGCCGGCATGTCGGCCGGCACGATCGCGGGACAGTTCTCCATCACTGCCACAGTGAAAGGCGGCGTCGCACTGGAAACAGTGGAGCAGACGGTCCGCGAGGAGCTGCAACGGTTCCTGATCGAAGGACCGACGGCGGACGAGCTGGAGCGCGTGCGCACGCAAGAGTTGTCGAGCTTCATCCGTGGGCTCGACAGTGTTTCCAGCATCGCTGCCATGCTCGCGAGCAATGAAGTGCGCCTGGAGCGGCCGGATCTGTATCGGCTCGGTTTGCAGTGGGTGCGCGAGGCGACGTGCGAGTCTATTCGAGACGCAGCTCAGCGCTGGTTGTCCGATGGTTCGTATGTATTGCAAGTGGTGCCGTTCCCGACGTTGCGTGCGACCGGCAAGGAAATCGATCGCTCGAAGGTGCCGTCCATCGGCACCCGGGCTCGCGTCACTCTTCCGGAGCTTCAGCATGAAACGCTGTCGAACGGCATGCGCATCGTGCTGGCCGAGCGTCACGAGCTGCCGCTGATCAATTTCGGGGTGATGTTCAAAGACGGCCTGGTCGACGATCCGGCCGATGCGCTGGGCTCGATGCGCCTGACGGCTCGACTGTTGACGTTGGGCTCGGGCTCGCGCGATGCGTTCGAGTTCTCGGAGGCGCGTCGTCGTATCGGCGCGAAGCTGTCGGTCAACACCGTGCTCGAGGGCTCCGGCATCGGCATGTCGACCTTCAAGGGCCAGGTGGATCAGGCGCTGGAGCTGCTGGGCGATCTGATCTTCCGTCCGCACTTTGCCGAAACTCATCTTGCCCGGGAGCGCGAGCGCATTCTGGAAATCATTGCGCAGGAAGCGACCGCGCCCGATTCGTCGGCTTCCCGCGTGCTGCCCGGATTGCTGTTCGACAAAGGCCATCCGTATCGTCGGCCGATGTCCGGCTTCGGCGTGACGTCGCAGGTGTCGCGACTGGATCGCGACTCGGTGCAGCGTTGTTATTCGCGCTGGTTCCGTCCTGAAGGCACGGTGCTGCTGGTCGTCGGCGACACGACGATGTCCGAGATCAAGCCCAAGCTGGAACGTTGCCTGGGACAGTGGCGAGCGGCGAATTGGCACGCATCGCCACCTGTGCCGGCGGCAGCAGCGCCGCTCGCGCCGTCGGTGTACCTGATCGACAAGCCGGACACGCCGCAAGCCATCATCCGCGCGGCGACGGTGTTGCCGTTCATGGAAGACGAAGTTTCCTTGCCCGTGAAGATCGCCAACATGGTGTTGGGCGGAGAGTTCGGCTCGCGTCTCAACATCAATCTGCGCGAGGACAAGAACTGGACTTACGGCGTGCGCTCTTCGATGACCGCCACGCTGGGGCCCCGAGTGTTCCAGGTGAGTGCGCCGGTGCAGATCGATAAGACCGCGCAGAGCATCGCGGAGATTCAACGGGAACTCAGTGACATGGTCGGCGCGCGGCCGGTGACGCAGGATGAGCTCGCTCGCGTGACGCGAACCGAGATGCTGCGTTTTGGCACTGGTATCGGCAGCCTCGGCGGCTTGCAGAGCGCCATCGAATATCTGATTCGCAGGGAGCGCACGCCGGAACATTGGAGCGCATATCCGGAACGACTCGCGGCGCTGACCGTCGAGCGGGTGAACTCTACGTTCGCCTCGGTGTTTGCTCCCGAGCGAATGGTCTGGATCGTCACTGGCGATTTGCAAAAGATCGAGCCACAACTGCGGGACCTGGACTTGGGATCCCGGCACATCGTTTCCTCGGACGGCGAAGCGCTGTACGGATAGCAGACAGCGAGCGCCCGGCGGACGTTGCGGGCCGCTGCTGCGCCATTCGTTCACTGGGCGCGAATCGAATCGAAGAGGAGATCACGATGATGGAGCGCAAGCACCTGACTCTGGTGTGCGGCGTGGGTCTGCTATTGGCCGGCCTGAGCGGCTGTGACGACACGCCGAATCCGACGTTTGCGCAGGAGGTCAAGGACAAATATGCCGCGGCCTCCGGCGATCCCTACCAGTCGCTGCAAAACGTACCCCGCCAGTACCGCTACATGCGTAACGAACCGGGCATGCGCCCGACGGCCGCGCAGCAGGAAACATTGGGGTTGCGTAGCAGTTTGAAATCTCTGCTGGAAAAGCTGGGGCGGGAACCGGCGATGCCGGCGCTGGACGCCGCAGCCAGCGAATGCGGTGCGTTGTATGAAAAGGCCCAGGCCTTTGCGACGCCCGGCGCTCAACCGGATGTCGAGGGTGCGACCGGACTTTACAAACAATTGGCCGGTTGCCGCTCACAAGCGATGTCGATCGAAGACAAGAGCGACGATGAGGTCGCTGCGCGGGCCCGCCTGCTGCGGCGATTTGCTTCGGCTCACATGGTTCTGGTGAGTGTCGCGTTGGTGGCGCAGGGCGCCGAGCAGGAAGGCCTGGCGCTGTGGACGGAGTCCGAGCAATTGGCCGGCAAGGACAAGCCGGATTTCAAAATCAACGCCAGGATGCTGGGTAATCAATGACCGACGCGCGTTCCATTCAAGTCGATCCTCGCGACTACCGGCTCGACGGCCGGCTCGCACGGCGTATCTGGCGTCTGGCTAAGCCGTACTGGAGCGATCCGAAACACTGGAAATCCTGGGCGCTGATGGCGTTCGGCATCCTGATCGGCCCGGCCTGGGCGTACTACAACTTCTGGGCCGCGCAGGTCGGTGCCGAGCAGGCCAATGCGCTGGTATCGAAGAACCCCGAGGAATGGCACCGCATTTTCTGGCTGTTGTTCCTGCTGGGCATCGGGCGCTGGCTCTACGGGGTCATCCTCGGGCTGCTCAACACGCTGATGCAGATGCAATGGTATCGCTGGATGACCCAATGGATCGTCAAACGTTACCTCGCGCATAAAACTTACTACGACATCGCGATGCGCGACGACATCGACAATCCCGACGAGCGCATCCAGGACAACGTGCTGCCGTTCATCGACGCGGTGTTGTCGTTTCCCACCAAAGTGCTCGGCACCATCCTCGGCCTGACCACCAACGTGGTGCTGCTCTCGCAGGTGAACTCGCGCATGACCACGTTCGTCGTGGTGTATTCGTCTATTTCCATGGTCGTGCAGACGGCGGTGTACTGGCCGCTGATTCGCAAGAACTTCGATGCGGTGGCGGCGGCGGCCGACTTTCGCTTCGGTCTGCTCCGCGTGCGCGACAACGCAGAGACCATCGCGTTCTTTCGCGGCGAGAACATGGAGGAGAGTCAGGTCTCCGATCGTCTCGACCGGGTCATCCGGAACAAGATGAACATCTATTACTACAACCTGAAGACCGGATTCATCACTCAGTTCATCGGCTCGGTCTGGACCATCGCGCCGTTGTTCATGATTTATCCCTTGTACTTCGGCGGCAAGATCGAGTACGGCACGATCGCGCTGGCGATGACGGCTGCCGACGGCTTGCGCTCGGCGCTGCTGTCGCTGGACGACTATATTCCATTCTTCGCCGGCATCGCGCCCAAGACGGTCCGCCTGGCGCAGATCGTCGAGCGCTTCGACGCCATGGATGCGCAGATCGCTCGTCACAGCGAGCAGATCACCATCAAGCGTGGCGACTCCATCGAGCTCGACAATGTTTCTTTCCAAACGCCGGGCGGCGAGCAACAGCTGGCGCAGAAGGTGTCGCTCACACTGAAGCCGGGCGAGAGCATGATCATCGTCGGCCAGACTGGCGTCGGTAAGAGCTCGATGTTGCGTTCCATGGCTGGCTTGTGGGTGCGCGGTACCGGCACGATGACCATGCCGCCGGAAGATGACACGATGTTCGTGCCGCAGAAGCCCTACATGATGCTGGGCAATCTACGGGCGCAGCTGTTGTATCCGCACGGTCGCTCGGACATGACGGACGATGAGTTGCAGGCGGTGCTCGAGAAGGTGTGTCTGCCCAATTTGATCGAGAAATCGGGCGGCCTCGATGCCGATCGCGACTGGAGCAAAGTGTTGTCGCTCGGCGAGCAACAGCGCGTTTCGTTCGCTCGTATTTTGATCTCGAAGCCGAAGTATGTGTTCCTCGATGAGTCCACCAGCGCGGTGGATATTCCCACCGAGGCGCGCCTGTACAAGGCGCTGATCGAGACCGGTGCGACCTTCGTCAGCGTCGGCCATCGCGAAACCATTTTGCGATTCCATGACCGGGCGTTGCGCCTGCTGGTCGGCGGCGGTTGGGAGATCATCGACTCGCGCACCATCGAGCCCACCCTGGTGCAGCCGTTGGGCGCCTCGCGTGTGGCGTCCGAGCCCGTTTCTCCCACGGATTCTGGAGTCTCGGCGACCAATTGCGGCTGAGCATCGGTAGCGGTGTCAACGAACGGTAGGCGAGCCGGAGGAAGACAACTATTATGGCGAACCTCGTAGCTTCACTTTGAGCCTGCGCGGTAGCTTCTGAGGCCGGGTTTGCGGCCGGATCCGCTCTCGCTCGTTATTTGCTTTTAATAGCGAGACTCTTTTCCATGAGCGAGAGCGTAGTCCGGCGAGCGACGTTGCCAGCCGGTGTCTGGGCCCTGGGATTTGTCAGTCTGTTCATGGACATCTCTTCGGAGCTGATCCACGCGTTACTACCCATCTTCGTCGTCGGCACACTGGGCGCGAGCACCATCTGGTTGGGATTGATCGAAGGCGTTGCCGAAGCCACGGCCAGTATCGTCAAAGTCTTCTCGGGCGCGTTGTCGGATCGGTGGGGCAAGCGCAAATCGCTCGCGCTGTTGGGCTATGGCATGGCCGCCATCACCAAGCCGCTGTTTCCTCTGGCGGGCTCGACTGCCACCGTCTTCATGGCGCGATTCATCGATCGCATCGGCAAGGGCATTCGAGGCGCGCCGCGCGATGCCCTGGTGGCGGACTACACCACACCGGAGCAGCGGGGCGCGGCGTATGGGTTGAGGCAATCGCTGGACACGGTCGGTGCATTCGTCGGGCCGCTGCTCGCCATCGGATTGCTGATGGTGTTAGCAAACAATGTGCGTGCGTTGTTCTGGATCGCGGTGATTCCCGCGTTCATCGCGGTCGCCATTCTCTGGTTCGCGGTGAAAGAGCCGCCGCACCTGCAGCCGACCAAGCGGCGCATCGTCGATCTGCGACCGCGCGATTTGCCCAAAGCGTTCTGGGTGCTGAGCACGGTCGCGGCGTTCTTCACGCTCGCTCGTTTCTCCGAAGCGTTCCTGATCCTGCTGGGCTCCAACGCCGGACTGCCGATGGCGTGGACTCCGCTGGTGCTGGTGGTGATGAATGTCGCTTACATGCTGTCGGCCTATCCCGCGGGCGTCCTAGCCGACCGCATGTCACGTACCAAGTTGCTGATGATCGGCTGCTCGGTGCTCATCGTCGCCAATGTGATGCTGGCGAATGCCAGCACGCCGACGGTCGCACTGGCGGGCGTGGCGCTGTGGGGCCTGCACATGGGGCTGACCGAAGGAATCTTCATCGCCATGGTGGCCGACGCCGCGCCCGAAAACTTGCGGGGCACGGCGTTCGGCGTGTTCAACATGATGCGCGGCGTGTTGTTGCTGTTCGCCAGCGTGATTGCCGGATTGTTATGGGATCGGGTCGGGCCGCACGCCACATTCGTGACGGCTGCGATCCTGGCCGCGGTGTCGCTGTTATTCATGCCTCTGGTCGATCCGGCGCGGCATCGGGTGACCGCGCCTAGCGCCTGATTGTTACAGCTGCGTTGCGGGGGGCGTGGCAGTTGCTCGTTATTGTGCTGCTACGACCCAGGTCGCATTCATAATTCACATGCCATCACCCCGTTCGAGGCGCGCCAAGGCCAAGCCGGCCCGTCGCAAGACTCCACAACCGCTGACCAAGGCGGGCTACGACATCATCGGTGACGTGCACGGCTGTCACCTGGAACTGACCGGGCTGCTGAAGCAGATGGGCTATTCCAGGCGCGCCGGCGTGTGGCGCCACAAGCAGCGCAAGGCGGTGTTCGTCGGCGATCTGGTCGATCGGGGCCCGGCGATCCGCGAGACGCTGGAAACCGTGGCGGCCATGGTCGACGCGGGCTCGGCGCATTGCATCCTGGGCAATCACGAGCGGGATTTCATCTACTACTATATGAATCGCGGCGACGGCAAGCCGATCCGCGAGCACAGCAAAGTTCGCAAGAAACAATTGCGCGAGACCCATCGGCAGCTGAGCGTCGAAGAGGGCCTCATCGCGCACTGGGTGCGCTGGCTGCGCAAGTTGCCGCTGGTATTCGAAGCGCCGGGCCTGCGCGTGGTGCACGCGGCGTGGAATCAAAATGCGATCGAGTACTGGCGCGACAAGAATCTAAACGACAAGTCGCTGTACATGGAGCTGTCCGACCACAAGAGCAAGCCCAGCGCCTATCTGGATCGTTTGCTGTTCGGTCCGTGGCTGACGTACGAGAAGGACGGCAAGGAGAAGACCTCGCGCGTGCGCTGGTACGCGACCCCCGATCAGCTCGCTGGCACGACGGTGTGGCACGGCTCGTTTCGACGCCACGCCAAGCTGTCGCGCCGTGAGATGACCGATCAGGAAAAGAGTCTGCTGTGGGGCTATCCGGCCGATGCGCCGCCGCTGTTCACGGGACATCAAAGCCTGGCGCTGGATGCCAAGTTGAAGCCGATGCGCGCCAATCTGGCGTGCGTGGATTATTCCGCCGTGTATGGCGGACGCTTGTGCGCTTATCGCTGGTCGGGTGAGAAGGTGCTGAAGGCGAGCTCGTTCGTCGCGGTGCCGGCGCATCCCAAGACTCAAGCCGCCATCAAGAAAAATAAGGAAATCGAAGCGGCCCGCCAGGCGGAGAAAACGGCCAAGGCCAAGCAGGCCGCCGCCGCCGCTGCTCAGGAAGCGGCGCCGGCCAGTCCGGCGGCCAGCGGTTGAGCTGTCGAGGACGGATCATTGGCCGTTAGAAAACGCGCGCTTCAAGCCGAGCCCGTCGCGCTCACCGGCAGCATCTCACATCTGTCGCGCATCGCCGGCGCGACCGATCTGTCGCTGTTCTGGGAAGCGCTGGTGGCCTTGCTCCAGGAAAACGTGCCTCACAGCACGACGTTTCTTTGGTACGACTACGTCGACTTCTCCACCAGCAGTCTGGCCACCCGCGTGTTCGAGGCTCCGCAGCTCGAGCGCGCGGCGGACTACTGGGAGAATCGTCGGCGCTCGCATCTCACACCGCAGTATTTGAACGAGCATCCAGGCACCATCCTGCATCGGCTCAGCGACATCGCGCCGGCCGAGCGCATCCGCTCGACCGAGTTCTATCAACGCTTCATGCGTCCCGAAGGCTGGGAGCATGGCGTGACCCTGGCGTTCTGGGAGAAGGGCCTCACGCGCGCCACGCTGGTACTGTACCGGACCCATGAGCAGGGCAATTTCACCGATCAGGAATGTCACTGGCTGACGCTGCTGCATCCGTTGATCGAAGCGGTGCTGTTCCGGATGATCGATCAGTATCAGCAGCAGGCCGTGCAGGACGCGATGGGCGACTTCGTGCGCGGGCTGCCGATCGGATTGATTCTGTTGAATTGGGATTTGCAGCCGGTGTACGTCAACGATGCGGGGTATGCGCAGGCGCTGGCCTGGAACGTTCCGAACTTGCGCCATCACGACCCGCGCGCGGACTTTCGTGTGCCGAGCGAATTGCGAAGACATTGCGAGCAGTTCCGTCTCGCCTGGTTGCAGCGACGTGACAGCGGCAGCTGCATCGAGAAGGTTCAACATCCACGCGATGAGGATCTGCGCGCGGTTGTGAGCATGCATCAGGTGCGCAGCTTCTCGGTTCACCGGCCCACGTTCCTGATTCGCTTTACCGGCGTGCGGACCCGTACTCACACGACGGCCCATCTGTCCGAGTCGCAACTGAGCATTCTGGCCCAGCTCACGCCCACCGAACGGGAAGTCACGTTGCTGGTCCGGCAGGGGCTGTCGAATCGGCAGATCGCCGAACAGCTGCATCGTGAGGTGTGCACGATCAAGGACCATCTGGGGCATATCTATCGCAAGCTCGATATCCGCACCCGGACTCAGCTGGTGAGCATGCTGGTCGAAGGGCCGCCGCGGATCGCCTAGCGTTCCGGCCCTTGCCCGGCTGGCTCGTTCTTGGGGGATGGATTCCGAGGGTTCAGGCCCAGTCTGGCGAGCCCCGCAGCTACACGCTGGCGCTGCGCGGCCGGTTCTGATTGCGGTGTCGGAGGAGGCGGGTCGTTCATTGGAACGATGTCCTCCTCCCCGCCAGCGCTGCTACAGATCTTTCTCGCCGAGCGGGATCGGGTCGTTGGCCTGATCCGGCGGATCGTGCGCTGTCGGGACGCCGCCGAGGATCTGGCTCACGAGACGTTGCTACGGTTATGGCATCGGCCCATGGCCGACCAGGACCGCAGCCTGGTGTTCCGTACGGCGCAGAATCTCGCCATCGATCATCTTCGCAGCCGGCAGGTCCGCGCTGCCTATTCGAGAGGCGCAATCGAGGGCGCGTCCGACGACGCGATGCTCGTTCCCGAAGCATTGGAGCCGCAGTCGTCCGCGGTGGCGGCTCAGCAGTTCGACACCTTGGTCGAAACGCTGCGAGGACTTCCTGAACGCACGCAACGGATCTTCCTTCTCAATCGTATCGACGAGCTGTCCTATGCCGAGATCGCGCGGCAATTGGGCGTGTCGGTCAGTACGGTCGAAAAGGAAATGATGCGAGCCCTGGATGCATGCAGGGGAAGTTTCCATGACTGACGCGAGCATGCCAACGAAGAGTGACGCGATTGCGCGCGAGGCGCAGCGATGGCACTTACGATTGAAGGACGCGTCGGCCACGGAGACGGATCGCAAACAATTCGACGCGTGGCTTGGGCTAGATCCGTCACATGCGTCTGCCTACGCGAGGGCAGAGCAGTTGTGGCGGGATCTCCGAGGTCCAGCGTTGAAGTTGCACGCGGATGCGCGGTATCGACGCGGCGCGCGTCGGACAAGCGGCCGACAGGTGACATTCGCGCTCGCGGCCTCGGTCGCCGCGTTTGCGCTGGTGTTTTGGTTTCAGGCGCCGGGCATCGTCGATCGCGCCCTCGCTGACAAGTCGGTAGCGCCGGGACAACAAGCGAGTGTGCCGCTCGCCGATGGCTCGACTGCCTATCTCGACGGAGATACGGCGATCGATGTCGACTTCAACGGCGACGCACGGCGCGTGAATCTTGTCCGTGGCCGCGCCTGGTTCGACGTCCAGCATGATTCTTCACGTCCTTTCTTCGTTCGTGCGGGCGACGTCGACGTGCGAGTCGTCGGTACCGCGTTTGCAGTCGAGCGGCGAGGATCGGCCGTCGTTGTTACGGTTGAGCGCGGCAAGGTGGCTGTGGCGGATAAGAAGCTTGGCACAGCGGCGCAACTGAGCCCGGGTCAACAGCTCGTGCTCGACGGCGAGACGATTCGCGGAGCGGAAAACGTTTCCGCGGAAACGTCGCTGGCCTGGCGACGCGGCCTCGTGGTCTTCGATCAAGCCTCCCTCGCCACGGTGGCCGATGAGCTCAGTCGAATGGGCGCCGGCCGCATCGTCATTCCAGATGAATCGTTACGCTCGCTCACGGTCTCCGGCGTGTTCCAGTCGGGAGATTGGCACGCCGTCCTCGACTCGCTACGCAGTGGCTTGAACCTCCAGGCCACTCGCGTGCCTGGCGTCGTGACCGTTCTGCATCGCTGAGCCTCGACATGAGGAGCTGACCAGGCTGGGCCGTTGTTCCCTTGAGTATCACTTGGGGAGCAATGCATGTTCGCAGGTCTTCGCAGACTGGGCGTCGTTTGTGGACTGGTGACTGCGTTGAGCCTGCCGGCTCACGCACAGCAGAGCGCGGCGCAGGTCGAGCGCACGTTCCGGTTCAATATTCCATCGAAGCCGCTGCTCGCCGCGCTCGTCGATTTCACCGATGTGACAGGCGTGCAATTGCTCTATCCCTCCACGGGCGAACTCAAGGTGACGTCGCGCGCCGTGTCGGGCACGTACTCTGCCCCCGAGGCGCTGCGCCAGATGTTGCAAGGGACTGGCATCGGGTTTCGCTTCGCCAATCAAAACACGGTGACTTTGCAGAAGGAGTCGGAGCCCGGCACACGCACGCTGGGGCCGGTGCGCGTGCAAGGAGTGGACCGAGCGGTGGTGAATGGTGTCAACGGCTCGCGCGATGTGACGGCGACGGAAGGAACGGGCAGCTTCACGACGGGAGCAATGACGATTGGCTCGAAGGCGCCGCGCTCGATCAAGGATACGCCGCAATCGGTGAGCGTGATCACCAGCGAGCGGCTGGAACAGCAGAACATCAACGATTTCCGACAGGCGCTGCAACAGGCGCCGGGCATTTCGCTGAGCCAAGACAACTCGAATCTCGAGAACACCTTCTATTCGCGCGGCTTTCTCATCAGCAGCATCCAGATTGACGGCGGCGCGCCGCTCAGCCTGGGCTTCGCGAACGGCTACGGTACTGGTTACTTCCCTCAGGTCGACATGTCTCAGTACGACCATGTGGAGTTGCTGCGTGGCGCCGCCGGCCTGTTCAACGGCTATGGCAATCCCTCGGGAACGATCAATCTCAGTCGCAAGAAACCGCTGGATCATCGCGAGGTGATCCTCGACACGGAGTGGGGCAGCTGGGATCACTACCGTACTGTGCTCGACGCCACCGCGCCGCTGGCATTCGACAATCGCTTGCGGGGCCGCATGGTAGCGACCTGGCAATCCAACAAACATTTCTACCAGATCGCCGAAGATCGCAAGACGTTGATCTACGGCATCCTCGACTATGACCTGACGCCGACGACACTGGTGACGATGGGCGCCAGCCACACGGATCAGGACAGCGTGCCGTGGTTCTTCGGCTTGCCGAGATATCAAACGGGTGAAGACCTGCGACTACCGCGCGACCGATCGATCGCCATTCCCTGGAATCGCTGGGACTTCGACACGACCGAAATCTTCGGCTCGATCGAGCAGCGCATCGGCCAGGAGTGGGCCGTGAAGCTCAATGTCACGCAGAACGAGCAGGAGAGCACGCGTAAAGTCGGTTACAGCAATGTCTCGGTCAATCCGATCGACAATCGCGGGCCGCGACTCATCGGCATCTACAACGACTACGCGAGCGATCAACTGGCGGCGGAGCTGACTGCATCGGGAGCATTCAACTTCCTGAGGCAGCGGCAGGAAGTGACGATGGGCATCAACCACGCCATTCAGGACGGCAGCGGGCAGATGGAGTATGGAAACGTGATAGAGAGTAACGCGACCGCCCCCTATCAACCCTATCCCGGCGGGCCGCGCTATTGCTATACCACGTCGACGGCCACTCCGTGTCCCGCCGGCACGATCGCACCTGAAACGCCGCCCATCGATGTTTTCTCGTTCAATCCGTTCGATCCCGTTTACACCGAGCCGAAGAATCCGCTGCCTCGAACCCGTTACACCGAGAACGGGCAGGCGCAGACCGTTGCCTATCTGAATCTCAATCTGACCGCGTTCGATCGACTCCATCTGCAGACGGGCTTGCGCTGGAGCAGCTACGAGAATCGACTGGCGTCCGACGCTCTATGCCGAGTCTTGACGGGTGCGTGCGCGGGTCTGCAGATCGGAGATGTTTCCGGCTCGACGCGCAACGTATATCGCGGCGATCGATTTGCCTGGCCGCCCGTTATCGCTCTGTCCTATGACCTGACCGATACGCTCACGGCCTACACCAGCTACACCGACATCTATCAGGACCAGTCGAATTATCTGGATGGCGATCTCGAGCCGCTCGATCCCATCACCGGCGAAAACGTCGAGCTCGGCTTCAGGTGGGTGGCGCGCGACGGTCGATTCAACGCGGCGCTCGCCGTCTATCGGATCGAGAAGCAGGGATTCGGCGATCGCGAGCCCACCTACACCAACCGCTATCGGCGCAACGCGGATGGCACGCTCTATCATGACGCGAATGGCGCATTGATCGTGATCGCCAACCACGGCACCGAATTGCCGAATGGCCAACCCGATCCGTATCACTCTTGTTGTTACATCCAGCTCGACAACCGCACCGAGCTGAGCGAGGGCGTCGACGCCGAGTGGACCGGCGAGGTGCTGGCGGGCTGGCAGATCGCCGCCAGCTACACATTCAGCCGGAACAAGCGCGAAGGTGCGACCTATGGCCTGGAAGAAGGTCTGCCGTTTCTCAGTATCCAGCCGGAGCATTTGTACAAGCTGTGGACGACCTATGACTTCGGCTCTGCAGGCGCGAGCGGCTTGCTGTCGAATCTGACGGTTTCGCTCGGCGTCAACGGCCAGTCGGAAGGTTATCGCGCCGGTCGGACGTGTCCGGATGGCCAGGTGGGTCAACCCAATCCATCCACCGGCATCGCGCGCTGCCTGGTCAGCGAAGTGCCGTTCGAATTTACGGTCGAGCCCTACACGGTGGTCTCCGGCCGGATCGGTTACCGGCTGACCGATAACTTATCAGCGGCACTCAATCTCGAGAACATTTTTGACGAGGTCTACTACCAATCCGTCGGCAACGTCGCGGGCGGCAACTGGTACGGGGCGCCTCGCAGCTTCACGCTGAGTGTGCGCGGTCGATTCTGAACAACCGAGGAAATTTCCAATCAATGACGACCGAAGTTAACGTGCGATCGGTGAGTGCCTTGCGCACGCGTTCGCTGCCGGCCTTGACGCCGTCGCAGGCCAAAACATTCAACGAGGCTCTGACGCTCGTCGAGGGCTGCCCGTTCATCGTGGTGCGTGGGGATCAAGGCGTCGGTAAGACCACGATCCTCCGACATCTGCATGCGCGGCTCGGTGGCCGATTCATCAGCTGCGCGGAGGCTCTGGACGCCATTGCCGTCCGCCATCCGCACGCATTGGAGGAAGCGATTCGAGCGCTGCTGGATGAAGCGCTGCGCCGGGACGACATCGTGTTCTTCGACGATCTCGATTCGATCGAAGCGGTCACGCGCATGGGCAGCGCCTTCCCGCGACCTTATTTGTTCGAGGCGGTGTTGAAAGACTTCTTCAGCCGCGCGCGGCTCGAGAAAAAGAAGGTCTTTCTAGGCATGACCGGCTCGCAGTTCTACAGCACGGTCGAAGGCCAGAGCGTGGTGCTGGAATGTCCATTGTTTCAGCCGGCGGACTATAAAGCGGTGATCGCTGCTTGCCTGGGCACGGAGCATCTTTCGTCGCTCAACATCGAAAGCATCCATCGCAACACCGGCAAGTTGACTGCTTACCAATTACAGGCGGCTTGCGGCATTCTTCTCGCGCGAGGGCGCAGAGCGCCGACGACTGAAGAGTTTTCTCGCGCGGTGGGCGAGAGCCTGTTCTCGAGCAATCTCGATGTCGCCGAAGTCGAGCGCATCGAGTTCGCCGATCTGAAAGGCGCCGAGGAGATTGTCGAAAAGCTCGAGCGCACCATCCTGTTGCCGTTGCGGGAGCCGGAGCTGGCCAAGGCACTCGGCCTGAAGCCAAAACGGGGCGTGCTGTTGCACGGTCACCCGGGCACGGGCAAGACTTCGATCGGTCGGGCGCTGGCTCATCAGATGGCCGGCAAGTTCTTCATGATCGACGGTTCCTACGTGGGCGGTACCTCGAAGTTCTTCAAGCAGATCGACCGGCTGTTCAACAACGCGATTGCCAACAGTCCGTCCATCATTTTCATCGACGACGCCGACGTGCTGTTCAAGTCGGACAACGGCGGGTTGAATCGTTACTTGCTGACGAAACTGGATGGATTGGCGAGCGAGTCGGTCGGCCTTGTGTGTGTGATGATGACCGCGATGGACGTTGCGGATATGCCGGTGGCGCTACTGCGTTCGGGCCGTGTCGAGGTGTGGCTCGAGACCAAGCCGCCGGAAGCCGGCACGCGGGTCGAGATCGTGCGCCACTTCGCGTCGGATCTTCCCAAGGAGCATCAGGAATTCGATCGAGCCAGGCTTGCCCAGTTGACCGACGGCTTCACTCCCGCGGATCTCCGGCGACTGGTCGGCGACGCTCGCGCGTTTCTGGCCTATGACCAACATAAGCGCCGGCCGGTCAAGCGCTTTGCCGAGTACCTGTATCTGTCGGCGGGCGAGATTGCGGACATCAAGGGCAAGATCGCGGCACTGGCACAGAGGAAGCGGGGATGACGAAGGCTTGACGGCTGGAGCTTGCGCGGCCGAACATTTAAGACGGCGTCGGCTCGCTCGCCGCCGCGCACGGGCTGAGGGCCATTCGCCTGCCGTTTCTGACGTTGCTGGTTTCCTCCGGGCCCTGATTGCAGCTCGGGCCTAACGTGTCGCCGCCGACATCCGTTCGGCGGCGGCACCCGCTCCATGCTCAGTACATCAACGTCACTACCGCCGGCACGTTCGCGGTACGCGCGCCCAGTTCCGTTGCAATCATGTCGACCGCCCGATCCAGCTCGTCCAGTCGGAACAGGCCGCTGATGAGACGATCGGCCAGCGCGGCGTCGGCTACGACGATGGGGGGCTTTCGGTAGCGATTGATTTGTTTGACGGCGTCGCGTAACGGCACGTTATCGAATAGCAAACGGTCCCGCGACCAGGTAGCGACGCGAGCGGGGTCGATGTTGTCGATCGTGCCAAGAGTATCGCCGTAGTGAATGCGCTCGCCCGTGTGCACGACTTGCTCGTCAGGCAGTGAATGGAGCTCGACCGAGACGCTGTGTTCCACGACGCTCACGGTCACTTCATCGTCCTGGCGTTCCACCACGAAGCTCGTGCCCAAGGCTCGAACGGTGCCGTCGGAGGCGGCGACGATGAAGGGACGCTCGGATGGATTGTCGATGGCGGCGACGTCGAATTTGGCTGTGCCGGCGAGCAGGTGAATCCGTCGACTGCTGTTGGAGTAGTCGACAGCGATGGCGCTGTCGGTATCCAGCGTGACGACGCTGCCGTCGCTCAGCTCGACCCGGCGCACTTCGCCCACGCGAGTGTAATGATCGGCACCGAGTGCGACCCAGGGAATGTCTCTGATCGTGCCGAGTGCAACGACGCCGACCAAGAGGGAAGCTGCCAATGCGAGCGGTCGGCCGACGCGCCGGTTCGCAAACCGAGGTCCTGATACGGAACGGGTGAAGCTCGCTGACGTCGCTGCCTCGGCCGAAGGTGTGCCAGCCGCGACTTGCCCCATAACTCTCCACGTCGACTGCGCGAACTCCAACGCACGACGATGCTCGGCACTCGTTGCCAACCATTCCTCCAGCGCGCGTTGCTCGTGAGGATCGAGGGACGCGGCGCCAAGGCGGACCACCCAGTCGGCGGCTTCGGCATCGATGGCTGCGGAAGAGGTGCGATCCATCATCGTCACTCGCTCAACCGACGCAGGCGTTGCATCGTGTGCTGTAGCGCTCGCGACAGATGTTTCTGAACCGAGCTGTCGGAGATGCCCAGCTGCCGGGCCACTTCCGAGTGAGTCAAGCCGTCGATGCGGTTCAGTTGAAAGATCTGACGGGTCAGCGCGGGAAGCTCCGCGAGCGCCCGCTCGACCTCGTTCAAGCACTGCGCATTCTGCAGAACATGCTCGGGGACCGGCGCCTCGTCCGGAATATCGACCATCTCCTCGTGGGGTGTGACGATCGTCTGACGCCGCTCCTCGGTGCGGAAATGATCGATCGCCAGATTATGTGCGACCCGATAGAGGTAGGCGCGCGGATTCGTTTCGCCCGCATCGAGTGGCTGCTGTGCCAGTCGGACGAAGGCGTCCTGCACCAGATCCGCCGCGGTATGCGTGCAATAGATCTGTCGCGCGAGATAGAGCCGCAGTTCCCCGGAATAACGGAGAAACAGACTCTTCAGATCGCGGGGCGGGGTGGTTGTCATCGCGTGCGGAGGAGGGCTTCTGGGTGCAAACGAGCCGACCGCTCGAATACCGCAAACGATTTTCTGTTACTGAGTCGGCCACGTTCGGGCGTCACATGAGGGACAGGTTGAAATGTCTCGAACGGGGAGCGGGTAGCGGATGAAACGAGTTCTATTCAAACTAGGCACGGTGGCCGTGTGCTTGACGGCGTGGTCCACGCCGGGTCAAGCGCAAAGTCGCGAGCAGACGGTGCAGACGGGCAATCAACAGAAGTTCGCGTTGAACATTCCGACGCAGGCGTTGAGCACGGCGCTGTTACAGCTCGCGGACGAGACCGGCATTCAAATCGTTTTCGAGTCGGCGAAAGTGCAGGGATTGAAATCGGCGCCGCTGGCGGGAAGCTTCGTTCGCGAACAAGCGCTGCGGACGATCCTGGCGGGCACGGGCTTTACCTATCGCTTCAGTTCGCCGACCACCGCGACGTTGGTGCCGGCGCCGACAGATAAGACGACACGTACGCTCGGACCGGTGCGAGTGGAAGGAGCGGATCGGGCCGCGTTGAATGGAATCAACGGCTCGCGCGATGTCACAGCGACGGAAGGCACCGGCAGTTTCACCACCGGCGCGATGAGCGTCGGCTCCAAAACGCCGCGCTCCATCAAGGAAACAGCGCAGTCGGTGAGCGTGATCAGCAACGAGCAGATCGAACAGCAGAATATCAACGACTTCACCCGCGCGCTGGAGCAGGCGCCGGGCATCTCGCTGGTGCAGGGAGGAGTCAGCGGCACGGAAAGCAATCTCGACACAACCTTCTATTCGCGCGGGTATGCGATCACCTCGATCCAGATCGACGGCGGTGCGCCGCTGTCCCTGAACACTCAGGCCAATTACGACTACGTCCCGTTGATCGACCTGGCGCAATTCGATCATGTCGAGGTGCTGCGGGGTGCCGCGGGCTTGTTCAATGGCTATGGCGATCCATCCGGCACCATCAATCTGGTCCGCAAGAAGCCGCTCGATCGCAAACAGGTCACGCTCGATGCGGAATGGGGCAGCTGGAATTACTACCGGACCGTGCTCGATGCGAACAGTCCATTGACTCTCGACGGCAAACTTCGCGGTCGTGCGGTGATGACCTGGCAGTCCAACGATTATTTCTATGACATCGCCGAGGACGAGAAGACGCTGATCTACGGTGTGCTCGATTACGATCTCACGCCGACGACGCTCATTACCGCCGGTGTCAGCAAGACCAATCAGGACAGCGTGCCCTGGAGCTACGGCCTGCCTCGTTATCTGTCGGGTGCGGCGCTGGACGTGCCGCGCGACACCGCTCTGGTGTTTCCATGGAACAGAGCGAGTGTCGATACCACGATGGTGTTCGGCTCCATCGCGCAACGAATCGGTGCGGACTGGACGGCAAAGCTCAACGTCACCAGCAACCGGCAGTCGAACGAGCGGAAAACGGGTTACAGTTATGGCGCGGTCAATCCCATCGACGGTCGTGGGCCGAGAATTCTGGGGACGTATCGTAAGTCGGCCTCCGATCAGCTGTCCGGAGAAGCGACGCTGGCCGGCGCGTTGACGATATTCGGTCAGCGTCAGGAGATCCTGATCGGCGCCAACCACAGCAAGCGGGATCTCGGCGGCCGGACACAATATGAAACGTTGTTTACCAGCTCGGCCACCGCACCTTACCAACCTTATCCGGGCGGGCCGCTGTATTGCACCTCGGCCACGGTGTGTCCCAACACTCGGGTCGCCACTCCGCTCATCGACGTCTTCGCGTTCGATCCATTCGATCCCATCTATACAGAGCCGCGCAATCCCATGCCGAACATGCGCGCGTCGGAGCAGGAGACGACTCAAACGCTCGCCTATGCTGATCTGAGACTCACTGCATTCGACCGCTTGCATCTGCAAACCGGATTGCGCTGGAGCCGCTACGAAGTCGCCAGCGCGAGCGATTCGCTCTGCACGAGCATACCGACCACCGGCACGCCCGGTCCGAGAAACTGCGTCGGTCGTCAGATCGGCGATCCTTACAGTCCGACCCGTCGTTATTACACCGGCGAGGTGTTCGCGTGGCCGCCTGCGATCTCGCTTTCCTACGATGTGACGGACAGCGTGTCGGCCTATCTGGGTTACGCCGACATCTATATCGATCAATCCACCGTGCTCGACGCCGATCTCGAACCGATCGATCCCATCACCGGCGACAATATGGAGCTGGGTTTCAGGTGGGCCGCGCGCGATGGTCGCATCAACACTTCGCTGGCTGTCTATCGCATCCACAAGCAGGGCTTCAGCCAGACGGAGGATCGGTACAAGCGCAATCCGGACGGATCGATCTACCGGGACGCCGACAATAACCAGATCGTCATCACCAACAACGGCACGGAGCTGGTGAACGGCCAGGTGGATGCGTATCACACCTGTTGCTCCGTCCAGCGCGACGATCAGACCGAAATCAGTGAAGGCATCGACAGCGAGGTCGCCGGTGAGATCGTGCGTGGTTGGCAAGTTTCCGCCAGTTACACGTTCACCCGCAATCGCTACGAGGGTAGCGGCTACACCGGCTATGAAGGCGAGCCGTTCCTCACCATCCAGCCGAAACATCTTTACAAGCTGTGGACGACTTACGATTTCGGCGCGGCCGGACTGGGCAGCTGGCTTTCGAATCTCTCGATCTCAGCGGGTATCAACGGCCAATCGACGGGCTATCGCGCCGGTGAGAGCTGCCCGGCCGATCAGCTGACCGAGCCCAATCCATACACTGGAGCCTCGCTCTGCACGGGCGGTCTCATTCCCTTTCAGTACACGGTGGAGCCGTACAATGTGGTGTCGGGGCGGATCGGCTACAGGGTAAACGATAAATGGACCGCCGCGCTCAATCTCACGAATATTTTCGACGAGGTCTACTATCAGTCGGTTGGCGGTCTGAACGGCGGCAACTGGTATGGCACCCCGCGCAGCTACACACTGTCACTTCGCGGCAATTTTTGAGACTGAGTGCGGCGTCCGACTCCGTTGCTCGTTGACTCAGGGCGGCTGCAGACCTGTAGCCGCTCCCCCATGATCAACGCGAGCAGGAGTCAGACAGAGTGGAACGTCATTACAATTACGCGCGGCAAGCGCTCGAGGATCACTTCGGCGCGCAGCGGCTGAGTTCCGTCGTAACCTCACGACGTCAATTCGCCGCACACCTGTTGCCGGACTTGCAGTCCGCATTGGTGGCCGAAACGGAACGATACAAACCGATTCTGCTGGGCCTGCATCAGCATCATCCGATGCAGCCGCTGTACGCATCCAGCATGCTGATCATGGGAGAGCAGGCGTTGCAGATCGCCCCCGTGCAGCGCTTCGACGTCGACGTGGGAGCGGATAAGCCTTTCTCCGCGATCAGCAACGGGTTATGGCTGTTCCAAGTCGAGGGCGAGCCGGTTGCCGTCATGATGTCGCGGGTGGTCGAGCCCAGGGGACGCTATTCGATCGTCGAAGCGGTCACGTCGCCGCAGTCGCTGAGCGTGGCAACGCGTTTGTTCGAGACGCTGACCAAAGCGGCGACCGCGTCGCGGCTCTATCGCGGCAAGACGCTGTCGTTCGAATCCGCGTCCGACTACAGCGGCATGCGTGCCGACATGCTCGTGCATCGTGTGCCGACAGTGGCGCGAGATAGCGTGATCCTCGAGGACACCACGCTGCGTCGGGTCGAGCGTCACGTGCTCGAGCACATTACTCATCGCCAGGGCCTTCGTCAGCTCGGGCAGTCCACGCGCAAGGGAATCCTGCTCTACGGCCCGCCGGGTACCGGCAAGACGCATCTCATTCGTTATCTCACATCGCAGTTGCCCGAGCACACGACGATCCTGGTGACGGCTGAGCAAGTGGCGAGCCTCGGTACTTATATGACCATGGCGCGAGCACTGCAGCCGAGCGTGTTCGTGCTCGAAGACGTCGATCTCATCGGCCGTTCGCGCGAGGGAATGGGCGGCGCCTGCTCGACCGAAGCCACGTTGAACCGGCTGCTCAATGAGATGGACGGGCTGGGTGAGGAAGCGGAAATTCTTTTCATTCTGACCACCAATCGGCCTGGCGCCATCGAGGAGGCGCTGGCTTCGCGGCCCGGTCGAATCGACGAGGCCATCGAGATTCCGCTGCCGGATGCAGGTTGCCGCGCACGGTTGCTGGAGCTCTACGGCAAGTCGCTCAGCTTCGAAGAGGGCGTCGTCACAGCCACGGTCGCAGCGACCGCAGGGGCGAGCGCGTCTTTCATGAAGGAACTGGTGCGGCGGTTTGCGCAGTTCAGTCTCGCTTGCAACAAAGGCAGAAAGGTGTCGGCAGCGGATGCTGCTGCGGTGGTCGAGGATGCGCTGGGTAGCCGAACAGCCATCGGCGGCAAGCTGCTCGGGTTCCACGCTTAGCTCGTTTGCGGACCGCGCGCCATCCATTCGTTCTGAATGTGATGGCGCGAACAGTCAAACCAGAGCAAGTGGCGGAAGCATTCAGCGATCATGCGCCCGAGGTGCGGCGCTTTCTGAATGGCCGGCTGCATTGCCCGGAAACGGCTGCGGACATAACTCAGGAAACTTATTTGCGATTGATCTCGACGGCGCCGTTGAAGCCCGTCGAGAACCTGCGCGCTTTCATCTTCCGGATCGCCCGCAATCTGGCGATCGATCATGTGCGTGGCCGGGCCCGGCAATCGGTGTTCGAGCAGGGGCTCGAGAATCTTTATGCGGTGACAGGTGAAAGTCCCGCGCAGTTGGATGATGCGTTGGCCGCACGGGATGACCTCGAGCGGATACAGCGGAGCGTCGAGGAGCTTGCGCCATTGACCCGTCGGGTGTTCGAGTTGTGTCGTTACGAAGGATTGGCTCACAAGGAGGTTGCCGAACAACTCGGCGTCTCGGTCAGCACCGTGGAAAAACATATGGCCGCGGCGTTGGATTTTCTCCGCGAGCGGCTCGAGCGATGACCCGATGACCATGGCGATCTCACAACATTCCGGTCTCGATCGGGTTGCGACTGAGTGGGTCGTGCGTCTCACGTCGGGGCAGGCGAGCGCTGCGGATGTCGAAGCGGCGCGTGCCTGGTGCGAGCTGAGCGATGAGCATCGTGCGGCGTTCGAGCGTGCGCGTCATCTGTGGCAACTGGCAGCGCCGCCCGCATTTCGGGCAGCACACACACATTCTCCGGTGCGCAGATTCGCCACTGCCGCCGCGTTGGCGCTCGCTATCGGACTGGGGCTGATCGTCGTCAATGGCCATTGGACGGCCGATTACCGAACCGCGAGCGGCCAGCAACGTTCGATCACGCTCGACGATGGCTCCTCGGTGAGGATGGACTCGGGAACCGCATTGGATGTGGACTACTCCCCCGGCTCTCGCAATATCACCGTGCGGGCCGGACAGGCATCGTTCGAGGTGATGCCCGATCACGATCGACCTTTCGTCGTTCACGCGGGGAAGGTCACCGCGACTGCTGTCGGCACCGTGTATTCGGTTCGTCGAGACCAGAGCGTCACCGACGTCGTCGTGAGCGAAGGTGTCGTCTCTGTTACAACGCCTGACGATGGGTCGGTGTACGTGAGCGCGGGGGAGCACGCTCGCTACGATCTCGATTCGGAAGTGCTCGCGAGGGAGCGCACGAACATCGACAATGCACTCGCGTGGCAGCGTGGCGTGCTGGTCTTTGAACTGGCGCCCCTGGAAGACGTGATTGCGGAGCTCACTCGCCACCACGCCGGCTACATCGTCATCGCGAGCCCGAAGCTGCGTCGACGGCAGGTGAGTGGCGTCTTTCAAGTGAACCGTCTCGACGAGGGCCTGCGCACGTTGTCGGCGGCCTTCGATATTCAGCTCACCCAGATCACACCGTACCTCGTCGTCCTGCGCTAGAAATTTTTACGGGTCGACATCGAACGTTCGTCTTCTGCATGCAGCATGTTGACTGCATCGACACTGGGGACGACACGTGTTCACGGGAAATCTGCACGCCGCACGCGGTTCGCGACTTGCGGGATTGTTACTGGCGATAACGCTGCCTCTCTCGGCGATGGCCGCGCCCGTGAGCGTCAAAGTCGATCCGCAACCGCTCGGCACCGCGCTCAACGTCCTGGCAGAACAGCTCGGTTTACAACTCGTGTATGACGGCGCGCTGGTCGCCAATCTCAAAGCGCCGGCGCTGTCCGGAAAAATGGAGCCTGCCGAAGCGCTTCAACGCATTCTCACGGGCAGCGGGCTGACCTATCGATTCACATCGGCGAGCGCAGTCACGTTGGAGAAATCCACCGCTGAGCGAAGCACGAGAAAACTGGGGCCGGTGCGCGTGGAGGGCGTGAATACGCCAGTTGCCGGCATCAACGGCAGCACCGATCTAACGGCGACCGAAGGGACCGGAAGTTACACGAGCAGCGCGCTTGCCATCGCAAGTAAGACGCCTCAATCGATCAAGGATACGCCGCAGTCGGTGAGCGTCATCACTCAGCAGCAGATGCAGGATCAGAATCTCACCGACTTCACGTCGATGATGAATCGGGCGCCCGGCGTCAGCATGATCGTGGGCGGCAACGGTCCGGGCGAACCGACCTTTTATTCGCGAGGCTTCGCGATTCAACGGTTGCTGATCGATGGCGGCGCGCCGATCGATATCGGCGGGGCGAGCCCGGACATCGGCAGTGCCACGAGCGAAGCTTACCGGCTCATCCCGCAGATCGACATGGCGCTGTACGACCACGTCGAAATACTGCGCGGCGCCGACGGCCTGTTCAATGGGTATGGCGATCCCGGTGGCGTGATCAATCTCACGCGCAAGCGACCGTTGAATCATTCACAAGTGATCGTCGAAGGGCTGATCGGCTCATGGAGCAACTATCGGACCATGATCGACGTTTCGGCGCCGCTGGGCTTCGACGGCAAGCTGCGGGGGCGCGGCGTGCTGGTGTGGCAGGATCAGGATTATTTCTACGACCTTGCGAACAGCAACAAGACGCTGGCTTACGGAGTGCTGGAGACAGACATCACCGAAAGCACGACGCTCAGCGCGGGCTTCAGCATTACCCGACAGCATTCGCTCCCGGCCCGGAACGGTCTGCCGCGTTATCAGAATGGCGAGGACTTGGGCTTGGCGCGCAGTACCTGTCTTTGTTTCTCCTGGAGTCGCGAAGACATGGATACCACGGAAGTCTTCGCCCGCCTGGAGCAAGACCTGGGCGAGCATTGGTCGCTCAAGTTGAATCTGACCGACATCGATCAGCAGCGCTCTTTCAAGCTCGGCACGGTCGCGGGCCCGGTCAATCCAGTGACTCTCGCGGGGCCGACGATGAGCGCCGCGATGGGCGATCGCGCCAGCGCGCAGCAGTCAGCCGATCTGACGTTGGACGGCAGCGTCGAGCTGTTCGGGCATCGCCAGCAGCTGGTGGCGGGAATGAACTACGCGAAAGTCGACGGCGGGGGGTATCAAAACTACGCCGACGTGCTCGGTAACAACGTCGCCTCGCCCGCGGTCAATGTCCTCGATTTCCATCCTGAGAGCTATCTCGAACCGGGGTCGGTGCCGGCCTTTCAACGCTATCCCGAATATGGGACCGAGCAATGGGGTGCCTACAGCAACTTGCGGTTGACGTTCTGGCGACCGCTGCACATCAATCTCGGCCTGCGCTACAGCCACTATGAAGCCCAGGGGACGAATCAAACGCTTTGCAGAGCCGCCGCCAATTGTCCGGGCCGGAATGTCGGCGACGTTACGAGGTCGACCTCGATTGGCTATTCCACGCACAACATGAGCTGGCCGCCGGGTTGGTCGCTGAGCTATGACATCACCGACACGCTGACTGCGTACGGCAGCTATACCGATATTTATAACGAGCAATCCACATACATGGATCCGTCCGGCAGCGCGATCGATCCGGTGACGGGCAGCAATTTCGAGGGCGGTCTGAAATGGGCGCCGCGCGACGGCCGGCTCAACGCCTCATTGTCGATCTATCGGCTGAAGCAGGAGGACTTCGCTTGGAAATTGACCGGTCATCCTCTGACCGGGACCGCGCCCGACGGCATGCATCAGTGTTGCTACACCACCGAGGCCGATGTGACTTCGCTGAGCCAAGGTGCGGACCTGGAAGTATCGGGTGAGTTGCTGCCCGGATGGCAACTGTCGGCCGGGTACACCTACAACAAGAACGAATACAAAGGCCGCGACGTCGGTACTCGGGCGGGCCAGCCGCTGGTGTCGAGATTACCCCGGCAGCTGCTCAAGTTATGGAGCAGCTATCAGTTCCAGGGAGGGGAATGGTTGCAGCGGCTGAGCCTGGGCCTGGGGGTCAATGCACAGACGGAAGGTTTCTATGCGGGCACCGTCTGTGTGCTTTACAGGACCAATGCCGCGGGCAATGTCGTTTGCGACACGGCGAACGGCGGTCAGCTCCCTTACTCATTCACTCAGGGCGGCTATGCCGTGTTCGCAGCTCGCGCGGCCTATCGCATCGATTCCCGCTGGAGCGCGGCGCTCAATGTCGACAATCTCACCGACCGTACTTACTACCAGACCATCGGCAGGAGCGATGCCGGCAACTGGTACGGCGAGCCGCGCAGCTTCACGCTGACTCTGCGGGGCAGTTTCTGACGCCGATTGCGGTACCGGCAGGCTCCAGACGTTTCAGGGAGCATGTCCAGTGTCAGCGAACTGACTTGTCCGGAACCTCCCGCGCCAGAGCCTGACAGCTCGCCGCGCGGGACGACGTCTGTCGAACGAGTGGCGCGCGATCATGGTGCGGAGCTGTTGAGCTTTCTCAAGCGCCGCACGACCTCGGCGCAGGACGCGGCCGATCTTCGTCAGGATGTGCTGGTCCGGCTGCTGAGCGTGCCGGCGCAGGAATCGATCTCGAATGCGCGGGCGTATCTATTTCAGGTGGCGCGTCGACTGCTGATCGATCGGCGTCGACGCAAGCAGGTCGAAGCGACCATCTTCGAGGAGGGCGTGGATGCCGCCGAGAAGGTGTGTCCGACCTCGAGCCCGGAGAGCGCGGCGGCCAATGCGGTCGCCGTGCAACGGCTGCAGGAAGCGGTGGCGGACCTTCCCGAAAAAATCCGCATGGCGCTGTTGTGGAATCGGCTCGATGGACTGAGCTTGAAGGAAGTGGGCGCGCGGCTCGGGGTTTCGGAAAGCATGGCGTGTCGTTATGTGAACGAGGCGCTGTCCCATTGCTATCGCAAGCTCCATGGTCGCGGTGGCAAGTCATGATGTCGCACTCAATCTCAGGCGGCGAGACTCGTCTGGAAGCCGAAGCGCGGCAATTGCTCGTGCGCCTGAATTCTGGACGCGCACTGGCCGAGGACCATGAGGCCGCCACTCGCTGGCGAGCGCAGAGTGCCGAGCATGAGCAGGCATTTCGTCAAATGGAAGACGTGTGGCGAATGCTTGGCGACCTGGGCACCAGCGCGGAGGATGCAAACACACGCGCAGTTGAACGCAAACGGCGCAAGCAGCCGTGGCTCGGCGCGGTGGCCGCATCGATTGTCGGTGCGGCGATTCTAGGATGGATGGCGACTCCTGTCGGCGGCGTGGCTTCCCTCACGGCCGATGAGCGAACTTCGGCGGGTGAGTTGCGTGCTGTCGAATTGAACGACGGCAGCGAGGTGACGCTGAACGGCGGCAGCGCTGCGAACTGGCAGGTCTCGACGTCGGAACGTCAGGTCGAGCTGGTCGCTGGCGAGGCTTATTTCCAAGTAGCCCACGACACCACGCGTCCATTCCACGTCGCCGCGGGCCCGGCTCACATTCAGGTCACAGGTACGGCGTTCGCCGTGAAGCGCCTGGATAACGCGGTAATCCTTACGGTTTCGCAGGGACACGTCGTCGCCAGCTTGCGCGACGGAACAAAAGAAGTCGCACTGACCGCGGGTCAATCAGTGACCTGGAGCGACGATGAGATGAGTGGCGTTGGCACCATCAACGCGGAGGAAGCCACGGCCTGGCTGCGGGGCCGGCTCATCGTTCGCGACGCGCGCCTCGCCGATATCGCCACGGAGTTGACCCGTTATCGCTCTGGACGAATCCTGCTCCTGGGCGAGCGGGCGCGCGACGTTCAGGTCACCGGCGTGTTCGATGTGAGCGATCCGGATCGAATTCTCGCGACCATTGAGCAGACTCAGGGCGTGCGCGTGTATCGCGTCGGTTCGCTGCTTACGGTCATTCGCTGACCGCCCGGCAATAAATAGTTCATAAAAAACCGGTTCAGGCCGCGCGGGCCGCTCGTCTTCATGGCTATCCATGGGATCGAGAGGTCAGCGATGAGAGCAAAGAACTATGGACCGTGCCTGGCGCCGGTGCTGTTCGCCCTGGCAGGCGTGTCTGCCATCGAGCCCGCGGCGGCCCAGACGACGCAAAGCCGCGCCGTTACCTACGCGTTTAACTTACCCGCGCAGTCGCTCGCGGATTCGCTGGTCGCTATCACTGAGTTGACCGGTCTGCAACTGATTGCATCGTCCGAGCTGACTCGCGGCCGTAGCGGCGGCGAGGTCAAAGGACGATTGAGCCTGGACCAGGCACTGTCACGCCTGCTCGCAGGGTCGGGGCTCACGTTTCGATTCATCGATGCTCATACGATTTCCGTCGAAGCGGCGAAGGGCGGTCAACGGGTGCTCGGGCCGGTGAGGGTGGAGGGTGCGGACCGAGCCGCGGTGAGCGGCATCAATGGCTCGCGAGATAGCACGGCCACCGAAGGAACGGGCAGCTTCACCACCGGCGCGATGACGGTGGGATCCAAGACGCCGCAGGCGATCAAGGATGTAGCGCAGTCGCTGAGCATCCTGACCGCTCAGCGCATGGAAGAACAGAACATCACCGACTTCACCGGGGCACTGGAGCAGTTGCCCGGTGTTACGTTGGTGCAGGGGAATACGAGCCTGGAGAACACGTTTTACTCCCGAGGCTTCGAGATCAAGAATTTCCAGATCGACGGTGGCACGCCGCTGACGACGCAGTTCGGATTCTATCCGCAGATCGATCTGGCGCAGTATGACCACGTCGAGATCCTTCGCGGCGCGGCCGCTTATTACAACGGTTATGGCCAGCCCTCGGGTACCGTGAACCTGGTTCGCAAGAAGCCTCTGGACCGTCCTCAGGTGACATTGGAAGCGCAGGCGGGCTCGTGGCAAACGTATCGCTCGGTGCTGGACGCCACGGCGCCGCTGGCGTTCGATGGAAAACTTCGGGGCCGCGCGGTCGTTTCCTATCAAGACAACGAATATTTCTACGACACCGCTGGCGACAACAAGACTCTGCTATACGGCATCCTGGAACAGGATCTGACTGACACGACCATGGCGACCGTGGGCTTCAGTCATTCACGACAGGATAGCGTGCCCTGGATGTCGGGCTTGCCGCGCTACCAGACCGGTGACGATCTGAAGTTGCCGCGTTCGACCTGTCTGTGTTTCCCGTGGAATTATTGGAATTTCGAGACCACCGAGATTTTCGGCGGCGTCGAACAGCGGCTCGGCGATAACTGGACCGCGAAGCTCAACGTCACCCGCTCCGAACAGCGGAGCGAACAAAAGCTCGGCTACAGCCGCGGCGCGGTCAACCCGTTGACGAATGCGGGGCCGATTCTGGTCGTGATGGCCAACGACTATGCCAACGAGCAACTGGCCACCGAAGCGACCCTCGCCGGTACCTTCGAGCTCTTGGGGCAACGCCAGGAAATCACCGTCGGCATTAGTCGCGCCGAAGCCCGTGCCGACGATCAGCTCGCCTATCTCGACCTGATATCGGGAACCGCGGCCGCACCTTATCAGCCCTATGCGGGTGGACCGACCTACTATTCCGGCTCGCCCAATGGCACGGCGCCGCCGATCGATGTGTTCGACTTCGACCCCAACGATCCGCTCTATACGGAGCCGCGTGACTCGCTGCCGAAGATCAATTATCACTACGTGGGCCAACAGCAGTGGGGCGCCTATCTCAACGTTCGTCTGACCGCCTTCGATCGCTGGCACCTCAGCACGGGTATTCGCTACAGCAATTACAAGTCCTCGACCGATCAGGAAGATCTGTGCACTCAGACAACGACGGGGGCGTGCGCCGGCCGCCAGATCGGAGATGCCACCAATCCGATCGTGCAGCGCTGGGACAATGACGACTTGAGCTGGCCGCCGACCGTCACTGTGTCCTACGACATCAGCAGCGCGATGACGGCCCATGTCAGTTACACCGATATCTATCAAAGCCAGGCCAATAAGCTCGATCGCGATCTGAATCCGTCCCAGCCCATCACCGGCTCGGACCTCGAGGTGTCGTTGAAGTGGGCGGCACGCGGCGGCAAGCTGAACAACACGCTGTCGGTCTATCGCATCGAACAGACGGGCTTCGCGCAAATCAATCAGGACAGCTACCCGCGCCGGCCGGATGGCTCGATCGACAACACCGTCCTGGTCGACAATGCCGGCAATCGTTATGTGGGCGGCGTGGTCACGCCGGGCGTCCTCTGCTGTTACGACGACGGGTTCGACTACACGCTCATCAGTCAGGGTCTGGATCTGGAAGTGAGCGGTGAAGTGTTGCCTGACTGGCAGTTCGCGGCCGGCTATACCTATAACGAGAACCAATACAGGGGCGCGGACATCAGATATTTTCGCAGCGATCCGGAAGGAGCGCCATTCGCCTCGGCCCAACCGAAGCACCTGCTCAAGCTCTGGACCAGCTACAGTTTCGCGGAGGGCTGGATTCGTGGCCTGACCTTGTCCCTCGGTGCGAACGGACGGACGACGGCGTATCGAGCGGGAACGCTCTGCACCCGGCTCAACCCGCCGAATGCGTTGGGCGTGAGCAGCTGCGCCCAAACGGTCGACTATGACTACATCATTCCGACCTACGCCGTGGTCGCGGCGAGGGCTGACTACCGCATCTCCGACCGGTGGGCGATCGGCATCAATGGCGACAATTTATTGGACAAGCGCTACTACAAGACCTCCAGCGGTCCTACGAGCGGGAATTGGTACGGCGAGCCCCGCAACTTCATGTTGAGCCTGCGAGGCCGATTCTGAGATTGCGGGAACTTGCGGACCCGGCAGCCTTCGCTCGTTCTAGCAACGAGCTTCGGTTGCTGGGGACAGGTCATGGCGCCGGGTCGGCATGTCATGTAATGAAGGGATGGCGCAGGGCGCGGCGGGGTGTACCGCGCTCGACGACGCTTATGTCCAAAGCTATGCCGATCTGGTTCGCTTCCTGACCGGGCGATTGCGATGTCTCGCGACGGCGCGTGACATCGCACAGGAAGCGTATCTGCGTGCCTCGCAATCCGACGTGGCGATCAGCGATCCGCGGGCGTTCTTGTTTCGTACCGCGGCGAATCTCGCTTCCGACTCTCGCAAGACCAGCAAACGTCACGCGGAGATCCTGGCGGAGGCGAGCTTCTGGCTGGAGCCGGAACCGGACCGGTCCGCTGAAGCACTGACGCTGGCGGCCGAAGAATTCACGCGGGTGAGCCGGATCATCGAGCACCTGCCGCCGCGCTGTCGTGAAGTGTTTTATCTGAATCGTTTCGAAGGCTTGAGCCAGAGCGAGATCGCCACTCGCCTGGGCATCAGCAAGACCGCGGTTGAGAAGAATGTCCGTCGCGCACTCGCGGCGCTCGGCGAGACGCGAATCAAGTGACGGAAGGCACCGACACCGCCGTGCGCCAGGCGGCCCAGCACTGGGTGGCTCGACTGGCGTCACGAGAAATCCGGGCCGAGGAGATGCGCGAGTTCCGACTCTGGCACGACGCGTCCGAACAGCATTCGGAGGCGTTTCGTAGCGAGCGCTATCGCTGGTTGCAACTGGAGCGCACGCGTGAAGTTTTCGAGCGCTCTATAGCTCGCGATAAAGAACGCGCGCGTCAACGTCGGCGGATCTGGATGCCGGTCGGCGGCGCGATCGCTGCGATGCTCGTCATGTTCATCGCTATTGGCAATCCGGTGCATTGGCTGCAGGCCGATCATGCGACTCACGTCGGCGAGATCCGGGCCTGGGACTTGCCGGATGGCTCGAAAGCCTGGCTCAGCTCCGACTCCGCCATCGATGTCGCCTACGATGCGAACACGCGGCGCATTCGCCTACTCAAAGGCGAAGCATGGTTCGACGTTCGGCACGCGCCGGAGCGGCCGTTTATCGTGGCGGCCGACGATGTCGAGGCCGTGGCGAAAGGCACTGCATTCAGCGTGACCCGAGCCAATCGCGGCGTTTCTGTCGAAGTCACCAAAGGCATCGTCGAGGTCCGCCGCGACGGTGCGACGGCGGCGGAGTTGACGGCGGGCATGGCAGCGGACCTCGATGCTGACGCGGCCCGCGTGCATGCGTTCACCGAGGCCGACGCGCTCAGCTGGCGTGAGCGCAAGATTGCGTTGAACGATCTGAGTCTCGACGACGCGCTCGCGGAGATCGAGCGCTATCGGACCGGGCGCATTCTGTTACTGGGCGAGGGGCAGGCGCAGTCGGTGAGCGCGATCCTCACGCTCGACCGACTCGATGAAGGCCTGGAGGCCATCGCGACCAGTCACGGCTTGTCGGTCCTGCATCTGACGCCTTGGCTCACCATCGTGCGCTGATATAAAAAATCGGGGTTAGGCGCGATGCGTCCTGCATCGTCGTCCTGTCAGTAGGTCGCACATGTCGCGACTTGAACGGACAGGTCGAGGAAGCCATCCCCAATGTCACATTCGTCACATCGCCTGCGCGCATTCATCGTCGCCGCGCTGGCCTGCACATTCAGCTCCATCGCGCCGCTGACGCCTGCGCAAGCACAGCAGCCCGTCACCGATCTCAAGCACAAGACGAGCTTCAATATTCCCGCCGGCGATCTGGTCCGCGCGTTGCGAGATTTCGCGGAAGCGAGCGGATTTCAGCTTGTGTACTCCACCGAGATGACCGCGAACGCGAAGACCGCCGGTGCGTCCGGCTCGATGAGCGTGCCCGAAGCCCTCGAACGTTTGCTCGCCGGCACTGGACTCAGATATCGCCTCGTCGGTCAGAAGACGGTGAGCATCGAGCGGGATAAAACAAACGGGACGCGCACGCTCGGGCCGGTGAGGGTGGAAGGAGCGGATCGAGCTGCGGTGAATGGCATCAATGGCTCACGCGATATCACAGCGACCGAGAGCACTGGCAGTTTTACGAGCGGAGCATTGACGATCGGCTCGAAGGCGCCGCAGGCAATCAAGGAGGTGCCGCAGTCGCTGAGCGTCATCACCGCGCAGCGCATGGAAGAGCAAAACATCACCGACTTCAACCAAGCGCTGGCGCAGACTCCTGGCATTACCCTGGTCCAGGGCGTGACCAGCTTGCAAAACACTTTCTATTCACGCGGCTTCGAGATCACCAGCATTCAGATCGATGGCGGACCGCCGTTGAAGACCGGCTTCGGCTTTTACCCGCAGATCGATATGGCTCAGTACGATCACGTCGAAATCCTGCGCGGCGCCACCGGCGTTCTCAATGGATATGGCGGACCTTCCGGCAGCATCAACCTGGTTCGAAAAAAGCCGCTCGATCGTCCGCAGGTAGCGACGGAAGTGCAGGCGGGCTCGTGGGACAACTATCGCGCCGTACTCGACGCCTCCGCGCCGCTGACGGCGAGTGGCGGACTGCGCGGGCGCGCGATCGTGACTTATCAGGACAATCGATATTTCTACGATGTCGCGGAAGACAACAAAACCTTGCTCTACGGCATCGTGGAATACGACCTGACATCGTCGACGCTGATCAACGCGGGCATCAGTCACACTCGGGAGAACAGCGTGCCGTGGTATGGCGGCTTGCCTCGCTATCAGAACGGCGACGATCTCAAATTGCCACGCCATACCTCGTTCGTTTTTCCCTGGAATCACTGGGACTTCGAGACGACGGAAGTGTTCGCGGCGCTCGAGCAGAAGCTCGGCAATGACTGGACCGCGAAGCTCACCGTGACGCGCAACGAGCAGGAGAGCAAGCAGAAGTTCGGTTATGCCTCGGGGCCGGTCAATCCGCTGACCAACGCCGGCCCGTTGCTCACGGGATTTTTCACCGACTATGCCAGCGATCAACTCGCTACTGAAGCGACCTTCTTCGGCGGTATCGAGCTGTTCGGTCAGCGCCAGGAGATCACGCTCGGCTTCAACTACGTCGATACCAACGGTGGCGGTCGCAAAGGATATGAGAGCTTGATCGCCGGTAGCTCGACGGTGCCTTATCAGCCCTACCCGGGCGGGCCGACGTACTACACCGGCTCGCCGAACGGCGCGCGTCCGCCGATCGATGTCTTCAATTTCGACCCGAACGATGCACTCTATGCCGAGCCGCGCGACCCGCTGCCCAATCAGCGCGTTCGTGGCAATGGCAACATCCAGTACGGCAGCTATCTGAATCTGCGACTGACGGCGTTCGATCGCTGGCACCTCAACGCCGGTATCCGCTACAGCTACTACCGATCCAGGCTCCACTCCGACAATCTGTGCTCGAGCATTCCGACCTCGGGCACGCCCGCGGCCAACAATTGTGTCGGTCGCCAAATCGGCGATCCGATCTTACCGACCGATCAAGAGTATGACGATAACGACCTGACCTGGCCGCCGGCAGTGTCGCTCTCTTACGATGTGCGGAGCGATCTCACGGCCTATGTCGGCTATACGGATATCTATGAGAGTCAGGCGAAGTTTCTCGATCGCGACCTGGAGCCGGTGGCGCCGATCACCGGCTCGAATATCGAAGCGGGGTTGAAGTGGCAAGCTCGCGACGGCGCGCTCAATGCAACGCTGGCTGCTTACCGCATCAGTCGTGAGGACTTCGCGCGAGTGGACCCGAGCAGCTACGCCCGCAATCCGGACGGCTCGATCAACACCAGCATCAGAGTGGACAATGCAGGCAATCGCTACTCTCGCGGCACTGTGGCGCCAGGCATCGAATGTTGTTATCTGACGAGCTTCGACATCAGCGAATTCAGCCAGGGGGTCGATCTGGAAATCGCCGGTGAGGTTCTCCCTGGCTGGCAAGTAGCGGCTGGATACACATTCAACGAAAACGAATATCGGGGCGCGGATCTGGCGCTCTACAAGGATGACGCTACGGAAGGCACGGTACTGCGCAGCCAGCAACCCGAACATCTCTTCAAGCTCTGGACGAGTTATCGCCTGCCGGACGAGCGGTGGACGCGCGGACTCACCGTTTCCGGAGGTGTCCAGGCGCAGTCAAAAGCGTTCCTGGCTGGCAGCGCCTGCGCGCAGTTGGGTCCGCCCAACTCCTTGGGCGTGAGCAGCTGTGCCACGGGACAGAACATCCCCTACAGCTACACTCAGTCCGCGTATGCCGTCTGGTCGGCGCGGCTCGATTACGATGTCGCTCGCAATTGGTCGATTGCGCTGAATATCAACAACCTCACCGATACCCGCTATTACAAGACGACCGGCTCCTCGTCATCGGGCAACTGGTATGGCGAACCGCGCAGCTTTCTGGTTTCGATTCGTAGCAAGTGGTAACGCGCAATGGCGGAATCTGACTTTCGTAACTCGAAGCGCTTTCACGACGAGCGCTTCTACGCAGCCTGCGCGAAGACGCCGTTCGAGCCGGAGGAAATCTTTCAGGCCTGGGCACGCTTCTCGACGTTGAAAGCCAATCAAGTCCGTCGGCAGGTCGATTTGAACGTGGAGGAGGCGCCACTCACAGCAAAGGAACGGGAGATTCTGGAGGCGTACGCCGACGTGCAAAGAATCCTGGAGCCGACGCCGCGCGTGATCGAGCAGACCGGTCTGATCGATTTCCCAGTGGAGGTGCGCGTTGCCTCGGAAACCCGGCTGGCGTTCGCGCTGGAATTATTTCGAAGTGCACGCCGCAAAGTTGCGACGTTGCGCGATGCTGACATGACAGTGAATGAGCATCGCGCTTACGCCGCTTACCAGGCCTGGTTGCAGGCGTACCTGGGCACGGAGGAGTGGACGCGAGCTTGCGAGCAATTGGCGGCTGAAACCATGCCGTCGGTCCTGGCGCTCACGGATGAGACATTCGACGAGGCGTTTCGCGGCTATCCGGCGCCGACCATCGTCTACTTCCACAACAACGGTCATGCTGATGCGCCGAAACGCAGCTTACGAATGGAAGCCCTGGCACGGCGCATCGAGCCTTACGGTCGAGTGGCGCGAGTAAATGTCCGGTTGCAGCAAGGGCTGTGGTCCCGATTCAAGGTCGGCTTCAAGCCGGAGCCGCTATTGCTGTTCAGCATGGCGGGCCATCTGAAATCCATGTTCAGCGCGGACGCGACGGTCGATGAAATCGTGAGTTGGGCCGAGTCGCAGCTGGCCATCATGCGGGCGTACCTGACCCGGCCGGACAAGACCGCCAAGCTCCACATCCTGCGCGGGGCCGCCAACGGATAGTGCGGCCTTTGCCACCCGCACTCGTTCCATCTGGTCGCCATTCAAACGGCGCACGGCGGGCAACGGGGAATGGCGCGGGACACGGACCTCAGCATCGGGGGCGGTGGGGGCGAGGGTCTGGAGCAGGCCCCCTCGCTGGTGCGTGCTTTTTCCGAGCATCAGGGCGATCTCATTCGCTTCCTGGCCAAACGCCTGCGGTGCCTGTTTACCGCACGCGATGTCGCGCAGGAAGTCTATCTCCGCACGCTGCGCGTTCCGGAAGCTCAGGTCGAGAATCCTCGCGCATTTCTGTTTGAGATCGCCAGCAATCTGGCCATCGATCACGAGCGGGTCGAAGGGCGGCGTTCGGAGTTACTCGAAGAAGTGCAGGATCTGCTTTGGACTGAAGAAGACAAAATCTCGCCGGAGCGCCAGGCGTTAGCGGAGGATGAGCTCGCGCTATTGCATGCGGCGCTCGAGCGTCTGCCGGAGCGGGCGCGGCTTGTGTTCTATCTCAATCGATTCGACGGGCTGACCCAGCGCGAGATCGCCGAGCGTCTGGGAATATCGCGCACCAACGTTGAAAAGCACATGCGACGCGCGTTGCGCTGTGTGGAGGAGACACGGAATCGGATCGAGGCGGAGGCGCGGGCACATGAGTGACGCGAGCGTCGATTCTGTGCTGAGCGAGTCGGCCCGTCGCTGGGTGTTGCGGCTCGCGTCCGGCGAAATGAGTGCGGATGACATGCGCACGCTCAAGCAGTGGCTGTCGAATCCGGAACACCGGCGGGCCTTTGAAAGTGCACGTTCAGCGTGGCGGCAGGTCGAGTCGCTGCGTGAACGAGTGGGTTCGAGCTTGCCCGCAGCGGCCAAGGCAGGCGATCGCCGCCGTAACGCGACGCTCGTCGGCGGACTGGCGGCTGCGTGCCTCGCGTTGTTCATTTGGCTGGGCAATCCGATCATCTGGTGGAAGGCCGATCACGCCACGGAGGTGGGGGAGATCGCGAAAGTCACATTACCGGACGGCTCGACGGCGATTCTCGATACGAACTCCGCGCTGGCCGTGCATCACGTTGCGGGGGAGCGCGCCATTGAGTTGCTGAAAGGCCAGGCTTGGTTTGACGTAAAGCCGGATCGCGACAATCCCTTCCGCGTCCACGCAGGCACGGATATCGCTGAAGCCGTCGGCACTGCGTTCAGTGTCAGCCGAACAGACGACACGTTCGCAGTGCGCGTGACGAAGGGGCTCGTCGCAGTGAGCACACATGACAAGCCTGAACCGATCCACGTGGGCGCCGGGCGCTGCGCGTGTTCGTCGGAGATCGTGGCTTTCGACGAGCACATCGATCTGGAATGGCGTGAGCAACGGATCGTCATCGAAAACATGCCGTTCGAGGACGCGCTGGCCGAGCTGGATCGTTACCGCCCGGGTCGGATCGTGCTGCTCGGCAAGCGCACGGCGCGTGCTCATGTCAGTGCGGTCCTCTCGTTGGAGGGGCTGGACCACGGCCTGAACAATCTCGCGCGCATGCAGGGACTGCGCATGACCTATCTCACGCCCTACCTGGTGCTGCTCACCGAAAAATAGGGGATAGGAAGCCGCTCACGTCACTCGTCTCCTCTATAACTGCGATCAAGAGGGGAGAGGCGGGTGAAGTATCTGATTCGGATGCTGGTGGCGGCGACCACGTGCGCGGCGAGTATCGTGCCGGCGACGCAAGTGCGGGCCCAGACCGTGCAGGCGTCGAGCGAAGGCGCGCTTGAATTCAACATTCCCGCGCAGCCGCTCAACGTCGCGCTGCGAACGTTCGCGGAATTCACCGGCCTGCAACTCGTTTATTCATCGGCGCTGGTCACCGACATCAAGAGCAGCGGCTTGAAAGGGCGCTATCGAGTCGAGCAGGCGCTGCAACTGATGCTGTCCGGCACGGGACTGGCCTATCGATTGGGGAGCGGCAACACCGCAATCATCGAAAAGGTGACCGCAGGAAATTCACGCGTGCTCGGGCCCGTGCGCGTCGAGGGCGCGGACTCTGGCAATCGCCAAGTGCCCGGAACCAACGGTTCGCGCGATCGTACGGCGACGGAAGGAACAGGGAGTTACACGTCGGATGCGCTCACGGTGGGCTCGAAGTCCCCGCAGAGCATGAAGGACACGACGCAGTCTGTCAGCGTGATCACCGCGGAGCGGATGAAGGATCAGAACCTGACTGATTTCAACGAGGTGTTGCGACAGAGCACGGGCATCACGCTGGTTCAAGGCGACGGCGAGGGAACGACGGGAACCAATCTGGAGAACTCGTTCTACTCGCGCGGCTTCCTGGTGAGGAGCATTCAGATCGATGGCGGGGCGCCGCTGGTCAGCAACTTCGGTTTCTATCCGCAGATCGATATGTCTCAGTACGACCATGTCGAAGTGCTACGCGGGGCGGCGGGGCTGTTCAACGGCTATGGCGATCCCTCGGGCACGGTCAATCTCGTGCGCAAAAAGCCGCTGGATCACAATCAAGTCCTGTGGGAAGGCCAAGCAGGCTCGTGGAACACGTATCGCTCGATGCTGGACGTCACCGGGCCCATCGCTGCTTTCGACGGCGCGCTGCGCGGCCGGCTGGTGGTGACGTATCAAGACAACGAATATTTCTATGACATGGCCAAGGACAGCAAGTCGCTGATCTATGGCGTCGTGGACTATGACCTGACGCCCTCGACCCTGTTGACCGCCGGCTTCAGCAATGCCGAGCAGGACAGCGTGCCCTGGCGTTTCGGCCTGCCGCGCTATCAGAACGGCGACGATCTGAAACTGTCGCGCAGTACCTCGCTGATGTTTCCATGGAATCGTTGGGACTTCGATACCACGCAATTGTTTGTCACCGTGGACCAGCGCCTGGGCGCGGATTGGGCCGTGAAGCTCAACGTCACTCATAGCAGCCAGGAGAGTCGCCAGAAAGTCGGCTACTCCACCGGCACGGTCAATCCCCTGACCGGCCTCGGGCCGAGCACGCTGGCGCTCATGAACGACTACACCAACGAGCAAATCCTGGGGGAGCTGACGCTGTCAGGTGCGTTCGAATGGTTCGGCCAACGGCAGGAGCTGGTGGTGGGAATCAACCACGCCGACAACGACGGCGGCGGCGCGACCAATTTCCCCACCCTCATGACCGGCACCGCGGCCTTGCCGTACGTTCCCTTTCCAAACGGACCGAGATTCTGCTCGGGCACGACCACTGCCTGTCCTAATGGCACCAGCCCCGCGGTGAATGTTTTTGCCTTCAATCCGTTCGACATTCTTTATACCGAGCCGCAATCGGTCCCGCCCAGCCAGCGCCGCCCGGCGCAAGGCGAGCAGAAGTCCGGCGCCTATCTCAACTTGAGGCTGACGGCCTGGGAGCGTTTTCATTTGACGACGGGCGTGCGCTATAGCGAATACGAATACACCAACGACATTCTCGCCTACTGCACCAGCCTGACTCAGTTCGGATGCACGACGCCCGGTATGCAGATCGGAGATCTAAGATCGGCCAGTCACACGCAATACAAGGATGACGATCTCACATGGCCACCCGCCGCGGTCCTGTCTTATGACCTCGCCGATACTCTCACGCTGCATTTCGGATACACGGACATCCATATCAGCCAGGCCGACAGTCTCACCGGGGACCTGCAGCCCATCGAGCCCATCACCGGATCGAATATCGAGCTGAGCGCCAAGTGGCAGAGCGCGGACGGTCGTCTCGACGCGAATGTGGCGGTCTATCGCATCGAGCAATCCGGATTCGCGGTGCGGGACCTGTCTCGCCGCGTGATCGAATTCGATCCCGCGCGAAATCAAAACGTCACTTATTACGTGGCCAACGACGGCCAACGGTTCGAGGGCGGCGACGTCGACGATCAACATTCGTGTTGCTGGATCGCGGACCCCAATCGCACCCTGAAAAGCCGGGGCGTGGACGCCGAAATCACGGGCGAGCTGGCCGCCGGCTGGCAACTCTTCACCGGCTATACCTACAACAAGAACAAACGGACCGGCAGCTACTACCGGACCGACGACGGCACGCCTATCGTCTCGCGTCAGCCGGAACATCTGCTGAAATTGTGGACCACTTACGATTTCGCGGCGGCCGGCGCGGGAGGACACGGGTGGCTGTCCCGGTTATCGCTCTCTGGAGGCGTGAACTGGCAGTCGAAGGCATATCAGGCGGGTACGGCCTGTACTCAACTCGGCGCGCCGAACAACTTTGGCGTTTCCAATTGTTTGGTCACGACTCCGTACAGCTTCACGCAGCAACCCTATGCCATCTGGTCCACGCGAATCGATTACGAGCTGAACGATACGTGGCGAATCGCACTCAACGCCGACAACCTCACGGACACGCGCTATTACCAGACCATGGGGACATCGTTGAGTGGCAATTGGTATGGCGCACCGATGAGCTACACCCTGACGCTTCGCGGCCATTTCTAGTCGGCCCTTCAACCCAAGGAATCATGTATCGATGACCACTCCAGTCAATGTTCGATCCGTCACCGCACTCCGCGCGGGTTCCACACTGCCGGCTTTGACGCCGTCGCAAGCCACGATTTTCAACCGTGCGCTCGCGATCACGGAGGGCTCTCCGTTTGTCGTCGTGCAAGGAGACCAGGGGGTCGGCAAGACGACCATCCTCCAGCATCTCCATGCCCGCTTCGGCGGTCGATTCATCAGTTGCGCGGAGCTGCTTGACGCGATCGCCGCGAGACATCCACATGCCATCGAGGAATCGATTCGTGGCCTGCTGGATGGTGCGCTGACCCGGGATGACGTGGTGTTCGTGGACGACCTCGATGCCGTCGAAAAGGTCACCCGAATGAGCAATGCCTACCCGCGGCCTCATTTGTTCAATGTCGTATTGAAGGATATTTTCAACCGTGTACGGCTGGCTAAGAAGAAGCTCTTTCTGAGCAACACCACTGCGGACTTCTACAGCACGGTGGAAGGGCAAAGCGTAATTCTGGAATGCCCGCCGCTGCAGCCCGCGGATTATCAAGCGCTGATCACGGCCTGGCTTGGGAAGGAGCACGTTGCCCGACTGAACATTGAAAGCATCTATCGCCGGAGCGGCAAACTGACGGCGTACCAGCTGCAGGCGACGTGCGGAATTCTGCTCGCACACGGGCGTCAATCGCCGACGACGGAGGAGTTCACTCGCGCGGTCAGCGAGAACCTGCTGTCGAGCAATCTGGATGTGGCTGAAGTCGAGAAGATCGAGTTCTCGGCGCTGAAGGGCGCGAAGGAAATCGTCGAGAAACTCGAGCGCACCATCCTGTTGCCGCTCAAGGAGCCGGAGCTGGCAAAAGCGCTCGGGTTGAAACCGAAGCGAGGCGTGCTTCTGCATGGTCATCCGGGAACCGGCAAGACGACGATCGGCCGCGCGCTGGCGCATCAGATGGCGGGACAGTTCTTCATGATCGACGGCTCCTTCGTCGGCGGGAGCCCTGGATTTTTCAGGCGCCTCGACCGGTTGTTCGAGGACGCCATCGCCAACAGTCCCTCGATCGTTTTCATCGACGATGCCGACGTGCTGTTCAAGGCCGACAACGGCGGCATCAATCGTTACTTGCTGACCAAACTCGACGGGCTCGCGAGCGAGTCGGTGGGACATGTCTGCGTGATGATGACTGCCATGGATGTCGCGGATATGCCGCCCGCGTTATTGCGCTCAGGTCGCATGGAGGTGTGGCTGGAGACCCGGCTGCCGACCAGCGACACGCGGATCGAGATCGTTCGGCATTTCTCGTCGGATCTTCCCAAGCAGCATCACGAATTCGATGAAGCGAAGCTTTCGCAGTTGACCGACGGCTTCACTCCCGCGGATCTTCGCAGGCTAGTGGGAGATGCCCGCGGATTTCTGGCCTACGACCAGCACAAGGGCCGCACGGTCCAGCGTTTCGAGGAGTATCTTTATGTGTCGGCCGCTGAGATTGCCGACATCAAAGCCAAGATTGCCGCCATCTCGCCGAAGAGAGGAGCGGTGAGCGCCCGATAACGACGCGTCGGAAGGGCCGTCGGCAGTGCGCCGACGGCTCTTTCCTCAATGACGGCGCGGAATCCGAACCGGCAGCGAGCGATAGCCGCGCACGAACGTCGAATACACACGTTCGGGTGCGCCGATGACCTCCACAACGGGAAAGCGTTTCAATATTTCTTCCCAGACAACGCGCAACTGCATCTCGGCGAGCCGGCTGCCGACGCAGCGATGAATGCCGCTGCCAAAGGAAAGATGCTGGCGCGCTTTCGGGCGACCGATGATGTAGTCGTCGGGGCGCTCGATGATGGTTTCGTCGCGATTGCCCGAGAGATACCACATCACGACCTTGTCGCCAGTGCGAATCACTTTGCCGTTGAGCTCGACGTCCTGCACGGCGGTGCGTCGCATGTGAGCGAGCGGTGTCTGCCAGCGGATGGTTTCAGAGACCATGGCCGGCACGAGCTCGGGATGCTCGCGTAATCTTTGATACTGATCGGGATTCTGATTCAACGCGAGCACGCTGCCGGTGATGCTGTTGCGGGTCGTGTCGTTGCCGCCGACGATCAATAGCACGATGTTGCCTTGATACTCATAGGGCGACATGTTTCGCGTGCCTTCGCCGTGCGCGAGCATCGAAATCAAGTCTTTGCCCGCCGGGTTGGCGGCGCGCTCGTGCCAGAGCTTCTGAAAGGTTTCGAAACATTCGGCCATTTCGTTGACCCATTGATCGGGCGTGTCGATCACACCGCCGCCCGGAACGGCCGTGGCTACGTCGGACCAGCGGGTCAGCCGACGCCGCTGTTCCTGCGGGAAATCCATCAGCGTCGCCAGTGTCATCGCGGTCAGCTCGACCGACACCTTGTCAACCCAATCGAATTCGACGCCGATCGGCAGCTCGTCCAGGATGGCGGCGGCCCGGCTGCGAATCAGCGGTTCGAGAGTGCGCAGATTGTCGGGCGCCACGATCGGTTGGACCGCACTCCGTTGCACATCGTGCCTGGGCGGGTCCATGGCGATGAACATCGGCAGCGGATTGCTCGTGGTGTTGATGGTGATGCCGCCCTGTGCCGCGTCGGACGAGAACTGCTGATGGTTCATGTCGACCGCGATGATGTCGTGGTAGCGGGTGATCGACCAATAGCCGCCGAACGTCGGGCTCTCGACCCAGTGCACCGGATCTTCGCGGCGCAGCCGCTCGAAGTACGGACCGACCCGATCGGCATGAAACAGTTTGGGATTGGCGACGTCGATCTCGGCCAGCGGCTGCGAGTACGCATGCGCGCGGGCGGCTTCGAGCGTCGGTGGCGCTTCCGGGAAGACATCCAGCGTGTAGTTGACGATCGGCCCGGAGCGAGACGCGAGGTTGTCACTCATGGAAGCCTCAGTGTGGGTTGGCCAACGCAAACTCGATTGCCGCACAAACCGCCGCGACCTGAGCATCATTGCACTGTTCAGGCGTGGCGCGAGGACTATCTGGATACACTTCGGTCGTCGTCGTGAAACGCGCGCCAGTGATGCCGGCGCACAGGCCGAGCGATCGCATGGCATACCGGATGACGCCGGGTGAAACCACATCCGATTCGATAATCTGCCCTTTGTCGTCGGCCGGAGCAATGTGAGTCACTTTGCTCACGGCGTCGATGATGGCTTGCTGAAACGCCGGTTGCGGATTCTCGGTGTCGTCGACCAGATAGAAACCGTCGGGAATGAGGCCGGGCTCGGCGGTTTTGCCGTCGCGGGCGGCGAGGGCCGGGCGAAACTCACTTTCGTCAGTGTCTGTGGTTTCGTGCAGATCGACGTGGAGCAGAAAACGTCCGCGCAGCGGGCGAATCAAGCGCATCAACGCAGACGACTCTTCGGCGGGGCCGTCCTCGCGGAACGAGCGGTTCGGGTCGATGGCATTCGCGTTCCATCGATGAATCCGCTCATAAGCCCAAGGGCTGACGCACGGCGCGACGAGCAAATTGATTTTCCCCGCATAGTCGGCCGCGCGTTGATCGAGGAACTGTAGCGCACCGTGCACGCCGCTTGTTTCATAACCATGCACGCCGCCCGTCACGAGCGCGACAGGAAGGTCGTCGCGCCAACCGCGATTGCGAACAGCAAACAAACGGTACTGGTCCGGTGCATAGTCGAGCCGGCCGTACTCCTCGACATCGAATCGTGCGGCCAGGCGGTCGAGCTTCTTCACGACATCCTCGTGGTAACTGCGATGACGGACCTGGCGTGACAACCACAGCGCACGTTCGGCCGCGCCCCACGGGGTGCCGGGGGTGCCGATGGGATAGGGCGCCGGTGAAGTCATGACGAATCGCTCCTGAAAATCGAAGGCCGTTACTTTAACTCAGCTGCTCCGTTCCCCGCGGCGCCTCGAATTACAATTCCATCGTTCCAAGAATTTGAAATTTTCATTCCATTGGGGTAGCTTAACCCTCGAGGCGGGACCACGCCGCAGATGCAAATGACTGGCATGACTAAAGAACACATCACCGCGCATCGACGCGGATTCGAGCGGGGATTTACGCCGATTGCGCGTCATGACGACCAGGACAATCCGTCCGGGATCGGCGTCGGCGTCCTCCGGCTGGCTGCGAACGCGCAGTCGGGGCAGCGGGTGGAACGGGAGACCGCGTGGTTACTCATGAACGGTTCGGTGCGCGGCTCGGTCGCCCAACGTCAGTTCGAGTTGTCGCGATCGTCGTTGTTCGACGAGTCCGCGAGCTGCATCCATGTTCCCGCCGGTTGCACGGTGACTTTCACGGCAGCGCGAGACACCGAGCTCATGGTGTTCGATTGCGCCAACCGCAATCTGTTCGATGCCCGGGTCTTCACAGCGCAGGACGTCCCGAACGAACCGCGAGGCCGGGGACAAGTCGGCAATAGAGCTTTGCGCTACGTGCGGACCATTTTCGATCGCACCAACTCGCCGGAGGCTGTGGAACTGGTGCTCGGCGAAGTCGTGACGTTTCCAGGCGGCTGGTCGAGCTATCCGCCGCATCATCATCCGCAGCCGGAGATTTATCACTATCGTTTCACGCAGCCGCAGGGGTATGGTCATGCGGAGCTGGGCGACAGCGTCGTCAAAGTGATGGAGTACGACACCCTTCATATTCCGGCCGGCAGGGATCACGCGCAATGCGCCGCTCCCGGCTATGGCATGTACTACTCGTGGGTGATTCGCCATCTGCCGGATCAACCCTACACGGTCCCGGAATTTACTCAGGCACATGCCTGGACGCTCGACTCCGGCGCATCGTTCTGGCGTCCTCGCGAGATGGATCGATGAACAAAACTCATGACCTGATCTGTCTGGGACGGGCCGCTGTCGACTTTTACGGTGAGCAGATCGGCGGTCGCCTCGAGGACATGCGCAGCTTCGCCAAATATCCGGGCGGGTCGTCCGCCAATCTGGCGGCGGGAACATCGCGTCTCGGTCTGCGCGTATCCATGCTGACGCGCGTGGGCGATGAGCACATGGGACGTTTCGTCCGCGAGGCTTTGCATCGCGAAGGTGTGGATGTCAGCCATGTCGTCACCGATCCGACGCGGCTTACTGCGTCTGTGGTGCTGGGTATCGAAGGTGCCGAGGCCTATCCGCATATTTTCTTTCGCGAGAACTGCGCGGACATGGCGGTGTCCACGCAGGATTTCGACGAGTCGTATATCGCCAGCAGCCGCGCCATCGCGGTGACCGGCACGCACTTGTCGACGCCGGGGACTCGCGAGGCGGTCGAGCAGGCGTTTCGTTGGGCGCGAGCCCATCGCACACAGGTCATTCTCGACATCGATTATCGGCCGGTGCTGTGGAAGCTCACCAACGCGGGGCAGGGCGAGTCGAGATTCATCGCGTCAGCGCAAGTCACCGCGACAATTCAGAGTGTGCTGCCCGACTGCGATCTGGTCGTCGGCACGGAAGAAGAGATCCGTATCGCCGGCGGCTCTGACGACGTGCTCACGGCCTTGCGTGCGATTCGGCGCAAAACGACCGCGACCATTGTTCTCAAACGCGGCCCGGCCGGCTGCTCGATCGTCACCGATGAAGTTCCGGGAAGGCTGGCCGAGTTGCAGACGATCGCGGGCTTTCCAGTTGAGGTGTTGAACGTGCTCGGCGCGGGCGACGCGTTTCTGAGTGGCTTTCTGTCGGGCTGGTTGCGAGGCAAGCCGCTGGCAGAGTGTGCGCGTCTGGGCAACGCATGCGGCGCCTTGGTGGTCTCGCGTCATGGCTGCACACCCGCCATGCCCAGCGAAGTCGAGCTGCGGGAGTTTCTGCGCCGGGCGCCAGGCTTGCGGCGACCGGACCTGGACGCCGAGCTCTCCCATCTGCACGAAGCCACCACGACCCGCCGGCCACGCGAATCGTTATATGTGCTCGCGTTCGATCATCGTCGTCAGCTCGAGGAGCTGGCGGACGAGCAGGGTGCGCCTCGGGCGCGCATTGCTGAATTCAAGGATCTGATCGCCCGTGCCGTGGAGCGCGTGGCAGCGAGCGCCCAGCATCGCGAGCGCCTCGGCGTCATCGTCGACGCCCGGCATGGCACGGCCGTTTTGAATCGGCTCACGCCGCGGGGATTCTGGATCGGCCGGCCCATCGAAACGCCCGGCTCGCGGCCGGTCAGCTTCGATCCTCCTGACAACGTCGGCTTGCATCTGCTGAGCTGGCCGCTGGCGCACGTCATCAAGTGTCTGGTGTTCTTTCATCCGGACGATCCCATCGAGTTGCGTCTGGCGCAGGAACGGCAGATCCGCACGCTGAACGACGCGGCTCGCGCGCTGGACCGTGAGCTGCTGCTGGAGATCATTTGCAGCGGCAAAGGCCTGCCAGTGGACGACAACACCACTGCTCGAGTGTTGACTCGTATCTACAACCTTGGCGTGCGGCCGGCGTGGTGGAAGCTGGAAACTCAAACGCGCGCCTCCTGGTCGCGCATCGAGGAGGTCATCGCCCGGCGTGATCCTCAGTGCAACGGCGTCCTGTTGCTCGGCCTGGACGCCTCGGAACAAGCGCTGCAAGTCGCGTTCGAAAGCGCGGCGGCGACCTCCGTGTGCAAGGGCTTCGCCGTCGGGCGCAGCATCTTCAATCCCGCTGCGCGGGCCTGGTTCGAAGGCCGGATGAGCGATGACGATGTCGTGCAGGATATTGCCGCGAGGTACGAACGTTTGATTGCAAGCTGGCGCGGCACAGTGGCGGAGCAGTCCGTATGAGCGAACGTATCCGTCTGACGACGAGTCAAGCCCTGGTTCGATACCTGATCGCACAGCGCACGGAGATCGAGGGGCAAGAAGTGCCGCTGTGCGCAGGTGTGTTTGCAATCTTCGGTCACGGCAATGTGGCGGGGCTGGGCGAGGCGCTGACTGCATCGCGCGACGCTCTGCCTACCTATCGCGCTCACAACGAGCAAGGCATGGCGCACGCGGCTATCGCGTTCGCAAAGACTCTGCGCCGACGTCGCTTCATGGCGTGCACGACTTCTATCGGACCAGGCGCAACCAATATGGTGACGGCGGCGGCGCTCGCGCACGTCAATCGACTGCCCGTGCTGTTACTGCCTGGCGATGTGTTTGCCAGCCGCAGGCCCGATCCAGTGTTACAGCAGGTCGAAGACTTCGGCGATCCGACGGTGACTGCCAACGATTGTTTTCGGCCGGTGTCGCGTTATTGGGATCGCATCAGTCGCCCGGAACAACTGTTGCGTTCGCTGCCTCGGGCGTTGAACGTGCTGACCGATCCAGCGGAATGCGGGCCTGTGACGCTGGCCTTGCCGCAGGATGTCCAGGCGGAAGCGTGGGACTATCCAATATCGTTCTTCGAGCCGCGCGTGCATCGGCCCGTGCAACTGGGTGCGGACAGGCATCAACTGACGGCCGCGGTCGAGGCGATCAAACGAGCCAAGCAGCCGCTCATCATTGCCGGCGGCGGCGTTCACTACGCACGGGCTTGCGAGGCGCTTGCCGGGTTCGCCTCGCGACTGGGTGTTCCGGTCGCCGAGACGCAGGCCGGTAAGGGCGCGCTGCGTTGGGATCATCCGTGGAACGTCGGCTCCATCGGCGTCACTGGCTCGAGCGCGGCGAATGAGCTGGCTCGCGATGCCGATGTGATTGTCGCGATCGGCACCCGGCTGCAGGACTTCACTACAGCGTCGGCAAGTCTGTTTCGTAATCCGGAGCGCACGTTGATCGGCATCAACGTCTGTCGCTTCGACGCCGAGAAGTTCGGCGCTCTGCAGGTCCAGGGCGATGCGCTGCGTACGCTGAATGAACTGAATGCCGCTCTGGAACCGTCGACGACGCGCGACGGCTATGCCGCTCGAGTCAGGCAACTGGTGCAGGCGTGGCGATCGTCGGTGGACGTTGCGGTTGCCGCGTCGGACACCACATTGCCCAGCGATGCTCAAGTGCTCGGTGCGGTGAATCGGGCAATTGGAGCGAACGGTACCGTTGTCTGCGCCGCGGGCGGGCTGCCGGGTGAGTTGCACAAGCTCTGGCGTGCCCAGGACAGCGACGCTTATCACCTCGAGTACGGTTACTCGTGCATGGGCTACGAGATCGCGGGAGGGCTCGGTGTCAAGCTGGCCCGTCCGGATCGCAACGTGGTCGTGATGGTCGGCGACGGCAGTTATCTCATGATGAACTCCGAGATCGCCACCGCGATTGCGCTCAACCTGAAGCTCAGCATCGTTCTGCTGGACAACCGTGGCTTCGGTTGTATCAATCGTTTGCAGAAGAGTTGCGGCGGGCAGGCATTCAATAATCTGCTCGACGAGGCGGTGCCCGCGATCGACTTCGTCGCGCACGCACGCTCGCTCGGCGCCGACTCATTTCGGGTGAGCAACGTCGGCGAGCTGGAACGCGCGCTGAGCGAAACGCGCGTCAAGACGCGCACGGTCGTGATCGTGATCGACACCGATCCGCATCACAGTACGGCCGCGGGTGGCGCGTGGTGGGACGTGGCGGTGCCGGCAGTGTCCAGCTCCGGGGACGTGACGGCCGCTCATGAGAGATATCGGAAGACGCTCCGCGACGTGAGCGAGCTCGAATAGCAACCCAATCGGCACGGCATCCATGAACATTCGTATCGGCATCAATCCCCTGACGTGGACCAACGACGACCTGCCATCGCTGGGCGCGGAAACCAGCCTGGAAACGTGCTTGCGGGAGGCGAGGGAGGCGGGCTACACCGGTATCGAGCTCGGCAATAAATTCCCGCGCGTCGCCGCTCAGCTCAAACCGATTCTGCAGGCTCACGATCTGCAACTGGTGTCCGGCTGGTACAGCGCACGGTTGCTCGAGCGCGATGTGGAAGCCGAATGGGACGCAATGAGCGCGCATTTCGAGCTGTTGCATGCACTGGGCTGCGAGGTGATGGTCCTCGCCGAAGTCTCGCGTTGTACTCATGGCGATCAACGTGCGCCGCTGTCGCAACGGCCTCACCTCACCAAAGGCGACTGGCCGCGCTTCGGTGAGCGCATGACGAAGCTTGCGGAGAGGATGCGCTCGGCTGGACTGCGGCTCGCCTATCACCACCATATGGGCACGGTCGTGCAGTCGGCGGCGGACATCGACAATCTCATGCAGGTGACCGGCGATGCCGTCGGTCTGCTGCTCGACACGGGCCATCTCACCTATGCGGGCGGCGATCCTACGCAATTTGCGGAACGTTACGCGCCACGCATCGTGCACGTCCATTGCAAAGACGTGAGACGGTTGGTTCTGGAGCGCGCTCGTAACGAAGATTCGAGCTTCTTGAACGCGGTGCTCGACGGCGTATTCACCGTGCCAGGCGACGGCATGGTCGACTATCGCAGTGTGTTGCAGCCGGTGGCGCGGAGTGGCTATGGCGGCTGGCTGGTCGTCGAAGCGGAACAGGATCCAGCGGTGGCGACGCCGATCGTCTACGCGAAGATGGGTTATCGGCACCTGTCACAGCTCGCGACCGAACTGTTCGTTTGAAAGAAGGCTCCCTCGCAAGGCGGGGGAGCCTGGGGCCTCAACTCAGTGTCACCGGGGCTCCGCTGGTCAGCGAGCGTTGCGCGGCATCCGCCAGCAGCAGGGCGCGTCGACCGTCCTCACCCGTCGCAAGCTCCACTTTCTTGCCCTGGAGCGCGCCGATGAAATCCTCTAACTCCAATCGATACGCGTCGGCGTAGCGTTCCAGGAAGAAGGGCAGCGCGGGCTCGGTCGTGTAACCTTGCTTGCCTGCGACAGTCACGCTGGTCGATGTGTGATTGTTGGCGCTGACCATGCCGGCCGCGCCGAACGCTTCGATGCGCTGGTCGTAACCGAAACTGCAGCGCCTGCTGTTTGCGATCTGGCACAACCGGCCGTCGGCGGTTCGTAGCATCACCATCGCTGTGTCGACATCGCCAGCGGCGCCGATCTCCGGATCGACCAACGCGCTGCCCCGCGCGAATACTTCCACCGGCTCGGCACCCAGCAGCCAACGCGCCATGTCCAGATCGTGAATCATCATGTCGCGAAACAATCCCCCCGAGCGACGGATATATTCCACCGGCGGCGGGGCCGGATCGCGACTGGTGATGTGCAATGTCTCCAGCGCTCCGACCGTGCCAGCGCCAATCTCGCGCTTGAGTCGCGCGAAGGAAGGGTCGTAGCGACGATTGAAACCGAGGTACAGCGCAACGCCCGCTGCTTGCGCTTTGCGCATGCATTGAGTTGCGCGCTGGATATCCAGGTCGAGCGGCTTTTCGCAAAACACCGGTTTGCCGGCGGCCGCGCAACGCTCGATCCAGTCGGCATGAGTGTCGGTGGAGCTGGCGATGAGCACGGCATCGACATCGCCTTGTGCCAGCGCCGTGTCGGGCTCGACCGCGCGACACGACCATTTCTTCGCCAGCTCGGCGGCGGCCCGCGAATCGGCGTCGGTGACGGCTACCAACGCCGAAGCGCCGCCGCGCACGATGTTCTCAGCGTGGATACGGCCGATACGCCCGGCGCCAATCAATAGAAATCGAATCATTTGTCCCCCTGACGGGTGCTGCCTCGCTCAGCGCCCGCGGCCACGTTTTTCCATGTCGAATGCATAACTGATGACCAGCGTCTGCGCGAGGCACAGGGATGCTGTCAAGGAACGGAACTGGCGCACCTCGGCGTCCTTGATCTCGAACACCAGGTCCGAGGGACCGGCGATCGGGCTCAAGCGACTGTCCGTGATGGCGATGATCTTGGCCTTCTGCTCGCGCGTGGATCCGACGATCTCCACGGTTTCGGCGGCGTAGGGCTGAAAGCTGATCGCGATCAGCAAATCCTTCGATGTGAGCATGGTGCTCTGCTCGGCCAGCATGCCGGCGACGCCGTCGAGCAAGTAAGCGCGCTTGTCGACGTGACGCAGGGCATAGGCCAGGTACGAGGCGACCGGAAAGGAACGTCGCAGGCCGACGATATAGACCGCGTTCGCGCCGGCGATCATGTCCACCGCGCGCTCCAGGTCCGCTTTGCGTACGCTGCTCTTCAAATGCTCCAGCGCCAGAATGTTGCTGTCCGCGAACTCGTGCATCACGTCCTGCGGAGCGAGCGCGCCGGCCGTGCCGGCCCGGCGGGAAAACTGCCGGATGCGCTCGGCATAGCTGGGGCTCGGCGACTGAGTCAGCATTTCGTCCTTGAACAGCTCCTGCATGTCGCTCGCGCCTTCGTAACCGAAGGTTTTGGCGAAGCGCACGATGGTGGAGGGCTGCACCTCGCAGCGCTCGGCGATCACCGCCAGCGTCTGCAGCGCCAGGTCGTTGGGATTCTCCAGCACGTACTTGGCGACCTGCTGCAGCCGGGGGCTGAGCTCCTCGTACCGTCGCACGATGTCGCTCCGCAGGGATTCGAGGGATTTTGCGCTGCTGGCCACGGCTAATTCTCTGAGTGTCATGGAAATTCCCAAATCATACGGTCGCTGCAATAAATATTCTATGCAGCTTCCGCGCACTCCCAGCCGCAACGTGTGAGCAACTATAGCATCTGGAATTTTTATTTCACTAGTTGCATGTAATGAAATGTTCGTTCTAAACTCTCCGCCAGCTGCACTCGAGTGCGGAACTACAACTCATACGATGGAGAGACGCGGCGAGCGTCCAGGGGGAAACGATGAGACGGTTGAAGCATGGAAACGTCCTGGCCAGCGCGGTGTCGCTCGCCCTGGCGACGGCAGCGGCCAATGCCGCCGAACCGGCGAAGGAAGAAAGCCTGGAGTACATCGAAGTGCTGGCCAAGCGCGTCAATGCGCGCGAGCGCACCGAGCTGGCCGAGCCGGTGCTGACTTATTCCGAAGAATACTTCCAGCGCTTCGAGCCGCTGTCGGTCGGCGAAATGATGAAGCGGGTGCCGGGCGTGACGTTCAGCGACGATGTGGGCGAGTACGCAGCGCCGTCATTGCGCGGCATCGGCTCGGAATATACCCAAATCCTGATCAACGGCCGCCGCATCTCCGGCTCGGGTAATGACAACACCGTGCTGGTGGATCGCATTCCGGCCGAGCTGGTCGAGCGCGTCGAGATCATCCGCAGCCCGACCAGCGACATGGACAGCCAGGGCATCGGCGGCACGCTGAACATCATTCTGAAGGAAGGCGCCGAGTTCGACGGCGGTATCTATCGGCTCGGCGGCTATTACATCGACGGCGAGACGCGGCCGAGCGCGTTCGTCTCGTACGGCCACACCACCGACGCCGTGCAATGGGGCACTTCGCTCAACTATCAGGAGCGCTTCAATCGCAAGCAGGTGTATTCGGTGGAGCGGGTGCTCGACGGCGAGGGCAATGCCGAGCCGGAGTTCAAGACCACCATCGAGCCGGACGAGCGCGACAGCCGCGACATCGCCTGGACCGGCGACCTGGCGTTCAAGCTCGACGGCGGGCAGGAGCTGTCGTTCAACGCGTTGTTCGTCGACACCGATCGGGTCGAGCACGAGTTCGAGCGTGCCTTCGAAGCCGAGGATGACGACGGCGATCTGGATTCGGGCGCCGAGCAGACCAATCAAACCGACGCGTTCCGTGAGCGCAATTACATGCTGGCGGCCACGTTCACCGCGCCCACCGATGGCGGTAACTCCTGGGAAGTCTCGGCGAGCTACGATCGCACCGAGGGCGAGGCCAAGGAAACGAATTATCTGGTCGACATGGACTTCGACTTCGCCAGCGTCGGTCTGAACGGCGGCGACGACATCCTGCCGTTCCTATCGACCTACAACGATCCGGCGTTGAATCACCAGTTCCGCGCCAACAGTACTCAGTTCGGACACGAAATCGATCTGTTCGAGAACATCGACAGCATCGAGAACGAGGACAGCGAGGACTCCGAGACCAAGCTGGGCGGCAAGTACAAATGGAAGTTCACCGCCGCCACCTTGAGCGTCGGTCTGGACTATGTGCTGAAGAAGCGCGACTACAGCTTCAACGTGCAAGAAGTCGACGACGGCCAGCTGGTGACGCTGGATGAGCTGTTCAGCATTTTCAATGTCGACGACCAGCGCATCGCCGGCTTCGTGCAATGGGGCGTCGATCTCACCGACAGCACCAAGCTCGAGCTGGGTGTGCGTGGCGAGCAGACCAACCTGGAGATCACCTCCACCGTCGCGGGACCGGTGGCGGCCGCGGCCGCGGCGCTCAGCTCGTTGGGGCTCGATGTCGAAGGCAATCAGATCGCGGTCGATAACGATTACTTCGAGCTGAACCCGACCGCGCACATCCGTTGGGATGCGACCGACTCGTTGCAGCTCCGCTTGTCGGCGGCACGTACTGTGCGTCGCCCGAGCTTCGACGAGCTCAATCCGACGCTGCTGCTCGACGAAGACGAGAGCGTGCTGGGCAATCCCACCCTCGATCAGGAAACCGCGCTCGGCCTCGATGGCGGCTTCGATCTGCGGCTGAACGGCGAGGACGCCGTGCTCGGCGTCAACGCGTTCTATCGACGCATCGAGAACAAGATCGAGCTGAACGGCGTCGGCGACGAGGTCAACGCCATCTTCCAGGCGCAGATCGACGATGAGATCGAAGCGACTCAGTACGTCAACAATCCCAACAAAGGCACGATTTACGGCGTCGAGTTCGATTTGAGCTATCCGCTCGAAGCGCTCGGCGCACCGAACTTCCATGTGTTCGCCAACTATACCTACGTGCACTCCGAGATCCGCGACGCCAACAGCAACTTCCCCATCGACCGGCGCTTCTCGATGCAGCCGGATTACATCTACAACGTCGGCTTCGATCATCTGATCCAGAAGTGGGCGCTGACTTGGGGCTCGAGCTATCAAAAGCGCGGCGCGGCCGAGGAATGGGTCGATTCGGGCGCCACCACCAAAGAAGTCGCCGACGTGACGTTCGAAGGCAACCTGGAAGTGTTCCTGGAGAAAACGTTCGCGGAACGTTTCGTCGTGCGCCTGGCCGCGCAGAATCTGCTCGACGCCAAGCGTAAGGACGTGACCCGCGTTTACGAATCAGTCGCGCAATACAACGCGCGCACGCCGGTCAGCTCCGAGCTGGACCAGGAAGAGTCGGATCCGTGGATCATTCTCACGTTCCGCAGCACTTTCTGAGCTGATCCTTTCCCGCCCGCACATCGATGGACGGCGCTCGCATTCGCGAGCGCCTCAACGCCCTGTTGTCACACCCAAAGGAGGGTTCCATGTCGAAAGTGCATTCCGTTCTCGCACTCGCCGTGCTCGGCGTTCTCGGCACCGGTCTTGCGCAAGCGGCGCAAGTCCAGGCCGTTCGCGAAACGCCGCCGTCGCTCGACTATGACGATGGCGAACGCCTGTCGAACGCCGACGATCCGGCGATCTGGGTCCATCCCAATGAAGATCGTCAGCACAAGAGTCTGATCGTCGCCACGTTGAAGGAAGGCGGCCTCGATGTTTACAACCTGCAAGGTCAGCTGTTGCAACACATCGCCGGTCTGCCGCATTCGAATCCCGACTACCCTCGTCAGCGCTTCAACAACGTCGATCTGGTGTATGGATTCAAGCTGGGGTCGCGCACCGTGGATCTCGCGGTCGCGAGCGATCGCGGTTTCGACCGGCTGGCCATCTTCGAAATCAACAAGAGCGGTTCGGATGCGGCCGTGCCGCTGACCGAAGTGACCAAGGCTGGGTTGCCGTTCGTGTTCGCGGCCAATCAGAGCGAAGTGAATGACGAGCTCACGGTAATGGGCATCGGCACCGCGAAGCTCGCGAACGGTCAGACCATCGCTTTCGTCACGCGCAACGATCGGGCGCAGGTCGCCAAGTTCCGGCTGTACGACGCCGGCGGCGGCAAAGTGGGTTACGCGCCGTTGGTGCGCTTCAACTTGCCGTCGCAGTTCACGTTGCCGAACGGCCAGCAGTGGACGCCGTGTCAGGATGAAGACGGTCTGACGCCCATGTCCGAGGGCACCGTGATCGATCGGGACCGCGGCTATGTTTATATCGGGCAGGAAGCGGTGGGCTTGTGGCGCACGACCATCGACAATCCGGCGGCGAATCTGCAGCTCATCGACAAGGTGAGCACATACGGCACGCCGTACACGCGCACCTGGGATCCGGATGAAGAGGAATACGTCTGTGAGTACCAGGCCCAGCAGGATCCTGGATACGGTGGACGATTGACGCGCGACGTCGAGGGCGTGGCGCTCTACGAAGCCGACGACGATGAGGGTTATGTGATCGTCTCGAGCCAGGGCAACAACGAGTATGTGGTGTATGACCGCGAAGACAACGACTACGTCGGCAAGTTCTCGATCGTGGACGGCATGGTCGACGGTACGCAGGAGACCGACGGTATCGGCGTCAGCAACGCCGACTTCGGCGGGCCGTTCGGCGATGGCTTGTTCGTGGCCATGGATGGCGGCAATACCCCGGACATCCTGGATCCGGAAGGCGAGACGGTAGAGAACACCAATTTCAAGCTCGTGCGATGGGAGGACATCGCCGATCAGCTCGACCTGATCGTGGATGACGAGCACGATATTCGGGATCTCGATTAAAGATTGAGGCGAGGTCAGGCGCGCCCTTGCGGGCGCGCCTTTTTTATTACTTGCGCAGCGAGCGCAGCGCGTCCTGCCACGAAACATACTTGAAGTTCTGTCGCTCGGCCGGCATCAGATTACGGCCATCCTGCACGACCAGCAGGCCTTCCGGAAAACGCTCGCCGAGCGGGGCGCTGACGATATCGAGCCCATCGGTTTCCGAGGCGCCGTCGATACCCGCTTCGCTGTTTGCGACCACGGCGAACTTGCCGAGATATTCGTTGCTGCCTTCGCGGCGATATACCGCGTAGTTGTCTTCGCCCTGATTGGACGCGATCACATAGCCGGTGCCGTTGGCGCCGTAGTAGATCGATACGCCTTCGATGTCATCCGTCAGATGTCCTTTCCCGACCGTGTCGATGGCCGTACGGCGAGATCCGTCGCGAGGCTCGGCGGAATATTTCCAGAGTGCGACATCTTCTTCGGCCACATACAAGTGGCCCAGTTCGTCGTCGGCCGCGCATCCTTCCGCTTGCGAGCCGACTGCGATCTCGCGCACCAGTTCGCCAGCGAGCTTGCCGTTCTTGACTGAGATCTTCCATTGACGAACCCGGCCGTCCGCGCTGTCGTTGGCGAAAACGTAGTACGCGCCATTGTTCGCGCTTCGATACATACATAAGCCGTAGGGATCGTCGAAGCCCGTGGCCAGATCGCCACCGGGCAGCGCCTGCAACTGCCGCGCCTGCGCATCGTAGCGATACAAACTGATCGACTTGCGAGTCCGATTGGTTGCGGCAACGAGCGTGATCGGGTGTCCGCCGAAAGCGAAGCCATCGCGCACATCCACGTTGTTCATACGACCGTCTGTGACGCTGTGGATCAGCTTGCCGGCGAGATCGTAGACATTCAGGCCCAGCTTCTTGTCCGTCGCGATCACCACGCTACGACTGGGATCCTGACGGTCGACCCAGATTGCCGGATCGTCGGCGGCATCGCCGAAGCTCGGCACAGGCTCAGTCTCGGCGGCGGGCAGCACTGCGCCAGGGATGAACTCATCTTTGACCGCGGCGCTCTGAGCCACGGCCGAGCCCAGCGACGTTGTCAGCGTGCTCAAAGAGACGAGCTTGTAATCGCCAGCGTCCTCATCGGCGACGATCAGCAGGCCAGTGGGAAACGCCGCGCCCAGCGATTCGCCGACGATGGTCAAGCCTTCTGCGTCGCCGATCTGCTTGGGCGCGCCCAATTGCACTCGATGCGGTGAGCCATCGGCCAGGTTGTAAACGATGAAGCCGTCCGCGTCGCGGGCGATCAGGAAGGCGGAGCCGTTCGCTCGACTGACAGCGACGCCTTTGACTTCTTCGCCGATACCGCCGCGTGGCGCGACCAGGTCGAAAGCTTCGCGCGCCGTATCCGATTCGGGCTCGGCGGCGACACTCCAAATACCAACGGACTCCTCACTGAAGTAAACACGACGGCGAGCGTCGTCCACAGCGCAATGACCCACGCCTTTGCCCGCCGCGATCCTGCGCACCAGCCGCCCGCCGACCTGCTGCGCCTGGGCGAACAACTCCCACTGTTCCAATTGTCCCTGGCCGGTGGCGACGAACACATAGAGCTTGTTCGTCAGCGGGCTCACATAGGAGCACAGCCCGGTGATTTCATCGTTGATCGCAAGTGGCTGCGTGGCGACCTCATGCAACCGACGGCTCGTTGCGTCGAACCGGTACGCACGAATTGCGCCAGCGCGTTGATCGCTGACCAGCACCAGTTTGTTCAACGCTTCGAGCAGAGCAGGGCGATCCGGCACTTCGACGAAGCCGACCTCCACGTCTGCGAAGGTGGCGACTCGCTGGCCGGCGAGATCGTGGACTTCCAGTCCGCCTTCGCCGGCCGCGACCATCAGCAGACTGCGCGCCGGATTGCGCCACACAGCTGCATCCAGCGCGAAACGATGCGAGGTAGGCAGCGTAGTCCGCTCGACCGGTACGCTCACGGCTGCATTCTGTTGTGTCGCCGATTGCGCCTGCCAGGCCAGCAGCCCCATGGCGAGCGAACTCAGGAGCGAAGGGTATTTCATAGGGTCTCTCTCGATGGAATGCCGACGATCGGGCTTGGAATATTTATTTCATTGTTTTAGTATATTGGAAATCAAATTTCAATCATCGGCAGGGGCGCGGGGGCAAGGTGAGCGCGGGCGAACCGGGAATCGAACGTTTGCGAGTGGCGGGCAGGGCGTCGGCATGGAGCTCCGTGCTGAAGTTCTTCGCCACCGGCGCGGACCGGCCCGTGCTCGAGGATCGTGCGAGCGTCGACGCGCTGTATCGATATCACCGCGTGCGTGTGATGGTGGCGATCACGCTTTGCTATGGCGTGATCTACACGTGCCGGCTGGCGCTCGGCGTCGTGAAGAAGCCGCTCATCGATGCCGGCGTGTTCGGGCCGGCCGAGCTCGGCATGATCGGCTCGGCACTCTTCTATACATACGCCTTCGGCAAGCTGACCAACGGCTTCCTGGCCGATCACGCCAACATCAAAAAATTTCTGGCGCTGGGTTTCCTGTTGACCGCGCTGTGCAATGTGGGAATGGGATTCTCCACCACGGTGACATTGTCGGTGCTGTTGTGGGGATTGAACGGCTGGTTCCAGAGCTTCGGCGCGCCGTCGAGCGTGGTGGCCATCACTGCCTGGTTCAGCAATCGCGAGCGCGGCCGTGTGTACGGCATCTGGAGCACGGCGCATTCCATCGGCGAAGGGCTGACCTTTCTGGTGGTCGGGGCGGTGGTCGCGATGCTCGGCTGGCGCTGGGGATTCTGGATGCCGGGATTGATCGGCATCGCCATTGCCGTGACGGCGTATCGCTTCATACAGGATCGTCCGCGCACCCTGGGGTTGCCTGCCGTTGCCGATTGGCGCAACGATCATTACGCGCAGGTAAGCGCCAATCAGAAGAGCACATTCGCCACCCAGCTGTCGATCGTGAAGATCGCGCCGATCTGGATCCTGGCGCTGGCCAGCTCGACCATCTACATCACTCGTTACGCGATCAACTCGTGGGGTGTGCTCTATCTGCAAGAGGCACGCGGCTATTCGCTCACCATGGCCGGCACGCTGCTGATGATCAGTACGATCGCGGGAATGGTCGGCGCCATCTCGTACGGATTCATCTCCGATAAATTTTTCGAGGCACGACGGCCGCCGGCGAATCTGCTGTTCGCCAGCATCGAGCTCACCGGTCTGGTGTTGATCTTTTTTGGCCCGGCGGACACGGCGGTGCTGATCGTCGGCATGGTGCTGTTCGGCATCGGCTTGACGGGGCTGGTCACGGCGCTGGGCGGATTGTTTGCCGTCGACATCTGTCCCAAACGGGTCGCGGGCGCCGCCATGGGGCTGATCGGCATCTTCAGCTATCTCGGCGCGGCCATCCAGGAAAACGTCAGCGGCCACCTGATCGAGCGTGGCATGAGCGTGACCGGCGGCATCCGTACTTACGATTTCAGCGCGGCGATCTGGTTCTGGCTCGGCTCATCGCTGCTATCGATGCTGCTGGCCGCCTGTCTGTGGCGTGTGAAGTTACGCGATTGAGGATCATCGGGGAGATTTGCTTGCATACCTTCGATTTCGTTTCTGTCGGTGCCTACACCAAGGACACCATCGTCACGCGCTCCGGCACTCGCCAGGTGCACGGCGGCGGCTACAGCTACTCGGCACACGCAGCGCGCTTGCTCGATCAACGCGTCGGCGCCGTGACTCGTCTCGCCCGGGAGGACGTCGACTCCACGCGACTGCTCAGAGAGTCGGGCGTGGAAGTGATGGTGCGGCCCTCGGAAAAATCCACAGTGATGCGACTCGAATATCCAACGACGAATGTCGACGAGCGCATTCTCACTGTCACCGACGTCGCCGATCCGTTTCGGGTCGAAGACGTGGTGGACGTGCGTGCCGAAGCCATTCTGATCAGTGCGTCCATTCGTGGTGAAGTGTCCTTGCCGGTAGTCAAAGCGATCAGGGAGCGGGCGCGATTGCTCGGCGTCGACGTGCAAGGATTCGTTCGAATCGTCACGCCCGAAGGCAAGCTGGCGTATCAGGGCTGGCCTGAAATGTCGGAAGTGTTGTCGCTGGTCGATGTGTTGAAGACCGATGCGGTCGAAGCGGAGTTTCTCACCGGCCAAGCCGATATCCGCGTCGCTGCGCGCAAGCTTGCGAGCTTCGGGCCGAAGGAAATCGTACTGACTCACAAGGATGGTTTACTGGTCCTGGCGAACGGCGAGTATTTCGAGCAGCCGTTTCGTCCGGTGGAGCTGCGCGGCCGTAGCGGTCGAGGCGACACGTGCGTCGGCTCCTATCTGTCGAGCAGGCTGCAGTCCTCGCCGGAACAGGCGACGAAGTGGGCCGCCGCGCTCACCAGCTTGAAGCTGGAAGAGGAAGGGCCGATCCGCCGCACCCGCTCGGAAGTGGAAGAGTTGATCCGGAGACAATACTCGTGAAGTTCTCGAAGGGTTCGCGCTGGCTGGCCATTGCGGCCGTGCCGGCACTGGCAACGTTGTTCTCGTGCACGTCCGTCGACGTCGACCCCACCAAACAAGCGGTGAGGGCGTCGGAGCGTGTGTCGATTCTGGTGTTCGGAGACAGCGGGTATCACTACGATTATCTCGAAGCGGAAGACTACGAGAGCGTCGTGACCGAGCATCAGTTCAAGGAAAAGGAGCGGCACGACTGGATCGACGACAAGCGGCCCATCGAGGAGCTTGCTTACTCGCCGATGTACCGTCTGCCGCGCAATGGCAGCACGATCACTGCAAGCGGCCTCGAGCCAGTCGCCAACGCCATGCAGGCGTACTGCGCCGGCGCGGCGGATTGCGACTTCGCGGCGATGCTGGGAGATAACATTTATCCAAGCGGCGCCACTGCGAACGGCGACGGGAGCGACGCACGGCGTTTCCGCGACCTGTTCCTCACACCGTTCGCGGGCCTCGGTCGTAGACACGATGACTTCCGCATTTACTCCGTGCTGGGCAATCACGACTGGCGCACGTCTCGCGAAGGAGCGATGGCTCAAGTCCATTTCTTGGAACAAACCCGGCCGTTCTACATGGATGGACTGTTCTATCGCGTGCAGCCGCCGGCAGGCCACGGCGACGTGGAAGTGTTCGCGATCGATACTGAGGTGCTGCTCTCATCGACCACCGTCTACAAGGCGACGCTGGCCGACGATGCCAGCGAGGTGCGCAGTCAGAAACGTGAGAAGCCGTTGAAGTGGGCGGTTCCGCAATCCGACGCCGAGCGCAACATGGTGAGTTGGCTGGAAGAGTCGCTGCGCACTTCCAAGGCGCGCTGGAAGATTGTCATCGGCCATCATCCGTTATGGTCGGGCGCCGGTGGCAAGTTTGAGCAGGCGCATGCATTGCGCCAGCTCATTCTGCCAACGCTGTGTCGCTATGCCGATCTGTATCTGGCGGGGCATGAGCACACCATGGAAGTGCACACCGATGATTGCTCCAGCACCGATACCGGCGTGAGCGACCCGCTGCCCCAGGTGGTCTCGGGCAGCGCCGCCAAGATGCGTCCGATCAACAGCGCATTCATTCGCAATCAAGTCGCCAGCTATCCGCAGCTGCGCACGTTATATGCGAAGGGGCTGACGTGGGGCTTTGCGCATCTGAGCATCGCAGGCGACCAGGCGACCGTCAAAATCATCGAGGTCCCGACCGACGGCTCCGGCGGGTGGCGCGTCACCTTCGAGCAGTCATTCGCACGGCGGCGCCACGCCGGGTCGTGATCGTTTCCAGGAGTGTTCGATGAAGATGTTGGGTCATTTCGTCGATGGCGCCGTGCGCATGGGTACGAGCGGTCGATTCGGTCAGGTGTTCAATCCCGCGACCGGGCAAGTGTCGGCACAGGTGAGCTTTGCGTCTGCGCAGGAGACGCAAGCAGCGGTGGCGGCTGCGCGCAAAGCGCTGCCGTCGTGGGCTGCAACGCCGCCAGTGCAACGGGCGCGCGTAATGTTTCGTTTCAAGGCGCTCATCGAGGCGCACATCGACGAGCTCGCTGCGCTCATCACGCATGAGCACGGTAAGGTGCTATCCGATGCCCGCGGCGAGGTGATGCGTGGCCTCGAGGTCGTGGAGTTCGCCTGTGGCATTCCACATCTGCTCAAGGGGGAGTTTTCCGACGATGTCGGTCGCGGCATCGATAGCTGGTCGTTGCGGCATCCGGTGGGAGTTTGCGCGGGTATTACGCCATTCAACTTTCCGGCGATGGTGCCGCTGTGGATGTTTCCTATCGCGCTGGCATGCGGCAACACATTTGTGTTGAAGCCGTCCGAGAAAGATCCTTCCTGCGCGCTGCGACTGGCTCAGTTGCTGAGTGAGGCCGGCCTGCCGCCAGGCGCCTTCAATGTCATCAATGGCGATCGCGAGTCGGTCGACACACTGCTCACGCACAAGGACGTTGCGGCAGTGAGTTTTGTCGGATCGACGCCCATCGCTCAACACATCTATGAAACGGCGGCCCGGCACGGCAAGCGGGTGCAGGCGCTGGGCGGCGCCAAGAATCATATGGTCGTCATGCCCGACGCCAATCCAAAGCTCGTGGCGCAGGCATTGATGGGCGCGGCCTACGGTTCGGCGGGCGAGCGATGCATGGCGATCTCGGTCGCGGTCGCAGTCGGCGATGCCGGCGATCGGCTGGTGGAGGAATTGAAACCGATGATCGCCGCGCTCAAGGTTGGCAACGGTACGAGCGAAGGCGTGGAGATGGGGCCGCTGGTGACTCGGGAGCACATGGAGCGGGTGCGCGGCTATATCGATATCGGCGTGCAGGAAGGCGCGAAGCTCGTCGTCGACGGGCGCGGTCAAACTGTGCCCGGTCACGAGCGCGGCTTTTATCTGGGCGCGACGTTGCTCGATCATGTGACAACAACCATGCGCGTCTACCAGGAAGAGATCTTCGGCCCGGTGCTCGTCATCGTGCGCGTGCCGGATCTGGCAAGCGCGTTACAACTGATCGAGGAGCACGAGTTCGGCAATGGCACCTCGATCTATACCAACGACGGCGATGCCGCTCGAACCTTCTGTCACCAGGTGCAAGCCGGCATGGTGGGGGTCAACGTGCCGATTCCGGTGCCCATGGCGTTCCACAGCTTCGGCGGCTGGAAACGTTCTTTGTTCGGCGACCTGCACGTGCACGGGCCTGACGGCGTGCGCTTCTACACTCGTATGAAAACCATGACGGCTCGCTGGCCAACCGGCATTCGCAGCGTCGCCGAGTACGTCATGCCGGTCATGAAGTAACGGGTGTGCGTCCTCTCGTTTTCTCAGGGTGCCGCTCGTCGCGGCACGGGTTGCCCGCGCGCCGACGAAATGCCTGGACTGGCGACGCGCTCCGTCGTCTTAGGGAATTGGCGGCGCTGGGCACCGCCGTGGACGAGATTGCCTCGGCATTGGGGCGAAGCGAATCGGCGATTCGAAACAAGGCCGGGCTGCATGGCATTTCTTTGAGCGCCGCCGGGCAAGGTTGCAAAAAGAATCAGTAAAGAGCAAATTCGAGCAAATTCGATTAGGGGGGGCGTCATCCGGGGGGCGAAAGCCTCTCATATATAAGGAGTGCTCGATGGACCAGCTGAAAGGATGGCGGCGGGGGATTGCCGCTGGCTGTATCGGAGTCTTGTTGCCGATTGTCCATGTGGGGGCGGAGGACAGCGCGCCTCGCATACCCGCCAGGCAGGCGGAGTTTCTGGACCGCGGACTGGTTGCGGTCAACACCGGCGAAGGAGTGTTTGTCAGCTGGCGTCTGCTGGGAAACGAATCGTACGACGCCGGCTTCAATCTTTATCGCAACGGTAGAAAGCTGAATCGAAAGCCACTGACCGACACGACGAACTATCTCGATCCCGCGGGCACGGTCGATTCGATCTATTCCGTGCGTCGCGTGTTCGACGGTCGTGAGCATCCGCTTGCTGCATTGATCGATTCTTTGCGACGAGGCCGTCATAACGCAGACTCGGCGGGAGTTTGGGAAGGTTCGTATCTTCCTATTCCATTGCAGAAACCGGCGGATGGCGTGACGCCGGCGGGTGAGGCGTACACCTATCGGGCGAACGACGCGAGCGTGGGCGATCTGGACGGCGACGGTGAATACGAGATCGTCTTGAAATGGGATCCGTCGAATCAGAAGGACAACTCACAAAGCGGCTACACCGGCGAAGTCTTCATTGACGCTTACAAGCTCGACGGCACGCAGCTGTGGCGGATCTCGTTGGGACGAAACATTCGCGCCGGCGCGCACTACACGCAGTTCCTGGTGTACGACTTCGACGGCGACGGCAAAGCCGAAGTGGCAATGAAGACAGCGGACGGCACCACCGACGCTCGCGGCACGGTGATCGGCGATCCAGCGGCGGATTATAGAACCGTCAATGGATACGTGCTCAGCGGCCCTGAGTTTCTGACGATGTTCGATGGCGCCACCGGCAAGGCGCTTTCGACTATCGATTACGTTCCTGCGCGCGGCACGGTCGAGTCGTGGGGCGATAACTACGGCAACCGGGTCGATCGTTTCCTGGGCGGCGTGGCCTATCTCGATGGCCGGCATCCGAGCTTGATCATGAGTCGCGGTTACTACACGCGCACCGTGATCGTCGCTTGGGATTGGAAACATGGCGAGCTCACTCAGCGCTGGGTGTTCGACTCGGATATCTCCGGTGCGGAGTATCGAGGGCAGGGCAATCATCAGCTGGCGGTGGCCGATGTCGACAACGACGGCAAGGATGAGATCGTCTTTGGCGCCATGACGATCAATGACGACGGCACCGTGCTCTACAACACCGGCCTCGGGCATGGCGATGCGTTGCATGTCGGCGATCTGGATCCGAATCGACCTGGGCTCGAAGTGTTCAAAGTCATGGAGTCGAGAACGTCGCCCTATGGTCTCGCGTCCTGGGACGCGGCCACTGGCGCAATTCTCTGGGGCAAGCTCACCGCCGCGGATACCGGGCGAGGCATGTCCGCAGACATCGATCCCACACATCCCGGCGAAGAAATGTGGTCCAGCACGGGCGGCGGCCTGCATACCGCCACCGGCGATCCTCTGACGGGCATCCCGTCATCCATCAACTTCGGCATCTGGTGGGACGGCGACCTGTCACGCGAACTGCTCGATCACACCTACGATGCGGTGGCAGGTGCGGGGGTGGGCCGTATCGACAAGTGGGATCATATCAATGGCGTGTCCGTGCCCATCCTGGTCGCCGCAGGAACGTATTCAAACAACGGCACCAAAGGCACGCCGGCGCTGACGGCAGACATTCTCGGCGACTGGCGGGAGGAGGCGATCTGGCGTTCGCAAGATAGCAGCGAGCTGCGCATCTACACGACGACCGCCCCGACTGCCTACAAACTGCGAACGTTGATGCACGACCCGACCTATCGTCTGGCGGTCGCCTGGCAGAACGTCGCCTACAATCAGCCGCCGCATCCGGGCTTCTTTCTGGGCACGAATATGAAGTTGCCACCGGCGCCGAGGTTGTATTTCCCAAGGCCGCGAAGGTAATGATGACGATGTTCGCGTCGCGTTCATCGCGACGCGAACTTCGATTCACTGTGCGTGTGCTTTAGCCGCGGTCACCAGTAAAACATTGGGCTGCCGGCGGTCGATGATCAGCTTGCGCTCCAGCGCCAGCGACTGTACGAACGTGATCGGATCGTCGAGCTTCACCGTGCCATAGATCACGGTGTCCGCGGGCAGGACCGTCTCGTCTATGTCGATCTGCACGAAGTTGTGGCGATTGAGCTCGGCCACGACCTGCGCGACCGTCTTGCCGTTGAAGTTCCACAGCCCTTCGGTCCACTGCAACTGATCGTCAACGTTGACCTTGCGAACCGCCAGCCGCGTGCCTTCGGCGATCGTCAGCTGCTCGCCTTTGTTGACATAGATGGGCTGACCCTGACCCCGGCCAGGCTCGACGCGCACGGTGCCTTCCTTGACTGTGACTTCAGGCGGGCCGTCGAGCAGCTTGACCGCGAACTCCGTGCCGACCGCTACGACACTGATGTCGCCGGCGCGTACCACGAAGGGCTTGGCGTCCTTCTTGACCTTGAACAAGGCCTGACCGTGCTTGAACGCCACCTTGCGCTCGTCATCGTTCACCTGGAAGTTCAGGGCGGTGCCCGGGCCCAGGAAGACGCCGCTGCCATCGTCGAGGCTGTCCGCGTGCCATTGTGTCGACTGGTTGACGAGTTGCTGCTGACTCCCGACGGTCGGCGGAAACGCCAGCAGCCCGCAGAGGATGCCGACTCCAGCTATGCCCGCGACCGCTTTGAGTGCAATCGAATCGCGCAGTAGCCGGCGCGGCGCGCGGCTTTTGCGGTGGGAGCGGGGCAACTTCTTCGCCGCCCGTAGCAACGCTGCCATTTCGCGGAATGTTTGCTCGTTCTCGGGCAGCGAGCGCCACTGCCGGCAGGCCAGCCGTTCGCTGGCCGACAGGGTTCCTTCCTGCGATTGGATCGCGAGGTCCGCCGCCTTCAAGCGTCGGCGCAGTTCGGCTCGTGAAAACTTCGGTGCGATCATTGCGGATCTCCATGAGTGCGCCCGGCTAGGGCGTGGCAGCGTGTGAGGGCTTGCTTACGCAACCGCCAGACGGTTGCGAAGCTGACATTCATGTCCTTGGCGATTTCCGTCAGCGCCACTTCATCAACGTAACTTCTCCAGAAAACATAGCGCTCCCGTTCCGGAAGCTTGTCCACGATCTTCGACAAAGCGTACTGATTCTCGTAGTCGGGCTCGGTGGCGCGGTCCGAGAAATCGTCCATCGACGAAGCCTCGAGACGCGCCCGTTCCCGACGCTGGCGATAGCGATCCTTCACCTCGTTGCGAATCTTCCAGCAGAAAAAAGCTTTCAAGCTGCGCATCTCTTCAGGGGGCTCCTCTACGAATTTCACCAGCACGCTGCCGACCACATCCCGCGCCTCCGCCTCGGCCATCCGCCATTCGCGCCGGCGCAGCCAGGCCACCAGCCAACGGATGAGGTTCTGATCGACGCCGCCCGGTATGTTTGATTTCATTGCCCGCCTCGCTGCCCGCTGCAATCGCTGCTATCGAGAAGACCGTGTCTGCCACGCCGCTCAACCCTGAATAACTTTGTTGGCCTGCCGCTGTTGTATAGACGTTGTCAGGCGGTATTTTTATTCACATTTCTTTCCTCCAGGTTTACAGCGGATTTAGCTTGCGAATGTTTGCAAGCACCCGGCCACGCGCGGCAGGGATCATCGTTGCCGGTAGAACGGTCAACATCGATGCAGCCCGGAGCTGTGTGCGCGACATCCATGAAGCCAAGCTACAGTTTGTTATTGTCTCTCTCGCTGGCGACGGCGCTTGCGACAGCGAGAGCGGAACATGCTTTATCGCCGCGAGACGAAGTGACGTTCGATATCGAACGAGCGCCGCTGGCGGAGGTTATGAATCAATTCAGTCTGCAGACCGGCCTGCAGGTTTACTTGCCGAACGCCGAGCAGGTCATCGTCGAGGCGTTGCGGGGCCGCTATTCCATCGAAGCGGCACTGAAGAAGCTGCTGGAGGGAACGGGTATCGAATATTTGTACGTCAACGAACGGGCCATCCTGGTGCGCAGGACGGCCCAAAGTCCCGGCACGCCCGTGGCGAAAGTGTCATCGGCGCGATCGCCGGGATCGTCCCCAGCCAATGCGTCGCCGCTCGAGGAAGTGATTGTCAGCGGTGCCCCTGGGAACGCGCTCGGTTTCACGGCGGCGACCATGACCTTCAGTCGCGAAGATTTCGACAAACAGGGCGAGTCTTCGCTCGCCAGGTTCTTCAAGTACATACCCCAGCAGCCGTACAACATGGACGGCCGCCGTGCCAGTGGCGCTGAATTCGTGGAGTTGCGCGGTCTCGGTCCAGGCACCACCGTGGTTCTGATCGATAACTTGCCAGTGGCCGCGTCCTCCGGCGACGGCGCGAGCGGATTTGATCTGAGCTCTATTCCGCTAGCGGCGGTGAGGCAGATGGAGATCACTTCCGATCCGCCGCCGGCCTATCTTCCCGGGGCGGTGGGCGGGGTCGTCAATATCGTTCTCGGCCGCGATCGCGAGCAGACGCTGGTCGATCTCAAATATGCGGCTGCCCGCGGTGGCGCGGGCGAGCGCAAGTTTTCGGCCGCCGGTAGTGCCGGCCAAAGAATCAAAGGAACATTTTCTCTGGAGTATCAGCAACGCGATTTCTTGCTAGGCGAGAAGCGCGACTTGTGGCGCAACCAGGACTATCGGCGCTTCGGCGGCGCTGACTACCGGGCGCCGACCAGCAGCCCCGGAAACATACATTCAGTGAATGGTGAGCGGCTGCCCGGTTTGCGCTCCTCTCGAGCCGCCATTCCCGATGGTGGCAGCGTCGGGCTGACGCCGGAGGATTTCGCGGAGACCGATGGACACGTCAATCTCGAGAGTCTGAGTCGGTACTATTCAGCGGTGCCCGCAACTGAACGTGGCAGCGCCTTCGGCAGAGTGGAAGTGGCTCTGGGCGATGCTATGGCCGTCTCGAGTGACTTGCTGTACACCGGCCGAGAAGTCATACAACAGCGTAACCCGCCCGTTTTGTCCGGCGTTCTCGTACCCGCCAGCAATCCCTACAATCCCTTCGATATACCGCTCGTGGCTGATGTGCTGATTGCAGGTATGCCGCCACAGCGGACGATTACAGATAACAAACTGGTGCGCTCGGTGTTCAGTGTGCGCAGCGTGGGCAGGCCCTGGAATGGCCAGCTGTCAATCATCAATACGCACGATGAGGTGTCCGTCACTTCGTTTACTGGCATTCCACAAGACAGAGTGGCGGCGGCGTTGTCGACGTCGGATCCGGATCACAGCCTGAACATATTCAATCCGGCCAGTTTGGGCAGCCGCGAGTTGCTGGAGTGGCTGGTGGATGAGGCCACCACTGCGCGCAGCTCGTCCAGCTCGACCTTGGTTCGGGCAACACTGAGCGGCAGAATCGGAACGGTGGACACGTTGTTCGGGCTGGACAGCGAGCGCATTCGCTCATCCTTTGCAGAGATCGCACAACAAACATTGCAGCGTCGCTCCTCGGCCGGTTTTGCCGAGTTGCGTGTGCCGCTGCATGCCACGTTGAATCTGAGCGCCGGCGCGCGTCTCGAGCACCTTGGCGACCTGGGCGAGATGACTGGCTTTCAGTACGGGTTCAGATGGCAGCCGGTTGCTTCGCTCACCGTGGTCGCTGCGTATGGCAAAGGCGAACGCGCGCCAACGCTATTGGAAATGATGCGGCCCCGGACGCGCAGCGAAGCGACCGTGGTGGACAGCAGCAGGCGGGGTGAGGTTCGTAGCATCGACGTCATCGTCGGTGGTAATCCCGATCTCGACCCGATGCGAACCGAATCCTGGTCATTGGCGATTACGCTGAAGCCCGAGTCGGGGTCTTACGAGGCGAGTGCGAAATATTGGAACATCTCGCTTCACGACCAGGTGATCGTGCCGTCGTTGCCACGGTTGCTCGATCACGCGGAATATTTTAGCGAGCGCGTGGTACGTGACACGCCGACGCCCGGCGATATCGCGGCGGGACAACCGGGGCCGCTGCGGCTGCTCGACTTCTCGCGGCTGAACAGCGGACGATTGGAAACCCGAGGGATTGATTTGCTCGCATCGAAGCAGGTCGACGCCGGCGCGTTCGGAGTGTTCTCTGGAAAACTGATGGCCACTTGGGTCGACAAATATGTGACCGCGGACGTGCGGAATATCAAAGGCACGGATCGCGCCGGCATCGCGAGTCCCTATGGGACGATTCCGCGATGGCGCGTCGTCGGCTCGCTCGCGTGGAAGCGTGGAATTTTCGGTGCGTCCACGACTGTTCGCTACACGCCGCCCTATGCGGACGCCTTTCTGGAACCGACCGGACGCACGATCCCATCGCAGACCCTGATGGACGTCGAGATGACGCTCGATCTGGCCACAACGACGGACAGCGCACTGCTTCGCGATCTCACTGTGTCGTTTGGAGTGCTGAATGTGTTCGATAAGACGCCGGCGTTCGCGACGGTCGGCTATTCGGCGGGCTACGATTTGTCGCAGGGAGACTTGCTGCAGCGAGTGGGCTACTTGCGGGTGGCCAAAGCGTTTTGAGCGAAATGGCGCCGTCGCAGCGCTGGCAGGAGCGTCACCAGTCCACCCAGCAGTAGGAAGATTGCAGGCGGCAGCGGCACTGGCGTCGTCGTTCCGGAGAGATTCCATGCAAGGGCATAGCTGCCGTCAAACGCTTCGGACTCCAGCGAAGAAACGGTGAGCCGATATTGTCGACCGCTCACCAGCGAGTACCAGAGGTTCTGGGTGTTATCGATCAGGCTGACCGAGTTGCCGACCTGCTGACCGGTGGTCTCGTCGTAGAGCGACAGTCCGAGGTTGTGCAAGGTCGCGCCGCCAGCGCTGCCGACCGCGTCCACGTCCAGATTCCACACCAGTGAGGCGGTCAGCTGATTGCGATTGGCGGTGGCGGTGAAGCTGTAGTTGAGCTCGGTGGCCGAGCCGTAACTGCCGCCGAAGTTTTCAACGTAGTCGAAGCCGGCGCAGATTCGGACGGCGGTACCGCACAACACCGAGCCCGCTTCGTGTTCGCCACCGGCGATGATTTGATGACTGGTCGATACATTGACCTGGCCGGCACCGTAACGACTGTCGAGGCCGTTGGCGGTGGCATTGCCGTTCGCTCGATAGTCGGTGATCTGAGAGGAGGTGCTGAGATTGTGAGTCTGGCGATCGGCACCGGCCATGATTGCGGCTTTGATCGTTTCGGCGCGCTCGGCGTTGTAGACGGTGGCGTCGGCTCGATTGGTCGTCGAGCCATGCGACAGCGTATCGGCGCCTGTGTGCCCGGTCTCAACCAGCAAGGCGGCCAATGACGATACGACGGGCGCTGCTCCGGAGGTCGTGGCCATCGGGGCGACGACGTCCGGGCGCGTTCGGCCGGCGGCATAAACCGCATCGACTGCGCTCAGATCGTAGGAGCCGCGAGGATGATTGCCGCTGGTCGCACCGACGGCGATGGAGTTGAACGCGCTGCCGGGGAGTGAGCGATTGGCGCTGCCGTTGTTCACGGCCGCCACATTGATGATGTTGTCTCGTTGAACCAGCCAATCCATGCGTCGCAGGACCTCGGCGTCTCCTACCGCATCGTTCAACGTGCCGACCCAACTATGGTTGATGACGCGTGCGTCCGTGATCGACGGCATCGCCGGTGTGCCTGCGCCGAGAAAATCCGTTGTCAGCCAATCGATCGCGTTGCCGAGACGCACGGTGCCAATTCCAAAAGCGAGCGCGTTGTTTCCATAGAACAGCTGGCCGACATTGAGCGCATGCCCGGAAGGGCTCGATGAGCGGCCGCTGGTGCTCGTCGTGAAATTGAAAGTCACACCGGAGAACACGCTGCTCGTCGAGCCTGTCACCGGACTCCAGATCGGCAGATTGCTGCTATCGACACCCGCGGGCGCCTCGACCTGCATCGCCGTGACACCGGCACCGGTCGGAGCGGTGCTACCGAGTCGCTTCACCAGATCGTCGTAACCGATATCGTTCTTGTAGTCCTGGGCCTGGACGCCTGCCGACATCGTCAGCAGGGCCACACAGGCCCAATGCGCGGTCGAAATTCTCATCCAGATAGAGTGCCGCACCTGGATGAATGAAGAGTGACGGTCGCCTGCCAGTCCACGAGCGCGCCAGACACTTGTCCGACATCGCTCCTGCAATGGATCGGCAGCACGACGCTGCTCGATGCGCCGCTGATCGAAGGCAACGTCACGGGCTCGTTGCCCACGACGGTGACGATGAACAACGGCACGGCCTTCAATGACTATTTACCCGCGGCTCAGTTCGGCGAGGCGTTTAGCTTCGTCGTGCAGTTCTCGGTCAATGTGACGCCGAGCGTGTTGGGCACTTCGTTCGCGTTGGCGCTGTACGCTGCCGATGGCATGACGCCGCTGCTGACTGACGACGTCTCGGGCAGCCTGGTGCGATTCGAGCTGAGTGCAACCGGTATCGACTACCTGGCGAATTCGTTGGCTGTGCAGGTCACGCCTGTGCCGTTGCCAGCTGCGGCGTGGTTGCTGCTGTCGGGCATGGTGACGCTGTTTGGTGCAGTTCGGCGCCGTACACGATAGTTATTGCTGTTGGATGACAACAGGAATTTATTTGCGGAGCAGGGTTCAAAACGACGCGGCGGAGGATCATTAGAGATGAGGGAGTTCCTGCGCCGCCCGATGCGGTTGCACTTGTCATCATTTTCGCAGAACGCTAGGGGCCATGAGCCGACGCGCAGCTGTCATCTCTGAACCGGATATCGCAATCGAGAGCCCGCTCGATCACGAGGCGCAGCCTTTGTTCGAGGCTGCGTTCCGGGAACATTACACGCCGCTGGTTCAGTACCTGCGGCGTCGAATCGGCTGCGAAAGCGAAGCGCGCGATCTGGCCCAGGATGCGTACGTCAGGCTGTTGCGCTATCGCGAGAACCAGAATCTGGAATCGCTCAAGGCGCTGCTGTTCCGGATCGCGACCAATCTGATGGGCATGCGCTCGCGGCGGGCGCGGGCTCGCCGCTGGAATGAGCACCAGCCCATGGATGAAGAGCTCATCGTGGCGGCGGACTCGCCGTCGCAGGAACAACAACTGGGCGATCAGCAGCAGCTCGACCGCCTGATGGCCGCCATCCAGCGGCTGCCGAACAAATGCCGGCAGGTGTTCGTGCTCAGCCGGTTTCACGACATGGCCTATCCGGAAATTGCCACTCGCTGCGGTATCAGTGTCAAAATGGTCGAAAAGCACATCACGAAGGCGCTCGCAATTTGCCGGGCCGAGGTAGGTGACTCCCGGTCATAAGCATTGATACATCTGAAATGCACGGGAACACCCCTCCACAGATCCTTGCCGAGGCCGAACGCTGGTACGTCCGCTTGAAGGCGGCGGACTGTCGACCCGAAGAGCGCCTGGAATTCGAGCGCTGGCAAGCCATTCCCGAGCACGCTGCCGCTTTCGCCAAGACCGAAGCAATGTGGCAATCCTTCGACTCCCTCGCGGACCGCGAGGACATGGAACTTCTTACCCAGCAGGTTTTCACGGACACTGCGCATCGGCCGCCGCCAATGGCACGTCGCGTATTCATCGCGGCCTCTGTTGTTGCCGCGGTCGGCGGTGGCGTGTTCCTCTACACAGTCGAGCGCAAGGAGCCGACGGTTGTCTATGCGACCGGTGCCGGCGAGCGCAAAAGCTTCGATCTCACCGACGGCTCGGTGCTCTCATTGAACGTTGCGACCGAGGTCGAGATTCGTTTCAGTGATCGCGCCCGGCACGTCACGTTGCGTCGGGGCGAAGCGCTGTTCAAGGTTGCGCATGACAAGACCCGACCGTTCACGGTAGCAACGGCGGACGGACAAGTCATCGCATTGGGGACGCGTTTCCAGGTGCGCAATGACGATGCGAAGATCACTGTGACTTTGCTCGAAGGCAGCGTCGCGGTCAGCCGTCCCCAGCTGCAACAGCGAACGGTGCTGGTACCCGGCGAGCAGTTGCACTTCGCGAGCGGGGAGACGGCAATCGCCCGACGCAATGTTGACACCGACGTAGTGTCCAGCTGGAGCACAGGTCGTTTGCGCTTCCGCGCGACACCGCTCGCGGACGTGCTCGCTGAAGTGAATCGTTATTCCAACCGGAAGATCCGCATTGACGATGCATCCTTGCGCAGCACGCCCATCAACGGTGCATTTGCGGTTGGCGACAGCGACTCGGTCGCCGATGCGCTCGTCGTACTGTTGCATCTTCATGTTTCACATCGGGACGATCTCAGCATCGTACTTGCGTCGCAGTAGCTGAACGCGGCGCGTCCCCTCACAGCCCGTATGAAACCTTTGTGACAAAGGTAGGGCGCTCGGAGCGTGCGGCATTTGATCGGGTAACCGTCGTGGGACGGCGGCACGCGCAGGGAATCACCGATGTCGGATATCGTCAGAGCGATCAGAAACACGCTTTGTTTGGCGCTGGCCAGCGCGAGCGCATTGGGCGCCACGGCGGATGCGAAGACGCCGCATCATTTCCAGATTGCCTCGGGGCAGCTCGCCGACTCGCTCGAGGCGCTGAGCGAGCAATCCGGCACTCAGATCATGTACGAGGCGCCGATCGCGAACGATGCACGCGCGCCGGCGCTCAACGACACGTTGAGCGTGAACGACGCGCTCGATCGTTTGCTCGCGCAGACCGATCTGCGCGCGGATCGTGTCAATGACAGGACGGTGGTGTTGCGCAGAGTCGCGCAGGCCAAGCCCGCGACGACCAATGCAACCAGCCGTCCAACGCGAGTGGCGGTGGCCGCGACGGAGCCCACGATGGGCCAGGTTGAAGTCGTGACGGTGACGGCACGCAAGCGTGAAGAGCGTTTGCAGGATGTGCCCGCATCGATCGCCGCCGCATCGGCCGAGACGCTTTCTCAATTGAATATGGTGAGCGTCACTGAACTGGATGCCGTGGCGCCAGGATTGACGTTTGTGACCAACCCGAGCCGGTTTGGCTCCGGTCCCGCCATCGCGTTACGCGGTATCAGCACGCAGACGCAAGGTTCGGGCGTGCAGGATTCGGTGGCGATCGTCATCGACGGCGTCGTGTATGAGCGCGCCAAGGCGGGCGCATTTCCTGAATTGAGCGACACCGAGCGAGTCGAAGTGCTGCGCGGTCCGCAGGGCACGCTGTTCGGCAAGAATGCCTCCGCCGGCGTCATCAGCATCACGACCAAGGATCCCACCGAAGAATTCGTTTCGGAAGCCGGCCTCGGCTACAGCGACTACAACACCATCGACGTGCGGGGCTCGATGTCGGGCTCACTGGTCGACGATCGTCTCACCGGACGGATCTCGGCCTATCGCAGCTCCAGAGACGGCTACGTCGAAAACATCTACGACAACTCGGAATGGGAAGACGACGAACAAACCGGCTTCCGCGGCAAGTTGGTGCTCGCGGCCACCGATAGCGATCAACTCAAGCTGTCGACGGACTATGTCGAGCAGAAGAACGGCGGCGGCGCGAACATCATTCGCGCGTTCACACCGCAGACGCCTCAGTACGTGATCGAAGACCTGGGCAGCATCGTCGGTCTCGAGAACGACAAGATCAACGCGCGCAGCTTGGGCGAGAATCGTCAGGAGTCGCGAGGAGCAGCGCTGCAGTGGGATCATGCGTTGGGCGGTTACGACCTGACGACGTTAGTTGCGTATCGCGCCTACAACCAGGATTTCCACGCGGGCACCTATACCTGGCTCACGCCGCGTAACGATGGCGACCAGTTCGGTTACACGGATCAGGATCAGTATTCGGCGGAGATTCGTATTGCGTCGCCGACCGAGGGTCCCATCGATTACGTGGCGGGTTTGTATCTGCTCAATAACGAGACCGAGATCGGGCTGCAAGATCCAGGCACGCTGGTGGTCGGCACCACGACCCGGCAAGCGAGCAGCCAGATCAGCAATGTCGAGATGTTGAATTACGCAGCGTTCGCGGAGGCTACGGCAGAAGTGACAGATCGTTTGTCATTCACCGCCGGTCTGCGCTGGACGCACGACGAAGTGGACATGAAGGTGGTCGGATTTCCTATCGCGCCAGGGACGGTGCGATTTCGTCATCCGCTCGGCGTCACCCAGGATGAGGCGAGTGCCAGCAAGGTCTCATGGCGTGCTGGCGCGCAGTGGCGAGCCCATGAAGACCGGATGTTCTATGTCTCGGCCGCGACGGGCTTCAAGGGCCCGGGCTTCAACGTGAACATCGCCGCGATCGGCGACTCGCAACCGGTCCGCCCGGAAACGTCCATCAGCTATGAAGCGGGCATGAAGTCGCAGTTCTTCAATCGCCGCGTGACGCTGAATCTGAACGCGTTCGTGTCGACGTTCGAAGACTTTCAGACCCAGGGCGGTCTGATCGAGCCGAGCAATCCGAACGCCCGCATCGTGCTGTTGAATGCGGGCAAGCTGAAGACGCAGGGCTTCGAGGCGGAGTTCGCAGCGTTGGTGAGCGAGTCGCTGGAGTTTGGCGGCAACGCGGCCTATGTGGATGCGACGTACGACGAGTTTGCGAACGCGCAGTGCTACCCGGGCCAGCCGCAAGGCGCCGGTCAGTGCGTCGGCACCGTGCAGGATCTCTCGGGTGAGCGTTTGCCGAACTCGCCGCGTTGGAACTTCAACGTCTTCACCAAATATCAATTCCCGGTGCCCGGCATCGCGTGGGACGGTTTTGCGACGCTGGACTACAGCTGGCGCGACAGCATCCAGTGGAACCCGCTCGGCAGCCCGTACGGCATCGAGCCTTCGTATGGCTTGCTCGGTGCGTCCATCGGCATGCGGACGCAAAACGATCACGTGAACATTAAGTTGTATGGAAAGAATCTGACGGACCAGTTCCACACCAGCGGCATCGTCGTCGGCCAGGTCGTGACGCACTTTCTGCCGCCGGACTATCGAAGGATCGTGGGCATCGACGTGAGCTTCAGCTACTGAAGCGGGACAGGAGAGTGGGAATGAGGTCGATTGTTCCGCAGGCGGCGCTGCTCGTCATGAGCGCGCTGTCCGTCAACGCGTTCGCCGAAGAAGTCGGCGAGTCGATGAACTGGTATCGCTGCAACACTCACACGCACACCAGTGCGCCGCCCAAGTCCGATGCGAACGCGTCGCCGGAATTCGTGGCTGAGTGGTACAAGTCGCACGGCTATCAGTGTCTGGTGATCACCGATCATGAGTTCCTGACCGATGTAACGCCCTTGAACAAGAAGCACGCGGAGCGGGGCGAGTTCCTGGTGATCCAGGGGCAGGAGATCACGCAGGCGCTGATCGATGAGTCTCGCCCCACGGGCAAGCGTCACTTTCATATCAACGGCATCGGCACCGGGCGCGCCATCATGCCGATCGGTTATCCGGCGGGCGCTCGCGATATCGCGCCGGTCGACATGTATGTGAGAAACATTGCGGAGATCCAGGCGGCGGGCGGCATCGCGCAGATCAATCATCCGAATCTGCAATGGTCGGTGCAGCTGAACGATCTGTTGCCGCTGGATCAGCCGTTCTTGATGGAGGTGTGGAACGCGTTCCCGACTTCCAACAATCTGGGCGGCATCGACGACATCGGCAATGTCGCGCCTTCCTCGGAGGCGATGTGGGACAGTTTGCTCAGCGCCGGCAAAGTCGTGTGGGCCGTGGCCTCGGACGACACACACGAGTACTACCGCTTCGACGATCGGCTCAGTCCCACGCCGGGGCAGGCTTGGGTCGTCTTGCAAGCGCCGCAGCTGACTCAGAGCGCGGTCATGGCAGCGCTGCGACAGGGCCGGTTCTATGCGTCCACCGGTGTGACTCTGCAGAGCTATGAGGCCGACGAGCGCGGCATCTCGATGCGTCTGGTACAGACGCCGGAATGGAGTCCGTCGACGTCGAAGCCGAATACTCGGATCGTCACTCGATTCATCGGTGAGAGCGGTCGTCTGCTCGCCGAGGTGACGGGGCTGAATCCTGCCTATCGTTTCAAGGGCGACGAACAGTACGTGCGCGCTCAGATCGTCGATTCGAACGGCCGCCGCGCATGGACTCAGCCGGTGTTCCGCGACGGCCGTCTGAACCAGCTGCTCAGCCGTCGATGAGCTCCGCTTCGATCCGCTCGCAGAACGGCACCGTGTTCTCCAGGTATTCGTCGGAAAGAAAGTAAGCGCCGGTCTCCGGCAGTCGTCCGACGAAATGCGCCGTGGTCCACAGGTGCTTCAGGATCATGAACAGGCCCACGAACTTCAGCGAGTCGGCGGCCGCCGGGCGCACTTGCAGATAGCTCTCGATGAAAGGAGGCCAGGCACTGTTCTCCTGATTCTCGAAACGGGCATGCCAGCGATACGAGGCGAGATCGAACACCTGCCAGCCCGCGCCACAGAAATCGAAGTCGAACAGCACCAGCCGGTCGCCGTGCAGTCGGGCGTTATTGGACCAAACGTCGCCATGACAAAAGCCCCAATGCAAGTCCGGGGCAGCTCGTTGCAAACGCTCGCCGGTGCGCTCGATGAGGCGCTGGAGGTCACGAGCGATGGCCGGCTTGTTCGCAACATGAGCCAGCACCTTTGCGACCGGAACCTGGAACAAATAGCTGGCGTCGAGTCTTGGGCGCGCCGAGCTCGGCGGTAGATCGTCGCCCGCGATGTGCAGATTCGCGATGAGTGCGCCATAGCGTCGCGCTTGGGCGTCGTCGGTGTACTTCGGCGCGCGGCCATCGGCCCAACGAAACAGTACCGCTTTACGCACGCCTTCGGGCGCCCGAATGGAACACACCCACTTGCCATCGCGCCTTGGCACGGGCATCGCGACGTCGACGCCTTTGCTGCCCACGTGTCTGATAGCCGCCAGCTCACCGAGGATGGCTTCCTCCGAGCGCCAGCTGGCGCGGAACACTTTCATCGCGAACCGCTCCCCGGCGGCCGACACGAAGTAGGTGTCGCTGACGCCCCGGCAGAAGAAGATACATTCGAGCGAGTGATCCAGGTCGTAGTGATGCAGCAGCAGGTCCCTGATCGATTCCGCCCGGAGCGTCGAGTACAGGATGACGGCCTGCAGTGGCACAGGGTTGTGGTCGAGCATCGCGCAGTCCTCAGCCCTTGAGGCGATACGACACGGTCCATAGCCGGGCCGGGCCGTCGATGTCGCCGACTTCCTGCTCCAGGAAAGTCACATCCTCAGCCACGCCGTCGAGTAGCGCCTCGAACTCCGCCTTGGTGGGGAAGTTCTTGACGGTCTCGAAGCGCGTCCCGTCGCGCAGACTGCGCTCTTCGTAGTTGTCGCCGTGCTCGTCGACGCGACGCTTGACCCACTCGGCCTGGTATTCGAGGTTGTCGGAGAAGGAGACAAACGCCCCCGGCCGCAGCTTGGAATGCAGCGCTCGGAGGAAAACCGGGCACATGGCGCGTGGAATGTGCGACCACCAGTACTGTGCGAAGGCCGCTGAGAACGTTTCCTGGACCGTGTCGAGTGTGTACGCATCCGCCACCTGACATCGAACGTTCGGAAAGCGTCGCAGGCGCTCACTCGTTGCCTGTACCAACTCAGTGTGGACGTCTGTTGCCACTACCGAGCGCGCAGTCGCTGCGATCACTGCCGTCCAGTAGCCCGTGCCGCAAGCGATCTCCAAGACGTCGTGACCGGCAAAGGCGGCCTGATGCTGTTCCTTCAATCGAGCATAACCGGCGTCCACGTTGTCGCGATGGTAGCCGGTGGTCTCGTGATATTCGTGGGCCCGGGCCTGGTAGTAGGCGGCGACGCGGGCGACATTCTCTTCCATGGATGGCATGTTGGGTTCCTTCCTGAGTCGATGGATTGTCAAAGCGAGCTCATAAATGTTTCCACTGCATCGATGGCAGTGACTGCGTTGCCTGATTCAGCGAATACGCCCTGCATTTCTCTGGTTCGCTCAGAGAGCGCCTGATCGCGGATCATGAGGTCCAGGCTCTGGCGGATCGTGGCGACGCTCAGTTCCGATTGCGGCACGACGCGGCCCAGTCCGAGCTCGGCCACTCGGTGCGCTACTTCCAGCGTGTAGGGGCTGCCGGGCACAGCGAGCACGGGGACGCCGTGGCACAGCGCTTCCAAGGTGCTGCTCATGCCGCCATGGCAGGCGAACAGCGTGGCCTGAGAGATGATCTCGGTGTTGGGACGATCGCGATTGATCGTCACGTTGGCCGGCAGCGGTCCCAACGCATCGACCGGCACATCGTCGCCAATCGACAGAATGCCGCGACAGTGCATGCCCGCGATCGCCTCAAGAAACATTCGGAAGTAGGGCCGGTTCGATGTTTGCGTTTCGGCGAGGCCCGAGTATCCGGACACCAATATCAGCGGCTCAACCTTGTCTGCACCGGCGTGCGAGCGCGAGCGATTGCCGATGAACAGGAACGTTTCATCGAACAGGTCGGCGCGATATTGAAAGGCGCGCGGAATGAAATGAATGTTCAGCGGCTCGGTATGCCAGAGATTGCCTTCCTGGCGAAGGTCGTGAGCGTGGAACAGTTCATCGAGACGTTGGGCATACGGGATCATCGCGGCCGGCGTTACGCACCGGCCCCGGTCCCAGTAGCGAGTACGGCCGGGATAGGCAAAATGCGGAGAGAACTGCACGGCGCGACGTTGGCAGCGGCGGGCGATGATGCGAGCCGGGATGCTGTACCTGTTATAGACGATCAGATCGGGTCGATGCTCCGCATAGAACGGCCCGACCTGCGCCAGGAATGCATCGGTCTCGCGCACCAGATGTTCCCATTCGAGATCCGACGTCTCGAAGCGGGCGGGATCGTTCAAGGGCGATTGGGCGCGCAGTTCGTTCTCTGCTGTCAGCGCATCGCTCGCAGGCGTGGAGCGATAGGGCACGGGCTCAGCACCTGTGGCGCGCACGGGCTCGATGAATTTCGAGATCGCTGGGCAGGTAACACGATAGCCACGCGTGACGAGCTCCGAGCACAGAGGTAGCACCGGCAACAGGTGCCCCTTGCCCATGAGCGTGAAAACCGCGACGTGTCGGCGAGCCATCAGTTCACAGCCCAAAGAACGCCGCACTCCGGCTGCACGCTCTGCACACGATCATTGGCAGCCATGCCCGTCGCCTCGTACGCTGCGATCTCATCCATGACTGTGCGACGGATGGATTCAGCGCGCTCGTAGGCCTGATGCCAATGCACCACCGAACGGAGTGCACGTTCGAGCGTCCAACGAGGTTGCCAGCCGAGTGCCGAGCGCGCCTTGCTGCTGTCGAGCATCAGCAGTCCGGCTTCATGAGGCTTGATGCCCGCATCGACGTCCCAGTGCATTCGCGTGCCATAGAGATCGGACAGCGTGTCGACGATCCATCGCACCGAGCGCGCGTCGGCGGCGGCCGGGCCGAAGTTCCAGCTTTGTGAGAAGCGTTGCGGATCGTCCCAAAGGCGTTCTGCGAGCAGCAGATAGCCCGATAGCGGCTCGAGCACGTGTTGCCACGGTCGAATCGCATCCGGATACCGGATGCAGGGGCGAGTGTGTCGCTTGATTGCCATCATTACATCCGGCACCAGGCGATCCTGTGCGAAATCGCCACCGCCGATGACGTTGCCGGCACGCGCGCTGGCCACAGCAACGCATCGCCCATGCTGTGCCTGGAAGAAAGACCTGCGATACGCGGAGGTCACCAGCTCCGCGCAGCCTTTGCTACTGGAGTAGGGATCGTGACCGCCGAGCGGATCGCCTTCCCGATACGCCCATTGTCGTTCGGTGTTTTCGTAACATTTGTCGCTGGTGACGTTGACGACCACGCGACAGGTTTTCGAGCGTCGTGCCGCTTCGAGCAGATGCACGGTGCCGAGCACGTTGACCGCATACGTCGTCACGGGATCAGCATAAGAAACACGCACCAACGGCTGAGCAGCGAGGTGCAGAACGATTTCCGGCTCGAACGTGTCGAATGCGGCCTGCAGTCTGTCGAGGTCGCGGATATCCGCGTACACCGACTCCATGTCGCTGCCCACCGATGCGAGCTTGAACAGGCTGGGGCCGTCCGGCGGCGGCAATCCATAGCCGAGCAGGGTGGCGCCGGCTCGTTGCAACCACAGGCTCAACCACGAGCCCTTGAAGCCGGTGTGTCCGGTGATCAGCACGCGCTTGCCGGCCCAGAACCACGGGTTCATTGCCACACCTTCCAAGGCGCGCGGTCGGTCCGCCACAAGGATTCGAGATATTGCTTGTCGCGCATCGTATCCATCGCGGCCCAGAAGCCTTGATGCTGATAGGCGCCGAGTTGTCCCTCGGCGGTGAGCCGGCGCAGTGGCTCCTGTTCCCACACGTCCGCATCGCCTTGCAGGTAATCGAACACGGCTGGCTCAAGGACGAAGAAGCCGCCGTTCACCCACCGACCGTCGCCATTGGGTTTTTCGGTAAAGCGGTCGACGCGCGTGCCGTCGAGCTCCAGGCAACCGAATCGACCGGCAGGCTGAACGGCAGTGACCGTGGCGTGCCGTCGATGCGACTCGTGGAATTCGGTGAGGTTGCGAATGCTCACGTCGCTGACACCGTCGCCATACGTGAGATAGAAACGTTCGCGACCGACGTACTCGCGAACTCGCAGCAGTCGGCCGCCGGTCATCGTGTCCGCACCGGTATCGACCACCGTGATGCGCCAGTGCTCTGCACGCGGCTGGTGCACTCGAACGGTGTTGTCGCGCATGTCGAGTGTGACGTCGGCCATGTGCAGGAAATAGTTGGCGAAGTACTCCTTGATCAAATAGCCCTTGTAACCGCAGCAGATCACGAAGTCCTGAATGCCATGCACGGAGAACAGCTTCATGATGTGCCAGAGAATCGGCTTGCCGCCGATCTCGATGAGCGGCTTCGGTCGCAAATGACTCTCCTCGCTGATCCGTGTCCCCAAGCCTCCTGCCAGTATCACGGCCTTCATTGCTTCCTCCGCGACGCGCTGATATCGTCGTCACAATAACGTCATAAAAACGTCACATTTCACGCGGCGAGCACCGCTTCCGTGCGCTCAACTCTTCGTGGTGCTCGAAGCTTTATGACCGACGTATGAAGGTGTCAAGGCCGCTGTGTGACAGCGCGCGTGCAGAGCGTGACTTCGCTGCGATGTTTGTTTGCTATTTGAATTGGTGTCGAAGTACGCGCGCGAGGCCTTCTTCGAGCGACACTCGCGGTGTCCAGCCAGGGACGAGCGCGCCTCGCCACGGTTTCAAGCGGCGCGATGCGCGCTTGTTGTCGCCATCGATCGACAGGGAATGCCCGGTGATTCTCTCAAACAACATCGCCAGTTCCGATGAACTCACATCGCGTCCGCAAGTCACCGAGTAGTGGCGCAGATCGCCTGTGTGTGCTGCTGAATCGTTCATCAGCAGAAGCGCTTGAACGAAAGCACTCGCGGCATCGCTCACATGGATCGGATCGATCCATGCTTCTGCGCCGTGCATCGTGATCGAGCGACGTTGCGAGCACGCGGCGGCCATGTCGGTGATCAATGTCGGACGCGGATCGAGCTCGCCATAGACGTTGCACAGAGTGAGCACGCTTGCGGCGAATTCGCAGGCGTCGACGTAGTAACGGAGCACGCATTCGAAAGCCTGTTTGGTGGCCGAATACAAGTTGAACGGCCGATACTCGCCGGTAGCCGAATACTGCAGATACGAGCCGGCGGTAATGAACGAGTAACAGTCGGACTGGCGAGCCGCCTCCAGCAGCTGGGTGCCGAAAAGAATGTTTGTATGGTTGAACGCTGCAATGTCTTCGAGCCGGTGCTCGCGTCGCGCCAGTGCGGCAAGATGAATCACGGCGGTGGGCTTTATTTGCTGGAATAGCGTTACCAGCGGTTCTGTCCGGCCATCGATTCGGTGAATGTTCGTTATTTCGGGAAACGATGTGGCCGCGGCTTGCCGGGTCAGGCCGTGAACTTCGATGTCCGCTTGCGCGAGCTGCAATGCCAGCTCACGCCCCAGGTGTCCGGTCACTCCGCTGATGACAACTCGGTGCATGATTATTGGCTTATTGAAAAAACGGTCATGTGTTAACCGTGATTGCATCGTCCACTATGCACGATTGGGCGCATGTCCCGATCCACCGGTGAATGCGAGTGTCGCTACACCACGCTCAGCTCGGGAATGACGGTGACGAACTTGCCGCCCCATTGTCGAACCGGTGCCAGCGACGTCATGATTTCGTCGCGCAGGTTCCAGGGCAGAATCGCGATGTAATCGGGCCGTTGTTCGTAGATGGCATCGACGCTCAGCACCGGGATGCGGCTGCCAGGCAGGTAGGTGCCTTGCTTGGCCGGATTTCTGTCGACGACGAATGGCAACAGATCGGGACGCACGCCCGCGTAGTTGAGCAGCGTGTTGCCTTTCGCGGCCGCGCCATAGGCCGCGACGGACTTGCCTTCCTTCTTCGCGTCCAGCAGGAACCGCAGGAACTGGTTCTTCACTGCATCGATCCTTCTCTGGAAGTCGGCGTAGTACGGCTGCGAGGTGATGCCTGCCTGATTTTCGCGTTTGAGAAGGCTGTCGACGGCCGGCGAACGCTCGCGAGACCCACTCAGTCGCTGCGCGTACACCCGCAGACTGCCGCCATGCGTTGGCAGCTCTTCAACGTCGAATATCTCCAGGCCGTTGCAGGCGAAGATGCCGCGGACGGCGGTGAGTGACAGGTAGGAGTAGTGCTCGTGATAGATGGTGTCGAACTGGCAGCTCGCGACCAGGTTGAGGAAGTGCGGGAACTCGAACGTCGCGACGCCGCTTGGCTTCAGTAGCAGCGCCACGCCGCGGACGAAATCGTTGATGTCGGGCACGTGAGCGAGGACGTTGTTGGCGGCGATCACGTCGGCTTGTTGAGCATTGCTGACCATCGCGTTCGCGAGTCGCACGCCGAAGAAGTCCTGGATGATTTCTATGCCCTTGGCACGAGCGCTATCGGCGGTGCTTGCGGTAGGTTCGACGCCGATACATGGAATGCCGGCGGCCTTCACGAATTGCAGCAGATAGCCATCGTTTGCCGCCAGCTCGACCACGAGCGAGCGTTCATTCAGGCGGAACCGGCTCGCCATCATCGCCACGTAGCGCTGCGCATGTTCCAACCAGCTTTGTGAGTAGGAGCTGAAATACGCGTATTCGTCCGTGAAGAACTCGTTTGCGTCGGCGTAATCTTCGGTCTGTACCAGCCAGCAAGAGGTGCAGGCGAGCACCCGAAGCGGGTACCACCGTTCGGCACGACGCAGGCCGTCCGGGGTGAGATAGGCATTCGATGGCGGAGCGCTGCCCAGGTCCGCGAACTGCAGTGTCAATGGAGCGTGACAGTGGCGGCACTTCATTGAGGTCTCCTTGTGCGATAGGCGGTTCCTGCTCTATGCGAGCCACGGGATAGCCAACCGGTAGCCGCATGCGCCAAAAGTACACCGAATGACTAGCGTCTGGATATCGCCGCCTCCGAGCGCTGTTCCGCCGGCTTCTTGGCGTGGGCCAGGTTGCAGGCGGTCGCGACCAGCGACAGATGTGAGAAGGCCTGCGGGAAATTGCCCACCATCCGCTGGCTCGCCGGATCGTATTCTTCGGCGAGCAGACCGACGTCGTTACTCAGCGCCAGCAATCGCTCGAACAGCGCCTGCGCGTCGTCGAGCCGTCCGCACATCGCATAGGCGTCGGCGAGCCAGAAGCTGCAGGGAAGAAACACACCTTCGCCCGGCGGCAAGCCGTCGTCGGTGACTTCGGTGTCGTAGCGTTGCACGAAGCCGTCGCGTAGCAAGCGCTCTTCGATGGCGCGCACGGTTCCCAGAACGCGTGGGTCGTCGGCAGGCAGGAAGCCGAGCTGCGAGATCAACAGCAAGCTCGCGTCCAGATGTTTGGAGCCGTACGACTGCACGAAACAATTGCGCGCCGAGTCGAAGCCTCGTTCGCAAACCTGGCGATGAATGCGATCGCGAAGGGCACACCATCGATCGAGAGGCGCGTCGAGCTTGTAACGTTGGGCGTCCTTGATGGCGCGATCGAATGCGACCCAGGCCATGATCTTGGAATGAGTGAAATGCAGCGCCGGTCCACGCACTTCCCAAATGCCATGGTCCGGTTGTTCCCAGATTTCCGCCAGACGGGTCAGTAGTTGGCATTGCAGGCTCCAGCCGGTTTCCAAGGTAGCGATCCCGCCTTTGCGCGCTTGATGAAGCACGTCCATGATTTCGCCGAACACATCGAGCTGTAACTGCGCGTGGGCCGCATTGCCGACGCGAACGGGGGCCGACTTCTCGTAACCGGGTAACCACGGCACTTCCCATTCAGTGAGGCGGCGCTCTCCAGCGATGCCGTACATGATATGCAGTTGCTCGGGCGTGCCGGCGATGGCTCGTAACAACCATTGACGCCAGGCCTCCGCTTCTTCGAAGTGACCGGCATTCATGAAGGCGAGCAAGGTCAGCGTGGCATCGCGTAGCCAGCAATATCGATAGTCCCAGTTGCGCACGCCGCCGATTTGTTCGGGAAGCGAGGTGGTCGGCGCGGCCACGATTCCACCGGTCGGGCTATAGATCAAGGCACGCAGCGTGATGAGCGAGCGAGCCGCGGCCTCGGGCCAAGGTTGCACCTTTTGACCCTTCGCGACCCATTCGCGCCAGAAATGTTCTGTATCGGCCAGCGCGTGATCCACATTGGGCTTCCTGGGCGGCGGCAGATGCGACTGGCTGTAAGTGAGCACGAACGAGACGCGCTCACCTTGTTTGACAGTGAAGCGGCTCACCGAGCGTAGGTTCTCGCCCTTGATTTCCACGTCGGAATGCAACAGGAGCATGTCCGGGCCCGCGATGGCCTGCCACGTGCCTTTCTCCAATCGGGTCACCCAAGGCACGACGGCGCCGTAGCCGAATCGAATCACCAGCTCGGTGCACAGATCGATCTCGCCGCGTTCGCCGATCACGAGTCGAATGATGTCCGAGGCTTTACCCCGCGGCGGCATGAAGTCGACGATCGTGGCCGCGCCGGTGTCGCTTTCCAGTCTGGTTTCCAGAATGAGCGTGTTGTCGCGATAACGTCGGCTCACTTTCACGTTCGACTCTCTCGCCCCGAGCAGCCACCGGCCACGCCCCGTATCGCCGAGTAATGCCGCGAAGCATGCGTCCGAGTCGAAGCGGGGCCAGCACAGCCAGTCGATGGAGCCATCGCGCCCGACCAGCGCGGCGGTTTCCAGATCGCCAATCAATGCATAGTCTTCAATCCGTCCCGGCATCCGGCTACTCCGCGAGGTCGATGAGTATTCAATGGGTGGGGTCGCCCGCGCGTTCGACGGCAATGTACTTACATGCACTCGCATTGCCACTAATACGCATCGCCGGGAACCGTTTTGTCGAGGGCCGCGTACCCCCAACGCGAGTTCGCGCACTCGAGGTCAATGTGGCGACCGTCAGCGCTACAGAGCGCCTTACGCAACTTTGGGAAACCCCAGATACATGGTGGGGCGTCCTCGCGACTGTCGACCATAAAACTATCGGGAAGCGATATTTAGTCACGGCGCTGATCTTCCTCCTGGCTGGCGGCGTCGAAGCGCTGATCATGCGCGTGCAACTGTCGGCCTCCGGTTTGCGGGTGCTCAATCCAGAAACCTACAATCAGCTGTTCAGCATGCACGGCATCACCATGATCTTCTGGTATGCCTCGCCGATTCTTTCCGGCTTCGGCAACTACCTCGTGCCGCTGCTGCTCGGCGCCCGCGACATGGCGCTGCCGCGGCTGAATGCCTTCAGCTATTGGATGTTCCTGTTCTCCGGCGTGTTCCTGTATGTGAGCCTGGCGCTGGCCCGTGCGCCGCATGCCGGCTGGTTCGCCTACGCGCCGTACACGAACGCTCTATATTCTCCGGGGCTGAACATGGATTTCTACGCGTACGCGCTGGTGCTGCTGACCATCTCGACCACCGCCGGCGCAGTCAATTTCCTGGTCACCATTTTCCGGCTGCGGGCGCCGGGCATGTCCATCAATCGCATGCCGCTGCTGATGTACAGCACGGCGACCACGTCGGCGCTCGCGGTACTGGCGCTACCTGCGCTGAGTGCAGCGTGCGTGTTTCTGGAGCTCGATCGTCAGTGGGGCACGCATTTCTTCGACAGCGCGGCGGGCGGCACGCCGCTGCTGTGGCAACACGCGTTCTGGTTCTTCGGGCACCCCTGGGTATACATCATCTTCCTGCCTGCCACCGGCATGATCTCGATGATATTGCCGGTGTTCGCACGCCGGCCCATCGTCGGCTACACGTGGGTGGCGGTCGCGACGGTGCTGACCGGTGTCGTCGGCATGGGCGTGTGGGTGCATCACATGTTCGCGGTCGGCATGAGCCAGCTCTCCATGAGCTTCTTCAGCGCGGCCAGCATGACCATCTCGATATTCAGCACGGTTCAGGTATTCGCCTGGCTGGCGACCTTGTGGTCGGGCCGTCCGGTGTTGACCGCGTCGATGATGTTCGCACTCGGCTTCATTGCAACTTTCATCATCGGCGGCTTGAACGGCGTGGTCACGGCCGTGATTCCGTTCGACTGGCAGCTCACCGATACCTACTTCGTCGTCTCGCATCTGCATTACGTGCTGATCGGCGCCAATGTGTTCCCTGTGTTCGCGGCGTTCTATTACTGGCTACCGAAGATCACCGGGCGGCTGATGAACGAGACGGCCGGCAAATGGAGCTTCTGGCTCATGTTCGTCGGCTTCAACGTGGCGTTCTTCCCGATGCAGATCACCGGCTTGCTCGGCATGCCCCGGCGCATCTACACCTATCCGGCGGACATGGGGTGGGACACGCTCAACCTCGTGATCACTGCTGGTGCGTTCGTATTTGCGTTGGGCGCGGCAATCAGCGTCTTGAACTTCCTCGTGAGCAGCCGTTACGGTGCGATTGCGGGCCGTAATCCTTGGAAAGCCGACACGCTGGAATGGGCGCTGCCATCGCCGCCGCCGCCGTACGGATCGGTGCACATCCCGACGGTCGTGAGTCGTCATCCGTTGTGGGATGAGCACGAAGAGGAACGCGATCCGTCCGGCGAGCGCATCCTGGATCAGCAGCGACTGACGATATCGACCAGTGCGCTCGACGCCGTGCCCATCGGTCTGGCGAAGATGCCTGAAGACACGATCACGCCGCTGTTGCTCTCGTTGGCCATCATGGCCCTAGCCACGGCGCTGCTCTTGAAAGCGCTGTGGGTGGCTGGCGCGATGTTCTTCGTAATGTTGCTGTTCATCGCGGCCTGGTTGTGGCCACGGCCGGAGAAGCTCGCATGAGCGCGACCACCGCCGTTTCGATTCTCGATCTGCGACTGGATGAGCGTCGCGGCTCGCAAGCGATGGTGTGGTTCATCCTCACCGAGCTGGGGCTGTTCGTCGTGCTGTTCTTCGCCTATTTCTATATGGGCAGCCTGGCCTCGCACTGGCCGATGGATCCGCCGCCGAAATTGCTCATGGCATCGATCATGGTCCTGATCCTGCTGGTGAGTAGCGGGGTCGTCACGTTTAGCGAGCGGCTTGCGACTGCCGGGCGCACCGGGGCCGCACGTGGCGCGTTGCTCGTTACGATTCTCATGGGCGCAGCATTCGTCGTCATGCAGTCGCTCGAGTATCGTGAGCGACTGAAAGTGGTGAAGCCGACCACGGATGCCTACGGCTCGATCTTCTTTACCATTACAACCTTTCACGGCGCGCACCTCGTGGTCGGGCTCGCGATCCTGGTATTCGCGCTGGCGCTGCCGGATCTGGAGGGGAAGCGCAAGCTGCCACACCGACCGTTGCACAACGCGGCGTTGTATTGGCATTTCGTCGATGCGGTGTGGATCGTCGTCGTCGCGTTGCTGTACTACTTGCCGCACTTTCACGGCGGAGGCTTCACGCCGTGAATACCTACGAAATTCCAGCGCGGCCGGCGCGCAGCATCTGGTTTGCCATTCTGGGGGCGCCGCTGGCCTGGGCGGCGCAAGGCCTCATCGGTTGGTTTGTTTCTGCGAGAGCTTGCGCAGGCGATCTCGACAGCGGTGGGGCACGCGTCGCCGAACTCGTCATCTCGATAGTGGCATTGATAGTGGCGCTCGCCGGTGTCGGCATCGGGCTGCGGGCGTGGCGCCATTCGGCGGATTCAAGTATCGCCGCGATTCGCGCCGAGGTGCGACAGGATTTTCTCGCAGCCGTGGCGTTGATCGTCAGCGTCTCGTTTTCGCTCGGCATCGTCTGGGCGGCGCTGTCGGCATTCCTGTTGCCAATGTGTGAGAGGATGCGATGAAAGTGCATCATCCAGTGGCGTTGTTGATGGTGCTCGGCGCCTCGCTTGGCGCCTGTCAGCAGAAGGCGAAAGAACAGCACCCGGCGAGCTGGCATGAAGGCGCGGTCGCGGGCGCCAAGACGGATGTGAAGACGATCTCGCCGCTGCCCGCTGGCGAATGGTCGCTGCCGGCTGGTGACTACGCCAACACGCGCTTCAGCTCGCTCGATCAAATTACTCAAGCGAATGCCAGGAATCTGAAAGTCATCACTACGGTGTCGACGGGGGTGCCGCACGGACACGAGGGCGGGCCGTTGGTCGTGAAGAACACGATGTATGTCGTCACGCCATATCCCAACAATCTCATGGCGCTCGATCTCACGCAGCCGGGCGGCGCGTTGAAGTGGGTCTATGAGCCGCATCCGGATCCGCGGGCGGTCGGCATTGCCTGTTGTGACATCGTCAATCGCGGCGCTTCATATGCCGACGGCAAGATCATCTACAACACGCTCGATGCGCACACTGTGGCGGTGGATGCCGAAACCGGGAAGGAAGTGTGGCGGGCGAAGGTAGGGAACATCGATGTCGGTGAGACGGTCACGATGGCGCCCTTGGTCGTCAAAGACAAAGTCATCGTCGGCAACTCCGGCGCCGAGCTCGGCGTGCGCGGCTGGGTTCTCGCACTCGATGTGAAAGACGGCCACGAGGTCTGGCGCGCGTATAACACAGGACCGGACGCCGACGTGCTGATTGGAGCGAATTTCAAGCCGTTCTATCCCAAGGACCAGGGTAAAGATCTGGGCGTGTCGTCGTGGCCGGGCGAGCAATGGAAGCTGGGCGGCTCGACGGTGTGGGGCTGGGTCTCGTACGACCCGGAGCTGAATCTCATCTACTACGGCACCGGCAATCCCGGCGTGTGGAATCCGGACATCCGGCCCGGCGACAACAAATGGTCTTCCTCGATCTTGGCGCGCGATGCCGACACCGGGCAGGCGCGCTGGGCCTATCAAATCTCCGCGCACGACGCCTGGGACTATGACGAGATCATGGAGAACGTGCTGGTCGATATGAATTACGGCGGGCGGATGCGCAAGCTGCTGATCCATCCCGGCCGCACCGGCTTCGTGTTCGTGCTCGATCGAGAGAATGGCCAGCTGTTGTCGGCGGACAAGTTTCAGCCGGTCAACTGGGCGGACGGTTATGACTTGCAGACCGGCAAGCCGCGGGAGAACGCGGACAAGCGTACGCACTTCGGTGTAGTAACCAAGAACATCTGTCCGTCCTCGACGGGCGGCAAAGAGTTCGTGCCGTCCTCGCTCTCGCCGCGCACCGGGCTTCTCTACATTCCGGCGCACAACACGTGCATGGACTACGAAGGCATCGAATCCAATTACATCGCCGGCACGCCGTATCTCGGGGCGGACGTCAGAATGTTTCGCGGGCCAGGCGACTATCACGGCGAGCTGGTCGCTTGGGATCCGGTCGCACGCAAGGAAGTGTGGGGCATCAAGGAGCGCGATCTGCCTGTGTACAGCGGCGTGCTTTCGACCGCGGGCGACGTTGTTTTCTACGGCACGATGGACGGATGGTTCAGAGCTGTCGATGCACGCAGCGGCGAGCAGTTGTGGCAGTTCAAGACAGGCTCGGGCATCGTGGGCAATCCGATGACCTATCTGGGGCCGGACGGTAAACAGTACGTTGCTGTTTACTCCGGCGTCGGCGGCTGGATGGGCGCGGTGGCGTTCCCGTCCATTTCCGCGGACGATCCTTATGCGGGCTTGGGCGTCGTCGGCGCGATGGCCCAGATCAAGCAGCACACCGGGCCGGGAGATACGCTGTATGTCTTCGGGCTATAAAGTGCCGCTGCTATTTCTGATCGCGGTCATCGCTGCGTTGGCCGCGATGGACATTCGGATGATGCGAGCACACTCCGCCCCGGTCCAAACGGACGAGTTGCGCGTCTGTGCCGATCCAAACAACCTGCCGTATTCGAATGAGCGCGGCGAAGGCTTCGAGAATCGTCTCGCTGAACTGCTCGCCCGCGATCTGAACAAGAAGGTGGTGTACACGTGGTGGCCGCAGCGACGCGGCTTCATTCGCAACACGCTCGATGCGGGGCGATGTGACATCGTTATTGGCGTACCGACGTCAATCGAGCAGGTGCGCACGACGGTGCCGTACTATCGATCCAGCTATGTGTTCGTGACCCGTCGCGCCGATCGACTGCACATCGACACGTTCGACGATGAGCGCCTGCGCATGTTGCGCGTCGGTCTACATACCATCGGAGATGACTACAGTAACGTGCCGCCTGCTGAAGCGCTCGCGCGGCGAGGCATCGCCCGCAACGTGCATGGTTATCCGATCTACGGCGACTATTCGAAAGCGTCGCCGGCACGCGGGTTGATCGACGCCGTCGCGCGCAACGAGATCGACGTCGCCGTCGCCTGGGGGCCCATCGCAGGTTACTTCGCCGACCGGGCAGCGGTGCCATTGGAGGTGAGTGTGCTGTCGGCGCAAGACGAGGAGCCGCAGCTGGCGATGCGCTACTCGATTGGGATGGGTGTCCGTCGCGATAACGCTCAATTCAGCGCACAGCTCGGGCGCGTCATCGACCGGCGGCGTGCCGACATCCGCGAGCTACTTGCGAGCTACGGCGTTCCGCTCGTAGATCCGACGCACGCGAAGGACTCGCCATGAAACCGCACAGCTACGTCACGAGCATGGCCGCAGTCGTAGCGACGGCAATGCTCGCCTCGTGTTCATCCAAAGGCGAGCAGAAAGAAGTCGCCGCGGCCGCGGCTCCGCCACCGGCGATGAATACTCCTGTGGTAGGTCCAGTGCCTGGACCGAAGCGAGCCATTACCGAACGGGTGAATCCTTTCGCGGGCGATCCAGCGGCGATGGCGCAAGGCCGACAGTTGTTCGTCGCATTCAATTGTTCCGGTTGTCACGGCGGACGGGCGGGCGGCGGCATGGGGCCGAGCTTGCGCGACGAGGTCTGGATCTATGGCAACAAGCCCGTCGATATTTTCAACTCCATCGCGCAAGGACGCGCCAATGGCATGCCTGCATGGGGCGCTGTGTTGCCGGAGCAAACGATCTGGCAGCTGACCACGTACATCCAGTCGCTGCGAACGCCGTCCGAGCCGGCGGCGCCACAGAGTTGAGTCATGATCATGCGCAAATGGCTGGCGACTGCATCGCTCTGGACGGGATGCATGCTCGCCGGCTGCGACGGGCCGCAGAATTATATGCAGGCGGGTGGGCCGGCCGCCGCGAAGCTGGCGTCGATCGGCGCGTTCACGCTGATTCTGTTCAGTCTGGTCAGCATCGTCGTGTTATTGCTGCTCTTGTGGGTGGCCGTGCGTCGCCGTGGCACATTGGAGTCGCATGCGCCAATCGATGCGGATGGCGGTCAGCGTTGGATTCTCGTCGGTGGCATCGCTGTGCCCGTCGCGGTGCTGGCGACTGTGTTCGTCAGCTCGTTGCAGGCGATGAGCCATTATCCGATGTCGCATCAGGATGGCGCGGCAGCGGACATTCGTGTTACGGGGCGGCAGTGGTGGTTCAACGCGGAGTATCTTGGTCACACCGTCCACGGCCGGGTCAACTCACCCACCGAAATTCACATTCCCGTCGGGCGGCCCGTGGACATCGAGCTGGTCACGCGCGATGTCATTCATTCCTTCTGGATTCCGAAGCTGCACGGGAAGGTCGATCTGGTTCCGGGCATGACCAACAGGATTCGCATCCGTGCCGACGAGCCCGGGGTGTTCTCGGGGGAATGCGGTGAGTTCTGCGGCGCTCAGCATGCGAACATGCGCTTGCAGGTAGTCGCGCAAAGTGCCGAGGAGTTCGATCGTTGGCTGCGGGACCAACGCGCGAATGCTCGTGAGCCGCAAACTTCCAGTCAAAAAATCGGTCAGCAGGTGTTCATGTCGGCCGCATGTGCGCTCTGTCACACGGTGCGAGGCACGCCGGCGCTCGGCCAGGTCGGTCCGGATCTCACGCATGTGGCCAGCCGCGGCCACATCGCTGGAGGCATGCTGCCCAACAATCGCGGCACGTTGACGGCATGGGTGTCGCACGCTCAAGAGCTCAAGCCGGGCTCCAGAATGCCCGATCTTCCCGGGCTCACCGGCGAGCAGCTGATCGCTCTGTCGGACTATCTGCAAAGCCTGGAATAGCAGAGCTCAGCGAAGCCAGGGCGCTAGTGTTAAGGTGCGCTCATCGCAGCTGAGCGGCCCGCATGCACACTCTTTTGATCGTCGATCCCCAGAATGACTTTTGCGACCCGAAGGGCAGTCTGTTTGTGCCCGGGGCCGGGGAGGACATGCAGCGGCTGGCCGGGTTCATCGGCTCGGCCCGGCGCCGGCTGGGCGAGATCGTCGTGACCCTGGATTCGCATCCGAGCGTTGCCATCGAGCGGCCGACCTTCTGGGCTCGGGGCGATGGCGGCCCGGTCGCGCCGTTTACGCAGATTACCCATGCGCAGGTGATGGCGGGTGAATTCGTCCCGAATGACTCTTCGTTACGGCCGCGAGTGCTGACTTATCTACAAGCCCTGGAGTCCCAGGGACGGTATAAATTGATGGTCTGGCCGGTGCACTGTGTGATCGGCGCCTGGGGGCACAATATCCAGGGCGCCGTGCTCGAGGCGGTCGGTGAGTGGGAGTCGCAAGTTCAGCGCGGGGCGTTCAAGGTGCTGAAGGGCCAGAATCCACTGACGGAGCAATACAGCGCCGTGCGTGCAGAGGTGCCATCGGCGGACGATCCGCGCACTCAGACCAATCGTGAGCTGATCGAGAAATGTCGGCCCGGATCGGAACTGCTGTTGGTGGCGGGCGAAGCAAGTAGTCATTGCGTGGCCGCGACGCTCGAGCATCTATTCGAGGAGTTCTCTGAGCAGGAGTTGCGGCGAGTGGTGCTGTTAGAGGATTGCATGAGTCCCGTCAAAGGCTTCGAATCCAACGCCCAGGCGTTCATCGAACGCGCGGTGGCTCGGGGTGCCCGAGCGATGACCGGCGCTCAAGCGCTCGCGGTAATCTCTACGAATTAAGCTCTGTCGAGTTCTGCCATGTTCACACCCATCATCCAATCGCTGCTCGACACCGATTTATACAAGCTGACCATGCTGTCGCCGATGTTGCATCGGTTTCCGGCGAATCAGGCCGTCTATAGCTTCGTGTGTCGCAACTCACCTCAGTATCCGCTGGCAACCTTGAAGGCGGACGTCGAGGAACAGCTCGATCATTTGTGTACGCTCACTTATACCGAAGAAGAGCTCGCGTACCTGGCGACCAAGTCCTTCTTCAAGAGCGACTTCATCGACTTCCTGCGCATCTTCCATTTTCAACGACGCTACATCTCGGTCAGCACCGAGGGCGACACGCTCAAGGTCGTGGCCCGCGGCCCGCAGATTCATGTAATGGGCTTCGAGATCTTCGTGCTGTCGATCATTAACGAGCTGTACTTCCGGCGTTACTCCACGCCTGAAGTATTGGAAGAAGGGCGCCGGCGGCTGGCGGACAAGATCCTCATGTTGCGCGACTTTCGAACCCAGAGCATGGTGGTCGAGGTACCGGCGCCCAATGTGTTGAAGTTCGCGAATGGCACGAGTGCGCCCATGGAGGGCGGCGCGTTGTACACGATCCGCCATCCCTTCGAGTTCTTCGACTTCGGCACCCGCCGTCGTTTCTCACGCGACTGGCACGAGGAAATGGTGGCCACGCTGGCTCGCGAAGTACCCCAGTATTTCAAGGGCACGTCGAACGTGCATCTGGCCCGGAAGTATGGCATCGCTGCCATCGGCACCATGGCGCACGAGTATCTGCAAACGTTCCAGGCGGTGGGCGTGCAATTGAAGAACTTTCAGAAGGAAGCGCTGGAAGCCTGGGTTCAGGAATATCGCGGCGACCTCGGCGTGGCGCTCACCGATGTGGTCGGTATGGACGCATTCATTTCCGACTTCGATCTGTACTTCGCGAAGCTGTTCGACGGCTTACGTCACGACTCGGGCGATCCGGTCATCTGGGGCGAGAAGGCGCTGGCTCATTATCAACGCTTGAAAGTGGATGCGCACACCAAACGCCTGGTGTTCTCCGACAGCCTCAATATCCCCAAGGCGCTGCGGCTCTATGAGCACTTTTCGGACCGCGTGCAGTGTGGATTTGGCATCGGCACGGATCTCTCCAACGACATGGGCGTTCCTGCTTTGAACATCGTCATGAAGCTCACCGAGTGCAACGGTCAACCGGTCGCGAAACTGTCCGACACGCCGGGCAAGACGCTCTGCTCCGATGAGACGTTCCTGGCGTATCTACGGCAGGTTTTCAAACAGGCGGCCTGAACCTCATGCCTACGCTGACCATCGCGCTAGCTCAAATCAATCCCACCATTGGCGACATCGACGGCAATCTGGCGCTGATCGTTGCAGCCGCGCGGCGGGCGCATGCGGATGGCGCGCAGTTGGTGGCATTCCCCGAGCTTTCGCTCACGGCTTACTATCCGGCCGATCTGCTCGAAGACCCGGATTTTCAGCGGCGCCTGGCGAAGGGTATCGAGGATCTGATCGCGGCGACCCGGGAACTGCCGAATCTGCACTGGGTCGTCGGTGCGCCGACGCCGAACACGGGCATCGGTAAGCCGCTGTTCAACTCGTTGCTGGTTGTGAAGAACGGTGAGGTGCTGCTTCAGTATCACAAGCAGTTACTGCCCACCTACAACATCTTCGATGAGCGCCGGCACTTCGAGCCGGGCCCGGACGTGGCGAAGATTCTGGATATCGAAGATGTGCGGGTCGGCTTCATGATCTGCGAAGACGGCTGGAACGACGAAGAGCGCGACTACGTCGTCAATCCATTCAAGCGCCTGGCCGACGCGGCGCCCGATCTGGTCGTCTCGATCAACGCCAGCCCGTCGAGCATCGGCCGGCGCGAAATGCGTCATGACATCTTTACCAAGGCGAGCGCGCGTCACGGGCTGCCGCTGGTGTATGTCAATCAAATCGGCGGCCACGATCAATTGGTCTATGACGGCGGCTCTTTCGCCGTCGATCCCGCGCGCGGCGTGGTGATGGAGGGCGCGCGTTTCAAACCTGACCTCATGGTCCTGCAGGTGCATTCGCGCGCGAAGTTTCTGGATCGCGAGGGCAAGGAGCTCGGTGCGATCGATGCGAAAGGGCTTTCGACCAATGAGTTCTATCGCCAGCAACTGCTGCTCGGTCTGCGCGACTACGCACGTCGTTGCGGATTCTCGACGGCGGTGGTCGGCTGCTCCGGCGGTATCGATTCGGCACTGACGCTGGCTATCGCTGTGGAGGCGCTGGGGGCCAATAACGTCGTGGCGATCACCATGCCGTCGCACTATTCGAGCACGGGCAGCGTCACTGATTCGCAGCGATTGTGTCAGAACCTCGGGATCGCGCTGTACACGCATCCCATCGGGGATCTGGTGGAGCAATACGCGGGTCAGTTCGGTACGGTCTTCGGCGAGCCTTTGGTGGGATTGTCCAAGGAGAATCTGCAGGCGCGCATCCGTGGCACGATCCTGATGGAGTTTTCGAATCGCTTCGGTCATCTGTTGTTGACCACCGGGAACAAGAGTGAGATCTCGGTGGGTTACTGCACGTTGTACGGCGATACCAATGGCGGTCTGGGTGTCATTGGCGATCTCTACAAGACCGAAGTGTTCGAGCTGTCGCGCTCCTACAATGAAGTCGCCGGCCGCGAGATCATTCCAACGGCTATCATCGACAAGCCGCCGTCAGCCGAGCTGGCGCCGGGCCAGAAGGACACCGATAGTCTGCCGCCGTACGAGATTCTGGATCCGATCCTGAAAACGCTCATCGAAGGCTCCCGTCTGTCGCAAAAAGAAGGCGAGGAGGCGATGAGGTTTGTGCTGGAGACCTCGAAGACGGACGACGGCAAGGCGCTCATCGAGCGGGTGAAGAAGATGATCGCGCGTAACGAGTACAAGCGCCGGCAGGCGCCGCCCATTCTGCGCGTGCGGTCGCGAGCTTTCGGCAGTGGGCGGCAGATGCCCATTGCCGCGAAATATTGATCTGATAACTTGGACCGGCCGTTTCCCCCGAAGGGGAAACATCACTCTTTGTTTTTAAAAGTCATATGAGCTCGACCATCGCCGTCATCATTGGCCGGTTTCAAATCCTGCAACGAGGGCATGGCACGTTGTTGCAGGCGGCGCTGGCCGTCGCGCCCAAAGTGGTCATCGTCATCGGTTCGGCGTTTCGGGCGCGCGATGCTCACAATCCTTTCACTTGGGAAGAGCGCAAACAGCAGTTCGAAGCGGTGCTGACGCCCGAGCAGCGACAACGCGTCGAGTTCCTGCCGGTCCGCGATTACTACGACGATCAACGTTGGGGCGACGCCGTGCGCACGGGCTTGGAACGTGTCGCCGGTCGCGGCGCTCAAGTCACATTGGTGGGGTTCAAGAAGGATCACACCTCGGGCTATCTCGATGCGTTCCCCGGCTGGACCGTGCATGAAGTCGAGCCGCAGGTCGACATCAGCGCCAGCGACTTGCGTCGCGTGTACTTCGAGACGCCGAACACTTCGGCGGCGCTGACTGTTATCGGCAACTACGTCGAGCCGGGCGTGCGTGACTATCTGCAGGCGTGGGCACAGCTGCCTGCTTACCGTCAGTGTCAAGCGGAGCATCGAGCGGTCGTTGCTTATCGTGAGAAGTACACCCAGCCGTTCTCTATCACCTCGGATTCGGTGGTGACGACTCGGCAACACGTTTTGTTGATCAAGCGCGGCGGCACCATCGGTCATGGCTTGTGGGCGTTGCCGGGGGGATTTGTCGAGCCCTGGGAACGCTTCTATCCCGCAGCGGTGCGCGAGTTGGCGGAGGAGACGGGCTACAAGCCGCATCCGGCGCAACTGCGGGCCGCACTGAAATCCTCCGCAGTGTTCGATCATCCCTTGCGCTCACCGCGGGGTCGGATTATCACCAATGCCTTTCACTTCGATCTGGGCGATGCTGAGTTTCCCGACGTACAAGGCGCCGACGATGCGAAGCTTGCGCAATGGATTCCGATCGCACAGCTGCCGTCGCTCGAGTCGCAACTCTTCGAAGATCACGCGTGCATCCTCGATCACTTCGTCGGGCTGTACCCCGCGCCTTGACGCATAGCGTGACATTCCAGTCAGCGACAGCTGCATTGCTTCGTCTTATGATTGCGCCCCTGCCTGAAGCTCAGTTGAAAGGAGAGCGATCATGTCATTGCGAATCGGCGATAAAGCACCGGATTTCCAGGCGCAAACCACCAAGGGCGCCATCAGCTTTCATGACTGGCTGGGCAACTCCTGGGGCATTCTGTTTTCGCACCCCAAGGATTTCACGCCCGTGTGCACCACAGAGCTGGGCTATCTGGCGAAGCTCGAGCCCGAGTTCGCCAAGCGCAACACGAAAATCCTGGGCTTGTCGGTCGATCCAGTGACCGATCACGAGCGCTGGCTCAACGACATCAAGGATGTCGGCGGCGCGGCGGTGAACTATCCGCTGATCGGCGATCACGACCTGGCAGTCGCGAAGCTCTACGACATGCTGCCCGCCGATGCGGGCACGAGTTCTCAAGGCCGCACCGCCGCGACCAATCAAACCGTGCGCACGGTTTATATCGTTGGCCCGGACAAGCTGATCAAGGCACTTCTTGTTTATCCGATGAGCAGCGGCCGCAACTTCGACGAGGTGTTGCGCCTGCTGGATTCGATTCAGCTGACCGCCGAGCACAAGGTCGCGACACCGGTGAACTGGAAGCATGGCGAAGACGTGATCATCGTGCCGTCGGTCTCCGACGACGAAGCCAAGCAGCGCTTCCCGCAAGGCTGGAAGACGGTGAAGCCCTACCTGCGCGTCGTGCCTCAGCCGAAGAAGCAATAACGGCGTCGGGTCGGCACGTCGCAACGGCGTGCCGACTGCCCGCGCCGGGCGCTCGAAATAAGAACTAAATAAGAATTCGTCATCGGCTGCGTACTACGCGCTGTCCGTAGTGCCCGCATTACGCATCGAATTGGTATTTACCCACTTCGATACTGCGTGTCCCTCGTCAAGGTACTCACTCAAGGAACCGACAATGACGCGGACAGCCCGGTTCACGCTATTCGTGGCGTGTTGTTGCCTGCCGCTCGCATCGCTCGCCGACAACGCCCCCAAGAAACAAGCGCCGCCTGGAACTCGCATGGAACACGATCTGCTCGGCGACAAGGCCGTGCCAGCCAATGCGTACTACGGCGTGCAGACCGCCCGCGCGCTTGAGAATTTCCAGATCTCCAATGTGCCGATGAGCTTCTATCCTGAGTTCGTCGAAGCCTTCGCCATGGTGAAAGTGGCGGCCGCGCGTGCCAACACGAGCGTCGGCGCGATGAAGCCGGATCGACTGGCGGCCATCGAGAAGGCGTACGAGGCCATCAAGGCCGGCCGCTATCACGATCAGTTCAAGGTCGATTGGTATCAAGGCGGTGCCGGCACCTCCGCGAACATGAATGCCAACGAGGTGATGGCGAATGTCGGCCTGGAGCTGTCGGGGCGCCAGAAGGGCGAGTACCAGTACCTGGAGCCGCACGACGATCTGAACATGTCGCAGTCGACCAACGATTCGTATCCGACTGCGATCAAAGTGGCCTTCATCCTGCGCAATGCCAAGCTGGTCGATGAGCTGCAGAAGCTGGCGAAGTCGTTGCGCGCCAAGGGCAATCAGTATCTGGAGATTCCGAAGATGGGACGCACCGAGCTGCAGGACGCGGTGCCCATGACGGTCGGCCAGGAGTTCCATGCGTTCGGCGCGTCGCTGGAAAGCGAGATTGATCTGCTCAAGGACGCCGAGAAATACCTGTACGCGGTCAACATGGGCGCGACCGCCATCGGCAGCGGCATCAATGTGCCGAAGGGATATCCGGAAGCGACCGCGAGGGAGCTGGCCAAGCTCACCGGCAAGCCCATCGTGCCGGCGAAAGATATGTTCGCGGCGACCTGGGATCAGCAGGGCTTCGTCGTGTATTCGGGCGCGCTCAAGAGCGTCGCCGTCAAGCTGTCGAAGATTTCCAGCGATTTGATCCTGCTGGCGTCCGGGCCGCGTGCCGGTCTGGGCGAGATCGATCTGCCGGCCATTCAACCCGGCTCATCGATCATGCCGGGCAAGGTCAACCCGGTGATTCCGGAGCTCATCAACATCATCGCGTTCCGCGTCGTCGGCAACGATGCGGGCGTGTCCATGGCCGCTCACTCCGGACAACTGCAGCTCAACGCCTATGAGCCGCTGGTGGGCCTGGCGGTGATGGAATCGCAGCAACTGCTACAGAAGGGCGCGATGGCATTGCGAACCAAATGCGTCGACGCCATCACCGTGAACGAACAGATTCTCAGCCGCTACATGGAGGAGACGGTGGGCATCGTCACCGCGCTGAATCCCGTGATCGGCTATGAGAAAGCGACCGAGCTCGCGAATGAGGCCTATCGGACCGACAAAGGCCTGCTGGAAATCATCCGCGAAAAGAAAATCCTGACCGAGGAGCAGATCAAGGATCTGCTCGATCCGGTGAAGCTGGCGAACCTCGACAAGAGCAAGTATCCGCATTGACTCGACCGAATCGAACGAAGGAGAGGATGGTATGAATGCGCGCCTCAAAACCTGGGCTGCGTTGCTGACCGCGGTGTCGCTTTGGTCGATGTGCTGGTATGCGCTCGCGGATCAGCAGAAACCGAAGGTCACCATTCTGGCGACGGGTGGAACGATCGCAGGTGCCGCGGCGACAGGAACTCAATCCGGCTACACATCGGGTGCCGTGACCATCGACGCGATGCTTGCCGCTGTGCCCGGCATCGACAAGATCGCGACCGTGAAAGGCGAACAGGTCGCCAACGTCGGCTCGCAGGACATGTCGTTCGATATCCTGCTCAAGGTCGCCAAGCGCATCAATGCCATCGCGCCCAATGCCGACGTCAACGGCATCGTGATCACGCACGGCACCGACACGATGGAAGAGTCGGCCTATTTCCTGAATCTCACGGCGAAGACCGACAAACCGATCGTGATGGTTGGATCGATGCGCCCGTCGACGGCCGTGAGCGCCGACGGTCCGCTCAATTTGTATAACGCTGTGGGAGTCGCCGCCGATCCAAAGGCGAAGGGGCGCGGCGTGCTCGTCGTCATGAACGATCAGATTCATGCGGCGCATTCGCTGACCAAGACGAGCACGACCGCGGTTGAAACCTTCATGTCGCCGGGTCGCGGCCTGGTCGGCGTGGCGAGCTACGGCAAGAACGATTGGTACAACTCGCCGATCTGGAAGCATACGACCCAGAGCGAGTTCGATATTTCCAACGTCACCCAACTGCCGCGCGTCGACGTCATCTTCGCCGATGTCGACATGCCGGGGGATCTGATCGATGCCTCCGTCGCCAAGGGCGCGAAAGGCATCGTCATCGCGGGCGTCGGCAATGGCAACATGAACAAGGCGGCTGTCGATGCCGCGTCCAGGGCTGCCAAGAGCGGGGTCATCGTGGTTCGTGCCAGCCGGGTGCCGACCGGTCTCGTAGGCCGCAATGTCGAGCTCGACGATGACAAGCTCGGCTTCATCGCGTCGTATGAGCTGAATCCGCAGAAGGCGCGCATTCTGCTGGCGCTGGCGTTGCTCAAGCAGCGCTCGCTCGATGACATTCAGAAGCTCTACGACATGTATTAGTAGAGTATGCGAGTCCATGCTCGCTGGATCTGGTGCGTACTGTTGGTGGCTGCGGGTTCCGCTGCGGCTGCCGAGGACACTCTCGATGCGGCGGAGGCGGACGGCCCCGGTCCCCGCCGCCAGCTCGTTTCCTGGAACGAATATGAGGGGCCGTACTTCACCGCGCGTCTCGGTAGCGGGTTTCTCTATGACTATGTTGCTTACTCGCAGGACGACGACAGTAAAGAGCAGATGACATTGCGGCCCACCGGCCAGCTGCGCGACTTTCGTTTGCTACTCAAAGGACGATTCCCGACAGTGCCGCGGCTGAGCTACACGCTCGGTTATATGTACGACGCCGGCATCGAGGCGTGGCGCTTTCGTCAAACGGGCCTGATGCTCGACGTGCCGGAGCTGGGCGGCAATCTGTTCATCGGCCGTACCAAGGAAGGCTTCTCGACCAACAAGGCGATGGTGGGTTACCACGGTTGGGCGAACGAGCGTTCGGCTGCGAATGACGCATTCCTGCCGATTCTCGCCGACGGCGTGAAATGGACCGGTGTCGCGGCCGGCGGTAAGCTGGTTTACAACCTGGGCTGGTTCAAAGACACGCGCTCCGAAAACGAATCGTTCAATCGGAACGACAATCAGTTCGCGATGCGCGGCGTATGGCTGCCATTGGGCGACGGCAAGGAATCGCCGCGCCTGTTGCATCTGGCGCTCGAGTATCGCTATGGCGAATCGGATGACGGCACGCTGCGTTATCGCGCCAAGCCGGAATCGTTCCCGGCGCAATCGTATGCGATCGATACCGGCACGTTCGCGGCGCATAACTCAAACATGTATGGCGTCGAGACGTACTACCGCGACGGGCCGTGGATTGTGGGCATGGAGTACTTCTTCAACGAAGTTTCGGCGCCGCAGTTCGGCGATCCGTTGTTTCATGGAGGAGAGGTGTTCGCGGCGTGGGTGCTGACCGGAGAGACGCGGCCCTACAGTGCCCGCAGCGCTTTGTTTCAAGCAGTGTCACCGGCGCGCACCGTGTTCGAAGGCGGCCCGGGCGCATGGGAGCTCGTGTTGCGGTATTCCTATGCGGACCTGAACGAGGAATCCATTCGCGGCGGCCGCTTTCGCCGCATCACGCCAATGGTCAACTGGCATCTCTCCGATAACGTGCGACTCGAGTTTGCTTACGGCTACGGCCTGCTCGATCGTTTCGGTGTCCAGGGCGCAACACAGTTCTTTCAAACGCGCCTGCAGCTGCAGATGTGATTTAGGGCAAGCCGCCCTTCACCACGAGACAGTGTCGGTATCCCACAGACCTGACTAGCTTGTATGTGCTTTGGCACGGTGTGAATGGGCTGGCAGGAGACGGCGATATGCGAACGTTGCTGCTCGGAATCGCGGGGCTGTTGTGCTCGGCCATGGCGATGTCACAGGACGACAATCAATCCTCGACCATGGACGTCTACGGCTTCGCCATGCTCGACATGGGCTATCAGAGCAAGCAGAACGATCCCGACTGGTTCGACGTCGTGCGGCCGACCAAGCTGCCTTCGTTCAAAGATGAGTTCGGTGCGGACGAAAACTGGTTCTCCGGTGTGCGACAGAGCCGCCTCGGCGTCAAAACCAGCACGCCGACCGGGCTCGGCGATCTGAAGACCATTTTCGAGTTCGAATTGTTCGGCACCGGCGTCGATGCCGGGCAGACGACCTTCCGTCTGCGGCACGCATACGGCGAGCTCGGTCACTTCGGCGCGGGCCAGACCTGGAGCCCGTTCATGGACATCGACGTGTTCCCCAACTCCATCGAGTACTGGGGACCCAACGGCATGGTGTTCTTCCGCAATGTCCAGTTGCGCTGGATGCCAATTCAAGGCGACACGCGACTCACGTTCGCGCTCGAGCGACCGGGCGCCTCGGCCGATCAGGGCAACTACTCGGATCGCATCGAATTGCAAAACATCTCGCCGCACTTTCCGTATCCCGATGTGTCCGGCGAGTTCCGGCTCGGCCGCGACTGGGGCTACGTCGAGATCGCGGGCATCGTGCGTTACATCGAGTGGGAGGACCGGCTGGCGGATCAATTCAATCTGTCGGGCGATGAGGTTGGCTGGGGCGTGAACCTCAGCTCGAACCTCAAGCTCGGCAACAGCACCCTGCGTCTGCAGGCCGTGTACGGCGAGGGCATCCAGAACTACATGAACGATGCGCCTGCGGACGTAGGCATTCGTAACAACTTCAGCAATCCGACCCGGCCCATCGTCGGTGAAGTGCTGCCGGTGCTGGGCATCGTCGCCTTCATCGACATCAACTGGAACGATCACATGTCGACCTCGCTCGGGTATTCGATGGTCGACATCGACAACTCCGACGGCCAGGCCGACGACGCGTTCAAGCATGGCGACTATGCGCTGGTGAACCTGCTGTTCACGCCGGTGAAGAATTTCATGTGGGGGCCCGAAGTTCAGTACGGGCGCCGCGAAAATTTCCGCGACGGTTTCACTTCGGACGATCTCCGCGTGCAGTTCTCATTCAAATACAGCTTCAGTCGAACTTTCGGAGGAGGTTGAAATGAGCTCTCGCTGCGGTTTTATCGGGCTTGCCTCGTTGCTGAGCGTATTCGTCTTGGCACCTGCGATGGCGCAGATCAAAGAGGCGGATCAGGTCCAGTCGGCGCTGAACACTGTGTACACCAAGTACAAGGACTCCAAGGACGGCAAGAATGCCGACTACATTCCGGCGCTGGCGCGCGTCGATCCGAAGATCTACGGCATCGCGCTGGTGACCACCGACGGGAAGATCTATACCGCCGGCGATGTGAAATCGGAAGTCTCGATCCAGTCGATCTCGAAAGTCTTCACCATGGCCAAGGTGATGGAAGAGCAGGGCCCGGATGCGATCGCCAAGCGCATCGGCGTGGATGCGACCGGCATGCGCTTCAACTCCATCGTCGCGGTCGAGTTCGCCGAGAAAGAGCTCGGAGGGCCTGAGATCAATCCGCTGGTGAATCCCGGTGCGATCACCGCGACCAGCATGGTCAAGGGCAAGTCGCGCGACGAAGTGTGGAAGAGCATCCTCGATTTCCATTCGGCGTTCGCGGGTCGTCCGCTCAGCGTCAACGAAGAAGTGTTCAAATCGGAAGCGGAAACCAATCAGCGCAATCAGGCGATCGGCTCGCTGATGTATGCCTACGGTTTCATCAAGGACAACCCGGGCCAGGCGGTCGACATCTACACCGAACAGTGCGCGATCAGCGTCAATGCCAAGGACCTCGCGACGATGGCGGCGACACTCGCCAACGGGGGCAAGAATCCGGTGACCAACAAGCAGGTGATGAAGTCGCAGAACGTGCCGGAAGTGCTGGCCGTGATGGCGACTGCCGGGCTCTACGACGATTCCGGCAAGTGGTTGTATCACACCGGTCTGCCAGCGAAGAGCGGTGTGGGTGGCGGCCTCATCGCGGTCTCGCCGGGCAAATTCGGAATTGCCGTCGTCTCGCCGCCGCTCGATGAGGCGGGTAACAGCGTGCGGGCGCAGAGAGCGATTACAGATGTTTCCAACACGCTCGGCGGCAATCCATACGCACCGGCGGTCGCCAAAGCGAAGTGACATCACGCCGCTCGGGAAATAGCGAGGGAAGCATGGGCGCATTGTCGTCCCTTTGGGTTCGCGCGTTGTGCTCATGGATGGGGTCCTTGCTGCTCCTGGCTGGCACCGTGGTTGCGGAGGAGGCCGACGCGCCGGCGTCGAGCAGTGAGAGTGAGTCGACGCCCAAGCTGTTCGAGCCCGACCCGAGACTGGCCAACGACAAGCCCACCTGGGGCGCGCTCGACACGACCGGTCAAGGCATCGTGCTGTTCGACGACAAGGACATGGGGCAAGTCGCCCTGAGCGCGTATGCCCTGGTTCGTTATATCGATCAACGACCGGCGGAGCAGAGTTTCATCGATCACCTCGGCAATGAGCACGACATCGATACGCGACGGGACATCCAGTTCCATCGGGCGATGATTCATCTGAAGGGCTGGTTCTATACGCCCAAGTTCCGTTACCAGGTCACGGTGTGGACGGTGATGTCCACCGACCAGACCACGCTGTATGGTTTCCTGGGCTATCAATTCAACAAATGGTTCAACCTCTATGGCGGCATCAACACGCCCGGCGGCTCGCGCTCGGTAATGGGCTCGCATCCGCTGTGGCTCGCGAACGATCGCGTCATGGCCGACGAGTTCTTCCGCGGCAGCTTCACCGGCACGCTATGGGCGAACGGCGAAGTGTTGCCGGGCCTGTGGTACCACGTCGCGCTGTCCAACAATCTGAGTCAGCTCGGCGTCACCGCCAGCCAGCTCACCCGTGATATCGCCACCGGCTATGGCATGTGGTGGATGCCGACCACCCACGAATTCGGCCCTCAGGGCGCGTACGGCGATTGGGAATATCACGAGACGGTGGCGACGCGTTTCGGCTTTTCTCATATCCGCAGCCGCGAGAATCGTCAGGAGCTCGAGAACAACAATCCCGATAACACGCAGGTCAGGCTGGCGGACAGCCTGCTGCTGTTCAATACCGGCTCGCTCGCGCCGGGCGTGACCGTGCAGGAAGCCGATTGGGAATCTCTCTCGATCGATGCAGGCATGAAGTACCGAGGCATCTTCCTGCAGGCCGAGTACTACCGGCGCCAGCTCGATCATTTCGTCGCCGATGGCCCGGTGCCGGTCAGGAAGATCGTCGACGACGGGTTCTATGTGCAGGGCGCGTTCTTCCCGATCAAGCAGAAGCTCGAGCTGTACGGGGCGACGTCATGGGTGTTCGGCGACGAAGACGCGGGCTTCGGCGAATCGCGGGAATACATCGTCGGCGCGAACTACTACCCGGCGCACACGCGCAAGCTGCGAGTGAACGCGCAGATCATCGACATCAAGAAGTCCGCTGTGAGCAGTACGTTCGGTTTCTATGTCGGCGGTCAGACCGGCACGACGTATTCCGTGGCCGCATCGATGCTGTTTTGAGAGGGAATGTATGCGTCCATTTGCCGTTGCCGCCGCGATTGCATTGATGGCGGGCGCGAGCCACGCCGTCGAAGGGGCGCAGCCTGCATATCAGGTCAACGACTCGCACTTCCACCTGACCAACTATGTGCAGGAAGGAACCGACATCCGCGACTTCCTGAAGATCATGGGGGATCGGGTCGGGCGGGTCGCGTTGTTCGGCATTCCGCTGCAACAAACCTGGTCGTATCGGAACAGCGGGGATTTCGCGCCGACGTACTATCTGCAGACCGACTCGCCACTCTATTACTACTCGTTCACCGACGCCTATATCGCGATGGCGTATCTGTCGCTGCCGGAGCGTGACCGGGCGCGCTTCGATCCGATGATCACCGGCTTCAATCCCGCCGACATGTATGCGGCGGATCACATCAAGCGCGTGCTGAGAACCTTCCCGGGCGTGTTCACCGGCATCGGCGAGTTCACCATTCACAAGGAGTTCGTGTCATCGAAGATCGCCGGCGATGTCGCGAGCCTGACCGATCCGGCCCTCGATCGGATCTTCGACTTCGCGGCGGAAGCGGGGCTGGTCGTGATTCTTCACAACGACATCGATATGCCGTATCCGAAGAAGGACCAGGAGCCGTATGAGCTGAAGCAGTTGTCGGCGCTGTTCCGCCGACATCCGCGCACCAGCATCATCTGGGCCCACTGCGGAGTGGGGCGCGTCGTGAGGCCGATTGAGAATCAGCTGGAGCTGCTGGAGCGCGCGTTGAACGATCCCGCCAGCTCGCATGTGTCGATCGATATCTCCTGGACTGAGACCGCGAAGTACATCGTCGCGACGCCCGAGACGACCCGTCGTGTCGCGCAGACCATCAATCGCTTTCCGGATCGCTTCCTGTTCGGCACCGACGAAGTCGCGCCGACCGATCAGGGCAGCTATCTGAAGATCTACGACCTGTACCAGCCGCTGTTCGCTCAGCTCACTCCCGAGGCCAGCGAGAAACTGCGCAAAGGCAACTACGAGCGGTTGTTCGATGAAGCGCGACGCAGGGTGCGCGCATGGGAGAAGGCAAACGTGAAATGACACGCTGGGGCTGCATCGTCGCTGTGTTGCTGATCTGCCTGAGTGCATCGGTGCATGCCGAGTTCACGCCGGCGGCGGAGCCTGCGGTGTTGTCGCTGTGGAATCGGCCGATCGTGACCTTTCGTGCCACCGTCGACGGCGTATCTCCCGAGCAGCGCGTCGAAAATTCCCGTAAGCGCATCGCTGAGCATCTCAAGGCAGGGCCGCCCATGCCGGTCGCGACGCGCGAAACAACGATCGGCGCGGTGCACGGCATTCTGGTCACCATGGGACCCGATGTCGCATTCGGCCTGGTCCAGGGCGATCTCGAAGCCGAAGCATCGATGTCACTCCAGCAAGCTGCCGATCGCGCGGCAGGGCGTCTGCGCGAGGCGTTTCAGGCACGAGCACAACAGCAGCGTCCCACGATCCTGCTGCGAGGTATCGGCCTGAGCCTGGTCGCTCTTCTGGTGTTCAGTGTCGCGATCAAGCTGATCTTGATGGCTCGTGAGTGGTCGATCCGTAGCATCGAGCGGCGGCTGCAGTTGCGTCACTGGGTGATTGGCGGCGTCGATATTCTTCCCACGCTCGCGACCCTCGAGCGCGCGACGTTTCGGGTGTTGACCTGGGGGGCGATCGCAGTCCTCACGTATTTGTTCGCGATCTTTCTGTTGCAGGCGTTCCCGTATACCGAGCCGCTTGGCGATCGGCTGGGCGAATATCTGCGCGACCGACTCGCAGCCGGACTGCTGGCGGTGCTCAAGTCGGCGCCGAACATCATCGGCATCGTCGCGATCATTTTCATGACGCGCTCGATTTCGCTCTGGCTTTCGCGGGTGGTCGCCGAAGTCGAGCAGGGCGTGCGTACCATGACGTGGATCGGGCAGGGCCAGGCCCGCGCGACCCGTCGCATCGCCAGCGGTCTGATCTGGCTCCTGGGACTGGCGGTTGCTTACTCGTTGTTGCCCTGGTCGAACAATCCCATCTTTCAAGGCATGAGCATCGTGCTCGGCCTCGGCGCATCGCTGGCGTCGGCGGGATTGGTCAATCAATGGATCAGCGGCGTCGTAGTGCTGTACTCGCGCTCGTTTCGCATCGGGGATTACGTGAGGGTGAGCGATGTCGAGGGCTACGTGACGGAGATGGGGCCGCTCGCGACCAAGCTTCACACCATACGGGCGGAAGAGATCACAGTCCCGAACGCCGTCATGACCAGCGATAAGCTCATCAACTACTCTCGGCTCGGGGACGAGCACGGTGCGTTACTGAGTGTATCGCTCGCCATCGGCTACGACGTGGCGTGGCGGCAGGTCGAGGCGTTGCTGTTGCAGGCGGCGGCGGACACCGAGGGCGTGCGACTCGAGCCCGCCCCTCGCGTATTGCGCTGGGAGTTGAGTGACTTCTACGTCGAGTATCAGCTGCACGTCCGTCTGGTGAACGCCGCATATCGCGCCACAGTGCGCTCTGAGCTGAATTCAAACATCCTCGACCAGTTCAATGCCGCCCACGTGCAGATCATGACACCGCATTTCGAAGGGCAGCCGGAAAAACCGGTGCTGGTCGCGCATCGATAGAACGGGCCTGCCGGGAAAGTTACTCGGTGCGGTGGGAAGGAATCTACGCGCAAGGGGCACTCTCGAACTTGTGTGACCCCGGTGCCCGCCTTACGGACTCGTGAGCCAAGTGGCGGGACGCAACATCCTCTGCTCGCCAAATAACATCAGGAGCCCATCATGCGCACGTCGATCTTGCCTTTATTGCGATACGCCTGCGTCGTGTTGGCGGCTGCGTCCTTCGCGGGGCAGGCATTGGCGGACGACAACAATTCCGGTCCATACATCGGTGCCGGCTACGGCCAGTTCGACGTCAAGATCGAGAACGTCGAGGATGTCACCGATGTGATAGGCAATATCGACACTGACGACGGTGCCTGGAAGGCGTTCTTCGGCTGGCGCTTCAACAAGTTTCTTTCGCTCGAGGCTGACTATGTCGACCTCGGCAATCCGCGCGGCAATTTCAACGCATCGGGATCGGATGGCAATTATTCCGTGGACTTGTCCGGCTTCAGCGGCTATGTCATCGGCACCTTGCCCATCACCATCTTCGAGCTCTCGGCGAAAGCCGGTTACTACTGGCACGACGTGAAGCTCGACGTCAATTTCAACAACGTCGGCGCGAACAACGGCAACGTCCTGCACACGGACGACAACGGCGAGGCCTGGGTCTACGGCGTCGGTGCCGGTGTCACGCTCATCGAGCACATCAATCTGCTGCTGGAATACGAGTACATGGACCTGCAAAAGCAGTTGAAGGATGCCCACGTGTTCTGGGTGTCGGCTGCATGGCGCTTCTAGAAACATTCGCTAACACTTGAAATATATGCTGTTTCAGAGTAAATCATCCGCGCGGGGGGCTGTCGCGGCGGCATAGGGGGCGGTTCGAGTCTCTGGATGTGAGCCTATGGCCATCGATCTCCATGGATGGGAAGTGTGGTTGGTAAGTTCGGTGATTCTCGCGTGCGGCCTGTTCGTGGCCCGCCTCGCCGCGAAACATCGACAGCGCGCACGAGTGCTTGCCGGGCGTCTGCGCCAAAGCCGATTGGCTTTGAAACGAGCGCGGGCGCAACTGCGTGCGCGCACGGAACGGCAGAAACTCACGTTACGCGCCAGTAACGATGTCATCCTCTATTGGAATGCCCACAGCGGCCTGGTGCGCTGGAGTGCCAACGGCCAACGTTTCTTCGGTGCCCCACCCAGACCCACCAACGTCTGGCGATTGTTACAACGATGTGTGGATGAGCAGGATCGCGAGCGCGTACGGCACGAGCTGCAACGTTTCCTGGCGGGGCGCGAGGCCGTCTGGGAGCACGAGTTCACATTGCAGGTCCCGAACGGCACGCGCGTCCCGGTTCGCGTCAGAGCCGTTCTGGTCAGAGAGGCGTCAGGCAAACCTCGCAAGATGGTTGGCGCGCTGAGCGACATGACTGACTCATGGGCGGCGCGAGACGCTGCCAGAGCGCTGGCGCGAGCCGCGCGGCTGGCCACGATAGGGGAGGTCACCGCGGGCATCACTCACGAAGTGACGCAGCCGCTGGGCGCTATTCTCAACAACGCCGAGACCGGGCTGTTCCTGTTACAACAGAAACGGCCGCCGCTCGAGACGATCCGAACCATTCTGGAAGACATTCGCAACGACGACCTTCGGGCCAGCCAGGTCGTACGCCGTACACGGGCGCTGCTGCAGAATCGAGCGATGGTTCGCGAGCCAGTGAATTTGAATAAAGTGCTCGCCGAAGCCGTGGATCTGCTGTGGATGCAGGCCCGGCGCAGAGGTATCGAGTTGAGCCTGTCGCAAGGTTCCATTCCTTCGATCAGCGCCGACTCGGTGCATCTCCAGCAAGTGATCATCAATTTGATCGGCAATGCGCTGGATGCCACCGAGGTGGATATCACAGGGACCAAGCGTGTCGACGTGCTCAGCGATCACACCGATGGCTGCGTGCGCGTTTCGGTGCGGGACAGCGGCTGTGGCATCGCGCCGGAACACCTCGAGACCATCTTCGAATCGTTTCACAGCGGCAAGGCCGACGGTCTCGGGCTCGGGCTCTCCATTGCTCGCGCCATCGTCAAAGCGCACGGCGGACGCATCTTTGCCGAAAACAACCAACACGGCCCGGGTGCGACGGTGTCCTTCGAAATCCCGGAGCCTGTCGACGCTGCAACGCCTTTCTCCTCCGCTCCGATCCGATGGGTCCGCCAGGCGGCCGACTAAGTCCGTAATAAGGGTACCTACCCACTCACTCGAACCGGTTCTCGCGCGGTCGGCCGCCGCGCTACCTATGTGCTTTACAACACGGATCGAAGTAACGCACCGAGGCGCCATGGCTACTACCGCATCGTCGCTGATTCACGCTCACGGCCTGGACGAGGCCTGCGAACAGCTCGCCCCATTTATAAATGTTCGCTACGTGCAGCTGGAGCGGGGCATGGCGTGCGCGCGTGGCTCCGTCGCTCGAATGGATCAATTAGTCGTCGGCTATGTGGAAGCCGATCGTCACAAGCTTGAGTGTCTCGACATTCCGCGCGGACAAATGATGCTCATCGTTCCAATTCGCGGACGCGCGCGATTGGGCACGACCGGCATCGGGCCGGGACAGGCGATCATCGCTCATGGGCCGACGCCCCTGGTCGTTTGCTCAGATCGGGAGTATCGATCGTGCTTCGTGTCGATACCGGATCGAGGCGTCGGCAGGTTCATCGGTCAGGACTATGCGGCCACGGGTTCCATTCGTGTCCGGCCGCTGCACGCGTCGGGAGCGAGAATAGAAACATTCGAGAGCTACGCCCGCCGAACCATCGATGCGGCGGAGGCGGGCACGTCGGAGCTGGCGGCCTCAGCCAATGCACTCCTGGACCTGTGCGACACCTGGTTGCGCGAAGAGCGGGGCGACGACGTAACGTCGCCGGCGTCGACGGCTCGATGCCAGGCCGCGGTGAGAGCGCGGCAATATATCGACGAGCATCTGGATCGTCCCTTGACGCTCGCCAGCGTGTGTCAGGCGAGCTATGTCAGCCCGCGAGCGCTGGAGTATGGATTCAGAGAGATCTTCGGCGTCTCGCCCATCGCATACATTCGTTGCGCGCGTCTATCACGCGTACGACGTGAGTTGTACTTTTCACCGCACTCCATCGGCCGGGTCACTCAGCTCGCGATGAAGTGGGGCTTCTGGCATCTGAGTCAGTTCTCGAAAGATTATTACGATCTGTTCGGTGAGCTGCCGTCGGTCACGCTGGGACGCGCCAGCGGCCGGATCGACAGAAGCGGCTGCGATTGTGAGGAGACCGCGGCGCGTGTCGCCGTGGCGGAGGGGTTGTGAGGACCCTGATCGTGTTGTTGCTGCTTGCGGCGACGGGAGAGAGCTTCGGGCGAGAGGCTTCTCAGACCAGCACGGAGATCTTCATGGTCAGGCCACGGGCACCCTCGGCGGAACGGCGCTTCCTCGAGGTCGTCGTGCTGCGCGAAGCGGCGATCGATCATGCTCTCGGGCCGATTCTCGAAGACGCGTGCACCAAGATCACCCTCGAGTTCGCCGTGCCGGACGATGCTTCTTATCCCTCCGATGCCGCTGCCTACGATCCGTCCCGCCATACCCTGACGTTTCGTCGACAACTGCTCGGCTGGGTCGGCCGCGGCGTGCAATCGTGGGCGAGGGCGTACTGGCCTTACTACAAGAACGATGACATGCGAGCCATGTTGCCGGTGATCGAAATCATCGACGACGCGCTGTGGATGACTCATCTGCAGGAGGCCGCGCATCGCAAAGGTCTCACGTGGCCGCCTCAGGAGTGCGCCTCGCTGGATATTCAGAAGCGGCTGGGCTGCGAGATGCTGGTGTGGGGCGCGATGACGTCACGTCGTCCTGCGCAGCCCATGTTCAACACCAATCGGGTCGATATGTTCTGGCCGGAGAACTTGCAGGAGCTGCGTGCGCGCGGCTGGCGTCAGGGCGATGCAGTGTATCGGGACGTGCAGCAGCTGGGCGGATCGATGCTGGTGCGCCCGCTCATTGCGGAGTTCGGCGTGCCGCGCGTCCTCCAGTACATAGCCCAAACTCCGTTTTATATCCAGGACGACAACGTGCGGGCCTCGGTGCTGCAGTACCAGGAGCAGGCGAGGCTGGCGCTGACAGCGAATGCGATTAATTGATAGCTCGCGCGCCGGCCCGATCCGAAGATCCAAAGACTCACCATGAGGTTTTCCATGAACGCGGCAAAGTCATTCGCAACCGGCGCGCTGACGATCGTAGTGGCGCTGATCGCCGCCTGCGCCAGCAAGCCGACCATCCGCTCCAATGTCGATCAGTCAGCGGATTTCTCTAGATTTCAGACTTACGGATACTTCGACGAATTGACCGATCGCAAGCCGGCGTACGAGTCGTTCGCAACGTCGTATATCAAGAAGGCGATCGATCACGAGATGCAGCTGCGCGGCTTCGAGAAGAGCAACCAGCCGCAGCTGCTGATCAATACCCACGTGCAGACCCAGGACAAAGTGCAGGTGAATGAGACGCCCTATGGTGGCGGCTACTATGGCTATCGCTACGGAATGTATGGCTGGGGCGCGGGTGTCTCCACCACGGTGGACAACTACACCGAAGGCACGCTCAACATTGACGTCGTCGACACTGCATCGAAGAAGCTGGTGTGGGAGGGCATCGCGGTCGGCCGCATCCATGAGAAGTCGCGCGACGAGCCGCAAGCCGCCATCAGCGAAGTCGTCCGGCAGATTTTCGAGAAGTTCCCGAAACAGCCGCCGGCCGGCACGCCGCAAACCTGAGCTGACGGCTCAGCGCCGCAGTACTGCTTCGATGGCGTCGAGGATCTGAGCCGTCGGGCAGGGCTTGGTCAGCACCGCGGCGAACAGCTGCATTTTCTCGTCCCAGTTGGGCGGCGTCGCGGTGAGCGCGACGATAGGAATGTGCTCGAGGGCCAGCTGCGCCTTGATGTGACGGGCCGCGTCGAGGCCGCTGCCCTGGCGCAGATGCAAGTCCATCAAGATCACATCCGGTGTCAGCTTCGCGGCCTTCTGGACCGCGTCGGTCTCATTGGCCGCTTCAAACGCTGAATAACCGCGGGCTGTCAAAAGGCGCAATGCGCTCGCACGCGTACTGCGATCGTCGTCCACGACGAGTATCACTCGACTCAAAGTCCCACCTGGCACGTTGCTATTGCTGTTCACGACGAAGGACCGACGCGAACTCTACGTTCAGGGTTGCCCGCGGGACTGGGACGCCGTTCAGCTTTCGACATCGCGAGCGTGCCTTCGCGTGAGCGGTGTGACGCGGATCAATTTGGCCGATTTGTCGGTATCGCGGCTTAGAACATGAACGCCATGCCCAGCCGGAACTGATCGAAGTCCGGCGTGCTGCTCGACTTGGAATAGTCGAGCCAGTGCTTCTCATAGACCAGGCGCAGCGCGTAGCTCTTGTTGATGTCCCAGCGCACGCCGGCGCCGAGCTGATACGTGAACTCGTCGAACGACTTGGTGCTCTGATACGGCGTGCAGATGTAACCCCACCAGGGATCCCACCAGCAGCCGACCTGGACCCGGCTGTTGGGAATATTGGTGTCGACGAAGGCCCAGCCGGCGCCGACATTGATGAAGGGAGTGAGCGGGCCCTTGAGGATGTTGTAGTTCAACACCACTCTCGGTACGAACGTTTCAACGTCGCCGCTGACCTTGGCCGAGACGCCGGGCAGGGTGCCTGATACGAAGTTCGCGTCGTAGTTGACCTGGGACCAATCGATCGCGGCCTGCAGGTCCAGGTGCTCGTTGAAGCGCCATCCCCACCACAGCGTCGCGCCGATGTCGTCGTCGAAGTCGACGCTCGAGCCGCCGTCGAATTTGACCTTCTGGCTGAGCTGATAAACCACGTCGAAGCCGAATTCCTGGCCCGGCGGGCGAGTGTCCTGTGCCTGTACCGACCACGGCAGGCTGCTGGCAGCCAAAACGCCCGAGACGATCAAAACGCGCATGACAAGCCTCCTGATGACAGAGGCCTATATGACGATCAGTCGCTGAGGGCTGCCATCCGTAGCTCGGGCCGGGGCGCGGTCACTTCCCGCTGATGGACCGTCTGTGCCACACGCCACGCTCTCGGTGTTACGCCGACAACGCGACGAAACAAGCGGGCGAGATGCGCCTGATCGACGAGCCCGCAGTCGAGTGCGATTTGATTGAGCGGGTTTTGTGTGGAGCGCATCAGTTGCTGGGCGCGCTCGATACGGCGACGAATGATGTACTCGTGCGGTGGGTTGCCGGTGCTGTTGTGAAAGGCACGGCAGAAGTGAGAACGGCTCAGGCGCGCGACATCGGCGAGCTCGCTGTTGCGAATCGGCCGGTCGAGATTGCTCTCGATGTACGCGATCACGCGACGGGATTTCCACAACGGCAGCTCGGGGCGCGGCGGGCTGCTCACGCAGGGAACGATCTGGGCTGTGAAGGGCATCTGGTGGTTCATTCGCCGGCTCCTCTACCTGGCTGCCAGCTTGCCGCGATGCGCGCCGGAGGTCGTGTTAAGGGGCGTTCAACGGTGCAAGGCGATGCAAGGCCCGCCGGCGAGACGCGTGTCGCAGATCCTTGGCGTCGCGGATTGCTAATCAACACTACTGTCGATTAAGATCCCGGCCATGGAAACGGTGGCGGCAGTGCGAAGCTTTGTGGTGGACAACCCGATCGGGCGCTTTCTGGCGCTGTTCGTGATCGTCGGGTTCCTGGCGACGGTGTTTCAGGGCTACCTGCGGGCGCGGAAAATTCAGCCCAACGGCTTCAAGTGGCGCACGCTGCGTAATGAGTTTTTGTTCGCGGTCCTGAATTTGACCGTGACGGTTTTCGTGCTCGGCGCGCTGACCGCGTTTTTGACCAAGCACGGTTTCATTTCGTTCAAGACAGGCCCGACGGCGTGGTGGGTGGTCGCGCTGGAGTACTTGTTGTACTTCTTCGCGTTCGATACCTACTTCTACTGGTTGCATCGTTGGATGCACAACGAGCCGGTCTATACCTGGGTCCACAAGATCCATCACCAGTCGACCTCGCCGAACCTGCTCACGACGCTGTCGGTCGGTCCGCTCGAGTCCATTATCAACGGCGGCTTCGTGCCTTTGTTTACCGCGGCCTTGACTGTGCATGACACGACGATGGCGCTGATCACGCCGACCAGCATCATCATGGGCTTGTATGTGCACTCGGGTTACGAGTTCCTGCCGCGCTGGTGGAACAAATCGTGGGCGACGCGCTGGTTCATCACCGCTACGTTCCACGATCAGCACCACAAATACTTCAAATGGAATTTCGGCGGCTATACCACGATCTGGGATTTTCTGTGCGGCACGGCCCGGCCGAAATATCTCGCCGATTTCGATCAGATCAAGGCTCGCGCCAGTGGCGCAGGTTCCCCCGCATCGGCGGCTGCCTCTTCGGATTAACTTTTAGGAATCGCCTCGCCGGGCGGATTCTCCGCGAACCACTCGACGATTCCCGGCATCTCCCGCTCGAACCCACCGGGCACATTGATGCTCATGAACCCGACCCGCGCTGCGCCCCGGTTCTGGAAATCGTGAGTCGTGCCGCCGGGAATCAGGATGTACGAGCCACGCTCGGCCTGTGACCAGGCGCCGTCGAAGAACACGTTCAACTCGCCTTCGATGACGTAGTAAACGTGATCCTCCGGATGCGAGTGCGCGCCCGGGCCGCTCGTATTCGGCTCCAGCCACCATTCCGAGATCGAGTACCGCGCGCCGGTCTCACCGAGATCGGCCTTGAACACGGCGCGCATCTTTCCCATCGGATAAACACGGCCTTGGCCTGGCGCCACGATCGCGGCGGTCCGCTGCGGTTTGTTGGTGGGTTCCATGGAAGCCTCCGGCACAAGGGATTCGACGCCCGTGTCCGGAGGACTATACGACTAAGCGAACTGCCGGGCCACGTCCGCCCAACCGGCGACATGTAGCATGCCCGGCGGTTGCGGACCGCGCTGCGGGCCGAATAGATACCGGTTCGGCACCAGGCCCTGCATGGCCTTCAGCACATCGACGCGATCGTCGATGAAGTGGGTGATGCCCAACTCCCGGCAATGCACCGCCTTGTCCGGCCGGCGCAGGCAGAACCGCACGTTGCGGCGGTCGATGCCGGTGCGCTCGTAGAAGCGGTGACGCTCGAACCACTGCAGCGTTCTTTCCTGGATGCGCGGACCGCATTTGGAAACGATCCATACCTGCCCACCGAATCGCTGCACGAGGCCAGGCACCACGTCGAACATGCCTTCATACGGCGGTGTGCTCAACGCATGCTCGAGCGTGCCACCGATAAACGAGGTGTCCGGCTTCGCTTCATCTCCCGGGCTGATCAGGACGCGCCCCACGTCAATTCCCAATTTCATAGTTGTCTCCTTCATTTGGTTTGCGGAGCGGATTACACAGCGGCTGAGCTATTCACAGAACTTGATTATTTCTAGCGTCTATAGAATTCTTGAATAATGAAGCCGATGCGTGACCTCACTCTGGATGCCTTGCTGGCCTTCGCGGAGTTCGCCGAAGACGGGAATTTCAGCAAGGCGGCGGTGCGTCTGCATATCTCGCAGCCGGCACTGCATACCAAGATTGCCAAGCTCGGCCGGACCGTCGACCGTCCGCTTTACATCCGCCGCGGCCGTTCCATCGAGATCACGCCGGCCGGCCGCAAGGTGCAGCGGTTCGCGCGCGAGCTGTCGGCTTCGACGCTGGCGTTCCAGAGCGATTTGCTGGAGCAGGAGAGTGCCCAAACCGTCGTGCTGGCGGCGGGTGAAGGCTCATATCTGTATCTGCTGGGGCAGGGGATACGGGCGCATCTCTCCGCCAACAAGCATTCGCTGCAATTGATCACAGCGGACGGTGCGGCAGCTGTCGAAGCTGTGCAGTCGGGGCGGGCTCACCTGGGAGTCGCCTCGCTGGATGTCATCCCGAAAGGAATGATGACTCAGCCGCTGACGCGGGTCGGTCAGATGTTGGTGCTACCGAAGCAACATCCGTTGGCTGCGCGTCGGCGTATTCGACTGCGGGATCTCGACGGAGCCGAGTTGATCGTGCCGCCGTCCGGCAGACCCCATCGAGCGATGTTGTCGCAGATGTTGCAATCCGCCGAGGTGAGCTGGCGGGTGGCGGTCGAGGCATCGGGATGGGAGGTGATGCTTCATCTGGTGAAGCTCGGCATGGGGCTGGCCATCGTGAATGCCTGCTGTCGAGTTCCGACCGGCGTCGTCGTTCGTCCGCTGCCGGAATTGCCAGCGCTGCAGTATTTCGTTTTCTGGCGGACGGCCGCGCTGCCTCGAGTCGCGCTGGCGCTCAAACAAAACCTGCTCACGCACGCGAACGCGTGGAAGGAAGGGCGATAAATGTCAGAAGCGCGTCTGATCCGGATCTCCAGGCTGATGTCGCTCATCCTGCGACACAAGCCTCAGCAGTTCGGCATTCTGTTGGATGCGGAAGGGTATGCGCCCCTCGAAGAGGTCGTGCGCGCGGTGCGTGAATCGATCGCCGATGCCGGCATCGAGGATGTGCAACAGATCGTGGCTCACATCGAACCCGACAAGGCGCGCTTCTCGATCGAGGGTTCGGACATTCGCGCGAACTACGGCCACTCACTGCGTGACCGGATCGAGCAACCCCGAGTCGTCCCGCCCGAAGTGCTACTGCATGGGACCAGTGAAAGTGCAGTGCTCGACATCCGGCGCGAAGGCATCCGGCCGATGCGACGGCAATACGTTCACCTGACGACCCATCGGGATCTCGCCGCGCGAGTCGGTGGGCGGCATGGCAAGGCGACGGTGCTGGAAGTCGAAGCGTTGCGCGCATCCGAGGCGGGGCTGGCCTTCTATAGAGCGAATGAATCGTTCTGGCTGGCGGACTTCATTCCCGGCGCCTTCATTCGTTAGCGGTCTATTCCATCGAGCGCCGCAGCTCCAGGAATGCCTGATCGAAGGCATCGACCCGCAGCAACCCCAGGCGCGGGAACTCCAGATCCAGAATAAGATAGGCCGCGATGCTGACCATGGCGGCGAAACCGAGGACGTGAATCAAGCTCTGCCGTGTCGACTTTGCCATGCCGAAGCCTGCGAGCAGCGCGCTGACCAGGACCAGAAACGCCAGCATGAAATAAATGACGATCGGCGGATGTCGTCGTGTCGCCAGCAGGCGGGCATTCGCAAGATCGAACATTTCATTGACCGGTGGCAGCACGAACGAAGTGGTGCGTACGGTCGGGTCTTACTTTGCCGCCGCGATCAGTCGAGTCCAGATTGCTTTCTGTAACTCCGCCGCCTTGGCCAGGCTGGCAGCGACCTTGTCGTCATCGCTGACGTTTGCATAGATGGCCATGCGAGCGTCGAGATACTGTTTGAACTGCGCCTTGACCTCCGTGCGCGCATCGGGCTCGAGAATGTCGAGCCGCAAATAGGCCGTGTGCCGATCGCGTTGACTTCCTGGACGATGAGATCGCGGCGATAGTCGAAGCGCTGCGCAGCGCCCGTGAACGTGAATGCAATCAGCAAGCCCGTGAGCGCGTAGATCGCGCCGTCGACCGCACCCAGGCCGGTGACCGATTCTTCGCCCTCGGCTTGCAGCCGGGCGCGGCCCCACCGCCAGCCGAATCGCAGGCACGCCAATGCGCCCAGAAACAGCAGGGTGGAGAAGATCGCGGCTGCGAGTATGCGCATGTAGCGTCGAGTAGACGCACACCGATACGACGAAACATCGTGGCGTGGGGCAAGAAACATCGCCTGGATCGCAATTGCGCCGGCGATGTTTCCTCGATCTCAGCTCGCGGTCATCGCAGGATATCGTCTACGGCGCTGAATATGGCACCCGCCTGGTCGGCTCTGATGATCTGGCGTTGGGCGCGCCAGATATCTCTGATCGGCGCGGCCGTGCTATCGAAGAAGCCGACATAGTCATGGACGGTATAGTGCACTCCGGGCCAGCCGGAAACTATCCATACCGGACATCCGTCGAACAGACCGGTGACGCCGGTCGGGCCCAGAGGTAAATTGCAGCTTCGATTTTCGTAAGCGGCGTATTCGAAGAACGCCGGCAACCAACCGGCAGCGGTCGCCGGGGTCGGGGTGCCGGGGGCGACCTTGCTGCCCACCAGCGGTACCAGCCCGCGTTGTTGATAATTCGTCGGCGCGTTTGTTTTGAGGTAATAGTAAAGGGGTTCGACTTCGTCGAAGAAGGCGCCCTGGTAGTCGTCGATGGAGACGACATCGATGTAGGACCTATTGAGATCGCAGCCGTGATCCTTCATCCACAGGATTTCCCTCTTGCTGAAATTCACCCAGACGCGGGTACTGGGTGACAGGTTGCGAACCGTTTGCGCGGCGGCCTCAACCTGGATCTGCGTTAGGAGGATCCTGGGGTAATAAATTGAACCGCTGTTGCACGGGTTCTGCTGCTCTCCAACGGCGGTCAAATACGGCTCGTCGATCCACACCGCCGCGATCTTCGACCAATCATAGTTAGCTTCGGTCAACAGCTGCGTCAGAGCGGCGGGATCCTGGTAGTGACCATCGATCTGTAGAATCGTCTTCCGCGACGGTTGCGGAATCGTTGGCCAGAACCACGCCAGGTCGGTGTGTTCCTCCTCGATTTCGGGCGTCTGGTCGGCGCTCTTGAACAACGCCATTAGAAAGTTTCGAGGTTCGGCGGCCGCCGTTTGCCACGCCGAGCTGGCTAATAAGCCGATCAAGAGAAGTTCGGCGACGGCGAATTGCCACCGCCGCCGCGATCCAACGAAAGATGCGCTCACAGAGGTGCCTCCATTGCTGCCGTTGAATCCGCTTCAGTCCAAAGCGAGGATGGTGACCTTGCAGTAGGTTTGGCTGGTGGAGCCCGGCCACTGTTGTGTATCCACTGCGATGATGCGTACTGGCGCTTGGGTGTGATAGGCCGATAGCAACAGCGCATACGAGTTCTTGAAGCCCGCGCTGCTCGGATCAATCCAGAAGGCCACGCACGAGCCAGGTGGACTATCAACCAGGAAGGTAACGTGGCCGTCGACGGGAGCGATGTTGTACGAATACAGTCGTGTGACACTTTTCACCACTTCGTAGTCCGTACTGTGAGCATTGAGTGGCAACGCGGCCGTGGCGGCAACTCCGGCTAACAGTGCGATTCGACGAAGGAAGGGTGCGATGTGTTTCATCCGTTGATTCCCCAAAGGTGGTTGACGCTGCCTTGACGAAGCAACCGAGGGGTTCGCCGCATCCTTGGCATTTCCTGCACGCACCAGAGAATCGCAAGAGACTTGCGAAGGTGTCAACGGATCGATTATGAATCAGGGATTGGATGAACCCGGCGTTAGCGGTCTTGCACCATCTGCCGGTTCACAAACAACGCCACCAGTGTGCCGATCGCGCCGGACAACAGATAGGCGCCAGCGAAGCCGAGGCCGAAGCGGCTGGACAACACCAGCGCGACCCAGGGTGCGAAGCCGGCGCCGAACAGCCACGCGAGATCGGAGGTGATGGCGGAGCTGGTGTAGCGATAGTTCATTTGGAAGTTCGAAGCCACCGCGCCCGAGGCCTGGCCGAAGGAGAGGCCGAGCAGCAGGAAGCCGGAGATCATGAACACCACTTCGCCGAGCTCGCCGGCGGCCAGCAATTGCGGGGCGAAGCCGCTGAAGGCTGCGATGGCCGCGGCGGTGGCGGCGAGCAGGGTGCGACGGCCGACGCGATCGGCGAGCCAGCCGGAGGCAACGATAGCCGCGACACCGAACGCGGCACCGACTGCTTCAATCATGAGAAAGCGAGCCGGACCTTCCTGAGTGAACAGGAACACCCACGACAGCGGGAACACGGTCACCATGTGAAACAACGCGAAGCTGGCGAGCGGGGCGAACGCGCCGATGACGATGTTCCAGCCGCCCTGACGCCAGGTTTCCGCGATGGGCTGCGGTTGCAGCTCCTGAGTCTCGAATGCCTTTGTATATTCGGGAGTGACGACGATACGAAGGCGCGCGAACAGCGCCACGACGTTGATGGCGAACGCGACGAAGAACGGATAGCGCCAGCCCCAACTCAAAAAATCCTCGGCCGACAAGTTCGCGATGATGTAAGCGAACAACGAGCTCGCGACCATCAAGCCGAGCGGCGCGCCCAGTTGCGGAATCATCGCGTAGTAGCCGCGCCGTCTCTGAGGCGCATTCAACGCCAGCAACGAAGCCAGACCGTCCCACGAGCCGCCCAGCGCCAGACCCTGTCCGATACGCAGGATGCCTAGAAAATAAGCGGAGGCAACGCCGAAGTCTTGGTAACTTGGAATAAAGGCGATGGCCACCGTCGACGTGCCGAGCAGGAACAGCGCGATGGTGAGTTTCATGCCGCGCCCGGCGACACGGTCGATGGCGGTAAAAATTACTGTACCGAACGGTCGGGCGACGAAGGCGAGCGAGAAGATCGCGAACGAGTACAACGTACCCGTCAATGCATCCACGTAGGGAAAGATCAGCTTCGGGAACACCACCACCGACGCGATGGCATAAACGAAGAAGTCGAAGAACTCCGAAGTCCGGCCAATGATGACACCGATAGCGATGTCGCCGGGCCGAACCTCGCCCGCGTGCGCTTCATTCGTCCGCCGGGCATCGCGTTCCAGCGATGAGGTGGGCGCATGGGATTGCGCGGCGGTCATAGATCACTCCTTCGGAACATGGGGCCTTTATAGCGCCGGGCGACGTTATGGACCATTGGGCAAAACGCCCAATGTCGCTGCGCAACCGGACAGCCTATCCTGCTCGCCCGATGAAGCCCTTGAGATTTGTCAAACTGCTGCCGCTGCTGGCGATCCTGTTGGGGTTGTCCGCTTGTGACATGGTCGTGCTGAACCCGGCCGGCGACGTGGCCGCTCAGCAGCGCGATTTGCTGGTCATGTCCACGTGGTTGATGTTGCTCATCATCGTTCCTGTGATGGCGCTCACGGTTATTTTTGCCTGGCGCTATCGACACAACAATCGCGAAGCGCGTTACGAGCCCGATTGGCATCACTCCATGCGCCTGGAGCTGGTGATCTGGTCGGCGCCGCTGCTCATTATTATCTGTCTGGGCGCGCTCACCTGGCTCGGCACGCATCTGCTCGATCCGTATCGGCCCATCGATCGGCTGTCGGCGGACAAGGAAATTCCCGCGGACACGCGCGCCTTGCAGGTCGATGTCGTCGCACTCGACTGGAAGTGGCTCTTTATCTATCCCCAGTACGGCGTTGCCACCGTCAACGAAATGGCGGTGCCCGTGAATCGACCACTGGCGTTGCGGATCACGGCGTCGTCGGTGATGAACGCGTTCTATGCCCCGCATCTGGCCGGCATGATCTACGCGATGCCCGGCATGGAGACCCGACTGCACGGTGTCTTGAACGAAGCGGGCGACTCGGAAGGAATTTCCGCCAATTACAGCGGCGCCGGATTCTCGGGCATGAAATTCAAGCTGCGCGGCATGAGCGACACCGAGTTTCAACGCTGGGTCACCAACGCACGCGCCGCCCAGCAATCGCTGACGCGCGACGCGTATTTGCAATTGGCGAAGCCGTCAGAGCGCGAGCCGGTGCGCTATTTCACCGACGTGGATAAACAGCTCTATGACTTGATCGTCGGCATGTGTGTCGAGCCGGGCAAGATGTGCATGCACGACATGATGGCCATCGACGAGCGCGGCGGCATGGGCAAGGCCGGCATCTACAACGTGGCCCGTCGCTCGGACGATCTGCCGCGTGCCGTGTTCGGTTCCGATAACTCACATGTCATCGGCATCTGCGCGGCGCCGCTGGTGCGTACGTTTGAAGACGACTTGCTGCCGCAGGTCGATCGCTCGCCGCTGCGAGGGGCGGGATTGCCACGTCCTACGGCCAGTCGGTCCGGTTCTTTGCTCGCGGACATCGAGTCCCCGAGCTCGCGGTAATTGACGATGCAGCACGCAGATTCGCCAGTCTTGGATCCGATCTTTGGTCGCTTGAGCCTCGCGGCCTTGCCGTTGCACGAGCCCATCCTCGTCGCGACCTTCGCAGCCGTGGCCATCGGTGGCATCGCTTTGCTCGCCGGCGTCACTCGCTACCAGCTGTGGGGCTATCTGTGGCGCGAGTGGATCACCACGATCGACCACAAGCGCATCGGCATCATGTACATGATCCTCGGCATCATCATGCTGCTGCGTGGCTTTGCTGACGCCGTCATGATGAGGTTGCAACAGGCGATGGCGTTCGGCGGCTCGGAGGGCTATCTCAACGCGCATCACTACGATCAGATCTTCACCGCGCACGGCGTGATCATGATCTTCTTCGTGGCCATGCCGCTGGTCACCGGCTTGATGAACTACATCGTGCCGCTGCAGATCGGCGCGCGTGACGTTGCGTTCCCATTCCTGAACAACTTCAGTTTCTGGATGACCACGGCCGGCGCCATCCTGGTGATGTTCTCGCTGTTCGTCGGCGAGTTCGCGCGCACCGGCTGGCTCGCGTATCCGCCGCTTTCGGGCATTCAATACAGTCCGGACGTAGGCGTCGACTATTACATATGGGCGCTACAAATAGCCGGCGTAGGAACCTTGCTCTCGGGCGTGAACCTGTTGGCGACCATCATCAAGATGCGTGCGCCCGGCATGACTCTGATGAAGATGCCGGTGTTCACCTGGACCTCGCTGTGCACGAACGTGCTGATCGTCGCCGCGTTCCCGGTGCTGACGGCGGTGCTGGTGCTGTTGTCGTTGGATCGTTACGTGGGGACGAACTTCTTCACCAACGACTTCGGCGGCAACCCGATGATGTATGTGAACCTCATCTGGATCTGGGGTCACCCCGAGGTGTACATCCTGATCCTGCCGTTGTTCGGCGTCTACTCCGAAGTCACGGCCACGTTCTGCGGCAAGAAGCTGTTCGGCTACAGCTCGATGGTGTACGCGACCGTCGTGATCACGATCCTGTCTTACATCGTCTGGCTGCATCACTTCTTCACGATGGGCTCGGGGGCGAGCGTCAACTCGTTCTTCGGCATCACGACCATGATCATCTCCATCCCCACGGGGGCGAAGATCTTCAACTGGCTGTTCACCATGTATCGCGGCCGGATTCGGTTCGAGCTGCCGATGATGTGGACCGTGGCGTTCATGCTCACGTTCGTGATCGGCGGCATGACGGGCGTGCTGCTGGCGGTGCCGCCGGCCGACTTCGTGCTTCACAACAGCCTGTTCCTGATCGCGCACTTCCATAACGTGATCATCGGCGGCGTGCTGTTCGGGCTGTTCGCCGGCATCAATTACTGGTTCCCGAAGGCGTTCGGCTTCAAGCTCGACCGGTTCTGGGGCCTGGTATCGTTCTGGTTCTGGGTGATCGGCTTCTGGGTGGCGTTCACGCCGTTGTATGTGCTCGGCCTGATGGGCGTGACGCGCCGGCTGCGTTACTTCGAAGATCCGTCGCTGCAGATCTGGTTCCAGATCGCCGCCGTGGGCGCGGGCCTGATCGCGATCGGCATCGGCGCGATGTTGATCCAGTTCTACGTGAGCTTCCGCAAGCGCAAGGAGTTGGCGGACACGACCGGCGATCCGTGGGACGGCCGCACGTTGGAGTGGTCCACGTCGTCGCCGCCGCCGTCCTATAACTTCGCGTTCACGCCCATCATTCACGACGGCGACGCGTGGTGGGACATGAAACAGCGCGGGTATCAGCGGCCGTTAGGCGGCTTCCGGGCCATCCTCATGCCGGCCAACACGGGCGCAGGCTTCATCCTGGCGGTGCTGAGCACGGCATTCGGCTTCGCCATGGTCTGGTACATGTGGTGGCTGGCGATCGCGAGCTTCATCGGCATCGTCGGCTTCACGATCTATCACACGTTCAACTACAAGCGGGACTTCCACTTGACCCTGGACGAAGTCGTTCGCGCCGAGGAAGAGCGCACCCGGTTGCTGGCCACGGTGCGGAGCTAATCGAATGGGACACGCACTGACCAGCGAACAAGCGGCCGATCGCACGCTGTTCCTGCAACTCGACGAGCACGATCACGAGGCCGGCGGCAGCACGCTGCTCGGCTTCTGGATCTATCTGATGAGCGACTGCCTCATCTTCGCCGTGCTGTTCGCCACCTACGGCGTGCTGGGCGGCAACTTTGCGGCAGGGCCGGGGCCGAAGGATCTCTTCGACCTGTCTTTGGTCGCGCTCAACACGACGATGCTGTTGTTGTCGTCGATGACGTATGGCTTCGCCATGCTGTCTTCGTACCGGAAGAAAGTGGCGGCCACGCAGGTATGGCTGCTCATCACGGGGTTGTTCGGTCTCGCGTTCTTGGGCATCGAGCTCTATGAGTTCGCGCACATGATTCATGAGGGCGCGACGCCTCAGCGCAGCGCCTTCCTGTCGGCGTTCTTCACGCTGGTCGGCACGCACGGCTTGCACGTGACGTTCGGCATCGTGTGGCTGGTCACGCTGATGTTCCAGATCGGCAAGCACGGCCTGACCAAGCCGAATGCGCGTCGGCTGGCGTGCCTGAGCTTGTTCTGGCACTTCCTGGACGTGATCTGGATCGGCGTCTTCACCTTCGTCTATCTGATGGGCATGCTGCGATGAGCGCTCACGACCCCGCCTCCGATCACGAAGCCGGCCTGATTCACGGCGAAGAGCCGCACGGCACGCTCAAAGAGTATCTGACCGGGTTCATTCTCTCGGTCATTCTCACCGCGATTCCGTTCTACCTGCTGATGGGCGACGTGTCCTGGAGCAAGCAGACGATCGGGCTCACGGTGGTGGTGTTCGCGGCCGTGCAGATGGTCGTGCACATGGTCTACTTCCTTCATATGACGCCCAAGAGCGAGGACGGCTGGACGCTGACCTCGTTGGTCTTTACGCTGATCCTGGTCGTCATCACGCTCGCCGGTTCGTTATGGGTGATGTATCACATGGACACCAACATGATGCCCAAACACGAGGTCAGCCAGCCGCGCTGAGCCCTGGGGCCCGGGCGCCGCTGTCGCCATTCAAGCTGGCGACGGTGTTGATTGCGGCTGTGGCCGGCATCGCGGTGCTGGTCAGCCTCGGCGTCTGGCAAGTGCATCGGCTGGCATGGAAGCGGGACCTGATTGAGCGCGTCGAGCAGCGGGTACATGCAGAACCCGTCGCGGCTCCGGGCCGCGAGCAATGGCCCAACGTCAATCGAGCCAACAGCGAATATCTCCGCGTGGCCGTCAACGGCCGCTACCAGAACGATAAGGAAACCCTGGTCCAGGCGGTTACCGAGCGGGGCGGCGGCTTTTGGGTGCTGACGCCGTTCGTGACCGACGCGGGCTACACCGTCCTGATCAATCGCGGCTTCGTGCCGCTACAACGCGACCCTGGGACTCGAGCGCAGGGTCAGATCGAGGGCGAGACCCGTGTGACGGGGCTGCTGCGTCTGACCGAACAGGGAGGAGGCTACCTGCGCGCCAACGACCCGACCAACGATCGCTGGTTTTCGCGGGATGTCACGGCGATTGCGGCCAAACGCGGCCTCAGCGACATAGCGCCGTACTTCATCGACGCCGAGGTGCTCGAGCCCGCCGTCCCCGATGCGCCCATCGGCGGGCTCACCGTGATCGCATTTTCCAACAATCACCTGCAGTATGCGCTCACCTGGTTCGGGCTGGCGTTGATGCTGATCGCCGGCCTCGGGCTGGTGCTCCGCCACGAGTGGCGCTTGCGTAGGCCGCAGACAACGTGAATTCAATGGCGCTGACCGAGCCCCAGGCTCCGTCTCATATCGACACCGCAAATCGGAAGAACCTGGCGTTGCTGATCCAGCTGCGCTGGATCGCCGTGCTCGGGCAGGTCGTGACCATCGCGGTCGTCCACTTCGGCTTGCGCATCACCTTACCGCTGGCACCTATGGCAATGGTGCTCGGCGCATTGCTGGCACTCAACGCGCTCAGTCATGTGTGGCTGCGCCAGCATTTGCAGATCAGCAGTCAGGCGCTGTTCTCCGCGTTGTTGTTGGATGTCGCCGCACTCACTGTGCAGCTGTACTTCAGTGGCGGCGCGACCAATCCGTTCACCGCGCTCTATTTGTTACAGATCGCGTTGGCGGCGGTGTTGCTGCCGGGGCGGGGCGCGTGGCTCATCGTCGTGGTGACTTGCGTTGCGTTCGTCGCATTGATCGGCATCAACCAGCCGTTGGCCGTGCGACCTCCGACGAGTCTGCTGAGACTGCATATCCTCGGGATGTTTGTATGCTTCTTGCTGGGCGCGGTGCTGCTGGTCGTCTTTATCAGCCGCATGTCCCGGAATCTGCAGGAGCGCGACACGTACCTGGTCGAGCTGAAGCGCCGTGCGTCGGAAGAAGATCACATCGTGCGGCTCGGTTTGCTGGCGTCGGGGGCGGCCCATGAATTGGGCACGCCGCTCGCCTCGGTGTCCGTGATTCTCGGCGACTGGCGGCGCATGCCCGAGATTTCACAACACCCCGAAATGCTCCAGGAACTGCTGGAGATGCAGGCCGCGATTCGTCGGTGCAAGAGCATCCTCAGCGGCATTCTGATGTCAGCGGGTGAGGCTCGCGGCGAAGCGCCGGTAGTCACGTCGCTTCATCGCTTTCTCGACGAGATTGCCCGCGACTGGTCCGACGGCCGGCCGGCCGGAACCCTCCAATATCACGCGGGTAGTGGCGCGTTGGGCGAGGACATGAAGATTGTGTCGGACCCGGCGATCAAGCAAGTGGTCACCAATCTGCTCGACAACGCGTTCGAGGTGTCGCCCGGCTGGATCCGATTGAACGCCGAGCGTCGCGGTGACATGCTGCGGATCGAAGTGATGGATCTCGGGCCCGGCTTCACGCCCGCGATGCTGGAGAACTTCGGCAAGCCCTACAACTCGACCAAGGATCGGCGCGGCGCCGGGCTGGGCTTGTTCCTGGTGGTCAACGTCATTCGCAAGCTGGGCGGCAGCGTGTCGGCCCACAATCGCGAGCCGGGCGGCGCCACCGTGACAGTCGAGCTGCCGCTTGCGGCTTTGGCATATCGAGAGAAAGATCGTGGCTGAGACGGGCGCCGAAAAATTATTGTTGATCGTCGAGGACGACGAGACCCTGGCACGCACGCTGAAGCGCTCGTTCGAGCGCCGCGAATATCGGGTGCTGACGGCGTCGAGCCACGACGAAATGGTCGAGCTGCTGAAGACGGAATCGCCCGAATTCGCGGTCGTCGACCTGAAGTTGAATGGCGCGTCCGGCCTGGCGTGCGTGCAGACATTGCATGCGCACGATGAAGAAATGAACATCGTCGTCCTCACCGGTTTCGCCAGCATCGCGACCGCGGTGGAGGCGATCAAGCTCGGCGCGCGTCATTACCTGGCCAAGCCCTCCAACACCGACGATATCGAAAAAGCTTTCGGCAAGACCGAGGGCGACACCGATGTGGAGCTCGGGACCCGGCCCTCGACCATCAAAACGCTCGAGTGGGAACGCATCCAGCAGACCCTGGCCGATGCGGATTTCAACATCTCCGAAGCCGCCCGCCGGCTCGGCATCCACCGGCGCACGCTGGCGCGCAAACTGCTGAAGCGGCAGGTCAAGTAGCCTTCGCCAGGCTCTTGATGTAGGCGCAGAACATATCTGCCATCGCTGCGGAGTAGGTTTTGATCTCGGCGGCGGTGCGCGGAGTTTCCGAGAAACCCTTGCCGACTTCGCTGAGGGTCGTCTTGATCAAGTCGCCTGCCATATCTCGCGTGGCGGCTGAGGCGTCCGGCAGGACTTCCTTCATGAATGTTTGGATGGCGTGTTCTCCCGATGCTCGCGCTTCTTTAGCCTCGGGCGCGTCGCGGTAGAGTGGGGCGGCGTCGTGGAGTGCGATACGCACTTTGGCTTCGTCACATTCCGAACGGATGAAGACATGCACCAGCGTGCGCAGCCGTTCGAGCGGCGCGTGTCGAGCATCCAGAAGAATGGATCGAAGCAGCTCGGTGGTCTGGCGCCATTCGTCGCTCTGTAATCGAAACAGGATCGACGCCTTGTTCGGGAAGTATTGATACACCGAGCCGACACTGACCCCGGCCTTCTCGGCCACGCGCGCCGTCGTGAAACGGTGGGCGCCTTCCTTTTCCAAAACCTGAATAGCTGCTTGCAGAATCGCCGCGACCAGCTCGTTCGAGCGGGCCTGTTGAGGCTTTTTTCGCGAGGAAATCTGAGTTTTTCGACGGGTGGCCATGCGCCTGAGGAATGCGATTAGTAAACCTGACGAATTCGTCGCATTCTAGCGCCGGCGCGATGAAGCGCTCAACTGTGGATGAATCGACATGACGACCCTGACTCAGGCGCCGATTGCGCCGCTGCTCGAACGTTTATTTGTAGAGGCCGATGGCGCTCGACCACTGACGCATCCTTCTTTCGCTGCTGTGTCGGTGGAGGAGCGAAACCGGCTCATGCAGAGCAAGACGGAATATCTCGACTTCTACGCCCGCTTGAAGGACCTGCCGCTGCCCGTCTCGCGCGAGACCGGCGCGTTGCTCTATATGCTGGCGCGAAGCTCGGGCGCACGAAACATCATCGAGTTTGGAACCTCGTTCGGAATTTCCACGCTGCATCTTGCCGCGGCGCTTCGTGATAACGGCGGTGGCCGCCTCATTACTACCGAGTTCGAGGCAACCAAAGTAACGCGGGCCCGCGAGAATCTGCGAGCCGGCGGTGTGCTCGATCTGGTTGAGATTCGCGAGGGCGATGCTCTGCAGACGCTGCGTGGCGACTTGCCCAATACTGTCGATTTGCTGTTGCTGGATGGCGCCAAGGCGCTGTATCCCGATATTCTGAGTCTGGTGGAAAGTCGACTGCGCCCTGGCGCGCTCATCGTCGCCGACAACGCCGACTTCTCCCCGGAGTATCTCGAACGCGTGCGCTCGCGCGCGAATGGTTACCTGTCCGTGCCGTTCAGCGATGACGTCGAGCTGTCGATGCGGATCCAGTAGGAGAGTCAGCAATGGATGTTTTCATCACGGGTGCGAGCGGTTGGGTCGGCTCTGCCGTCGTTCGCGATCTATTGACGGCGGGTCATCGAGTGTCGGGCCTCGTTCGATCCGATGACAAAGCGGCCGAGCTCACTGCGCTCGGTGCACAGGCCATTCGGGGCACGCTCGACGATCATGACGTCTTGCGCAAGGCTGCGTCGGCCGCTGACGCGGTGATTCACACGGCGTTCAATCACGACTTTTCTAAGTTCGCTGAGAACGCGGAGCAGGATAGGCGCGCCATCGAGGTGCTGGGCAGCGCACTGGAAGGATCGAACTGTCCGCTGCTTGTGACCTCGGGACTCGCGCGCCTCGCGCAGGGTCGTCTCGCGACCGAATCGGACGTGCCCGATCCGGCAATGCCCAGAAAGTCAGAGGCGGGCGCGAGAGCGGTGGCCGAACGCGGCGTGAGGGTGGGCGTGATCAGGCTCGCGCCATCCGTTCATGGACTGGGCGATCACGGCTTCATTCCAATGTTGATTGGGATGGCTCGTGCGAAAGGCATCTCTGCTTATATCGATGAGGGAACGAATCGCTGGGCCGGCGTTTATCGGCTCGATGCCGCACGCGTGTATCGATTGGCGCTGGAGCAGGGCGTGACCGAGCCTGCATACCATGCGGTGGCGGACGAAGGCGTGCCGTTCAAACAGATAGCTGCAGTGATCGGGCGACGATTGGGGTTGCCGGTCGAGTCGAGGCCGCGTGAGCACTTCGGTGGCTTCGCGAATTTCGCGGGCGCGGATATGTGTGCATCGAGCGAACGCACTCGGACGCTGCTGGGTTGGACGCCGACCGGGCCCGATCTGCTTACCGACATCGATCAGCCCGGTTACTACTAAGAGGCCCGCTCTTGCGCCGCCGGGCGCCGGCGGGCAGATTACGCTCCATGCGTAAAACCCTGCTCGCCAGTGCGGTACTGGCTGTATGCAATTTGTGGTCTGTAGCGTCGATGGCTGAAGCGCTTCCCAATCCGGAGCAGCTGACTGCGATGGCGGCGCGGTTCGCGCCGGTCGATGTAAAGGTTGACGTGGCGAGCTTGCCGGCGCAGGAAAGGGCGGCGCTGGCGAAGTTGGTCGAGGCTTCCCGTTATGTCGATGCCTTGTTCATGCGCCAGCGTTTCGCGGGTAACAACGCCTTGCTGCTGCAATTGCTGTCGGACCGAAGCACCCTGGGGCGCGCCCGGGTCGATTATTTCTTGCTCAACAAAGGACCCTGGTCGGAGCTGGATGAGGACCGCGCATTCCTGCCGGGCGTGAGCGCCAAGCCGCCGGGTGGAAATTTCTATCCGGCCGACGCGACCCGGGACCAAATCGACAGTTGGATGCAAGGTCTGCCGCAGGCGGAGAAAACCGAAGCCACCGGATTCTTCACGACCATCCGGCGCAGCGCGGACGGCAAGTTCATCTCCGTGCCGTACTCACTCGAATATCAGGGCGAGCTGATGGAAATGGCGCGCCTGTTGCGAGAAGCGGCGGCGCTCACCCAGCAGCCGACGTTGAAAGCATTTCTGCAGAAACGTGCCGAGGCCTTCGTATCCAACGACTACTACGCGAGCGACGTGACCTGGATGGAGCTGGATGCGTCCATCGAGCCCACCATCGGACCCTACGAGGTCTACGAAGACGAGTGGTTCAACTTCAAAGCCGCATTCGAAGCCTTCATTACGCTGACCGACGCCGCGGAGACGGACAAGCTCAAGCGCTTCAGCTCGCAATTGCAGGATCTCGAAGATCACCTGCCCATCGACAAGAAATTCCGCAAGCCGAAGCTGGGCGGCTACTCGCCGATCCGCGTCGTGAACGTTGTGTTCTCGGCGGGCGATGCCAATCATGGCGTGCAGACCGCGGCTTATAACTTACCGAACGACGAGCGCGTGGTCGCGGAGAAAGGTTCCAAGCGCGTGCTGTTGAAGAACTTTCAGCAGGCCAAGTTCGACAAGGTCCTCACGCCCATCGCGGATATCGCGCTGGCGCCGCAGGATCGATCGCTGCTGTCGTTCGACGCGTTCTTCACTCACATCTTGATGCACGAACTGATGCACGGCCTCGGCCCGCAGACCATCGAGGTCGGCGGCAAGCAGACGACGGTGCGCCAGGAGCTGAAAGAATTGAATGGTCCGCTGGAAGAGGCGAAGGCAGATGTCTCCGGCCTGTGGGCGCTGCAGTTCCTGATGGACAAGGGCTTCCTGGACAAGAAGCAGGAACGGAACATGTATGTCACGTTCCTCGCCTCGACCTTCCGCACGCTGCGCTTTGGCTTGAACGCCGCGCACGCGAAGGGCATGGCGCTCCAGGTGAATAACTTGCTCGATGCGGGCGCCATTCGCATCGACGCTCAAGGCCGCTTCTCGCTCGATGTGCCCAAGACCAAGAAGGCCGTCACTTCGCTCACCAGCCAGATCATGACGCTGCAGGCCCATGGCGACTACGCAGGGGTCAAACGTCTGCTGGACAAGATGTCCGTCATCCGCCCCGAAGTCCAACGCGTGCTCGATCAGTTGGGTCAAGTGCCGGTCGACATCGCGCCTCAATTCGTCACGGCGAACTCGCTGGCACCGTAACTAGGGCTGATACCGGATTCGATCCGGTACCGGCTTGGTCTTATCCGCCTTCGAATACCACGGCATCAAGGCAAAGAACGCGAAGTAAACGACCGCGAAGAGGCGGGCGGCATTCGTGTACGCGGGCGTTGCCGGCTGCAGGCCGAGATAACCGAGCGCCAGGAAGCTCACCGCAAAGGAAAACAAAAATCCTTTGAACAGCCAGCCGCGATACCGAATCGATTTCACTTTGGAACGGTCGAGCCAGGGCAGAAAGAAGAACGAGACGACGGCCAGCCCCATCAACAACACGCCGAACAGTTTGTTCGGTACCGCGCGCAGGATCGCGTAGTAGGGCGTGAAGTACCACACCGGTGCGATGTGCTCCGGCGTCTGCAGCGGATTGGCCGGATCGAAGTTGGCGTGCTCCAGGAAGTAGCCGCCCATGTCCGGCGCGAAGAACAGCACGGCCGCGAACGCGATCGCAAACCCGACCACGCTGACCAGATCCTTCACCGTGTAGTAGGGATGGAACTTGACGCCATCGACGGGATGGCCGTCCGGGCCTTTGACCTTCTTGATCTCGACGCCGTCCGGATTGTTCGAGCCCACTTCGTGCAACACCAGGATATGAGTGGTGACGAGGAACACGAGCGCGAGCGGCAGCGCGACCACGTGCAGCGCGAAGAAGCGGTTCAAGGTGATATCCGAGATGTAGTAGTCGCCGCGAATCCACTCGACCAACGACTCACCGATGCCAGGAATCGCGCCGAACAGCGACACGATCACCTGCGCGCCCCAATAGGACATGTTGCCCCAAGGTAGCAGGTAGCCGAAGAAGGCCTCGGCCATGAGACACAAATAAATCAGCATGCCGAACAGCCACACCAGCTCGCGCGGATCTTTGTACGAGCCGTACATCAGGGCCCGAAACATGTGCAGATAGATGACGATGAAGAACGCCGACGCGCCGGTGGAATGCATGTAGCGGATCAGCCAACCCCATTCCACGTCGCGCATGATGTATTCGACTGACGCGAATGCCTCGGCGGCGGAGGGCTTGTAGTTCATCGTCAGGAACAGGCCCGTGACGAGCTGAAGGATCAGCACGACGGTGGCCAGCGCACCGAAGTAGTACCAGAAATTGAAGTTCTTCGGCGCGTAATACTCGGTCGCGTGCTTCTCGATGATATGAGTCAGCGGGATACGCGCATCGATCCATGCGAGGAGAGCTCGCAGACGCGAGCTCCCGTTGTCTTGTGAATTGGCACTCATGACGATGCTGCTTTCCGCCTTACTTCGCTGCTTGCGATTCCTTCAACCACGCATCGAAGCGCTTCGCTCCGCTGCGCGCACCCGGGCCAGGGACCAGCGATTTATCGTCCAGCTCCGCGCCAAAGTAGGGTGTGTGGGCGTCCTTGATCACCTGGCGCTTATCGCCCTTCGCCGTCAGCACGCGCTGAACCAGCTCGCCGATGCGGAATTGTTCCGGGCCGCCGACTTCGATCGTGCCGTTGACCGGCGCACCGAGCGCAAGCTCGGCCAGCGTCGCAACGACGTCATCGGAGACGATGGGCTGAAACATTGCGTCCGACACGCGCAGGCTCTTGCCATCGGGGCTTTCCTCAGCAATGCGGCCGATGAATTCGAAGAACTGGGTCGAGCGCAGGATGGTGTAGGGGACGGGCGAATTCTTGATGAGCTTTTCCTGGGCCACCTTGGCGCGCATGTAGCCGCTGTCGGGCAGCCGGTCGGTACCGACGATCGACAATGCGAGATGATGTTTGACACCGGCACGCTCTTCCGCCGCGAGCAGGTTCTTGCCCGCGGTCTCGAAGAACTTCAGCACGGCGGCGTCTTCGAACGAAGGCGAGTTCGCGACGTCGACGACCACTTGAGCGCCGGCCAGCGCCGCGGGCAAGCCTTCGCCGGTGATGGTGTTGACGCCCGAATCGGGCGAGGCCGCGAGCACTTCGTGGCCCTTGGCGCGCAGGGTGCTCACCAGCTTGGATCCAATCAGGCCGGTGCCACCGATGACGACGATTTTCATGTGTTGCTCCTGTCGTTGCAGTTCAAAGGAAATGCCCACCCTCGCGTCGTCGTGTAACTGTTCGGCACCGCGAGGCGGTGGATCCGCGCATGAACGGGCGGAAAATGCGCCTTCCGAGACAGCCCCTCGACGAGCTGACGACCCGTCTTCTTCGTTGCGAGGGTGGGCAGTGATCGAATCTTCAATGGATAGCGGGCGCGCCTCCGGTTTGTTGCAACCAGTCGTCGAATCGCCCGACGCCGATGATCGCGCCTTCGTCCGGCGTCAGCGTGTCCTCGCTCAGCCTAGCGCCGAAGTAACGAGCCTGCGGATCCGCAACGAGTGCACGTGAGTCTCGCGTAACGTGCATCACGCGCTCGACGGCGTCATGGAGACGAAAACATTCCGGGCCCGCGAATTCGAGCATCCCGTTGCGCGGCGATGCTGTCGCAAGGTCAGCGAGCGCCGCCGCCACTTCCGCCGATGCAATCGGCTGCACGAGCGCAGGGGAGACGCGCACGGCACGTTCGTCCGCCTCCGACTGCAAAACGCGCGGCATGAACTCGAAGAACTGTGTCGAGCGCAGGATGGTGTGAGGAATCAGCGACTGCCTGGTCAGCTCTTCCTGTCGCATCTTGGCGCGGAAGTAGCCGCTCTCTAATAAGCGGTCGGTGCCCACAATCGACAGGACCACGTGATGCTTGACGCGGGCGGCCTGCGCGGCGGAGAGCAGGTTGCGACACGAGGTCTCGAAGAAATTCATCACGTCGTCGTCTTCGAAGGAGGGCGAGTTGGTGACGTCGATGACGACGTTGCAGCCGGCCATCGCCTGCTCGAGGCCTTCGCCAGTAATCGTATTGACGCCGGAGTGACGCGAGGCGGCCAACACGTCGTGACCCCGGTGACGCAGGGTGCCGACCAGCTTCGCGCCGACCAGTCCGCTGCCTCCTACCACCACGATCCTCATGTCCCGTCTCCGCCATTGCCAACATTGCGACGACATGGTCCGCAACCGGGGCAGGCGCTTCTTGTTGAGGTGTGGGGCGACTTGGACGCGAGCGGCATGCAGCCCGCTTAGCGTCCTTTAACACCGCTGAACTCGTGCCTGCGCGCACGCAGTGGGACAGTGGCACTCAGATCGAAGACCAGCAACACCACGGAGAAGCCTGATGACCACACCCACCTCTTCGACCAGCGCGAGTCGACGTGACGTTCTGATCGCAAGCGTCATGGCCACCGCAACCGCCGGCCTGTCCGCAGCCGCTGTGGCCTCGACGCAAGACCCCAACCCTTCCTCCCGGAACAAAGGAGCCCGAGCCGTGAACTTGATTACCAGTAAAGATGGCACGCAGATCTACTACAAAGACTGGGGCCGTGGCCCTGTCGTTACCTTCTCGCATGGTTGGCCGCTCAACGCCGACGCGTGGGACGGGCAGATGCAGTTTCTGGTGCAACAGGGATTTCGGGTCATCGCCCATGACCGTCGCGGCCACGGCCGCTCGGAGCAGGCGTCCTCGAACAACGATATGAACGGTTACGCCGACGATCTGGCGGCCGTGATCGAAACGCTGGATCTGAAGAACATCACCATGGTCGGTCACTCGACCGGCGGCGGCGAAGTCGTGCGTTACTTGGGTCGTCATGGCACCAAGCGCGTTGCCAAGGCCGTGTTGATCGGCGCCGTGCCACCGATCATGGTGAAGACGCCCGCGAATCCCGAAGGCCTGCCGATCGAAGCGTTCGACGGCTTGCGCAAGGCCGTGTTCAACGATCGCTCGCAGTTCTACAAGGACCTTGCCCTGCAGTTCTATGGCGCCAATCGCCCGGGCGCGAAGGTGTCGCAAGGCACGCTCGATCAGTTCTGGCTGTGGAGCATGCAGGTCGGCCTGAAAAATGCTTACGACTGCATCAAGGCGTTTTCGGAGACCGATTTCACCGAAGACCTGAAGAAGATCGACGTGCCGACGCTGCTGCTTCATGGCGAAGACGATCAGATCGTGCCCATCCACGATTCGGCGAAGAAGGCCGAGAAGCTGCTGAAGAACGTCAAGACGATCTACTACCCCGGTGCGCCTCACGGTCTCACGGCTACGCATCAGGACCAGGTGAACGCGGATCTGCTCGCGTTCCTGCGCGGCTGAAGCGGAGCGAGCTCATGGATACGTTTACACCGACGTTTGCAACCCATGTGCCGCCCCAGGACGTCGTGGGCAAACAGGGCGTCTGCGCACGGCAGTTTCGTTCGGTCATGACAGAGCTGTGCACGGCTCTGAGGAGCGCGCTCGACGATGAGCGCGTTACCGCAGAAGACAGCCTGCGCCGGGCCGCCGAAATCCTCCAGGAGATCGGCGGCACGCCGACCGTGGCGAAAGAGCCTGTGCGCGGCGGTCTGTCGCCGTGGCAGGTCCGCAAGGTGGCGAGCTATGTCGATGCGAATCTGGATCGTTCCATCAAGAACGAAGATCTCGCCGGCCTGGTGCGCTTGAACGCCTCGCACTTCGGTCGTGCCTTTCGTAACAGCTTCGGCGAGCCGCCTCACGAATACGTGATCCGGCGGCGAGTCGAGCGTGCGCAGGGACTCATGCTGTCGACCGATGCTTCGCTCAGCGAGATCGCGTTGGACTGTGGTCTCGCCGATCAATCGCACCTGACGCGGTTGTTTCGCAGGATCGTGGGCGAGAGCCCGCGTGCTTGGCGTCGGGCTCGGCTCAGCGCACCGGGAGACGTCCAATGAACAATGTGAAAGATCTGGTTGTTGTTGTGACGGGCGGCGGAGGCGGCATCGGTCTGGCCGCCGCTCGGGCGTTCGCAAGGGAACAAGCGAGCGTGCTCATCACCGGTCGGCGAGCTGCGAAATTAGAAGAGATCGTGCGAGCGGAGCCACGCATCGAAGCGGTGACCGCGGACGTTGCGAATCCTGAGGATGCGCGACGGACGATCGATCGCGCGATCGAGTTGTGGGGTCGAGTCGATGTGCTGGTGAATAACGCCGGTGCCGGCGCGCCCTTGCCGCTAGCCGACACGACGCTCGACCACTTGAACGCCGTCTATGCGGTGAACGCGATCGGACCGACGATGCTGGCGGCGGCAGCAGCCCCGCATCTCATGAAGGCGCGTGGCTCGATCGTCAACATCTCCAGCAGCCTGGCGCAGAAGGCGGTGGCTGGGTTCGGCGCTTACTGTGCGAGCAAAGCGGCTGTTGAGCAACTGACGCGTTGCTGGGCGTTGGAGTTGGCGCCTCACGGAGTTCGAGTGAATGCTGTGGCTTCGGGACCGGTGGAATCGGACTTCCTGCGCGATCGCATGGGTTTGTCGGAAGCCACGGTTGAAGCGGTGAAGGAACAGGAACGAAGCATCATCCCGGTCGGTCGACGAGGGGTGCCGGAAGATGTCGCGCGCTGGATCGTCGCGCTTGCCAGCAAGGATGCGGACTGGGTGACCGGTCAGGTATTCAACATCGACGGTGGCTTTACGTTGGTGTGAGTGAGATACGCCGGCGACCGCTTGGGTCGCCGGCGATGGCGGTTACTCAGTGGCAATCGTGAGAACGGGCGCGTTCTGTTTCTTCACGAGGAACACGATGAACTTGGCCGGCTTGGTCTTGCTCGCGTTCCGGCCGACGGTGTGTAGATCGTTCGGGCCTTCGTAGAACGTGTCGCCCGGATTCAACGTCACTTCCTTGCCGCCTTTCACGCCCATGATAATGGTGCCTTCCACCACGTAGACCATGGCATGCGCATCGTGCCGATGCACCGGATCGATGGCGCCCGGCGGATACACCACGTTGATCATGAGCAGTTCCTTGCCCGGAGATTCGGGCATGGGCTTGGTCATCAGATCGGTCACGATCGCGTCTTCACCCGCAAACGCACTGGACGCGAGCGAGCAGGCGAGGGCGATGGCGGGGACGAGTTTCTTTGAAACAAACATGGGACAGTCCTCGGTTGGGGAACAGATCACGCGGATATCCAGGGATCGCGCCAGCTCAGCTCGGCAATGGTCGCGGCGGCGGTGTCGACGGGCGGTCGTGCCATGTCGCTCGAGCCGAGCAGCCGCAATTGCACTTCGCGACGGGTGAGATCGGTCAGCTCGCTGACCCACTCGTGGCCTTTCGCGAACCAGACCGGCAGGGCGTCGTCGCCGTCGGAGGTGGGCTCGAGGGTGATGAAGACCATCAGCGCGTCGTGCTCTTCGACGGCCCACAAATGACGAATCGATGTATTCGCGGCGTACCACTGGGTGAGACAGTTCGGTACGTAAGCAATTTCCTGGTCGAGATCCATGGTGACTTCCTGCACGCGCGGGTGCGTGCGTTAGGGGAGAGTGTTCTACGAAGGGATAACGCGCCGCTTGATGAATCTGCTCTTCAGTTGAATGGAATAGGGTTTTCGACTGGCATCAGCTCTGTTCCAAGCACGGCACGCTCCTTCAAGCCGTACGATCTCTAATCGGGGAGGATCGCTGTATCAGCCAAGCCGGGAGACCGAGATGGACATACTGGACCGCACGATGTATCCGACCGTTCCGACCCGTTTGCTCGCAGGCGTCGTCGTGCCCGATACCCCTATTGTCACGCGCGCCATTGAGTTTGCCCGCGAGCACTGTGAGCCGTATCTCTTCAATCACTCGATGCGATCCTGGCTCTTCTCCGCGGCCGTCGCCTGCCTGAAGAGCTCGCCGCATGATGCGGAGGTACTGGCGGTTTCGACGTTGTTACATGACATTGGATTGGCGCCGGAATTTTTTGGGCCGCTGCGATTTGAAGTTGAAGGAGCCAATGCGGCGCGGGAGTTTGCGAGGGCGTCTGGAATGCAGGAGCGGCAGGCGCAGTTGATTTGGGACGGGGTGGCGCTGAATTCGACACCTTCCATCGGGCTTCATAAGGAAGCTGAAGTGGCGCTGTGCACCGCTGGGATCGGGTTGGATTGGGGCGGGTTTGGATATGAGATGCTTTCACCGTCGCTGATTGCCGCTGTTCTCGATGCTTATCCGAGGTTGGAAATGAAGCAGCGCTTCACACATGCGGTGTGTCGGATTGTTGAGTCGCGGCCGGAGACGACTTACGACAATTTCGCTCGGGACTTTGGGGAGAGATTTGTGGCGGGGTATAAGAAGCCGGCGTCTGCTGTCGACTTGCTCATGAATTCGCCGTTTAAAGAATGATACTGAGGAGACGTGGGCGGTTGCTAAAGCCGCCCACCCAACCACAGCGCCACATTCCGAACATATCGATGCACGGACGTCATCGCGGGTGAGTTCGGTAACTCATACACCGGCGTCTCACTCACAAAGTCCGGGCTGCCGCGCCTTGGATCCCAGTTGTAGTCAGCGAAATGGTGGAACGTGGATTCCGCGATCGCCGGTCCATCTGTCTCCGTACGCTCAAACGCCACCGCGATATTGAATCGCTTGCCGCTGGCCAAACTCTGCCCCGTGGCAATCACCCTCGCATGCGGCGCCGACGCCGGCGCAATCACGGCGCCTTCATGCGGATGAGCGGGAAGAAACATCACAACCCCACTCTCCGATTCTGCGTCGCGCATCACCGGATGCACCGGTTGCACAGCTTCGACCCGCTGAGCACTGCCATTGGCGCCGGAGTGAAAGTTGGGCCATTGAATCTGTGGCGTTCCCGTGTCGTCCGGGGGTGGAACGGTGGGTCCCGCATTGTGAGTGTGGAAAACGTGAGCTGCGCCGATCGCGCCTAGATCGCAGATCGAACAACCCAAATCCATATGATCTCGGGTAATCATGACCCCGCCGCCTCGGGCGCGGAAGCGCAGAATGCCGGCTCGGTCTTCATCGTTGAGTCCGTTGCCGACATCGACGGCGAACAGCCAAAGCTCATCGTAGTCGGAGCGATCGAGCGCGGAGAGCACCGAGTCTGACTGACCGACAGGATCACGATCCCGAGCAGTCACACGAAACAAAGGCTCGCCCTCGGGTGAAGTCAGCGACGCGAGATAGTCGCGGAGCATGGAGAACCGGCCGATGTGCCAATCGTTCTCGGTGGGCTCGATGGTGGTTTGCAGGAGGATGTTGATGGGCTTGCTCATAGGCGCGATCCTACTCTTGCTCCGTCGGCTTCCACACAGCGCAGTAATCGTAGCAGGCATGCAGCTGCTTGATCACCGCGAGAATTTGCTCCGCCTCGAGCACCACGACCGAGCCCGGCCCTTGCTCGATGACGGCGCGTCGTTCGGCGGTGGTGTAGACCTTGATGTCGGTCGAGGGGTCAGTCTTGCCGGCCATGTTGGCACGCTCCATTGATCGCAAACAATGAGGGTCGCGGAAAGGGCGTCATGAGTCTTGGACGGGAGTGACGCGGCGTGGGCGGATTGTGCTAAAAGCCCCGTCAATCTCGAATCGAGGAACCGCCATGCCGCGCTGGACCGCCGCCATTCTTGCTCTGGCCCTGATGACAGCTTGCTCTCCGCCGGTCAAACAAACCACAACGGACGCGGAAGCAGAGAAGCAGGCCATTCTCGCGGTCATCGATCGCATGGAGCAGGCATGGAATCGTGGCGACTTCCGGGGTTACATGGAGGGCTTCGCCAATCCCGACGTGATCTTTGTCTCTCGGGGGGAATTCCAAAAAGACTGGCAGGGCACGCTCGATCATTACATCCGCGACTACGGCACCTCAGCGGACACGCGAGGCTCGCTGCACTTTTTCGATATAAAAATCGAAATGCTCGCGCCCGACGCCGCGCAACTCATCAGTCGCTATCGACTCGATCGGCCCAAGAATGCGCAAGACGGCATCAACACTCGCCTGATGCGCAAGCGCGATGGCAAATGGGTGATCGCGCTAAATCATGTTTCTTCGCGCGAGCTGCCCTGAGCGCGCAGCGGTCGGAAGAATGTGCGGATGTCCTCGGCGAGTAACTCCGGTTGTTCCCACGCCGCGAAATGACCGCCGCGCGGCAAGTTCGACCAATGCACGACATTGAAGGCGCGCTCGGCCCAGCTTCGCGGTGGCATCGGCAGTTCCCTGGGTAGGTGAACGATGCCGCAGGGAGGCGCGATTTTCTGGCCAGCCGCAAGATGAAAGGGATGTTCGCGCGATTCGCTGTAGAAGCGGAGGGCGGAATGGGCGGTGCCGGTGAGCCAGTAGAGCATGATGTCTGTAATCATCTCGTCCTTGGTGAGTGCTTCGTCGGGCTCGAGTCGACAGTCGCTCCAACTACGAAACTTCTCCACGTGCCACGCGGCGAGGCCCGTCGGTGAGTCCGTGAGCGCATAGCTCAACGTGAGGGGCTTTGTTCCCTGGATCGCGATGTACGCACCTTCAGCGTCCGCCCACTTTGCAACCCGCGCTAGATAATCTTCCTCCGCCGCGCTCAGCGGTGGATCGCCCGGGCTGATCGCGGGCCGAAACCGCGTCGACAGATAATTCAGATGCAGGCCGATGATCCGCTCCGGATGACGGAGCGCGGTGGCGGCGCTGATCCACGAGCCCCAATCGCCGCCTTGCACGCCGAAGCGGGAGTAGTTCAAGCCGGCCATCAGCTTCGCCCACAGATCGGCGACGACGAACACGTTGGTTCCTCGATGCGAAGGTCGGCTCGAAAATCCATAGCCAGGGATGGACGGTGCGATGACCGTAAACGAATCGGCGGGATCGCCGCCGTGGGCCCCCGGGTCGGTGAGCAGCGGAATGATCTTGAGCATCTCGACGACGCTGCCCGGCCAGCCGTGGGTCAATACAAGCGGAACAGGCGCCGGTCCGGTCCCGACTTGATGGATGAAATGAATGCGATGCTCGTCGATTCGAGCGACGAACTGAGGGAAGGAGTTCAGCCGGGCTTCGTGCGTTCGCCACTCATATTCATCGAGCCAGTAGTCGACGAAGCGTTTCATGTAGGCCACGGGCGGGCCGTAACGCCACGGCTCGGCGGACACTTCGTCGGGCCAGAGCGTGCGACGAAGTCGCTGTTGTAAATCGTCCAGGGCTTGCGGCTGCGCTTCGAAGCGGAAGCGTTCGATCTCTAGATGGACCATGGATCCTCCTGTCCCGCACCGAGTCTACAAGCGGCGCGACGGCGGAAAATCCAACAAATAAGGCCGGCGATCTATGAGGGGAGGTTATATCGACCGCTCAGTGCTTGCGCCCTGGAATCAGATGCAGAATGCCGACGATCACACCGCCAATGAGCAGCCCGACGACCGCGGAGCCCGCTGCAAACGTCAGCCAAGCAGCGACCGCCCCGAGCACGGGAGCGTGATGAGCTTTCTCCGAAAGCGTCTCGATGAAATGAGGCACGGTGTCCAGATGGAAATGTTCGAGGCCGTGCACGAGGATGCCGCCGCCCACCCAGAGCATGGCAGCAGTGCCGACGACACTGAGTGTTTGCATGACATGAGGCATCGACTTCACGAGCCCCCGTCCGAATCCCCGAGTAACCGCCGAGCCGCGCTTTGCCAGATGCACGCCCACGTCGTCCATCTTCACGATCAAGCCGACGACGCCATACACGCCCGCCGTGAGCGCCAGACTCACGAGAACGAGTGCGCCGGCCTGGATGGCAAACGGTCGATCGGCGACGGTGGCGAGAGCGATCGCCATGATTTCGCCCGACAGGATCAGATCGGTGCGGATGGCACCGGCCACTTTCTGGGCTTCGATCTCGGCTGAGCTTTGGGCGAGCTGTTCGACCTGAGGCGTATCTTCCTGACCATCGGTGGCGTGCATCAGTGCTTCGAGGATTTTCTCCGTCGCCTCGAAACACAGGTACGCGCCGCCCACCATCAGAATCGGGGTCACCGCCCACGGGGCGAACGCGCTCAGTAACAGGGCGCCCGGCAACAGGAACAGGAATTTGTTTCGGAGCGAGCCGAGCGCGATCTTCCAGACGATGGGCAGTTCGCGCTCGGGCGTGAAGCCCATCGCGTAGCCCGGCGTCACGGCCGCGTCGTCGACCACGACACCAATCGCCTTCGACCCGGCTTTGCCGGCCGCCGCGGTTACGTCATCCAGAGACGCGGCCGCCAGCTTGGCGATTGCCGCAACGTCATCGAGTAGTGCTGCCAGTCCTGAGGCCATTGTTTAGCTTTTTCTTCGCCTTTGGTGATATCGGCGCGCGGCGATTGTAGCCGGTCTCCGACGAGTGTCCACATCCGCCTACACGCCACGCCTGCAGGGAAAGATCCCACATATCGACAGGGCATCTGTACCCGCGTTCAGGGCTTCTCCGATGTGATCGTATCAGGGGGACTTGTAACGTGCCCGCCATGAAAGTCCCCGGTCGGGGGCCGATCCAGACACACAACGAGGACCCCACTTGATGACCGAACAGTCGCCGATCGTTTCGAATCATCCTTCCGCGGCCCGTGCTGTGCGCTTCAGCCTGCTCGCCGCAGCCACTATCGCCTCCGGTGTTGCATCGTTCAACGCGGGCGCAGTTTCTGTCATCCCCGGTGCGAAGACCTCCGGTATCACCACGGAGGCCGGTCGCGGCGGCACTGTGTATCGGGTCACCAATCTCAACGCCGACGGCGCGGGCTCGCTGAAGTCGTGCGTCGATCAGAGTGGTCCGCGCGTGTGCGTGTTCGAAGTGTCCGGCACGATTCCGCTGACGGGCGACCTCCATCTGCGTAATCCAAACATCACGATCGCGGGTCAGACCGCGCCGTCACCCGGCATCACGCTGCGGGGAGCGGGTCTGCTGGTGTCGACGTCGAATGTGCTCGTTCAGCACATCCGCGTGCGTCCCGGCGACGATGCTGGCGGTGAGCCGGCCATCAATCGCGACGCTCTGAAAATCGAGGGCCCGGCCGGCCAGGCTGCGATCAGCAATATCGTGATCGATCATTGCACCTTCACCTGGTCCATCGACGAAGTGGCGAGCGCGTGGCAGAACTGGAACAACATCAGTCTGATCAACAACATTTTCGCCGAGCCGCTGCATCAGTCGATTCATCCCGAAGGCAACCATGGCTTCGGCATTCTGCTCGGGCCGGTGAACGGCAATGTGACCCTCGCGGGCAATCTGATCGCGAGCATGCAGTCGCGTCTGCCGATGACGGATGCCGCACGCGCGGCCATCGTCAACAACGTGATCTACAACTGGGGCAACACGGCCACGGATCTGCAAAGTCACGGTGGCGTGACACAGAGCTCCGTCGTGGGCAACGTATATCTGCGGGGCCCGGACACGGCCGGCAGCAATCCGCCGATCGGATTGCGTGCCGACGCGAGCACGCTGCGCTCCGGTGCGAAAGTGTTTCTTGCCGACAATCAGGCGGCGGAGTCGACCGCGAACGATGAATGGTCGGCCGCCGGCTCGATCTATGGCTCGCTGACGCTGGCGAACTTCAAATCCACTTCGCCAGTGGCGTGGCCGGCGGGCATGACGACGATGCCGACTTCGAACAACGTGGTGAAGAACTACGTGCTGAAGTTCTCTGGCGCTCGCCCGGCGGATCGCGACGCCGTCGACACCCGCATCGTCGAAGGTGTGCGTAACTCCACCAATCGGATCATCAATTGCGTCGCGCCCAATGGCACGACACGTTGTGACCGCAATGGCGGCGGCTATCCTTCGCTGGCGGAAAATCATCGCGCGCTGACGTTGCCTGCGGATCCGAACACGGTGACCGCGAGCGGTTACACCAACCTCGAAGTGTGGTTGCACGGCATGGCCGCTGAAGTCGAAGGCCGCTCGCCGCGAACGCCCGCGTCGCCGACGCTCGCCAACCGCTAAGCTTTTTTCCGATTGAATATTCGCCGTCTGCGTCCTGAAGGGAAGCAGGCGGCTTTTTTTGCCGGGATTTCCCGGCGCTGTTGGCTGAGGCTTCGCGCCGGCCTGTCATTCGAGTTCGTGAAAGGGTTCGTTTCGGGGACGGGGGAGTGATAGGCTGCGGTACGCTATAAAATAAAAGGGGAGGAGCGATCGATGGAAGTGGAAGAGGCACTGATCGAGCTCGAGAAAAAACTGGGGATCGAGGCCCCGCTCGGGGCGGATACCCTCCCGCCGCCACGGCGCTTTGCAGCGGTCCTGATTGCGCTCCGGGACAAGATCTGTCCGGCCTACGAGAAAATACGGGCGAGCATCAAGAGCGACGAAGCCGATCTGGTGATACAAATCGCCAATCTCATCGTCGCCGCATTCGATCTGGCGACCGGCGCGGCGATGACCATCGCACGGACCATTGCGCTCATCGGTATGAAACGGTTCTGCGCAACCCCCACCGCAGTCGTACAGGTATGACGCAGGGGCCGGAGTTCCTTGCGGAGCAGGCCCGGGTCGATGCCTGGATCGCGGCGGACCTGGAAGCGGCGATGGGCGAGTCCGAGTACGGGCGTGCCTTGCACGAGGGTTGGAAACAGGGCTCAATCGACTTCGGTAAGTTCCTCGCCGCCGCCTACCGACGTATCTTTAAACGAAAAACCGCATACAACCGCGCACTGGTCGATTCGCTGGTCGGCGGCGAGGCGGGGTCATACTACAAGGCCCTGCTGATGCAGGCGCTGCTGCTCAGCCAGACTGCGGATCGAACCAGTCGTGGCCAGGCGCATGAGAAAGTGCGCATCACTTTCCTACCGTCGAACTCGCGCTACGCGGCCATCTATGAGCCGCATGTAGCGAAAGGCTGGCTGGTGATTGGAGTCGACTGGGGTGTGCTCTGCGCGGTGATGACGGTTGCCTCGGTCGTCTCTCATTGCCTCCAGGGCAGAATGACCGAGGACCGGGCCGTAGAGTGGCGGCTCACGCCAGCGAGCGCGATCGAGCATTTCGATCGTCATCCGGAATTGAAACAAATGTGGGTCGAAGGGCTGACGCCGGCGATCGTGCCGTCGCTGCCTCCGAAGCCGCCCATGTTCAGCGATGAACCGCATCAAGCCGCCTTCGGTACGATGCTCCTGCAGGGCATGATCTTCGGGTTGGTAGCCCACGAATATGGTCACGCAATTCGGAGTCATCTGAGCGACGAGCGACGCCATACGCCGCTGCGCTCGCAGCTCGAGCACGAAGCCGACGGGATGTCCATCATGTTGGCCATGCTCGATCCTTGGAAAGCGCTGGCCTCGGCGCCGGACGAGTTCGATCCCCAGCAACGGACCTTGACCGTCGCCGGCTGCTTTCTGATGCAATCGGTCCTGAAGTGGCTGCAAGTCGGCGACCGTATGGCGAGCGACCTGACGGGCAGGGAACTACGCGCCTCGACTCATCCGGATCCAATGATCCGCATGAGCGCCATGAAGAAGATATTCGACATGGTCGCGCCTGCAAATACAGTACAGCGGCGTGAAGTCGATACGTATGCCTTGTTCCTTTTCGATACGCTCGATGCGATTTGGAACAAAAGTGTCGATGCGCTGTTCACCCATCTCAGTCAGCAGGAAGCGCTTCGCGTGCGAGCTGTAGAGTCGGTGCCGAATGCCGACTTGAGATTTCTATAGCCGAAGCGTCGGCGTTGCATTGCAGCTCCGTCCGGAGCCCGGGCAGTGTGAGTTGTCTTTCTACTTATAACTTCCAGCAAGTCATTGTGTCGTGGGGCAGGCGCGGAACCTTTCTATTTCATGCTCATTGGCTATGCATCCGGCTCGTCATGAGATGGGGAAGAAGATGCGTAATAACAAGCTCGCGATCATCCTGCTCATGGGGGTGGCCGGCAGTGCGGCGGCTCAGACCAGCGACAAGCCAGGCGATATTCCTTCCACCAACAGTCATGAGATCGACGTGGCGTTGAGCAATGACACGCTGCAGCTGAAGTACATTGGCAGCGGCAACAAGGTGGGCGTCAGCAACAGTCGTTTCTCCGGAGCGTTCTTCCTGAGTGAGAATCGAGACATCGTGCTGAGCGCGGGGCTGGTGTTCCCGGTGGATTTCAACTTCGGGCGGCTCAGCGTGTTGATCGGGCCGCAGGCCTACGCGGCGCTGTTGAACGAGGAGAACAACGATGTGATGGCGTTGAGCCTGGGCGCGGAATTGCGCTTTGTCCTCGACAAGGACCTCGATTTCGCAATCGCCGGCTGGGGATACTATGCGCCCGATATTCTGACGTTCGGATCCGCGGACAAGCTCACCGATCTGGGCGTACAGGCGGAGATTCCGTTGTCGAAGCAGATGAAGGGATTTGCGGGCTTTCGCTGGTTCGAGTTCGACCTGACGCAAGGCCAGGGCAAGAACAAGCTGCAGGACGAGCTTTACGTCGGCCTCGGCTATCGTTTCTAGCCCGACACCTCGAGCAACGTGCGAGGCTCCGCGGTTGGAGTGGACGTGACCCGATTCCGTCCGAGCCGTTTGCTTTCATACAAAGCGCGATCGGCTTCGTCGAGCACATCCAGCGTCGTTTGAGGCTCCGCGCTGACCCGATTCAGTAAGCTGCCGACGCCAATACTGATGGTGATGTTCAGCGTCCCCGCCGCGGTTGCAATCGGGGAGCGCTCGATAGCGGCACGCAAACGCTCGGCGACGATGGCCGCGTCTTCGCGACTCGTGTGAGGAAGAATGGCTGCGAACTCCTCGCCGCCGATGCGCGCGATCACATCGTATTCACGAGGCAGATTCTCTCTCAGTGTGGCGGCGAGACTGCGCAGGACTTCGTCGCCGACCTGGTGTCCGTATTGATCGTTCACTTGCTTGAAGTGATCCGCGTCGATCAGCAACACCGAGATCGGCTCCGCGAACCGACGTGCGCGCTTGAATTCAGCGTTGAGTCGTCGATCGAAGGTCCGGCGATTGGGCAGACCTGTCAGAGAGTCGGACGCGGCCTGGCGGGCTTTGCTTTCCAACGTGCGTCGTAAGCGTTGCTCGAGTGTGACAATCCGTTCCGCCACTCGCAGGCGTGCGTGCAATTCAGCGGGCGGCGAGCCCTTGTGTAAATAGTCGTCGGCGCCCGCGTCCAACGCTTCTATCACGCCGTCCGCCTGATCGTGGCCGGTCATGACGATGATGTAGACGTAGCCGGGCCACTTGCCGTGCCGGAGCTTTCGACACAGCGACAGGCCGCCCATGCCGGGCATCTGCACGTCGGTGATCACAATGGGACAGTACGATTTGCGCATTTCCTCGAGCGCGGACTCGGCGCTCGAGCAGGAGCGGGTCTGGAACCCTTGCTCCAGCGTGTAAATGTTGACGAGTTCCTGAATGGCTTCGTCGTCGTCGACGATCAGAATCGTCGGGCGCGACGCTGAGTTGAGCAGGGCAGTGGAGTCGGTCGGCTTCATTCGTGCGGCTTCGTCTTCTCGAGGTCGAAGAACGATTATCGTCCGCAGCGGATGTCAATGCCATGAACCGCAGTGTCTGTATACGCTGACAGGGAAAAACTACAGCGCTCAGGTCAAGCCGAGCCGGATCTCCTCAGGTCGCGCAGGAAGGCTGAGTCGACCGCGGATTGTGGCGAGCGGCCTTCATCGAAGAACGACCGCCACGAATCCCAGTCGATATCGCCGTCCGTCACATCCGGCAGCACTTCGCCGAAATCGAATCGAATGATCGCCACCACACTGGCGCGCCACTGAGGCCATGAGTATTGCATCGAGGTTCACGAGCATCGCAGGGGAAAGCCCCGTGAACCAATCTACCCAGGCCGGGTCATGCGGTCAGTCGTCCGGCGGTTATGGGACGGTTATTTCGACTGCGAGGCGCGCACCCGTAAGTAATATCTAATCATCTCCAGATACTCATCGGGAATGGGGGCGGGCGGCATGCCGTTGAGTTTGAGCGTGCCTTCCTTGACAACGGCCTTGAACGCGTTCGCATCGACGATCATGGGCGAATAACGCAGGTCCGGAGCAGCGCCGCCGCCGATGGCGTTCATGCCGTGGCAAACGAGGCAGCCGCTGCTGGCGTAGGCCATCGCACCTTGCATGGTGAGGTTGGCATCGACTTTGAGATCGGCATCCGCCGGCGGCACGAGCGGCGGCATTTCGTACTTGGGTAGAACGTCAGTGCCGTCGATCGCGAATGTGAGTACGTGACGAGGCAGGCGATAGTCGGTGCGATACGCCGCGTTGCCGGTCGCGAGAATGCCGCCACCTTGCGAGCCGCTGCCCGTGAGCACCGTTACATACTGTTTGCCATTCGCTCGATAGGAGATCGGCGTGGCCACCACGGGGGCGACGGTCTTGAACGACCACACCTGCTTGCCTGTTTTCGCCTCGTAGGCGACGAGCTGTCCGTCGATGCGTCCTTGCAGGACCAGATCACCCGCCGTTGCCAACACACCGCCGGGCCAGTCGCCGGGCAACTCGTGCGACCACGCTTCCTTCTGCGTCACCGGATCCCACGCGCGTAGAAAACTGCGACGGCTGCCGGGCAACTCGGGATCGACAATGATAGTCGCGCCCATCGCGGCGAGCAGACTGGTGTCGCCCGGAATCGGCGGACCGATCATCGCGCCGATATCCGCGACCGGAATGTAGACGAGGCCCGTCTTGGGACTGAACGCTTGCGGCAACCAGCTGTGTGCGCCTTGCGGGCCAGGCCAGAGCTCGAACATCTCTGGGTGATTTTGATAACGAATGCGCGGGTTCTCGATGGGGCGACCGTTTGCGTCGATCTTCTCCGCCCACGTGACTTTCGCGATCTTCTCGGCGGAGATGAATTGACCCGTCACCGCATCGATCACATAGAAGAATCCATTCTTCGGCGCCTGCATGAGCACCTTGCGAGGCTTGCCATCGATCGGCAGCGTCGCGAGCGTCATGTCCTGTACAGCGGTGCAATCCCACTGCTCGGCGGGGCAGACCTGATAGTGCCACACGTACTCGCCCGTATCGGCTTTGACAGCAACAATAGAGGCGAGGAACAAATTGTCACCGCCACCGGGGCTGCGCATCTGCTGGTTGTAAGGGAAACCGTTGCCGACGCCGATATAAAGAAGATCGAGATCGGCGTCGTAACTGAAGGCATTCCACGCCGTGCCGCCGCCGCCTTTGCCGAACCAGTCGCCCTTCCAAGTGGGGCGCATGACTTCTTCGGCTTTGTTCGCGGCAGGCTTCGACGGATCGTCCGGCACGGTGTAGAAGCGCCAAAGTTGTTTGCCAGTGTCCGCGTCGTACGCCGTGACATAGCCACGAATCGAGCTCACGTCCGCGCCGCCATGGCCCACGATGACTTTGCCGTCGAACACGCGCGGTGGGCCGTTGTTATATCGAAGCTCCGACAGCTCAAACTGGCGCTGCTCCCACGCGGGTTTGCCGCTCGCCGCATCGAGCGCGATGACTCGCCCATCCGTGGTCGCGATGAACACGCGATGATTCCAGTAGGACAAGCCTTTGTTGCCCCAGCCCATGTGCAGCGGGGACATCGCGATCTCGCGCACCTTGGGATCGAACTCCCAGATCAATTTTCCGTCGGTGGCGTTGAGCGCGCGAATGCGAGAGTGCCCGCTCGTTACGAACAACTTGCCCTCGGCGGCCACCGGCGTCGACACGGAAAATCCAGGCTCCAGGTCGAAGTGCCATGCCAGCTTCAGCTTGTCGATGTTGGTCTGGTTGATCTCATCGAGCGGGCTGTAGTGTTGTTCGTTGCCGTCGTTGCCGAAGTTCGGCCAGTCGCCGGATACGCTCTGCTGCCGATCTTTCGGCTGACACGCTGCTAACAATAGAACCAACACAAAGGTGCAGGCGTGCGCTCCGGTCCGGAGCATTCGATCCGTCATTGCAAACTCCCCTGATGAATCGGGCGTTGTCGTTAGAGCCGCGCCACTCGGGTCGGGCGAGTGACTTGCCGGAAGTGGCCCGGAGTCACGCCGGTGACCGTGCGAAACGCCACTGAGAAATTCGATGCCGCGCTGAAGCCGAGTCGTGCCGCGATTTCCTTCAGCGGCAGCTCGGTCTCGGTCAGGTACGACTGCGCCTTGGCGATCTGCGCCGCGCGCAAGTACTGGCCGATGGATTGTTTGGTTTGTTCTCGGAACAGCTTGGAGAAGTAACGTTCGCTGAAACCGCAGGCCTCCGCGAGCTCCGCGACGCTCGGTGCCTGGTGATTCAGGCGATGCAGGTAGTCATCGATGATGCGGAAGTGACGCGGCGTCAGTCGGCCACGATCCTGTTCCTGATCGTCCGCCAGCAACGCATGCGCGCATTCCAGCAGCACCGATTGTCCCAGCGACTCCACCAGTGCTTTGCTGATGAATCCCGGCGAGATTGCTTCCGCCATGAGGCGGCTCATCATCGCCGGCAGCAAAGCGCTCGGGACATTCATGCATCCTTGCGGCTGCGATTGCGACAGCTCGATCAAGCTGCCGACGATGTTGTCTAAATGCGAGCGCTCGTAATAACAGGACACCAGTCGCACCTTGCCGGGCTTGCGAGTGCGACCGAAGACTGGAGTATCCGGCGGTGTGAAGACCACGCGGCCGAGTTGCTGGAAGCTGCGACGATGGCTGCCGAAGTAACTCGCTTCGATGTGACTGTTGCCGCCGGTCAACACCAGCGTGATCGCCGGACGATCGACCGACATCTTGGTCTCGGACGCGCGCTTCCAGGAGAACTCGCTGACCTGCACTTCGATGCTGGGCGTCTTGAGGCGGGCGATCGGGTTCAACATGGATCCGTTGTAATGACAGGGTAGCTTCCACACAAGCGTCCGGACCGGAAATCATAATAACCGGCCTACCTCATAACGCCATCGCGAATAGCCTATGTCTGGTGATGTATGCGCGGCTGGCGCCTGCGGTAAAGACAAATCGAACCGGAAGTGATAGGGGCTCGGATGGCTGTTTATTACGATCCATATGATCCGGACATCGTCAGAACGCCGTATCCCGTTTACAAGCGGCTGCGGGACGAGGCGCCGCTGTACTACAACGAGAAGTACGACTTCTACGCGGTGAGCCTCTATCGGGACGTGCGCAAGGGATTGCTGGACCATCGCACGTTTATTTCCAGTCGCGGCGGCATTCTGGAGCTGATCCAACAGAACGTTCCCATGCCGCCCGGCACCTTCATCTTCGAAGATCCGCCCCGGCACACCATGTATCGGCAGACCGTGCAGCGGCTGTTCATGCCGCGTCGGATGAACGGGCTCGAGCCGTTAGTGCGGCAACTGACCGTCAAAGTGCTCGAGCCGCTGCTGGAGCGCGACGAGTTCGATTTCATCGCCGACATCGGCCGACAACTGCCGATGCGAGTCATCGGCATGCTGCTCGGGATTCCGGAAGAAGACCTGCAAGAGGTGCGCGAGATCACCGATTCCAAGATGCGCACCGAGCAAGGCAAGCCGCTGAACTATGAGGGCGGCCTGCATATGGAGCAGAGTTTTGGCGAGTACATCGACTGGCGCGCCAAGCATCCCGGCGACGATGTGCTCACCGAACTGCTCAATGTCGAGTTCACGGACGACGTTGGCGTCAAGCGCAAGCTCACACGAGAAGAGCTCATCACGTTCTTCAACGTGCTGGCCGGCGCGGGCAATGAAACTACCAACCGGCTGATCGGCTGGACCGCGAAGACGTTGGCTGAGTATCCGGATCAGCGGCGTGAATTGGTCAAAGATCCGTCGTTGATTCCGGACGCCATCGAAGAGGTGCTGCGTTTGGAGCCGCCGGGGCCGCATGTGGGGCGATACGTCGCAAGCGACGCCGAGTTTCAGGGCAAGACCGTGCCGGCGGGCAACGCCATCCTGTTCCTCGTCGGCTCGGCCAATCACGACGAGCGCGAGTTTCCGGATCCGGATCGATTCGATTTACACCGCAGCCGGTCGGCGCATGTCACGTTCGGCTATGGCATTCATACCTGCATCGGCAACGTGCTGGCCCGACTGGAAGGCCGCGTCGTTTATGAAGAATTGCTCAAACGCATTCCGGAATGGGACATCGCTATCGATCACGCCAGCTTGCTGCCTACATCGACGGTGCGCGGTTGGGATACGTTGCCTGCGTACGTCAATGCGCGGGGCGCAAGCAAGATCAAAGCGAGAGCGACGACGGCAAGCAAAGAAACTGTCGCTGCGCCACCGGCGTCAGTCGCGGGCAAGTGGACTCTCACCGTGAAAGGTCCGACGGGTGCGATGGACAGCATCCTCACGCTCGAATCCGCCAACGGGACGTTGAGTGGCACGCAGTCGGGCGAGGGCGTCACGACCCAGATCCAACAGATTTCCTACGACAGCGCCACCGGGAACATCGTCTGGAGCAATCAAATCACCAAGCCCATGAAGCTGACCTTGCAGTTCACCGGCACCGTGCAGAACGACAGCATGACTGGCAAGGTGAAGGCGGGGTTCATGGGCTCGTATCCGTTCACCGCTAAGCGGTCTCCAGCGGCACCTGGATCGCATTGAAGGCGCAGCAATACCTCAGTCCCAGCGGATGGGTAACGAGTCGATCGCGATGATGTTGCCGGCGTGGAATTTCACCGGCCGATCGGGATCGAGTCGGAATGTCGGCAGCTTCGCCAACACCTGCGTATAGAGAACCTGCAATTCGACCCGAGCCAGGTGTGCACCGAGGCAGCGATGCGGCCCGGCACCGAACGCGATGTGCACCTTGTTCTCGCGTTGAATATCGAACTTCTCCGGCTCTGGAAATTCCTTGGGATCCAGATCCGCACCGGGCAGATAGATGGCGATCCACTCATCTTTCTTCAGAGGGTAGCCAGCCAATTCGACATCCTTGGCGATCCGACGCATCGGAATCGTGAAGGTGTAACGACGCAGCAGTTCTTCGGCGGCCTCGGGAATCATGCTCGGATTGGCGCGCAGTTGCTCCTGTAACGCGTGATCCTGCGCCAGATGGCGAATGCCAAAGCTGATGCCGTTGATCACGGTGTCCAGGCCTGCGATGAACAGCAAAGTGCAATAGTCCTGCATCAGCTCGATGGTCATCGGCTTGTCGTCGATCCGCGTCCGCCACAGCAGGCTGATGATGTCGTCCTTCGGATCGGTCTCGCGCGCTTTGATCACGTCGATCATCGCATCGGCGACCATACATTGGCGACGTACCTGTTCCTCGGGCGCGCTGCCGCGAGGTGCCAGGAATTCGTGCACCAGATGACGAAAATGAGCCGAGCGATCCAAAGGCAGTCCCATCATCTTCAAGAACACGTGCACGGGCAGAGGCTCGGCGATCGACGCCAGGAAGTCACAATGACCCTGGTCCTTCACCGCATCGATCAACGAGTCGGCGAGCGCGCGAATTTCTTCCCGCTTGCTGACGGCCGACTTGGGAGAGAACGTCGCTTGCAGCGGGCCGCGATACTTGCCGTGCTCCGGCGGATCCAGCGTGATCGGCACCTGTTGTGGAATGTGCCGCCCGATCTTCGCTTCCAGCGCCGCGAATCTCGACATGCCCGACGCATCGAAGGGAGAGCTGGAGAATGTTTCGGGATCGCGCGACACCGTGAATACCGCCGCGTGTCCGATGGCCGCCCAGTGGCCGCCGTTGTGAGGGGTCCAGAGCACGCCATTGGGTGCTCGATTCAACAGATCGCGAACGCGCTCATGCGGATCGCGTAACAGCTCCGAGTCCTTGAACATATCGAAATCGCAGACGGCTGCGTCGGGCACGTGGTCGGGCTTGGCGACCGGATGGATGCCTCTCATATCGCACTCCTTGGCGGGCGGATCAAACGTCGTTGGGAACGCTGGCTCGGCCCATTCCAGTCCCGGGAGTGCGCCGGGTCAATGATCGCAGGCGACAGCAGGTTTCATCCGAGTCGTCCGGCTCGTCGACAGGCGGTGCCGGCCGACGTTGCTGGAACGTCACGATTGTGGCTAGATCCGCGATGACTTGCGCCAGGAAGTCCATGGCTCATTGAACCGGCGCGGGCGCTTTCGCTCAAGCAACATTGCTGATCGGCTGCCATAATCTCAGCTTATGCCAACCTCGGTCCGACTGCCGTCGCTTCATACATTGCACGTTTTCGAAACGACGGCGCGGCGCCTCAGTTTCACGCGTGCGGCGGATGAGTTGCATCTCACACAAGCGGCGGTGAGCCGGCAAATCCGGCAGCTCGAGGAAGCGCTCGATCAGCCGCTGTTCGTTCGTTTGCACCGGCGGGTCGAGCTGACGCCGGTGGGAGAGCGCCTGGCCGCCGATTTGTCGCAAAGTTTCATGCAGATCGCACGTTCGGTCGCGCAGGCGCGGGGTGAAACTCGCGAGCGCTTGCGGCTCAGCGTCGAACCCGCTTTCGCCGCGCGTTGGCTGCTGCCGCGTCTGCCTCGTTTCGTCGCGAGCGAACCGCAAGTCGATGTAGAAGTGGATTCGACCGAGATCATGCGGGAGCTGGGCAGCGAGACCGACATGGCGATTCGTTACATCGAAGGCCCGCGACGCAGCCCACAGCGCAGCGCCATCCTGATCGCGGAGGTTGCGATGTATCCGGTGCTGGCGCCTTCGCTGATGCGTCCCGGTCAGGCGCTGCGAAAGCCCGAGGATCTGCTGCAATTTCCGCTGTTGCATGAGGATGAGGACCGCTCCTGGCAAGCCTGGTTTCGGGCAGCGGGTTTGCCTGGCATCTCGATTCCGCGTCGAATGCGATTCAACGATGTCGCGCTGGTCCTGCAGGCGGCTGCGAATGGCCACGGAATTGCGTTGGGCGACGACCTGTTGGCAGCGGATGACTTGAAGGCGGGAAGGCTGATCCGGCCATTCGACATGAGCGCGCCCTGCGGCACGTATTGGCTGCTCGGCGGGGCATCGCGATCGCGGGCGAGGCGGATGTTTCGAGATTGGTTGGTGGAACAACTGGCGTTGTGATCAGGGCACGCCAACATTTGCAATCGACAGACGGCGGCGCGACCGGTAACGTGACCGCATCATGGGTAAACGTACAGGTAGCGCCGATCTTCCCCTGCATGGCGGGCATGTGCCGCCGTGGCTGTCGGCGCGCATGGCCAAGCTGGGAAGGATCATCGTCGAGGCCATCGTGCTGGAATACGGCCGCGACGAGTTGTTGCGCAGGCTCGCGCATCCGTTCTGGTTTCAGTCCTTCGGCGCCGTGATGGGCATGGACTGGCATTCCTCCGGCATCACGACCAGTGTGATCGGCGCGTTGAAGCGCGGCCTTGCTCCGATACAGCAGGAACTTGGTATCTACGTCTGCGGCGGCAAAGGTGCGAAGTCGCGAGAGACGCCATCGGAGCTGATGGCGTTAGGGGATCGCACTGGACTCGACGCGGCGCCGTTAACGAATGCGAGCCGACTGGTCGCGAAGGTCGATAGTGCAGCCGTGCAGGATGGTTACGATCTCTATCTGCATGCGTTCATTGTGACGACCGACGGCCGTTGGTGTGTCGTTCAACAAGGCATGAATGAGCAGCGACGCGAAGCACGCCGTTATCACTGGTTGTCGGAGAATCTGCAAAGCTTCCTGGATTCGCCGCACACGGCTATCGAAGGTCGCAATCAAGGCTCGATTATCAATCTGGCGGATGTTCGGGCGGAGCGGAATCGACGCGCCGGTCTCGAGCTGGTGCACGCGGGCCCGGACCGCCCCGTGGCCTTGCTGAAACGATGGCGCGATTCGGGAAATGCGGCGCTGAGTTTGTTTCCTGAGCCGGACCCGACGCCGCACTTGAGCTTGCCCGCTCATCACGAAGTACGCGCATCGGACGTGGTATTGCGACGTTTGCACGCGGCGCTCGCAGCGGCCGCGGATCGTGGTCCCAAGGATTTCGCCGATCTGCTGCTCACGCCAGGCGTGGGTGCGCGGACCGTCGCGGCGTTAGCGTTGGTTGCTGAAGTTCTGCACGGCGCCCCGGCGAGGTTCAGCGATCCGGCCCGCTTCTCGATGGCTCATGGTGGAAAGGATGGCCACCCGTTCCCCGTGCCGCTGAAGGTTTACGATCAAACGATTCGAGTGCTCAAGGAGGCGGTGAGCCGGGCCAAACTCGGTAACGACGAAAGACTCGCCGCGATCCGTCAGCTCGACGCTCAAGCTCGGGCCCTCGAAGGGCGCGTCGCCGGCCCGAGCTTCGATGCGTTCATCTCGGAAGAACGCGCGCATGCCGCCGAGTATGGCGGACGAACGGTGTTCGACGACGCTTCAGCCACGAGCAAGCGCGGCTGATTGCTCCAGGGTGATGCCTGCCACGAGGGGATCGGCGTGTCGATGCGCCAGCCGCCACTCCTTTCCTTCCCGCCGATAGACCAGCGTGACCCGTAGCGCCCAGGGCTGCGATGGCAAACCGCCGACTTCCACCTGGGCTCGTTCGATGAGCGCGAGCACCACCATGTCCGGCGAGCCGTAGGCGGCGATCACTTCCTGTTCCAGGGTGCCGTTCTTGAAGAAGCGGCCCATGGCCTGCATGCGCTCGGCGGTGAGATCGATACGACGCGTCGGTTTGCCGCCGAACGGGGCCATGATGGTGAAGTCGTCGGTCAGGGAAATGAGCTCCTGGTATCGGTCGATGTCCCCACGCAGCAGGGTCGCGTTGGACTCTTCGGAAAGTTTGATGAGCTCGCGGACCGTGTCATCGACCGGTATCGCGGTGGCATCGAGTGAGGCGAGGGCGGCTCCGGCCGCGGCAAGGACGGTACGACGTGAGGCAGGCATGCTCGATCTCTCGTTTACAGCAAAGCGGCGCGAACTCTAGCGATCGGATCGGGCCGGTCGGCAGTGCCTTTGGTTATCCATGGACACTCACCCAAGCGGGCCGGTGTAATGGCCACGTTAACGGCTCAGAAAACATCGGTTAACGTCGTTACGAAACCGTTATTAACGCCATAAGCGCCGCGTGTAACGGTTGACGCTTCCGGCAAAGCGCAATATCGTGCGCCCCGTCCACGGTGCCTGCTCCCCGAAGAGCGGGCTGAAAAGGGAACCCGGTGCCCACGCTGTCAGCGTGCATTCCGGGGCTGCCCCGCAGCGGTAATTGGGAACGAACGGCGCACACAGCACTGGGCTTTTGCCTGGGAAGCAGCGCCAAGTAGGTCGGCACACGCCGAAGCCCATGAGCCCGAAGACCTGCCGAGGATCGCGCGCTGTTACAGGCGCGCACAGGCTGTCGGGCTCTCGTGGGAAGGGGCTGGCGGATGTTCGCGTCGCTGCGTTCGCCGGCGAATCGCGCCTTCCGTTATTCCATTTTTTCCATCGATGACGTGCTCGCGCGTTTGTTAACGCGGGCAGGCGGCCTCGTAACCGTAAATAACTGGCGGCCGGTGCGCTCTGTGCACAGGCTGGATAAAACCAATAAGCGAGGCAATTGTGAGCAAACACGGGGTCGCCCGCTGGGCGAGCGGTTTGGGAATGCTGGCGGTGGCGCTGCAGGCGAGTGCGACCGACCGCAAGGCGGATGAGACCGAGTCGATCGTGGTCGAAGGACAGCGGGAGCGCAGCACGGTCGTGCTCGATGAGCCAGTGCTCACGGGCTCGCGACTCGGCATCGATGCATTCGATCTGCCGGCCAGCGTTTCGGTGATCTCACATGAATTGATCCAACTGCGCGGTGCGCGAACCGCCATGGAAGCCATCGAAAGCGCTGTCGGCATGACCGGCGGCACGTCGGTCGGCTCGATTCCGAACTACGCGACGCGCGGATTCTCTGGCAACGACATCACTGTCATGCGCGATGGCATCCGCCAGAACACCGCCTCGCAGTCGTCGCGCCCGCTCGACAGCTTTCTGTTCGAGCGCATCGAAGTGCTCAAAGGCCCGGCCTCGCTGCTGTATGGCGAAGGCGCGGTCGGTGGCGCGATCAACTACGTTTCCAAGTTGCCCGACGACACCACCAAAGCGGAAATCATGGCCACCGTCGGCTCGTGGAATACTTATCGCACCGGCTTTGGCGTGGGCGGCCCATCGGGCGTCGACAAGCTCTACTACCGCTTCGATGTTTCGCAGACGCAATCCGATGGCTACGTCGATGACAGCGGTTATGACTACACCGCCGCCGCCGCCGCCTTACGCTACGACGCCACCGACGACACGACACTCACTTTGCAGAGCACGTTCCTGAAGGACAGCGTCAGCAGTTATTACGGTACACCGCTGGTTTACGATGCGGTCATCGATCAGACCGGTGCGCAGGCGGTGCGGCGTGCAAACAGCGCGACCGATCGACTGGTGAATGCTCGCATCGATGGGCGCACACGTCGTCTCAGCTACGACAACATCGACAACTGGTCGAAGGCCGACAACTCGTTCACGCGGTTCATCGTCGATTCCAACCTGTCCGAGCGCTGGACGTTGCGTAACGAGACTTACGTTGCCACTCAGCACATGGACTGGCGGAACACCGAGAGTACGGTGTGGAACCCCGCGTCTCAGCTGGTCGAGCGCGGCAGTTTCTTCCTGATCTATCGCAACGACCTGCAGATCGGCAATCGCGTGGATTTGCGTTGGAGCGGCACGCTGGCGGGTCGGCCGAACACGTTCCTGATCGGCGCGCTCTACGATAATAACGAGCAGATCCGTAACAGCGGACAGACTCTGCCAGCGTCGCCGACGCCGGCCAATGTGCCGCTGGTCGGCTTCGATCGAGGCTACGGCCCGGACGTGCACTATCAGCGCACGGTGAAGGTGACGACTGAGAACGCGGCGGTCTACGTTGAAAACATTTACGAGCCGGTGCAGCGCTTGAAGGTGGTCGGCGGCTTGCGCTACGAGCAGATCGATGTGGAACGCAAGTCGTATGTCGGTCTCGATCCATACACCAAATCGTACGATCCAATCACCGGTCGGCTCGGTGTGATCTTCGAGGCGAGCGATGCGCTGAATCTGTACGCCAGCTACAGTCGCGCCGCTCAGCCGGTGTCGCAGCTGGTGAGTCTCACGGTGACTCAGGACAACTTCAGCCTGCAGAAGGGCGCTCAATACGAAGTGGGGGCCAAGGCGTCCGTTCATGGCACGGACCTGACGCTCGCGCTGTTCGATATCGAGAAGAAGGATGTGCTGACGACGAATGCGGACCGCGTCAGCTCTCAGATCGGGAAGCAAGTGTCGCAAGGCGCCGAGCTTGCCGTGGCGTTCACGTTGCCGGGAGAGTTTCGAATCGATACGCACGCCGCCTGGACCTGGAAGGCGGAGTACGAAGACTTCTTCGAGAATCTCACGAACGGCGGCGTCCTCTCTCGCGAGGGCAACACTCCGGCGAACGTGGCGAAGTTCGTCGCGGGCCTGTTCATCGTGAAGCCGTTGGGCGATTGGGAGTTCACTGCCGGTGCGCGTCACGTGGGCGAGCGGCAGGCCAATACCAACAACGGCATCCAGCTCGACGCATACACGACCTTCGATGCCAGCGTGGGTTATCGCTGGAACGACGCACAGATCGTCCTGCGCGGGCGCAACCTGAGCGACGAAGAGTACGCCGAGTGGGCCTCGGGCAGCGGTTTGATGGTGAGGCTCGCCGATCCGCGCAGCGTCGAGCTCGGTATGAAGTACTCGTTCTGACGCCATGAGCTTCAAGCGGCAGCTGTTTCTATTCCACCGCTGGGCGGGCATCGTGCTGTGCCTGTTCTTCGCGCTGTGGTTCGTGAGCGGGATCTTCATGATGTACGTGGAGTTCCCGCAGCTTTCGAAGCCAGAACGGCTGGCCGGGGCGCGGCTGCTGAATTTCTCAGCCGCGACGCTCACGCCGGCGGACGCACTGACGAAACTGCAGTGGAAAGACTTTACGAGAGCAGCGACGCCGAGCACGCTCAAGAAAATCGCCGTCGCTGATCCCGAGCAGCCAGCGGCGCCGCGCTCGATTCGCCTGGCAATGATCGCCGAGCGGCCGGCGTATGTGATTCACGCGGACAACGGAGCGCAACCTCGAGTCGTGTTCGCGGACAACGGCGAAGTGCTTCGCGATGTGAGCACGAAAGCGGCGGAGGAGGCCGTGACGGGATTCGTTCAGAGAAGCGCTGCCTCGCTCGGCAAATTCGCTGCGCCGTTCGAAGGTAGCAGCATAGCTTTCGACGGCACTGTGCAAACCGATCAATGGACGGTATCAGCTGCACTCAACGATCACCGACCGTTGCTCAAGTTCGCGATCAATGATGGTGATGGAACGGTGCTCTATGTTTCGTCGACGACGGGCGAAGTCGTTCGGGACACGCACAGCACGGAGCGGGTGCTGAACTATTTTGCCGCCGTCACCCATTGGCTCTATCCGACGTTCGTTCGCAAGTATCCGGAGTTTTGGGAATGGATGGTCGACATTCTCTCCGGCATCGGCGTGGTGCTTGCGATTACGGGCCTATGGATCGGTTGGTTGCGCTGGAACCGTCGTGCCAAACCCGGCAAGCCGCAGGTGCCTTACAAAGGGCTCATGCGGTGGCATTACTTCACCGGCATCATCTTTGGCGCGCTGACTGTGACGTGGGTGTTCAGCGGGCTGCTGTCCATGAATCCTCTGAATTTGAATCCGCCGCGTCGGGCTCAGGCGGATCAGCAACTCATCTATACGGGTAAGTCGCTCACGGTCGGCGATTTTGAAGTGCCGTCGCAAGGGTTCGGCGCGCTGGCGGTGGAAGCCGATCTCGTTCACTACGCGGGTCAACCTTTCTATCGAGTCGCCGACCGAGACGGTTCAATACGCATGGTTGCTGGCAGCGCCGCGGCGACGACATTGCCCGATGCCGAGGCCATGCTGGCCCGCGCGCCGACCTTGATTCCGGACGCTTCGCTGGTTGAAGCAACCGTGCTTACCGCTTACGACAACTATTACTACTCGCGCCACCCGGAGCGGGGTGAGCGTCCGCTGCCCATCATTCGCGTGCGCTTCGACGATGAGCGGCACACCTGGTTTCATCTGGATCCGCTCACGGGGCAGATTCTCGATCGCAGCACGCGGACCCATCGGGTCTATCGCTGGTTGTACAACGGCCTGCATTCCTTCGATATCTGGTGGCTGTGGCAACGCCGCCCGCTATGGGACATCTGCGTCATCGTGTTCTCGCTCGGCGGATTGTTGTTGTCGGTCATCGGCGTCGTGATCGGCTGGCGCCGGTTACGGTACGAACCGCGACGGCGGGCCGCTTCAAGCGCCGCGGTTTCTCCCTGTTGACGACCTCATGGATGAGGTCGATCAACAGTCGTAACGCGGTCGGCACGTGACGATTGGCCGGGTAGTAGAGTGAGATGCCAGGGAATGGTTGCATCCACTCGCTGAGCACGGGAATCAAGCGCCCCGCGGCGAGGTCATCCCTCATGAACCAATCGGTGAGAATCGCGAGCCCCACACCGGCGAGCGCGGCCTCTCGAATGAGCGTCGGCTCGTCGAGTGTGAGTGCGCCGGGCACGTCGAGATTCAGCGCTTCGTCGCCACGCTCGAATTCCCAGCGATAGAGCCTGCCGCCGGGCAATCGATAGCGAATGCAGGTATGCGATAGCAGATCGAGCGGTTGACGCGGTCGCGGATGTTTGGCGAAGTACTCGGGCGAGCCGACGACCGTCATGCGTAACTCCGGCCCCATCGGCACCGCGATCATGTCCTTGGGCACCAGCTCGCCGATGCGAATGCCCGCATCGAATCCCGCCGCGACGATGTCGACCATGCGAGCCTCGGTGACGATGTCGACGTTGACTTCGGGATAGCGGCGAACGTACTCGAGCACGATGGGCGCGAAGGCCATGTGAGCGGCGCCCGCCGGTGTGTTGATGCGCAACGTGCCGGCCGGGTTCTGGCGGTGGGTGTTCAACGCATCCATCGCGCCGTTGATCTCGTTCATCGCCGGCGCGATCCTGCCGACGAACGATTCGCCCGCTTCGGTGAGGGCGACACTGCGCGTCGTTCGATTGAACAGCCGCACGCCCAATCGTGCTTCCAGACCCGCCACGGCGCTGCTCAGTGCGGTCGTGGACATGCCGAGCTCGGTCGCTGCCGCACGGAAACTGCGACGACGCGCGACCGCCAGCACGGCCTCCAGTTCAACGATGCCCGATCGGTGCATTGTCCCGATTCCCCGGATGACTCATCAAGTATTGTCCATCTTACCAGGCCAATGCTCCGGCGCTACCTTGTCTCCACAGTCTTGAAGGAGGCAGTCATGCGAAACATCGGGCACAGCTACATCGACGGCGAATTCGTGGTCCCCAACGGCACTGAGCGCTTCGATCTTCACAACCCCGCAACGGGCGAAATCATCGGCCAGGTGCGGCTCGGCGATGTGGCCGACACGCGTCGGGCCATCGCCGCGGCCAAGCGGGCGTTTCCGGCGTTCTCACGGACCACCAAGGAGCAGCGAATCGACATGCTTCGTCGATTGCACACGGCGGTTGCGGCCCGGGCGGATGAGTTGACTCGGGCCGTGGTGCTCGAATATGGCGGCCCCATTTCTGTCCGAGCTCCATGGACCCGCGCCGCTGCGGGCAACTTCCTCGATCTGGCGGAAGCGCTGGAAACGTTTGAGTTCACGCGTCAGGCCAAGAGCGCGAAGGTCATCATGCAGCCCGTGGGCGTGGTCGGGATCATCACGCCGTGGAATTCCAACTACAGCTTCATCACGAACAAGCTGGCAGCGGCGATTGCCGCCGGTTGTACTTGCGTCATCAAGCCCAGCGAGATGAGTGCGATCCAGACGCAGGTGCTGACGGAATGTCTGCATTCGGCCGGTCTGCCTCCGGGCGTGTTCAACATTGTCAACGGACGCGGCGACGTGGTCGGTGCCGAGCTGAGCTCGAATCCCGATGTGGCGAAGATTTCTTTCACCGGGTCGACGGCGGTTGGCAAGGCCATCCTGCGCGCCGGCGCGGAGACGATGAAGCGTGTGACACTCGAGCTCGGTGGCAAGTCACCGACCGTCATCCTCGACGATGCCGATCTCGAGAAAGCCATTCCGCTCGCGGTCGCCGCGGGATTTCAGAACAACGGGCAGGCTTGCATCGCCGGCACTCGCATTCTCGTTCCTGAGAATCGTTTGGCGGAGGTGTCTGAGCTCATCGTGAAAGCCGTCAAAGCGGTGAAGGTGGGCGATCCGAACGAGGCTGACACGCAGCTCGGTCCGCTCGTCAGTCAAAGGCAATATGAGCGCGTGCAGCGCTACATTCGTGCCGGACTGAACGAGGGCGCGACGCTGCTGATCGGCGGCGAAGGACATCCGGACGGACTGGGCGGCTACTTCGTGAAGCCCACGGTGTTCGCCAACGTGACGAACGATATGACCATCGCGCGTGAAGAAATCTTCGGCCCTGTGCTGGCGCTCATCACGTATCGCACTGAAGAGGAGGCGGTCGCGATCGCCAATGACACAGACTATGGATTGCAGGCATATGTGATCTCATCCGATCCGGCGCGGGCTCAGTCGGTGGCGGAACGTATCAACGCCGGTCGCGTGCTGGTCAATGGACTGTTTCATGAACCGCAGGCGCCGTTCGGCGGCTTTAAGCAGTCGGGGATCGGTCGCGAGTACGGTGCGTTCGGTATCGAAGCTCATTTGGAAACGAAGGCCATTCTCGACCGGCGGCCGGCCGAGCGCGTCTGAGTTACCAAACGCCCGGAACGAATCGCCAGCGAACTTTCCGGGCGTACTCTGCGTAGCCATTGTTCGATCGGAGCAGATGTCGCTCCTCGGTGAGGGCTCGCAGCGCATAGATCGCCGTCCAGCCGAACAGTGCCAGTAGCGAGCAGGTCAGTGCCCGCCACTGGCCGGCGGCGAGCGACGTTCCGATGACTGGCAAGGCGCCGAACCACCACGCCAGATTTTTCGCCGCGTAACCCGGATGTCGGACAAAGGCATAGGGACCGTGCGTCACGATGCCGCGATTGGTCAGATTGCTGGCCTTGAAACCCAGCGCGACCGACGCCCAGGAGAAGAGGGCCAGTGCAAGCAGCACGAGAATGTTGACGGCGAGATGAACGAAATCGTTCGAGAACTGCGGGAAGTCGCTGCTCTGCCATTCCACAAAGCGCAAGGTGAAATCGTTGAACGGCGGATAACAGACGAGGCAGATGAACCAGCCGAAGAACGTCGGCTCGACCGAGCGGATCCGATTGCCGAGCGCGGGCAGCTCGATGATGTAACCGATCGTGAACAGCAGCGTGTCGACGAACAGAATCAGCTGGAAGGCCGCCCAGAACAGCGAGGTGTCGAACAGCTCGCGTCCTGAGAGGCCGCTGTCGATGCCGTTGATGAGCTGCTGCAGAGATCCTGACAGATTGGCGATATGGATCAGGCACCAGTTGATCATCAACGGCGCGAAGAAGAATTTCAGCAGCAACGCCAGGCCTGCTTGTCGGCTCAGAGGGGAAAGCTGCGGGTTCGTGCGATCCCGGCGCAGGGCGAACCACATTCCCTGTGCAAATGTGAAGGCTTTCGACCGCATCCATGGATAGGCGGCGTAGTAGGGAATGAGGATCACCGCATAGAGCGCGATCAGTGCGAGGAAGAGGGCGTGTACTGTGATGACCGCGTCGCCGACCTGCCACTGACCTTGCAACATCGAGCGGTGGAAATTGCTCAGCTGCGAGATGATCCAGCACGACAGGCCGATGAACGCGAGCGTCGATAGATAGTTCGAGGCGAAGCGGCGGTGACACAGCCGCACGAGCACGCTGAGAAAGAGGGTGGACGCGAGTCCACCCTTCGAAGTTGCGACGCGAGCTGCAGTGCTCATGGGATCGCGAGTTACGGTGATATTGTCGATCGGGCGCAGTTACGGCGTGTCGCCGTAGCCGATGGCGCCGTTACAGTGCATCCACTCGCTGTAAGAGCCGCCGCCACAACTGCCGTTGGCGTAGAGCCCGGTGTTATAACTTTGCGCTTCCGATTGCCGCGTCGTGCCGTTCACCTGAATGTAGTCGACCTGCACGTCGCGATTGCCGCTGTCGTTGGTGTAGGCAACCGTGATGCCGCCGCTCAAGGTGGTGGTGGCCGTGAAGTTTTGCATGCTGGTCGTGAGCGTCCAGGTCGCGACATTGGTGTTGTTGACTCGCAGGCTGATGGATTCTCCACCGACCGTGCCGCGTGCGCGTACGAGAATGGTCTTGCTGCTTCCACCGCCGCTGCTACTACTGCTGCTCGATGACGACGAGCTGCTGCTGCCGCCATCGCCTACGGTGATGTCGGAGCTGCCGCTGCTTTGATAGCCCTCGGTTGCCATGATCATGTAATTGAATGTCCCGAGGTTCAGGCCATAGCTGCGCCATGCGTCGAAATGATTGCCGGTGGTGATGGTGCCGCCGACCCGTTTCTGCTGACGAACGCTCCAGTATTGATAGAACGTTCGTGTGCCTTCGATGGACGGTTGATTCACCCGTTGGGTGCGATAGACATCGTAGGTGCCGCCATCGCTCGTGACGGTGCCGAGGTAGCCTTCGCCACCGGGCGGGCGCCACGTGCCCCAGCTATCGACGATGTAATACTCAACCAGCGGATTCGTGGTCCATCCATACAACGCGAGATAAGAATTCCCGGACGGATTGAAGCTGCCCGAGTAATTCACGCTGCGGCGTCCGCCGGTTTGCCAGCCTTTGCCGCCGACCCAGTTGCCGACATTGCTCCATTGGGACGAGTAGCGGCCGCCGGATTGCAAAGTGAACGAGACGGAGCCGCCGCCGTCGGTCCAGAACGAGTAGTAATAACCGCCGTGCGTGCCGGTTTGGCTCGAAGTCAACGTCTGAGCGCTGGCGGCCGGGCCGAGCAGGGCGGCAGCGCAGGTGAGTGCGGAGAACAGCGTGCCGGCAACGGTCAATCTTTTGAAGATTCCATTCATGGTCGATCCCCCTTTCGTTGTGGCGTCAATTGAAAAGCAGACATTCGATGGGCTGTTTGTTATGGACCTCCTGGAAATTTGTTACCGCTAACTTTCGGGCGTACTTATCCGCCTGCCGCAGCGAGGTGTCAAGCGCTGCTCCAGGTGTATGGAAAGATATAGCGGCAACGATGTTTCGTTATTGCCTGAGCGCGGCCCAATCCAGATTGAACCGGGCCAGATATTTCTTCAGCCGGTCGCTGTCGTTGACCGCGCGCCGACGAGTTCGCGACGCTGCAAACAATTTTCGGCCGGCTTCGGCCAGCGTCGTGCACGAGCGGCAGGTCGCGATGACCGCGTCGAGCTGCAATCGGTCGAACAGATCGATGTCGGCGAGTGCATCGGCGCTCAACACAGAGTCGAGATGACCCTGCGACTGTTCCGGTTGCCACGCGTGTTGTAGCCGCTCAATCTCGTCTTTGACCACAGCGACGGTGATGCGCCCGTCTTCGGCGAGCGTCGCCATGCGCATGATGGACGCGGACAGCTCTCTGAAATTGCCGTTCCATACGGCGGCCGCGGAGGTGGCGAAGCGCTGATATTCCCGGCGTGCTTCGGCGTTGAAGCGCACGTTGACATCATTGTCCTGCGCGAATCGCTCCAGCTCATAGTCGATGTTCGGCTCGACGTCCTCGCGTCGCTGGCGCAGGGCGGGCAGTTCGAAGACCCAGAGGTTGATACGTGCGAGCAGATCGTCTCGAAACCGGCCAGCCGCGACGGCAGACCGCAGATCGCGATTGGTGCCGGCGATCAGCTGAAAGTCGCTCTCGACTTCCTTGTCCGAGCCCATCGGGGCGAAACGCTTCTCCTCGATGGCCTTGAGCAACATGGTTTGCTCGTCGATACCGAGCTCGCCGATCTCATCGAGAAACACGACGCCACCGTGCGCTTTACGAAGCAATCCCGCGCGATCGGCCTGCGCTCCTGTGAACGCTCCTTTGACGTGACCGAACAATGTAGAAAGCGCCGCGTCTCCGCGCAGAGTGGCGCAGTTCACTTCGACGAACTCGCCCTGGATCTGATGGCGAGACCGCTTCAACTCGTAGATGCGTCGAGCCAGCGTCGACTTACCGGCACCCGTCGGCCCGTTGAGCATCAGCGGTGCCTTGGAGCGCGCGGCCACTCGCTCGATGCGAGCGATCATCTGGTTGAAGGCCGCGTTGCGCGTCTTGATACCGGACTTCAGGAACTCGGTGCTTTCCTGCTTCTCGCGCGCGAAGCGGGCACCGATCTGGTTGTAACGCGACAGGTCGAGGTCGATGAGCGAGTACGAGCCCAGCTCCCTGCCATTCTGCTTGCGCGGCGGGGATGTTTGCAGCAGCACCGCCGGAAAGTAGCGGGCTTCGGTCAATAGGAACATGCAAATCTGCGCGACGTGCGTGCCCGTGGTGATGTGGATGAGATAGCGCTCGCGCTCCGGATCGAACGCATAGTTGCGAGCGAACTCATGCAGGCAGCCGTACATTTCCTGGAAGTCCCAAGGATCTTTGGGATCGCACAGGTGCAGGTTCACCTTCGTCTCCGGCGATACCGAGGCGATGTCTTCCTGGAGTTGATTGGCGATGCGCGTGTGAGCGCGGCCGTAGAGCATTTCGAATCGATCGACGACCAGATCTTCGTGCTGACAAATCGAAACGCTCGGACGCCACTTCTCCCAGCGACCGGGACCGCCGCCGCTGTCCAGTACCGAGCCGAGGAAGCCGATCACGACCGTTTTCATGCTCTATCGAATAAGCGAAGTGACTAGCGTAAAAGATAGCATCGATCGCTACAGGCCTGCTCGGATTCCGCACGGTCATGAGCAGGAAATCTGCTAAATACGTCGTCAAGTCAGTGAGTTAGGCGTGGGGGAACAGACTGGTCCCGCCGCCTGGCACACCGGTTGCTCTCTAGTCTCGCGAGCAGTGAATCAACGATACGGGCGGCGCCATGGGGGCGCCGCGGTTCGCGAGAAACGAGTTGGAACGGGAGCAACGGATCATGGCCAACAAGCAGCTTTTCCAGACGATGCAGGGCGCGTTCGTGCCGGCGGCAGTGGATAAGAACCGGGAAGGTGCGCCGGCGTACAAGTATTCGCCGAAGCACCTGCTGGCTCAGTACGCGGTGACCGGCTGCCTCAACAACACCTTCTACGCGAGTGGCGAATATCAGCTCGCCAAGGTGCTGGAGTTGAGCAAGGAGCTCGATGCGGAGTTCATTGCGAAGACCGCGGTGTATGCGCGTGAGAGTGCGTCGATGAAGGACATGCCGGCGCTGTTGCTGGCGGTGTTGTCGACCAAGAGCCCGGAGTATTTGCGTCGTGTGTTCGATCGAGTGGTCGATAACGGTCGCATGCTTCGTAACTTCGTGCAGATCCTGCGCAGCGGTGCGGTGGGCCGGAAGTCGCTGGGCTCGGCGCCGAAGGAGCTGGTTAAGCGGTGGTTGAGCTCGGCGAACGACCGGCGCTTGATCGAGGCGGCGGTCGGCAGCGATCCGTCGCTGGCCGATATCGTGCGGATGGTTCATCCGAAGCCGAACGATCGGGTGCGTGAAGCGTTCTACGGTTGGTTGCTGGGTAAGCCGTACGCGTTGGAAGCCCTGCCGCAGAAGCTGCAGGAGTACGTCGTGTATAAGTTCGACCGGTCGCATGCGTTTCCGGATGTTCCGTTCCAGATGCTGACCGCGCTGGGCTTGAAGCGGGACGAGTGGGCGATGGTCGCCCGCCGTGGCAACTGGCACATGGTGCGCATGAACTTGAACACGTTTGCCCGTCATGGCGTGTTCGAGATCGACGGGATGGCGCAGGTCGTGGCGGACAAGCTGCGAGATCCGGAAGCTATCGAGAAGGCTCGAGTGCTGCCGTATCAGTTGCTGGCGGCGTATCGCGCAGCCGGACCGGATATTCCGAACGAAGTGCGCGAGGCGTTGCAGGATGCGATGGAACTGGCGTTATTGAACATCGGCAAGTTCGCGGGTCGGGTGGTGGTGTGCCCGGACGTGTCGGGTTCGATGTCGACGCCGGCGACTGGATTGCGCAAGGGTGCTTCGAGCGCCGTGCGATGTATCGATGTCGCTGGCCTGGTGGCGGCGGCGGTGGTTCGCGCGAATCGGAATGCCATCGTGATGCCGTTCGAGAACGTCGTTCGCTCGATTGTTTTGAATACGCGGGACTCGGTGATGACCAACGCCGAGAAGCTCGCGGCAATCGGCGGCGGCGGAACGAACTGCAGCGCGCCGTTGCGATCGTTGAATGCGCGGAACGTGCAGGCGGACCTGGTGATCTTTGTTTCGGACAACCAGTCGTGGGCTGACGCCCGCAACTCCGGTGCGACCGAGATGATGCGTCACTGGGCTGCTTTCAAGGCGCGCAACAGCGAGGCGAAGCTGGTGTGTATCGACATCCAGCCGCATGGAACGTCGCAGGCCCTGGAGCGAGCGGACGTGTTGAACGTCGGCGGCTTCTCGGACGAGGTGTTCAACGTGGTGAACGCGTTCGCCGCCGGCAAGTTGTCGGCGGGTCATTGGACAGCAAAGATTGAAGAGGTTTTGATTTGAGTTTGGTGCGCCCGGGAATGCGTTTGTGACTACATCGTGTTGATACAAGTCACCGACAATTCTGGTCCCGGGCGCATCGATCATCGGAGTAAAGGACATGAACGAGAAGACTCACGAGACCATGCACGTCGAGGGCGGCGCGCATGTGAAAATGTGGACGCGGGGCGTGCCGGTCGAGGACGATGCGAAAAAGCAGCTGCAGAAGACGGCGCGGATGCCGTTTATTTTTCAGCACATCGCGGTGATGCCCGACGTTCACGTCGGCATCGGATCGACGATCGGTAGCGTCATTCCGACGCTGCAGGCGGTGATTCCCGCGGCGGTCGGTGTGGACATCGGTTGCGGCATGATCGCGGCCAAGACCACGCTGAACGCATCCGACCTTCCGGATAACTTGAGCGGCGTGCGCTCGGCGATCGAGCGAGCGGTGCCTCACGGGCGTTCGCCCGGCCGGCGAGACAAGGGTGCGTGGGGCGATGAGCCTCCCGACGCAGTGGATGTTGCCTGGTCCAAGCTGGACGAGGGCTTCAAGCGGATCACGGATAAGTATCCGCGCTTGAAGAACACGAACAACCGTGCGCACCTTGGAACGCTCGGTACCGGCAACCATTTCGTCGAGGTTTGTCTCGACGAGGAGCAGGCGGTGTGGTTCATGCTTCATAGCGGATCGCGCGGTGTCGGTAACGCCATCGGTTCGTTCTTTATCGAGCTGGCTCGGAAGGACATGGAGCAATGGATGATCAATCTGCCGGATCGGGACCTCGCGTACTTCCCTGAAGGCACGCAGCACTTCGACGACTACGTCGAGGCGGTGGAGTGGGCGCAGCACTTCGCGCGCTTGAACCGGGAGGTGATGATGCAGAATGTGATCGAGGCGGTGCGCCGGGTCATTCCGAAGCCGTTCGAAAGTCATATCGAGGCGGTGAACTGTCATCACAACTATGTGAATCGGGAGCACCACTTCGGTAAGGATATTCTCGTGACCCGAAAGGGAGCCGTGAGCGCTCGAAAGGGCGAGCTCGGCATCATTCCGGGCAGCATGGGGGCTCGTTCGTACATCGTGCGCGGCCTCGGCAACGAGGACAGCTTCCATAGCTGCAGCCACGGTGCCGGACGGACGATGTCGCGTACCGAAGCCCGGAAGCGCTTCACGGTGGACGATCACCGTGCGGCAACAGCAGGAGTGGAGTGTCGAAAGGACGTGGATGTGATCGACGAGACTCCGGCTGCCTATAAGGATATCGACGCGGTTATGCACGCACAGCGCGACCTGGTCGAAGTGGTCCATACATTGAAGCAGGTCGTGTGCGTCAAGGGATGAAGATGATCGAGATCGATGGCTCTCAAGGCGAAGGCGGCGGGCAGATTCTGCGCTCGTCGCTTTCGCTGTCTATTTGCACGCAGCAAGCGTTTCGGATTACCAACATTCGCGCCAATCGCGATAAGCCGGGGCTGTTGCGCCAGCATCTGACTGCGGTCAAAGCGGCGGCGGAGATTTGCGATGGCGATCTGACCGGCGCCGAGATCGGCAGCCGTGAGTTGACCTTCAAGCCGGGACGGTTGAAGGGAGGCAACTATTCGTTTGCGATTGGCACCGCCGGCAGCTCGACACTCGTCTTGCAGACGGTGTTGCCGCCTTTGTTGACGGCTGCGGAGCCGAGCGTGGTTCGCATCTCAGGTGGTACTCACAACCGCGGGTCGCCGCCGTTCGACTTTCTGCAGCGGGCGTTTCTACCGCTGATTGCGCGGATGGGCGCGACGGTGGAGCTGGAGCTGCGACGATATGGTTTCTATCCGCGCGGTGGCGGTGAGATTGTCGCCAGGATCACGCCGTCTGAGTTGTCCGCGTTGACGCTGGTCGAGCGTGGCGAGCGAGTGCGCGGCTACGCGGAGGCGTATGTCGCGGCCTTGCCGGTTCATATCGCTCAGCGCGAGCTGGAAGTGATTGGCAAGCGTTTGAACTGGTCGCAGGATCAGTTGATCTTGCGCGGCCTGTCGAACGACATGGGGCCGGGGAACGCGGTGACGATCACAGTGGAGCATGCGAACGTGACCGAAGTGTTCACGGGGTTTGGCGAGCGGGGCGTGCGTGCGGAGGAGGTTGCTTCCAGCGCAATCGATGAGGCGCGCGAGTACATCGCGGCCAGCGCGGCCGTGGGCGAGCACCTGGCGGATCAGTTGTTGTTACCAATGGCACTTGGACACGGCGGGTCGTTCACGACCATGACGGTCTCCGAACACCTCAAGTCGAATGCGCTGATCATCGAAACGTTCACGCCGCGGCGGGTGACAATTACCGAGTCGACTGGGGGTTTTGCGGTCCGCGTTCGTTAAGACGTTCAACAATTTCAACCGAGGACGACCGGTGCTGAGCATCTGGAAAAGATTGGGCATTTGTCTCGCCGCTTCGATGGCGGTGGCAACGGCGAACGCCGATAGCAACCCGCAGCCGGTCGAACCGACCCAAAGCCGCGTGCGGCCCTATGCCATGGAACATTCCAAACAGTGGACGTTCCGCACCCCGGCGGGCCGGACGTTCGAAGTGACTGTGGCCCTGCCGGCGCAACCCGCGCCGGCCGGTGGCTACCCGGTGATGTATGTCCTGGACCCGAGGACGTCGTTCGCGACGTTGACGGAGACGGCGCGCAATCATGAGTGGATGTTTGGGCCCACGGTGGTTGTGGGCGTCGGCTATGCGAGCGAGGCCGAGGGGAGCAATCGCGGTTTCGACATGACCCCGCCGGGGACGGACCCGGCGAAGTTGCCGAAGATCCTTCCCGGCGGGTGGGGCGCGGTCGGCGGAGCTGAGGAGTTCGCCAGCTTTCTGCTGGGCGATGTGCGTAAGGCGGTGGCGGCGGAGGTCTCCATCGATCCGCATCGACAGGCGCTATTCGGTCATTCGCTGGGCGGCCTGTTCACGTTGTATGTGATGTTCACGCGGCCGCAGAGTTTCGACACTTACATCGCGGGGAGTCCTTCGATCTGGTGGTCGGACAAAGTGCTTCTTCGCGAGCTGCCCCGCTTTCAGGCGGCGCTTCAGAAGGGTGACGTTGAGCCGCGTCTGTTGATTACTGTCGGCGGGCTGGAGGATCGAACGAATCCGGAAGAGCGGCGGCTGCTGGAGATGATGAAGGTGCCGCTCGAGCCGGATCTGGCCCAGTTCGCCGATATGGTCGGCAACGCGCGTCGTCTGACTACAACGCTGCGAGACCAGCACAAGGTGGCTGTCGAACTGGTGGAGTTCGCCGGCGAGACGCACAACTCGGTCATCCCTGCGTACCTCGCCCGAGGCGCGCGTTTCACCCTGTCGCGGTGGTATCCCTAGCGATCGACCTCGTAAGGCCGGGTTACAGAGCGCCAAAGCCCCGCAGCGCCAGCCACGACGCACCTGCCCATACCGCGCCCTTGATGAACAGGGCCAGAAAGGTCGCTTTGGCAGCGTATTTCACCCAGTCGGGGGACTTCTGCACGGTGGCGGCGATGGCAATCGGCGTCTGCATTGCGTATTCCTCGGCGAGTTCGGTGGCGATCGAGAACTGCGAACGAGGATACGAGCGGCGTGCGTGCAGCAAATATCGCCGTATGGACCAACGACCCCTACGGCGAGGTGTGCGATTTGCTCTACGACATTGCCTTAGCCGGATGGCGGACAGGGCGCGCTAGTTTTGCCAGTCCGACAGGCCTTCGCGCGCGTTGACCTCGATAAATGCAGGTCGGGCGCGCATGCGATGGATGTACGGCGTGAGGTTCTTCCAGGCGGTCGCCGGGCGCGGCATGTTTCGCGACCAGCGCATGAGCATGGTCGCCAGGAAGTCGGCCGCACCGAGCTCCTGGCCCAACAGATGCGTGCGACCGTCGGCCATGTGCGCATCGAGACGATCCCAAGCGGCTTCGATTCGACGACGCGCCAGCGCCTTCACTGCCTCGGCCCCCGCGGGATCGCCATCGGTATCGGCGTAGAACCAATCGCGCATGGCGGGTAAGAGTGTGTTCGCCAGGAAGATCATCATCTCGATGTAATCGGCACGTCCGGCCGATCCGGGCGACGGGGCAAATCCCTTTTCCGGATGACGCTCGGCCAGCAACATCAGCAGGGCGGCCGACTCGCCATGCGGCTTGCCATCGATCGTCATCGCTGGAATGCGACCCGTGGGATTCAACCGCAGATATTCCGGCGATTTCTGGGCGCCAGCGTCGATGCTGACCAGCTTCGCTTCGAACGGAATGCCGAGCTCGATCAGCATCCAATGAACCGCCAGGCTGGCGGCGCCAGGAGAGTAGTAGAGGGTGTATGTCATGACGTTATGATGCCCCATCTTTCGATTGGCCAGGCACCCCTTTGCCCGAACGCGGGTAGCAGCGATAATCGCTACCTATGACTGACTGCTGGTGGGTTTATTTGCTGGCGTGCCGGGATGGCCGGACCTATGCGGGGATCGCGACCGACGTCGCTGCCCGCTTCGAAGTCCATAGTCGCGGCAAGGGGGCGAAATTCACCCGGTCGAATCCGCCGGTTTGTGTGCTGGGGTCGGAGTCCTTCGCCACCAAGTCCGAAGCAATGAAGGCGGAGGCGGCGTTGAAGAAGCTGGACCGCCCGGCGCGGCTGGCCTGGGCGAAGCTGCGAGCGGCCAACTCACCCTCATGATGGCTCGCCCGCGCCTTGGCGCTGAACGTCCGTTCCTGATCCGCAGGGTGGCGACGCTTCTCTGTATCGCCTTCATTTCCAGCTGTTCGACGCCAGTGATGCGCGAGCCGGCCGTCGATCCGGACGTGGCGCGGGCGGAAATCGTCAAGCGCATCTCCCCGACGGTCAAGAATCGCGAGGTCTGGGCGGTCGATATCTTTGCCGCGTTCGAGGCGCTGTCGATCCGGCCGACGCCGGAGAACATCTGTTCCGTGATCGCTGTGACCGAGCAGGAGTCGACGTTTCAAGCCAGCCCGGCGGTGCCCGGCCTGCCGGACATTGCGCGTCGTGAGATCGACGCGAGAGCCACGCGCTACAAAATTCCAAAGTTCCTGGTCGATGCCGCGCTGGGCGTGGAGTCGCCGACCGGCAAGACGTATCGCGAGCGACTCGAGAAGGTCCAGACCGAGCAGGAGTTGAGCGATATCTTCGGCGACTTCATCGGCATGGTGCCGCTCGGCGAACGTTTGTTCGGCAACTTGAATCCGGTGCACACCGCCGGGCCGATGCAAGTGAGCATCGAGTTCGCCGAAGAGCACGCGCGCGAGAAGCGTTATCCCTATCCGATGCCGGGCAGCGTTCGCGACGAGGTATTCACTCGGCGCGGCGGCATGTACTTCGGCATCGCGCATCTGCTCGACTATCCGGTGAATTACACCGATCCGTTGTTTCGTTTCGCCGATTACAACGCCGGTCATTACGCCAGCCGCAACGCTGCTTTTCAAAATGCGGTGAGCAAATTGTCCAAGACCAAGCTCGCGCTGGATGGTGATCTGTTGATTCATGGCACCAGCGATCCGAGCAATACCGAATTGGCCATTCGCAGCCTGGCCGGCGATCTCGATCTGGATAATCGTGCGATCCGGCACGATCTGGAGCTGGGCGCCGAGCAGGCGTTCGAGGACAGTAAGCTTTTCAAGCGAGTGTTCGCCCTGGCGGACAAGCGCCTGAAGACTCAAGTGCCGCGTGCGGTGCTGCCCAACATCCGACTGGAAAGTCCCAAGATCACACGCAAACTCACCACTGAATGGTTCGCCAAGCGCGTCGATGAGCGCTACGACCGCTGCCTGGCGCGAGGCCGCTAGGGCTTCAGCTGTGCTATCGTCGGGCATGCCGTTCGATCCCTCGACCATGAATGCCGACGACGAAGATCTCACGCCTGTGCCGGTGCCGCACACCGAGCTGTCGGCCGATGCGCTTCGAGGTGTCATCGAGTCGTTCGTGCTGCGCGAGGGCACGGAGTACGGCGAGCGCGAGTTCACGCTCGATGAAAAGCTCACGCACGTCCTGCATCAGCTCGAGCGCGGCGAGGCGCAGATCATGTTCGACCCGCAATCCCAGTCGGTCGATATCGTGGTGACACGAAAGCTCAGATAGATTTCCATCCATGGCTACTCAGCGTGATTTCAATCTTTTCGTGATCGGTGCCGGCTCCGGCGGGGTGCGCGCGGCGCGTGTATCTGCGGCCCACGGTGCCAAAGTCGCAATCGCCGAGGAATATCGGATCGGCGGCACGTGCGTGATTCGCGGCTGCGTGCCGAAGAAGTTGCTGGTGTACGGCGCGCATTTCGCCGAAGACCTGGAAGATGCGCGCCGCTTTGGCTGGGACGTGCCTGAAAGGAAGTTCGATTGGCCGACGCTGCGTGACAACGTGCTCGCCGAGGTCACACGACTCAGCGGCCTGTACACGCAGACACTCGACAATCACAAAGTGAAGGTGCTGCCGGAGCGTGCTGTCATCACGGGTCCGAACAGCGTGCGTGTCGGCGAGCGCGAATACACGTCCGACGTGATTCTCATCGCGACCGGCGCTCGTCCGCATGTGCCGAAGCAGCCGGGCTGCGAGCACGGCATCACGTCCAATGAGGCGTTCCATCTCGAGAAACTGCCCAAGCGCCTGATGATCGCGGGCGGCGGCTACATTGCCAACGAGTTCGCGGGCGTGTTCAACGAGTTCGGCGTGAAAGTCACATTGGTCAATCGCTCGGATGCGATCCTGCGGGGCTATGACGCGCAGATTCGCGACCGGCTGTTGCAGATCTCGATGACCAAGGGCATCCAGTTCCTGTTCAACTCGCCCATCGAAAAGATCGTCAAGGAACCGAGCGGCGCGCTCAGCGTGCACATGCCCGGCGGACCGGTCGAGTTCGACGCGGTGATGTTCGCAACCGGGCGCGTCCCGAACACGCGTGGGTTGGGGCTGGAAAGCGCCGGTGTCGAGGTCGATGAGGATGGCGCAGTTCGTGTGGATGACGAAAGTCGTTCGACGTGTCCGTCCATCTATGCCGTCGGCGATGTGACCAATCGCGTTCAGCTCACGCCCGTGGCGATTCGCGAAGGGCAGGCGTTCGCGGACACGGTGTTCGGCAAGAAGCCAACGAAGGTGGACTACAAATGTATTCCGTCGGCGGTGTTCAGCCATCCGCCGCTGGCCGGTGTGGGCTTGACCGAAGGTGAGGCGCGCAATCAGCTCGGCAACGTCAAGGTTTACACCGCGGACTTCCGGCCGATGAAGAACGTGCTCGCAGGGCGCAATGAGCGCGCGTTGTACAAAATCGTCGTGGATGAGGCGACCGAGAAGGTCGTCGGCGCTCACATGATCGGCCCGGACGCGCCAGAAATTCTGCAGGTCCTCGCGGTCGCGGTGAAGGTGGGTCTGCGCAAGTCACAGCTCGATGAAGTGGTCGCGATTCATCCGACCATGGCGGAAGAGCTGGTGCTGCTGAAGTAGCTTCTAAGCTTCCGGCGCCGACTCTGGCGCCGGCGGACTCGGGCGCTTTTTCAGCTGATATTCGCGCCACAGGATAATCAAGCCGCCGGCGACGACCAGCGGCGCGCCGATCCACACCGAGGCGGAGGGGATTTCGGCGAAGAACACGTAGCCCAGGATCACGGACATGATCATGTTGCTGTAGTCGAGCGGCGCGATCGTGGACGCGGGCGCATAACGATACGAGTAGGTCATCACGATCTGGCCGATGACGCCGAACAGCCCGGCCAGCAGGATCAGCAGCCATTGGATCGGCGTCGGCACGACCCAGCCGCTGAATGCCGTCAGCGCGGACAGCACCATGAAGGTCAGCGAGAAATAGAACGTGATCGTGATCGCGTGCTCGCCGCCGCTCATCATGCGCAGGAAGATCATCGCCACGGCCGAGAACATGGCCGCACCGAGCGCGACCAGCACGCCGAGCGACGCACCGTCCGCGAATGTGAGATGCGGGCCGAGCATGATCAGCACGCCGATGAATCCGAGCGCCAGCGCGGTCCAGCGGAAGCGATGAATCTTTTCGCCCAGGAACACCATCGCCAGCAGCGTGATGAACATGGGCGAGGTGAACGAGATCGCGGTCACGTCCGCCAGCGGAATCATCGTCACCGCGCTAAAGAGGCAGTACATGCTCACGCTGCCGGACAACGAGCGCAGCGCATGCGATCGCAGGTTCGACGTCTTCAGCAGATACAGCTGGTTCGTATACCAGGTCAGCGCGGCCAGCAGCGCAATGGACACTACGCCGCGTACGAAGATGGTCTGTCCGACGGGAACGGCCGGCCCGAGCAGCTTCACGCACAACGTCATCCCGGCGAACAGAACGACGGAAACCAGTTTCAGCGCGATGCCCAGGATGGGGCGATGTAGAGAGGCGGCGGCGTGCAAGGAAAGCGTTGGTGTTGGGCGTTGGACCGCAAGGCTCGCGATCCAGGGCCCGTCAGCTTACCTCATGACGACTCATTCGTCCTGCGATTCGTCGATTTTCAGCTCGCCGCGCTCGTATGCATCGATGACGAGCTGCGCAGCGGTGCGGTCCGCCTCGTCGATCATGATCGCCAGGTGGCCCAGGGCGGGCAGCTCGCCCAGGCCACCTTGCAACATCGCGCCCTGCAGGAATGTATCGATGCCGCGCTCTCTGAGCAGTCCCTCGACCAGATGAGCTTCGATGTAATCGCTGCAGCGGAAGATGCGGATCATCAGACCTTATTTCACTTCGGCAATTTGATAGAACATGTCGACGTAACCCATGACCGCGTCAACGATGCCCGCGACTTTGGGATTGGTCGATTCCACGACGTAGTACTCGTCGGGCGCGTGGGCGCCGGAGCCGTGACCGAGGCCGAAGTGACCGGCAGGCAGTGACACCGGCGGGGCGGTGAATACGGCGCCGGGCCAGGAGCCGGCCAATCGCGGATTGAGGGTCGCTGTCACGCCGGCGCGCTTGTACGTCGCCAGCTCGGCGCGAATGATGCGGCTGTCTTCGGCGGTTTCGGTGGGATCGTAGCCGCCGGTGACCTTCAGCTCGACATCGTTGAAACCTTTCTTATCCAGATGCGCGCGTAGTTTCTCGACGGCCTCTTTGCGCGTCTGGTTCGGCACGAGCCGCAGGTCGAGCTTGGCGACCGCCCGTCCCGGCAGAACGGTCTTGCCGCCCGGGCCGGTGTAACCGGAGACCAGGCCTTCGATGTTGACCGTGGGTTGCGAGGCCAGCCGTTCGAGTGCCTTCGGGTAGGGCAGATCGTCGATCCAGCGGCTCACGCCCAGCAGCTTCTTCTGAGTCGCCTCATCGCCGTTGCGGGCGATTTCGGCGATCAACTCTTTCTCGCGCGCCGTGAGCGGGCGGACGTTTTCGAACCAGCCCTCGATCGCTGCGGTATTGCCGTCCGGTGTCACGAGCGTGTTGAGCGCCTGGACCAGGCGCCAGGGCGGCGAGTCGACCATGGCTTTCATGCTCGAGTGAATGTCGCCCTTCGGCCCGCGACCCCATTTCTCGCCGCTCGCGATCAGCTCCAGCTCGACCACACCTTTGGAGCCGAGATTGACCGCGACGCTGCCATTCATGTCCTGCCAGCTGGCCGGAATGAAAACGCCTTCGGCCTTCTTGAGCGCGGCGAAGACGTTGGGGCTCTGCACGACCTGATGGAAATGCGGCGAGCCGATTTCTTCCTCGCCCTCGGCGACCAGCACCAGGTTGACCGGCAATTTCACCTTGGCCGCGCGCATGGCATGAAGCGCGGCGAGCACGGTGGCTTCCGGACCTTTCTGATTCACGGCGCCACGACCGACGATGGCGCGCCCGAAGCCCGGCTTGTCCACGATGCGGGCCTCGAGCGGCGGTGACGACCACTCGGCCGGATCGAATTGCTTCACGTCGTACATGAAGTACAGCGCAAGCGTTCGCTTCGCGCCGTTGTCCATGGTCGCGAACACGCCGGGATGGCCGTCGGTCGGAATGATGGTGGCCGAATCGAAGCCGGCCTCGCGGGCCAGCGTTGCCATGTACTCGGCGCCTTCCTTCATGTTGAGGTTTTCGGCGGCGATGGACGGATGGGCGATCCAGTCCTGGATGCGCTTGATGGCGGCTTCGCGTTGCGCCTCGGCGGCCTTGCGAACAGCGGGATAGCGAGCGGTGGCGGAGGCCCACGCGGGCGTGCCTATGGCCAGGGCGCCGGCACTTGCCAGAGCGGCGGTCAGAAAATCGCGACGATCCAAACCGTGGGGAGACTCAGCCATGGATTCCTTCCTTACGGGTAGCGGGACCTGGCTGAGGATTCTGCCCTGAATACTGCCGACGGCCAATGCTATTTAGCACGGGCCGTCGGCGAAAGCAGGCGGATCAGGGCTGCGAGATGAGGAAATTATCTAAATCGAGCGCCGCCTTGTAGGTCGCGACGCCGGCTCTGGATACAACCGGGGTGAGCGACGCGTCCGTGGCCTCGGCCCGCAATGTGTCGTTTACATACGCACGCACGCGGGTCCCGATCACTTCCAGGCGCACACGATAGGAAACATTCGGCTGGACGGTGAAAGGCACGGTGACCAGATTCTGGATCGCGCCATTGACCAGTTTTTTGATATCCAGCGAGCCGCTGTTACGAAGCGTGACATAGTGATAGTTGGAGTCGTCGCGATAGCGCGCGATCAGGCCGACCCAGCGATCGGTGCCGGAGAACTGCGTCGGGCGCAGGTCCGCTGCCACGATCTGATCGCCCATCGTTCCCAAGCCACCGGTGACCAGACGCGTGCCGCCAGTGACATCGCTCTGACGACGCACCCAGGTGGTGCCGGTATTGAAGCGCGACCAGCTGCCCGCGACGGCTTGAAAGTCGAAGTTCAATAGTTCGAAGTCATCGACCAATGCGGTGAGCGCCGGGTTCGAGTTGGCGACGATGTTGTCGTAGTCGGCCTGCGTTCGATACATCATGAGGCCCGGCTGACCGCCGCTGAGCGCGGCATCGCGGACCCGGATGACCGGTCGGTTGTTCACGAACACTCGCACATGATCGCCCACCGACTCGAGGCGAATCCGGTGGGTGGTACCGATGGCGACGGGGAGGGCTGCGGAGCCCAACGTGGTGAACGCGCCGCCTTGCATACGTTTCAATTGGATGCCGCCGCCAGAGCGAGCCGTCACGTAGTAATAGTTGTCGGCGTCGGTGTAGCGGGTCACCAGGCCGAACCAACGATCCGCACCGTCGAAGGCTCGCGGTGTGATGTCGGCCTGAATCGATTGATCGTTGCTGCCGTAGAGCGCCGGCCACAGGGCCGCTGCGTTTCCTGTCGTGTTCGTCTGGCGATAGAACCGCGAAGCGCCACTGGCGGCGACAGCAAACGTACTTCCCGGCAGCGTGGACCAGCCGGCCGCATCGCCGTCCTGAAAATCATCTTGCACGAGCTCGTTACGATCCAGATTCGACGGCACATCGTATACATAGGCCGAGGGACGCCCATAGGAGGCGAGCAACGTGCGACCGGCATCGGTGCTGGCCGATGTGATCGGCGCTTCGTCGCTTGCCGCCAATTCGGCGCGCGTCGGCCAGGCATCTTGCGCAGTGGTGCGTCGATGAAGCTGGGTGTAACGATAGGGGCCGGCAAAACCCAGCAGCGTCACACTGTCATCATCGAGCGCGGTGGCGCCCGGCACGCTGGCTTCGAAATGCCATTGGTTGTTCTCGAAGCGGAACACGTCGCCGCTGATCAATGCGGTGTTGGCGGTGATCATCACGTTTCGAGACCAACCGTTCGGCGACGCCGGCCCATTGGGCTGGGTCAGCGCGGTGACCGTGGCTTGTGCCCAATTGCCGCCGGCCGCGGGTTTGTAAATATAGGCGGTGGACGGAACCGGTGGATCCGAGTCCCAGCCCCAACTGCCGTGAATGGCAAAGTTCGGCGAGATATCGACTCGCGGCGAATAATATTCGTCGTCGGCCTGGCCGATGCCGCTGTCATAGCTGGCGATCTGCACCCAGCCACTGGTCTGGCGTTGAAACAACGCCATCCCGTGCGACGAATAGCCTTCACCGATCGCGATGATGCCGTTCTCTATGGCCACCGAATAACCGTTGCCGTCATTCGGTTGGCTGCCCAGGACCGCGGTCTGTTGCCAGCTGCCTGAGACTTTTTCGTACACGTAGCTGAGACCGGAGAACACGGCACCGACGACGATGACGTTGCCGTCGACGGCCACGTCGATTCCATATAAATCGCCCGCGTTTCCGGAGGACAGCTTGGCGGTTTGTATCCAGGCGCCAGTCGCTTGACGTTCGAAAACATACGCAGCGCTCGGTCGGTCCGGTCCCGAGCCCAGGGTGGCTTGCTGTTCGTTCGCCGTGACGACTGCGACGGTGCCGTTGATTGCAATCGAGCGACCGAAGCCGCCTTCGGAGGCACCGTCTGAGGGAACCAACTTTGCTTTTTCCAGCAACACCGCCGGTGCGGCTGGCAGTTTGGCGGAATAGTAGGCCAGCGCCGCGCCGACCAGAAGACACACGAACCCCGATCGACACTTCGCTGTGCGCATATGCCGCCCCCCTGGAGTGATGTCATGTTCCGTTCGCTAGGCACGAACGAAACGCGGCGCGCTCGAGTTCCAGCGGGGGCGACCGGCCAAAGAAATATTTTGTATCGGGCAGCGAGTCTCAGTCTTTGAGCTCGGCCGGAACCTTGCCGCCGTGTGCGGCCAATTGATTCATGACTTGTTTGTGCAACCAGATATTCATCGTCGCGGAATCGTTGGTGTCGCCTTTGTAGCCAAGCTCGCGAGCCAACTCCTTACGATTTTCCAGGCTGGAGTCGAGCCCGACCAGTTTCATCAGATCGACGATGGAGGTGCGCCAGTTCGACGGCTGTTTCTGGTTCGCCGCCATTTGCTGCAGCACGGCTTCAACGTCGACAGGCCCTGCCGTGGGCGGTGGACTCGCCGGCGTGGGGGCGGGCGCTGGTTTGGGTGCCGCCGTCGCTGTCGGCTTCGGTGCCGGCGAAGGTGACGGTGACGGTGCCGGTGCGGCCTTGGCATTGGCGCCGAAGATTGCGTCTTTGATGCGTGAAAAAATGCTCATGATCCTGCTCCACTCGATGACTTAGATCGAAGCGTTAGGAGCCGGGCGAGGTTCCACCCGGCAGCAAGGCCGCATCGATGGCTTGAATCAGCGCCTGGCCGGTGAAGGGCTTGGTGAGATAAGAGGCGCCGGCCCGCGCGGCATGTCGCGTATGCAGGTCGTCATGAGCGGTGATGAAAATCACCGGGCGATGAATCCCGGCCGCGTCCAGCTTGTCGTGCAGCTCGACGCCGGTGATGCCGGGCAGATGGATGTCGAAAACAAAACAATCCGCGCCGGTCGCCGAATCGCTGGCGAGCAGGCCTTCGGCCGAATCGAAGCTGTGCGAGCGGAAGCCGGCGATGTTCAACAGTCGAGCGACGGCACGGTTCAAGCCCATGTCGTCCTCGACGATGATGACGTTGGCGCGGCACGCTGGCATTCGGAAGCCCGATTGCGTTGCGCACGCGGGCGCTACTGCCGCAGCGTTCTGGCGTCGGAGATTCCGCTGAGCATTTCCAGTTGTTTCGCGGTCTTGACCAGCCCGGCCACGGAGGAGACCCGCATCTTGCGCATGACATTGGAGCGATGTGACTTGATCGAGCGCTCGCAGATGCCGAGCTTCAATGCCATCTGCTTGTTCAATTTACCGTGGACCACTCCTATATATATGTCCCGCTCGCAAGCCGTCAGCTCCGAGTATCTGGACTGCAGCTGCTCCAGCTCGCGACGCTCGGCGCGTCTGCGGGCATCGCGCGAGATGGCATCCCGCAACGATTGCAGCAGTCGTTCCATATCGAGCGGCTTGGTCAGCGAGTCCATGGCGCCGGCCTTCATGGCCTGCACAGTGGCGGGAATGTCATTGAACGCCGTAACGAAAATCACGGGCGGCGCGTGTCTCTGATTGGCGAGCGAGGCGAGCAATTCCAGCCCGCTCGGTCCCGGCATCAGCATGTCGAGCACGATACAGCTCGGACAGTCGGGATGATCGACCAATAGGTAATCGCCGACACTCCGGCAGGGCACGGGAGACATTCCCGCGGTGCTGAGCAGTCGAGTGAGACTGCCGCGGAAACTGTCGTCATCGTCGACGATATAAATACGGTGCTCGCAGGCGGGTGGCTCGTACAGCTGCATATCAACCTCCAGGGCTCGTCAGCTGGGGGATACCAACTCTGGCTATTCGTTGGCGTTGTGGTAGCGGCAATCTAAGCGCGAAGACCGAACCGCCGCCGCGGGCGCGTTCGGCCCAGATCGTGCCGCCGTGGGCCTGCACGATCGAGCGGGCAATGGACAGCCCGAGTCCCATGCCGCCTTCCTTGGTGGTGAAGAACGATTCGAACAGACGACCGGCGTGTGCCGGATCGATGCCATGACCGTTGTCTCGAACGGTGATTTCCACCGCCGAGCCGGCGCGCAAGCGGGTGCGCACATACAGACAGCGGGCCGGCGGCGGCGTCTTGATCATTGCATCCATGCCGTTGACCAGCAGATTCAGCAGCACCTGTTGCATATGAACCGGATCGGCGGCCACCGGCGGCAGATCGGGCTCGAGCTCGGCGCGGAGCTGCACCAGTCGCCGGCCGGCATCGGCCCGAACCAGCATCACTGCGCTGCTCACGAGGGCGTTGATGTCCATGGGCTCGAGCTTCAGCTCGCGCTTACGCAACAGGGCGCGTAGGCGATTGACCACTTCGTTGGCCCGCAGATCGTCGCGTTTGATATCGGCGAGGATCGGGCTGAGCGATTCCGCATCCGCGCGGCCCGCGGATTGCTTGAGAATCAGCTCGGCCGTTTCGACATTGTTGAGAATGGCGCTGAGCGGCTGGGCGATCTCGTGCGCGATGGACGCCGTCAGCTCGCCGGCGAGCGCGAGGCGGGCGTTATGCGTCACTTCGGCGCCCAGATTGTCCGCGTGGCGCTGCGGATTGCCGTGCCGATCGTAGGCGAGGATGATCGCAACCAGCGCCAGCTGTGCGAGCAGGACGATTCCAATCAGATAGGCGTAGCTGAGAAAGTCACCCGTCATGAGCGGCTAACGTCCAAGGGCCAGGGTTGGAAGAATTAAAATTGCATGGCCCACCCCGGCGGGCCAGTTGGACCAAGGGCCAACTAGAGTGCGACGCGGCCAGCCGGCCCGATTGCTACAGAGGAAACTGCAGATTCAGCCCGGCGTATATCTGAAATTCGGGCAGGCCGTCGCCATCGTGCGCGACCGTCCACTGCGGCTCGACGAAGAAGTCGCTGTCGCCGACGAACGAGTGTTGCCAGGTGATGAGTCCGCCCACGAGTCCCACTGTCTCGGACTCACTACGAGCGCGGCGAGGCCCGCTTGCCATTTGCCGGTGCCTGTTTCATCCCGGCCGGCGGTGGGCGCGGTGAGTTGCGGTCCCAAGCCCAGTTCGAACTGCCCGCGCTTGGTCAGCAGGATGTCGAAAAGATTCAGATCGCCGACGTCGGTCTTTTGCTCCAGCGGGGGCAGATCCGGCGACGTGACGATCGGCAAGGTCGCCCGCAGGAGCTGCGGCCTGCCGAAAAGCTTGTGAGGCACGGCGGCGCGTAACAAAGCGCTGTTGCTATCGGCATCGCCGGCGCCGTAGTAACTATCGATGTAATAGTTCTGCAGGTTGAGGCCCAGCGCCGGTTGCAGCGGATTATTCGCTGCATTCATTTCTTCGTTGGATTGCGCGAACGAGGTGGAGCTGGTGGCGATACAGAGTAACCACAGGGGAGCAGATCCAGCCTTCATTTTGTTCCTTCCAAAAAATCGCGCCGCCGGTGCGCTTCGGGCGAAGTGCGAGCCGGCGGCGTTGAGGCCAGGAGATGCGCTATAGCACGGGGAGTCAGCGCCACGGCCTCCAGGGGGACGAGACAGCGCCATCATCGCGTTTTGAAGCGCGGCAGCAATAAGTGCGAAGGGCGCATGCCCGGGCCCGATACTCGCACTGGCTTCATTCCCACACGTGTAACAGAGTTTCTTATATGAGATATCTCACGCGCGCTCTGCTTGGAACGATCGTCGCCGTAGCCATGCCCGGTGCGGTCTCGGCGTTGCCCACCGATATTCTCGGTAACAGTCCGTTACTGCATATGAGCGATGCCGATAAGAAACTGCAGTACGACGCCGTGATGGAGGTGCTCAGGAGCAGCGATGCTCGCGCCGTGCGCGAATGGAAGAACGATAAGACGGGCTTCACCGGTCGGGTCGAGGCGCAGGGTGATATGACTTCGTCGGAAGGCTTGCAGTGCCGGCGCTTGCAGCTGCGAACTCAAGTGCGAGGCCTGCAGAGTCAGTTTGCATTCCCGTTCTGCAAAGATCCCAAAGGTCAGTGGTTCATTGCGTCGGGCATGAAGTTCAGCGACGACGCGGCCCCGCGTTGATCAGGCGATCTCGCGGGCCGCCGGCTCGCTCGCGACGCTGTGAGTCGACAACTTTCTCACGACGCAACGGAAGCCGATGTGACAGGTCGACGAGTCGATGGGCTGCGCGTGACGTGCGGCCGGACGATAGCGTCGACAATAGTTCGGCGCGCACAGGAACGAGCCGCCCTTGAGGACTTTGCGGGGAATCATGATGTGCGGCTGGCAAGGATCGTAGCTTCCGCGTTCCAGCCCGCCGCGAGGGTTCTGAGGAATACAGCACGGCTTGGTCGCGTCTGGCGGATGGTTCGCGGCAAACCAATCATCGGTCCATTCCCAGACGTTACCTATCATGTCGTAGATGCCGTACGGATTGGGCGGAAAGGCTTTCACAGGAGAAGTGCGTGGATACCCGTCGGTGGCGAGATTCTGATAAGGGAACTCGCCTTGCCAGGTGTTGGCGAGATGATGATTGCGAGGCGTGAGCTCGTCGCCCCACGCGAATTCCGCGCCCGCCAGCCCGCCGCGAGCGGCGAACTCCCATTCCGCTTCCGTCGGCAGTTCTTTGCCGCGCCAACGAGCGTATGCGAGCGCGTCCTGATAGGTGACGTGCACGACGGGATGATCGCTCAAGTGACGATTGGACGCGGCGCGTCCGTAAGGGCTACGCCAGTTCGCACCGAACTTGAAGCGCCACCACGCCTGCCAGTTGCGCAGGTCGACCCGATGTTTGGGCGGCGTGAATACCAGCGAGCCGGGCTTCAACATGTGAGGCAGCGCGCCGGGATACATTTTCGGATCGGGCGGCAGCTCCGCCTGAGTGACGTAGCCGGTAGCGTCGACGAATTCGCGGAACTGCCGGTTGGTCACGGGCGTGACATCGATCCAGAAGCCGTCGACGGTGACGTGATGCGCGGGCGCTTCTTCGGGGTAGTGGCGGTCCGACCCCATGAGATAAGTGCCGCCCCGAACGAATACCATACCCCTCAACGCAGTCACCACGGTCATGCGTTACTCTCCGTTATCGGCGAAGATGCGTCGCCAATCGTGTTTCATATCGATGATGAGCCAGCGTTGCCGTTGCGCCTCATCGAGCGCCTTGTCGAGCTTGCCGACTTGCGAGTCGCGGTCGTAGGCGTACTCGCGATCGGTGTCGGTGTGATGGACCAATGCGACGAAGCGCGGTCCCGCGCCACCGGCCGTCCATTGCAACATCTGCAGATCGCCATCCGAGTTGCCGACGGCGAGGATGGGACGGCGACCGATGAATCGATCGATCCCCGACGGCTTGCCCGGCCCGTCGTCGATGAAGTCGATCTGCGGCTCTTTGATCAGCGCCGGCTTGCCGTTCGTGCCCACGGCGACGAACTTGGTGACGGCCGATGAGCCGATGACTTGTTCGGGAGGTATGCCGTACACCTGTTCGGCGAACACCCGCATGAACTCCACGCCGCCGCCCGAAACGATGAATGTTTTAAAGTCCTGACTGCGCAAGTAGTCGAGCAGCTCCAGCATCGGCTGATAGGCCAGCTCGGTGTAGGGCCGCTCGAATCGCGGATGTTTGGCGGTGGCCAGCCACGAGCCGACGATGGTGTCGAAATCCTCGGTGGTGATCCCGCTGTGCGAGGCGGCGATGACCTGCAGCAACCCTTTCTGGCCCGATGCGACCAACGCTCGAGTGTCGCCGCTCAACACGTCCTTGAACGGCGCGGTGCTGCGCCACTCGGGATGCACGGACGACAATGTCTTCACGCGGTCGAGTGCAAACGCGAACTGAAAATAGATCGGCTGCTCGGCCCACAAGGTACCGTCATTGTCGAACACCGCGATCCGCTCTCGAGGCGCGACGTAGTCGGCGCTGTCTTCGCGAGAGATGCGCGCGACAAATTCGACGATGGCTCTTTTGCTGACGCCGTCTTCCCACGAAGGTAGTGGTTCGGCAGAGGCGACTGCCGCCGCGGCAATCAGCGGCGCCACCAGCAATGTTCGAGTAGAGGCGTGATGCACGAGATCACCTCAAGGTTGTATCGACGCGGCCTCGGCGCGAGCGGCATCCCGCTCGCGGACTTCGGCGATATCGCGCTCGAGGAAATAATTCAGGAACGTGCGGATCGCGGCAATTGCGCCCAGCCGGCCGACCGCATCCCAGCTCTCCACGACGGTCGACTCGATGATGTCGGCGGCGAGCTGGAAGGTCAGTCCCGCCACCAGCCAGCGCGCGTACCCGATCCAGATCAGCCGCCGCTCGTGACCGGCCATCGGCGAACGCATGACGCGAAGCATGGCGACGAACGCGTTGGCGGTGCCGATCAGAACGATCAGCACCGCAATCGCATCGATGACGCTCACTGCGACGTGGGTTGCCTCTATCAACCAGGTCTTCACGTTGGCGCACGCTCGGGCCCCGGCTAATCGCCGCTGGGCACTTCGCGCATCTTCGACAGTGCCTGATCGACGGTGAAGCTGCCGGGCCGTTGCGCTGGCGGGAAGTCCTTGAAGGTCTCGGAGAACTTCGCCGCCGCAGCCTGCGCCGCGTATAGAAAGTAAGCGTTGTGAAGCATCCAGTCGTAGTAGCTGTTCGAGGTGATGTCGGCGCGCTCGAACGGGTCGGTGCGCAGGTTGAAAAACTTCGGCAGCCGCAACCGGGTGAATGGCTCGGCCCACACCTGCAACGTGCCGTGACAGCGCTGCTCCATGAACACGATCTTCCAATTGTCGTAGCGCAGGCCGAGCACGTCGCCGTCATCGCTGAAATAGAAAAAGAAGTTGCGCGGACTCTTCGGCTGCTCGCCGGTGAGATAGGGCAGCAGGTTCATGCCGTCAATGTGATTCTTGTACTCGCGCCCGATGGCCTGGTAACCGGCCTTGAGCTTGGTGACGACCTCGGTGTCGCCGGCCATCGCGAGGAACGTGGGCAGCCAGTCGTGATGCTGGACAATTTCATTGGAGATCGAGCCGGCCTTGATCTTGCCCGGCCAGCGCACCAGCATCGGCACACGGAACGCGCCTTCCCAATTGGTGTTCTTCTCGCTACGGAACGGGGTCATGGCGCCGTCGGGCCAGGAGTTCATGTGCGGCCCGTTGTCGGTGGAGTACATCACGAACGTGTTCTCGGCGATGCCGAGCTCATCGAGCAGATCGAGCAGCTGACCGACATGGCGGTCGTGATCGATCATGGTGTCGTGATACGGGGACTGCCAGCGGCCAGCCTGGCCCAGGCTTTCTTTCCTGGTGTGAGTGAACAGATGCATGTGGGTTGTGTTGACCCAGGCGAAGAACGGCGTGCCGGCCTTGGTCTGGCGCGTAATGAAATCCTTCGCGGCCGCGACGAATTCGTCGTCGCAGGTTTCCATGCGCTTCTTGGTCAGCGGTCCAGTGTCCTCGATCTTCTGCTTGCCGACGCGGCCCCAGCGGGGCTCCTCGGTGGCATCGTCCTTGTCGGTCGCCCAGGAACGGATCACGCCGCGCGGGCCGAATTGTTTGCGGAAGTTGGGGAAGTCCTTCTCGTTGGGATAGTTCGCCATCTCCGGCTCTTCCTCGGCATTCAAGTGATACAGATTGCCGAAGAACTCATCGAAGCCGTGCGCGGTGGGCAAATGCCGGTTCAGGTCGCCCAGATGATTCTTGCCGAACTGACCGGTGGCGTAGCCCTGATTCTTCAACAGCGCCGCGATGGTCACGATGCTGTCGGGCATGCCGACTGGCGAGGCCGGAATGCCCACCTTCGACAGGCCCGTGCGGTACACGCTCTGCCCGGTGATGAACGATGAGCGGCCGGCCGTGCATGACTGTTCGCCATACGAGTCGGTGAACATCATGCCTTCGCGCGCCACACGATCGATGTTCGGCGTCTGATAGCCCATCAATCCGTGCGTGTAACAACTCAGATTGGCGATGCCGATGTCATCGCCCCAGATGACCAGGATGTTGGGCCGGTCGGATTGCTTGGCCTGACGTGCCATGGGTGCTCCTAGATTTGTTCGATCAACCAAAAGGCCCGACGCGAAACGTCATGCTCACGATCGCCGCGATGCCGAGGATCAGCAGCGCGATGGCGGTGAGCAGCGTGAGCGACACCGGGAAATGACTTTCCGCGTGCACCAGTCCTTCCTCTTTCATTTGCTTGCGCTCGTGGCGCAGGCCGAACATGAACTGCGCGTGGAACAGGATGCCCAGCGCCAGCATGCCGATGCCGATCCACACCAACGTGATGCCGAACGCGCGGGTCGAGTGCGCTGTGGCCACGACGTTGTTCTCGGCGAGCTTCTGAAAGAACTGGAAGATGGTGAAGCCGAAACTGATCAGCGACAGCGAGGTGCGGATGATGGACATGAGCGTTCGATCCGCGGCCATGCGCGTGCGTTGGAACGACATTCCCGTGCGACGCGACGACAGCTCGACCGAGATATCGTCCGATGTCGAAGGCGATGTGGTGATGGCCTTCATCGGTGCGCGGCTCTGTGATGAGCGTCGTGCCGGGACAGCCACCACCGCGACACTCTCGCGGCCGGTCCACGGATGATGAAGTAGGGCACGACGGCGAGGACCGCCGCGACGACGACTGCCTCGAGCGGATAAAACGCCTTCAACACGACGAACTGATAGATGGCATCCATCGCCAGTCCGAGCAGAAAGATTCTGCCGGTGGCCGACAGGCCTTCGTGCAAACGGGCGGCGCGTTCGCCGGGCTCGGTCCACAGCGCGAGAAAGTAGGGCGAGCGGCCGGTGCGCCCATCGACGATGCCGGCGCGGATCGCCGCGATGGCCGCCATCGTCGGCTGCAGCAGGAAACGAAACGCGAACGGACCGCTCGGTCGTGCGAGCAGGTCGTGCCAGAAGCGGGTGAAGGTTTCCTGCAGGAGATCGAGCATTGTGGAGGACCGAGCGCGCATGCTGTTCGGAACGAACATATGAAACCTCGATCCCCAGGCAGACCATACGCAGATGGTGGTCAGCGCTGTGCCCGGGCCAGCCGCACTTCGTCGTCCATCGCTGCGCGCGTGGCTCGTACGATGAATCGCTGCGGCGCCGAGCCGACGTAATAGAAGGGATAGCACGTCACCAATGTGATGGTCGGCTCATTCATCGGGCCGAGCACGCTCGTTTCCGAAGGATCGATGACGCGCGTGTTCACGATTTTGTAGGTGAGCGTGATCTCCGGCAGTTCCACCTGCAGGACTGCGCCGACTTTCACGTGACGAAGCGCTCGGAAGAAGCCGTCGCGATGGGCGGCGATGCGAGTCGGCGACCACGCGGACATGTCGACGACCTGATCGGCGACGGAGTCCTCGCCTGCTATTGCGTCGGGGCCAGCCCATGACACGACGGCGAGCAGCCAGATCGCGAGTTCGAGACGTCGTGTGTTCATGGGCCGAAGTTGTAGCGCAGCCCGAGCAGCGGGCCGGCGACCAGCATGTTGAACTTGAAACGCTCATCGCCCGAGCCGGTGCTGTAATCGGTGTCCAGGGCGCGATAGCCGAACACCAGTCCGAAATTCTCGGAAAGACTCCAGTCGGCGACGGCCAGCGCGCTCCAGGTCAAGTCGGAGCCGACGCCGAAGCCGCCGATGTCGGCGCGTGCAATCAGCGTCCACGCCTGCCCGAGCGGCCAGGCCGCGCGTGCACCGATGACGGGATCGAAGAAGCTCTTGGTTTTGTCCGCCGCGCCGCTGGTGCCGTCGGGCCGCTTGATGGAGAGATCGACCGACAACGATTGATAGCGTCCGCCCACAAACAATTCGTAGCGCTCGTCCAGGCGCCACGACCAGGCGAGCTCGACCATATCCTGTGTGACATCGAGATCGTAGAAGTTGCCGTTCTTCGCCGCCGCGTCCGCACTGAGTCCAGTGAACACCGCGTTGAGGGCGAGCGCAAAGCGGTCCGTCTCGCTGCGCACGGCCATCATGCCGGCCATGTCGAGATGATCGAACAATTCGCTGGCACTCACGCTGACATCGGTGCGGTTTCCATCCACCACCGTGTAGCCATCCATGTTCGCGCCCTGTGCGTAGATCGTGCCGGTGGTTCGCCACCCCTCGGCGTGTCCTGTTGCCGCGAACGCAGTGAGAACCAGAGCTAAGACGCCGATATGAAAGTGAGCTTGTCTCAAGACGGCCGCCGTCGCGATGTCCAGGGTGTTCATCGTGCGGGGCTGTGTCCATCGAAAAATCGGCATCGCGGGCGCAGCCCTGTGCCCTAGCTACGAATGGCTGATACGGGAGGATTGCCCTGATGTAGCGGCCATGCGCGGAGTTATCGCAGTGCTCATCAACGCGATCGTGCTGATGTTCACGGCGGGCTGTTCGCTCACGCCCGGGATTCGTGACGACGACATCAAAGGTCTGGAGAAGGTTCGTTTCCCACCCGCGTCGATCAAGCAAGGGATGTGGTCGCCCGATGAGTTCGAGCGCGCCGCGCGCGGCGGCATCTTTTTTCTGGATGCGCCGGTCGCCAGGCGCACGGCGGTGCTGTTCATCCACGGTTTCAACGGATCGCCGCTCGATTTCAAATTCCTGATCGCACATCTGGATCGCAGCCGCTTTCAGCCGTGCGTCTTTTTTTATGCCTCGGGCGCGAGCTTGAGTCAGAGCGGTCGCGATCTGTCCGCGGCCATCGGGGAAGTGCACCGTCGATATGATGTCGAGTCGGTGATCATCGTCGCGCACAGCATCGGCGGCTTGATCGCACGTGACGTGGTGCTGAATCAATCGGCGCATGCCGGCGTCGACATTCCGGTGTTGATTACGATGTCCGCCCCGTGGGGCGGAGTGCCCAGTGCCGGCATCGGCGTTCGCCTATCGCCGGTGGTTGTCGACTCCTGGCGCGACATTGCCGTCGGCAGTGCGTATCTGAATTCGCTGTTCGTCGATGCTGACGGAAGAGCCCGGCAGTTGCCGGCGGCGACTCGTCACTATTTGTTGTTCTCTTATCGCAAGAGCTGGTCGTCCTTCGGATTGTCGGGGGATGCCGTGACCAGTGTCGCCAGCCAACTGGACCGGACCGCACAAGAGCAGGCTTACCGGGTGTACGGCTTCGATGTTTCTCACTCGGAAATCCTTCGCAGTCGCGGCGTCGCCGACTTGCTCGACGAGGCGCTGCGTTCGACGTTACTCGCACGTGCCGAGGTCGCACCATGATGAAGTTCGTCCGCCACTGCCTCTGGATGTTGCTGGCTTTCATCTCGGCAAGCCACGCCGCATCGGAGCCTCCCGCGAGCCTCCTGTTCGAAAACGTTCGTGTGTTCGACGGCAAGTCATCGCGCGTGTCGGGCCCGACGAACGTGTTGATCGTCGGTCCGGTGATCAAAAGCATCTCGAGCGCGCCCATCGGGAACGTCGAGGCCGAGGGCAACGTGATGCGCATCGACGGCGGCGGTCGGGTGCTCATGCCCGGCCTCATCGATGCCCATTGGCACAGCATGTTTCTTGCGACCACGCCGCTAGTGGGACTGATGAGCGATGTCGGTTATCTGAACTTGCTCGCGGCGGCCCAGGCGAGGGCGACGTTGATGCGAGGCTTCACGACCGTCCGCGACATGGGCGGACCGGCGTTCTCATTGAAGCAGGCCATCGACGAAGGGTTCGCTGTCGGGCCGCGCATTTATCCCTCGGGTGCGATGATCTCGGTCACGAGCGGTCACGGCGACTTCCGACAGATGTATGAGATCCCGCGCACCATCGGCGGACCGCCGACTCGTATGGAACAGATCGGAGCCAGCGCGATTGCCGACACGCCGGATGAGGTGAGAATTCGCGTGCGTGAGCAACTGATGCAAGGCGCGTCACAGATCAAATTGACTGCGGGCGGCGGCGTCGCGTCACCTCACAGTCCGCTCGACGTGTCGACCTTCACGTTGCCCGAGTTGCGAGCGGCGGTCGAAGCGGCGGAGAACTGGGGCACGTATGTTGCAGTCCACGCGTACACGCCGCGAGCGATTCGAACCGCGCTCGATGCCGGTGTGAAATGTATCGACCATGGTCACCTGGCCGATGACGCCACCGCGAAGCTGATGGCCGAGAAGTCGGTGTGGTGGAGCTTGCAACCGTTTCTGAATGAGGGCCCGAGTCAATTTCCAGAAGGCTCGCAGGAGGCGGCCAAGAAGAAGGAAGTGGCGGAGGGCACCGACCGGGCGTATCAGCTGGCGAAGAAGTACAAGATCAAGACCGCCTGGGGCACGGACATTCTGTTTTCGCCCCAGCTCACGCAGCGACAGAATGCGATGTTGACGGTGATGACCCGCTGGTACACGCCCGCTGAAGTGCTGATCATGGCGACCAGCACCAACGCGCAATTGCTGGCGATGTCCGGCAAGCGCAATCCGTATCCAGGCAAACTGGGCGTCGTCGAAGAGGGCGCGCTCGCGGATCTGCTGTTGGTGGACGGCAATCCGCTCGAGGACATTCACTTGATCGACGACCCGGCGAAAAACCTGGTGGTCATCGTCAAGAACGGCGCGATCGCCAGGAACTCACTCACGCCTGCAAATAGAACGTCTCCTTGATCTCTTCCATGACCACATAGCTGCGCGACTGCGCGGACGAAGGCAACCGTTGCAGGATGTCTCCGAGCAGCGTGCGGTAGTTGTGCATGTCGGGGATGCGCGCCTTGATCAAATAATCGAAGTCGCCGGACACCAGATGACATTCCATGACGTCGGGAATGTTGTGCAGCTCGTTCTTGATCTTCTCGAACACCTCGTCCGATTTCACCGCCAGCTTGATCTCCAGGAACACCAGCAGATTCCGGCCGACGTCCTTGGGCGACAGACGCGCGTGGTAGCCGGTGATCACGCCGGTCCGTTCAAGGCGTCGGACGCGGTCGGCGCACGGGGTCGCCGACAGGCCGACTTGCTGGGCCAGATCGGTGATGGAGATGCGGCCGTCCCGCTGAAGAATGTCCAGAATCTTGCGGTCGATGCGGTCGAACTGTTGCATGTCAGGGGCGGATGACGGAGGGACAGGCCCCATAGATTACGTTCAGGTTTTGCCCGATGCCAGTGTTCTGGGCTGGGTTTCGGGGCGAGGGATAGTGAATTTCACTGGGTTGGCCGGTTTATGTCTGCCCAGGGCAGGGGAAACCGCTGCCAAACGCGCCACTTCGAAGGAAGTCACTGGCGGGGTGTCCATAGAATTGCTGACGCGTTCGACGGATGGATGGAGAGTTCATGCGCGTAGTGGTTCTGGGTGGTGGCGTCATCGGCGTGGCAAGTGCGTGGTATCTCGCGCGTCGGGGTGCCCAGGTCACGGTGATCGATCGGCAGATGTCGGTGGCGGCGGAGACCAGCTTCGCGAATGCCGGCCAGGTCTCGCCCGGTTATTCGACGCCGTGGGCGGCGCCCGGCATTCCGCTCAAAGCGCTGAAGTGGATGTTCCAGAAACACGCGCCGCTGTCGATCAGCCTCGACGGCAGTCTGCATCAGTTGAAGTGGATGGCGCAGATGTTGGTCAACTGCTCGCCCGAGCGTTACGACATCAATAAGGAGCGCATGCTCCGCCTCGCCGAATACAGCCGCGATTGTTTGCGAACCCTGCGCGCCGAAACCGGCATTCAATATGAGCAGCGCACCGGCGGCACGCTGCAGTTGTTCCGTACCCGCAAGCAGTTCGAAGCCGCGCGTCAGGACATCCGCGTGCTCGAACGTTGCAATGTTCCCTACGAATTGCTCGAAGAGCACCAGCTGGCTTCCGCTGAGCCGGCGCTTGCGCATGTGAAAGGCAAGCTCACCGGTGGTCTGCGGTTGCCGAATGACGAGACGGGCGATTGCAATCTGTTCACCAAGCGTCTGGCGGAAGCCGCGGAGAAGCTGGGTGTGACGTTCCGTTTCGGGGCGCATGTGACTGCGATCGATTCGAGCAACGGGCGTATTACCGGCGTGCGCCTCGGCGAAGAGCGCATCACGGCGGATGCTTACGTTCTGGCGTGCGGCAGCTACTCGCGCAAGCTGGCGTTGCCGCTCGACATCGATCTGCCGGTGTATCCGGTGAAGGGATACTCGCTGACGCTGCCCATCGTGAATGAGTCCTCGGCGCCGGTGTCGACGGTGCTCGATGAGACTTACAAAGTCGCCGTGACCCGCTTCGACGATCGCATTCGGGTCGGCGGCATGGCTGAGCTGTCGGGCTTCGATCTGCAGCTGTTGCCGCAGCGTCGTCAGACGCTCGAGCTGGTGGTCAACGATTTGTACGGTGGCGCGGGCGATTTGCAGAAGGGCGAGTTCTGGACCGGCCTGCGACCGATGACTCCGGACAGCACGCCCATCGTCGGCGCGAGCGAGTACCGCAATCTGTTCATCAACACCGGCCACGGCACGCTCGGCTGGACGATGGCGTGCGGCTCGGGACAGCTCATTGCCGATCTCGTGACCGGCTATCGGCCGGCGATTCGCACCGACGGTCTCGACGTGTCGCGCTATCAGAAGGTGAGCTCACCTCGGCCGCGACTGGTCACGGGTGAGGAGACGGCGTGACGCGTCCGACCCGTGTTCGAATCGATTTGGCGGCGCTTCGAAACAACTACCTCTACGCACGCGGCGTGCACGGCGGTCGTGCGCTCGCGGTGCTCAAGGCCAACGCTTATGGCCATGGCGCATTGGCGTCGGCGCATTCGCTTGCATCGGTCGCTGACGGATTTGCCGTTGCGTTCCTCGATGAAGCGTGTGTGTTGCGCGAAGGCGGGGTTCGTAATCCCATCCTCGTGCTGGAAGGGTGTTTCAACGCGTCCGAGCTGAAGATCGCCAATGAGCTGGATCTTTGGGTGGTCGTGCATCAGGAAGAGCAGATCCGTCTGATCGAGGAGAGCAAGACCGGGGCGCGCTTCAACGTCTGGTTGAAGATCGATACCGGGATGAGCCGGGCGGGCTTTCGTCGCAGCGACGCCGCGCCTGCGTATCAACGGTTGATGAGCACGGGCAAGGTCAGCTCGATCACGTTGATGACCCACTTCGCGCGTGCCGATGAGCCGGGTGAGCCGATGACGGCGCAGCAGATCGAAGCGTTCGACGCGGCGACCGCGATGCTCCGAGGCGAACGAAGCTTGTGTAATTCGGCCGGTTTGCTGGCCTGGCCGTCGGCTCGTCGCGATTGGGCGCGGCCGGGATTGATGTTGTACGGTGCGACGACGCATGGGCTCGATGTGCCCGAGCTGCGGCCGGTCATGACGTTTGAAAGCCGCGTGTTCAATGTTCGCACGCTCGAAGCTGGCGAGCCGCTGGGCTACGGTGCGACGTTCGTCGCTTCTCAACGCACGCGCGTCGGACTGGTGTGTGCCGGTTATGCCGATGGATATCCGCAGACCGCAGCGACGGGAACGCCGATTGCGGTGGATGGTCAGGCGACGACGTTGATCGGTCGAGTCTCGATGGATATGTTGACCGTCGATCTCACTGACTTGCCGGATGCCGGCGTCGGCAGCTCTGTCGAGTTGTGGGGACCGCGCGTTCCTGTGGCGGCGGTCGCCAAGGGCGCAAGTCGCAGTCCTTACGAATTGCTGTGCTCGGTGAAGCGTGCGCCGCTGGTGCACGAGAACGCCGGACAGGGCAGTGGCGAGCTGCTGCGGATGACGGGAACTCGCTGAGCGACTGCGGTCTAATGCTCATGCCGGGAGGGACGACCCTCCCGCGCTTTTTACTCTTCCGGGGACGACCCCTCTAACAGCGCCAACGCCGGCGCACCCCGGAGGTAGTCATGGCATGGGTTCTTCTCGTGATCGCCGGTCTGTTCGAGATCGGCTGGGCCATTGGCCTGAAATACACCCACGGCTTTTCGCGCCTGTGGCCGACCGTCGGCACGGTCACCGCGATGATCATCAGCATCACTCTGCTGGGCTGGGCGATGCGCTCGCTGCCGGTGGGGACGGCTTATGCCGTGTGGACCGGAATTGGTGCAGTCGGCACCGTACTTCTGGGCATTGTGCTGTTCGGCGAAGCAATGACAATGGCGCGGCTGACCTGTGTCGCCCTCATTGTGACGGGCATCCTGGGTCTGAAACTGACCTCGTGAGCTAATACCCGCACTATGGCAGACGCATCACTTCAGCGGCCCGAGGGCACGGCTGAGGACTGGACGATCCCACAGGATTGGGATCGTTACAGTCCCGCGGAGCATGCCATGTGGGATCACCTGTTCGAGCGGCAGGCCGGCATGCTGCCTGCCCGCGTGGTGCCCGAATTCATGGAAGGGCTGAAGGTGCTGCGCATGACGCGGCCCGGCATCCCGCATTTCGATGAGCTGTCCGAGCGGTTGATGAAAGCCACGGGCTGGCAGGTGGTCGCCGTGCCCGGGCTGGTGCCGGAAAGCGTGTTCTTCGACCATCTCGCCAATCGACGCTTCGTCGCGGGCCGGTTCATTCGCACGCCCGAGCAGCGCGACTATCTGCAAGAGCCGGACATCTTCCACGATGTGTTCGGTCACGTGCCGTTGCTCGCCAATCCGGTGTTCGCCGATTACATGCAAGCCTATGGAAAGGGCGGGTTGCGGGCGCACGGCTTTGGATCGCTCGATTCGCTGGCGCGCTTGTATTGGTACACGGTTGAGTTCGGTCTGATCCGTCAGGGCGACGCGCTCAAGCTGTATGGCGCGGGCATCGTTTCCTCGTACGGCGAATCGATCTTTGCCCTCGACGATCCGTCGCCGAATCGACTCGGCTTCGATCTCGAGCGCGTGATGCGGACTCACTATCGCATCGACGATTATCAGCAGACGTATTTCGTGATCGACAGCTTCGAGGATCTGCTGCGTCAAACGGTCGAGACCGATTTCGCACCGCTGTACCCGCGCCTCAGGAACGAGCCGGAGCTGGCGACCGACGCGGTCCTGCCGAGCGACCGTGTTTACACTCACGGCACACAGGCGCATGCTCGCGCTAAGTCAGCCAGATCAGCGAGCAGGTAAGAACGTCATGGTGGCACCTCTGACGACCGAGCAGCGCACCGACGCGCTTGCTTCGTTACCCCATTGGATTTATGACGCCCATCGCCGGGCGTTCTATCGGCGCATCCTCCTGAAAGATTTCTCGGCGGCGATCGGGTTGATGATGCGGGTGGCGCTCGAAGCGGAGAAGGCCGACCACCATCCCGAGTGGACCAATGTTTATAACAAGCTCGACATCTGGCTCACCACCCACGACGCCGGCGACGTGAGCGAGCGCGATGTGAACCTGGCGAAGGTGATCGACGCGCTGGTCTGATCAGCTCACCCGCCGCACCACTTTCCGGCGGAAGTCGCTGATGATTTCGTGAGCGGAGTTGTGTCCGGGCGCACCCGTGACACCGCCGCCGGGATGAGTCCCGGACCCACACATATATAAGCCGGGCAACGGGCCGCGATAGTTGCCGTGACCGAGCATCGGCCGGGCCGAGAACATCTGATCCAGACTCAGCTGGCCGTGAAAGATGTCGCCGCCGATCAGGCCGAACGTTCGTTCCAGATCGAGCGGGCTGTTGATCTGCCGGCCGAGCACAGCCGCTTTGAAGTTCGGTGCGTACGCGTTGACGGTCTCGATCATCAGATCCGCGACTTTGTCCCGATGCGTGTCCCAGGACTCGCCGTTCGGCAAGGTCGGCGCGACGTGCTGGCAGAACATGCTCGCGACGTGTTGGCCGGCAGGGGCGAGGCTGTTGTCGAGCGTCGAGGGAATCAGGATCTCGACGATCGGTTGTTTCGACCAGCCCTGCGTGCGCGCATCGAAGTAGGCGCGTTCCATATATCCAAGCGTCGGCGCGACGATGATGCCCGCGGTGTGATGAGGCGCGCGTTCCTTGCCGGGCAGGCAAGTAAAGTCCGGGAGCTCGGACAGCGCGACGTTCATGCGGAACGTGCCCGAGCCGCAGCGCCATTGGCTGATGCGCTGGCGGAATTCGGTCGGTAGCGCGGCCGCATCGATCAGGCTCGTGTACAGCAACTTGGGATTCAAGTTCGACACGACGGCGGCCGCGCGGAATGTTTCTCCCGATTCGGTGACGGCGCCGACAGCCTTGCCGTTCTCGACGATGATCTCGCGCACGCCGGCGTTGACGCGGATGTCTACGCCGCGACTGGCTGCCGATTTCGCCATCGCTTGCGTGATCGCGCCCATGCCGCCGATGGCGTGACCCCAGGCGCCTTTCTTGCCATTCACTTCGCCGAACACGTGATGTAACAACACGTAAGCCGAGCCGGGCGAGTAGGGGCTGGCGTAGTTGCCCACGACGCCATCGAAACCGTAGACGGCTTTGATCGGCGCGCTTTCGAACCAGCCGTCGAGATAGTCGCCGGCCGAGGTGACGAACAGGCTGAGCAGTTCCTGCCGCATGTTCATGTCGAGCTTGCTGAAACGTTTGCCGAGGGCGGCGGCATGCACCAACTGCGGCAACGCTGCCCGCCAGCCGCCGTCGACCACATTGGGCGGCGTTTGCAGGACCAGATCGCGCAACAGATCGGCGATGATGTCGAGTCGGTCGCCGTAGGCGTCGAGCCGATCCGCATCCTTTTGCGAGAACTTCGCGACTTCACGCTTGGTGCGGTCGCCGCCCGTCGCGAGGTAACGTCCGTCTTCGGTCGGCAAGAAGTTGGACACCTCGCGCTCGACGACACGAAGGCCGTGTGCGTGCAGATCCAGATCCCGAATGACTTTCGGATTGAGCAGCGACACCGTGTACGACGCGACGGAATTGCGGAAGCCCGGATGAAACACCTCAGTCACTGCCGCGCCACCGACCACGTGACGGCGCTCGAGCACCGTGACTTTCAGTCCTGCCGCGGCGAGATACGCAGCGCAGACGAGTCCGTTGTGGCCACCGCCGACGATCAGAACATCAGACTTTGCGGGCACTGCGGCTCTCCGGAATCATTTCATGCATGCGACGCGTGAAGTTGCGCAGACACACTTCGCCTTCACTCAACGGCCCGACGGTGTAGCTGCTCGACTCCATGCCGGCCTGCACGCGCGCGATGAGGGTCGTATCTTCTTTGTTGACTTGACGGTTGATGCGCCAGTTCAGATAACGCGCGGCGCGCATCTCGCGTCGGTTGTCGGGATGCACGTAGGCGATCTCGCGGATCATGGTCTCGGTCGGTGAGACTGGAATGAACTGCATGAAATCGATCTGGTCGGGATAGATGTCGAACGCGACGTTCGGCCACAGCTTGAAGTAAGTCCACAGCCGTTGCCGCTCCGGCGGCAGATGCTCAACCTGAGGCAGCAGTTGCTGATAACGCCGCTCGGACCAGTTGCTGCTCGGCTTGTCTTGCAGAACGCCCCACATCTTATCGACCCAGGGCTGCGCTTCGATGCCATAGCTGTTGCCGAACAGTCTCGACAAGCCGGGATGCGCGACATCGATGTGCATGCCGTCGGAATAATTGTCCGCGACGTTTTTCCAGTTCACGGTGCGCGGGCGAAGTGTGACCCGTCCTTGAGGCACGAGCTCCTCGAGGCGATAGGCGGCCAGCTCATGAGCATAGGGAGCGAGCATTTCGCGCACGCTTGGCAGACCGGGCTCCAGGCGCACGAAAATGAAGCCCATGAAGATTTCCTGCTCCAGCGGCACCAGACCGTGCAGCTCCGGCTTCAGATCGCGAAACGTTTCCCGGTGCGGGACGCCGATCAGCCGGCCGTCGAGCGAGTAGGTCCACGCGTGATAGGGACAGGTGATGCGCCCTCCGCAGTGACCCTTCGGCCCGTCGAGCAGTCGCGACGCCCGGTGACGGCACACATTGTGGAAGCTGCGGATCTCACCGTCGCGGCCGCGGACCGAGACGATGGATTCGCCGAGCATATCGAAGCTGTGATAGTCGCCGGGATTCGGCATATCGCTGCCGTGACACACCAGCTGCCAGCTGGTGCGAAAAATCGTGCGCTTCTCCAGCTCGAAGAAGTCGGGATCGCGATAAATCCAGGCCGGCAGCCCCACCGCCGGATCGGCGGTGGATTGCGATGAAACGGGTCGGGCAGCGGCGGACATGGCGCCATCCTCAGACCGGGAAGATGCCGCCAGCATTGCCTCACTGGCGGCGGATGTCCAGCCTGACGAAAGTCAGTCGCGATACAGATAAGTGAGAATCGTGCTCTTCGCCGGATGATCCTTGAGCCATTCGCGAATCGTCTCGACCTTGGTCGCATCGGCCGCGCCCAGGTCCCGGCGCAGGATTTCCTGCCGGGTGCGCTCGCTGTTTTCGCTGCGGATTTTGCGCTGCCAAGTGTCGCTGAATACCGCGGGCAACTTGTCGCTCAGATGCAGCTGTTCGAGCAACTGCCACTCGCCGCCGTCGAGCCAGGCTTCGTCGCAGAGCGAGCACACATCCAGGCGGTTGGCGACGGTGCCGGTCAGCCGATATTTGGTCATGATCCGCTCGCACTTCGGGCAGCGCAGGGCGTTGGTCGAATCCGCCGGCAATTCCGAGACCGTGGCGGGCTCGCTGGCCTCCGACGAGGGCTTGTGCTGCTCGGCCCAATGTCGGTAGTACAGCAACGCAACCAACGATCCCTTGCAGTTGTCACAGCCCATCGAGGGCAACAGGTCCTCGATCATCGTGGGCCGCAGCTCGGGCGTTTTGCATACAGGACACTTCATTCAGCTTCTCCGCGCGAGGAACGGCGCGAATGATACGACCTGACGGCGCTACAATCGACCTGGATCGCAGCGATCGCGCTCAATCCGACCAGCCCGGACGGCAGCGGTCTCGCGGAGCCGGAACAGCATTGATGGAGAGACGCCAATGATCCTCGCCGAATGGGTGTTGAAGGCGCGGGCGCTCGGTGCGAGCGACGTGCATGTGCAGGCGGGAACGCCAGTCGTGGTGCGGGTCAGGGGAGAGTTGTCCACGATCAGTGAAGTGTTGCCAGCGGCGCGAGTGGCCGAGATGGGCAGAGAACTGCTCAATAACGAACAGTGGGAGCAGTTTCGCTCGCGGGGCTCAGCGGATCTGTCGATCAACGTTGCCGGCACGCGCTGTCGGCTGAATCTGTTTCAGACCATTCGCGGCGTGGCGTTGGCGGTGCGCTTGCTCACATCGTCAACGAACACGTTGAAGGGTTGCAACCTGCATCCGGATCTCGCCAAGCTCACCGAAGCGCAGACCGGGCTGGTGATTGTTTCTGGACCGACCGGTTGCGGCAAGTCCACGACGCTGGCGGCGCTGATCGAAGAGGTCAATGCGTCGCGCGCGAAAAACATCATCACGCTCGAAAGCCCCATCGAATATCTGTACACGAACAATCGCTCGTTCATTCGTCAGCGCGAAGTGCCGACGCATTCGCCGAGTTATGAGCAGGCGATCGTCGATGCCCTGCGCGAGAATCCAGATGTGCTGGTGATCGGCGAGATGCGCACGGCCGAGGCAATGAGACTCACATTGAATGCCGCCGAGACCGGCCATCTGGTGCTGGCCACGATGCATTCATCGACCTGCGCCGAAGCGCTCAATCGGATGTGCATGTCGTTCGCCGCCGAAATTCAGGGCAGCATTCGTGCGCAGATCGCGGACTGTCTGGTCGCGGTGGTGTGTCAACGTCTGGAATACCTGCAGGACTATCATCTGCGAGTGCCGCTGTGCGAAGTGCTGATGGCGAACTCGAATGCCAAAGGAACGATCCGCAGCGGCGCGTTCAGCCAGCTGGCCACGGTCATTCAGTCCGGTGGCGAGGATGGCATGTGGAGCTTCGACCGCTATCGTCGCTGGATGGAACAAAAGCGGGACTGGGTGATGCCGTCGCGGCAGATCGCGAATCCGTCGGCCGATGCCAGCATCGACACCACGCCACCGCCGCTTCCCGCGGCGAAGGCCAAAGCGGAAGCGCCCATCGACATCTCCATCGACGAGAGTGCCGACCTGGCCGAGCTGGCGCGCAAGATCGACGAGAAGATTCGCTGACGATCAGGGATCGACGTGCGATGCCAGCCTGAGCAGGTCGGAGCGGCTGCGTGCAGTGACGTTCAACTGCACGCAGCCCTCACTCGACTAACAAATGTTGATGGCGTTACAGCGTCTCGGCGACCCAGACGAAGCCGTCGCCGCGGCGCTCGAACTTGCCCAGGCCAGGGTAGGGGAAGTGCACAGCGTAGATGCGCTGGCCGCTCTCGGCGCTCTTGGTGAGCACGTCGATGCGATTCTTTTCTCCAGCCGCCGCATCGTTATCGAATGCGACCGTCCACTCAGGCTTCTGCACCGAGACGATGTAGTTGTGCAGAGAGTCGCCGATGTACAGCAGCGAGTCGGCGCCCGAGCTGATCAGATAACCGGAGTGACCCGGTGTGTGACCGTGCAGGTCGACAGCTTTGACGACCCCCGGCACCAGGTCCGCGCCCGGTGCGAACGCGTCGATCTTCGGCGTGAGCGCGGTGACCAGCGCGGCATAGTTGGTGGCACCGATGGCGGCGGCCTTTTCGGCGTTCAGTCCTTTCAGGAACTCCCAATCGGCGGCGCCCATATGAACGGTCGCGTTCGGAAATGCCAGCGCGCCTTCGGCATTCAACAGACCGCCGATGTGATCGCCATGCGGATGGGAGATGAAAATATCGGTGACGCTGGCCGCCTCGACGCCGGCATCCGCCAGCGACTTGCCGAGCTGACCGCCCGCCGGACCGAAGTTCGAGCCGGCACCGGTATCGAACAACAATACGCGCTCCGCGCTCTTCACCAGCAGCGGTTGAATCGACACGCTCAGCTTGTCTGCGGGCACACCGGCGGCCGTCAGCACGGCGGCGACGTCCTCGGGAGTTTTGCCAACGCCGAAGATTTTGTTGTCGTTCGGAAACTCGAACGCGCCGTCGCGAAGTGCCACGGCGGACAGCTGGCCGATGGTGAAGCTGCCAGCGGGCGCAGGCGCGGTCTGCGCCGGAGCGGCTGTTTCCTGCGTGGGCTCTTTGGGAGCCTCGGATTTCGGCGAGCACGCCGCGAGCGTCATGCAGACGGTCAGAGCGAGCGCAAGTGAGTTTGTTTTCATCGAGAACGCTTCAGTGAATGGGGGGCGCATCCTAGCATCGTCACAAATCGTTCACACGGTGCTTCCTATGATCGCGGCCTTCGGCTGGCACGGGACCTTCCAGTCCTGCATCTAATTTCATAATGAACGATGAGCGAGACCGCGTGGCGGTCCGGGTAGCCCGGGAAATACTCGAACGATTACTGTTGTTGTGGGGCGGACTCGGCTGGGGGCGGTTCCGCCGGCGCACCGCCGCCGTTCTTCTTCATCTTCTCCGGATCCGGCATGGGCAACAGCTTGCCCGTCGGCAGCAGCGCCTCGACATTCATCTGCGGGGGGATATGGGTCGACTCGCCTCGACCGCAGCTGGCGGTCCGGCGGGTGACTTTTACATCGAGCTTACGAAACAGCTGAGTGTTCATCTGCTCGAGCAGGTCGCAGTCCTCGGGTTGCAGCTTGACCGTGCGGGACGACAACGTCACTTCCTGCCGTTGCGCCTCGAACACAATCGGATCGTTCATCGCCGCTCCAGGATTGCGGGTGACGCGCGACACCAGCTCCCGGCGCGACTTGTCCTTCTCGATCTCCTTCAGCACCGCCGGCGTCATTTCCACTGGCATTTGCAGCTGAATGCGAATGTGCGCCGATTGCCGACGCTGGTTGGCGGAATTGCCAAAGGGGGACGAGTTGCGATTGAACGGGTCGTTGCGCTCGAACGGATCGCCGCGATTGAAGGGGTCGGAGCTGGCGCGCCCGGGCAGCGGATCCATCATGTCGTCATCGCCGATGACGTACGCATCGCAGTTGCGGACATCGACCTTGATGTCATCGCGGGCGCCGATCGCGACCAGGATGGCGGCGACGCGCTGCTGCAGCTCGTGACATGCCTGGAACTGCCGGGGCAGCTGGTAGTGAAAGGACAGCTCTTTGACTTTATAAACCGCTGTGACCGGCGGCGTATCGGCCAGTGCCGTGCCGGCGAGCATCACGGCTGCGGCTGACAGCAGTTTCAAGACAACCGTCGCATTCACTTTCGCCGTCATGGGGGCACTCTCCGCTGCTGACCTCATGCGATTTTCTGTCAGTCTAGGCCCGCTGCGGCGTCACGTCGAGCCGCCTCGCGAGCCAATCCTGCAATGGTGGACCTAGGGCTAATTGTCGCTCCTCCGGTCAGAGCCGACGCTGTTCGCCCCAGAAGCAATCAGAGCTTCGAACATGGAGCGAGCGAGCGCGAGTGGCGTGGCCAGGGTGATAGAGCGTGCGTGCTGGGCCCTGGCGTGCATGTTCATCGTCTTATATGTCGCGGCACGAACGGATGCGGCGATCAACGGCGGCGCCGACCTGGCCAAGGCGACCTCGCTGACTTCTGGCACACCGGCAACAACAGCGAATGTCACTCCGGCTGCACAGCTCGCCAGCACAGCGCCACCTGTCATCGCCGCCACGGATCCGCGGGGCTTGCTGGAGATCCCATCGCTCGGTTTGCGCGCTCCACTGTACTCGGACACGAGTGAGGTCAATCTCAATCGGGGTGCCGGCCTGATCCCCGGCATGGCCGGCCCGGGCGAGGGCGGCAATCTTGGAGTGGCGGCGCATCGCGACGGCACGTTCCGACCGCTGGAGAACATCCAGGTCGGGGCCACCATCGAGGTGCGCACTGCCGACTTTCATTACATCTATCACGTCACTTCGATCGTAGTTGTCGATCGCACCGACGCCGCGCTCCTGCGGCACACCGACGCACCCGCCATCACGCTGGTGACCTGTTACCCCTTCCGCTTCGTAGGGCCTGCGCCACGACGTTTCGTGGTGCGCGGCCTGCTCGATTCGACTCACGAGGCCGTCGCGCCCGTAACGCCGCCGCTTCGGGAGAAAACCGCGGCCATTTAAACCATCTGAAACAATTGGGAGAAGATCATGGGTATTCGTGTTCGCGTGACCTTGGGCGCGACTCTTGCGCTCGCCAGCGCTGCGGCGCTGGCGCAAAACCCGGCAGGGTGCGCCTCGGTGAAGTTCAGCGACGATGTGCTGGCCCGATTTCCACGGGCGCAGGAGGCTTGTCTCGATGTGATATCCCGAGGCGGCCAGGATTATGCGGTGTTCAACGCGCGCCTCTCGGAGGTGCGAGGGAACACCATGCGGGTGCGCTTCCAGCTTCCCGACGGCACGTTCGGCCCGACGCAATCGGTGACTCCGCCCCGCGATTTCCGCGTGCTCATCAACGGCACGCCGACGCGCGTCGCCGACCTGGCACCGAATCAGGAATTGAAAGCTTATGTGGAAGTCAGTCGGCCGGTGCTGGCACTGGAGCCGGCCGATACCGGACAACAGATGGTGATCGTGCCTCTGGTCGCGGAAGAGGCGGTGGAAGAAGAACGCGTGGCGGCGAACCCGGCGATGCCCGCCACCGCCGGACCGGCACCCATCTTCGCGACCTTCGGTGTGTTGCTGGCCTGCGCCGCGCTGAGCTTGCGAGCGGTGTTCCGCCTGCGTGCGCTCCGACGCTCGTTTAAATAATTCTATCGAGGAGTCGAATCATGATCAGGAACATTGTGGTTGTTTCTCTGGCCTGCGTGCCTTTGCTGGGATGGGCGGCTGAGCCGAAACAGGTCTCGCAGGAGAATGTCACCAAAGCGACCGCGACGGTGCAGTCCGTGGACCACGACACACGCTCGCTGGTGCTGCGCACGGCCGACGGAGTCGATACATTGATCGTAGCCGGGCCCGAAGTCCGCAACTTCGACCAGATCGAGGCGGGCGACACCATCCAGGCGACCTATAAAGAAGCGCTGCTGGCGCAAGTGTTGCCGAAAGGATCGGCGTCCAGCGAGCCGCGCACGTCCATCTCCAAGAGTCGATCCGAGCCCGGCGAAATGCCGGCAGCATCGGTGACGGCCTCGGTGTCCACCGACGTCGTCATCCAGTCCGTTGATCAGTCATTCGACACCGTGACCTTCAAGCGTGCCGACGGAATTGTCCGGACAGTGGCCGTAGAGGATCCGAAGGCCACCCAGTTCCTGCAGAAGCTCAAAGCGGGTGACGAAGTGCGTGTCACCTACACTGAAGCCACCGCGATCCAGCTCTCCAAAGCGGAGTGATGCTGCACAGTGGATGCGCGAGTGACCGGGACTTTGCCGATATATACAAATGGACACAGCGAAAATGAGTTTCGATTCGGCAAATCCCGATCTACTCGCGTAAGCCGCTGCCGCATGATCAGCGCGGAAGTCCTTGACTGCACAGGTTCGCCGCAACGTCGACGTGACAGGCAGGTTACAGGACCGCGCTCCGAGGATGTGGCCACGTTTTGGAGCGCGCGAAATACATCGAAATGTATCGTCGGGTGCACTAGCGGGAGTTTCAGTGAGCAGGACACCACCTACCGTGTTCATCGTCGATGACGATGCCGATGTGCGACGGGCTCTGGCTCGTCTGTTATGCGCGGCCCGATATGTCACGCGCTCGTTTGGATCCGCGGGCGAGTTTCTCGCGCATCACGATCCAACCGTGCCCGGCTGTCTGCTGCTCGATCTGGCCATGCCCGATAAGAGCGGCCTCGATGTACAGTCAACGCTGGCCGATTCCGACTGTCATCGTCCGATTATTTTCCTGAGCGGTCATGGCAGCATCGCCGAGAGCGTGATTGCCATGCGCGCCGGCGCGGTGAACTTTCTCACCAAGCCGGTGGAGAACGAAGAGTTGCTCGGCGCCGTCGAAGAAGCGATTCGCATGGATGAAGAGCAGCGGCGCGCGACCGGCTTGAAACAAATCGTGCAAGAGAGAATCGCGACACTCACGCCGCGCGAACGTGAAGTGCTCGCACACGTCGTCGAAGGTCGCATGAACAAACAAATCGCCGGCGACCTCGGCACCGTGCTGAAGACCATCAAAGTCCATCGCGCGCGAGTGATGCACAAGATGCGCGTGCGCTCGCTGGCTCAGCTGGTGAAATTGATCGCGGCATCGGGCGTGGTGCTGGATCGGCCGGAGCGCAACAGCGAGTTGCCGCACGATGTGAAATACAGCGGGCCGATGGCGCCCTCGGGCGGCAGTCACTCCATCGGCAGCGGAGTGGCGCATTGGTGAGTTAGATCGCCCTTGGTCCAATAGCGAATCCAGTTCGTGGGTGTAACGTCGTCCCGATAGAGACGATCGCGCCCCGCGACTGGATTGGACATGCAAAAGATACCGAAGACGATCGGTTTGTGCTTCTTTGTGCTGATCTGCGGCGCGAGCCCGCTCTCCGCCCAGGAAACAAGGACAACTCAGGAAGAAGCGATCCGTCAACTCAACGCCAGAATGGATGAGCTCAAGGCTCAGATGGCGAAGATTCAGGCCGAGCTCGACGCGATCCATCCGGAGAAGCTGCCCCAGCCCGGCTCGATCGTGAGCGCGCAACCGCCGTCGCCGGAAAAGCTGACTTCGCAGCAACAGGAAGAAGCGATCGGCGAAGCGACTCAACATCATCAGACGTTTGCGCAGGATGAGGAGGATGCGCCGCGCCTCTACAACGCGCCAACGGATCCCACGTATCCGGGATTCTTTCTTCTGCCAGGCACGCACACTCTGTTGCGGATCAACGGATCGGCGCGAGCCGATTTGATCTATGACCCGAGAATATCCACGATGGGCGACGGCTTTGTGCCCTCGACGATTCCGATCGCATCGGGCTCCGATCATTCGAATTTCAACGGCAGCATTCGGGGCAGCCGTTTCATGGCGGACTTTCGTATCCCGGTAGGCGAGAGCGGGTCCGCGAGAACTTTCGTTCAATACGATTTCTTCGGTCCCAACGGGACGACCGCACCCCGGCTGCGTCATTTCTATGCTCAGCTGAACAATGTTCTGGTCGGCCAGACATTCACCAACTTCATGGATCCCGATGCGTTCGGCGACGAGCTGGACAACCAGGGAGTCAACGCGGCGGTCAGCGTGCGTTTGCCACAGGCCCGATACAGCTTCGGACTGGGCGGGGGCTTAAGCGCTTCTGTCTCTGTCGAGGATCCGGACTCCTCCATTGATTTCTCGATCGACGGCTCACCGGTCACGCCGCTCACGGCCTCGCCGGACGTCACACTCAAACTTAGAAACGAATGGGACCTCGGGCATCTGCAGCTGGCGAGTGTCTTCAGAGACCTCGGGGTGGAGTTGCCGGACGGAGCGCGCAAGTCGACCTTTGGCTGGGGCGTGAACGCGACTGGCGGGATCGAAGTCTTCGGCCGCGATTCCATTGTCCTGGGAGTTGCTTATGGCCATGGCATCGCACGCTATGTGGGCGACACCGCGGGCTTGGGACTGGATGCAGCTCCCGAATCGCTGACAGACCTATCTTTGAAAGCGCTGCCGCTCACGGCAGCGTATGGCAGTTATCAGCATTACTGGAATCCGAGGATGCGATCGAGCCTGACGGTCGGTCATGTGAACGTGGATAACACAAGTTTCCAGCTGCCCGACACCTATCACAAGAGTACTTACTCAGGCCTCAATCTGATCTGGAATCCGATCGGCAGTCTGGATGTGGGCGCGGAGTTCGTCTACGGCTGGGTGGAGGATAAGAGCGGGGCAAAGGCCGATGCCCCGCGTTTTCGAATCACCGCGAGGTACAACTTCGTGAAGTTGCACCCGACGGAGGAATAGGAGCGCGCAGCCATGGCGAGAGTGCACATTCTGGCGACCGGCGGCACCATTGCGGGACGAGGCGCGACGGATACCTCGTCTGCATATCGTCCAGGCTCGGTCATGATCGAACAGCTGATCGACAGCGTGCCGGGGCTGGCATCGCTGGCTGAAGTGACGGGCGAGCAGTTCGCACAGATCAGCAGTCAGGATATGAACGAGCTGCTGTGGCGCGGGCTCGCGAATCGGATCAATGAGCTCTTCGAGGGCGACGCGGCGGACGGTGTCGTCGTTACGCATGGCACCGATACCGCCGAAGAGACCGGCTACTTCCTGCATCTCACGGTGACATCGGAACGACCCGTCGTGCTCACCGGCTCGATGCGTCCCGCGACTTCATTGAGCGCGGATGGACCGCTCAATTTATATAACGCGGTCTCGGTCGCGGCGGACCGCGATGCACGCAATCGCGGAGTGATGCTGGCGATCAACGACGATTTGCACAGTGCGCGCGATGTGACGAAGTCGAGCACGACGGATGTGCAGACGTTCATATCGCCTGGACCGGGATTGCTGGGCACGGCGCGACTGGGGCGCATTCGTTACTTCCGTCGTCCGGTGCGACGGCATACGACTCAGTCGGGCTTTTCGGCGGACGGCGAGCGTCGCATGCCCCGAGTCGACGTCTTGTTCTCACACGCCGGCATGCACGCCGATTTGGTGCGCGCGAGTGTGTCGCTTGGCGCACGCGGGATCGTGATCGCTGGCGTGGGCAACGGCAATGTGCCGGGGCCCGTGGTGAATTCGCTGGCAGAGGCAGTGAAATCCGGCGTGATCGTGGTCCGCGCCACTCGTGTTGGCAGCGGCGATGTCGAGCGAGGCGTCGAGCTCAACGATGACGATCTCGGCTTCGTGGTCGCCGATCAGCTCAGTCCGCAGAAGAGCCGGATACTGCTGCAGCTGTGCCTCGCTCACGAGCTGGATCGCAAGGCAGTGCAGGACGCGTTCTATCAATACTAGTCCGGGCCAGATGAGTCACCTTGCTGAGCTCGGCGCCGAAGAACAGCATCTTGCTGATGGCGTGCACCCATAACATCACGATCAGAATGCCGCCGATGGCGCCGTAGGCGCTCCACTTCCTGGCGGCATGGGCGGCATACACCGACAGGACTTCGGCACCGAAGATCCAGGTGAGCCCCAGCAGGATCGCCGTCAACCGGACATCAGTCCAACTCAGCTGTTCGGGCGGCAGCGCTCGCAACAGCAATGCGAATGTGAGCGGCGCAATGACGAGCGAGCCGAGCAGAGGCAGCAGCCAGCTCAACGTATCTCCAAGCAACGGCACTTCGCCTGGCAGCGCTGCGAGCCATTGCAAGGTGCCGATGATCGCGAGCAACGCCAACAGCAGGGCGCCACCGCCGCACATGATGCCGAAGGCGATGACGCGCTCCGTGACTTTCATCTGTATGGCACGAAGCAACGAGCCGGACGCAAGCGGCGGCGCTCGTTTCCAGATTGCACGGAAGGTCATGCGAAGGTGAGCGAACAGGGCCGAGGAGGTGAGCAACAATCCGACGAGGCCGATGAGTGTGGCGAGGATCGAGCCGCGTTGCAGGTGTTCGGACACTTGCTCGACGGCGACGCGCAAGTCGGCACCGAACGCGATCTCGACTGTGTTGAGCAGTTGATGCTCCAGATCCGTCGCGAATGGCGACAGGCGCAACAGCCATCCCAACGCCGCCATCAACAGCACGAGCAACGGCACCAGCGACAGCAGCGCGTAGTAAACCATCGCACCGGCGAAGTAGTGCGCGTAGTCGCGTACGTACTCGCTGGCAGCTGCGCGAAGCAAGTTGGAATGGACAAACGTGGAGCGGCTCACCGCCCGCGACTCTGGGCGCGGAGCCCGAGGCGAACAGTTGGACCTTGGTCCTACGCTGGGCCCTTGGCAGGTGAGATAGGGTCCTCGCAAAAGGCAACGGACCACCGAGGGCGAACCATGAGCGATCCTCAAGCGGACGAGGCATTTCGCAGGAGTATCTGTACGCAGCCGCAGGGCAGCGGCCGCGTACGCGCGGAGATGGACAGCCTCGGCGAGAGAGAGGTGCCGGCCGATGCCTACTGGGGTGTGAATGTCTCGCGGGCGCTCGAGAATTTCGCTATCAGCGGTCGTCCGATCTCTGTGTACTCCGATTTCATTTATGGCTACGCGTGCGTCAAGCAGGCCGCGGCCCGGGCGAATGCGGATGTCGGCGCGCTCGAGCGATGGAAAGCGGAGTTGATCGATCGGGCCTGCAATGAGATCCGCGACGGCTCGCTGCGAGATCAATTCGTCGTCGACATCATGCAAGGCGGCGCCGGCACGTCGACCAACATGAACTTCAACGAAGTGATCGCGAATCGCGCGCTGGAGATGGGCGGGTACCCGAAAGGCGACTACCAGCGCATCGACCCGAACGACGACGTGAACTGTTCCCAGAGCACCAACGACACGTATCCGACCGCGTTGAAGGTCGGCTTGCATCTGGCGCTGGAGCGCTTGCAAGTCGAGCTGGTGTCGCTGGCGACGGCCTTCCATTCCAAGGGCACCGAGTTCTCCGGCATCGTGAAGATCGGCCGGACCCAACTGCAGGACGCGGCGCCCATGACCTTGGGTCAGGAGTTTCAAGCCTTCGCGATCGCGCTCGCCGAGGAATGCCTCGGCTTCGAGCATGTGATGAATCAGTTGTGCGAGATCAACCTCGGCGCGACCGCTATCGGCACGGGCATCGCGGCGCACGCGAAGTTCGGAGACGCGGCTCGACAGCACCTCGCCGAGATCACCGGCTACGGGCTGCGAACCTCGCCCGATTTGATCGAAGCCACGACCGACGTCGGGTGTTTCATGGATCTGTCCGGCGCATTGAAGAAGTGCGCCATGAAGCTCTCCAAGATCTGCAACGATCTGCGACTGCTGAGTTCCGGCCCGCAGGCAGGTTTCGGCGAGATTAAATTGCCGCCGCGTCAAGCGGGCTCGAGCATCATGCCGGGCAAGGTGAATCCGGTGATCCCCGAGGCGGTGAATCAAGTGGCCTTTGTCGTTGCCGGCGGCGATGTGACATTGACCATGGCGGCGGAGGCGGGACAGCTGCAGCTCAACGCGTTCGTGCCGGTCATGGCGCACGTACTGTTCGAGAACCTGAAATATTTGACAGCGGCGGTCACGACACTGCGCGAGCATTGCGTGATCGGCGTGCAAGCGAACGTGGGCCGGCTCGAGGAGAGCTCGCGCTCATTCGTCGGCGTGATCACCGCGCTGATTCCTTATATCGGCTACGAGCCCGCGGCGCGGCTGGCGAAACAAGCGTTGGCGGACGGCGGCGATATCGTCGACGTGGTCGTCGCCTCCGGGTTGTTGTCGCGCGAAGAGGTCTCGTCGTTGCTTACGGCCGAACGCCTGACGGGCGAGCAACGCAGACACTGAGCGCATCGTGAAGAGGGGGCGTCATGCGGCAATTCTCGACTCATCAATTACTCTCGTTACTGGACAAACATGGCCCACCCTGTATCTCGCTCTATCAGTTCACCCATCGGCATCACCCGGACAGCCTGCAAGACCCGATCCGCTATCGGAACCTGCTGCGAGAGATGGAAGGCTCATTGCTGCAGAAGTACGAGAAGCGCGACGTGCGCTCGCTGCTGGAGAAGTTCCAGCCGCTGAGCCACGACGGCGAGTTCTGGAATCATCGCACCGACGGCCTGGCGATGCTGGCCGCGCCCGATATGTTCGAGGTAATCGAGCTGCAGCGGCCGGTGCAGGAGAATCTGATCGTCGCCGACACGTTTTATCTGAAGCCGTTGCTGCGCATCTCGCAGTCGGCGGACCGCTATCAGATCTTGTGCCTGACCCGCGATCGGGCGCAGCTGTTCGAGGGCAATCGCGATGCGCTCGATCCGGTCGAGCTCATCGACACGCCGTCGAGCATCACCGAGGCGCTGGGTACCGAGCTGACCGATCAGCATCAATCGGTGCGCTCCGCGTCGGGTCAAACGCCCATCTATCACGGCGTCGGCCAGAAGAAGGAGGAGGTGGATGGCGATCGCGACCGCTTCTTCCGCGCGGTCGATCGGGGCGTGATGGAGCATCACTCCAAGCCGACCGGGCTGCCGTTGATGCTGGTGGCGTTGAAGGAATATCACACGCCCTTCCGTAACCTGAGCCGTAATCCGCATCTATTGAGCATGGGTGTGGACGTCGATCCCGGCGCTATCGGCCTGGATGATTTGCGTGCGCTCGCCTGGGAGCAGATGGAGCCGCTGTATCTCGAGCGCCTGGCACTGCTGGTGCGGGAATTTGAAGTCGCCAAGGCACGTGATCTCGGCTATGACGATCTCGCCGAGGTGGCGGGGGCGACGGTCGCGGGCCGCGTGCAGAACCTGCTCGTCGAGGCCGATCGGCAGATCCCGGGCCGCGTCAATCCTCAGACCGGCCAGATCGAGCGCGGCGTGCTGAGCGATCCCGAGGTCGGCGATGTTTTGAGCGATCTCGCGGGTATGGTGTTGCGAATGAAGGGCGAGGTCGTCATCGTGCCGAAGGAACGAATGCCGACCGACACCGGCGCCGCTGCGACCTGTCGCTTCTGAATTAGCGATCTCGTGCGTGCGGCAGGAAACCGACGAACGTCAGCCCGGCAAGCGCGAAGAACGACAGCTTGAGCGCGAACAGTCGTGCGTCCGTGTTGATCTGCACGGCATTCGCGATGTGCTCCGGTGTGAGCGCCGCTTGCTCCAACACCTGCTGCAACCGGTCGTTGCTGATGAAGGCTACGCGGTTCAAGTCGAGGTGAGCGCGGAGTTCAGTGCCGATGGCCGGATCGCTGGCCAGATGACGATTCACGTTGAGACTGAGGACGCCGATGACGAGCGCACCGGCGATGGCTGCTCCGACGGCCGCTGCAAAGTGACTGGTCGCCGAGCACAGCGGCTCGACATCTTCCGACACCTCCAGCGGGGCAACGGCCGCGAGCGTTTTGAAAAGCAACGTTGCCAGCGCGCCTTCGCCGAGACCTATGGCCGCGAGGCTGAGCACGACCGACGCGTCGCTCCAATCGTTGCGCACGATCGCTCCGAGTAACACGAGGCCCGTGCCCACCGCGAGAAACGCATATCGAGTGGCGTTCCGCATGGCCACGGGCGTGCCGAAGCGGCTGACGAACAAGGCGCCGACGAAGCTGGCAATGGTGAAGGGCACGAGTGCATAGGCGGTAGCCAGGCTGCTGCGCCCCTGCACGATCTCTATATACAAAGGAATGAGAAAGGTGACGCCGGAGCTGACCGCGGCGATGGTGAAGATCGACAGCAACATGGATCGTTGCATTGGCGTGTTCAGCAACTGCATCACGCCCAGGCAGCCGCCCACGTGTCGTCTGCCCATCCACACCAGCACCAGCTTGATGAGGGCCGCGCCGAGCAGCATGCCGATCAGCGCCGGCGAGAGACTGAGCAGACTGAACGGTGCGCCCGGACGCGCTCTCACCATGCCCCAGTTGGTGATGTTGTCGGTGGACAGACCGATGAGCAACATGGCGAGCCCGACGGCGGCGAGCCCCGCGATTTCCGTGCTGGTGATTTTCACATTGGGCAGCAAGCCTCGATCGTGTCGCAGATACAAACTACAGAAGTACACGCCGGCCGCCAGGACCAATAGCAGCATGAACGTGATACGCCAGTCATTCCAGGTTGCGATGGCGCCGGCAATCAGAAACGCCGGTGCCAGGCTCAGGCTGCGTGTCGCACTCAGGCGGCCGAGGGCGATGGCTCGCTGTTCTCCGGGATAGTGATTTGCAATCAATTGCACCGACGCGGGTGTCAGCACCGCCGCCGCGGCGCCGGCAATCATCTGTGCGAGCACCAGCACGCTTGCGTTGGGACTCCAGGCCATGGCGGCCATCGCGAGACCGAAGAGTGCAATCGACGCGCGAAAGATGCGACGCGCGCCGATGATGATGGCGAGACGGGTGCTGGCCAGAATGCTGGCCGCGACCACCAGTGAGTACATGATGATCGCGGTCTTCACCATCCCGGAACCCGTCTCGAACGCGGTGACGATGCCCTCGATGGAGATTTTCAAGGTCGCGATGTTGAAGACCAGCAACACTTGAGCGCTCGCCAGGATCGCCAGCGGCAGCCAATTGAAGCGTACCTTGTCGATCACGCGGGCGACGATGCGGTGGGATGGTGGTGCTCGTCCTTGACGCTGGACGCGCCGCGCTTCGTCGAATCGCGAACATAACCAGGCAGCGCACCGGCGGGGAAGAACGCCAGCAGCGCACAGCCTGCCAACGCAAAGAACGTCGCTTTCAATGCCAGCAGGCGCGCCTCGGTGTTGATACGAACGGCTTCGGCGACGTGCTCCGGGGCGGCGTCGGTGTCTGCGAGCACTCGCTCCAGTCGGGCATTGCTGACGAACGAGATGCTGTCCAGATCCACCTGCGCGGTGACTTCGTCGGGCAGTTCCGTCGTATGGACGAGCTCGTAGTGAACGCTGCCTTCGAGCAGACTGATCAGCAGCGTGGCCGCCAGAGCTGTGCCCACGGCCGTTGCGAGATTGTTGGTGATGCCGCGCACCGAGCCCACGTCAGCTGCCAGCTCTCTGGGGGAGGCCGTGACCAATACATTAAATAGGAGTGTGACCAATGCGCCTTCGCCGAAGCCCGCGACCGCCATGCCGAAGATCACCATCGAATGACTCCAGTCATTGCGAATCGTCGCGCCGAGCAGGGCCAGGCCGAGCGTCACCAATAGAAACGAATAGCGGCCGATGTGCGCGGGGCTGAGGCGTCCCTTCAGACGAACCACCATCACGGCCGCGATGAAACTGGCCACGGAGAACGGAATGACGCTCAGCGCGGTCTCGAAACTGCCGCGGCCTTGGACGACTTGAATATAGAGCGGGATCAAAAACGTGATGGCGGAGGCGAGCGCACTCACGATGAAAATCGAAAACATCGCGGCTCGCTCGGACGTGCCGGCGACCACTTCGAGCGCGACCAGCGAATCCTGTCCCAACTCGCGCCGCCGTCGCGACCAGGAGATGAACGCCTGCAATAGAAAGACACCGATCAGAACCATCAGCGGCGCGGGCGATAGATCGAGGATGGAGAAGGGCGCGTCGGGTCGCGCCAGCAAGGTGCCCCACGAGGAAAGATGGCTGGTGCCCAGGCTGATGAGCACGACGGCGGTGCCGGCCAGCGCCGCCCCGATCCAATCGATGTCGACGTGCATCGGTTTGCGCTCGGCGCTGAGTTTGTTACTGAATTGCAGCAGCGCGATGGCGAGCGCCGCCAACAATCCGAACATCGCTCGCCAGCCCACCCAGCCGGTCAGCGTTCCTGCGAGCAGGAACGCAAGCACGATGCCCATCGCCGGTGCGCCGCCGAGCCAACCGAGCGCCTTCGCCTGCTGATGTCCTCGATAGTTATCTGCGACCAGCACAACGAGGGTCGGTACCAGCATGGCTGCGGCCATGCCGGCGATGACCTGCGCGACGATCATCAATGTCACATCGAAGCTCGCCGCCATGACGACCATGCCGATGCCGAACAAGCCCACCGACGCGCGAAATACGCGACGCGATCCAATCAACTGTGCGACGCGCGCACCCGGCAATATCAGCGCGGCGACCACGAGTGCGTAAGTGACGATTGCGGTGCCGAGCGTCGTCGCCGCTGTCCCGAGACTGCGGGCGATGGCATCCATCGACACCTGCAAGGTCGAGATGTTGAAGATCATCATGATCTGCGCGAGCACGATCACGATCATCGGGGTCCACGAGGCGGCGCGGGTCCCGTCCTGAATGGAAGCGTCGATGTCGTCGGTGCCGGATGACGCGTGCATGCAAAAGCTTGATACCGCCAAGCGCGCTTGCGCTGCGTTGGGCCTTGGCCCAATAGACTGTTCACCGTCGCGCTTCGATGCTCCCCCGCGCCCCCACCAAGGAGACGCGCGATGAGCAAGCTGATAGCTGTTGTGTTCGACGACCCGACCACGGCGTTCGAGATGCGCACCTCGCTGTTGAAGATGCAGAAGGAGTATCTGATCGATCTGGAGGATTCGGTGGTCGTCACCAAGACCGAGTCCGGCAAGACCAAGCTCGATCAGGCCACCAGCCTGACCTCGGCGGGCGCTATCGGCGGCGGGTTCTGGGGCATGCTCATCGGCTTGATCTTTCTCAATCCTTTGCTGGGCGCGGCGATCGGCGCGACCGCCGGCGCGGTGACGGGCAAGTTCACCGACATCGGGCTCAACGATCAAATGATGAAAGAGATCGCTGCGTCCTTCAAACCCGGCTCGTCGGCGCTGTTCGTGCTGGTGCGTCGTGCGACTGTGGACAAAGTGGTGGCCGGGCTGAAGGAATTCGCCGGTAAGGGCAAGGTGTATCAGACCTCGCTGGATAAGGACACCGAACAGACGCTGCGCGATGCGCTCGAAGCTGCTTGATGGTTCGAGGTTCGCGCACGGCGCACGCGCGCCGTAGAGGTGGCTATGGCGAAGCGCTCTCACACATTGAGTCCCCACGATCTCGGGGACGTGCACGATGACCGGAATCATCGCCGCTCATCGCACCCGTCAGGCAAATCAGGATTCGAGCGGTTCCTCGACGTCGTCGAGCGGGTGGGCAACAAGGTGCCGCATCCGGTCGTCATCTTCGTCCTGTTGATCGCGCTGGTGATCGTGCTCTCGCACGTCTTCTACATGCTGGGTGCCAGCGCCACGTATCAATCCATCAATGCCGATACCGGCGAAGTCGAAGAGCTCACCACCACGGCGCAGAGCCTGCTGACCGCCGACGGCTTTCGTTTCATGTTCGAAGGCGTGGTGCAGAACTTCATGAACTTCAACGCCGTCGGCGTGATCATCGTCGCGATGCTCGGTGTCGGCGTGGCCGAGGAGTCCGGCCTGATCAAAGCGTTGATCCATAAGCTGGTGAACGTCGCGCCGCCGGCGGCGATGACGTACATCTTGGTGTTCATCGGCATCCTCTCCAGCATCGCCGCGGATGCTGGCTATCTGGTGCTGATTCCGCTCGCGGCGGCGGCGTTCCTTAGTCTCGGCAGGCATCCCCTCGCTGGCCTGGCCGCGTCATTCGCGGGCGTCGCCGCCGTTTTCACGGCCAACATTCTGATCAAGCCGTTGGACGGCATTCTCACCGGCATCACCAACGATGCCATTCATTTGCTCAATCCCAACTTGTCCATCGATCTCACCGCGAACTTCTGGTTCTCAGCGGCGTCGGTGCTGCTGCTGACCGTCGCGGTGGCGCTGATCACGGAGAAGATTGTCGAGCCGCGGCTCGGCGCATACACCAGCAACGAGACGGTGGTCGAACGTAGCGAGATGACGCCGGAGGAAACGCGGGGATTGCGTTACTCCGGGATCGCCATTTTCGTGGTGCTGGCAGTGTTCATGGCGCTGAGCTTGCCGAGCGGCGCGCCGTTGCGAAATCCAGATACCGGCGATCTCATTGGCGACTCGCCGTTCATGAATGGCTTGATCGTGTTCATCATGATTCTGTTTCTTGCCGCGGGCTGGGCCTATGGCAAGGGCGCTGGCACGATGAAGAGCACGGTCGATGTCGTCAATGCGATGGAGAAGGCGATCCGCAGTCTGGCGAGCCTGTTGTTTCTATTGTTCGTCATCAGTCAGTTTCTCGCGTTCTTCAACTACAGCAACATGGCGACGCTCGCCGCCGTGAATCTCGGCGACTGGCTGGAGGAGGCCGGTCTCGGTCCGCTCACGCTGCTGATCGGGTTCGTCGTGGTGGTCGCCGTGCTCGATCTGATCATGACGGGCGCCATTCCCAAGTGGGCCATCTTCGCCCCGGTGTTCGTGCCGCTGCTGATGCGGCTCAATGTGGATCCCGAAGCCGTGCTCGCGGCCTATCGCGTCGGTGATGCTCCATTCAATGCGGTGACGCCGCTCAATGCTTACTTCGCGCTGATCGTGACGTTCGCACAAAAGTACGACCCCAAGGCCGGCGTCGGCACGGTCATCGCCCTGATGCTGCCCTACGTGATCATCGTCTTCGTGTTGTGGATTCTGTTGCTCGCGGCCTGGCACTTGTTCGGGATTCCGTGGGGCCTGTGAATCGACGAGGAGGAGCTGAAATGTCCGCGACTGCAAAGGCGAACGGTTCATCGCATGCCAAACCGGCCGAGCTGGTGCGTCGGCGTGAGCCCTTACAGATGACCCTGCGGCCGGCTTCGCAAACCGGCAAGGGAGAGTTGCTGGTGCTCGGCGTGTATGCGGACGGCTCGTTGCCACGCGCGGCACAGTCATTCGACGCTGTGTTGGACGGGCGCTTGCAGGAGCTTGCGAAGCAAGCGGAGTTGCCGCCGAAGATCGGCGAGACGCTGCTGTTGTACTACGCCTCGGGAGATACGACTCGACGTGTGTTGCTGGTCAGCCTCGGTCCCCGAAACGAGTTCGACGGCAAGGCTTATCTGAACGCGCTCGCGGCGGTAGCGCGTGCGCTCGCCTCGAGCACGACTCGGAGTATCGATCTGCCGTTGCCCGATGTGGCCGACATGGATCGTTCGGATGCATGGTGCGTACAGCAGGCGAGTCGTGTCCTCGCGGACGGCTACTACAAGTTCGCGGCGCCGTTGCTGGCCTCGAAGGAAAACTCGAAGAACAGCACCGCGACGCCTCAGCTGTCGCTGTTGGTCGACGAGGATGTGACTCCTGAGCTCGAATATGCCGTGCGCAGCGGCCGGGCGATTGCCGAAGGCATGGCGCTCACCAAGGATTTAGGGAATCTGCCGGGTAACGTCTGCAATCCAGGGTATCTCGCAGATGCCGCCCGCGCCTTGGGTAAGGAATTTGGTTTTCCGGTCGAGGTGCTCGAGCGCGAGGACATGGCGAAGCTGGGCATGGAGTCCGCGCTGTCAGTCGGCCGCGCCTCCGATCAGCCGTGCCGGGTCATCGTGATGAAGTACTTCGGCAGCGAAGCGGAGGAAAAGCCCATCGTGCTGATCGGCAAGGGCGTGACGTTCGATACCGGCGGTGTCTCGCTCAAGCCGGGCGACGATCTGGACATGATGAAGTACGACATGTGTGGCGCGGCCAGCGTCTTCGGCGCGTTGAAGATGGTGGCGCGTCTGGCGCTACCGCTCAACGTGATCGGCATTGTCGGCGCGGTCGAGAACATGCCTGGCGGCAATGCGAGCCGTCCGGGCGATGTGGTCACGTCGATGTCCGGCCAGACCATCGAAATTTTGAACACGGACGCGGAGGGCCGATTGGTTCTGTGCGACGTGATGACTTACGCCGAACGATTCCAGCCCGCCTGCGTCATCGATATCGCAACGCTCACCGGTGCGTGTGTGATTGCGCTGGGCTCGCAGACCAGCGGTCTGTTCGCCAACGACGATGCGCTTGCCGACGAGTTGTATTCGTGCGGCACCGACACCGGCGATCGCGCGTGGCGCATGCCGCTGTGGGATGAGTATCAGGATCAGTTGAAGAGCAACTTCGCGGACATGAGCAACCTGGGCGGCCGCCCGGCAGGTGCGGTCACCGCCGCTTGTTTCCTGTCCCGCTTTGCGAAGGGCTATCGATGGGCGCATCTGGATATCGCCGGGACCGCATCGGTCGGCGGCGAGCGCAAGGGAGCGACCGGTCGGCCAGTGCCGTTGCTCTCGGCTTTCCTGTTGAAGCGCGCGGAGCATACGACGCCTGCCCAGAGATAGTCGGTGCTGCTTCGGACGCGATTGGCTCTGCGATGGCTCGCGCATGCGACCGGCCACCTGATCCAGGCGCTGCTGGTCATCTGGGCGGCGCTCGCCCTCTGGTTCTGGCCGACACAGTGGGTGGGTTTACGGCTCGCATTGGCGATCGCGTTCGCGGCTTTCGGGATCTGGGCGTTCTGGTTCACGCGCTCACGACGCGTGTGGCTCACCTTCGCGGCGCTCTACATGGTGGTGATCGTCGGCTGGAGCGCCATCAAGCCGAAGCTGGATCGCGACTGGCGGCCTGAAGTGGCGGTCCTGCCTCGGGCCGTGGTTTCGGGCGATCAGGTGCGCCTGCTCGGGGTCCGCGATTTCAAGTACCGCAGCACCGACGATTTCACACCGCGCTATCGGGAGCGCACGGTCTACCTGTCGCGTCTGACCGGCGTCGATTTCTATATCTCTTATTGGATGCCGGGCCCGATCGGCCACACCTTCCTGAGCTTCGTGTTCGACGACGCCGAGCCGATCAGCATTTCCATCGAGGCGCGGCCCGAGGCGCACGAGGGGTTCGCACCGGTCGGCTCGTTGTTCAAGCAGTTCGAGCTGATCTACGTGGTGGGCGAGGAGCGGGACATCGTCGGGGTGCGCACCAACTATCGTGCCGAGGATGTATATCTGTATCGAATCAGCACCACACCGGAGAATGCACGCCGCTTGTTTATGATCTATCTGGAGCGCATCAACGAGCTGGCGGAGCGGCCCGAGTTCTATCATTTGTTGAGCAACAACTGCACGCTCAACATCGTGCGCTATGCCAACAGCATCGGCCCGGGCTCGCGCTTCGACATTCGTCATTATCTGAACGGCCTGTTCGACAGCTACCTCTATCACCGTCAGCTGCTGGACAGCTCGTTACCCTTCGAAGAGCTGCGTCGCCAGGCCCACATCAACAAGGCGGCCCAGGCCGCGGACTCCGGCGAGGACTTTTCTCAGCGCATCCGCGCACAGCTCGGCAAACGAAGTTGAATGTTGGACCAAGGGTAAATTGCCGGTTCTCGCGCCTCGCGGCCAAAGTCGTCGCTCAACGCGGGAGCCAACGGGGAGAGCACCGATGACCGCAGAGCATGGCCGTCTGCGCGAGGCCAACGAACGAGGCGTGCCATGGCGCAAGTGGGGCCCGTACTTGCGTGACAGCGCCCGGCCTGGCACTCGGGCGCGTTCCGACAACGAAGCACCGGCGGTCGCGCCGGGTCAACTGCGCTCGTGGGCGTATGAATGCAGCGACGACGGCCCGGTAGGCATCTGCGACGAACAAATGCGGCTATGCTTCGCCATTGCCATTCGAAGCGGCGGCGACAGTAGCTTGCAGGAACGTCCACTCGCCGTACCGGTGCAGTATTCGAGACGTTGTACTCAGGCCGACAACCTGCCGACGCATTCTTATCTGCGTGCTCACTACAGATATCGCGAGCGGGAGCGGCCTTCGAGCCATCGTGAGACGGCGTGCTTCGATGTAATGGTCGAGTACGCGAAGTCGGGCCCCGAGGAGATCCTGATCCAGATTGAGATCAAGAACACCGGCTGTGAAACCGCGACCTTGCAGGTCTTGCCGCAACTCTGGTTCCGGCAGGACGCGGGGGCGCTCGTCGATCCGCGAATCGTGATCGAGCGCGCCGTCGGCCGGGCCGATGTGCCGTGTCTGGTCGCGCGCCATCCGGAATTGGGCGCTTACTATCTGCATTGTGAGCTGGCTGGCGCGTTCTTATTTACGGGCTGTACGCAGCCGGTGGATCTGAATCGCGGCGGCACGCGAGCCGCGGCTCACTATCTCGTGATCCTCGCGCCACGCGCGGTCCAGCGCGTTCGCATGTTGCTCACGTCGACGATACCGGCGGTCGGCAAGCCCTCGTTGGAAAAGCTCTTCGCCAGCTTGAAACAACACCGCCACGACGCGAACGAGTTCTTCTCCGTGATCACCTATGCCTGCGAGAGCCCGGTCGGGGCTTTCGACGTGCGGCGGGCCTTCTGCAATATGCTTTGGAACAAAGCCGTGTGGGTCTCGGCCGTCACAGGCTGGCTCTATGACCGGCGCTCGAACTCCGCCGTGCCGGGCGAAGTGCACGAACCGGCCGCGTTTCGCTTGAAGGTCGCTCAAGTGGTCGCGCCACCTCACAAGCGGGAATGTCCGCATCTGGAATCGCCCGCGTGGTTGTTGCACACACTGGCTTTGGCCTGTGTCGATGCGGATCTCGCCGCTCATCAGCTGCGCTTGCTGCTCAAGGGCGAGCTGAAGAATCGCAGTAATCGCCTCAGTCCCGTGCATCACGAGTGGCAGGCGCTCAAGCCGTGGGCGGCGCTATTGATGTATCGATTGCAGCGGCCGCGTCGCCCGAAAGATGCGCGTAGCGATTTGATCGAGAACTTTGAGGCCTTGTCGACGCAAACCGCCGGCGGCGGATGGGCGGCGATACGCGCGCAGAGCATGCTCGAGATGGCGTTGGAGCTGGCGGCTCACGACACGCGCTACGAGCAACGCGCGATCGAATGTTACGTGTCTTTGATCGCTGCCATCGCCGCTTTGGACTGTGAAGCGTCGATGCTCGACGGGCGGGCCGAAGAGCTCGACGAAGAGCCTGGCTTCCGGCTGATCATCAGCGATCGCATGCAGTTCCAGGTGTTGTCTTCGGTCGGCCTGCTTGCGCTGAGTGGCGCGGTGGCGTTCCGTGCGGGAGCGCTCGCGGGATTGCCGGGGTTCTGCGAGCAAGTGCGTTTCGTTCATCGCGAGCATGCGGATCGAATCTGCAAGCCCGAGCATTTGCGCGCCGTGCTGGATCGGCTCTTCGGCGGCGAGAACAACGCCGCCTGGGCAACGCTGCCCGCGGGCATGTTGCTGGTCCGGGCATTGTCACAGATCGAGGCATTGTATGGTTCCGCGATTCGAATCCGGTGTCCGCTGGCGGGCTCGATATTGAGTGCGGCGGAGCTGAGTCGCTGGATCGTTCATCAGCATGTCGCGGTCCGCGTGACGGCGGCCAATCGTCCCAAGCTGCTGGAATTCTGCGAATACGTCTATATGCGAGGCGCCGCGAACGCCGGACAGCACACCGGCTGGGCCGGCCGGGTCGCCGCGATGATTTGTGCTTCGTGGAATTATTCGCCCTTCGAGGACGGCGTCGAGCCGCCTGCGCTGATCGAACGCACGGGTACTCGAGAAGCCAGATCGCAACTGCCGAGCCTCCGGCTCACGCGGCGTTAGCCCAAGGTCCATCTTACGTTCGTAACCTGGCCGAGTAGCATCTTTTCGGGCCTGGCGTGTTGCGGGCGCGGCATTGTTCAAATCCTAAGGAGACCTGCATGAACTCTCTGGCACGATCGATCGTCGGCGCCGCGGTCACGGCCGCGGCCGTATATTTTCTGGATCCGGTGAACGGGCGCTCACGTCGCGTCCTGTTACAGGATCGGTGCAGGCGCGCGGCTCGACGCATCGATTGGAGCACTCGCGATCTGCGGCGGGGCGCATCCGAACGCTACTTTGCATCGCGCCCGAAGGCCACGTTCCGTCCGCACTCCGACAGGAAAGTGAGCAGGTCGGTGTGCGGTGCTGTCCGTCATTCGGTGTCGCATCCGGAATCCATCGACGTGGCGGTGGATCACGGACATGTAATTCTTCGCGGTCACCTACAACCGCAAGAGCATCAGCGGGTGCTCGACGAAGTGCGCCGTCAGCCCGGCGTGTTCATCGTGACCGATCATCTGAGCGAGCATCGCGGCAACGGTGAATATGCCGTCGACGAGGGACGCGCGTTCAGGTCGGCACGGGGTGCCAGCGGCTGGAGCATCACCGGTCGCGTGCTCGCGGGTTGCGCGGGCAGCGCGCTGGTGTTTTGGGGAATCCGCGAGCGCAAGGCGTTAGGTGAGTTCGGTTCGGCGATCGCCGAGGAATTTCAGCGCGCGATGGAACGAAATCTGCGCGAAGGTTTCGATGCCGATGACGCGAGCGATGCGGTCGATGCAGCCAAAGAAGGCGTCGGCGACGTCGCGGAAGCCGCAGGAAAAAAAGCCGAGGAGGGAATGGAGTGGGCCGAGTCGGCCAGCTCTGATGTCATCGAGGAGTATGCGCAGAAGCGGCGTCGCTCGAACGTGGCGGACGCGACTCACTAGACGGGTTCTGTATCCAGGCGCGACCTGGGTCGCGCTTTGGGTTCCATGCTCGGCTGTTGAAACACCCGCAGGCCGAACTCCGGAAGGATCGATAGCAAGTGCTCGAAGATCTCGGCCTGCACGGTTTCGTAGCGTTGCCAGTCGGTCGCGGTGTAACAGTAGACCTCGAGCGGTAACCCGCTCGGCGCAGGCTGCAGCTGCCGTACCTGGATCGGCATGTCCTGCCGGACATGGGGATGCGCTCGCAGATAAGCGCGCACATAGACACGAAACATTCCCGCATTGGTCGAGCGACGCACGTTGACTGGATCCAGGTCCGCCGCCATCACGAACTCCGCACGCTTGTGCGCCAGGTGTTCGTCGATGAGCGCGAAGCGGCGCAGTCCTTCCCATTCCTCGGCGCCGAGAAAATGAATCGAGGTTTGATCCAGCACCAGCGCACGCTGAATGAGTCGGGCGCCGGAGTCGAACATGCCGCGCCAGTTGCGAAAGCTTTCGCTGAACAGGCGCCAGGTGGGAATGGACGTGATGGAGTTGTCCATGTTCTGCACCTTCACCGTGTGCAGCGACAGGTCGATGGCGTGACCGTCGGCTTTCACTTGCGGCATCTCGATCCAGTCGCCGACGCGTAGCATGTCGTTGGCGGAGATCTGCAGGCCGGCGACGAACGACTGAATGGTGTCCTTGAAGATGAGCATCAACACCGCGGTCATCGCGCCCAGGCCCGACAGAATCAACAACGGGTCGCGATCGAACAGCGCCGCGGCGACGAAGATGGCGGCCACCAAGCCCACGATGATCTTACCGAGCTGCAGATAGCTCTTGATTGGATGTACGCGTGCTCGTTGCGGATCGTAGCGTTCATAGGCCGCGCCGATGGCTGTGAGCAGACTCATGATCGCGGTGGTGATGGCCAGCACCAGATAGATGCTCACGCCACGACGCAAGGCGGGAAGCACGGCGTTTGGAATGGACGGCAGCAGCGTGGAGCCGTAATAAACAACCAGCGCAGGCACCACTTGCGCCAGCCTGGGAATCACGCCCGGGCCCAGGATGGCATCGTCGAAGCGTGTCCCGGTCACGCGAGCTGCACGACTGAGGATACGAACCAGCAGCGTGCGCGTGATCAGATACGAGACGAGAACGGCGAGAATCAACAGCAAGATCTGCAGCGCCAGCCAGGCGATGGGATGATCCCGCACGCTGGCTAGCAGGTCCTCGAACATCGATGACTCAAGTGGTGACTGCGCGCTGCCGGTGTGCAGCGGTCTCGGTCTTCTGCGATAGCGGCACGGTAAAGATGAAAGCAGCGCCGCCTGAGGGGCGCGTCTCTGCCCAGAGATCTCCGCCATGCATGTGCACGATGGCTCGTGCCATCGACAAGCCCAGGCCCAATCGATCGCTCTTGGTGGTGTAGAACGAATCGAACAGCCGATCCGTGTGCGTGGGATCCACGCCGGGGCCATTGTCGAGCACGGCGATCCTCACGTTTTCATCGTCCTGCGCCTCGGTGCAGACCTGCAAGTGGCGCGACCTGGCAGGCGTGTCGTCCATCGCGTCGAGTGCGTTGTCGACCAGATTCAATAACACCTGCTGTAGATGTAAGCGATCGGCGGGAATGCGGGGCAAGCCAGGCTCGAGCGTGCTTTGAACCGCGACTTTGCGACGCATGGCATCCGGCAGCACGATCGACAGAACTTCCGCGGTCAGCTCGTTCACATCGACGCGCTCCAGGTGCAGCTCGTGCTTGCGCAGAGGCAAGCGCATGCTCTCGACAAATCTGTTGGCGCGCAGATCCTCCTTGCGCACATCGGCAAGAATGTCGCGAACGGCGGCCAGATCCGGTTCCTTGCGACTCAATATCAGCTGCGCGGTCTCGATGTCGGCAAGGATGGAGCTGAGCGGCTGCGTAACTTTGTGCGCGACCGACGCGGTGATCTCCGAGGCCAGCGCGAGACGGGCGACGTGGGCGATTTCCGTATAGTCGCGTCGTGCTTTGGTTCGCGTCGTACGATGACGTATCCAGCTCTGCACGCCGAGCACGATGAGGATGACGATCTGCACGGCCAGCAGAATCGCGAAGTACCTGTCCGCCTCAGAAAACATCTGCAAGCAGCTCCCTGGATCGCGGGTAGCTTTGGTAACAGGTAAAGCCGGTCGTCCGCATTGGCCCTAGTGCTCATGGCGTCGGCCGCGGCTCGAGGCTTACATTCGGCTCGCGGATCGCACAATGACGGAACGTGTAGTGAATGCGGACACGATAACAACCGAAGATGTGCGCGGCGCCATGGATCGAGGCGAGCTGTTCGTCGAATACCAACCTATTGTTTCGCTAGTGACGCGCCGGAGTGTCGGCGCGGAAGCGCTGGTGCGCTGGCGGCGCAATGACACGGTGTTGCCCGCGAGCAAATTCGTCACCCAGATCGAGAACACGCCGCTGTCGGGCCGACTCACTTACTGGGTCATCGAAACCATTGCACGAGAACTCGGCGATTGGCTGACCCGCCATTCCGATATTTATATCAGCATCAATGTGCCGCCCGAGATTCTCGGGCGTGGTGGCTTGGAGTACGCAGCTGTGCGCTCAGGACTACGCGCGCATGTGAGTCAGGTGTTACTCGAGATCACTGAGCGCGGCGTGCCGGATCAGCTGGGATTGAATGCGCTCAACATGATGGCCGAGCAGGGCGTGCGGCTGGCGCTGGACGATGTGTTTCTCACCGGTGCGAATCTGGCGGTGCTGTCGCGCGGTCGCTTCGAGGTGATCAAGATCGATCGCAAGCTCATCTCACAACTGGTCGAGCACGCACCGGAGCCCGCATGGCTGCCGGGATTGCGCTCGCTGCTACTTCATTCTCAGCTGCAGGTGATCGCCGAGGGCGTGGAGTCGCATTATCAGGCGGAAGTGTTGACGCAGGCGGGCGTGCAGATGGGGCAGGGATTTTTGTTTTCGGCGTCGCTCACCGCGCGAGCGCTGATGCAGTTCCAAGCACAGGATCACGCTTCGTAGTGCGTGTCAGTGCTTGCTTCGTTGTAACGCGTCCGTCAGCGCCCGTTCGAGATCTTCAGCGGCGCAGGGTTTTTCCAGAATCGTATGAAACAAAGAAATGGTTTCGTCGTCGCGGGGTGGAGTGGCGGTCAACGCAATGATGGGCGTATCGCCGAACTCCGGATGGCCGCGCAATAGTCGCGCGATGTCGACGCCGCTGTGCTCGGGCATGTGCAGGTCGGTGACCACCACGTCGGGACGGTGATCGGCGGTGAGCTCCAGCGCGGTTTCCCAATCGGACGCCTCGACGACGTCATAGGACAGCACGCGTAGCAGCCGGCCGAGGCTGTTGCGAATTCGCCGATCGTCGTCGATCAGGAGAACCACGCTCATCTGCGCTTCCGGAATCCGTCGCTCTTGCGCTCGGGCCTGTTCATCGGCCAATTCATCCAGGTACACCTTTCGAAGGCTGTTCTGATTCATTGAGCCAGGTCGTGCTCATCCCTCCGCAGCACATTCGCGAGACAACGTCTCAACTGCGGCAGTGTTCCAAAATGGGATGTACGCGTTATCGCGACTTGCCGCAACAACCTAGGGCCCGGCACGTAGAAAATATCGGAAATACGTTGTGATTATGTGAGATCAGTTCAGTCTTGCGCTGTACCGGTCGGTGTCGTCGCGACCCGACAGCATCACCTTGGAGCCGAGACTGTCTATTTGGAAGATCAAGGTGGCGCCAGCCCCGTCCGCATTGTTTTCGGCCCAGATGCGTCCGCCGTGCGCCTCGACGATGGAGCGGGCGATGGCCAGACCCAGCCCCATGCCTTGTGCTTTGCTGGTGAAAAAAGAATCGAACATTTTCGGCAACGTCGCCGGGTCGATCCCGCAGCCCCGATCCGCAACTTCCACCTGAATGCGCGTGGCGCCGACGCGGGCGGTCCGGATTGCGATTCGTCGGCACGCCTCGGGCTGGCCGGCCATGGCGTCCATGCCGTTCAGGATCAGGTTCAGCAATACCTGTTGTAGCCGGCCATAGTCGCCGAGCACGGTGGGCAACTCGCTGCATTGAGTTTCCAGCTGCACGTGGCGCTGCCGGGACTCGACCCGCATCAGCTTGACGACGTCCCGGATCACATCGTTCACGTCGATGGGATCGAGTCGCAACTCGTGATCGTGCAGCAGCTCGCGCAGCCGCGTGACCAGATCGCTCGCCCGGCGATTGTCGCGGCGGATGTCGTCGAAGATTTCCTGGAACTCGTCCTTGTCGTAGTTATCGCGATTCAGAAACAGCAGGCCGGCTTCGGCGTTGTAACGAATCGCGCCGAGCGGTTGATTGATTTCGTGCGCGATCGAGGCGGTGATCTGGCCGACCATGGCGAGGCGGGCGAAACGCTCCAGCGTGCGATTGGCTTCTTCCAGGTTCTTGCGATCGCTGCGATCGGTGATCGCCCCGATCATGCGGACCGCTTTGCCGTTCCGATCGCGAACGATGTAGGCACGGTGACGCACCCAACGCGGCGGACCGCCGCGCCCGATGTATAGATATTCGGCTTCCCAGGTCGTCGCCGAGCCGCGTAATGCCACTCGGCAGTCGCGAGCCACACGATCTCGATCGACCGGATGGACGCAGTTGCCCCACGTCTCGACACTCAAGTGTCGGACGCTCGGCGCACATTCGTTGCGCTCGCCGCCGGAGCTGGACCACAGCTCGCCGCGGACGATGTCCCATTCGTAAATCAGATCGCACGCGGCCCGCGCGATGAACGAAAGCCGCTCATCGTTCTGTCGCAAGGCCAGCTCCGCCCGGGCGAGCTCGGTGATGTCGCGGCCCGTGCCTTGAAATTCGACCAGCCGCTGCTCGGAATCGAAGATGGCCGTGTTGGTCCATTCGTGCCAGCCGGTGCGCCCGTCGGGCAGGGTTACCGGATGTTTCAGCATGAACGTGGGATTTTCCGGCGTGGCGCGACCGAGCGCCTGTCGCAATTCGCCGCGCGTGTCGCTGGGGACGAACTGCAGCCATTGCACCCCGAGCACTTTCTCTCTGGGCATGCCGAAGTAACGACAGATCGCCGCGTTGGCGAAGGTCAGCGTGGTGTCGGGCAGGCTGCGGCAGACGAAGTCGGTTTGACTGTCCACGATGGCGCGATAACGGGCGTCGCTTTCGGCGGCGGCCTGCGCCACGCGTCGGCGCTCTTCGACCACGATGGCGATCACCACCGCGATCAGTGTCATCACGATCAGGAATATTTGCAGATCGATGGTGGCCGCCTGCGGAGCATCGCGCAGGCGCACGCTATGAGGGATGTGCTCCGCCGAGCTTGCCAGGGTGGCGATGAGCGTGACCGCCATGGCGGCCGCGTCGACGCCGAAGCGCACCGATTGCCATAGCAAGGGAATGAAAAACAGATACAGCGCGGCGTGATGCTCGGCGTCGCTGATGAAAGTCAGCTGGAAACAAGCCAGCAGCGCGGCGGCGATCGTCAATGCCTCGACATATTGTTTCGGCGTGCGCTTTTGCAACCAGCCGGGTTGGGGCAGCAACGCCAGATAAATCCATGACGACCAGGTCAGGATTGCGAGCGCGCTGGCCACGGTGCCGGTTTGCCAGTGGGCGAGGGCCTGCTCGCGATTGCCGGCGATCCAGGCCAGCGCCACGCTCGGAGAGAAAATAGTCAACAGCGCCGGGCCGGCGATCACGCCCGTGACCACGTACAGCGAGAAGTCCTGCAAATTGTCGAAGGGACTGCGTTGCCCGAGCAACAGTCGCAACGCTGTGCCGATCGACGTGGAGAGACCGAGACTAAAGAGCGCCTGCCAGGCGAGCTGCCCGACCGGTAGACCGGTGCTCCAGTAGGCGATGAGGTGAGCAGGAAGCACGGCGGCGGCGAGCGCCCACCAGCGTTCGTAGGGAGTCACCATCAACAGTGCGATCAGCACGCCGTGTTGTGGAGACAGCACTGGCACAGCATCCGGCCCGCGCAGCGCCAGGTCCAGACTTGCGGCCAGGTAATAAAGCAGCCCGCATAACGGCGCCAGGATCGCCGCAGAGTCGCCGCGCAAAGCGGCGGCGCTTGCGTGGCTCGCAGTCCACGTCGCGATCCTGGTCAACGTTGGTCTCCCCTCGGACGTCGGTCGCCAACAGATCAATGCGCTCGATCAAATCACTCGCGTCAGATCGGCGGGCACGCTCCGGGCCAGATCCCGTGGCGCATCCTTGGGCATGCGCACGCGAAAATGCGCCCCCGGCGCGCGTGCTTCGATCTGCAGCTCGCCGCTCAGTTGCGCGATCAAGCCTTGAACGATCCTCATCCCCAGACCGGTTCCGCCGCGAGGATCGAAATCTTCGGGCAGCCCGCGGCCGTCATCGTCGACCTGTAACACCAGCTGGCGCTGTGAGCCGCTGACCGTGATGCGCACCGAACCTTTGTCGCCACTCGGGTAGGCGTGCTTCAAGGAGTTGGTGATCAACTCGGTCGTCATCAGCAACAGCGCCACGCCGCGATCCGTCGCCATGGTCAATCCCTGCGGACAGGAAATGCTCACGGCAATATGATCTTCCACGCCCAAGGCTGCAATGGCCTCGCGGGCAATCTCGGCCATCGACGGACACAATTCGAGTCGTTCGTTGCCCCGGCCATGCTGGAGCCGGCGATGGATGCACGCCACCGCCTGGATTCTGGACTGTGCTTGTTGCAATGAGGCGCGTACCGTTTCGTTACCGCTGTAGCGGGCCTGCAAAGCCAAGGCGCCGGCGATGCCCGCCAGATGATTCTTGACCCGATGGCTGGCCTCGACCATCAACAGTTCCTTGGAGGCGATCTCCTGTTGCAGCGAGCGCTCGGCCTGTTTGAGCTCGGTCACGTCGCGACAGACACAAAACATTTGTGAAGGTACGCCGCGCGCGTCGAAGATAGGGTTGGCGGCGATGTCCCACCAGCGGGGCAGGCCGCTGGCGGTCGGCCGGCAGGCCATGAAACGGCATTGATGTCCGGAGCGGGCCTCGTCAATGCTGTATTCGGCGAGGTCGTGATTTTCCGGCGACCACAGCTCCGACCACGATACGCGCTGCCGTGGCGGACGGCCATCCAGGCCCATCAGATAGGAGCCCGGCAGGTTCATGTAGACGATCATGCCCTGCATATCGACGACTGCGATGCAGTCGTGACTGTTCTCGAAAGCGTGCTCGATCACGCTCGCGTCGGGGGATAACGGAATGTCGGCCATGAGATGACCTGCCTCTTCGTCCGTGGGCGAATCGCAGCCGCTGTCGCAGCGGATCAGGGATAGGGGAGCCCGAGCCAATGGCGATTGCATGCTCATCCGCACCTCCTGCAGGTGAAGTCGCTCAGCCCAAGTTGCTCAGCATGGGAAGGGCACGATTAAATCGTGTCCGCTTGGCGCTGCATCTTGGCCCTAGGGCTAATTGTCTTGACGGGCGTGCGCGCCGGCTTGCAAAGGTGTCATCGACCATCGGTCAGCGAATCAGATATCTTGGCGGTCGCTCTGATCGGTCGCGCCGGCGACAACAATCATTTTGCTGAAATGTCGCAGCGAGGATCGCGGCTTGCATGATCGGACGGATGATTCCATTCGGCGCGATCCGCCGATGATCAATCAAGGCACGTGGGCCAGAATCGCTGTCGGGCCTGCGGTCACGGCGCTCGCGTATCTGTTGGGCGCGGCGCTCGGCGAAGCGCTGGCTTTTCCTTCGGCGCCGGTGTCGGCGTTGTGGGCACCGAATGCCATTCTGTTTGCTGCGTTGCTGTTGGCTCCGGTGAACCGCTGGTGGCTGTATCTCGCAGCGATCCTTCCTTGCCATGTCCTCGCTCAGATCTCCGACGCGCCGTTCTCGCAGATCGGCATTCAATATATCGTCAATAGCGCCGAGGCCATCATCAGCGCCGCGGCTTTGTTACAACTCGAAGCCGAACCGCGGCGACTCGGTCAGTTGAGCGCCATGACCAATCTGGTGCTGATCGGCGGCATCGGGGCGCCTTTCATCACCAGCGTTGCCATGGCAATGGCGTTCGTTCCGCTCGGACTGACCGACGATTTCTGGTTGACGGTCATCGCGCGCACCAGCACGAACACGTTCGCCACCATCACGCTGGTGCCGCTCATCGTTCACTTCGCCGAGCCGGCGGACCGCGGCTGGCGGATGCCGAAGCGGAGCGTGCTGCTCGAAACCTCTTGCATCGGCCTGTGCCTGGCGCTCGTCAGTGTCTATGTCTTCATCTGGCCCGGCGTCTACGACGAGCGGGCGCCGGCGCTATTGTATGCGCCGTTGCCGTTGCTGATCTGGGCGACGGTTCGTTACGAGATCGTCGGTGTGTGCGCCTCGGTGCTGCTGGTCGGTGCGTGCGCGACCTGGGGAGTGGTGCACGAGGTGGGGCCGTTCGTCGTGCACTCGCCGGTGCGTAACGCGCTCACCACCGTGTTGTTTCTAAACGTGATCTGTATTCCTTTGCTGATGCTGGCGGCGGTCCTGCAAGAACGCAAGGCCACCGTTGCCGAGGCTGCGCGCAGGGATCAGCAACTGGCCCATTTGTCGCGAGTGGCGACGTTAGGTGAGATTTCGGGCGCGGTGGCTCACGAGATCCGGCAGCCCCTGGCATCGATGCTGGCCAATGCCGAGGCCGCCGCAGCCCTGCTCCAGAGCGGCAAGGCCGATATGGCGAGCGTCAAGCCGATCGTCGCGGACATCATCGCAGACAATCGCCGGGCTGCGCAGGTCATCCGACGCATGCAGTCCATGCTTCGTTTCAGTCAGATGGACCGCAAGCCCGAGCAGTTGAACGATCTGGTGATGGAGACGCTGGCCTTGTCCCGAGGCGATCTGCATCGCCGGCAGGTGGTCGCCATCCAGAGCCTGGGCGACGACTTGCCGCGCGTGATGGCCGATCGGGTGCAGATTCAACAGGTGATTCTGAACCTGATCGTCAATGCCTGCGATGCCATGGAGGGCGTCGCGCCGGACCAGCGGCGCCTTTGGATCACCACGTCGGCGAATCCTCATCTCGGCGTCGAGCTGACGGTGCGCGACTCCGGGCCGGGGCTCGACGAGACCATGCTCCAGCGGATCTTCGATCCTTTCGTCAGCACCAAGTCCACCGGCCTCGGGCTGGGCCTCTCGATCTCACAGAAGATCATCGCCTCCCATGGCGGGCGGTTGTGGGCGGAGCGTAGCGACACAGGCGGCGCCATCTTCCGCCTCAGCTTGCCGGCGGCGACTCGTCCGAAGCGCTGAGCTGAACGCCGGGCCCCGATTTTTGCCGTAAACGCAGGCGTCGCCGGCCGGCGCGGCGACCTTTGTGAAGCCAATCATTCCCAATGCGGCGCCGCTCTGTTTCAATCCGCGCCGACGACGAAAGATAAATCGGGCGGGATATCAAATTGAGAGCGGCGTCATGACAACGGATCACGTCTACCCGGCAGGTCCCAGCTCCGTGCCTTCGGGCCTGACTCGCAGCACCCAGACCTATCGTCTACATGCCTGGCTCGCCATGGGCGGGCTGGCGCTGTTCGTGGCCTTGTATCTGGGCCTGACGGCCTGGTTCACCTGGACCGCCTATCGACTGATCGTCGGCATGACTCATGGCGGCGATGTCTTCATGGGCCTGGTGGCGGGCGCCTGCTCGGGGTTCCTGGCGATTTTCATGTGGAAGGCGTTGTTCTTCGTCCAGCACCGGCACGAGATCGACGACATCGAAGTGACCGCCGAAGAACAGCCGCGCCTGTTTGCATTCATCAACCGACTGGCGGACGAGGCGGGGGCGCCCCGGGCGCATCGCGTGTTTCTTTCGCCGCGGGTCAACGCGGCGGTGTTCTACGACCTGACCGTGCTCAATCTGCTGTTTCCTTCGCGCAAGAATCTGGAGATCGGTCTGGCGCTGGTCAACACGCTCACGCTCGGCGAGTTCAAGGCGGTGCTGGCGCATGAGTTCGGCCATTTCGCCCAGCGCAGTATGGCGGTGGGACGATGGGTGTACGTGGCCCAGCAGATCGCCGCTCATATCATTTCCAAGCGCGATGCCCTGGACAGTTTCCTGCGCGGCCTGTCCCGGTTCGATCTGCGCATCGCCTGGGTGGGCTGGCTGTTGTCGCTCATCATCTGGTCGATCCGTTCGATGATGGAAACGGTGTTTCGAGTCGTGTTGCTCGCGCAGCGGGCGTTGTCGCGTGAAATGGAATTGCAGGCGGACTTGGTGGCGGTGTCGCTCACCGGCAGCGACGCGTTGATTCATGCGCTCCATAAGCTGGGTGCCGCGGACGACGCGTGGAGCAGGGCGGTCGCGTTCGCCGACTCCGAGCTGCGAGAGAAGCGCCGCGTGACCGATCTGTTCGCTGTGCAGAAACATGTCACCAACAAGCTGCGGGACATCCTCGACAATCCCGCCTACGGCGAGGTCGATCCGCTGCCGGCGGCGAATCGCGAACAGCACCGGGTCTTCAAAACATCGCTCGGCCAGCCGCCGCGCATGTGGAGCACCCACCCGGAAAATTCCGAGCGCGAGCAGAACGCCAAGCGAACTTATATTGCCGCGACCATCGACGAGCGCAGCGCCTGGGAGTTGTTCGACGACGTGCCCGGGATGAAAGAGCGCATGACGGCGCATGTGTTCCGGTCCGCGACCGAAGCGCAGCCCGTGACCGTGGAGGAGTCGCTGGTCAAGCTGGATGAGAAATTCAACCGCGCTTACTACGATCGCTCCTATCGAGGCGCGTACCTCGGCCGCTCGCTCACCAACCACTCTCAGAACACCGGTGAGCTGTATGGCGTGACGTTGCGCGACGAGCACATCATCGCCGAGCTGGATTCCATCTATCCCGACACCCTGGCGAAACAGCTGGAACAGCTGCGCTCGCTCGAAGAAGAGCACGGCGCGCTGCGAGCGTTGAAGGACGGCTTTCTCACCGCGCCGGGCGGCATCATTCGCCATCGTGGTAAGGAATTGCGTCGCGCCGATCTACAGCAGGCCATCGATGAAACCCAGGAAGAGCTGGAGAAGGTGCGCACGGCGGTGCTGGCGCATGACAAGCGCTGCCGGAGCGTGCATCTGTCGGCGGCCAAGCAACTGGGCAACGGCTGGGAAGATTATCTGAAGGGATTGCTGGCCGTTCTGCATTACGCCGAGCACAACGAGGCGAACCTCGACGACGCGTACGGCGCGATGCGTAACGTGCTCTCCATCGTCACGGCCGACGGGCGCGTGTCCGGCAAGGAACGTCAGCGTCTGATCAATGCCTGTGCCGACGTTCATAACGCGCTTCGTCACATTTACGACGACGAAGGACAAAAGATCCAGCTCGACCGCACGCTGTTGCGTCGATTGAAAGTGGACCACTGGCAGGTGGCGCTCGGCGAATTCAAGCTGCCGCTGGCGGACGATAACAATCTGGGCGATTGGATCCAGGCCATCGACAGCTGGGTGGGAAGTGCGATGTCGGCGCTGTCCGCGCTCCGGCAGGCGGCGCTCGAGCAGTTGCTGCTGGTCGAGAGTCAGGTGGCGCGCTTCGTTCGAACCAAACTGCAGCCGGGCGCGGCGCCGGAAGCGAGTTTCATTCCTCCGCAATATCCAGTGTTCGTGCCCGGCCACAGCGAGCGGCCGCGACAGAAGAAGCTGGATTTGTGGGATCGTTTCCATGTCGCCGATGGTCTCGTGCCCACGCTGGCGCGATTGACCGTGGCCTGCGGCATCATCGCCGCCGTGCTCAGCGTCGGAACGACAGTGGGCTCGACCATCGTGAATATTTATAACGGCCTGGGCCGGACGGTCACGGTCGACGTCGGCGGCACTTCGACCCGTCTCACGCCGTTCTCGCATGCCAAGCTGACGGTGAGCGATAAGGAACACTACGCCATCAAGACCACGACCGATGGCGGTCAGGTGATCGAGCAGTTCGACGTGGATATTCCTTACGGCTCGCATCAGAGCGTTTACAACGTCGGCGGCGCCAGCATGCTGGTGGAATGGACTGCGACTTACGGCAGTGTCCGTGCGCCGGAGGAGCGCGTCGTCGGTCCGGTGCGCTGGACCACGTCGAATGCGAACTTCATTTTCGAAGAGCCGCCGGAGTCGATCAGCACCAGCCGCCATAGCGACGGCGGCACGCGCACGGTGATGGGCGCCTTCGGTCACGACAGTCCGTCGACGTTGCTTCGGGTCATGAAGGACGAGAAGCAGATTCAGAGCGTGGTCGCCATGCATGCGGTGTGGGACTCGAGCGATGCCCGTCATACCGTGGAATGGCTGGCAGCGGCGTCGCGCCTGCCGGGCTTCGATGAAACATTGCGGGCTCGACTGGCTTTGCAGCCGGGCGACGTGCTGACGATGCGAGCCGAGCAGGACTACTCGGGTGAAGATAAGCATGCCGCGGTCTGCGAGCGTCATCGTTCGATGGCGCAAGGGCAGCCCGCAAATGTCGATTTGCAGTATCTGGCCGCGCGCTGCCTGGATACGGAAGCGCAACGGAACCAGGCCTTCGCAGATCTGTTTGCAAAGTCGCCGGAGCACGGCTGGCTGGCGGCCGCCGTCGCTTACACTCATATGGACGAGAGTCATTGGCAGCAGGCCGCCGACATTTTCGACGTGGCGTTGAAGAAGATGGCGCCCGCGGTCAGCGAGCATGTCGCGATCGATTCGTTACGCGTGCGTCGTATGCTGAGTGCCGATGGCAACGTGCCGGTGGCCGGCCTCTGGAAACGCTCGCCGACGTTGCAGTATCTCGCTGCGCTCGAGACCGGCGGACAGCAGCTGCAGCCTGGCAACGAGAAGGCTTACTATCATTTGAGTCGCGGCGCTCCGAATCTCGCCGTCAGTGAATTGAAACATGCCGAGGAGCCCGACCGGCGCGTCCTGCGTCTGGCCGCTGCGTCCGATGGAGCGGATCCCGAAGTGATCGAAGCCGCGTTGGCATTGCCTGCCACTGAAGCTCAGGATGACGACACGATGCTGGTCTCACTGGCACTCGCGTTGAGAGAGCGTCGCAACCCAGATGCCTACATCGCCGCCTTCCGTGACAGCTCGACAGCGGGCGCTCAGCAAGCGTTGGATTTCATTTCCACGATTCGTCAGGGCGGCAGCGCCAAAGAGGCGGACCGGTTGCTGGAGGGCGTGGATTACAGACTGCGATCCCGCGCTTACGCCGCTGCCCTGGTGTTGATGGGCAAGCGTGCGCCGAAGGACTGGCGGACCAGCGCCACGCGTCTGCTGTTTGTCTTCGAGCGGCCGTACTTCGATTTATTGGACCGTCGCGGCCCGGCCCCGACCGAGGCTAACAGCGAGCCCGGTGTGGTCCGAACCCCGCCGCGGCTGGCGTACTAGCTCGATCGGACATCAGGCGGCGCCTGAATCGACGATCGCTGGCTCAAGTGGGTATCCGGCGTGACGATTTAGCTCCTTGTCAGAATGCGGGGACCACTGCGGAAAAACCAATCATGAGCTCTATCTTCAGTCCCGCGCCGGCGCAGATTCTCACATTTCATCTCGACCAGCAGGTGTTCGGGGTGGACATCCTGCGGGTTCGTGAGATTCGCGGCTGGACGCCGGTGACGGCGGTGCCGGAAACGCCGGCGCACATCCTGGGCGTTCTGAATCTGCGTGGCGCCATCGTTCCGGTGATCGATTTGCGCGTGCGTCTTGGGTTGCCGGCCGTGGCCGGTACCGCGACCACGGTCATCGTCGTGCTCACCGTCATCGGCAAGAACGGCCGCCGCGACTTCGGTCTGGTCGTCGATGCGGTGTCCGATGTGAGTCACTTGAGCGAGAAGGACATTCAGGAGACGCCGTCCGGGATCACCGTGTCCGATCGGAACTGCGTACCCGCGCTCGCCACGCTGGGCGAGCGCATGATTCTATTGCTCGACATCGACGGCATGCTGGCCGCCGACGAGGGAGTGGCCCTCGACGCGTAACGGTCGACGTTACTCGGTGGCGATCTTACGCAGCGCCTGTTCGAACACGGCGACCGGCTGACCGCCCTGGATCAAATATTTGTCGTTCACGATGACCGACGGTACGGCGCGAATCCCGAGTTGGCTGAACAGCTGCTCGCGTTGACGGACGTCGGCGGCATAACGATCCGATGCCAGAATGTCTCGCGCCTGTTGCGCATCGAGACCGACTCGCGAGGCGACGTCGATCAGCACTTCATGGTCGCTGGGATTGCGGCCGTCCGTGAAATACGCCTCGAACAAGGCGCGCTTCAATTCGAGCTGTCGACCTTCCAGCTCCGCCCAATGCAACAGTCGATGCGCATCGAAGGTGTTGTAGATCCGGCCGCGCTTTTCCATGTTGAACGTGAAGCCCAGCTCCGCGCCCCGCGCGCGAATGCCTTCGCGACTGGCGGCCATTTGCTCGGGCGTCGAGCCGTATTTCTTGCCGATGTGCTCGATTATGTCTTCGCCCTCGGGCGCCATCTGCGGATTCAACTCAAAGGGCTGGAAATGAATGTTGGCGGTCACGTCGGAACCGATCTGCGCGAGCGCCTGCTCGAGCGACTTCAGCCCGATCACGCACCACGGACAGGAGACATCGGACACGAAATCGATCTTGAGAGGGGCATTCATGTGAGCGGGTCCCGGGAAGTGAGCTGACATATTATCAATGAAGCCCCCAATGGGGCCGAAAGTCGACGCTACAAGGGTCTGTCTGTGGTCACTGTCCCACGCCCTGTGTATGCTCCGGCGGACAAATATTCAGCGGACGCCGGCAGGCGCGGAACATGGGAAGTTTCATCGAACCGCCTCGAACATCGTCTACATGGGCGCGGCGGGGCACTTCTACCGTTCGACCGACAGCGGTGCGTCGTGGCAACGGACCACTTCCGTCAGCGACAACAGCGCGATCGACGACATCGCCGTCGACCCGCTCAACTCCGGGCGGGTGTATGCGGCCACCGGCACCAGCGTCCTGGTCAGTCAGGACGGCGGTTTGACGTTCACCCCCGTGGCTCTGCCAAACCGCCAGGGCAGTGTGTGGCGGATCGACTGCGGCGTGGACGGCGCGATTTATGTTCCCGACGGCGCCAAGATGTATCGCAGTAACGACCAGGGCCGCACCTGGCAGGTCGCGGGCACGTTCCCGCAATCCAATGTGGATGCTTACTCGCTGGTTGCGGCGGATCCCGCCGATGCACGCGTGGTTTATGTATCGGTGCTCGGTCGCGGCGCTTTTGTGAGTCGCGATGCCGGCGCGAGCTGGCAGGCGCTGGATTCGGAGCCGCAGCTGTCGATGACCCTGCGCCGAGCAACGGTACGTTCACCGTGCAAGCATCGACAGCTGCCGCGGAAGCGGACGTGAATACCAATAACAACTCCGCAACGTCGCAGGTGAGTGTGTCACAGCCCAGCACGGGCGGTGGCGGAGGAGGCAGTGGTGGCTCGATGTCGCTGCTGATGTTGTTCGCGGTCGCCGCCCTTGGCAGGCGTCGGATCGCTATTCAGCCGGCATCGTAAAGGCGCTTCACCTCTGCGATGTAATCGATATGGGCGTCGATGTTATTGCCCAACCCTTTGTCCATCGACGGCACGCAACCGTGCGTGCCGCCGGCGTCACGCCAGATCTTGAGATGATCCGCCGCTTCGCGCGCGTCGCGAGCAAAGATGGTCAGTAGCTCACGACCATAGTTGTCTTCGGTGCGGCCGCAGGCCTGGAGATGATGTTTCACCCGCGACCATGCCTCGACCGCGTCGGGTCCATTGGCTGCGAAGATGAATCCATCGCCCAGACGCGCGCCTCGTGCATAGGCGGGCTCGGAATGTCCGCCGATCCAGAGCGGAATGGGGCGGCGCGGTCGAGGGTTGATGCCGGCTCGATCGATGCGGTCGAAGCGACCTTCGAAACTCACAATCGGGGTCTGCCAAAGCTGTCGGAGCAGGCCCAGCTGTTCCTCAAATCGAGGGGCGCGCGTGCCGAAGTCCTGGCCGAGCGCTTGATACTCGACGTAGTTCCAGCCGATGCCCACGCCGAGACGCAGCCGTTCGCGCGATAGCAGATCGACGTCCGCCGCCTGCTGTGCGACCAATGCCGTCTGACGTTGTGGAAGCACGAGCACGCCCGTGACGAACTCGAGGCGGTCCGTCACCCCGGCAGCGAAGCCAAACAACACGAACGGATCGTGAAATGTATGTTTGTCGGTGTAAGGGCCGGTCAGCTTGGGCTCACGATGTTCGTGCGGCGCTTTGACGACGTGATCGTACGCCATCAGATGCCGGTACCCCAGCTGCTCGGCCGCCGCGATGAACTTGCGAATCGCCGCCGGATCTCCAGCGACCTCCGTGGTGGGGTAGGACACGCCAACTCGCATCGAACGACTCCTGTACGGGCCAGTCGCCAGTTCTAGAGGCCGTCGCTCCGGCCGTCTTGATCTGGCGCGACCCGCGACAGGATTTTCAGCGCTTGGCGAGCAACTGCTGAATCTGCGCTTCCGTCTCGGCGTAGCTGCCTTCGCCGTAATGCCGATAGACCACGCGGCCCTGGCCATCGATCAGATACAGCGCCGGCCAGAACTGATTGCTGTAGGCATTCCAGGTTTCGTAGTCGTTGTCGAGCGCGATCGGATAGTCGAGGCCGAACTTCTCGACAGTCGCCTGCACGTTGGCCGGCACCTTCTCGTGCTCGTACTCGGGGGTGTGCACGCCGATGACCGTGAGGCCTTGATCGCGATAACGCTCATGCCATTCCTTGATGTGTGGCATGACGTGAATGCAGTTGATGCAATCACGGGTCCAGAACTCTACCAGCACGACGGAGCCGCGCAGTTGTGACAAGGTCAGCGGCTCGCTGTTGAGCCACTGTTTGATGCCTCTGAATTCCGGCGCCAGCGGTGCGGCGGATCGATTCATCGCCGGCGGAACGGGCTCCGCGCTCGAATCGCCGGCGGTGCAGGCCGCCGAGAGCAGGCACATGGACAAAGCGACGACTTGTTTCAACATGATTTGACCTCCGAGGAAGAACGCGTGCAGTGTTCATCCACGATGTAGTCAGGGCATGTCGTATCAACTCGCTCCTGTAAGCGTGGGTGTAGAGAGAGCTCGCCGATACATTGCGATACAAATCGCTCGGGCGAGCTCAGCTGCGCCGGGCTCGCTTCCGAGGTGCCTTGCGCTTTGCTTTGGCGGTCGATGATTTCTTCTTGGTTGCGGTCGAGCGGGCATCGCGTTGGGCGCGACGTTCCGCGAGATCGATGGGCGCGCTCGCTTCGGCTGTCCGCACGACGGCGCTCTTGGAAAGGCTTTTGCGAAGCACCTCCATCAGGTCGATAACCTTCGCGCCTTCGCCGCCCTCGGTATCTTCGGCGGCTTCCGCGCCCTTCGGGTGGATCACGTCGTCGTGCTCTTTCTGCTTGGATTCCACCAGCGACTGCAGTTCCTTGGCTTCCTGGTCCTGGAGCTCGGCGACATCGATTTCTTTGTGAGTGAGCGCTTCGATCTCCTTGGAGAATTGGGTCACCTTGGCCGCCGCCGGTTTCGAGTGTTTGGGCAGGCCGATCGACTCGGGGCTGCGAATCTCATCGGCATAGCGAAGCGTGTCGAGGCGCAGGACGCCATTGTCCGGAACGATGGCGACCAGATATTCATGACCGCGCATGACGAAGCTGCCAATCGCGACTCGTCCCGTGCGCTGCATGGTCTCCCCGAGCAGCACATAGGCTTTCGCGGATTTGCCGGCGGGCGCGAGGAAGTAGGGCTTCTGAAAGTACAGCGCCGGGACCTGCTCGATCGGCACGAAGCTGCGCAGCTCGATGTCCGCTGACATTTCCGGCGCCACTGACTCGAACTCTTTGTCGGTGATCACCACCATCTTGCCGTCGTCGGTTTCATAACCGCGCACCAGATCGTCATAGTTGAGCTTCTTGCCTTCCTTCGAGCAGTGATACTGCCGACCCAGCGCGTGTCCTTCGGTATCGACCAGTTTCATCGCGGTCTGGCGCGGGCGCACGGCGGTCAGCAGATCGACCGGAATGCTCACCAGGCCGAACGTGATGGTGCCGGACCAAAGCGAGCGCACGCGGGCGCCTGCGCTTTGCTCCTCGACTTGCGCTTCGGGTTCGCGTTTACGCTTGCGACTAGGCAACTTTCTTCTCCCGGGCGGCGGCAATGCTGGCCTTCAGGCTGTCGGCGAGACTGCCTTCGGGGCGTTTCTTCTTGACGGCCATCGGTTCGATCTTTTCGCCGCGCGCCTTGGCCTCGATCAGCTTGAACAGGCGCTCGCGATATTCGTTCTGCCACTGTTGCGGATCGAAATCCGCCTCGATGGACTTGACCAGCTGCTCCGCGAGCTTCAGCTCATTCGCTTGCGGCGTGGCTGATTTCGCGGGCTCGACGCCGGAGAAGCTTAGTACCTGTTCCGCACGGCGCAGGGTGGTCATGACCAGATAGCCGTCGAGCACGCTGATCGCGCCGAGGTAACGTTTCTTACGCATGACCCAGCGTGCGACGCCGATGACTTCTTTCCGGGACAGCGCTTCGCCAAACGCGAAGTAATCGTCGGTATGACCGTCGGGGCCGAGAAAGTAGGGGCGCTCGTACCACTGATCGCCAATCGCATCGGCAGGCACGAAGCGAAGCACCTCGATGTCGCGGGATTCCGGCGGCACCAGTTCTTCGAGCTCATCGGGTTGCAGGATCACGGCGGTGTTCGGGCCGACCGCGAACGCCTTGCGCATTTCTTCCCTCGGCACATCCTTGCCGGTGTCCTTGCGAACGATGTGCTGTTCGACGGGCGCATTGTCCTTCTCGTGGAGCAGGTGGAAACGCACGCTGCGATCTTCGATGGCGGAGAAGAATTTCACGCCGACGTTGTGCTTGCCGAGCTTGAGCTCGCCTTTCCAGATGGCTCTAGCCGCCATGGGTGTCTCCCGTTGTCGGCTCGGTACACGAGACACAAACCCAGCGGCCGTCGGAGTGGCGCCGTCGGCAATGGATGCAGGTCGTCGTTTCACACTCCGGGCAGCGAAACTCCATCTCATAGATATAGAGATGGCCGCAGCTCGGACACTCCTCGTCTCCCTCCATCAGCCACCAGGGAGTGGCGGGACCTGCGGCAGGCACTTTGGCTTTGGCCATGAAACTCCTCATCCAGTCGGCGTTCGCTGTAGGGAAACGAAGCAGCACCGTGCCTGTTCCAGGTTCGGGCAATTTCTGACACAAACCGGCAGCACTTCTTGTCGGAATAGAGCATGCGCCTGGGGGTCGCCGGTTCTATAGATAAAAGCAAAATCATATGTGAGAATATGGCCACAGTTGGCCAGGTTGCCCGTCGATGAGCGCGCATCACGCCCTGATTCAGAATGGCCTGCCGCGCCGTCCCCTCGGGCGCACCCGGCTGCAAGTGTCCGAGCTGGGGCTGGGGGCGGCGGCCCTGGGGAATTTGTACCGTCCGCTCTCGGATGCGGAAGCGGATCAGACGCTTGCCGCCGCGTTCGACGCAGGCATGAGCTACGTCGATTGCGCGCCGTATTACGGATTTGGCTTGTGCGAGCAGCGGGTTGGCGCGGGCTTGCGCGGGCGCGAAGGCATCGTGGTGTCTTCGAAGGTCGGTCGGCTGCTGGAACCCGCGCCGGAAGTCAGCGACGACTCGGAGCGCTTCGGCTTCCGTTCCGCCCTGCCGTTCACGCCGGTGTTCGACTATTCCTATGACGGCGTGATGCAGTCCTGGGAATCGAGCTTGCAACGGCTCGGTCTCGAGCGGATCGATGTTCTGTATGTGCACGACATCGGGCGGATGACGCATGGCTATCGTCATCCGGAGCGCATGTACCAGCTGATTCATGGCGGCGGGCTGCGTGCACTGACCAAATTGCGCGCCGAAGGCCAGGTCGATGCGATCGGCATCGGGGTCAATGAGATTCCGATCTGTCTGGAGTTGCTGGAGGAGATCGATCTCGACGTGATCCTGCTGGCCGGGCGTTACACATTGCTCGAGCAGAAGCCGCTCGACGCCTTGTTTCCTGAATGTGCGCGCCGCGGGACGTCGATCGTCATCGGCGGGCCTTATAACTCTGGAATTCTCGCGACCGGCACGCGGGGCCATGCCATCCCGCGGTTCAACTATGAGGTTGCCGCAACCGACGTGGTGTTTCGAGTGCGACGCCTGGAGCGCGTGTGTCGCGAGTTCAATGTGCCGCTGCCCGCCGCGGCATTGCAGTTTCCTTTGGCGCATCCTCAAGTCGCATCGGTCATTCCCGGGCTGGGCGGGCGCGAGCAGGTCGAGCAGACCCTGGCGTTCTACCGGACCCGAATTCCGGCCGAGTTCTGGCAAGAGCTGCGCTCGCAAAGTTTGATTCACGAGGCGGCGCCGGCGACAGACAAGGTATGACTGCAATCATCGACGCGCACGTTCATCTGTGGGATCCCGAAAGAGCCGACTACGGCTGGCTGACCCCGGCGCTGCCCGGGCTGTTTCGCCGCATCGACGAACAGGAGCTGTATTCGCATCTGACGCGCGCGGGCGTTGACGGAGCCGTGCTCGTGCAAGCGGCGCCCACCGCGGCGGAGTCGGATTATTTGTTATCGATCGCCGAGCGCACGGCGTGGATTCGGGGTGTGGTCGGTTGGGTGGACTTCGATGCGCCGGACGTTGAGCAACAGATTGCGAAACGAGCTGCGCACCCGAAGTTCCTCGGTGTGCGGCCCATGCTTCAGGACATCGGCGATGCCGATTGGATTCTCGATCCAGATCGCGGACGCGCGCTGAAGGCGCTCGCATCGCACGGGCTGGTGTTCGATGCGCTCATCAAGCCGGTTCATATGAGTCGCATCGAGAAGATCGCACGCCGGCATCCGGATCTGGCCATCGTGATCGACCACGCGGCGAAGCCAACCATTGGCCATTCGGTGGACCGCGCCTGGCGGGAAGGGCTGCGCGCATTGGCGTCGTGCCCAAACGTTACATGCAAGTTATCGGGCCTGCTGACCGAGCTGGCACCAGGCGTGAAACCGGCGGAGGTGCTGGAGTATGCCGAGGCGGTCCTGCAACTGTTCGGACCCTCCCGTGTTCTGGGGGAGCGACTGGCCGGTGCTGACGCTGGCATCGACCTATGAGCAATGGTACGCACTGACGCAACGAGCCTTGAGCTCGCTGTCCGAGACGGAGCGCAGTGCTGTGACAGGGGCCAACGCTACGCGTATCTATCAAATGAAGACTCATCAAGCTGCGCCCGCGATTCTCTTGCATCCGGATGACAACGTGCTCGTGTGTTGTCGGGCCGTGCGTGCCGGGGAGCAATTCAACATCAGCTCAGATGAAAGAGTTCACGTGCTTCAGGACACCGACCTCGGGCACAAACTGGCCCGGCGGGCCGTGGCGGCGGGCGAGAAAGTCATCAAATACGGCGCGCCGATCGGCTCGATGACGGCTGCTGTGCAGGCGGGAGGCTGGATTCATTTGCACAACATGAAGAGCGACTACATCAGCGCGCACACCCGCGCTGCGCGGGTGGATGCGACATGAGCTTTCAAGGCTATCTGCGTCAGGACGGGCGCAAAGGCATTCGCAACGTCGTCGCCGTTGCATATCTGGTCGAGTGCGCACACCACGTCGCGCGCCGCATCGTCGATCGTTGCGACGATCCCGACGTGCATTTGATTGGCTTTCCCGGCTGCTATCCCAACGAATATGCATTGTGCATGATGAAGGCGCTGACGACCCATCCCAACGTCGGCGCGGTGGTGTTGGTGTCGCTGGGCTGCGAGTCGTTCAATCGTGAAGCGCTGGCCGCGCATGTGGCGGCGAGCGATCGACCCGTCGAGACCATTGTGATTCAGAAAGCCGGCGGCACGCGGAGTGCGATAGACCGCGGCGTGGCGGCTGCCAAAGCGATGAAACAACAGATTGCGGACGCGGCCGTTCGAGTGCCGATGCAGCTGAGCGAGCTCGTGGTCGGCACGATCTGCGGCGGCTCCGATGGCACCAGTGGTATCACTGCAAATCCGGCTGTCGGCCGCGCATTCGATCGGTTGGTGACGGCCGGTGCGACCTGCATCTTCGAGGAAACTGGCGAGATGATCGGCTGCGAAGGCCCGATGGCGGTGCGAGCCAGTACGCCCGCAGTGGGCGAGGCCATCGTCGCCTCGATTGCCAAGGCCGAAACATATTATCGAGCCATGGGCTTCGGCAGCTTCGCGCCGGGCAACGCCGAGGGCGGGCTCAGCTCGCAGGAAGAGAAGTCGGCGGGGGCGTATGTGAAGTCGGGCTCGGCGCCCATCGTCGGGGTGATCAAGCCGGCCGAAATTCCCGAAGCGCCGGGCCTGTATTTGCTCGACGTGGTGCCCGATGGCCCACCGAAGTTTGGCTTTCCCAACATCTCGGACAACGCGGAGATCGTCGAGCTCATGGCGTGCGGCGCGCATCTCACGCTATTCACGACGGGGCGGGGCTCGGTGGTGGGGTCGGCGATTGCGCCCGTCATCAAAGTCACGGGCAATCCCGAGACCTACCGGCGCATGACCGAGGACATGGATGTAAATGCCGGCCGCATTCTGGAAGGCGTGAGCGACTTGGATGAAGTGGCCGATGAGATCGTTGCGCTGGTTGAGGCCGTCGCGGGCGGGCAGTTCACCAAGTCCGAGGACATGGGTCATCGCGAGTTCATTCTCACGTACAAGTCGTTCGAGCCCAGCGGCCCCGGCTGTTTCCCACGCACCGCCTGATCCTGGAGGGGGCTCATGTCGACACAGCGACTGACGGGCAAGACCGCTCTGATCACGGCGGCGGGTCAAGGCATCGGGCGCGCCATTGCGGAGATGTTCGCAAAGCAGGGTGCGTCGGTGATCGCGACCGACATCAACGAGCGCGCGTTGGCGGAATTGAAGGGATGTAGCACGCGACGGCTGGATGTGCGCAATCTCGCCGACATCGCAGCGGTCACCAAAGACGTGGGCGCCGTGGATGTGCTGGTCAATTGCGCCGGCATCGTGGCCAACGGCAGCATCCTCGACAGCACCGAGGAGGATTGGGCGACCTCGTTCGATATCAACGTCACATCGATGTTCCGGCTGATCCGCGCGACCCTGCCCGGCATGCTCGAGCGCGGCGGCGGCAGCGTCATCAACATCTCGTCGGTGGCCAGCTCCATCAAGGGCGTGCCGAACCGTTGCATCTATGGCGCGACCAAGGCGGCCATCATCGGGTTGACCAAGTCGGTCGCGGCTGATTTCATTTCGCGGGGGATTCGCTGTAACGCCATTTGCCCCGGCACCGTCGCGACGCCATCGCTGGACGCGCGATTGCGGGCGACGGGTGACTACGCCGCGGCGAAAGCAGCGTTCATTCAGCGGCAACCGATGGGCAGATTGGGCGAGGCCTGCGAAGTGGCGGCGCTGGCCGTGTATCTGGCATCGGATGAATCGGCATTCACGACCGGCCAATGTCACATCATCGACGGCGGCTGGACCAACTGAGCACAGGCTATGAAATTAGTTCGATATGGTCAGCCCGGCGCCGAGCGTCCTGGCATTCTGGATCGTGATGGCGCGATCCGCGATCTCAGCGGTGTCATCCGTGACATCGACGGCTCGGTGCTCACGCCTCAGCGGCTGAGCGAGTTGAAGAATGTGCAGGTCGACACGCTGCCTTTGGTTCAAGGGCCGGTTCGATTCGGTCCCTGCGTCGCGAGACCCGGCAAGTTTCTTTGCATCGGGCTGAACTTCGCCGATCACGCCGCCGAGACGGGCGCGGCCATTCCGAGCGAGCCCATCATTTTCATGAAGGCGACCAGTGCGCTGTCGGGACCGAACGACGCGGTTATACAGCCACGCAACTCCAAGAAGCTCGATTGGGAAGTGGAGCTTGCATTCGTGATCGGCACTGAGTGTCGCTATGTCGATGAAGCGGCCGGCGCGGCGGCGATCGCGGGCTACTTCGTCTGCAATGACGTGTCCGAGCGCGAGTTCCAGCTGGAGCGCGGCGGGCAATGGGACAAAGGCAAAGGCTGCGACAGCTTCGGCCCGATCGGCCCGTGGCTGGTGACGAGCGATGAGGTGGGCGACGTGAACAATCTGGCGATGTGGCTGGAGGTCAACGGTCACCGCTATCAGGACGGCTCGACGCGCACCATGATTTTCAAGCCGGCGTTTCTCGTGTCCTATTTGAGTCAGTTCATGAGTCTGCAGCCCGGCGACATCGTCACCACCGGCACGCCGCCGGGTGTGGGGTTGGGGCAGAAGCCGCCGGTGTATCTTAAGGTGGGCGATGAGATCCGCCTGGGGATCCAGGGTCTCGGCGAACAGCGCCAGAGGGTGATCGCCTTCGACTGATAAAAGTATCGCTTCGGGGGATGGATGAACAATAAGACAGGCACCGCGCTCGCGCCCTTGGTCCTCATCGTGACCCTGTTCTTTCTGTGGGGCGTGGCGAACAATTTGAACGACGTGCTGATGCCTCATCTGCGCAAGGCGTTCTTTCTGAGCGACTTCCAATCGAGCCTGGTGCAGTCGGCGTTCTATCTGGGCTATTTCTTTCTGGCGCTGCCGGCGGGCTGGGTGATTCAGCGCTACGGATACAAGGTCACCGTGCTGGTCGGGCTGGTGACCTTCGGCGTCGGGGCCCTGATGTTCTATCCCGCCGCCGAGCTGCTTCAGTACGGCTGGTTTCTGACGGCGTTGTTCGTGATCGCCGCGGGGCTGTCGTTCCTGGAAACATCGGCCAATCCTCTCATCACGGTGCTGGGCGATCCGGCGCGGGCCGAGCAACGATTGAATCTGGCGCAGGCGTTCAATCCGCTCGGCGCCATCACCGGCGTGCTGATCGGGCGCGAGTTCATTCTTTCGGGCGTCGAGCCGACGAAGGCCGAGCTGGCGGCGATGAGTCAGGCGCAGCTGGCTGCGTTTCAGACCGGCGAGGCGCAGTCGGTGCAGACGCCATATCTCATCGTTGCTGCCGTGGTCCTCTCGTGGGCGGCGCTGGTTGCGATCACGAAGTTTCCGCCTCAGGCACGAGCGCCGACACCGGACGATCCCGATCGACTCACGATGCGTCAGTCGATCGCCGAGTTGCTGACCCGCGGGCATTTCCTCTTTGGTGTCGTCGCTCAGTTCTTTTATGTGGGTGCGCAGGTCGGCGTGTGGAGTTTCATGATTCGTTATGCGCAGGCCGAGGTGCCGGGCATGGGCGAGAAAACGGCGGCGGGTTATCTGACCGCGTCGTTGGTGGGCTTCATGATCGGGCGCTTCGTCGGCACGGCGCTGATGAGTCGGTTCAGTCCGACGCGGCTCATGGCAATCTTTGCGACCATCAACATTTGTCTGACGCTCGTCGCTGTGTTCGTCGGCGGTCAGCTGGGGCTGTACGCGCTGGCGGCGACCAGTCTGTTCATGTCGATCATGTTCCCAACGATTTTCGCCAATTCGTTGCGCGAGCTGGGGCCGCTTACCAAGACGGCGTCGTCGTTCCTGGTCATGGCCATCATCGGTGGGGCAGTGCTCACCGCCGTGATGGGCGTGGTGTCGGACGCGAGTGGGATCAACTACGCCATCCTGGTACCGACGGTCTGTTTCATGGTGATCGGCGGGTTTGCATGGTCGGCCGGACGGCAGCCGGCTGGCGCGTTGCAGCCGATTCCTGCGCCAGTTCATTGATTCCCCGCTGACGCACCGGGCGACGGCTGTTTATAATCCGTCGCCATGGCTGCCCGCGAAGACGAAGAACGCAAATACAGCGCGCCCGCTCTGGAAAAGGGCCTGGACGTGCTCGAGCTGCTGGCTGCCCGCGGCACGCCGCTCACCATGTCGCAGATCGCCACGGAGCTCGGTCGCTCCGTCAGCGAGCTGTTTCGGATGGTGGATGCACTGGTTCATCGCGGTTACGTCACTCAATCCGAATCCGGCGAGGGCTTCGAGCTGACGAACAAGTTGTTCGCGCTCGGCGTCGCGCGTGCCCCGACCAAGAGCTTGCTCGAGGACGCGCTGCCCGAGATGAGGAAGCTCAGCCGTGTGATCGGGCAGTCTTGTCATCTCGCGGTCGTGAGCGAGGAGCAGATGGTCGTGGTGGCGCGCATCGAAGCGCCGGGCAATCAAGGCTTCTCGGTGCGGGTCGGTTACCGGCGGCCGCTGATCGATTCCACTTCCGGCCTGGTGCTGTATGCCTTTCAGCCCGAGGAGGTTCGGGCGGACTGGCGCACCCGGCTAGCGCCCACGGTCTCACAAAAGATCTGGAAGAGCTTCGACGAACGCGCCGCGCTGGCTCGCACGCAAAAGTATGTAAAGGCGGATAGCGATGTGACTCGTCACATCCTCGATCTGTCGGCGCCGGTGATGGGGGCCGACGGCGCGGCCGCCGCGCTCACGTGTCCATACATCGAAACGCCCATGGCGATCTCGGTGAAAGACACTATCGCGGCGATCCGGCACTCGGCCGGCGAGATCTCGAAGAAGATCAGCTCGAACTGAGCACTCCCTCACTCAGCCTGATCGTCTGGCTGCGCCCGGCCTTCATCGACACGGGCAACGACGAGTTGCCGCTTCGAAGTATCCAGCTGCCATCGCGGACTGCGCTCAGGCGACATTCCTGTAACGATCCGCCGCGCCAGTTCAAATCTACCCGCAGTCCGCCGCGGGCTCGCAAACCCGTGACGGAGCCTTGAGGCCATGCTTTGGGCAAGGCGGGGAGCAACCAGACTTCATCGTCGCCCTTCGGGGACTTGAGGCTTTGTAACAGCATCTCGGTCATGCCGCTGGTGCCGCCGAAGTTGCCGTCGATCTGGAAGGGGGGATGCGCGTCGAACAGATTCGGATACGTGCGCTCCGGTCCAAGTAGCAACTTGAGGACTTGATACGCGTGCTCGCCGTCGCGCAAGCGCGCCCAGAGATTCAGCCGCCAGCCGATGCCCCAGCCGGTGGCGTTGTCGCCGCGAATCTCCAACGACTTACGCACGGCTTGTGCCAGCTTCGGCGTGTAGTCGACGCTGATCTGACCGGACGGGTGCAGGCCGTAAAGATGCGACACGTGACGGTGGTGGATATCGGGGACCTGCGCGTCCCAATCCTCCAGCCATTCTTGCAGCTGTCCTTGCGCGCCGATCTGCTCGGGCGGCAGGCGTTTGCGAGTGGCTTCCAGCGATGCGACGAATTCCTGGTCCCGATTGAGGATGCCCGCGGCCTTCGCGGTATTCGCAAACAGATCCCGCAGAATCTGGTTGTCCATGGTGGGACCCGCGGCGATGGAAACATCGGGCCGATGATTGTTCTCCGGCGACATGGACGGGTTGGTGACCAGCCATTGGCCGTTGGGATGCTCGACCAGCGTGTCGAGGAAGAACTCGGCCGCCGATTTTAGAATCGGATACACCGATTCGAGATAGCGGACATCGCGGCTGTAGTCATAGCGATCCCACAAGTGCTGGCACAGCCACGCGCCGCCCATGGGCCACATGCCGTATTTGGCGCCGTCGATGGGGCCGGTCGCTCGCCATAGATCGGTGTTGTGATGAGTCACCCAGCCGCGTGCGCCATACATCGTCTTCGCTGTTCTCGCCCCTGTGACCGACAGGTCTTTCAACATCGCGATCAACGGCTCGACGCACTCGCCGAGATCGGTGGGCTCGGCCGGCCAGTAGTTCATCTCGGTGTTGATGTTGATGGTGTACTTGCTGCCCCAGGGCGGGTTCGACATGTCGTTCCAGATGCCCTGCAGATTCGCGGGTTGCGAGCCGGGCCGTGAGCTCGCGATCAACAGATAACGACCGTACTGATAGTAGAGCGCCGCGAGGGCCGGATCGTCGCCGGTCATCGACGTTCGCACTCGCTCGTCGGTGGGGCGATCGGCGGCGGCGGTCTGGCCCAGGTCGAGTTGGACGCGACGGAACAGGCGCCGATGATCGGTCTGATGGCGGCTGAGCAGTTCGTTGAAGGAACGAGCAGCGGCACGATCGAGCGAAGCTTTATTGAGCGCGGCGGGATCGCCGTCGACGCGTTGGTAGTCACGATAGCTGGTGGCCATGGCGATGAGCAGGATCACACTGTCGGCGCCACGAACGCTCACGCTCGATTCGTTCGATTGTTTCTTGCCACCGGTAACAATCAGACGCGCGCGTGCTTCGTAGGTCAGCGCGCCCGCGACTCCCAATTGAGCCGAGTTGCGACCTTGCATGATCAGGTCGCCATCGGGTAGCGCGCGTAATACCAGGCCGGCAGGCGCCGGCACGCTGTTGTCGAAACTGACGGACCCCGGGCCTCCACTCTGCTGCTTGCGTTCTTTCAACTTATCGCCGGGCGGATCGGCGGGGCGTGAGGGCACGGGCCAACGAAAAGTCACATCCACATCGACACTGCGGGGCTTGTCTGCGCCGAGGCGTAGCACGAGCACGTTGTCCGGTGCGCTCGCGAAGACCTCGCGTATATGCTTCACGCCGTTGCTCGTGAAGCGAGTCGTCGCGAGGGCGCCGTCGAGATTCAGATCGCGGCGATAGTCGGTTGCGGTCTCGATCCCCGGGAAGGTGAGCCGCAGATCGCCGACGCTTTGATACGACATCTGACGCCCGGGCTTCGCCATGACTCTGGCGTTCACGAGCTCGGTCGCCTTCGCATACTCGCCCGCGAAGACCAGCTTGCGAACTTCGGGCAACGCTTCACGCGCTTCGGGGTTCGCTGGATCGTAGGGACCGCCGCCCCAGAGCGTGTCTTCGTTCAGCTGCAATCGTTCTTGCCCGGTGCCGCCGAAGATCATGGCGCCGATGCGTCCATTGCCGATGGGTAAAGCTTCCACCCATTCCTGCGCGGTGCGCGTGTACCACAGAACGTTGCTGGCGTTGGGCGGCTGTGCGGGCGTGCTGGCCGAGTGAGCGAAGCGGGAGTTCAGCAGCGTCGTCGCGGCTGCCGCTTGTAATACCGTGCGTCGGCTGAGTCTCATGCGCAAACGTCCCTATGGATGGGGCGGCGCCTAGCAGACCACAGGTTATTCAGATGCGCAATAAATTTTATAAATGAAAGTCAGCTGAGGGCGCGACGGAGCGCGGCGTAGACCTTGTCGCCCTCCATCTGCGTGACATTGAATCTCACGAAGCCGGTGGCCGCGCCACTCACACTGAAAGCGTTGCCCGGTGCCAAGATGACGTTCTCCGCCAGTGCACGTCGGGCAACGTCGGCCGCATCGGCGCCGTCGGGCAGCTCGCACCAAAGAAACATTCCTCCGCCGGGCTCGGTCCAGGGCACGATGCCGAGCCTGGCGAGCTTGGTCTTCACGATCTGTCGTTGTTGCGCGAGACGCGTGCGGATGCGCTCGACGTGACGTCGATAGGAGCCGTCCACCAGCATCGACTCCACCAGCTCGGCATTGAGCGGACTCGAGGCCATGCCTGTGACCATGCGTAAATCGGCGAGGCCGCGGATCCAGTCGGAGCGGCAAGCGATGTAGCCACAGCGCACGGAAGCGGACAGCGTTTTCGAAAAACTACTGACACGCACGACTCGATCCAGGCCGTCGAAGGCTGCGAGCCGCGGTGAGGGTTGTTCCTCGAAGTCGCCGAAGATGTCGTCCTCGACGATCACGAGTCCGTGGGGCTCGGAGAGTTTCAACAACCGATGCGCGACCGGTGCGGTCAAGCTCGCGCCGGTCGGATTCTGCAGGCCCGAGTTGGTGATATAGATGCGCGGCCGATGCGCTTCCAACAGGGCAGCAAATACCGACAGGTCGGGACCGTTCGATGTGAACGGCACGCCAACGACATTCGCGCGGTGAGCGCGCAGCAGCGCCTTGAAGTTGAAGTAACAAGGATCGTCGACCAGTACGGTCTCGCCGGGCTCCAGCAGGAATCGACACACCAGATCGATGGCCTGCGTGCACGAGTCGGTGATCATCACCTGATCCGGCACGGCGTCCACACCTTGCTCCAGCAGTCGTCGCGTGATGAGTCCTCGCAGCGAGTCGGCACCGAGTGCCGGGCCATATTCAAACAGCGTCGGTCCAGAGCCGTCGCGAGCGGCGGAGCGCAGGGCTTTGCGCATCATCTCGTGCGGCATCCAGCTGTCCGGCAACCAGCCGCAACCGGGGCGCAAGCTTTCTTCGCCAGGTCGTAGCGACTGGCGCATGACCCACAGTGGATCGACGGTCGGATCGGTATCCGGGCTCAGCTCGGCGAGATTCAGCGGTGCGAGCGGCGCGGCCACATAGAAGCCCGAGCCGAGCCGGGGCTGCACGATGCCTTCGGCGACCAAGCGGCCGTAAGCCTCGACCACGGTGGACTTCGAAACTCCCATGGAATCGGCCATGGCGCGCACCGAGGGGATGCGGGCACCGGGCGTGTATTGGCGTCGATCGATGCGCGTCTGGATCAGGCGCATGACTTGACCGACGAGGGTGGGCTCTAACTGTTCGGGGGCTTCGACCATGACAGTTCACTTATATCGTACTGGACTGTCCTTGGCCATTGTCCGACGAGTTGGCCAAGATCCGGCCCATGAAAAATCGCGATCATGGGCTGACATTGGGATTGATTGGGGTGGTGATCTTCAGCGGCTCGCTGCCGGCGACGCGCGCCGCCGTCGCGGGATTCGAGCCGGTGTTCCTGACCGCCGCCCGAGCGCTGCTTGCGACATTGGGTGCCATCGTCGCGCTGGTCATGTTCGCGGATAACCGGCCGCGACGGAGTGAATTGCTGTCGTTGATGGTCGTCGCGGCGTCGGTCGTGGTTGGTTATCCACTGTTGAGCGGGATCGCGATGACCGAGATCAGCTCGGCGCGCGGCTTGCTGTTCACGGGGCTCCTTCCATTGTCCACAGCAACCTGGGCGGTGGTTCGTGGCGGCGAGCGTCCGCATCCCGCGTTCTGGTTGTTCGCCATTGCGGGTTCAGGGTTGCTCGCGACTTACGCGTTGATGAACGGCGGCGGCGAGGGCGTGTTCACTGCCGACAGTCTGATGCTGGTGGCGATCGTTGTTTGTGGGCTCGGTTATGCGGAAGGCGCGGTGCTCTCGCGGCGGCTCGGCGGTTGGCAAGTGATCTGCTGGGCGCTCGTGATTGCCGCGCCGGCCATGCTCGCGGTCGCGGCTTTTACCTGGCCCGCGGGATGGCCGAGCTTCGATTCGAGCGCGTGGCTCGGGCTCGGCTACATCGCGGTGTTCTCGATGCTGATCGGATTCTTCTTCTGGTATCGCGCGCTGGCGGTCGGTGGCTCGTCGCGCGTCGGGCAGCTTCAGTTGCTCCAGCCGCTGATCGGGATGGGATTGTCCGCCGCGCTCTTGGATGAGCGAGTGGCGTGGTCGCTGGTCGCCACGGCTATCGGTGTGCTCGGCTGCGTGGCCGGCGCGTCTCGACTGGGAATCCAGCGTGCCAGTGCCGCGCGTAACGTTGCACGGCTGAATGGCTTGCCGAGATAGTCATCCATGCCGGCGACGAGACAGGCTTCGCGAGCGGCGCTGGTGGTATCGGCGGTGAGCGCGATCACTGGAATGCGCGGGCCGCTGCCTTCGCGCCGGCGTAACTCGGTCGTCGCCGCGTAGCCGTCCATCACGGGCATTCGGCAATCCATCAACACCACGTCATAGCGTGTGCGAGCAAGCATCTCGAGCGCGTGACTGCCATCGTGCGCAGTATCGACTTCCAGTCCCAGTGCCTTGAGCATGCCCTCGGCGACATCTCTATTGAGAGATTGATCTTCGACGACGAGGACGCGGGCACCTTCCGGCAACACCAGCGGAGGCACGGGCTGCGACACCGTTGTAGATGTGTCGGGGGTTGTGTCGCCCGTGAGGGTTCGATGCAGCTGTGAAAGGCGCACAGGCTTTGTGATCTCGGCATCGAAGCACTGCAGATCCGCGCCTTCGGTCTGCGCGAGATTGACGAAGCTCGCGAGGCGGATGACGCGCGGTCGAACCGCCCGGTCCGCGACGACCGACTGCAGTTCACCTGCGACCGCGCAATCGAGCAGGGAATGATCGATGATCACGGCGTTGTAAGGCGTGGCGCGCAGCTCGCGTAACACTTCGGGCATGCTGCCCACATCGACCGGGTGCGCGCCCCACTGATCGAGTGCGTGCATGATGAGGCGACGAACCGCGGCGTTGTCGTCAGCGACGAGAATGCGCAAGCCGAGTAGATCCGTGGGCTGGGGGCGCTGCTCAGCGGTGGGATCGGCGAGTTGCAGCGTTAGATCGACACTGAATGTCGAGCCCACCCCGGGCGAGCTCACCAGTGACAGCTGACCGCCCATCAATTCCACGAGTTGTCGCGCGATGGCGAGGCCGAGGCCCGTGCCGCCGTAGCGACGCGTCGTCGACGCATCTTCTTGGACGAACTCTTCAAAGATGCGCGACTGATTCACGGGCTCGATGCCGATGCCGGTGTCGCTGACTTCGAGCTTCACGCGCAGCTTATCGCCTTGGATTTCGGGCGGCGTCACGCGCAATGTCACTTCACCGTGCTCGGTGAACTTCACGGCGTTGCCGCCGAGGTTGACGAGCACCTGACGCAGCCGGACGACGTCCGCGCGGACGCGAGGCACGGGGCGGGCAGGGGAGTCGCAGAGGAGCTCGATGTTCTTCCCCGACGCGCGGGCCGCGAGCATTTCCGCCGTTTGCTCCACCAGTTCGACCAGATCGCATTCGATGGGGGCGAGCTGCAGTCGCCCGGCCTCGAGCTTGGAAAAATCGAGCACGTCGTCCACGATGGCGAGCAGAGAATCGGCGGAACGGTGAATGCCTTCGCCGAAACGACGCTGCACGGGATCGAGATGAGTGTCGAGCAGCAGCTCGCTCATGCCGAGCACGCCATTCATCGGGGTGCGCAGCTCGTGATTCATGCGGGCGACGAAATCGCTTTTCGCGCGGCTCATCTCTTGTAGCTGATGATTGCGCTCCTCCAGTTCGTGCGTGCGGACACGCACCATCTGCTCCAGCTCGCGGTTGTAGTCGAGCTCACGTTGCCGCTTGATCCGTTGCAGGCGCCAGAGGAAGCCAAGGATCAGAAGCCCCGTCGCCGCGTAGATCATGCGCGCGGTCAGTGTGTTCCATGGCGCGGCGGCGACATGCACGGGAATGGTGAGGTCCTCCCGATTCCAAACGCCGTCGGCATTGGTCGCGCGCACTCGGAACACATAGTTGCCCGCGTCGAGGTTGGTATAAGTCGCCCGATGCATCCGTCCCGCTTGCACCCAGTCCGGATCGAAGCCCTCGAGCCGATAGAGGTAACGATTGTTGGTGGGAGAAACGAAATCCAGTGCCGCGAACTCGAACGTTACCAAGCGGTCATCGTGCTCCAGTGCGAGCGGCCGGTCCGACGAGGGCAGCTTCGCAAACGGCAGCTGTTGATTGAGAACCGCGACCGACGTGAGCGCGAGGCGCGGCGGCGGCGCGCTTGCCGATGAGATGTCGGGCTGAAAAGCGTTGAAGCCGCCGTTGCCGCCGAAGTACAGCGTACCGTCGCGGCCGCGGTAGTGCGCATTGAAGTTGAACTCGTCGGCCTGCAAGCCATGCGGCTCGCGGAGCAGTCGACTCTCGCCGGTGCTCGGATCCAGACGCACCAGGCCGTTGTTCGTGCTGAGCCAGAGGCCGCCTTGTTGGTCGGACTCGATGCCATACACCACCTGGCTCGGCATGTCTCCGAGCCGCGTGTCGCTCTGGAATCGAATCGCATCGGGTTGCTCGGAGCTTCCTATGACCCTATCGAGTCCGCCGCCCGCAGTGCCGACCCACACGTTGCCGTTCGGATCTACATGCAACGCATAGATGGTGTCGTCGCTCAGGCTGCTCGGATCGCGGTCGTTCCGACGGAACGCGTGGAAGCGGCCGGTGCCACGCTCCAGCAGGTTCAGACCGCCGCCGATGGTGCCGATCCAAAGATTGCCGCGCAGGTCCTCGGCGATGGCACTGGCGCGCGGGCTGCTGAGTGCGTTCTCGTCGGTGCTGTGAGGATAGCGAGTGAGTTTTCCGGTCGCGCGATCGATGCGCGCAATGCCGCCGCCAAATGTTCCTATCCATATATCGCCCCCGCGATCTTCATATAAGCTCATGACGCCGTCCGCTGGCAGCGTGGACGGATCGTCTGCGTTGTTACGATAGGAGCGCAGCGAGCGTCGCTGCGGATCCAACTGCGCCAGGCCGCCGCTCATCGTGCCGATCCACAGCGCTCCGTCGCGGTCGTACAGCAATGCCATCACGCTGTTGTCCGCGAGGCGCAGCGGGCCTTCGGACTCGCGCGTGAAGTGACGTTCGTGCCGTTCGCGAGTGTTGATCTCGACCAGACCGTCCCTCGTGCCAATCCAGACCGTGTCCTCGCCGTCGTCGGCGAAGCTATTCACGGCAGTGTTGTCGAACAGCCTGCTGCGATAGTGGCCGAGTGCCCAGCTCTGTGGACTCCAGTGACTGGCGCCGCCCGCGCGCGTGCCGACCCAGATCACGCCACTGCGATCCTGATACAACGACATCACATCGTCATCGCGCAGACTGTGCGGATTGTTCGCTTCGCTGCCATAGCGGACGAAGCTCTCGGACGTGCGATTGAACAGGTTGAGACCGTCGGAGGTCGCGACCCAAAGCCGACGCGCGTCGTCTTCCATGATCGCGCGCACTCGATCGTTGCTGAGCGAGCGCGGGTTGTTGGCGTCGTGGCGGAACGATGTGACTTTCTTTGTTTGCGGGTCGAGGCGGTACAAGCCGTTATCGAACGTTCCAATCCACAGCGCGCCAGCGTGATCTTCGATGATCGCGCGTACCCTCGCGCCGTCGAGCGCGCCGGCTTCCGCGACATTGTTGTTGAAGTCGTCGCTGCCCGGCTCGTAACGACTCAAGCCTTTGTCGGTGCCGATCCACAGGCGGCCGGCGCGATCGGAATAGAGTGCGAAGACCGCGTCGGCCGACAGCGAGCGCGGATTTCCTTCTATATGATGGAAGTGGCGTGCGCGGCCCGTTTGCGGATCGAGGATATCGAGACCGTGGCGCTCAGTCGCCGCCCACACCTGACCCTTCGCGTCGATGTGCAGCGTGCGAATTGCATCGCTAGCCAGAGAGTAGGGATCAGCGGGATCGTGTCGGAACTGTTGGAAGTGATCGTTGCGGCGGTCCCAGCGCGCGACACCGCCGCCGATCGTCGCGAGCCACAGATCTCCGCGCGCGTCTTCGGCAACCTTCCAGACATAGTCGCTCGCGAGACCGTTCTTATTGCCACGTTCGCGGCGGTATTCGCGAATCGAGTAACCGTCGTAACGGTCGAGGCCGCTCTCGGTTGCCAGCCACAGAAAGCCTTGCGAGTCCTGCAGGATGCTCATCACCGTGCTTTGCGACAGGCCGTCGCGCATGGTGAGGTGCTCGAAGTACATCGGACGCACTTCGGGCACGGGTGTTGCCGCCTGCGCGGTCATCACCGCGCAGGCGACCAGAGCAACCACCCACTTGTGACGCACGGTGATTCTGCTTGCTATTCCTGAGGCGCGGGCTCGATACCGGAGCTGCTCGGCGCGGAGGTGTTGCTCCAGGTGTAGCCGTTACTCCACGTATAGCCGTTGCTCCAGGTGTAACCGTTGCTCCAGGTGTAGCCATTGCTCCAGGTGTAGCCGCCGCTCCAGGTCACGCTGTCGTCGGAAGGCGGGCTGCCGTCCCACAACAGACCGTCGAGGGTCGTAGCGAGGCCGACCAGCAGTTGGCCGAGCAACGGCAGGCTGCCGAGCGGGCTCAACAAGGTCGTCAGCAGACCCATCGGCTCATCGACTTCCATGATGTAGAAGTTGCCGTTGGCATCCTGATTCGCGCGGCCGCCGTAGTGCTGGATGCCGGCGAGATCGGCCGCGACATTCAAGCCTTGGTTGGCGCAGTTCGATGCCGTGCTGTAGAGCGAATCCTGCGCGTTCACGAGGCCCGAGCCCTGTTGGAACACGGAGTAGGCGAGGTGCCCATCGGATCGCACGGCCGGGCGTGCGCCGTCCATGAGTCGGCATTTCACATTGTTGGGTGACAGCAGGGGATTTGCTTCGAGCATCAGCGCGACGACGCCGCTGGTGACCGCCGCTGCTTGCGATGTGCCCGACATGGTCATGTCCGGGTAACGAAGATCCAGCCACTGCGGGAACTGCTGCGCGAGTACGCCGTCGTTCGGCGCGTACGCGCGGATGTGACCGCCCATGGCGACGACTTCAGGCTTCACGAAGCCTTCGTACGTCGGACCTGCGGAAGAGAATGTCGCGAGCTTGTACTTGGCGGGTTCGTACGGATGATAGGCGTCAGTGACCGCGCCGACGGAAATGACATACGGGTTGTTGGCGGGCACGCCGATGGTCATCGGCGCCGGGCCCGCGTTGCCCGCGGCCACAACCACGACGATGCCCGAGCCCCACGCGGCCATCACGGCCTGATTGAGCGGATCGTCCCAATAGTGAGATTGCACCGGCGCGCTCAACGACAGGTTGATCACGCGAATGCCATACGCGAGCCGTTGGTTCATGGCCCACTGAATGCCGGCGATGACATCGAAGTAACGGCCCATGCCGTTGCGGTCGAGCACGCGCACCGAGACCAGATTCACGCCGGGCGCGACGCCTTGATATTTACCTGTCGAGGCAATGCCGCTGCTGGCGATGATGGACGAGATATGAGTGCCGTGGCCGTTGGGATCGTCGATGTCGCGGCTGTATTTGTTTAGCGATAGCAGCGGATACGCGCTCGGGTTCTCACGCGCAAGAATCACATCGTATTGAGCGAGCACGCGCGGATTGCGGCCCGACGATGACTGTTGCAGCGGGCCTTTCTCTTGCCACACGCCCGTGTCGAGCACGGCGACCGTGACACCGCGCCCTGTAATACCTCCAGTGTGCAGCGGGCTCGCGCCGACCTGCGTTGGATAATAGGTTTCGGGCAGAGCCGCGGCGGCGCTGGAAGTGACGGCTGCGTCGTCATAGACGCGCAGGCCAGCGACGGGGTCGGTCCACAGGGCGGCGAGCTCACGCTCGTCCAACTCTGCGCCCACCGCGCGGATGATCGTGAGATCTCCGGTGATGACGCCACCCGCGCGCGTCACGGCGCCGCGAGCCAACTCCGCGCTCGAAGCCTGCACGATATAACGTTGCCGAATGCCCACCGGTGCCTGCTGTTCCTTGGGCGCGGTTGCCAGACGCGTCACTGGCGCCGGTTGTGGAGCGGGATCGGACGTCCGAGGTGCGGCGGGAGCCGGCGTTTCGGATGTTTGTTCACGCGGTGCCAGTACAAACAAAGTGAGCGCAGCACCGAGTGCGCCAGCTCCCAGGAGCCAGCGCTTGCGCCGAACGATCTTCCCCATCGCGTCCTCCGTTTCTATGTCGGTCGTGATTTACGCGCCGGCCGTGTTTCTACCGAACACGCTTCACTACAACAAGCGAGACTTACATCAATCTGACGTATACGTCGCAATCGCTACGTACGCGGGGCAACCGCGGCCGCGAGCTCTTTGGCGACTTGTTCCAAATAATGTTCGAGTGCGGCGCGGCACTCGGACGCGAGCACGACAAAGTCGCGACGCGCGTCCATGGGATCGGGGTTGCGCAGGATGTGGCCCGCTTTAACCAGCTCTCGGATCCTGCGTAGTGCTGTTGTCGGCGAGATATGAGGCACGGAGATGCTCAATGCCGAAACGGAAATGCGCTGAGCGGTCTTATCCGCGCGCAGTAGCTCGAGCAGTAGATCCCACGCGACATCATCCAATTCACCGAGCGGTTCCAGCGCTTGACGGGGACGACGCAAGCGATCGAGACCGACGGTTGTGAGATCGCCGCGGCTTGCTTCAACTGGCTGCGCGGCCGGCTCGGTTTGCGGTTGTTTCCACACGCTGAGTGCCGCGGCCAGGGCTTCGGCTTGTTGTGCCAGCATCGCGGCCTGATCGGTCAACTGCATGGCTACGCGGCTTTGGTCCATGCGCTCGACCGCGTTTCGTACCGCATTTAGCAGCTCCTGCGGACGAACGGGTTTGACGAGGAAGTCGACCGCGCCGAGACGTAGCGCCTGAACCGCGAAGTCCACTTCGGGATACGCGGTGAGAAAGATGAAGCGGGGCACCGAGGCGGCGCCGTTGAGCGAGCCGAGGCTCTTCAGCAAACTGATGCCGTCCATTCCCGGCATGTGGATATCACTGATTGCCACCAGCACGTCGGGTGTCGTGCGCAGGATCGCGAGCGCTTCCTCGCCGCTCAGGGCCGTGCGGACGTCATAGCCTTCGGTCTGCAGAACCGAACGGACCCACAGCACCATCGAGGAATCGTTGTCGATGACCAGGACGCGGCTGTTCGCCGCATCTTCGTTAGTACGCATGCCAGAATGCGGTTTCATCCGTGGTCTCGTAACGTACCGGCCCACAGGTGGGCCGCGTGCAATGTAACCTATCCTGACCCGCGACTGTCACCACTTACATATGTCACATTCCGCAGACGCCCGGCCAGGTAGCGCCATCTCGAGCGACGTACTCGACGCCGCCGTGTTTCAGGATCTACTCGAAAGCCTCGGCGCGCCACTCGCGGTTGCCGCGATCTATCGTAAATTCATCGGTAATGCGGCCACTTTCATTCAAGAGCTACCCACCCAGGACGCCGCCGCGCGAGTCGAGACGATGCATACGTTGAAAGGTAGCGCGGCGATGCTCGGAGCGACCCGGCTGTCGACGCTAGCAGCTCAACGCCAGAAAGATTTACATGGTTCCCTCGTTCAGGTTGAAAGTGTCGCGCGCGAACTCGAAGAGGAGCTCGCGAAGTTTCGCTCGGTGGCGGCGGAACGTTTAATCGCCGCGGGCGTCACACTCGACCCTTGAGTCAGCGCCAATTTGACGCAGGTTGCGGCCCGCGTCGAGGCGTCAAAATTCTGTCGGCCCGATGCGAGTGGCTACGGCTTCCACCAGTGTGTCGTGGAAGGTGCCCTTGATGACGTAGTAGGTCGCGCCGGCGTCGAAGCCGCGCCATCGTTGCTGTACGTTGTCTTTATCGCAGGCGACCAGCACCGGCAGCCGCTTGAAGCGCGGGTCCTTCCTGATACGGCGGGTCAGCTGAATGCCATCCAGCAGCGGCATGTCGATATCCGTTAGAACGAGATCGATATTTCCACTCAGGACCGCGTACCAGGCTTCGAGGCCGTCGGCCGCGGTCACCACGTCGTAGCCGCGAAAGCGGAGCAGTTTCCGCTCGAGCTCGCGAGTCTCCATGCTGTCATCGACCACCAGCACTACCGGCTTGTGCTTATCGGGTCGGGTCTCGGTTCGCTCCGCAACCGTTGTCGACGGCGACAGGGGCGCAATGGGCGTGGTCCGCGGCAGCTTGGCCATCGAGTCGAGCAGGTCGACGGCCTGTAGCATCATTCCGATGAGCTGCTGTTGAAGCTCGATGTCGCCGCGCCGGACCGCGGCCAGGCACTCTTCCATCGAGCGCGCCAGCTCGGCGCCCGCTTCGAGTCCGACCATATGCGCGGTCGCCTCGAAGGAGCGCGCCGCCGAGGCGCACGCGTTGAGTTGATCGGGGGAGAGCGGATCGCGCGCCAGCGCGACCACGCAGTCGGTTAGCAGTTGAACTTGGGTCTGCGCCTGTACACGAAGCAGTTCGAGCATCACCATGGCTCTGTTTCTTTTGCAGCTTTCCAGCTAGGTGAGCTGGATTCTGCTTGCGCCATGGTGAGCGGCGGCGCTTTGTCTGCGCCAGTTTGGTGACGACTCCGAGTTTAGTTAAGCCGCATCCCGCTTCGGTCGGCGCACGGCGCGGACCTTGCCGCTCTTGCCGCCGCCACAGAAGAATTGATCCTTGCCGTTGGACTCGAGGCCCGAGACGCCGATGCCCGCCGGCATTTCGATACTCTCCAGCACCTGGCCGGTGCTCGGATCGAGGCGACGGAGCTCGCTTTCGTCGGCTTCCCAGGTCGCGTGCCATAGCTCGCCTTCGACCCACGTGACACCGGTGACGAAACGATTCGACTCGATAGTGCGCAGGACCGCGCCGTTCTCGGGATCGACTTGATAGATCTTCCGTTCGCGATAGTGGCCCACCCACAAGGTGCCCTCGGCCCACGCGAGTCCCGAGTCGCCGCCATTGCCGGGAGCGGGGATAATCGCGAGCACTCGACCGGTCTTAGGGTCAAGCTTCTGAATTTTATTTTCGGCGATCTGAAACAGATGTTTGCCGTCGAACGCGGTGCCGGCATGCGCGGCGACGTCGAGCGAGCGCACGGTCTTGCCGCTGGCCGGGTCCAGGGCATTCAACTTGTCGCCAGAGGCGAACCAGACTTGCTGGCCGTCATAGGTGACTCCGTGCACGCCATCGACACCCGGGAAGGGGCCATATTCACGAACGATGTGGGCTGAGGTGCGTTTCATGGGGTCATCCTAGTCGCTGGGGAGCGGAGCAGGGAGTAACAAGGTCGTCGCGAATCCGGGTACCGGCGGGGTCATCCAGCGACGCGCTCGGCCGCGGCCGAATGACTGCACTTTGCCGCTCGCCGACAGCGAATCGAGCGCGCGTTGAACGGTGCGTTGACTCGCGCCCAGTCCGAGCGCCAGTGCCGAGCTGGACCACGACTCGCCGTCGGCGAGCAGGGCCAGCACCGATGCATGTTCCTCTTCGACCGGACGCGCGAGCACGACGACATCGCGCGCGAGCTTGGGCTCCAACGAGAAGCCACGATCCGTCGCACTCACATTCGCGATGGATCGAAGCTTGGAACGAAGCCGTCCCATCTCGACGCGCAACCGCGCTCGATGCGACTCATCGGCGATCTTGGCTCGGAAGGCTCGCGCGATGAGCGCGCCTCTCGGAACATCGTCTGGCCACGCTTCAGCCAGGGCTCGTGCCAGCGTGAACAACACCGGGCGCGTCGCAAGCGGGATGGTCGAACGTCCGCTGCGAACGACATGACGACAGGCGTCGACCACGAGCGCCTTGGAAGCCAGCACTGTTTCAACTTCGTCGAGCAACAGCGGGCGCACTTCGCCGCGCGCGATCAATCGAGCTGCGGGCGTGTTCAACACTTGCGATGCGTTCTCGACCTCGGAGTGGAGCGCCGGAATCCTCGCATCTCGTGCGGCACGTCCGGCGCGAGTCAACGCGGCGCGAGCTGTTTTGGAATCGACGCGTTTCATCGCGATGCCTGCAACGATGAGCTCGTGTGCCGCTCTCAGCGCGGGCGGCATGGCGGCGAAGTTCAGATGAGCGAGCAGGCTCTCGGCCGCATCGACACGTCCGATCAGTAGCAAGCGACGGATTTCCAGATAGCGGGCGAGAGCGGCGTTGGCTGTGTCGCCGTGTTCTTCGAGGGTCACACGAGCCGCATCGAGTGCCTTCTGTGGCCAGTGCAAGTCGCGCGAGGCGAGCGCGATTTCGGCTTCGGCGACCGCGCATCGAGCGCGGGCCATTGTCTCTTTCGGGCCAAACGAGCGCGATGCGCTGCGCACCAGCGCCCGGGCTTTCACAAAATCTCCGAGCTGCGCCATGGCGATGCCTCGTAGGGCCAGGGCGGGCGCATCGTCACGTAGGGCCACGCGTTTCAACGCACCGAGTGGATCGCCCGCCGCGAGCGCCCGCGCGGCGGCGGTGATCATTGAATCCATCGGAATCCCGTCAAATTTGTCACTCCCACCGCCGGCGGCCGGGTGCTTACCCTGTTCAGCAGTGAAGCATACCAATGGAGCAAAGGCCCATGACCACCCATCCGACCGGAACGCGACAGGAATGGCTGACAGCCCGGCTGAATCTGCTCGAGGCGGAGAAGGAGCTCACGCGCCGCAGTGACGAGCTCGCGCGACAGCGCCAGGCGCTGCCCTGGGTGCGAATCGACAAGGATTATGCGTTCGAGACCGGTGCCGGCGCGGCCTCGCTCGCGGATCTGTTCCAGGGGCGCTCGCAGCTGCTCGTTTACCATTTCATGTTCGGCCCGGACTATCAGGCGGGCTGTCCGTCCTGCTCGATGATCGCCGATGGCTTCAACGGTTTCGCGGAGCACCTCGCCAATCACGACGTGATGTTGTGGGCCGTCAGTCGCGCGCCACTCGCCAAGTTGCAGGCGTTTCAACGTCGAATGGGTTGGACGTTTCCGTGGGCCTCGTCGGGGTCGTCGGATTTCAATCACGACTTCAATGTCTGGTTCACCGAGGAGGAACGTCAGCGGGAGGGCGCCATCGAATACAACTACGAGCGTCGGCCCGTGCCGCAGCCGGAAGTTCGGGACAATGGCGACGTGGCGGACAGATTCGCGCGCATGTGTGGCACCGACCGGCCCACCTATGTGCGCGATCTCCCCGGCATGAGCGCCTTCGTACGCGAGGACGAGGTCATTTATCACACGTACTCGGCGTATGCGCGTGGGCTGGATGCTCTGTGGGGCGCCTATCAATGGCTCGACCGCGCGCCAAAGGGACGCAACGAGAGCGGCGGCCTGTGGTGGCGTCATCGCGATCAATATCCGAAGGGTTGAGTCATGACGTCCGCACGAGCCTTCCATGGTGTGTCGGCGCTGCTGTTCCTCATCAGCGCGACGGTGACCGTTCTCTGGTGTGCGTCCATGGCATCGATGAGCCGAATGTCCATGCCCGGGGGCTGGACGATGTCGATGGCCTGGATGCGAATGCCCGGGCAGACGTGGACGGGCGCTGCTGTGTCGTTCGTCGGCATGTGGATGGTGATGATGGTGGCGATGATGCTGCCATCTCTGGTGCCGATGCTGACTCGATATCGATGTGCCGTTGCACGATCAGATGAAGCGCGCTTGGGTCGCCTGACCGCTCTGGTGGGTGCGGGCTATTTCTTCGTGTGGACGCTGCTGGGCCTGGTCGCGTTTCCTGTCGGCGTGATGGTGGCCTCGATCGAAATGCAGGTACCGTCGCTTGCGCGTGCCGTTCCCGCCGCCATCGGCGTGATTGTCATGGTCGCGGGCGCACTTCAGTTCACCGCTTGGAAAGCTCGTCATCTGGCGTGTTGTCGCCACTCGTCGAGTTGCGGTGGCTCGATACGGCCGGATGCTGCGACGGCCTGGCGACATGGCATCCGTCTTGGAATCCACTGCACGCACTGCTGTGCAGGTCTGACGGCAATTCTGCTGGTCGTCGGCGTGATGGATTTGCGGGCGATGGCGGCGGTGACGGTGGCGATCACGCTGGAACGGCTCGCGCCCGGCGGGCAGCGTGTCGCCCGGCTTATCGGTATCTTCTTGGTCGGTATCGGATCGTTGCTACTCACGCACGAGTTCTGCAATTAATGCGTCGCTGCCGTGTCTGTTTCGGTCGTTACGGTTCGTCCTTGGGATATCTTCCAGGAGAGGCGCCATGAAACTGTACGAGCTTGCACCGACCCGTTCGATTCGTGCCCGCTGGGCATTGCAGGAGCTGGACATCCCGTTCGAGTCCGTCGTCGTCAAACTCAACGAAGGCGCCGGGCAGACGCCGGAGTATCTGGCGATCAATCCGGCCGGCAAGGTGCCGACGCTGGTCGACGGCGATTTCGTGGTGACCGAGTCGGTCGCCATCGCGGTCTATCTGGCCGAGAAATATCCGCAGAAGGGCTTGCTGCCGACCGACCTGAAGCTGCGCACGCAGCTCAATCGTTGGATGTTGTTCGTGGTCACCGAGCTCGAGCAGCCGTTGTGGCGAATCGCGAAAAACTCATTCCTGTATCCGGAAGAGAAGCGCCAGGCCACGGACATCGAGCTTGCGAAAGAGGATTTTCGGGCCATGGCCCAGGTGCTCGAGAAGCACATGCGAGGTCGTGAGTATCTGGTCGGCGATCGCGTGAGCATCGGCGATTTCGTGACCGCATACACGCTCGATTGGGGCAACGAAATCGGCCTGCTCGATCAGTGCCCGACGCTGCTCGCTTATATGAAGCGGATGTATGACCGCCCGAAAGCGGCGATGCGCATCAAAGATGCAATGGCGAGCCTCAATGCGGCTTAGATTTAAAGCGTGCTGACGCCGCCGTCCACCAGCAGCTCGCCGCCCAGCATGAAACGAGACTCGTCGGAGGCCAGGAAGACCGCGGCCTTCGCGAGCTCCAGCGGCGTGCCCATGCGGCCGGCTGGGACCATTTTCCGAATCTGAGCGCGCAGGGTGTCTTGCTCCGGCCCGAGCTTGGTGAATGCCGATGTTTCAGTCGGCCCCGGCGTCAGGGCGTTGACTCGGATGCCGCGAGATTTGAGCTCGCCGGAGAGCGTGCGTGCCAGCGATAACAAGCCCGCCTTGCTGGCCGCATAAACGCTCGATTGTGGCAGGCCGATATGGGCGGCGACCGAGCTGCAAAGAACGATCGATGCGGGATTGGCGAAGAAGGGCAGCAACGCGCGGATCAGAAAGAACGGACCTTTGAGGTTCGTCGCCAGCAGTGCGTCGAACGCGGCTTCATCCCAATCTGCGAGCGACCGATGGGTCATGTCGGCGGCATTCACAAACAAAGCATCGAGCTGCGGCCAGTGCTCGCGCAACGTGGTCGCCACGGAATCCTGATGAGCGGCATCGCCCGCGTCGCTGCGAATCGTGAGAACTCTGCCGCCGAGCTCTTGCTTCGCGGCTTCGAGTCCTGACGTCGAGCGGCCAGTAATTGCGACGGTGGCGCCTTCACTTAGAAACTGGCGCGCAGCTTCCAAACCGATGCCGCCGGTGCCGCCAGTGATCAGCGCGTATTTGCCTTGAAGTCGTGACACGTCTTCGACTCTCCGCGGATGCTCGGAGAGTCAGTCTCACGCCAATGGCCCGGCCTTGTACAGTGGCGCCGGGCATTTCATTAGTCGAAGATTTGTTAGAACGACTTGCGGACTTGCAGCTGCACGAAGCGGAGCGCGTCGATGTGACGATCTTCGTGATAAAGGATGTCGCCGCTGGCGCGCGTGCCGTCATAAACCGTGCGCCAACGGCTCTTCGGACGGCCGGTGAAATTGTTGAACATCAGACGGACCACAGTGTCGGCCTTCGGGGTCCAGTCCCAATACAACCGCAGGAAATGATCCCAGTGATCGGTGCGGACTTCGGCGATCCGGAAGTAGGTCTCGCGCTTGCTATAGGAGTTCTCGAGCGACAGTGTCGAGCCGAGCGACGGGAACTCCTTCGTGATCAGCACGTCGCCGCCGACCGGCGCGTGCTTGGTGATGCGTCGTGACTCATGAGTGACTGGATCGTCGACCTTCGACCAGTTCCAGTCGCCATTGAAGCGGAGCAGGGTGCCCGACATGCCGATCCGTTCCAGCGGCAGCGATAAGCCGAACGTGATCTTTTCGCGCGTGCCGCTGCCGAGGTTGCCCGGAGCATCGAACTGACCGACCGGGACCAGATCGACCACGTCGCTGACCTTGGAATACATGTAGCTGAGCACGATGGCGCCGCTGCCCCAGAAACGATTTTCGATGCCCCCTTCGAATTCCCACGCATTCTCGGGGCGCAACTCGGCGTTGCCGCCGTTGATGGTGCCGGCATCGAGCGACGCTTGCGAGGCGAAGTCGCGGAATTCGAGTTGGCTGACCGTGCGTTCGACACGGCCGCGCAATTGAATGTCGGGGTTCAAATCGAACCGCACCGTCATGCGAGGCTTCGGGTAGCTCAACGTGCGCTTGGCCTGATGATCGCCGGACTGGCTGATCGTCGATCGCTCATAGCGCATGCCGATGTCGCTCGCGAGGCGTGGCGTGACTTTCCAACGCACGTCGACGTACGCCTCGCCACGACGCTCTTCGATCTTCACGTTGTCGGCGGGCAGCTCCACGGCCGCGCCGTTACGAGTGAGGCGGGCGTCCACCTCCAGAAAGTTGTAGGCGCCTTCGAGACCGCTCTCGACGGTCACGGCGGGCGAAGCGCGATAGGTGGCCGAGCTGCGCAGGATGGACTCGCCTCGAAAGGCCTCGTCCTCGGAGCGTTGCAGATTCACAGCGTCGATCGAATCGGCTGTGATGACCTTCTTTTCCAACGTCTGCAGCACCAGCATGCGACCGGTGAGCGCGTCACTGATCGAATGTTCGTAGTCGACGCCGGCTTCGCCTTGATCGAGGCTGATATCGGTGACGACGCGCGAGTCGAATGTCTGGGGTACCCCGGACCGTGGCGTGAGAATGTCGAACTGCTTGTTGTCCTGGCTGGTGCCGCCCACGTTGATACGTAGCAGGCCGGCGTCACCCTGGTATTCGGCCGCGCCGTTGGCCTGGAGTTGACGTTGACGCCAGTCAGTCTCGAAGTCGCTCGCGAGAATGATTTCCCGGTTGGCATTGCGACGGATCAGTTCGCCGGTGCCGGAGTCGCCGTATTTCTGCTCGTCGCGCAAGTTCAGCGTGCCGTTGAGCGAGAGCCGATCGATGTTGCTGGCCGACTCCAGTCGCAACCCGACGCCCGGCTCGTGATCGGTTGCGAACAGGCCCGTGACTTCGGCCGCGTGCGTGCTCATGTCGCCGCTGAGGCGCACGACGTTCGCGACCACCGATTGACCTTGCATGTTGATGCCAGGCGCGCCGCCGCGAATCACTTCGATGGCGGCGACACCGGCCACGGGAATGCGACGAAGCACATCTTCGAGCAGCACCGCCTTCGAGGTCGGACGCTGACCATCGATCAGCACGTTGCCCAGCGCGCCTGCGAATCCACGGACGGTCGTGTCGCCTGGCTCGAACGCGAAGCCCGGCAGACGCTTCACCATGTCCAGGGCCGTGGTCGGCTGGAACTCAGTGAAGAAGCTCGACTCGTAGCGAATGACGCCGGAGCCCGCATTCACCGGCACGGCGGGTGACTCTTCGGGATCGCTGGCTGTTATCGGCTCAGCTGCAAACGCCGCTGCAAAGGGAATGCACGCGACCAGTCCATAGCCGCCGCGGACGCGACGGGACCTGACGAGAGATGGAATATCCCGCATGCATGAATTCCGCTGTTTTGTGGTTATCGCGGCGGCTGCCAGAGGCCGCAGTAGTTAAACGGAATTTTAGGTAACGGCAGCGGAGAGGTTCATGCCATTCGCGCGCCAAACGACGGGCCGCTTGCAACGATCAAGCGGCCCAGGGCGGAGCAGTGGAAGAATGTCTGCGCGAGGCGATTTGCGCGACTTTTAGCCGGCGTCGCGCACGCCGGAGGTGCTGCTCGTGGACTGCCAGCGAGCGCGGAGGGTATCGAAGAGAGCTCGCGTCGATTTCTGGAGCGCCGGCTCCGGGACTTTGGAAATCCACCAGCTGAGCGCCAGCACGACCGCGATGGTGCCGGCCAGCGCCACTCGGGAGGGAATGCCCCATTCGATGAAGGCACCCAACAAGGCGCCGCCGGTCACGTTGTGGAGCAGATACAGCGGATAGGTCATCAAGCCCAGTCGTCGCAGGAGCTGCAAACACCAATCCGGCAACTGCTGTGCCCGTGCGTTGTTGGCGACGGCGATCCAGAAGAACAGCATCGCGCTCAGCCAGATCACACACGGCGTGAGCGGCGAAAAGGACAGGCCGGTCTTTTCCAGTTTCAGCACGCTCTCGCCGGCGATCTGCAAACAGCCTCCCATAGCGAACAGTACGAGCCAGGCGAGCTCGCCGCGCGAGGACTTCTTCGAGAAGTGCGACCAGAGCAGCACGCCGAACGCAAAGAACACGCCGTGCTGGATCAGCAGCAGCTGCGCGAACCTCGACCATTGCACCTGGCTGAACAGCTCGAACAGCTCGCTGTTCCGGTCTTGAGCGGCGAAGGTGTAGCCGATCCAGAACAGGGTGCTGATCAGCCCGATGCCGCACATGATGGGCTTGATCCAGCGTTGCCGGCTGGTCAGCAGCAACACGAACATCAGCGCGTAGAAACAAATCTCGACCCCGAGCGTCCAGTAGACGCTATCGATCCAGGCGCCTTTCGGGAAGAACGCGACGCTGCGGACGTACATCGCGAACAACGACAGCGGTCGGGTGCCGACATCGACCAGCAGCCAGGCCAGCAGGGCGATGGTGGCGCAGATCCAGACGCCCGGCACCAGTCGCGTGAACCGGCTCACGAAGAACTTATAGGCGGAGCTGCGCTCGGCCGAAACCACGATGACGAACCCGGAGATCACGAAAAAGATCTGCACGCCGGCCCAGCCGAACGGCGCGAGCGTGGTCCAGTCTTTGAAATTCGCCACGCCGTGCGAGGCGATCGCGACTTGCCCGGTGGGGAAGGCCCACGACCAGAAGGCCAGATGGAACACCATGACGATGCAAGCGGCAAAGAACCGCAGCAGGTCCAGTCCCGGGACGTATTGAGCTTGGTGGGCTTTCATCAGCTGAACGCGAAGATTAACAGCGCAGGCTCGCAGGCGCAGTTGTCGCGATCCGCGAACACTGGAGGCGCTGCCACAATTGATCACGATCGGCGCGCGTCACATCGCTAAGCTCGCCAGATCAAGGAGAAAATACCATGTCACGCGTCTGGATGTTCGGTCTCGCTGCTGCCTTGTCGCTGGTCGGCCATGTAAATGCTGCAGCGATCGAGTGCTCTCACTGCGAAGCCTGGAATAAGGAGCAAGCGCCGTTTCAGCTCTACGGCAACACTTATTATGTCGGGCCGCGGGGCTTGAGCTCGGTATTGCTCACGTCCCCGCAGGGACACGTGTTGATCGACGGCGCGTTGCCTCAGTCGGCGCCGTTGATTGCGAAGCATGTCGAGCAGCTGGGCTTCAAGATGACCGATGTGAAGGTCATCCTCAATTCACACACTCACTACGATCATGCGGGCGGCATCGCCGAGTTGCAGAAGCTGACCGGCGCGAGAGTGATTGCAAGCGACAAGGCCGCGCCGGTGTTGCGTGGTGGGCGCGTGGGGCCCGACGATCCGCAGGTCGGGCATTTGCTGCCGTTCCCCGCGGTTGCCAATGTCGTCGGGATTGGGCGCGGACAGTCGGTTGAGGTGGGGCCCTTGAAGTTGAGCCTGATCCACACGCCAGGGCACGCGCCGGGCGGCACGTCGTGGCGTTGGCAGTCGTGCGAAGCGGGTCGCTGCGTGAACATAGTGTACAGCGATAGCTTGAACGCGGTCTCGGACGATGCATTCAAATACAGCGGCGATCCGCGTTACCCCGCTGCGGCGAGCGATCTGACCTCGAGCATCCAGGCAATTAGCGCCGCGCCTTGCGATGTGCTGATCACGGCGCATCCGGAGCTGTCGGGCCTGTGGGACGTGATCGATGAGAACGGCAAGGGCGATCGAGCCAAGCTGATCGATGCGACGGCTTGCCAACGTTATGCCGAAGGCGCGAAGCAGAGACTCGGCCAGCGCCTGGCCAGCGAGAAGGGCGATAAGAAGTAGCGTTTGCTGCTGCCGGCGTGGAAGCACGGCGCCTCGCGTGTGCGAGGCTCACACGGGCGATTCAGAGTGATGCGGCTCTCAACGGCGCATTGGCGCGCGGCGGGTTCGTTTCTCGGGCTCGGGGTCCAGTCGGCCGGAGCCGGCCAGCTTCACCAAATGACGAAAGCGCGGACACTCCATGTGATGTCGCGCCTTGCAGGCCGCCGCGTGACGCAGGCCGTCGCGCATCGCGGTCAGGCGATGAATGACCTGATCCAGCTCTTCGGCCTTGGCCGTCAGCCGCGAACGGTCGATCTGGATCCCGCCGTTCGGCGAGAAGGTCTTGGCGATCTCCTGCAAGGAGAAGCCGGCCCAGCGGCCGAGCGCGATGATGGCCAGCTGCTCCAGCACTGTGGCTTCGAACAGGCGTCGCAGTCCGCGACGCCCTACCGAGTTAATCAGCCCTTCCTGCTCGTAATAACGCAGGGTCGAGGCGGGCACGCCGGAGCGTTGCGCCACTTGCGCGATGTCCAGGAGTTTCACACTTGACCTCAAGTCGACTTGAGCTTGTACAGTGGCATCCCATCGTAGAGCGACGCAAGCCGGGAGTCAGCATGAGCGAGACACGCGAGGTCAATCAGGATCAGGTGGCGCTGTGGAATGAGGCGTCCGGGCGCACCTGGGTGGAAATGCAACAGGTGCTCGATCGCATGCTTGCGCCGTTCGAGGTGCCATTGCTCGACGCGGCCTTTCCCGGGCAAGGCGGGCAGGTGCTCGATATCGGTTGCGGCGCCGGCGCGACGACGTTGGCGATGGCCCAACGATTGGGAGCGAGCGGGCGCTGTGTCGGTGCCGATATTTCCGAGCCCCTGCTCACTGCCGCGAAGGCTCGCGCCGCTGCCGAAGGAATCAACACGGCGATGTTTGTACAAGCGGACGCGCAGACCCATGCGTTCGATCCCCACAGCTTCGACGCAGTGATCTCCCGGTTCGGCGTGATGTTCTTCGACGACTCGGAAGCAGCGTTCAAGAACATCCGTCGCGCGGTGCGTCCCGGTGGGAAGCTCGCGTTCGTCGCATGGAGAAGCCCCGCACAGAATCCGTTTATGACGACGGCCAAGCGCGCGGCGGAACCGTTACTAACAAACATGCCGGCACCCGATCCCAACGCGCCCGGTCAGTTTGCATTCGCGGACGGCGATCGCGTCCGACGCATCCTGGAAGCGAGCGGCTGGAGCGATATCACCCTGGAGCGGCTGGATGTGGAGGGCACCGCCGACGAAGCGGAGTTGCTGGCCTATGTGACAAAACTCGGCCCGGTCGGGCTGGCCTTGAGAGAAATGAACGACGAGACGCTGCGAGCCCGCGTCACTGAAGTCGTGCACGCGGCCTTCCGGCCTTATATAAAGAACGGCGTCGCCCGTTTCGGGATGGCGACCTGGAGGGTGACGGCGACGAGCAAACAATAAGGGAACTTATATCGACCGGTATTAACAAAGGAAGTTCAGGTGGCTTCTACCGGCTTTACGCGCAGGCGCGCCGCGATACTTTGCAACAGCTTGAGTCGATAGCTTCCACAGAAAGGAGTTACGTCATGGCGATGAGCATTTCCGCGAGTGGTAACAACGAGCCGATGGTCGACATGAACACGACGCCGTTGATCGACGTCATGCTCGTGTTACTGATCATGTTCATCATCACGTTGCCGGTGATGACCAACAACATCAAGCTCGATATGCCGATATCCGACGGCGGCAGGACCCAGCCCGAGGTGATCAAGCTCGGCATCGAATCCGACGGTACGATTGTCTGGAACGGCACCGTCGTCGAGAGTCTGGCGCACTTGGAGCAGTTCTTCCGCGCCGAGGCGGCCAAGCCGAATCAGCCTGAGCTGCATGTCCGGCCCGACAAGCGCGCGAAGTACGATCAGGTGGCTCAGGTGCTCGGCAGCGCTCAGCGCAACGGCATGAAGCGCATCGGCTTCGAGGGCCAGGAGCAATATTTGAAAGAGTGATCGTTACTCGGCCGCGTTGATCACGGCCTCGATCCGATAACCATCGGGGTCGATGACGAACGCGGCGTAGTACTGCGGGCCGTAGTCGGGGCGCAGCCCCGGCTGCCCGTTGTCACGTCCGCCGTGTCGAAGCGCGGCGGCGTGAAACTGATCGACTTGATCGCGATGACTGGCGGCGAGCGCCAGATGAAAGCCCGGCCCGGGAATCGCGATCCCTTCGGTCACCAGTTTCAGCGCCAGCTTGTCGCCGCCACCGGGATAGCCATACCCGACCGCGGTGTCGTCGCTCCACACCCGCACGAACCCCAAGGACGCCAACACGGCGTCGTAGAAAGAAGCCGCACGCTCGAGATCCCGAACGGCGAAGGAAAGGTGGTGGAGCATGGCGGTCCTCAAAGTGGATTCGGGCGCAATCATTGGGATTTCCCCTAGGGCTGTCCAGAAATTTCGCCGAACCGAGGGTTCGCGTGAAAAATCCACGCGACTCTCCAGATTCCCGGCCAAGAAAGCACATTAAGAACAGCCGACCCGCTATAGAGTTTTTACGCGAATCGAGGCCCTGGCCTCGCGGGGGCGCCTCCAATTCCGGTCGGTGCCGAGTTCACTCTCAAATAAGGCGACGCCAAGGCATGCGTCAGCCGTCGGGGAATGCCAATCGTATGCGTGATCAATCGACTCTCTGGGCCAGCGGCGTTCTGTGCAGCCTCGCGATGACACCGGTCATGGCGCAGACGCAGACCGAACCTGCCGTCAACGATCTGGAGGAAGTGATCGTCACTGCGCAGAAGCGCTCCGAGCGTCTGCAGGACGTGCCGGTCGCGATCTCGGTGCTCGACGCCGGCAAGATGTCGGAGCAGGGCTCGGTCGAGTTGCGCGACTACTTCGCGCAAGTCCCGGGCTTGAGCATGAATGCCCGCGGCGCCGGTCGCACTCAGCTCATCCTTCGCGGTATCTCCACCGGCACGGGCGGTAACCCGACGGTCGGTATCAGCATCGGCGATTCGCCGTTCGGCTCGTCGAGCTCGCGCGGCGGTGGCGACTTCATGGTGCCGGATCTGGATCCGTCCGATCTTCAGCACATCGAAGTGTTGCGCGGTCCGCAGGGTACGCTCTACGGCGCGAGCAGCATGGGCGGCCTGGTCAAATATGTGATGGCCGAGCCCGACACCAACGAATACAGCTCGCGCGTGCAGGTCGATGGTTCCACCGTTGCTCACGGCGGCGAAGGCTACGGCGTGCGCGTCGGCACGAATCTCCCGATCATCTCCGACAAACTCGGCGTGAAGCTCAGCGCGTTCCAGCGTGAAGACGCGGGCTACATCGACAATACGCTGTCGGGCGCCAAAGACGTCAACGAAGCGCGCGTTCGCGGTGGTCGCGTGGCGGCGCTGTGGAATGTGACGGATAAGATCAAGGTGCAATCGTCCGCGTTGTTTCAGGACGCACGCGCCGGCGCGACTCCGAACGAAGACGTGACGTTCAACTACACGCCGCTCGCCCGCGAGTACACGCACGAGCGTCTGCCGCAGACCGACGGCTTCGAGGGCGACATTCGCTTCTTCGATACGACCGTGACCGCCGATCTGAATTGGGCGACCCTCGACTCGATCACCTCGTACGGCAAGATCAATCATGACGGTCCGCAGGACGTGACCGGCACGTTCGGTCAGTTCACTGCGATCTTCGCCGGCCGCCCCGGCCTCGGCGTGGTGATCGATAACAAGCTGCAGACCGAGAAGTTCTCGCAGGAATTCCGACTCGCGTCGCCGGAAGACGGTCGCGCGTTCGGCTGGTTGGTCGGCGCCTTCTACACCAAGGAAGACAGCGAAGGTTATCAGCGCCTGCGCATGGTCGATCCGCAGAGCGGCGACAATCTCGGCCTCGCGCCCTTGTACGACGGCACCACGCCGAGCACGTTCAAGGAGAAGGCCGTGTTCGCGAACCTTTCTTATAAGTTCACCGATCGCTTCGACGTACAGATTGGCGGTCGTTACAGCGAGAACGAAGAGAACTACAGCGAGCACATCACCGGTCCGCTCAACAACGGCGAGAGCCACGACAGCGGCGGTTCCGACGAGAACGTGTTCACGTACTCGTTCAATCCGCGCTATCGCATCAGCGATCACTTGATGTCGTACGTGCGCATTGCGTCGGGCTATCGCGCCGGCGGTCAGAATCAGCAGCTCGGCATCTCGACCACCACGATTCCGCCGACCTTCGGTTCCGACGAACTGGTCAGCTACGAGCTGGGCTTGAAGGGTGACTTCTTCTCGCGCGCCCTTACGATGGATATCGCGGCGTTCTACATCGACTGGAGCGACATTCAGTTGCGCCAGGTCGATCAGAGCACCGGCGAATCGTTCATCGCCAACGGCGGCGAGGCGAAGAGTCAGGGTGTGGAGTTGAGCTTCGTCTGGTCGATCCTCGACGGCCTGACTTTGAATGGTAACGGCGCGTACACCGATGCCGTGCTCACCGAGAACGCGCCGGAAGGCACGTACGGTTTGAGTGGCGATCGCCTGCCGTACTCGGCCGAGTGGACCGGTACCCTGTTCTTGACGCAGGAGTTCCCGGTGACCAGCAGCCTCGACGGCTTCGTCAGCGGCGGTGTCACTTACTTGGGCGATCGTCTCGCGCCGTTCAACGCTGCGGCCACGACGCCTCGCTTCGTGATGCCCAGCTACACGACGTTCGATCTGCGCGCCGGTGTGAGCTCGGGCGCGTGGGACCTGACGCTCTACGTCAAGAACCTGACCGACGAGAAGGGCTACTTGAGCGCCACTCCGCGTAACTCGACCACTGGGTTGAGTGCGTACGGTGTCGGTGTGATGCAGCCTCGCGCGATCGGCATGTCGCTCGCGATGAAGTTCTAACGGCAGGCCTACGTGCGGATCATCTGAGCGCAAGCCCGGATGATCCGCCGTACTCAGGCCGGGCGCGTGGTCGCGTAGACGGGCAGGGCAGAAGTGTTCTTCACGTCGTCGATCACGATGACCGACTTGAGCGTGCCGACGATCTCGACGCCCGACAGCTGACCGAGCAAATCCCGCAAGTGTTGCAGGTCACGCACATACGCTTTCAGCAGGAAGTCGCCGTCGCCGGTCACCATGCAGCACTCGAGAATCTCCGGCGCGTTGGTGACCAGCGTGTGGAATTCGGAGGCGACCTGCGAGTGCTGTTTGAGCGTGACGGTGATGTACACCTTCAAGCCCAGCCCGAGCGCTCGCGGATCGAGAATGGCGGCGAAGCGCTGAATCAAGCCGGTGTCGCGCAGATGTTTGACCCGTCGGGAGCACTGGGAGTGCGACAGAAAAACGCGCTCGGCCAGCTCGGCCATGGTCAGGTCGCCCTGCTTTTGCAGAGCTTCCAGAATGCGCACATCGAACGAATCCAACTCGACCATCGGGCTCACCTGGCCACACTGCCGGCGCGGCGGAACTGCCGTGTGAAAAATAGACGCTCTTTCGCGAGTATTTGCAAGCTTTTCGCGCGGGATTCAATATCCATGCGCGCTATTGATTTCCAAGTTTCATGGACACGTTGAACTCTCACGACTACTCCAAATGGTGCCGACGCATCGTCGAGGAGTCGCAGTCGCATGCCGACGCCAACCTGCTGTTCGACAGCTCGATCGCCGAGCCGACCGAGTTGTTGCGCGAACAGATCAATCGGTGCTTCGGCGGCGCGCTCACGTCGCGCTATCGCAGTACCTTTGGCAACGGCAATCCCTATGTGCTGGATTCGCTGGCGGCGCGTTATGGCGTGCCTCGCGACTCGATTACCTGCACGACGGGCGCGAGCAGTGGGCTCGCAATCATCTTCAATGCTTATGTCGAGCCGGGCAGTCACGTGATCGTGGAGCGGCCGTACTTCGATTTTTTGCCTGCGCTGGCGCTGAATCACGGGGCGCAAGTGAGCTTCATCGAGCGACGCGCGCCGGATTATTCAATCGACCCGGAAGAGCTTGAGGCGTTGATTCGTCCCAACACGCGGCTGATTGTACTCACGAACTTGAACAACCCCACCGGCGCTCATCTGACCGATGCGCAGTTGCGCAAGCTCGCGACCGTCGCAGAGCGCGCGGGAGTGAAGATTGTCGTCGATGAGGTGTACGGAGACTTCGTGAGTCTCGACACCGCCGCGAAACTCTCGCCGGCGTTCATCAGCGTCAACAGTCTGACCAAGGTCTATGGGCTGTTCTCGCTCAAGTGCGGGTGGATCATTGCCAGCGAAGAGGCAAGAGCCAGAATCAATGCGGTCTATGAGCGATTCGAGTTCGGGCTGTCGAAGGTGGCGCACACCGTCGCGGCCGTCGTGCTCGAGGATATGCGCCCGTTCGAGTCGCACTGGCGTGGGATCTTGTCGGCCTCGCAGCCGGTCGTGCTGATGCAGGCGGAGGCGTTGGCGCGTGCGGGCTTGTTGACGGGAGATGTGCCGGCGTTCGGTTGCATGTATTTTCCGCGCCTGACCTTCAACGTCGACGATGTCGCCCTGACCGACTGGCTCTGGCTGCATCACGACATCGCGGTCGCGCCCGGCAGCTACTTTGGCAGCCCGGGTCATCTGCGCATCGGCTTCGGTCGTAACGCACAGGATGTGGCCAACGGCATGGAACGGCTGCGCCTCGGTCTTCTTCAATATCGCGAGCTTCACAATGTCTGAGACAGCACAGCTCACGTGGACCGCCAAGCTCGGCTGGGCCTTCGGCCAGTCGGCCATCGCCAGTCACATGGCGATCATCAGCGTCTATCTGCTGTTCTTTCTCACTGAAGCGCATCACGTGCCGGCCGCGCTCGCCGGGGCGGTGCTGCTCATTCCTCGAATCTGGAACGTGGTCACTGATCCTCTGGTCGGCGCGATCTCGGATCGCACGCGCTCGCGCTGGGGGCGCCGCCGACCTTACTTGCTGTTCGGCTCGTTGCTGTGGGGCGCGGCGTTCATCGCGATGTTCTGTATGCCGCGATTCGATAGCCCCACGACCGCGGCCATGTTGTTCTGTGCGATGTTTCTAGCCGTGAACACGGGCGTGAGTTTGTATCACGTGCCGTACTCGGCGATGGCGCCCGAAATGGTCAGCGACTATCGCGGCCGGCTGTCACTCGTGGGCTACAAGGAAATGGCTGCGCGCATCGCGGTGCTGGCGGCGATCTCCATTGCACCGTTGCTGATTGCCGCTGCCCCCGATCAGCTGGCCGGGTATCGCTACGTTGGAATTGCGTTCGGTGGGCTGATCATGCTCAGCGGCCTCGTTGCTTTCGTGACCACGGCGAACGCGCCTTGTGTGGCGTTCGAGCCGCAGGCCATGTCGTTGCGGGATCAGTTACAAACATTGAAGCAGAACCGGCCGCTCGCGCAGTTGAGCATTGCGTACCTGATCGCGAACATTGCCGACGCGGCTTTCGCTGGCATGTTGATTTACTTCGTCACGGTCGTCGCGAAGCAAAGCCCGGCGGTGATGGGTGTGTTGTATCCGCTGGGCGCCGTGACGAGTGTGTTCATGACGCCAGTGTGGGCCAAGCTGGGTGCGCGCTTCGGCAAGCGTGAGGCTTGTATCGCCGCTTATATCGGGCTCGGCCTGTGCTGGCTCGCGCTGCTGGTGTTGCCGGCGGGACAGTGGTGGTTGTTGTATCCGCTGATGATCGTGTTCGGCTTCTTCAATGCCGGCGAACAGCTGTTGCCCAACGCGATGGTGCCGGATACGGTCGAATACGATGAGATGATCAGCGGTGCGCGCCGTGAAGGCACGATCTACGGAGCCTGGGTCTTCGTGCAGCAGACCGGCATGGCATTCGGCAGCTTCCTGGTCGGTGTGCTGCTGTCGACGATTGGATTTACCGGCGTGGAATCGGCAGATGAAGGCGTCGCGCAGGGCGTTCGCTATACCATTGCAGTGCTGCCGGCACTGTGCGTGTTTGTCGGCGTGCTGATTATCAGGCGCTATCCGTTGAGCGTCTCGGAGTTCGCACGGATTCAAACCATTTTGGTGGAACGGCGCGCCGCGAGTAACTAGAGATCTCGCTCCTCATTGCAAGGAGCGAGATCTTCGGACTGATCTCAGACGACGGCGCCGATCGCCTTGGCGATATAGTCGACTGATTCCAGACTGACGCCCGCGATGTTCATACGACCATCGCGTGTCATGTAGATATGATGCTGCGTGCGCAGAGCATCGGCCGCTTCAGGCGTTACGGGAATGGTCGAGAACATGCCACGCTGCTTCTCGATCACCGAAGCCATCTCGGCTCCGCAAGTCTTCGCCAGTGCAGCTGAGAGTGCGCGACGGAGGGTGAGCATGCGCTCGCGCATCGCGTTGACCTCGTTACGCCAATCTTCGCTGAGCTTCTCATCGCTCAGAATGCGAGCAACGATTGCCGCGCCGTGATCCGGCGGCATCGACCAGATACCCCGCGCGATCTTGCGAAGGTGGCTCGCGGCCGCGTTCGTCTGCGCGCTGGATTCGGTGAGCACCATGAGCGCGCCCACGCGTTCACGATACAAACCGAAGTTCTTCGAGCACGAGACAGCGATCAGCGCTTCGGGCACCGACGCCGCAACCAAACGTGCGCCTTCGGCGTCCGCGACAATGCCTTCGCCCAGGCCCTGATACGCGATATCGACGTACGGCACGAGGCGACGCTGCACCAGGACCTCGGTGATCTTGCGCCACTGATCCATCGACAGATCCGCACCCGTCGGGTTGTGACAGCAGCCGTGCAACAACACGACATCGCCGGCCGGCAGCGTGTTCAAGCGCTCCAGCATCGCATCGAACTTGACTGTGCCGGTGCGGGCCTCGAAGTAGGGATAGCGCTCGAGCTTCAGGCCGGCATTGCTCAGCAGCGGCACGTGATTGGCCCAGGTCGGATCGCTGACGTGCACGGTCGGACGATGGCTGCCGACCATCAGCAGCTCAGCGCCCAGACGCAAGGCACCGCAGCCGCCCGGTGCCTGCAGGGCACGCACACGACCGCTGGTCAGGGCTGGATGTTTGCTGCCCAGAACCAGTTCGACCATGAGCGCGTTGAACTGCTCGTTGCCGGCCGGGCCGGTGTAGGTCTTGGTCTGCTGGTCGGCGAGCACGGCCTGCTCGGCGGCGCGGACGGCGCGCAGCACCGGCGTTTTGCCGTGCTCGTCTTTATAAACACCGACACCCAGATCGATCTTCGTGGCGGCCGTATCGGCGCGAAAGGCCGCCATCAAGCCGAGGATGGGATCCTCGGGAAGCGCTTGCAGGTTCTCGAACAAGGGGGCAACTCCGTGATAAGCGGGCGGCGACTGGCGGTCGCGCCGGGTAAATATGACCCGCCTATCTTAAAGCCGCCTAGCGCCGCTTGTCTCCCAGCATGAATTCCCGGGCCTGCAGCGGGCGGTTGACGATGCGCACGTCGCCAATCCAGCCGTAGAACGAGTGCTCGACCGTGCGCCCATAGTGATTGGCGCCGATCATCCAATACTCGCCGGTGGTCAGCAGACCGTTGCCGATGCGCTGCGGATTGCGCTGGTCCAGCGAGCCGTTGATGTACATCAGGGTCTGCTTGCCATCGTTCACCAGCGCGACGTGATACCAGTTCAGCGTCGGCACCCGGAAGCTCCAGTTGGTGAGCAGGCCCGGATCGGTGAAGGTCGCGACCGCCCACTGAAATTCCCGACTCGGCGAGACGGTCAGCGTGGCGAGCGGTTCATCCGGATCGTCTTCAGTGCGACCGAGATCGCCGCCGCGGCCCATGCGCGACAGGACGCCCATCCACGCGTGCCGATCTTCGCAGCAGTACTCCGGCAGCTTCACGAACGCTTCGATGGTGTAGCCGTTCTTGAAGGTCATGCCATTGATGGGCGCGCCATCGACAGTGCGCAGATAAGCGCCGCCGAAGGAAGGATTGTTCTTGGAGCCATTCACGAACAGGCTGCCGCGACTCGGTTGCTGAGGATGAAACTCGCTGGTCCAGGTGAGATCGCTGGCCGTGCCGTTACGCAGTGTCACGCGAGTGAGATCGTTGCCACGACCGGAAAGATCGCGGGCCACGACTGCGCCTTCGGGCAGCGGGCTGCCGTTCTGTCCTTCAAAGCGCCAGTACGCCATCGTGCCGTCGATCAGCAAACGGTCGGGAGAGACTGGCGGCGTCGGCTTCACCGGACGCTCGGCGGCGAAACGTTCCTTGAAGTCGATTTCCATCGTGAACTTGTTTGCTGAATCCTCGAGACGGACTTCATCCTTCGCGAGCGGCGGCAGCGTGCCCTTGTGCGCGAGCCAGTAGGGCGAGAAGGTCTGCACGTCGACGGTGTTCGCGCGCAGATCGAATTCATACAGACGGATCATGCCGCTGCCGCTGAAGTAGCGATCCTGATAGTTCACCAGGTGCATATACACTTCGCGATCCGCCAGGTCCTTCATCGTCACCGCGCCTGCCGGCCAGTTGTGACCGTTCAGGGTCATGAAGATCTGGCTGTTGGCTTTGATCAGGCGATCCCACAGCGTCTGGCCGTAGCCCGACAGCACGGCGGCGTCGTTCACGGTCTGGCCGTTGGAGGAGGTGAGAATTTCGTGAGTCGCGATGATGGTGGGCACGCCGGAGAACTGCTGCAGCTTCGACTTGGCCCAGGCAATCGTGGCGTCGGAGGCGCGCCAGTCCAGGGCGAGCAGCAGGAATCGTTGATTGCCGCCGCTGAAGGTGTAGCAGTTGTTATAACCGTCATCGCTCGAGCCGCAGTAGGAGCGATTGCTGGCGGTGCGCGACGGGCCGAAGTAATCGAGATACGTGGTGTGGCCGCGCTGGTCGTCCCAGCCGCCGGGAATGTCGTGATTGCCGGCGACGACGCCGTACTGAATGTCGCTGCGGTCGAAGATCTTGAACACGTCGCTCGCTTGCGCCAGCTCGGTGTTGCCCCAGCGGGCGCTGCCGCCGTTGTTCACGATGTCGCCGAGGTGCACGGTGAACACGATGTTCTTTTCGCGGCTGTGCTCGACGATCCACTGCAGCGATTTCTCGACGACGGCGCGGTTGCCGCGGTCCTCGTCGAACAGATACTGCGTGTCAGGGATGACGGCGATGGTGAATTTGCCAGACGGGCCGCGCGAGCCGTCGTAGTCGTAGTCGCGGTCCTTGTCGCCAGCGTGAGCGGGCGCCAGTGTCTGGAGAACGACGGCTGCTGAAGCCAGCAGACGCAGAAAGAATGCGTTGGCAGATTTTAACGTCATCGCACGAGTCCACGAACCAGATTGCCGTGGATGCTCGCAAAGGAATATGACGAGACTGTTTTAAATGTCGGTCAAATCGACTCGTTCGTACGACACGCGGAGCACGTTCAGGGTCGAACGCCGCCCGAGCGATACAACGCACGCACGAAGTCCGACTGGGTGATGATTCCAGCCAGGCGATGGTTCCCGTCGATGACCGGGATGTGGTGATGGCCGTGCTCGGAGAAGATCGACATCAGCTCGCCGACCGACCGGTTCGCGCTGATGACTCGCACCTTGTGACACATGATCTGGCCGACGGCTTCGGGCTTGGTCGTGTGCGAGTTGCCGCTGCGCTTGATCAGAAGATTCAGTCGCTCGCGCATCCCATCGCTGCGGTCCACCTCGGCATGACGCATGAAGTCCGCGAGAGAGATGATGCCGATGATGCGTCGCTGCCGGTCGACCACCGGCAGGGCTTTCACCCGATGGCGGCGCATGAGCTCCCACGCGTCTTGCAGATCCGTGCCGTATTCGACGGTGAAGACGTCGCGCGTCATGATGTCTTCGCAGCGAAGCTCGCTCATGCGACGTTCCATGGCGTTCATTTCCGCCATGTGCAGGATGTCTTCCAGCTCGTCGCGGCTCACGTCCAGCACCTGGTTGTAACGTTTCAGGACGGCGTCGAGATCGGCGGAGCTGAAGCGGCTGGTGGGAACGTTGGTACGTTCGACCAGCTGACTGTGAGGATAACGGCGGCCAGTTGCAGTGTTGTAGATGATGCCGACGAGGACCAGCAGCACGCTGTTGACCAGCACGGGGAAGAACACGAAGTCCAGCGAGCTGGCATGCGTGAGCACGGCCAGTAGCGCGGCGGCGCCTCCAGGGGGATGCAAGCAACGAAGTGCAAACATCGCCACGATGGCTGCGGCGACCGCGACACCCGCGGCGAGCGCGGGATCATCGATGAGGTGCACACAAAGCACGCCCATCAATGCGGAGACGGTGTTGCCGCCGACGACGGACCAGGGTTGCGCGAGAGGACTGGCAGGAACTGCAAACACCAGCACCGCACTCGCGCCGAGCGGGGCGACCAACCAAACGGCTGTTGTATCGGCACAGAGGCGGCACAGGATCGCTGTGATCACGATGCCCAGCAGCGCTCCCACGATGGCGCGCCACCGCTCAGACGTGCCGACGATGAGCGGGGCGGGCCGGAAGCCTTTCAGCCAGGTCGAAACGCTTTCTTGCCAGGTCGGATTACGAGGGGTCGCGTCGGCGCGCGGCGGATCGAAAGGCTGCACAAATACCGGGGGGCGAGGACACAAAGGCCGCGCAATATACGGGCGCGCCCGGGCCCTGTCACGGATCGCCCGGGCATACCGTTATTCCCGATAGCTGCTGAACACGTACTCCTGCTGCTTCCGGGCAATATGACAGGTGAAGCAGGCGGTGGCCGCCTTGTCGCCGACGACTCGTTCGGTCTGACTGTCGCCCGCAAACCCTTCGAAGCCCCAGCCGCCGGTCGCGGCGTACTTCTTGGCGTCCCTGACCATGACGCCGACAACTTTGCGCTTACCTTCAGTGATCGCGGAGTCGGCCGTGTTGACGTCGAGCAGATCGAACACGATCACCGAGCCGTCGGGGAACTTACCCGTGCGATAGCCCGTCCGGGCTTTGTCGTTCGCATACAAGTGATGAATGCCGCCGAACGACGCATGCAACGGATGACCCGGCTGGATGACCATGGACTTGACGTGTTGCCACTGTCGGTAGCCTTGCGGATACGGGATGGCATCGGTCGCGGCGTCCACCGCGACGACGGCGGCGAAGAACAAGACGATAGCGATGGAGAGCTTCACGAAACACCTCGGTGCTGCAATGTCGGTGAAGGGCAGCGTAGGATGGGCGCGAAGCCCCGGGAAGCAGGCTCCAAACGGTGGCTTGGTTACTTTTTGGTGTACATCGATGCCAGCGTTGAAAAAGAAAATTACCAAGCCGCCCACAGCCGCTCGCATGGTCGAGGACATCATCGGCTGCAAATGGTCGCTGACGGTGTTATCGCTGGTTCGCTCCGGGGTGAAGCGGCCGGGCGCCATGCAGCGGCGAGTGGAAGGACTGACGGCGAAGGTGCTGAACGAGCGGCTGCGCAAGCTGCTGCGCTATGAAATCATCGAGCGGGAGGTGTTCGCCGAAGTGCCGCCGCGAGTGGAGTATCGATTGACCGAGTTCGGTAACCGCTTCGGCGCCGTGATCGATCAGATCACGGCGCTCGATGAGGAACGTTCCTGAATTACCACCACACCGTGTAGAGCGCGACCAGAATCGCGACCACGCCGAGCGAGCACACGTTGAAGCTCGGCGAGGTCTTGTAACTCACATCGGAAGTGTTGACCCGATTCGCCGCCGCCGTCGCCGGCTGCCACAGCGAGAATACGACGGCGAGGGCCAGCGCCAGCAGGAACACGACCATCATGCGATCCATGAAGGGCAGGCCAGGCCACAGCGTCTTGATCGCGATGGACAGTGCGAACGAGCCGACGGTCGCGGCGAGGGCGCCGGCTTCGGTGGCGCGCTTCCAGAACAGGCCGAGCATGAAGATCACGACGATGCCTGGCGTGAAGAAGCCGGTGTACTCCTGAATGTATTGGAACGCTTGATCGAAGCTGCCGAGCAGCGGACGCGCGGTCACGATTGCAAGCAGGATGGCGACCACGGCGGTGATGCGGCCGACGAGCACCAGCTGCTTCTCGGGCTTCGGCTGACCCATCTTGTTGTAGATATCCAGCGTGAAGATGGTCGCGATGGAATTGATCTTCGACGCCGTGGACGCAATGATCGCCGCAATCAGCGCCGCGAACACCAAACCGGCGATGCCCGTGGGCAACAGACGCATCATCGTCGGATACGCTTCATCGGGCTTGGCCAGCGTCGGCGCGAGAATGACGGCGGCGATGCCGGGCAGCACGATGATCACCGGCATGAGCAGCTTCAGGAAGGCCGCGAAGATCACGCCCTTCTGCGCTTCCGGCAAGCTCTTCGCCGCCAGGGCGCGCTGGATGATGTATTGATTGAAGCCCCAGTAGCTGAGGTTCGCGATCCACATGCCGCCGATCAGCACCGACAGGCCGGGCAGGTCTTTGTAATAGGGATGCGCGGCGTCGAGGATCATATGGAAATGACCGGGCGCGCGTTCCAGCAACGTGCCGAAGCCAGCCACCACGCCGTTGCCGCCGCTGATCTCATTCAGCGTCAGATACGAAACCAGCAGTCCGCCGAGGACGAGCAAGGTCACTTGTACGATGTCGGTCATGGCAACCGCACGCAAGCCGCCGCGCAGCTGATAAACGAGCGCGAACACGCCCAATCCCACCAGCGCCCAGGTCTGATCGACGCCTGCGACCTTGGCCACGGCGATCGAGCCCAGCCAGATGATGGAAGTGAGATTCACGAACACATACAGACCGAGCCAGAACACCGCCATCAAGGTGCGGATGCGCGTGCCATACCGCTGTTCCAGGAACTGCGGCATGGTGTAGATCTTGTTCTCCAGGAAAATCGGCAGGAACCATTTGCCGACGATCAGCAGGGTCAGCGCCGCCATCCATTCATAGGAGGCGATGGCCAGGCCGATCGCATAACCCGAGCCGGACATGCCGACGATCTGCTCAGCCGAGATGTTTGCGGCGATCAGCGAGGCGCCGATGGCCCACCAGGGCAGCGTCTTGGACGCCAGGAAGTATTCGGCGGAATCTTTTTCCTGGCCGCCTCGTTCGCGGGACACCCACTGAGCGAGGCCGAACAGGCCGATGGCATAAATGACAATGATGATCAGATCGAGCGTGGCTAGCTGCATGTCTTTATGTTCTCTATCCGTGTCCTCGGGGCCTGACGCGTTCGTTCAGCGAGGGCGCTTTAGAAATGGAAAGCGGCGCTTTGCTGGCGGTGGCCGAGCTTGAAGGCGTCCGCGACGAGTTGCAATGGTGTCGAGTCGACGTCGCTGTCGCCGGCCGCGATCAGCTCCGAGAACCGCCGGTAGAGTCGCGCGTATTCCTGGTCGGCGGCGGCGAGGTACGGCGTCTCATTGATGTATAGACGGCTGCCGCCATCGGACAGCCGCAGCGTTTCCTGGTCGGTGAGCACTTCGATATCCCAGCACGGCGTACCGGCATACAGAAAATCGAAGGAGGCATCGACGCGCGAGGACTGATGCGACATCGCGATCTCCGCCGCGATGGGCGATTCCCAGTTGCTGGGAAATTCCAGTGTCGCCGAGCGCATCGTCAACTGGCCGGGCAGGATGCGCGTCAGGATCGAGAGCGCATTGATGCCTGGATCGAACACGCCCATGCCGCCGGCCTGCAGAATCCAATGCTGGCCGGGATGCCAGACCCGGATGTCTTCCTTCCACGTGACTCGAACGCTTTCAATCGAGCGTTGACTCAACCACTCACGCGCCGGCTCGACGCCCGCGGCCTCGCGCGAATGCCAGGTCGTAAAAAGAGTGCGTCCGCATTGATGGGCGCGTTGCTCCAGATCGTTTACTTCCTCGACGGTTGCGGCCGGCGGCTTTTCCAGCATTACGTGAAGTCCGGCGTCGATCGCCTCGCGTGCGAGCTCGTGACGACAAGCCGGGGGTGTGCACAGGGACACGGCGTCTACTTGAATGCCCGACGCCAGCATCGACTTGATGTCAGCGAAGGTGGACACGTGGGTGAGGGGGCCGTCGCGATTCACCGCGGCCACGAGCTGGAACGCATCGCTGCGCGCGAGCGCCGGCAGGTGCTGGTCGCGCGCGATTTTACCTACCCCCACGAGCGCCAGTCGTATCGCTGATCCCACCGCTTGTTCCTCATCGGGCCGGATCGGTCAGCCCAAGGCGCTGGCATTTGCGGGCGCTTGCGGCTATCTTCGTCGCGGCAAAAGTGATTTATATGATATATAGGCTTTATAGACTGCGACACCGCCAATAGCAACAGCGGCGGCGCCTCAAGCCCAGGGGATTTGCATGATCGATGCTGCTCGAGAACGTCACGGCCGGAAATTGCGCTCACGGTCCTGGTTCGACAATCCGTCCAATCCGGACATGACCGCGCTCTATATAGAGAAGTACCTGAACTATGGCCTGTCCATCGAGGAGCTGCAGAGCGACCGGCCCATCATCGGCATCGCCCAGACCGGCAGCGACCTGACGCCCTGTAATCGCCAGCACCTGATCCTCGCCGAGCGCGTGAAGGCCGGCATCCGCGAAGCCGGCGGCATTCCGCTCGAGTTTCCGCTGCATCCGATTCAGGAGACCGGCAAGCGGCCGACCGCGGGCCTGGATCGCAATCTGGCGTATCTGAGCCTGGTCGAGACGCTGTTCGGCTATCCGCTCGACGGCGTGGTGCTGACCATTGGCTGCGACAAGACCACGCCGGCCTGCTTGATGGCGGCCGCGACCGTGAATCTGCCGGCCATCGCGTTGTCGGTGGGGCCAATGCTCAATGGCTTCTACGAAGGCAAGCGGGTCGGTTCGGGCACCATCGTGTGGAAAGCGCGCAGCATGCTCGCGGCGGGCGAGATCGACTATCAAGGCTTCGTGCGCCTGGTGGCGTCGTCGGCGCCGTCCACCGGCTTCTGCAACACCATGGGCACGGCGACGACCATGAACTCGCTGACCGAAGCGCTCGGCATGTCGCTGCCGGGATCGGCGGCGATTCCCGCGCCTTATCGCGATCGACAGGAATGTGCCTACCGCACGGGCCTGGCCGTTGTCGACCTGGTGAATCAGGACCGCAAGCCTTCGGACATACTTACGCGCGACGCGTTTCTAAATGCGATCCGCGTGAACTCGGCACTCGGCGGTTCGACCAATGCGCCCATTCATCTCAATGCCATCGCGCGTCATGTCGGTGTGGAGCTGACGCTCGAAGATTGGGAGAAGCACGGACGCGACGTGCCGCTGCTCGTGAATCTGCAGCCGGCCGGTGAATATCTGGGTGAGGATTTCTATCGCGCAGGCGGCGTGCCTGCGGTGGTGGGAGAGTTGCTGCGTCAGGGCCTGATCGCGGGCGACGCGTTGACGGTGAATGGCAAGACCATCGGCGAGAACTGCGGGACTGCCCGCATCCTCGATGAGCACGTCATTCGTCCTTATGCGAAGCCGCTGAAGCCCACGGCCGGCCTGACCGTGCTCAGAGGCAATCTGTTCGATTCGGCGATCATGAAGACCAGCGTGATCTCGCCAGACTTCCGTGCGCGCTATCTGTCCGATCCGAAGGATCCGGATGCGTTCGAAGGGAGGGTGGTCGTGTTCGACGGTCCCGAGGATTATCACTCGCGCATCGATGATCCCGCGCTCGGCATCGATGATCGCTCGATTCTCGTGATCCGCGGCACGGGCCCTATCGGTTATCCAGGTGGCGCGGAAGTCGTGAACATGCGGCCGCCCGCCGCGTTGATTCGCGCTGGCGTTGATGCGCTGCCTTGTATCGGCGATGGCCGTCAGTCAGGCACGTCGGGCTCGCCATCGATTCTCAATGCGTCGCCCGAAGCGGCGGTCGGCGGCGGTCTGTCGCTGCTGCGTACCGGCGATCGCGTGCGTATCGATCTGCGGCGTCGTGAAGTTCGTGTGTTGGTCGAGGATCAAGAGCTCGCGGCACGTCGCAAGGAAGTCGAGGCGGCGGGGCCGACGTATCCGAATTCACAAACGCCGTGGCAGGAAATCCATCGGTCGCTGACCGGGCAGTTCGAGACCGGCGCGGTGCTCGAGATGGCCGTGAAGTATCAGCGCCTGGCGCAGACCGTGGACAACCTGCGCGACAGTCACTAGTCACAACCGAGTCGATGGGGGCAGTTTGATGTCGAGACGTACGATGAGCGCGATGCTGACCAGCGTCGCGCCGCTCAGTCTGATGTGCGCCATGTCGCTGGCACCTGCGGTCACGCAGGCCGCCGACTATGCGCGAGCTTCGTTCGGCAAGCTTGCCGATGGTCGCGCAGTTGAAGCGATCACTTTGCGTAACGCCAAGGGCGTGCGAGCCGCGGTCATCAACTATGGCGCGGCGTTGCAATCGCTGGTGATGCCGGATCGCAATGGCACGTTGGCCGATGTGACCTTGGGATATGCCTCGCTCGATGGCTATCTCACCAAGCCGGAATATTTCGGCGGGACGGTGGGCCGATTTGCCAACCGGCTGGCGGACGGCAAGTTCACGCTGGACGGCAAGGTATATCAGACGCCGCGCAACGATCATGGCAACTCGCTGCATGGGGGCGAGCGCGGCTTCGACAAAGTGCTTTGGGAAGTCGTCGAAGTGAAGCGTGGCGATACGGCGTCGGTCCGCATGCGCTATGTCAGCAAGGATGGCGATCAGGGCTATCCGGGAACGCTGACCGTGTTCGCGACCTATTCGTTGAATGAAGCCAACGAGCTGCGCATGGAGTACACGGCGACCACCGATAAGCCGACCATTGCGAATATCACCAATCACGCTTACTGGAATCTGGCGGGCGAGGGTGCCGCTGTGGGAGCCATGGGACATGTGCTCACCATCCCGGCCGAGCACTACACGCCGGTGAACGACAAACTGATTCCGACGGGCGAGTTGCAGCCGGTCGCGGACACTGTGTTCGATTTCCGTTCGCCGAAGCCGATCGGTGCTCGTGTGCGTGAAGCGCGCGACCGGCAGATCGTGTTCGGCAAAGGCTACGATCACAACTTCATGATCGCTCGCGACGTGGCCAAGGAGCCGCGCTTGCTGGCGCGGGTCGAGGAGCCGACCACCGGTCGTGGCTTCGAGTTGTTGTCCAATCAGCCGGCGCTGCAGTTCTACTCGGGCAATTTCCTGGACGGCACCGTCATCGGCAAGTCCGGTCGGGCCTATCGCCAAGGCGATGCCCTGGTGCTCGAGCCGCAGTTGCCGCCGGATGTCCCCAATCAGCCGAAGCTGGGCTCGGCGCGGCTCGAGCCGGGCGCGACGTACCGGAACGTCATCGTCTATCGCTTGTTTGTAAACGGAGTCTCCCCATGATCAAACCCCGCTCCACCGCGCTCGTTGCCCTGATGCAGCTAGCGGTGCTGTTGTCGATCTCGTCCGCTGCCTCGGCGGCCGAACGATGGACGGAGCAGCAGGCGCATGAGTGGTACAACCGCCAGGCCTGGCTGGTCGGTGCCAATTACATTCCGGCCAATGCCATCAACCAGCTGGAAATGTGGCAGGCCGACAGCTTCGATCCGGCGACCATCGACAAGGAACTGGGCTGGGCGCAGTCCATCGGCATGAACACGATGCGCGTCTACTTGCACAATCTGCTGTGGGAACAGGACGCGAAGGGCTTCAAGCAGCGCATCGATGAGTTCCTCAAGATCGCGGCCAAGCACAACATCAAGCCCATTTTCGTGCTGTTCGACAGCTGCTGGGATCCGGAGCCGAAGCTCGGTCCGCAGCGTCCGCCGATTCCGGGCGTGCACAACCCGGGTTGGGTGCAGGCGCCTGGCCGTGCGCGATTGGAAGATGCGTCCGGTTATCCGAAGCTGCGCGAGTACGTGCAGGGTGTCGTCGGCGCGTTCGCGAAGGACTCGCGCATCCTGGCGTGGGATGTTTGGAACGAGCCGGATAACGACGGCGGCGGTAACTACAAGAAGCACGTCGACAAGCAGAAGTACGTCGAGCTGCTGCTGGGGCAGGTGTTCGACTGGGCCCGCTCGCAGAAGCCGACGCAGCCGTTGACCAGCGGCGTGTGGCATCACGAGGACTGGTCGTCGCTGGACAAGCTGAACCCGATCGAGAAGATCCAGATCACTCAGTCCGATGTGATTTCCTTCCACGACTACAGCTGGCCCGAAGTGTTCGAGCGTCGCGTGAAGCAGTTGCAGGCCTATGGTCGCCCGCTGCTGTGCACGGAATATATGGCGCGCGGTAACGGGTCGACGTTCGACAACTCACTGCCGCTCGGCAAGCGTTACAACGTCGCGATGGTCAACTGGGGCCTGGTCGACGGCAAGACGCAGACGCGCATGCCGTGGGATTCGTGGAAGAAGCCGTACACGCTGGAAGAGCCGACCATTTGGTTCCACGACGTGTTCCGTGCCGACGGCACGCCGTACCGTGCCGCTGAAACGGAGCTGATCAAGCGTCTCACCAGCTCGCCGCGCGAGGCCGCTGGCACTCGCTGATTTGGATGATCTCCCCGGAGGCGAGGCCAAGGAAGGCTTCGTCTCCGTTCTACTTCCGCTTCGGCTTGCCGTTCTTCGGCTCCGGCTCGACGGTATCGATGAGGTCGAGCACGTCGCTGACCAGCTTCTTCATGGCCGCTCGAGCCTTGTCCGGCTGACGCTTGATGATGGCCTGGGCCACGGCAGCATGATCCGGAATGCTGGCGGTGTGTCCCTTGATGCGGTTCGTGAATTGAATCGAGCTGCGTAGCGCGGTGGCCACGACATCCTGGAACTGCGCGAAGAAGGGATTCTTCGAGCCCTTCAATACTGCGACGTGAAACGCGATGTCGGCGTCGAGAATCTGATCGCCGCCGGTCTCGGCCGCTTTCATTCGCTCCAGACCGGCGTTGATCGCCGCCAGTTCGCTGTCATCGGCGAGCACGGCGGCTAGCGCGGCCGCTTCCGGTTCGATGGCGGCGCGCAGTTGATTGAATTGTCTGAGTAGCTCCAACGAGAACTTTCTATTCAACAACCAGCGCAGCACGTCGGTATCGAACAGATTCCACGACGAGCGCGGCTGCACGATGGTGCCCTGGCGGGGGCGGGCGCTGACCAGTCCCTTCGCGGTGAGCATCTTCACCGCTTCGCGCGTCACCGATCGGCTCACGCCATGTTGTTTCGCCAGTTCCGCTTCGGTGGGAAACGGACCGTCGTCATATTGGCCAGTGACGATCGCACGGCCCAGCGCGTCGAGCAGGCCATGGGTGAGGTTCCGGCCAAGGTTGAGCCGCAGCTCCGCAGGAGTGGTATCGATCACGGCGATGACTTGAATGTCCTATTCATCATATAAATGAACAGTACCATTCAGCGACGCCCGCTGCTACAGCGCGTCGACCGATCCCGCTCCGCGGAGCCGCAATACTCTGCGTATTTCGATCAAGCGGTCATCGGTGGCGCATATCCCGTCCGGTGCCGCCGCCTTTCTTGGCCGGCCGGGCCGCGACATTTGCTTCCGGGGTATCGTCCTCGGACGCGCCATCCGTGTACGTCGGGCCTTGCCGATCTTTGCCTGGCAGCGGCTTGCCACCGAGCGGCCGCAGCTCCTTGGCCTTTTCCAGATCGATGCCGGCGCCTTTGGCGACGCGCGTGCCGTAGTCCGGATCACAGTGCCAGAAGTGCCACACCATGCGCAGCTGGATGGCTTCCGGGCATTGCTTGAGATCGGTCGCGAGGTTGTTGATCAGATCGTCGCGCTCCCAGTCCTCGAACGAGCGATAGCGCTCGCCGGCCTGTTTGTAATCGTCGCCGGTCTTGGTGGTTTGATAGCGCCCCAGATGGCCTTCGACATATTGATGATAGTCCGGGCCCGTGACCGCGGCTTCGACCAGACCGCCCATGTTGCTCGGCTCGTAGTTGACGTGCGGGTTCTCGCCGCCGCCGTCGACGATATAAGCCATCTGACCGTCGCGTTGATTGGTCGTGGCGGCTTTCGCCGGCGCGTTCACCGGCAGTTGCAGATAGTTGGGGCCGACCCGATAGCGCTGCGTGTCCGAATAGGAGAGCGTGCGACCTTGTAACATCTTGTCGTCCGAGAAATCGATGCCGTCGACCAGCACGCCGGTGCCGAAGGCCGACTGCTCCGTGTCCGCGAACACGTTCGATGGATTGCGATCCAGCACCATCCGGCCGACCGGCAGCAATGGAAATTTATCTTCTGGCCAGCGCTTGGTGTCATCCAGCGGATCGAAGTCGAGCTCGGGATGCTCGCCGTCCGCCATGAGCTGCACGCACATCTCCCATTCGGGATAGTCCTTGCGCTCGATGGCGTCGTACAGATCGCGGGTCGCGTGCCCGACGTCTCTCGCCTGGATCTCGGCGGCTTGCTGGCTGGTGAGATTCACCACGCCGAGCTTGGGCTCGAACGAGAACTTGCACAGTACCGCCTTGCCGTTGGCATCGATGAGCTTGTATGTATTCACGCTGGAGCCTTGCATGTGGCGATAGTCGCCGGGAATGCCCCACGGGCTCTTCACCCAAGTGACCATGTGCAGCGCTTCGGGATGTAACGAGACGAAATCGTAGAAGCGCCACGGCTCCTGCCGGTTCGTCACCGGGTCGGGCTTGAACGCATGAATCATGTCCGGAAACTTGATGGCGTCGCGGATGAAAAACACTTTCAGATTGTTGCCGACCAGATCCCAGTTGCCGGCGACGGTCTTGAACTTGATGGCGAAGCCGCGCGGATCGCGCGCCGTCTCGGGCGATTCCTTGCCGCCGATCACGGTGGAGAAGCGGACGAACACCGGCGTCTTGATGCCGGTCTGTGTCAGCACTTTCGCACGCGTGTATTTGGACGCGGGTTCCTTGCCGATTTTTCCGTACGCCTCAAAATAGCCATGAGCACCTGTGCCGCGGGCATGCACGACGCGCTCGGGAATGCGTTCGCGATCGAAGTGCGTGATCTTCTCGATGAACTGATAGTTCTCGAGTGTCGCGGGTCCACGCTCGCCGACGGAGCGCAGACTCTGGTTGTCGGTGACTGGATGACCCTGACGGGTCGTCAGCGTGCGATGTTCGGCCATGAGAAGCTCCTTCGGTGAGCAGTGAGCGAGGGACGTCTCGTGGGAATCGCTGCTGGGCGGGCCCCGTTCCTTAGCCCTATCCGTAATGCCGACCGCTTCGTCAATGCGATATCCTGGGCGAAAGCGAGGGGACTGCGTGAACGATCAGCGATCGGCCGACGACGAAGACGAGCCGCGCGAGTACAGCTCGCCCGCGTGCTATCTGCATGAGTTCGAGTCCCACAACCGGATTGACTCTGCGTCCCGAGTCATTCGTGCGACTCCGGAGAAAATCTATCGCGCCCACCTGGACCCACAGGCACTGATGGCCTGGTTGCCGCCGGAGGGCATGACCGGGCGCGTCGAGCAATTCGAGCCACGCGTCGGCGGCACTTATCGAATGGTGCTCACTTATGAGCAACCGTCGACCGCGGCCAAGACCACCGAGAATTCCGACTTGGTGAAAGGACGGTTTGTCGAACTCGTGCCCGGCCGACTGATTGCGCAGATCGTCACATTCGATTCCGACGATGCGGCGTTCGCAGGTGAGATGAAGATCACATGGACCTTCATGCCGGTGCCCGAGGGCACGCGAGTGGAGGTTCGGTGCGAGAACGTGCCCAGCGGTATCCGCCCCGAAGATCACGCCGCCGGCCTTGCGTCATCACTGGCCAATCTGGCGAAATTTTGCGAATGAGTCGAATCCCCTAAAGGTCGAGCCCCCACGCGCCGTTATTTGGTGCGAGTGCCGAAGGCGGGCGCTCGTGCGCGGGTTTTTACCCGCGACCAATCAGGGGTTATCTCATGTCGGCTGCCAAGAAGATGAGCCTGCGCGCACGCATGCTGGGCGTCATCGTGTTGTTTGTTTTGACGGGGTTCGCGGTTACGGTCTCAGTGCTGACCTACCAGGCGAGCGACATGCAACGTCGCTCGGCACTCCAGTATGCGGGAGAGCTCGCCACCAGCCACTCGCGCAAAGTCGAGTCGGAGCTGGAGGCGGCGCTCAATGCGGCTCGTGGTGTCGCGCAGGCTTTGTCGGGTCTCAAGGCCGCCGGCCTGACCGATCGCGAACGTGCCGACGCCATTCTCAAGAGCGTGCTCGCCGACAATCCCAAGCTGCTCGGTGTATGGACCGGGTGGGAGCCGAACGCATTCGACGGCAAGGACGCGGAGTACGTCGGCAAGACCGGCACCGACGCGTCAGGTCGCTACGTTCCTTATTGGAACCGTGGCACCGGAACGATCAGTCTCGAAGCCCTGGTCGACTATGACAAGGACGGCGCCGGCGATTACTACCAGATCGCCAAGAAGAGCCGCGCGGAGTCCATCCTCGAGCCGTATGTTTATAGCGTCGGCGGCAAAGACGTGTTGATGACCAGTCTGGCCGTGCCGATCGTCGTCGGTGGCCAGCTCGTCGGTGTCGCCGGCGTCGACGTCGCGCTGTCTCAGTTGCAAGAATCCATCGGTGCCATTCGTGTTTACGACACAGGCTTCGCGAGCCTGTTCTCGAGCCGCGGCACTTACGTGAGCGATAAGGATGCGAAGAATGTCGGTCAGGCGCTCAGCTCCTCGACTGCGAAGGATGCGCTCGATGCCGTCACTGGCGGACACGCCCTGAGCCGCAGCGTGTTCAGCGATGCGCTGAAGACGCAGGTCACTCAGCTGTTCGTGCCGGTGAACATTGGCGAGGTGAAGGCGCCGTGGTCGTTCTCGATCACCGTTCCTGAAGATCGCATGCTCGCCGAAGTTCGTAAGCTGCGTAACGTCGCCATGCTGCTCGGATTGCTCAGCATCGCGCTCGTGTCGATTGGCATGGGATACATGTTGAATCGACTGGTCATTCGTCCGCTTGGCGGTGAGCCGCAACACGCGGCGGAAGTTGCCGGTCGGGTCGCGCAGGGTGATCTCACATTCCGCATCGATGTGGCGCATGGAGATAACAGCAGCTTGATGGCTGCATTGCGTGATATGCAGCGTCAGTTGAGCGGTATCGTCTCGGGTGTCCGGGACGGCGCGACGCAAGTGGCTGCGGCCAGCCGTCAGATCGCGCAGGGCAATGACGATCTGTCACGTCGCACTCAGGAACAGGCGTCCGCGCTGGAAGAGACCGCGGCCAGCATGGAAGAAATGACCTCCTCCGTGAAGCAGACGGCGGATAACGCGGCTCAAGCGAATCAGCTCGCGATCAACACGCGTCAGCTTGCCGATAACGGTGGCTCAGTGGTCGCCGATGCAGTCGCTGCGATGAGCGCCATCAACAGCGCGAGCAATCGTATCGGCGAGATCATCAGCGTGATCGACGAGATCGCGTTCCAAACCAACTTGCTCGCACTCAACGCGGCCGTCGAAGCCGCTCGCGCGGGCGAGATGGGGCGCGGCTTCGCCGTCGTCGCATCGGAAGTCCGCACGCTCGCACAGCGCAGTGCCAGCGCGGCGAAAGAAACAAAGGATCTGATCAACGACTCCGTCGCCAAGGTCGGCGCGGGCTGCGAGCTGGTCGATCGCACCGGCAAGGTGCTCGGGCAGATCGTCGACAGCGTCAAGAAACTCACCGACGTGGTGCACGAGATTTCCGCGGCGAGCACGGAGCAGGCCAGCGGCATCGAGCAGGTCGGTAACGCGATCGCTCAGCTCGACCGTAGTACGCAGGAGAATGCGGCATTGGTCGAGGAGAGCGCCGCCGCGGCGGAAACGCTCAGCCGGCAGTCGGCGGAGATGGTCCAGGCCGCCGCCGTGTTCAAGCTGGCGGACGACGGGCGTGCCCGGCATTCCATGAGCGATCATGACGGCGGCGCGCCTGTGCAGCCGTCGTGGCACGAGCGTCCGACGGAGCATTCGACCCGTATCGCCGCCTGACGACACTCGGGGGTGTCGACAGAGCCAGGGCCGTGGCCCATGCTCTGTCGATGGCCACCCGAGTCTTCGCCCTGTCGGATATTCACGTCGACTACGACGTTAATTTCCAATGGGTGCAGAACCTGTCGTGCGCCGATTATCGCGATGACATCCTGATCCTGGCCGGCGACCTCACTCACAAGCTGGCGCAGCTGGCGAGCTGCCTGAGCGAGTTCGCGACCCGCTTCGCGAAGGTGCTGTTCGTTCCGGGCAACCACGATGTGTGGGTGCTGGGCGAGGCCCCGGAGCGAACCTCGTTGCAGAAGTTTGCCGACGTGGCTGCAACGGTCGAGCGCAGCGGCGCGTCCATGCAGCCTCACCGGCAGAGCGACGTGCTATTCGCACCTTTGCTAAGCTGGTACGACTATTCGTTTGGCGAGCCCAGCGCCGACTTGTACGGCATATGGATGGACTTCCACGCCTGTCGTTGGCCTCGGGGCTTTGGGCCGAAGGACGTCGCGAAGCATTTCATGGATCAGAACCAGCGACTGTCAGCCGAGGGTGCGGCCAAGGTCATTACGTTCTCTCATTTCCTGCCGCGCATCGATCTGATCCCCGCGCACGTCTCGAGCCGCCATCGGCTGCTCGATCCCGTGCTCGGTAGCACACGAATCGAGCAACAGCTGCGGCACCTCGGATCGAGCATTCACGTATATGGCCACAGCCATATCAATCGCCGCATCGACATCGACGGTGTAACGTACATCAACAACGCTCTTGGCTATCCTGGCGAGGAACGCATCACCGCGCGCCAGCTCCTTTGCATCGACGAGCTATGACCCCATCGCACCGAGATCCCCTGGTCGCAAGTGAGCGCCACATCGATGTGTGGCTGGCTTATTACAACGACATCGCCGACCCGCGGCTGCACGAGGAATATCGCTCGCTGCTGACCGAAGAGGAGCGCGGCAAGGAGTTTCGTTTCTATTTCGCCGACGACCAGCGGCGCTATCTCGTCACTCGCGCCCTGGTTCGAACCGTGCTGTCGCGCTATTTGCACGTTCGCCCGACCGACTGGCGCTTCGCGAACAATCACTACGGCCGACCGGAGATCTCGAACCTGAGCCGCGACGAATGCGGCCTGCGCTTCAACATCTCCCACACCAAGGGGTTGATCGCGTTGGGCGTTACGCATGGCCGCGAATTGGGCGTGGACGTGGAGAACCTGCGAACTCGCGAAGTGTCCCTCGATATCGCCGATCGTTTCTTTGCCAAGCCCGAGGTGGATGAGCTCGCGACCGTACCCCCGGAGCGACAACAGGATCGCTTCTTCGAGTACTGGACGTTCAAGGAGTCCTACATCAAAGCGCGCGGTATGGGCCTGTCGATTCCACTCGGACAATTCAGCTTTCACTATCCGCACGAGCGGGCCGTGAATATCGCCATCGAGCCCGCGTTGGGCGATGACGCGAACCGGTGGAGCTTCTGGCAGTACCGGCCGACGGCGGACTATTTGATGGCGGTGTGCGCGGAGCGCCGGGTGGGCGGTGCGCCGTCGGTGAGGTTGAGGAGGGTGGTGCCGTTGGTGAGGGAAGAGGTGGTGGAGGTGGAGTTGCTGAAGACCTCAACTACTTCCCAATCTGACTGAACACCTCGATCAAGCCGATCACCGCCGGGCCGATGACTACCAGGAAGAAAGACGGAAATATGAACAGCACCAGGGGAAAGATCATCTTGGTGCCGATCTTTGCGGCCTGCTCCTCGGCAGCTTGAGTGCGCTTGTCACGAAACTCTTCCGAGTAAACCCGCAAGGCATCGGCGATGCTCGTACCGAAGCGCATCGTTTGCACCAGCAGAGCGGTCATGCCGCGAATGTCTTCCAGTCCAGTTCGCTCGGACAAGTTCTTGAGTGCTACACCGCGCTCGACGCCGGCGCGCATCTCCGCGTTCACCAGAGCAAGCTCGTCTCCTAGCGCCGGATGGCTTACCGCCAACTCGTCGGCGACTCGCGCCAATGCGGGGGCCAGGCCCAATCCGGATTCTACGCACACGACCAGCAGATCCAGGGCGTCGGGAAATGCCGCGCGCAATGCGCGCTGGCGATTGGCGACCTGTCGATCGAGCCACATGGAACAAGCGACCCAGCCCAGATAGCCCGCGGCTGCCGCGAACAGCATCAGTCGATTGGTAGTGATCCTTGGAAGCAGCGGCGATGCCAGCAGGACTGCCATCGGCAGGATCATGACCACCAGCGCCTTGACGCCGTAGTACAAGGTGCGCGCACTCGGGGAGCGATAGCCGGCATGAATGAGCAAACGTTCGACGCGCTGCCGCTCGCGATCCGAGCGGGGCGTGACGAACGCTGCGAAGCTGCTCAAGCTATCGGCCATCGTTGTCGCCGCTGACGGGCGTTCGTTGCTACCCGAGCCGAGCTGTCCGAGTCGACGTCGCACAGGATCGAGCAGCCCCAGGACGAATGCGGACAGCCCCATGCTCAGCGCGAAAGCGGCGGCAGCCGCCAGTGCCATGAACAGAATTCCGGCAGCGCCGCTGTCGCCGAGGAAGTCCTGCAAGGCAATCAGTATTGAGTCCATGGGAGGCTCCTAGACTTCGATGCGGACCAGGCGGCGAATCCAGAGAATGCCGATCGTGCCCATCACGATCGAGCAGGTGATCAGCTTCGGCCCCATCGCGTGCTGAGTCAGGTGGCCCATATATTCCGGATGGGTGATCCAGAGCACTCCAAACAGCACCAACGGGATCAACGATAGAATCCATCCCGATAATCGTCCTTCCGCGGATAGGGTTTTTACGCGACGTTGAAAGCGAAACCGGCCGCGAATCACGCTGCTGATTTTGGCGAGGTTCTCGGCGAGATTGCCGCCGGCCTCACGTTGCACGATCACGGCCGTGATCAGTGCCGTGACAGAAACACTAGGCACCCGCTGCAGCAGACCTAACAGTGCGCGGCGCGGATCGTTGCCGAAGCTGAGATCGGCGAACGTCAGCTCGAACTCGCGGGAAATGGGTTCCTCCATATCCTCAGCCACCAGCTTCAAACAATGACCGAAGGGATGTCCTGCTTTGAGCGCACGCTGAATCATGTCGATCGCGTCGGGCATCTGCTCTTCGAAGCGCGCCATGCGCTGCATACGCTGGCGCAAGACGATGAAGAATGGAGCGACCAAGCCGATGAAGCAGGTCGCGAGCGCCACGGGCCACAAGCGTGACATGAGCCAGCCGCCGAGCATGCCGACGATCGACAGGCAGATAGCGAGCAGGACGACGCGATAGGCTGGAGTGTCCCGTCCCGCTTGTTCGAGAATGCGAGCGAAACGTTCCATACCGGGCAAAGACTCGAGCATGCGCTCGAACGAGGACAGGTCGCGCAGGTACTTTTCCCGGAGCAGGGAGGTGAGCTCCGGTCCGCCCGACGCGTCGGCGAACCGTTGCAAGCGCGCCTGGATCCGCTTGCTCATCTTCCGGGATTCGCTGAACACCGGAACGATCGTTCCCTGGAACAGCAGCACGACGGTGAAGAACACCAGCAGAGCGAACAACCAGATGCCGTTGGACATGGGCTATCTCCGCATGAACGGCGAGGCGGCAGCCTCGGTTCGGAACAGATCGATCGGCAGCTCGATCCCACGGGCATGCACCTCGCGCAGGAAGGCGGGAACGATGCCTGTGGGTTTCAACTCACCGAGGACGTTGCCGTTGGCATCGACACCGCGGCGCTCGAACGCGAACAGCTCTGTCGAAGTGATGATGTCGCCCTCCATGCCATTGATCTCCTGCAAGCTGACCACGCGTCGCCGGCCGTCTTCCATTCGTTCGACTTGAATCACGATGTCGATGGCCGAGGCGATCTGCGAACGCAATGCTTTGGTCGGAAAACTGATGCCGGTCATCGATACCATGTTCTCGATTCGGCCCAGGGCGTCGCGCGGAGTGTTGGCATGAATGGTGGTCAGTGAGCCGTCGTGGCCGGTATTCATTGCCTGCAGCATGTCCATCGCTTCGCCACCGCGCACTTCGCCGAGCACGATCCGATCGGGCCGCATACGCAGGCTGTTTCTGACCAGATCGCGCTGAGTGACGGCGCCTCGGCCCTCGATGTTGGGCGGGCGTGTTTCCAGGCGCACGACGTGCGGTTGTTGTAACTGCAGCTCGGCGGAGTCTTCGATTGTGACGATACGATCGGTGTCCGGAATGAAACCCGACATGAGGTTGAGCAGCGTGGTTTTGCCCGCGCCCGTGCCGCCCGATACCACCACATTCAAGCGCGTCTTCACGATGGCATTCATCACCTGCGCCAGCGCCGATGTGAGGCTGCCGAGCCGGATCAGATCGTCGATGCTCAGCAACTCGACGGCGAATCGCCGGATCGACAACGTCGGCCCATCGATGGCCAAGGGCGGAATGATGGCATTGACGCGCGAGCCATCCTTCAGTCGTGCGTCCACCATGGGCGAGGACTCATCGATACGACGACCTACCGCCGACACGATGCGGTCGATGATGTTCAACAAATGAGCGTCATTGGTGAAGGTGATGTTGGTGAGCTCGAGCTTGCCGCGCCGCTCGATATAGACCTGACGGGCGCCGTTCACCAAAATGTCCGACACCGATTTATCGGCGAGCAGCGGCTCGAGCGGCCCGAGGCCGAGCACTTCGTCTTCGATGCGACGAATGATGCGTTGACGAGATGCAATGCTGAGCGGTGCGTGCTCTTCGGCGATGAGGTTTTCGCAGACGTCGCGAATCTGTCGTCGGGCGTCCTTGTCCTCGACGCCGCCCAGCAGCGACAGGTCGAGCACTTTGAGCAGGCGCTGATAAGTGATTTCCTTCCATTCCCGCTCGGCCGGCGACAGCGGTTGCATGCGATCGTCGACATCGACAGCTTCGCCTGCGGCGATCGGACGCTTGGCAGCGATATTGGACTCCGCGCTCATCGGGATCTCCCGGGTATCAAGCTGGAAAAGGTGCGCGCGATAACGCCGGAGCGCGGCTGAGCGGAGACGCCGCCCAAACGCGTTTCCAAAGTCATCACCGCGCGCGTAATCGAGGCGGTGCCGGCGTAGTCGAGCAGGGCCGTGCCGCTGTTGATGCATTCCGACACGGTCTTGAAGTCATTCGGGACCAGGGTCGGCGCATTGCAGGCCAGTGTTTTCTGTATGTCCTCGACGGTGACGTCAGAGCCCTTTTCGTGGCGATTGACGACGACGCACAGTTGATCCTTGACGACACCGACGTCCGAGCGCAGCCACTGGATGAGCCGCGTCGCGTCTCGCAAGGCGGTGACCGATTGCTGGAGCACGATGACGATCTGGGTGGCCCGCTGCATGACGGCCATCGTCACGGCGTCGACGCAGCGTGGCATGTCGACCACGACGTGCTCATGATTGCGCAGCGTTATTTCAAACAATTGCGTGACACCGGCGGCCGAGATGGTACCGGGGGCGAGTGGCTCGTCCGCGCCGTGGCTCAGTACGTTCAAGCCCGAAGCGTGTTTCGCGAAATAACCCTCCAGCGCGACTTCATCGAGCTGCCTCAGATTTTCCAGTGCCTGCGCGATGCCGCGCTTCGGATACAGATCCAGGTACAGCGGCGCTGCGCCGAATTGCAGATCGAGGTCGAGCAGGGCAGTGCGTTGTTTTGATTTCGCCGCCAGCACGTGCGCGACGTTACAAGCCAGCATCGTCGCGCCGCAGCCGCCTTTGGCATTCATGAATACTGAGACTCGGCCGGCTGTCGCCGGCGTTGGCCGACGGCGCTCCTCCTGAGCTCTGCGGACCGCCTGTAGCAGATCGTCTTTGTGAATCGGATCCGGAATGAGGTCTCGCGCACCGGCCTGCATCGCCAGGCGCATCACGTTCATGTCGCTGGCCGGGCCGACGACGATCAGGGCAGGTCTGCGGTCGGCCGGGCGAGCCGCGATGGCTTCCAGTTCTTCACGCCACAAGTGGCTCAGATGCAGGATGATCAGATCCGGCAGGGACTGCACGGCGTGCAGCGGGTCGACGTGGCCGTTGTTATTGAGTTGACGTGACGCACTGAAGTCCGCGGCTGCCAGCGTCTGCTCGAGATAATCGAGCAGGTCCTTGCGGCGCGAGACCAGCAGAATGTCGAGCGAATGGGGCATGCTTTACACCGCTGGGCAAGGAAGAAATGCTTGTTGCGTGGGCGAATAGCCGAGGCTTTCTCTCGGCAGCGTCGCGGTGAATGCCGGCAACACGAATTGAGGCATCACAAATGGAATGAGCAATTGCATCGTGTAGTTGGCGATGCTGACCCGCACGTACTGGATCTGGTTGTAGTTACCGGCTGGGTTGGCGATCGGCGTGCCCGCCTGGTTGAGGTACGACACGACGACATTGGCCGTCGTGAGGTTGGGAGCGATCCGACTGGTGCCGCCGGCGTTGGCGAATATCGCGACCTGAGCCGGTGCCGGATCGCCGACCGGACAGATCGCGGCGACTCTGGCGCCGCGCCGGGTACTTTCAGTCAGCGCATTGGCAATGAACAGCGCCCGTCCGAACTCGATGACGCCGAATATCACCATGAACAACACCGCGGCCACGATGGCGAACTCGACGCACGTGACACCTTGCTCAAGACGGCGCATCACAGGGCCCTCATGACGACGGTGGCGGCCAGCGTTCTGGAAAGATTGATGGGCTGGCCGAATCCGAAGGTCGGCAAAGTCGCACCCAGCATCGGCGTGTAGGTGTAGTTGGCTGCGACCGAAATGAAGCCGTTGCCGGCGTCTGTCACGGTGACATTGTTCACCGTCAGGCCGGGTAGCAGCGCTGTCCCTGTCCCGGCGATGTTGCCGGTGACCACCAGATTGCGTGTTTCGTTACGTCGCGCCGCGGTGATGTTCACGACTCGCGTGGTGCCGACCGACGCGTTGTTTACTACGTAGCGCGCTCCGTCCCGCACCGCTTTGACCAGCGTGTTGTACTGGAACAGGGCGCGACCGACCTCTGCTGTCGCGAGCATCAGGAAGAACAGAACCGGGGCGCAGATCGCGAACTCGACCGTTGCAATCCCGAGGTGCCTGCGGGCATTGGTGCGCGGGGTGTGCATGTGAGTTCCCGCCTTCATGAATCGCTGCTGTTGGGATCGTCGTAGAGCTGAATGATATGCGGGCCGTTGCCCGCGACCGGGCTCGGTCCCGGGGTGCCGTTCACCGAGCAGTCGGAGATGAACTGGCCGTATACGAACGAGTCGTTACCCTGTTGCTCCGCGGGCTGCAGCAGGAAGAAACATGCGAAGCCGAGCAACGGGACCGAGCCTTGACCATTGGTCGTGCCGGTGCAGTTGCCGACAGGCACCGCCAGCACGCGGCGCTCGAATGCGCCGGTCCCGCCTTCGTTGATGGGTTGGTAGTCGTAACTGGCGGGATTCATCAGGTCATGCAAGTAGTCTTGATAGTCATAGAGCAGCTGATTGATGTTTGCAGCGGTGACTTGCGTGTTGCCCTGATAAACGTTGTAGGTCTGGCCGGACTGGACCGCCCGCAATGCCGGGTTTTGGGCATCGACAATTACGTCGGGCGGATACGTCGACTCTGTGCCGTGCATCGGACCGTTGTACTGACCGAAACGTGTGTTGAGACCTTGTGCGACCGGACCGGCTTCGTTGCCCGTCTGCGTTTGAATGGTGCTGCCGCCAGTGATGCACGCGTCGTAGCTGCCCGCCATGTTTTCGCGAACGACCGCGGCGCCGGAACCGCCGAGCTGAATCAACTGGAAGTTGCCAGGCCCTACCGGAGATTGGCCACCGGGCGTGGATTTCTTGAGCACGACGGGGGCGTTGAGCGTGTAGCCCCACATGTTGGGTGCGGCGGCATTGCCACAGACCATCATGGGTGCGACGTTACATACGGTGCTGCCGACATTGAGGGTGCGTGGCCCGGCGACAGCGGTTGCGGCAACTGTCTTCTGAAAGATGCCGCCGATGCGTACCAGCCAAGCCGGCATCGTAAAGCCGGTCGCGCGCACTCGAACGTAGGGCCCTGACGGCGCGCCGGCTGCGAATGGCGGCAGCGTGGTCGAATATTCAATCGTGACTTGGAGACTGCCAGCGCCACCGCCGTAGGCAGTCGACAACTCACGATTGCCTGTCGCCGCCGCGTTGTTTCCAAATGCCTGCTGGGCCTCGGCCGTCGCGAGTGCTGTGTTCCCTGTGTCGTCGAGTGTCCTGGCGGCAGCGAGCGCGGCGGCATCCACCACGTTTTGCAGCCGCGTCTTGTTGAGGAAGACGTGCCCCATGTCGAGCGCCAATCCCGCTGTCAGGATCAACGCGCCCATGGCAATGGCGATGAGCACCGCGACCGCGCCTCGTTGAGCTGTGCGTGACTTGATTGACTGCATGACAAGCCTCACTGCGGGATTAGTGCCAGATCGCGATTAGCGCCTGCCGACTTCGAAGATCACCGGTTGCTTCACCTCCGTGTTGCCTTTAGCCACATCCTTGCGATAGACATCGAGCGCATTTTCGAGCCGGGCGCCGTCCGTTATCTGTGGCGCCAGCTCGGGCGGATTGCTGGCTGCGATTGGATCGAGCGTTTGTGCTTGCAACATCTGGTTGACGGAGCTGCCGTAGTCGGCGTCCGCTATTGGTGTGTCGGCGCAGCCTGCGATCGCAACGGAAGCAACGACGACGGCGGAGGGTTTGGAAATGTTCATGAGCGGTTCCTGACGAGTTGGCGATGTCGGGGTCACTTGCTCGGCGGCGCCGCCGGCTTGCTGCCTTCGATTTTTCCACCGAGGAAGAACTGGGCGCTGGTCGGATCGGTGACCGCGTCGGTCGGCAATTTGATCTGCGCCGGGGGAATCGGCTTAGCGAGTCGCGGCGTCACCAGGATCACCAGCTCGGTCTCGCCTTTCTGATAGCTCTGGCTGCGGAACAAGTAGCCGAGAATCGGGATGTCGCCGAGGCCCGGGAATTTGTTGATGGCCGAGCGCATGTTTTCATTCATCAGGCCAGCGATGCCGATGGTTTGACCGTCGCTCAACTCCACCGTCGACGCCGCACGTCGCTCGGTCAGCGAAGGAATGGTAAACACGGCCGACGTGCCGATCGGTCGCAGCGACACCGAGTTGCTGTTGTCCAGCTCGCTGACGCTGACATTGAGTTTCAGGTTGATGCGCGAGCGATCGACGATCAGCGGCATGAAAGACAGCTTCACGCCAAAGTCCTTGAACTCGATGCTGATCGAGCCGTTGTCCTGGGACACGGGAATCGGAAAGCTGCCGCCGGACAGGAACTGTGCGTCCTGTCCGGACAGCGTGGTGAGAGTCGGCTCGGCAAGGATCTTCGCCAGGCCGCGGGTTTGATAAGCATCCAGCACCACGTTGGCGAGAAAGTCGTTGCTCAGGAAGCTGGCAAACAGACCGGTGCTGTTGATCGCCGGCGTGTTCGGTGCGAATTCGTCGAACACCGGACCGATCGGATTGCCGTTGGCGTTGGTGCCGTTGCCGAAAATCGGGATGCGCACGTCGCCAGGCTGGAACAAGGCATCGGGGAAGGTCGCGCCGCCATTGACGCCGCCCACGACCCACTTGCCAGTGTTCTGGAGTGCGTTGAACTGCGCATTGAGGTTGCGGATGGCCTCGCGATTCACTTCCGCGATCCTCACTTGCAGCATCACTTGGTGAGAGCCACCGACAGTCATCAGATTGATCACCTCGCCGGACTTCTTGTCGGGCTGCTCGCCGCCCATGGCCGCCTGCTGTTTGAACATGATTTTTTCCTTGGCGGTGGCCATCTGCTCCAGATAGCCCTTGGCAACCTGCAAAGCGGCGTCCATCTTGGCCGCGCTCGACACCTGGCCCGACAGCACGATGTTTCGCTGCGCGCTCCACATATCGATGTTTTCACCGGGCAGCACCGCGGCGACTTGTTTCTTCAAGCTGTCCAGGTCGTGCGTGACTGTAATGTTGAGCGCGGCCACCAGCCGGTCTTCGCGATCCCACAACATCACGTTGGTGGCGCCCAGGTCCTTGCCGAGCACGTACAGACCGTCGTCACCCAGCAGCAGCACGTCGGCGATATCGGGGTTACCGATGGAAACTCGCTTGACGGGCCCCGGCAGGTCGACGATGCGGCTCTTATAGATAGGTAGGGAGAACGTGGTGCTGCGGGTGGCGCGGATGACCTGATCGGCCGCCTCCTGTGCCGGTGCCTGGACTGAGGCCGTGACGGCGGTCAAGCCGATCAGCAGTGCACAAACAGTCGATCTCGGGCTTGATTGACGCATATGAAGAAAGATCCGTTCCTGAAAGTGGAGTGAGTGACAGATTCAAAGGCGGCTCATTCAAGTGCGGGTCTCGCCGCTGTCGACCAGCGTGCCGCGGATGATCGTCACACCCGGGGCTTTCGGAGGCGGCGCACGACGCACCGGCTTGGCCACGGGCGGGGGCGGCGGAGGCTCAGGCGTTGCAGCGAGTTGCGGCCGGAGCTCATCCGTTGGGTTGCGCAATGTGAGCTGGATGCGACCTTCCTCTCGAGCGCGCACCAGAATCTCGGCCTCTTGCGGCGTCATCTCGAGCGTGACGGCGCGCACGACCACTGGCTCGTTCTTGTCCTGAGTCGATGTTTGATCGACCGCCAGCACATTGATGTTCATCAGAATGGTCTCGGTGGTGGCGCGGTCGTTGACCTTGCGGGCGGCGACCACATCGACTCGATTTCCAGGCAGAAGGAAACCTGCGACACCCACCACGTCATCGACGCGCACGGTGACGGCGCGCATGTCCGGTTTGATGAGCGCGGCCAGCGTGCTGCCGGCGCCGCTCTTGGTGAAACGTTCCTTCAGCAACACTTCGCCGTTGAGCACCTTTTGCGAGGCGATCAGGCCTTCGACTTCCTTGACGGTGCTGAAGTGATTGCCCAGTGCCGTGCCGGTAGGGACGGTGATGACTCTCACATGACGGCCTTCCATCACCGTGCCATAGGGCACTTCCATCGCTGCGACGACGACTGAGGATCCTGCGTCCGTAACGTTGCTGGCGTGGATGCGCTGTTCCACCCAATTCTTTGCCGACCATGCCGCCGCCGCTCCGAACACCAGCGACAGCATTACCATCAATGCGCCTCGACGCTTCATCATTACGATCTCCGCAGTTCTGCCTCGGTGTCACCGTTGGACCCTGGCGTGGTTACGAAATAGTTGTCCCAGGCCCACTGCAACGCTTCGGCGGTCAGACCGACCCAATCGTCCAGATAGATGGCACGGTCCAACGCCATGCCGATCAGATCGCGTGGATGGCAGGGAAGCAGGGGAGTGGCAGTCGGCTTGTAGAGCGCGTCGATTACGAACTGACACAACAGAGCGTCGTAGCGCACGCTCCGCGCCTCGCAGGCGCGCTGCCAGATCATGTGATATTGCCGGGGATTCAACGCATGGAAGCCGATCTTGTAACCAATCCGGCGCAGGAAGGCGTCATCGACCAGATCCCGCGGCTGCAGGTTCGTCGAGAACACCAGGATCACGTCGAACGGGGTGCGGAAATGCTGGCCGGTATTCATGCTCAGATAGTCGACGCCTTCTTCCATGGGAAGAATCCAGCGGTTCAACACCGTGGTGGGCGCTATGCGCTGGCGACCGAGATCATCGAGAATCAACATGCCGCCGTTCGCCTTGACCTGCAGCGGCGCACGATATTGTCGAGTCGCGGGATCGAACTGCACTTCGAGCATGTCGGCGGTCAGCTCGCCGCCGGTAATCACCAGCGGTCGTTGGCAAAGCACGTAACGCGGGTCGTGGCCGCGCGTCAGCATCACGACGGGTGAATTGTCCTGGGACTGACGATGCACGCTGGGGTCGAAGACACGGACTACGGTGTCGCCGATCGAGATGGCGTGCGGAATGAGACAGGTGTCGTCGAACAAGCGCGCCAGTCGCTGCGTAATGAATGTTTTGCCGGTGCCAGGCGCGCCATACACGAAGATCGCCTTGCCGGAATTCATCGCCGGTCCGAGGCGGTCCAGTAACGCAGGATCGAGGACCGTGTCCTCGAATGCGGCGATCATCCGCTCGCGCGTTACGTTGCGCCCTCGAACGGATTGAGCCAGAACGACCTGGTTGTAGTAATCCAGCGGCACTGGCGTGGGGCCGATGTAACCGCTGGCCATCAGCGAGGCCATCGCGGAGCCGCGACCGCGCTCGGTCAGCGCATAACCCAGTCCCTGGTTCTCGCCATGCTGAGCCCGAACTTCGATGCGACCTTCCTGGCGGAGAAAGCTGAGCAGCTCTTCCAGCAGACGACCCGATAGGGCAGTACGGCTGACCAGATCGCGCATCGACAGCACGCCGCCCTCGAACAGATGTTTCTCCACCAGGTCGCCGAGAAAGGCCGAGGTCAATCCCGTCGCCTCGATCGTCTGAGGACGAGGCGCGACGCGTGCCGCATCCTTGGTCAATTCATCGGTGGGCGGAGTCTTGTTGTACATGACTTTTTAGTTGTCCCGATCTGCAGCTCAGTGGCTCACGATCAACAGTGCGGCAGCGGTGCCGCAAGCAATGGCTACGCCATAGGGGAATCGCTCTGATTCCGTCGTCGCTGCCTGGCGCGAGGCACGCATGCTGGCGATGGGAGAGACGAACAGTCCCATCAGCCGATGCAATGTTGCGTTTGCCGTCATCGGTCTGAGCAACAGCACGGCCAGACCGAGCACCGCTCCGACAATCAGAGTCATGCCGACGGCGACCATGGTGGTGCGCATATCGAGGAAGAGGCCAACCGTGGCCATCGCTTTGACATCGCCTGCACCGAAGGCACGCAGCGCATAAAAGGGTAGAAACATGGCGAAGCCGACTGCGGCGCCGGCTAGACCGGTTAGCAGTCCGTCTTCGCTATGCATCCACATTTGAGAGCTGAGTGCGATGATTGCCGCGACCGCGCACAGGAGATTCGGAATGCGGTGCGTACGCCAGTCGACGATTGCGACGCAAATAACGAACAGGATCAGGGCGGTGTCGAGTTGGCTTTGGGTCGCGAGCATCTGGAAGTTTCCGAGCGGACGTGGTGGCGAGGAGAGCACCCGAGGGCGATGCTCTCCGGCGTTCCTGTTACCCGCCTACGGCAGTCACCAGTTCCTGGATGCGGTCGGCGACAGCACCACCCAAATCGGTGAACGCCTGGACCACAGCCAACCCAACCAGCCCGCCGGCGATCGCATATTCGACCGCGGTCAACCCTTCCTCTTCGCGAATGAAATCCATCACTGCCTGTTTCAGATTGATCATTGCTTGACTCCTCAACGTTGCGAACCACCCGAAACTTCGGGCCGGGTGCAGAGCCCTTCTTCCCCCGCTGCCGCGGTGAGCAGGACTCTCCGGTAAGTGCGTTGCGCGAGGCGCGGATGTTCTTGCGATTGGCCAGGACGTTTTTGCTGATACGAGCGGCTCGCGTGCTGGAATTCACAGTGTCTACGTGTTCGCCACACTGACTAATTGAGTCTCGATGCGGAATAAATGTGGCCAGCCGCAGGCGCTGAAAAGAAAGTGATCAAGATCACTAAAGGAATAATTCTCGGCGCGTAGTCTCGGGATCGTTCGTGTCTGCGGACTGTTTGGGAGGACAATCGGGTCATGCTGCTCTGGGTGGACAGGTGCTGCGGTGCGCGCGTATCGGCATCGGCAGAGGAATTTTCCCGCCATTGCCAGGTACGGCCCATGGATCAACAACATCTGTGGGCGGCGCTCTCGCTCGGCGGCGATGCGGATGTCATTTGTTTCGATTTCGAGCATCCGGACATGAGCTGTCTGAAGTTCATGACCGATACCAAGGCGCGCTTTCCGTCCGTGCCCATCATTATGTTGATGTCCCAACAGTCGGCGGACATGGTGCTGTGGGCGTTGCGGGCCCGGATCTTCGACGTTCTGTTAAAACCGCTGACGCCGCGCGACGTGCTGCGTTGTGTGGAGCGTCTTTCGCCGGTCCTGGAGGCGCGCCGGACTCAGCAGACGCGCGCCAACGCGACCGGGGCCGAGGCGATTCCGGATGAGGCTCGCTATCACGCCAAGCGCAATTCCCGGGGCAAGCTGGACAGCGTGCTGGGATATATAGAGAAGAACTATGCCCAGCCGATCAGCGAGCAGGAGGTGGCGAAGGAGTGCGGGCTGTCACCGTTCGAGTTCAGCCGTGCGTTCCGGGCCGCGCATGGCATCACGTTTCGGGACTATCTCGCCGAGTGTCGTCTGGTGCAATCCAAGCGGCTGCTGGGCATCTCGCAAGTTCCCGTGAGCGATGTGGCGGCCATGGCGGGATTCAATGATCCGTCCTATTTCGCTCGACTGTTTCGCAAACGAACCGGTATTTCGCCCAGCGCCTATCGCGCGTCGCTGCTGACCGCGCCGAAGGTCGTCGACGCTGAGGCGATTGGCTGACGAGCATGGACACTCATTCGAGAGTGTCCATGCAGATTGAAGCGTTACCGGCCCGACAGGTGTCGATTCAGGAAGCTCAACATCAACGACGCGATCTCCTGGCCCCGGTCCTCGAGCGCGAAATGACCTGAGTCGAGCAGGTGCAGCTCCGCTTTGGGTAAGTCGCGCAGATAGGCCTGGGCGCCTTCGGCGGGGAAGATCTTATCGTTGCGCCCCCACACGATCAGCGTTGGTGGCTGTCGATTCCGAAAGAATTCGTGGAATTTCGGATACAGCTCGACGTTGGTGCGGTAGTCGTAGAACAGATCCAGTTGGATTTCAGCGTTGCCCGGACGATCCAGCAGCGCCTGATCGACCAGCCAGGTCGTCGGGTCGACGCGCGAGGGATCTTTCACTCCATCCAGATATTGCTCGCGCGTGGCCGCCAGCGTCGTCGCTCCGCGCAGCGCCTCTCGATCGGCTTTCGAGCCGCTTGCCCAGTAGGCTTTGATGGGATTCCAGAACTCCTTCAGTCCCTCGGTATATGCGTTGCCGTTCTGGACGACCAGGGCGGTCACCCGCTCGGGATGTTTCAACGCGAGGCGATAGCCCACCGGTGCGCCGTAATCCATCACATAGAGCGCATACCGGTCGGCGCGCAGCTCGGTCAGGAGGCGATCGGTGAGATCGGCGAAGTGCGCGAAGGTGTATTCGAACTGGTCCCGCGGCGGGACCGCGCTGTGTCCGAAGCCCGGATAGTCCGGTGCGATGACCCGATACTTCCCGGCGAGCGCCGGAATCAAGTCGCGGTACATGTTCGACGAAGTCGGAAAGCCGTGGAGCAATACGATGGTCGGAGCGTTGGCGGGCCCAGCCTCGCGATAGAACAGTTCGACGCCGTCGATGCGCTTGGTGCGATAGCGCACGGTGTTTTCCGTAGTCGTTACGACGGAAGGCGGGTCGCTGACCTGGTCCGCGAACACGGGGCTGGTCGTGGCCAAGGCGAGGACGGCGGCCGCGATGGGTTTCAACAAAGGGTGGTTCATGGCGAATCTCTCTCGGGAAAAGGAGGGTGTAACCTTCATGCGCGCGGTTAATACGTTACGGACCGATGCCGTAACTTGTCAATACAGTTTTTAAAGGTTACTATGCCGCCGCGTTCATGAGGTGGATATGCAGCCCCTGTTCATTGGCAGCCATCTGGCGGCGGATTTTTTGAACACGGCGTTCGAGCCGTACGGCGAGCACGTCGAGGTCATTGGCGACGGCAAGGCGCTGCTGGAGTGGGTGCAGGCCGCCAGCGTGATGGATGCCGAGCAGTCGGCACGATTTGCGCGAAAGCTCGGCGTGAAAGGACTCGACGCGGCGGCCGCCGAGGTTAGAAAGCTGCGGGAGTGGGCGCGTGCGTGGCTGTCACGTTGGCGGACCGCACCCGGGCGCGACTACAGCGCCGAACTTCGACATCTCAACGAACTGTTGGAAGGTCTCAACGTCCGGCACGAAGTGACGCGGACGAAAGAAGGGCTGGAGCGCCTGACGCACTTCGAGATCGAGTCGGCGGATGAAATGCTCGCCGTCCTTGCGTCCGCGATCGGCGATCTCGTGACCGAAGAAGATCCCGGTCTGCTCAAGTCCTGCTCCGGCGACGGCTGCACGCTGTGGTTCCTCGATCGCACCAAAGCGCATCGGCGTATGTTTTGTAGTGCCGCCGGCTGCGGCAATCGTGCCAAAGTCGCTGCTTTCCGAGAGCGCCAGAGAGACCAGTAACTAAGCGGCTGGCTGCCGGCGCGCGAGCTTGCGACCGATCCATTGCCAGAACAGTCGCAAGAAGAACAGGCCGGGCAGGATCACGATCAGCCAGGGCAACAGCACTGCGAAGAAGCTAATCACCATGGCGACGGCTTCCCGGAAGTTGCTACCGAAGGAGCGGAGCGCATCCTTCACCGGACTCTGCTCGGACAGATAGGTCTGCCGCGGCAATGAGAGATTGATCGTCAGCAATTCGGTGTCGATACGACGGCGCAGGTTCGCCCGCTGCGTGCTCAATGAATCGAGCTGCGACTGCACGGTCGCCAGTTCCTTCGACACCGTGATGAGTTGCTCGATCTTGATGTCCTTGTTCTTCATGAACTCGGTGAGACGATCCCGATGCAGCGTCATCAGCGCGATCTGTCGCTCGGTGTCGGCGACAGGCTCCGCCAGATCTTCGGCACTGGTATTTCGTGAGGTGACCTCGCCGTCCTTGCTGGCCAGAGTAATGATCGGCTCGACGCCGTCAGGCGCCAGTCGCATACGAATGTGGCCGCTGGGCAGGTCCTGATTCGACTGCAATGTGACTTCCAGCACGGTGCAGTTCGAGGCGCGATCGGCATTGCATGCTGCTTCGATTTCCCGGACTCGAGCGGGCAGCACCTCGCGACTCGTTTCGATGGAGATCGAATGTTCGTATGCCAGCGTGCCAAGCTGACGGCCGCCCTGTGCGGCCGGTGCGAACTCGCTGATCAGGCGCGTCTCCATTGGAGCTGACGCGGGGCTCACGCCAGCCATTTCTTTGCTACAGCCAGAGATGAGCACCAGGCAGCAAGCCACGATGAACGATGAAAGGCCGAGTCGCGCGTTGTTATAGCTCATGATGCCTCGACGTTGCAGATCCCGCTGACGGGCCGATGATAATGGAACATCGGTACGCGTGAGCATGATCAATTGTGGCAACGTCAATGCGCTGTCAATGAAGCGTCAATGTTTTGTGATTGCAATCCCAAGAGGCCGGGAGTATTTCTAGATCACGCGCCATCGGGCTTAGATCACGGTGCGCGAAATCTACAAACCTCGGCCGCGGTTCGAGGGAAACATCAGACGGGGGATATTTCATGACGACGGATCATCGTCGATGGGTATGGGCAACGATTGCGTTGCTCGGCTCCGCGCTCAGTCAGGCTCACGATAGGGACGAGCACGATTGGGGCGGCAAGGGCAAATCGGTTGAGTTACGAGTGCTTTCCAGTCCAGCTCGATATGTTTCGGGCGGCGATGCCCGGATCGAGGTGCGCGTGCCGCCCGGCCTGCAGAACAAGGTCGAGCTGTATCTGAACGGCCGCCGTCTGCAGGCGGATCTCAAACCTGTTAGCAAGGACAGTGTACAAGGCGTGATCACCGGGCTCGCACCGGGTGAGAACCGGCTGGAGGCCTTGATCAAAGGGCGCTGGGAGCGCGACGCGCTCAAGCTGACCAACTATCCGATCACCGGCCCCATGTTTTCGGGGCCACAACAGTATCCGTTCGTTTGCACGACCACGCAGAGCGGCGTCGGTCAGCAGCCTGTTATCGAGACTGCGACGCCGCCGGGCACGCGCGTGTTCGACAGTGCCGGCAACGTCATTGGATACAGTCGCGATTGTTCGGTCCAGACCGTTGTTACTTATCTCTATCGCACGACGGGTAATGCGTGGGCCGCTCTGCCGGCCGATGGCAGGCGCCCGGCGGATCTGGCGCAAGTCACATTGCCCGATGGCCGCGTCGTCGACTTCATCGTGCGTCGTGAAATCGGCTCCATCAATCGGTTCCTCTACAGCTTCGCGATGCTCGCGCCGGCCGGCGAAAAGCCGGGCAAGCCCGACCTGAGTCGCTGGAACGGGCGTTTGCTCTATTGGTTCCAGGGCGGTGTCGCCATCGGTCATTCGCAAGGCACGGTCCACAGCGGCTCGCTGAACCCGGACATTCTGCGGCTCGGCTACGCCATCGCGCACTCGAGCGGCAATAACACCGGCACGCATTACAACCTGCAGCTGGCCGGCGAGACCATGATGATGACCAAGGAGCGCTTCATCGAGCGCTACGGCGTGCCGACCTACACCGTCGGCCTCGGCGGTTCGGGTGGTGCGATTCAACAATACATTCTCGGCCAGAATCAGCCCGGGCTGCTCGATGCGTTGCTGCCCGTGCAGTCCTATCCGGACATGGTGACGCAGACCATCCATGTCGGCGATTGCGAGCTGCTCGAGTACTACATGGATGCGACCGATCGCGCGAATCCGAAGTGGCGTGTCACCAAGAATCGCAGCTGGCTGGTCGGCATGAATGCGGAAGAAGGGTTCGACAAGGTGAACGACCCGCTGGCGCAACTGAAGGTCGCGCTCGGCTACAGCACGGCGCTCGGCACTACCGAATGCGTGCCGGCGTGGCGTGGGCTATCGCCGCTGGCGATGAACCCGTGGTACGGACAAGCGCCGAACCAACAGAACTTCGAGCCTCAGTCCGACATCGCCGCGATCCGTTGGACGCACTGGGATGATCTGCGGAATATCTATGGCGTCGATGAGACGGGCGCGGCGCGGCCGACGTGGGACAACGTCGGCGTGCAGTACGGCTTGCGCTCGTTGCAGGAGGGCAAGATCACGTTCGAGGAGTTCCTGAATCTGAATTGGAACATCGGTGGCTGGAAGCAGCCGAGCGAGATGGTGCAGGAAGGCTTTCCGTTCTTCGGCACCTCGGCGACCGAGATCAACAAAGCGCTCACCGTGCCGGGTTACTTCGACCCATGGAGTCGGCGCAATATGAATGTCAGCACCGATCCGGCAAAGCCGGCGCCGCGGACCAACGGCGACCTTCGCGCGGTTCGCAATGCTTATAAGTCAGGCATGGTGTTTCATGGACAGCTCGATCGGCCGACGATCGATCATCGTCAGTACATGGAGCGCGAGCTCGACATGCACAACGTGCATCAGAGCTTCGCCGTGCGTCAGCGCGTTCTGGAAAGAATGGGCAACAGCGACATGCTGGTGATCTGGTTCACCGACACGATGCCCGGCGTACCGAAGGCCAGCCAATCCCTGGAGGCCATCGGCGTGATGGAAGAATGGATGCGAAACATTCAGAAGAATCCGAGCAAGGGCATTCGTCGCAACCGGCCGGCACGCGCCGTCGATAGCTGCTTCGATGTCACGGGCAAGTTGATTTACGCGGGCGACGACGCTTGGAACGGCATCCTCGACGACAAACCCGCCGGTCCATGCACGCAACGCTTCCCGATCTACTCCACGTCGCGCATCGTCGCCGGTGCGCCCATCGAAGGCGGCATTTATAAGTGCGCGCTGAAGCCGGTGGACAAGGCGGTCAAGCAGGGCGTGTATGCGCCGTGGGCGCCGACGCCGGAGCAAGTCCAGAAATTGAAACTGATCTTCCCTGACGGCGTCTGCGATTACAGCCGGCCGGATCAGGGACGACCCTGGAAGAAGTGGGATTGACGAGCAGGTGAGGTGGGCGCCCTCTTTTCAGGAGGGCGCCACACTTTATCTGGTTCAGCTCGCGACTCGAATCACGAGCTTGCCGAAGTGCCGTCCGGCCTTCAGATGCTCGTAGGCCTGCGGGGCATCATCGAAGGTGAACTCGCGATCGACCACGGGGCGGATCTGAGTCGCTGCCATGAAGCGCAGCAGATCTTCGAGCATCACACGGCTGCCGACCATGAAGCCGCTCAGTCGAATGTAGTTGCGCAGTAGCGCGATTGGCTCGATCGGCGTGCCGCCGAAACCCGCAAGGCCGCCAATCACCGAGACCGTGCCACCCATGCGAGTGGCGATCAACGAGCGTGCTAATGTGCCAGTGCCGCCGACTTCGACGGTCAAATCGACGCCGCGTCCATCGGTCAGGCGCCGCGCCTCATCCTGCCACTCCGGCTGCTTGCGATAGTTGATAGTCGCATCGGCGCCCAACGCGCGGGCGCGTTCCAACTTCTCGTCGCTGGAAGACGTGATGATCGTTCGCAGTCCCGCGGCCTTTGCCAATTGCAGAGCGATGATGGACACGCCTCCCGTACCTTGTAACAGCACGGTTGCGCCTGGCTTCAGTCCGCCGTCGATGAAGAGCGCGTTCCACGCGGTCGTGCCCGCGCACGACAACGTCGCGGCCTCGGCGTAGCTGAGATATGAAGGAATGCGAACCACCGCGTCTTCGTGTGCGACGAACGATTCCGCCAGCGCGCCGTTGATGTGCGTTCCGAACGTGTGCGCCGTCTTGACGGGATCCGGTGCACCATCGATCCAGCCAGGGAAGTAGCTGTGGGTCACGCGATCGCCTGGTTTGAAGCGCGTGACACGAGCGCCCACCGCGACGACTTCGCCAGCGCCATCGCCCAGCGGCACCAGGGGCGCGTCTTTGAGATTGATGTAGTCACCGCGCGCAAACATCAGATCGCGGTAGTTGAGCGAAGCCGCGTGAGTCTTGATGAGTACTTCGTGGGGCGCGGGCACGGGGGTCGGAATCTCAGCGACCCGTAGGTTCGGGATCCCGTCACCGGGACGCAGTTGATAAGCCTTCATCGGATTTTCCTGGAGTGAGCGACGTAGCCGCCGTGAGTTGCTACGATATCGGAGCGTTTTCGTCCCCATTGCGGAGAAAGCGTCCTTGGATTGGTGCCTGCATGGCGCCAATGGGGTGAGTCTCGGGAGATCCGGTCGTGAACGAGCGGTTGAATGGCGTGGGTGTGTTCGTTGCCGTCGTGGAGGCAGGCAGCTTCGCGGTGGCCGCTCAGCGCCTCGGGGTCACACGCTCGGCGGTCGCGAAGACCATTGCGAGATTGGAGCGGCGTTTGAAGGTGCGGCTTTTCAATCGCACCACTCGCAAACAAAGTCTCACCGACGACGGGCACGCGTACTACGAGCGTTGCGTTCGCGCGCTCGCCGAGTTGGAAGCTGCCGAGGAATGTTTCGAAAGCGGCCGGACGGAGCCGGCGGGCAAGTTACGCGTGACGGTGCCGGTGTTGTTCGGGCGGCATTGTGTGGCGCCCATCCTGCGGGCCTTGGGCGAGCGTCATCCTGAGTTGCAACTGGAAATCAGTTTCAACGATCGCGTCGTGGATCTGGTGGAGGAAGGATTCGATCTGGCGGTCCGCGTCGGCCCGTTATCCGATAGTTCACAACTGGTGGCGCGCCGACTCGGAGTGCAACGCATGGGCATTTGCGCCGCGCCGGAATATCTCGTTCGCCACGGCCGCCCCGCGAATGCGAGCGAGTTGAACGGTCATCTGCGCATCGCCTATCTCAGCGCCGGGCGCGCGGCGGCGTGGCGAGTGTACGGCGATGACGGGGAAGAATTGTTGCCTCAGGTCAAAATCCGACTCGGCTTCGATGATTTACAAGCCATTGCGGATGCCGCGATCGCCGGGGCCGGGCTGGCCTGGTTGCCTTGCTGGATGATGAGCCCGGAGGTCAAAGCGGGACGACTCGAGGTGGTCGTGAGCGGCGATCGCCTGCCCGGGACGGAGATTCACGCCGTCTGGCCGCGCATGACCCACCTACCGTTGAAAGTGCGTGTAGCGGTGGACGCGCTGGTGAGCGAGATTCCCCACATGCTGGGTCGGTAAGCTGCGCTGGAGGTGCCTCATGGCCACCGGACTCCTGGTTCGATTGGACGCTCAAGCCGGCAAGGAGCGCGAGGTTGAGCAGTTTTTGAAGTCGGCGTTGCCCCTCGTGGAGGAGGAGATCGGCACTCGCTCCTGGTTCGCGGTGCGCTTCGGGAAGGGCGAATACGGCATCTTCGATACCTTCCTGGATGACGCGGCTCGCGATGAGCATCTGCTGGGCCCGGTCGCCATGGCCTTGCAGCAGAGTACTGACTTGTTCGACAGCGAGCCTCGGGTGCAGAGGATCGAGGTGCTGGCGGACAAGATGCCGGTGAATCCGACGCCGCAGGACACGAAAGGCCTGTTGCTCACGTTCAAGGCCAAGGCCGGTCATGAGATCGAGGTGGAGCAGTTCCTGCGCGAAGCCCGGCCGATGGTGATGGAAGAGCCGAACACGACGGCCTGGTTCGCCATCCGCACCGAAGACGGCGACTATGGCATCTTCGACGTCTTTCCCGACAACGGTGCGCGCTTCATCCACCTGATGGGCCATGTGCCGCGCGAGCTGGCGAAACATTCCATGTCGATGCTCGGCTCGGTGCCCGAGCTGCACATGGTGAACGTGCAAGCCGAGAAGCTCGGCGTCTGACCTCAGTTCGCACGGACCGCCACGTCGTCGAAGCCCGCTTCGATGACAGTCCCGCCGTTGCTGGTGCTGTCTGCGGCTTCGAATCGCAGCGTGATGGTCTGCCCGGCGAATCGCGACAGATTGATGGATTGCGAGCGCCACACTGCGCCGACGTTGCTCGATGTCGCCGCCTTCTGAAACAGAGTCACCGGCACGCCATCGGATCCGACCGCACGCACACGGAAGTAGTCGGCGCTGGTCGCCGTATCGATGTGAGCGAGGAAATATCTGAAGGTCAAGGTCACCGTCCGGCCCGAGGGCAGCGCAATCGACGGCGACTGCATCGACGTCAGACCCTCATCGATATCGTTAACGCCAGCGTTCACGCTCGCAGTCAGTCCGGTGATCATGCAAGCGACACCGCCGGCGCAGTTGTCTGGCTGCAAGGTCACGCTGTTCTGCGTGGTCGGTTGCGGATCGCCTCGTTGCCACAGCCCACTGGTCGCGGTATTGGCGCCAGGCGTGCGAACCCAGCCGCGTGCCGATTCGAAGTCATCCTCGAACAACGCGGACTGTCCGCCACTCTGCAGCGTCGCGGTGTACGTCGTATCGTCAGTCGGCGTCACGATGTCGTGCGATTGAGAGCCGCTGTCGGACCACGATCCGAACTGGTAAGTCACACCGCCCGAGACTTGCGGGCTGACCGCCCCGATCGTGCGAACGATGCCTTCCACGCCGGTGAAGGTATGCGGCGCGGTCACGGGTACGCCATCAAGCGTCAGTTGCGCATTGGGAATATTGCTGGTGAGCGTGACGACCGACGTGCGCGGGTGAATGTCCACGAAAGTCGTATCGGTCAGTCCTTCAGAATCGCGCACGGTCAGGATGAGACGGTAGAAAACGTTCGCTGACGTTTCACCGCGATCGGCAATCGTAAACGACCCGTTCGCGATGCCGCTGGTCTCGGGCAGGTGCGGATGAGTGTGATCGTCGTGATGGAAGTCCACGCGCCACGTGAATGCGGAAGCGGGCAGGGCGCCGTCCTCTGGATCGGTGGCTGAGCCAGAGAACGTAAATGTTTGACCGCCACGATACAACGTTCCCGACACCGGCGAGATGATCGTTGCGTCCGGAACGCCGTTCGACAGCACAGTCAGCGTTGCGGTGTTGCTGGTCACCGAACCGTGGGGATTGGTGATGGTCACGGAGATCAGCGCGCCGTTATCGGCGGCTGTCGTAGACTGAATCGTGTACGAGGCCTGAGTCGCGCCCGAGATCGGGGCGCCATTGCGAAGCCACTGATAGGCCAATGGCTGCACGCCGGAGGCGGAAACCGTAAACGTCGCGGGCTGGCCGGCGGACACCGACACACTCACGGGCTGTTCTGAAATCGACGGCGCTGAGTTCGCCGTGTACTGCACTCGATACAACTCGCCGCCGTTGCCTCGGGCGAGGTAGTAGAGCGAGCCATCCTGGCCGGTCTCGATGTCGACCAATCCAGCGATGCCGGTCGCGAATCCCGTCGCGGCGCTGTAGGCCGGCGGGTTGAGTGTGCGGATGAAACCGCTGCAGTAGTCACCAAAGAAATAACGGCCCGCATACTCCGTGGGGAATTGCGAAGCGGTCGGCCGATAGAACGTCGCGCCAACAATTGCGCAATTGGAGCCCGCGTTTGCGTAAACGTAAGCCGGATAACGCACACCAGCGACACCGCCGGGTGCGAATCCTTCGGTTTGAGGCCAGCCGAAATTCGCACCGGCGACGACGTGATTCACTTCTTCCCACGCATCCTGGCCGACATCGTTCACATGAATGCGCCCGGTCGCGGGATCGACGGCGAAGGTGTATGGATTGCGCAAGCCGCGCGCCCAGATGGCTTGATTCACCCCTGTCGTCTGACCGAGGAAGGGATTGTCTTCTGGGATCGAGCCGTCCGGATTGATTCGCAGCAGCTTGCCATGCGTGACGTTCAGGCTCTGGGCGTTGGCTGAATCGGAGTTGTCGCCGGTGGCGATGTACAACTTGCCATCGTTGCCGAACGCGAGCGCGCCGCCGTTGTGAATGTACGCTGTGCTGAGTGGCGAGAGCTCGATCAACTGCAATTCGCTGCCCGCGGCGGCCACATCGGGATTGCTGGCGCTGGCAGTGACGCGGACGACGCGGTTGACCCGCGGCGGTGCTGTCGGGCTCGTGTAGTAGAGATAAACATACGGCGTGGTCGCGAAATTGGGATCGAGCGCCACACCGAGCAAGCCACGCTCGCCCAGGGTGTTCGTGCTCAATGTGACGAACGGCTGGCTGAGCAGCACGCCATCCCGGATGACTCGCAGCGCGCCGGTCTGCTGAGTGACGAAGATCCTGCCGTCGGGCGCGACGGCCATGGCGGTTGGGCCGGCGATGCCGCTGGCGACGCGTGTTTCCGTGAAGCCGGCTGGCAGCGTCGCTGCATGAGTGACTGCTGCCAGCGACAGGCTCGCAATAGCCGCGAGCGTTCGTCGAATCCCCATTTCGTCCTCCGCTGACGGGCCAGGCCACGTCCTTGCTGGAGGCGAAAATTAGGCAACCGAGGCCTGAGGCAACAATGCGTACAAGCCACCGGCGCAAGGAACTTTGCCGACAGGAATTTCGTTTCTGATACGTGTTGTCAGCAACGTACGTGAGGGCGGGGGCCACGGCGTCGAAGCGAGCTGCGTTCACGGCATCGCTACTAATTTCATTGGTGCTGTGTTCGGCGTGCGCGTCGAATCCTCGCGTCGAAAAACCTGAACAGATGCCGCCGATCGTCTCGAAACAGCGAGTGCTGTCGGAGGACGAGAGCGATCCGTTATTGAAAGCGGCGCTGGAGGAATACAAGGGCGACGCAGCCGTTCGCGAGCTGGTGACCGCGGTCCGTCAGAGCTCATCGATGCCGTTGACCAGCGGCAATCGCGTCGGCGCGCTCATCGACGGTCCGCAAACTTACGCCGCGATCGAAGCGGAGTTGAAAACGGCCAAACATCACATTCATCTCGAGACCTTCATCTTCGGCGCCGACGAGATCGGCCGGCGCTTCGGCGATTTGCTGGCGCAAAAGCGCAAGGAAGGTGTGGAGGTCCGTGTCCTCTACGACAGCATCGGCAGCATGGACACGCCGAAGGATTTCTTCGAGCAGCTGCGCAAGCAGGGCATCGAAGTGCGCGAGTTCAGGCCGATGAATCCGGTGAAGAACCCGCGCATCTGGGACATCAACAACCGCGACCATCGCAAGATCATCGTGGTCGACGGCAAGGTCGGCTTCGCCGGCGGCATCAACATCGACAGCACGTATTCCAGTCCGTCATCGAGTCGTCCAGGTCCGAAGCGCGGCATCGAGGACGGCTGGCGCGATACGCATATGCGCATTCAAGGTCCCGCGGTGAAGCAGCTGCAGACGCTGTTCCTGCAGTCGTGGGCCGAGGCGGGCGAGCCGCTGCAAGCGAAGGACGGCGATCAATATCTGCCGCCGCCGCGATCCGCGGGCGACACGTTGATCACCATCGTCAGCAACGACAGCGAATCGGACGATCGCTCGTTGTATGGCACTTATCTCGCGGCATTCACACACTCGAGCAGCCGGCTCTGGATCACCCACGCCTATTTCGCGCCCAATCCGGAGCTGTTGCAGGCACTGGAGGGGGCGTCGCGTCGCGGTGTCGATGTGAGACTCGTGGTCCCGGCATTTACCGACTCGCGGATCGTGCTCAACGCGACGCAAGCGACATTCACGCCGCTGCTGAAAGCGGGCGTGAAAATCTACGAGCTGAAGGACGCGCTCCTGCATGCCAAGACGGTTGTGATCGACGGCACCGTGTCCATCGTCGGCTCTGCGAACCTCGACATGCGCAGCTTCGTGCACAACGATGAGGTCAACGCCATCGTCGTCGATCGTGAGTTCGGGCAGCGCATGGAGGAGGTGTTCAAGCGCGACGAGCGCTCGTCGCGGCCGGTGACGTTGGAACGATGGGAGAAGCGGTCGCTGTGGCAGCGGATGAAAGAGTTCGGCGTGAAGCTGTTCGGTTACTGGATCTGAGCGCCTTGCCACGCTCGTAGGAACTCAGCTCGCTGGGTCGCTTCATCATCGTGATAGCGCGACGAGAAATGAAACGGCTGCGCTTCTTTGACGGAGGCGAGTCGTGCAATCGTTCCGGCTTGCGTGGTCGTAAGGTGGGACTTGCCGGCGGCCAGCGCCTCGTCCGCCTCCAGGAACACGGCTTCGATGAACAGCAGGTCGGCGTTGGCGACAAAGGGAATGACGCGGGCTCGATTGTTCTCTGTCCAGCCCGTGTCGGTCACGTAACAGACCTTCTGGCCGGGAACGAATTCCAGCACGTCGCGCTTCAGCTCTCCTAGCGAGAATGTCTTCTCGCGCGAGCCATCGCGCGTTCGCCATCTGACATTGACGGGCGTGTCGTCGGGCGCGCCGGCCCTTGCCAGCTTCTTCAGTTCGGTCAACCAGGGGCCGGTGGGAAGGCCACGGCTCTCCAGCTGATTCTTCCACACGTTGATGTGCGTGCTCTCCTCGAAACAGAAGGCGAGAGAGACGATATCGTGGTGCTCGAGCGCGACGGTGCGAACTCGAAACTGTTCGTCCTCCAATAACACACCGTCCTTCAGGACTGTCTCTGGCAGCGGCTCGCGGATGAATTTATCCCGGCTCCGAAAGCAGGCTCGAGCGACGCTGCCATCGGCGCGCAGTTCGTGCGCTTCGATGATGAAATCGACGCTGTAGTTCTGCACCAGATTCCAGGTGTACGCCGCAAGCTTGTGCTCGACCTGCGAGATGAAATTCGCCGGGCCGTACATGCGCACGCCGGTGTCCCGTCCCAGGCACACACGGAGCAGGTGATCGAACCCTGCGAAGTGATCCATGTGCGTATGACTGACGAACACATCGCTCACTCGCAGCAGGATGCGCGTGGAAAGCGATTGCACATCGCCAATATCGAACAGCAAAGCGCGCCGCTGAAACTTCAGGTCGATGCAAACGCCGGGATCGCCCCAAACCCCGTTGACCAGCTTGGCGTGGTAGATCGGCCGCATGCCCGGGCAACGCGGCCGCCACGGCGAAGTTCCTCAGGTCCGGTTATGTGGGACTCTCACTGGGCACTTCGTTGAGTGCCTTGCCTTCCGTGCGCGGTTTGCTGAATGGCGTCGGGCGCGATGGCGTCTGCGGTGTATTCCGTAGCAGCATGCCGAGGCCGGCTTCATAGCCGCCGCCTGCGATTTCGAGCGCGAAACGTTCCGAGTCGCGCTCCCGGATGCCGGCCAGAATGTCGGCGATCTCCGATTCGCTCACATCGAGCAGACGCAAGGCCGCGCCTCCGGCTTGTAGTGCCGACTCGAACGTCTCTCTGATCTGATAGTCGACGCCCGCGCCGACCAGCAGCCGCGCGTGCTCGCGATCGAAGGCACGCACCAGCAGCTTGGCTTGCGGAAACTCGGAGCGCACCAGCTCGACGATGCGATCGGCAGTGGCTCGATTCTCGACGCAGACTGCGATCTGGCGCGCCTTGCCGGCACCCGAGGCTCGCAAGACGTCGAGTCGCGTGCCGTCGCCGTAGTACACGGTGAAGCCGAACCCTTGAGCGGCACGGATCATTTCCACATCGGCATCGATGATGCTCACTTCGACACCGCGCGCGAGCAGCGCCTGACTGACGACCTGGCCGAAGCGTCCGAAGCCGATCATGAGCACGCTGCCTTCGAGTCCGTCCGCGATGGGAATGCCGTCCATCGACTGGCTCGCGGGCTTGAGGAAACGTCGGACCACGATCACGACCAGCGGCGTCAGCACCATCGAGAGCACGACGACCGCGGTCATATTGGCGTTCACGGTTTCATCGATGAGGCCGCTCGCCGCGGCTGCGCCGTACAGGACGAACGCGAACTCGCCACCTTGTGCCATCAGCACCGCACGATCCAGCGCTTCATGGTGTGAGCTGTGGGTCGCTCGCGCGACGAGATAAATACACAGCGCTTTCATCGCCATCATGGCCGGCACGGCGGCGGCGATCAGTGTCCAATTCTCCGATACCACTTTAAGGTCGAGGCTCATGCCGACGGCCAGGAAGAACAAGCCCAGCAACAAGCCACGGAACGGTTCCACATCCGCTTCGAGCTGATGACGGAAGGTCGATTCGGACAACAGGACGCCGGCGAGGAACGCACCCATCGCCATCGACAGCCCGCCCATTTCCATCAACAACGCCGAGCCCAGCACCACGAGCAGCGCGGCGGCCGACATCACTTCACGCGTGCGTGCCAGCGCCAGAATGCTGAAGAGAGGATTGAGCAACCACACGCCGGCGGCAATCAAGCCCGCGAGCGATGCGATGCCCGTCAACATGGAAATCCAATGCGGCGCGCTCGTTTCGGTCGCCGTGGTCGGCGACAGGAAACTGACCAGCGCCAGCAACGGCACGATCAACAAGTCTTCGAACAACAGCACCGACACCATCTTCTGTCCATGAGGGAGCGCGATGTCGCCGCGCTCGGCGAGCAGTTGCATGACGATAGCGGTGGAGGTGAGCACGAAGCCGGCGCCGCCGATGAAAGCAACCACCGGCGAAAACCCGAAAGCCATGCCGACGCCCGTGAGGCCGAGCGTACAAGCCGCGATCTGCAGCGTTCCCAGGCCGAAAATCTGTCGTCGCAGATGCCACAGATGCGACGGCCGCATCTCCAGGCCGATGATGAAAAGGAACATCACCACGCCGAGCTCAGCGAATTGCAGGATGGCGTGCGGGTCGGAGAACAGGCCCAGGCCGAAGGGACCGATCAACAGCCCCGCCGCGAGATAGCCCAGCACCGAGCCGAGGCCGAGCCGCCTGAACAGGGGCACGGCGATGACGGCGGCGCCCAGCAGGGCGACGGCGCTGACCAGCATGTTGGAATCGTGTTCGGGGGCCATGGGGAGCTCGAAGCGGAAAAGGGCGGATGATAGGCGTGTGCGGGATTTAGCGCGACTGTCCGGCCGCTGCGTGACGGCTCGAACGGCAGGACGTCGGGGCCCAGGACTCAAACGGCCCAAACAGAGCCGCGTTAAAGTCGCACGGTGATTCTAGACGCAGGCTGCGCCGTTGGCGTCGCGCTGGATTCGCGCGCCGGGTCTAGTGTTCTTGCGACGCCTTTTCCCGAAGCTGTTCCGCGACTTCATCGGCGGGCAGCATCAACGTTTCATCCGACAGCACGACGGCTTCGGAGATCGTCGGCGAGTTGTCGTCGGAGTCGCCGGCGGCGATGGCGGTCTTTGCTGCTGGCAGCGAGCTGTCGGCGTTCTTCAAAACCTGGAACGCTTCTTCGGCCTCCAGCGGCTCGCAATAGAAATATCCCTGTGCGTAGTCGCAGCCCATTCGTTGCAGGTCGTGAGCGGCGTCATCGGTCTCGACAATTTCGGCGACCGACTTCAGGCCGAGGCTGCTGGTCATCTGCACCAGGGCGGCGGCGATCGCGCTATTGGCGTGCGCCGAACCGGCGCGGTCGACGAACGGCCGGTCGATCTTCACATAGCTGAAGGGAAACAGCTGCAGATAGCTCAGCGACGAATACCCGGTGCCGAAGTCGTCGAGCATCATTTCGATGCCGAGATCGTGCAGCCCGTCGAGAATGTCGCGGGCCGCGCCGGGGTTGCTGATCAAGCCGCCTTCAGTGAGCTCCAGCTTCAGATACTCCGGCGGCACGCCCGTTTCTTTAAGCACGCGTGCGACGTAGGAGGTGAACTCGGGATCGCGAAGCGCGGCGGCCGACACGTTGACGGTCAAATAGAAGTCGCGATCGCGCGGCAAGCGATGACGCCATTCCGCCGCGAGCGAGCACACCTGCTGGATGGTCCAGCGAGTGATGGGCACGATCAAGCCGACTTCCTCGGCGAGGCCCAGAAACTTGTCCGGCGTTAGCAGGCCTTCGATCGGGTGACGCCACCGGAGCAGCGATTCGGCACCGGCCACGCAGTCATTGCGAAGATCGATGATGGGCTGATACATCAGATGCAGCTCACGGCGCTGGAGTGCGACGTGCAGGTCGGCTTCGAGACTGACCAGGCTCGCGGCACTGCTACCCATCGCAGGCTGATAGGCGACGGCCGTCGCCGAGTCGTGCCGTCTGGCCATCGACAGAGCGATATCCGCTTCACGCACCGCTTCTTCCGCACGCTGCAGTCCCGAATCGATACAAGTCACGCCCACGCGCGCGGCAACGTTGAGCTGATGTTTGCGCAGCTCGAACGGTTGTTGCAGCGTCTTCTGTAGCAGCCCCGCGATGTCGAGCGCGCCATCCGCCGAGGGAACGTCATAAACCAGCATGGCGAACTGGTCGCCGCTCCAACGCGCGAGCACGCATTCAAACTGCGCGGTTGCTTTTTGAAAGCGCCGTGCGGCCTGCACGATGACTTCGTCGCCGGCGGTGTGACCGAGCGAATCGTTGATCAGCTTGAAACGATCGATGTTGATCAGCAGGATCGCCAGCCGTTGCCGACGACGCGTTCGAACCTCACGCAGCGCGCGATCCAGCTGGTCCATGAAGTATCGACGGTTCGGCAGACCGGTGAACGCGTCGTGATAGCGCGAGTGCTCGAAGCTCTTCTGCAGGTTCTCGCGCTGCTCGATCTCGAGGGCAAGCTTGCGTTGAGTCGTTTGCAGCTGACGCCGCGAAAGTCCCAATGCGTCGCGCGCTCGATGCAGGCTGTGCACGAGATCGTGAGTTGCGAACGCCAGGAGCCACGCAACCACTGCCAGCAATGCGATGGCCGCAGCCAACTCGCGTGCCGGATACCAACCTGCTTTGGGGCGCAAGGCGAGCTGCACATAGCCACTTGGCAACTCCTTCGCATAACCTTCCGGCAAACGAATCCGACTGACGATGGGATCGTCGAGGCGGCCGATTCGACTGCTGACGAAGATCTGGGGCGCGCCGCCGGCGGCATCGATCTTGGACAGCTCGAAGTCATAGTCCGGATCGACGATACGATTCAATTGTAACTTCGAGAGCAGCTGATCCAGCTCGGCGCCGCGCTCGCGAGTGGCGAGCGTTTGCAGCTGTCGTTCGATCGAGCGGCTGTACGTCGTCACGAGCGTGCCCGCCGTGGCGCGCATCTGCTCGGCGCGTTCGTTGACGCTCAGTGAAATCAACCTGCCACCGGCGAGCACGACGACCGCCAGCACCAGCAAGGTGAGGGGCCATTGCGAGCCGCGTTTCAGGAAGGAGAGTTTCATTGGCCTCGCGAGCCCAGATATGCCGTGAAGCTCAGAGTTACGGTGTACTTCTCGCTGCCCGAGACGTCGAGGTAGTCGCCGAGCAGCGTTATTTCCGCGCGCTTGAAGGTCTTGCCGATGCCGACGAAGCCTTCTTTCGATTGGCTGGCGGGCAGCACGACACCGGGCTGCAAGACCAGCACCGCGGGGTTGGCGGTACCGGTGGAGCCACCGAGCAAAAAATTGACGTGCTTGCCGAAGTAGTCGAGGCGTGCACTGGTGAGCTCGGTGCCCAGATTGCCGCTCACCGACTTGGCATAGGCCACATTGGTCACAAAGCGCGGCGACCAGACGTAAGTCACGCCGAGCTTGGGCAGGTTGCCGTTGGTGGTGTCGATGTCGATCTCGCGCTCCTCGAGTTGAATCGAGAGCTTGCTGGTGAGCGCCTGACTGATGCCCAGCACCGCGACTTCGTAGTCGAATTTGCGGCCGTTATCGTCGCCTTCGCCGTTGTAATACTCGCCGACCACCGTGAATCGCGAGGCCGGTCCGCCGCGACCCCATGCCGCTCGCGCCGAGCCGTAAGTCAGTTTCGCCTGCTCGACATAGGTGTGATCGACACCCACGCCGGCGAGGAAGTCTGGTGTGAAATAGTGCAGATAGCCGAGCGAACCGCCGCCACCTTCGTCGTCGGTGTCCTTGAATGTCGACATGCTGCCGCTCAATGTCAGTTTATCGAAGGGACGTGCATCGACTTCGGCGGCGGTGGCCGACGCGGCGACTACCAATGACGACAGGCACAGGGCGGCGGATCCATATCTCATGGAGGTGTCACCAACGTTGAATTGGAAATGGCATTCTTTGGAGCGTCGGCGAGTTGCGCGGCCGCGGTGATATCGCCGCGATCGCCCAGAGCAGCGCGTCCCATGGGCAGGAACGCGACGATGTACAGGCGTTCGTCCTCGCCGGGCAGCGGCGAAGCGGAACAGGTCACTTGGTAAACGCGGGGACCGATCTCGATGTGCATCTTGCGACGACCGGTCAGTCCCGGTTCCCACCACCGCGGCGGCATTCCGCCAAGAGACAAGATCTTCGACGCGTCGGCATCCGTGGCGAGCGCTGCGAACAGCGCCTGCGCCGGCTTGTTGAATGAGAGCAAGCGACCTTGCGAATCGATGACCAGCATGGCTTGACCGCTGACATCGAGCGCCGCGTGCGCCGTGAATTCTTCGGTCTTGTCATGGATCACGACCAATGCGAAGCGGCGACCCGTTTGGGTCAGGTGTCGCACTTGAACTTCGGTGGCACGCAGCCGGTCGGCAACCTTGATCATGCTGAGCGGCACCACGCCGCCAGAGCCTGCGATCGCCTCCTGCACCATCTCGGGATAAGAGAAACGAACCACCTCGAACAGTGTGCGACCCTCGGTCGAATCCTGCTCGTGGAAGCGTTTGGCCCGCGCGCTGGCGCAGACAACCTGCAGCGTATCGCTATCGATCAGCAGGGCAGGGAACGGCATCGCCTCGATCAGCGTGGTCCAGAATTCCTGACCTCGCTCGGCTTCGGCGCGGGCAACGTCCACATGCGAATGCAAACGTTCGAAGATGGTGCCCAGGTATTCAGCGGCCACGGCGCATGCGAGCACCAGGATTGCAAATACTTGCAGCATCACGGCGTAGTACGCGGACGGCGCGTAGAAACCTGGAAACGTCGAGGCCGATCCTTGCTGGCCCAGGAGGGTCGCGAGCGATGCGCCAATGGCGTTGAGACCGGGCACATACCAACGCAACTCGGGCGCCTGCGCGAGCGCCACGACGCCGGCGACGACGATGGCGAGGATCGCCATCAAATAAGGCTGCCAGCGCGATAGAAAGATCGCACCGACGACGGGCAGCACGAAAACGATCAAGAAGGCCGGGTTCTGCAAGCCGCCGGCATTCAACCAAATGAACCCGACGACCACGATGCCCGCGATATGCAGCAGCGTGAGCACCAGGTGCCGCTCGCCAACGCGCGCGGGCTTGCCGACGACCGTGAATGAAATGTGGATGGCGCCGAGCGCGAGCAGCCCCAGGCAGGCGGCGACAAAGTTGATATTCAGCGAGCTCACCAGCCAGGGCACGACCGTGCCGAGCAGGATGGCGAAGATGGTCAGCAGCCAGGTGTCATCCAATAGATGGATGCGTGGGTCGGTCCACGTCGGCGCCGGAATGACTTGGGTGTCGCCGATGTTCATCTCTGCACGGCGCCGCGTGACGGCTTGGCATCGCCCGCCGCGACCGTTGCGGCACCGATGCTGAAGTTGTTGCCTTCAAGGAATGGGGTAGAGCGGACGCGCTCGCCGCCGCCCTCGGGTTGATAGTCGACGACCTTCAACGCCAGGGCGCGCGGCCGCATGACTTGATTGCCGCGCAGGATGGGCGAGTCGCCGATCACATCGATGCCGTTGAACTTCGGCTCGATGATGGTGTTGTCGATGGCGCTGCTGGGACTGCGCTGGTTGCCAAGCACGAACGCGAGGCCATAGCCACTGTTGTGAATGCGATTGCCACGGATCACGGTGTCGGCCGAGCTCTTCAACATGACACCGTACGCTTCGAGGCCGTCGAATTCGTTGTCCTCGATGACCGCGGCTTGCGCGTTCTCGGCGACGATGCCCATGGCCGGCCCGCGGCTGATGCGGTTGCCTCGTGCGACAGCCCCGGTGCCCATCAATTGCATCGCCGCTTCCTGAGAGTCGAGCAGCTCGTTGCGCTCCATGATCACTGAAACATTGGCGGTGAGTATGCCGATGCGCTCTTTGTTGAAGCGATTGTCCCGGACGCTGATCGAGCCGCCGCGGTTGTCGGGCTCGCTGCGGACGGCCCAGATGCCGGCGTCGCGATGTTCGGAGAACTCGTTCTTCACGACCATCGCATTCTTGTTGGAGGCGGCGAAGCGCACGCCGATGCGATTCCTGGCAAAGCGGTTGCGCTCGAGCATGAGCTGATCGGCGTTCTCCGCGACATCGATGCCCACATCGCAGCCTTCAATCGATGTCGTCTGCAACTTGAAGCGTTCGGCTCGCAGCACGATGCCAGTGGCCTTGCAATTGAGAATGTGCACGCCTTCGATGTCGACGTTCGCTCCCGACACATCCAACACGGCGCCGCCCGGCAAGGCGCTCGCGTCGATCTCCGTGCCTTTGTCACCTGCGACCATGCGAATGCCCTGTGCATTGACGAAGGGCGGCAGGGCGGTGGCGAGTGTGATTTTCGGTACCCGCAGCGAGATGGTCACCTCGGTGGTGGCGGCCGTCGCCTTGAAGAGGGCTTCGCGCAACGAGCCGGGGCCGCGATCGTTGCCGCTCGTCACATTGATCGAGGTGTTGTTCGCGACCTGTCCTGGCTTGACCTTATGGGACTGATACCAGTACCCGAGCCCGACGAACACGCCGAGCATGATGAATACGACAATAGAAACGGTGGAGCGGCGGCTAAGCGGCATTGGCGCCTCCGTTACGCTGCAAGACGAATACCGCATGCCACGAGCGCTGTACGGCGATCCGCCCGAACAAGACGTCGATCGGCGTCGAAGCGAACGTTACCGCTGCCAAAGCTGACATGCCCAGCGGGCGCGGCAACCGCCGCAGATGTGGCAGCAGCCAAGTCTTGAACGGCGCGGGATCGACACCGCTGATCGCACGCAGCTCGAGCCCTTCTTCAGCAAACAAGTCGAGATAGACCTGGCGTTGCCGGGCGCGAAACACCGTCGTGTCGCAATGTTCGGCGATGCTCGCGGGCGCCGCTTCCAGTAACACCATGCGTCCGCCGGGGGCCAGATGGTCTGACATTCGACGAACGGCCGAGCGGAGCGACTCGGGATCCAGAATGTGCTGGAGCACTGTGACGCCGAGAATCAAATCGAACGGCCCGCCGGCATCGAGCCGCGCCAGATCCTGAACGATGAATCGGGTGCGGCTCGACACGTTCTGCAACTCGGCGCGGCGTCGCGCTTCCGCGATCATCGTCGGGCTCAGATCCGCGCCTGTGACAATGCCGAGGCGTCCAGCGAGCAGCGTGCTCCAGCGCCCAACGCCGCAACCTACATCGAGCACGCGCGTGCCGGGTTGGATGTCGAGCCAAGGCCGTAGCGCCAGGTACTGACTCCAATGGATCATCCGGTTGTAAAACTCCGGCATGCCATACGAGCAGACGGCCGCGAGCCCCGACCCTTCCGCCGCGAATCGGCGTGCGCGGTCTTCCCAATAGTGATGGGGCAGGTATTGTTCGGGAGCCGGTGCGCCGCGTGCGTTCATGAAGCCTTCCGCATGAGACTGGTTTTCTCCTCCAGCGGCAGCGTCGTGCTGGCGCTCGGCAGCGGCTCGTAGTGATCGCGATAGACGCGACGACCCCAGAGCTTCATTGCCATCCAGTTGACGTAGCCGACGGTCATTGGAGCGATGTGGGTAATGGCGTAGAACAGATACAAAGGCACGATGGGCGCGATGTAGGCGCGCTCCTGTTTCGGCACGACGGTGAACAGCGCGAATACGCCGAGCGCAAGGTAGCTGCCGATGGCCGCCATGAAGTAGCTCGGATTGATCAGCGCGTTGCGTGGAAAGATATTCGCAAGGAACAGGTTGTCGAAGCCGCTGATGAAGCTCAGCACGAGCAGCACGGCGCTGATGATCTTCAACGGATGCACGATCAGCGACAGGCCGCCGAGATAGACCACGAAGTGATACATGGCGAATGGCGTGCGACGGGCGATGCGCCAGACTTCGCTGAAGCGCTCGATGTACACCTTGAGCAGTCCGTAGTACCAGCCGACCCGCTGTGAGAACCAGCGCCGCACGTTACCCGGGCCTTCGGTGCTGACGACCAGCCGCCCGTCGTAATAGATACGTTCGCCGTGGCTGAGCAGAATCAGTGCGTTCTGCAAATCTTCGGCGTAGACGGATTGCGAGTGCTCCGAGAGCGCGAATTCCAAGGCGTCGCGTCGATAGCAGGACACACCGGACGTGATGCTGTAGTCCGCCAGGCTCTCGCGCCCGATCCGAAACGCCAGCGCATATTCGAACGCCTGGAAGCGGGCGAGGAAGCCGTCGGGCTCGATCATCACTCGCGGGCAGACGGCCGCGGCGCCGGACTGCTGGAAGTCGCGAATGAATCGTTCGAAGTCGATGCGGCTGCCGCCGTTCTTGCCACGGATGCGGATGTCCGGGTCGACGACCATCACGGTTTCGATGTGCGGTGGCAGTTTTTCCAGCAGGCGTTTGACCGCGCCCGGTTTGCGTCGATTCACGCCTTCGTCGAAACATCGCCAGCCCGCGTGACGCAGCCGGAGCACGGTGGCGTCCGTCGAGGCGTCGCTGATCAACCAGACTTTGTCGCGATACGCCGCGAACGCATCCATGAACTCATCGAGCAGCGGCTCCAGGTTGTGAATGGAGGCGATGATCGCGTACGGCCGCGTCGGCACGAGCTGCCGCGAGCCAGTCGGGAAGGCGGCGGACAGATCGATCGAAAGGTGACGATTCTCTTCCGTCGGCGCCGTGGCGATATGACGACGACGGACATGCAGGCGCAGGATGAAGTCGAGCGCGTCGGTGTAGACGATCAGATTCGCGAGCCCGTAAACGAGCAGCGAGAAGCTCGCCGTTTGCAGATTCGCAGCCGACAGCGCAATCCATCCCGCCAGCAGTGCGCAGACCCCGAGCGGGGCCAGCAGACTCCAGGGGGTATTGAACTTCACGCCATCGCGACGGCGCGTCTGGCCGTCGCCCTCCGGGCCTGAGGCAAGCGGGACTCGAGCTCGGCACGCACCTCCTGCTCGGGGGCAACGACGATGCCGTGCTCGGCCAGGACCGGGACACCGACCAGAATCCAGATCAACGAGCGGACCCGCGAAGGTAGATGCGCCGCGCGCGTTTGCAGCTCCATCAGCTTGGCTTCGAAGCGGCGCTCGATCTCCAGAATGACTTCGCGGACCGTGGGATCGATGGGCAGGATCTTCGCCGCCTGATCCCACTCGATACTGGTGCCGTCAACGTGTCGATGCGTGAACTGGGTGTGCGGAATCAGCTCGGGATCGCGCGCGAACGCGGCCCCCGAGAACGGGATGACGTAGGGATACATGCCAATCTCACATCCTTGTCGTAGCCAGCGGTACGCTTCGCGCAATGTCTCCGCGACGTCATCGAGCGACGCCCGCGGCGAGCTCAGAATCAGGTCGAGGAAAGGCGTGATGCCGAGCTCGAGGGTCGCGCTCAACATCGGCTCGATGTGCCGATGAATCTGACCCTTGTTGAATTCGTTCAGCACGTTGGGCGAGAAGTTCTCGATACCAAAGCCGAGCACGCGGAAGCCGGCGCGTCGCATGGCGCTGAGTCGTTCCGGCGTCATGGCATCGATCCGATTCGTGCTGATGAACTGCAGGTCTTGCGGTAACTCGCCGGTTTCTTTGGCGGCAACGATGCCTTCGCACAACGGCAGGACGCGCCGGTCCCTGGTGAATACGAAGATGTCGTCTTGAAAGATGATGGTCCGCACGCGCGGATGGGTCGCGACGATGCGTTTGATCATCGCGAGACATTCCTCGTGATCCAAGCGTGCGATCGAGGCCACGCTGCCCTGGGCCTCGTGCAGGAAGTTGGTCGAGGAGCAGAACGTGCAGCCCATGGGGCAGTAGTTCAGCGTGATCAGTCGTACCGAACGGATCTCGGCCAACGCGGCTTCGCGCGCGGCTTTCGTGGGCAAGCTGCCCACGCGATACGCGGCCTCGAGGCGATCCCAATAAGCCTCGTACGGCATGTTCTCGTAAGGAGTCGAGAAGATCGCGGCACGCAGCTGGTCGTGATTCATCGCGGCTTGCGGCATGCGAAGCAGCGTGCCGTCCGCACGACGCTCCACTGTGCCCACGATACCTACCAGCGGCTGTTCCGAGCGGATGCGTGTTGCCAGCTCAACGAGCGGGCGTTCGCCTTCGCCGAGAATGACTCGATCGAACGGGCCGAGCTCGAACATGAGCTCGGGCCGGAAGGTCGCTTCCATGCCGCCAGCGACCATCAGCGCCTTCGGCGCGAGGCGGCGGGCGAGATGCGCCAGCTCCAGATCGAACTTCAATGTCATGCCCGTGGTGGACAGGCCGATCACGTCCCACGTATCGCGCAATATTTCTTTTTCCAGCGCGCGTTCGGGCGGGCCGATGCAACAGTTCGGATCGAAGACTTTTACTTCGACACCTTGCTCGGCCAGAACTCCCGCCAGTCGCCAGACACCTAACGGTGGCGCCAGGAAGGTATATTCCCCACAGTGTGGATCGTAGGGACCCACTAATAGAAATTTGGGCAAGTTCGCACCCGAACTTCTGACTTGTAAATTGTGCGAGTTGTGAACGCGCAAGCCAGCCTGCGCGTTCCGGCGTAGGAGCTATTTTGATTGGGTACGGGATGAACGCGGACGATGCGTTCGCATCGCCTGGCGCAACGCTAACCTATGTTAGAGCGTCGCTTCGATGCCGGCAGTCAGTCGGTTGCCGGTGTAGTCGAACTCGGACGCGTCGGCGTCATTGTTTGTATAGGCGTAGCGCAGGAAGGCTTGCCAGCGGGAAGTGAGCGTGCGGGTTAATGCCACGCCGAGCTCGGTGCGCTGTTCCTTCCCATTGGTGTTGTCGTCGTAACTGCTGTGGCGTCGTGAGGCTTCGAACAGAATGGTCCAGTCCCTGGCGAATTCGCTTTCGGCATCGAAACTCAATTCGTGACGGGTGGCGGACAGCGTGTTGTCGTCGTAGTCGCCGATCTCGAGCAGATAGCCAAAGCGGAAGTCCCAGGCCGCTTGCATCCAGTCGAGGGCGGCGCTGAGCTCGTGGCGTCGGCCGCTCAAGCCGCGAAATTCGTCATGACCGTCGATGTCGTTGAATCGGTAGCGACCGTGCAGCGTCAGATCGGAGCGCAGGGTCCGACGTGTCTGTACGAATAAAGCGCGGCGGCTTTCGAAGCTCGAGCCGTCGAGCAGGGTGTGGGCGACCTGCACGCCGGCGTCGTTGATCCAGTCGCCGACGTTCCAACGATAACGGCCGCCTACCTGTGCGCCGAGCTGATCGAAGCTGTCCAGGTCCTGATAGTCGACGGCGTTGACGTTGCCATCGATGCGCCAGACGTCGCCGAGGGGCATGCTCAGGGCGAATTGCGCTTCGGCGAAGTTGTCGGCGCTGTCGCTGATGCCGAGCACGTCGGAGTTGGAGACGAGTGCCACGTTATCGTCGTGACCGATGCCGAAGCCGGCGTAACCGAACCAGGTACGTGCGGTCGCCGGTGACTCGACTTCACCGAGCTGGACGGCGGCGAGTTGCCGCAGCTTTGCGTCCTGAGTCGCTGCCTCGACGCGGGCGAACCAGCGGGTCGCTGCGTCCGGATCGTTGCGCTTCAGTTCGACCAGACCGAGGTTGTAATAAGCCAGCCCGGCCATGGCCGGTGTGTTCGCGACTTCTTTGAATGCCGCTTCCGCCCGGCCGTAATTGCCGGCGCGATACGCGGCCACGCCGATATTGAAGTGCAGGGCGGGGCCGGACATTCCTTGCGCCAGTGCGGACTCGAAGGCGGCCAGCGCTTTGGAGTAATCGCCGGCTTGGAACGCGGTGCTGCCCGCTCGAAATTGGCGGCCGGCCTCGTCGCTGTAGGCGGACGCGGTACCGGAGCAAACAAACAGCAATGCCAGGACGGCGGGCGCGAGGCGCAGCGAATCAGCGAGGCTGTTGACCTGGAGCGTTGGGGTTGCCGCGCGGAGGGCGGTTCTCCTTTTCGCGTTCGCGCTCTTCGGCACGAGCGCGTCGAGCGGCCTCGCGTTGTTCGGCAGCCTCTTCCTTGGCGGCCTGGCTAGCCTCTTTAGCCAGTTCCTTAGCTTCGCGAGCGGCTTGCTTGCTTTCGGCCGCGGCGGCCTTGGCAGCCTTTTTGTCGGCAGCGGCCCCGGAAGACTCGGCGGACTTGCGCTCTGGCAGCGGGATTCGGCGGACGACTTCGTCAGGCAGCTTGGCATCAGGATCCACGATGATCTGCATGGTCACGTCGAGATCGTCCTGCCCCTGCTTGGACTCAGGCTTGGAATCGGATTGCTGTTGCGCCAGTGCGCCGTGCGCCAGCAAGCACAGGGCCAGGATCGTTACGTGCTTCACTCGTGGCTGAATGATCGTCGTCTGTCGCGAACCTGGCAAGCTCCTATGTGTGATCGGCATCATGTCTTCGATGCCTCGGGGGCGCGCACCGTGAGGTTGACGGTCACCCGTCGCGTGCGACCCTCGTGCTCGATGACCGCGACCAGCCGGCCGGCGCCTGTTGATCGAGCCACCACTGGCAGCGACAGCATGTTGCTGCCTCGTTCGAGATGCGTTTGCCAGTCGATCTGGCGCTCGTTGTCGAAGCCGTCGAGCACGACACTGCCGCTGGCGACGATGCGGATGGTGGCGCCGTCGAGCGCGCGTTCCGAATCGATCAACACATCGATGTCGCGCATCTCATTCAACGCGAGTGTGATGCCGGGCTCGCGTGTCATCATCGGCAACACCACCAGCATGAACAGAACAGCGACGGCCGCGCCGATGCCCACGCCGATCCAAGTTTCCCAACGACCGATTAAATGAGTGAAGCGGCTGCGCGCCGGCGGTGCCTCGCGAGTGGCGGCGGCAAAGGCACGATCGATGAATCCCGGACGCGGCTCCGGCGCGGGAAGGCGCTGAAGCGCCCGGCGCAGAATGTCGGCGTCTTTGTTCACGATGCTTGCCCAGCCTGAAGGAGCGTGCAGTTCATACACGTTTCATACACGATCCAGGGACGACATTCGTTCCGTTGCCAGCAGTCCCTTCAGTTTCGCCCGCGCGCGATGCAGCCGGGATTTCAGAGTGCCCACCGGTACGTCCATGATCTGCGCCAGCTCCGGCAGGCTGTAATCCTCGATGTCATGCATCGACAATACCACGCGATGTTCTTCACCTAATCTGTCCCACGCCGCCAGCACCCGTGCCTGAGTGAGTTCGCGTTCGAGCAGTTCGGCGGGTCCGGCGGAGGGGTCGATCCGGTCCTGCGCTTCTTCTTCATCGATATCTTCGGGAGGCTCGGTACCGAACTGCACCGGCGAGCTGCGTTCGCGACGCACCTGATCGACGAAGATCCGATACATAACGCGGAGCGCCCAGGGCCGGATGCGATCCAGGCCGCGCAGCTCGTCGAGCTTGGGATACAAACGAACCAGCAGCTCCTGCACCAGATCCTCGGCGCGATCCGCCGTACCGGTCCAGCGATAGGCCGAGCGGTACAGGGCAGGGACGTGCTCCCGCAGCAAATGGTCGAACTCGGCTGCCGCGTTGGCATGCGACGGACGGGCGCGCTTCGGCAGGACCATGATCTCCATTAAGCCTGACACGAGACAGCCTGTCGAATGGTTCCGTCGGCATTCCCCTGGAACCGTTTGCTCGCGAGCCTCGTGTCAGGGCCGAGGGCGCATGAAACGGGTGGCGCCCGATCCTGGGAGAAGGGCGCGGATGCTCGATGAGAATCAAGTGCGGGTGACCGGTTCGATTGTTCTCGGTCTGATCTGGACGCTGCTGGTGAGCACGTTGTTGTTCGCTTTGTCTGGATGCGGGGGCGGCGACGGTGCGCCGGGCGAAGGCCGGGTCAAGGTGTCCATCACCGATGCACCGCTCGACGACGCGTCGAGTGTGGTGGTGCAGTTCAGCGGTGTGGCCTTCAAGCGGGAAGGCGAGGCGGCCGAGATCGTCCGCAATCTTTCGCCCTCGATGCGACAGCTCGATCTGCTGGCCTATCAGGAAGGCCGTGCCGCCTTGCTGCTGGACAACGTGACGTTGCCGGCCGGCCGTTACGAGTGGATCCGCTTGATCGTCGACAACGAGCCCAGCGTGCGTGACTCCTATATCGAGCTGACCAATGGTCAGGAGTGCGAGCTGCGGGTGCCGAGCGGCGCCGAGTCGGGCCTGAAGCTCAATCGCGGCTTCACGCTGCCCGAAGACGGCAGCGCCGCGCTGACCATCGATTTCGATCTGCGTAAGTCAGTGCACGCGCCGCCGGGGCAGCGCGGCTCGACGCCGGATTGCACGCAGGCCTATCTGCTGCGGCCGACGCTGCGTGTCGTCGATGACGCCAACGTCGGAGCGATCGCGGGCACGGTCGACAGCGCACTGGTGCCGGACGATTGTTTGCCGAAGGTTTATGTGTATTCCGGCAGCGGCATCGCACCGGACGATATCGAAGAAACAACGGTGAGCGGCGATGTCGATCCGTTATTGGTCGCGAACGTCGCGATCCAGAACGGTGATACCGACTATCGATACCGAGCTGCCTTTCTGCCGCCGGGTTCGTACACCGTGGCGTTCACCTGTAGCGACGATGATCCGACCGACGACGATGCGCTGACCTTCTTCGCGCCGAAGTCGGTGACCGTACAAGCAAACCTGATCGCCGCCGCCGACTTCGCGCCGGCGGCGGCACCTTGAGTCGGCACTGGCCGCGGAGGTTGTAACTGAGTTCAAAGGGCGAGCCGTGGGGACGATGTCGTCGGGGCAAGGGCTTGCCCCGGCGACATCATTTTCCTGGATCAATGCACTCCGGGACGCGGTTCGTTCTTCGCCGTCCGCGCGGTCTGACGCTGGCCGGCGTGACTGCCTTCCTCGATCTCCTCGATGATCTTCGCCGAGAAGGCGTCCAGGTCGCCCGGGTTGCGACTGGTGATGATGCCCTGGTCGGTCACCACGGCACGATCCACCCATTTACCGCCGGCATTGATCACATCGGTCTTGATCGAGTGATACGACGTCACTTGCCGGTCGCGTACGGCGTTCAATTCCACCAGCAGCCACGGTGCATGACAGATCGCGGCGACGATCTTCCCTGAATCCAGAAACGCGCGGATCAATTGCAACGCCTGTGGATTCACTCGCAGCAGGTCCGGATTGATCTGGCCTCCGGGTAGGACGATGGCGTCGTAGTCGTTGGCATTGGCATCGTCGAGCGACTTGTCCACCGCGACACTCTCACCCCAGTCCTTCATCTTCCAGCCGCGGATCTTGCCTTTCTCGGGCGACACCACGTCGACCTGCGCGCCGGCTTCTTGCAACTTACGTTGCGGCACCATCAACTCATCCTGCTCGAAGCCGTGTGTGGCGAGAATGAGGACCTTCGCTTTGCTGATTTCGGGCATGACACATCTCCTTCGACAGGTAACGTTAATGAGGCAGCGCTGGCTGAGTTCCGACGCTCGCGCTCATGCGCGCCCGAGGTGTTTTTTGGAAGATATCGACGCCCACAGCGCTGTCAGATGACGCGTACTCGCCAGAGGAGATACGATGCGGCTCTTTCGTCCATCGTCTGCTGGAGTCGTCATGAACACGCGTTCGAAGGGTTTGCTCTTGACCGGTCTGCTGGCATTAGGCACGGCGTTGCCGGCACTGGCGGCGTTACAGGAAGGGGCCCCGGCGCCCGAGTTCACCGCGCAGGCGTCGCTGGCCGGTAAGCCGTTTACGTATTCGCTCAAAGACGCGCTGAAGAAGGGCCCGGTCGTGGTCTATTTCTATCCGTCGGCATATACCGGCGGCTGCAACGTGCAAGCCCGTACGTTCGCGGTCAACAAGGACAAGTTCGCCGCCGCCGGCGCCAGCATCATCGGCGTCTCGCTCGACAGCATCGAGCGGCTCAACGATTTCTCCAAGGACCCGGAATATTGCGCGGGCAAGTTCCCGACCGCTTCGGATGTGGACGGGAAGATCGCGAAATCCTACGAGCTCCAGGTGCGTGAAGCCGATACCGGCAAGAAAGACACGCGCGGCCAGGAGATCGATCATGGCTTCGCCGAGCGCACCACCTTCATCGTCACGCCGGACGGCAAGGTCGCGGCCACGGTCGGCGGCCTCAACCCGGTCGAGAACGTCAACAAGTCCCTGGAAATCGTGCAGAAACTGAAGGGCGGCTGAGCTTGCCCGCAGTGACGAACGGCCGTCCGCAGTAGCGGCCGTTCGTCCGCTATCTAAGAAGAAATAACAGGCGAATCATAGAGTTGCCTGTTTTAGAACCGCTGGCTATGATGCCCTCCGATTCGGTTATATAACCGTTCTGCGACCGCCCCCGAGGAGAGCCCCATGAGCGCACAGATGTCCATGCCGATGACCGGCCCGATGATGAATCCCATGTCCGGCATGCCGGCCATGCCCATGGCCATGATGATGCCCATGAACTGCCGCATGACCTGCGAGATGAATGCTCAGGGAATGATGTGCATGATGATGCCGGGCGAAGGCATGACCATGGACATGATGAAGGACATGTGCACGATGCTCACGTCCATGATGGCGAACGGCATGTCCTGCATGATGAGCTGCGCCGGCATGCCGATGATGAGCTGCTGTGGCATGGCCATGATGCCGACCATGAAGTGCGAAATGACCGCCAAAGGCATGAGCTGCACGATGATGCCGACCGGCATGATGAGCATGGACATGCTCAAGATGTGCTGCGACATGATGACCAAGATGATGAACTGCGGCATGCCCATGACCATGATGTGCGGCACGATGCCGATGATGGTCTGCACCCGCTGATCAGTAGCTGATGCTCTCCGGATAGGTCATCACCAGATAGGCGATGGCCTCGAGCGCGCCCCCGTTGCGGTAGCCGTGGGGCGCGTCGGCGGAGAAGAAGATCGCATCTCCCGCCGCCAATCGGTGCACTTCGGCGCCGACACTCACTTCCAGCTCGCCTTGCGCCACCACCAGATTTTCGCTGGTGCCGGAGGCGTGCGCTTCGCTGCTTTCGTCGCAGCCCGGCGCGAGTCGTAACTCGTAGAACTCCACGCGGCGACTGCCGATGAATGGAAACAAAGCGCGCGTGACGAACGCGCCGTCCGCCGAGTGCAATAACTTGGCATCGCTCGCCGGCAGAAAAGTCACATTGGGCTCGCTACGATCGCCGACGAACGCGGTGATGGGCAGTGAGAATGCGTCGGCGATGCGGGCGAGCACGGTGACCGTCGGCACGCTTTGACCGAGCTCGATCTGACCGAGCATCGCGCGACTCACACCCGCGGCGCGAGCCAGCTTTTCCAGCGAGAGGTTGTTTTGAGAGCGCAGCCGGCGCAGGTTGGCGCCGATGATCCGGGCGAACTGCTTGTCGTCGGGCGTCTTATCGGCATCCGCCGTGGACAGGGGACTGGAGTCGGTCACAAATCACATCGACTCCGGTCCGCGCACGGTACGCAGCGGGCGGATCGACGCGGGCGCGTTCGGCGCCGAGGCGACGAAGCCCACGTTCGGATACCACATCACGTAGGGGCGCGAGCGACGCTGGCTGGCCTGGCGCGCGAAGCGATAGGGCGCGAGGGCGATCACGTTGTTGGGCCGTTCGGTAGACATGATGGATTCGTTGCCGTTCACAGTGAGGAGCAGCGTAGGGCATGCCCGACCAACTCAGAAGGAATGAATCCGAATGTCGCCATAACGGGCGACGATATAACCGCTCTGTAACGGCTTGGGAGAGGTGGCTAACTGCCGGCTGCGATTGGTGTTTTCAGGGCAGTGTGAAGCAGGTATCACTTGGCCGGCGGGGAGGTGTCCTGCTTCACGGTTACCGCAGTATGCCCATCAGGATGTCCCGCTCGTGGTCGAATCCGGCGGCACCGAGATATTGAATGACGGCGGGCGCGATCTGCGAAGCCAGCGGCTGTCCGATGCCCAGGCTCGCCAGCGATTCTTCGTAATCGCTGATCGTATCGAGCGGCCGCGTCACCACGCCCTGCAATTTCACGGCTTGCATGATCTGGTCGGCGTTGGGGATACGAGTGGCCAGCAGATCGAAGTCTGGTTTGGGCAGTTGCTCGCGCGCATATACCAATAGCGCGCCGAGCGCACCGCGCGCCTGGGCATCGTTGAGGCCGAACTGGCTCTGCAAGTAAGTCACGGCGTTCTGCCCTGGCGTGGCTGCTTGCACGAATTCAAGCGCCAGCAAACATGCGAACAGGCTGACGAGCGTTACTAGCGAGGTGCTGCGGGCATGTCGAATAGTCATGGGGTGACCTCGGTGGCGACTTCGTTCCGCCAGGTCGAGTCGGGATCGAATGTTTGGATCGCCCGCGCCGCGGTGGGCGTATCCGGACCGAGGTCTTTCGAATAAACGATGCCATCGTGATTCACGATGAACGTCATTACGCCGCTGCGACCGTACTCGGCGGGCGTGGCGATCAGCGCGAAGCCGCCGATCATTTTTCCGTCGACCAGATAATTGTAAGCACCCCCTCGGGCATTGGGCCCTTGTGCCGTGAGCAACCGATAGATATAGCCGCGCAACGGCTCGTTCTTCGACGGTCCGTTTTGGAAATAGCCTTCGCCTTGCGCGCGTGCGAACCCTTCGCCGAGCGGGCTCGGTGGCTCATCGCCCGTGGTTGGCCAGTACAGGCCGTCCTTCTGTCCTTTCGAGCTCACCAGCTTTTGTGAAAACTGTAACAACGGGGCTCGTTGCGGGTTGCGCATGTAGTACTCGCGCTGGGCGTCGACGAATGCGAGGCAGGACTGGATCGTCGCCAGCTCGTTGGCGCCGACGCGGCGATTCACGATTTCGTCCGTGCCGGCCGCGCTGTCGAAGTGCCAGCGTCCCTTGGTTTGAACCAGCGGAAAAGGAAATGGCCACTGGTCGGTACCGACCAGCAACGTTGCTGCACCGTCGGCGCCGCGACTCAATGTATGTTCCGCTTCGTAGGCCCGCACGAAGCGCCCGCGGGCATTTCGGTCCTGGACCGGATCGCCGGATGCGACGGCCGGCTCGGCTTCGCTGCCGAGCACTCTCACCAGTGCGCGCGTATCGTCCGAGCGGGCCGCCGCGATCAGAGCTGCTACGGCGTCGTCGATCGATGCGAAATCTCTCTGCGTGGTCGCGCGGTTACACGCAGCCAGGGCTATCAGTAGCAGGACTGCGAAGACTCGCATGGATGTGATTTGTTGTTTCATCTGCGCCGTCCGCCACCCCGCGACATGCCACCTCGACTCGCCGCGCCACGACTGCTGTGCGCTCGCGTGCGAGCGCCACTGTCGACGCCGCGAAATGCATCCGAGGATCTGCCGCCGCCACCGCGATCGAAGTCGCGAGAGGCAGAGTTCAGATCTCTGTTCTCTGCGCCGCCACCGAGGTCGCGATATTCATTGGTGCGATTGGCGAGATCACGGTTTTCACCGCCGCCGCCGAGATTCGGATTCTCATTGGTGCGACCACCTAGATCCCGCGATTCGTTGCCGCCGCCGAGGTTTGGATTTTCGTTCGTGCGGCCGCCGAGATCCCGAGATTCGTTACCGCCGCCGAGGTTGGGGTTTTCATTCGTGCGACCGCCCAGATCCCGAGATTCGTTACCGCCGCCGAGGTTGGGGTTTTCATTCGTGCGGCCGCCCAGGTCGCGAGATTCGTTGCCGCCGCCGAGATTGCGATTTTCGTTCGCGCCGCCGCCCAGATCGCGGTTCTGCTGACCGGCGCGGTCGCCTGTGCCTAGTTGGCTGTTCTCGCGGCCGCGAAAGTTCTCGCGCGCCTGCAGCGCTTCTTGGCTGCTGCCCCGGCCATACCTCTGTTGAGTCGCGGAGTCGCGATAGCCGACGCCCTGGCGATGCGCCGAGTTGTGCTCCCAGCGATTGCTGACGTTGGTGCGGTTGACGTTGTTGACATTGGTGCGGTTGAAATTGTTGTAGCGATTGACGTTGATATCGATGTCGCTGTGGCCCCAATTGAATCCGCCCCAGAGCGCACCGCCGACAATCACGCCCGCGCTGAAAGAAAAGAACGCCGCGCCGGCCGCATAACCTGGCGGATAGTAGTAATAGGGCGGATACGCCGGATACGGCCAAGCACCGTAAACGACGGTCGGGTTATACGTCGGAACGTAAACGACTTCGGGACTGGGCGACTCGATGACGATGACCTGCGGAGCAGACGAGCCCGCGGGCGCGGCTTCGGTCTTGACCGTTTGTTCCTTGCTGCTCTTCAAATTGCCAGCGTCTTTCGCCTTGACGCGCAATCGCTGAACGGCGTCCATGACATCCTTACGTTGGGCGAGCACCGCGTCGCCGAGCTTCTGGGTCCAGTCGAGCTTCTCGTTCATCATCTTGAGCACGTCTGGGAACGCGACCATGGACTTGACGCTCGCATCCCAAGTCTCGTTCTCCACCGCCTTCGCAACTGCATCGCCTTTAACATCGGGATGCTCTGCGGCCCAGCGCGCGGCGAGCACGATCTCGAGCGGATAGGTCGATGCCATGAGAACTTGCGCGAGCAGCGCGTCCGGATAGAGCGCGATGGGCGCGACGATCTGCTCCAGCTCTTCGGGCTTGAAGGGCTGCGCCTTCGCCTGATCCTCGGCAGAAGGCGTCGTCGGTGCAGCTTGTTGCGAATCGACCGCCTGCTGGCCCAGAGCCAGCAGGCTCGCGAGCATCAACGAGCAAAGAAGCAACGATCGGTTCATCCCGCGCATGATGCGCGGTGGGGTCGGTTCGATCAGTACGCGGCGCGGGAGGCTTACAACGCCTTCTCACGCAGCCAGGGGAAGACCCGGCCGACTTTGCTGAGCAGGTATTCTCCGTACGTTTGCTGGACGGCGTGCGGATCGAGATCGTCCCATCGTACTTGCGTGTGTGGGCTGTAGCTGTCCGGAGCAACGGTCTCGATAGGTGTGAGCGCGGCATCGAAGGCGGGATCGAAGAATAGCGCCATCGACAGACGATCGGATCGCGCCGAGCTACGCACTCGATGCAAGGCCGACAAGTAACGGCCGCGGGTCAGACGCTCCAGCATGTCGCCCACATTGCAAACAAATGAATCTGGCACGTCGGGCACCTCGAGCCAGCCATCGCGATGGCGTACCTGTAAACCGCCGACCGTGTCCTGCTTCAACAAAGTAATGAAGCCGTAGTCGGTGTGCTCCCCGACGCCCCAGCCGTCCGTCGGGTCCGCGACGCGAGGGTAGTTGAAGATTCGAAACAGGATGGTCGGATCGCCCGTGTAGCGCTCGCGGAAGAACGTCTCTTTCAGGCTGAGCCCGAGCGCCAGCAACGCCATCAGCTGATGACCGACGCGAGTGATCTCTTCCATATAATCGAGCACGGCGCCGCGCAGCTCGGGTGTGGATGGAAACACGTTCCTGCCATGTAGAGGTGTGCCGGCTTGCACGCGGGGGTCTGACTCATCCAGCTCGGTGCCGAAGTACAGGCCTTCCTTGCCATCCGGGCGTCCGGAGGTCAGCTCCTCGCCGAGTTGGAAATAGCCCCGCCACGCGCGGCCGCCCTTCGACATGTGGATGGAGCGCTTGGCGTCCAGAGGGGCATCGAAAAACGCTCGCGCCGAAGCCATCAGCGCCTGCACTTGCCTCGTTTGCACGCCGTGGCCGACCAGATAGAAAAAGCCGAACTGACGACACGCCGCATCGAGTTCTCTCGCAAGCTCCAGCCGCGCGGCTGCTCCGTCGTGCATCGAGGAGAGATCGACGACTGGCAACTGCAGCGATGCGCTCATGGCAATCAGCGGTATTTCAGGCCAGTGCCCGTATTGAATACGACGACACGATCTTGCTCGCGAATCGCACCCGACGCACGCAATGTTTGTAACGCCGACCACGCCGCGCCGCCTTCGGGGCAGACATCGATGCCGGTGCGGCTCGCGAGTCGTCGGGTTGCCGCGTCGGCGTCTTCGTCCGTAACCATGACGGCAGTGCCGTTCGATTCACGCAGCACGCGAACACAAATGAATCCGCCGATCGGGCTCGGCACGCGCAAGCCATAGGCATGCGTGTGCGGATTGGGCCAGGGCTCGGTGCGGTGCCGCCGCCGGTGGGATAGATCACGACCTCGGGAATCTCGCCATCGAATTGCTCGACCAGCTCGAACGCCATCGTCTTCTTGCCTTCGATGCGATACGGCTCTTTCAAGGTGGACACATCGAAGGCGTCCTTCGGTCCGTGCTCGCGAAGGAATTTGCCGGCATCGGCGATCGTGCCTTGAACTCGATGGATGGTGGCGCCGTAGAGCTCGCACTCGTCGAAGAATGCTTTCGGCGTGTCCACGAGCCGGTGGGATTACGCGACTCGTCCTTCACCCAGACATTGGTTTCGACTTGCAGTAATGGGGTCAGTCCCTCGACCAGCGAGACCTCATCGCCGGGCAGGAGCGGCAAAAGTTCGCGATACCGCCACAGGCTGGGCTCGCGCGATTGCAGATCCCGCAGCGACAACTTCAGTGAAGAGAGGTTGTAGTCCACTCTTAGCGGCAAGCCACACGCGCGACAGACAGTCAGCAGCTGCTGCGGGTCGTGGGACGTCTCGCAGGCGAAACACCGAATGCCAGCGAGATTCGGCGAGAGGGCGACCGTCATTCAGTCTCCGGATGTTGTCCTTTGGTTCGAGCATACCGCACCGTCATTGAATCGAGGGACGGCTCATTGGACCACGGACCCGGGACTGAATTCGGTACGGGAGCAGTTATGTTTCGGTTAGATCCTCGAGGGTGTACGCAATCTTCCCGCCCGGGATCAGCGCCCGCTGTAGCGGAATGTCAGCCCGAACGTACGCGGGCGCGAGGTCGAGGTGATGTAGCCATACGGCGGGCCGTAATCGACGGTGTCGAGTACGGGGCGCTCGTCGAACACGTTGTCGACCGACACGGTCACCGCCAGTCGCTCGGTCAAGTCCATGCCGAAGCGCATGTTGACCAGCTCATACGAAGGTTGCACGACCGGCAGCCCTTCCTGTGAGAAGAAATCCGAGATGGACTTGTCGACGTACTGAGCATCGGCACGTACGTGAGCCGATCGACCGCCGATGATCGAGAAGCGGTATTGCACGGAGGCTGACGCCGTCCACTGCGGCACGATGGGGAAGGGATCGCCCGCCATCACGCCGGCTTCCAGATTGGTCTTCGTGTACTGCGCATCGGTGTAGCCGGCGCTGGCGCTGAGATCGAGGCCGTTGATCGGCGTCGCGGCGAATTCCACTTCGGCGCCTTTGCTTTCCGCCGCACCGATGTTGCCGATGAAGCTGAAGCCGCAATTGAACATCTGCACGGTCTTCTGCACGTCCTTCCAATCGATGAAGTACGCCGAAGTGTTCAGACGTACGCGACGATCCGCGAGCTCCGCCTTCCAGCCCAACTCATAGCTCGTGAGCTCGTCCGCGTTGAAATCCGACGGCGCGTGCGTGAGTCCGAGTTCCGCGAGACCATCGACGCAGGCCTGGTCATCCAGCGGCACGATGTTGTTGGCACCGCCAGGGCGGAACCCTTTGGCACCGGAGACGTACAGCATATTGTCTTCGTTCACGTGGTAGTCGACCTGCAGTTTCGGCGACACCGCCGAGTCCGAGCCGCGACCGAACTGAGGACTATGGTCGTAATTGGTGAGTTGGCGCTGCTTGCCATCGAACCAACGAGCGCCCGCCGTGACGCGCACGGCGTCTGTCACATTCATGCTCGCTTCGCCGAACACCGCGACCTGTTGCTCGTCGTTGTTCTGCGTGCCGGTGAACAGGCTGGTCAGGTCCGGGTAGATGTCGGCCATGTCGCCCACCGGGAAGTCTTGCCAGAAGTCGCGATCTTCATCGAGATAGAACGCGCCGATCACGCCGCCCCAATTGTCACTGCGATAGCTCAAGCGGACTTCTTCGGAGAAGCGCTTGTTCTCGATCTCCGTGAACGCCCAGGTGGTGCGAGGCGTGCCATCCGGCGCCGGTCCGTAGTAGGCCGTGTTGCCGTAAGTGAGATCTTCGGTCACGAGCGTGAGCGATTCGAAGTAGGACGTGGCGGAGAACAGCTCGAAGCCATTGCCGAAGTCATATTTCACTTCCACTGCGGACAAGGTGAAGTTGTTGGACTGCTCTTCGGGAATCTCGCGCGCCAGCAAGCGCAGGTCGCCCATGTCCTCGAGATACGACGGCGTGCCTTCGATGTCTGTTTCCTGGCGGAACACGCTTGGGGTGATGGTCAGCTGGTCGGTGGCCTGAATCGTGGCCGCGAGGCGGGCGCCCCAGCTGCGCTCGGTGTTGATGTCACGTTGTACGTTGACGCGGGTGGTCGAGGGTTCCAGGCTGAGCACGTTGTCGATGTAGCCGCCTTCGTCGCGATAAAACATCACGCCGCGCAGTGCGACTTTGTCTTCGATCAGCGGCGCATTGACCATCGAGTTCACGCGATAGCCTTCATCGCCGTGCGCGGTGGCGGAGGCGGTGACCTCGGCGTCGTAGAAATAATCATCGAGCCGCGGCTTGTTCAGCACGACGCGCACCGTGCCGCCCATCGAGTTCGCGCCATACAAGGTGCCCTGCGGGCCGCGCAGGACTTCGATGCGCTCGACATCGAACAGCTTCGGATCCATCACAGGCACGGGCGCTTCATCAAGGTAGAAGGCAGTCGTCGGCACACTGTCGAAGCCGGATTCGATACCTCGAATGTTCACGCGACGACCGCCGCGCAGATCGTCACGTCCGCCGGCGGGAGAGGTGATCTTGAAACCCACGCCCGGCACGCTGCGAGCGTAGTCGAGGAAGTTGTCCATGCCGGCCTGCACGATCGTTTCCTGGCTGAGCGCCGTGATACTGACGGGCACGTCTTGCAAACGTTCCTCACCGCGCTTGCCGGCGGTGACCGTCACTTCTTCCAGGATGGGCGACTCGTCTGATTTTGCCTGTGGGGCCGGGGCTGCTGCTGCCGCGAGTCGATGCGGAGCCGGTGTCACTGCGGCCGCGGTTCGCATCGACGGCGGGATCGCGACGATGGCAATGCCGCCGTCCGGTGCCTTCTTATATGAAAGGCCCGAGCCCTGGAGCAGGCGTTGGAGCGCAACTTCTCCGCAGCGCTCGCCCCGCAGCGGTTCGGACAAGCGATTGCGGGCCAGATCGGCCGGGACCGTGATCGTGATCCCGCACATGGTGGCGAAGTTCATCAAGGCGTGGTTCAGCGGCGCCGCTTCCAGGTTGATGGTGTCGGCCGCCTGGCTGGTCTGAGCGGTGGCGGCCAGCAGGGCCCCGCACAGGACAGTCGAGATCGTATCGCGCAGTGATCGCATTAGCCGTCTCTCTTATTGGTCTCCCTGCGTTTATGACGAAGCGGCCCATGTAATCGACACTTTCTAGCGTTCGATCAGCCCGGCCCGGAGCGCGATCAGGGTCAGCTCGGCCTGATTCCCGGCATGCAATTTTTGTTTGATGTTATAGAGATGGGTACCGACCGTGGAGGTGGACAGGTTCAGCTCGGCGGCGATTTTCGGGACGGCGGCGCCGTTCGCCAGGCGCAGGAACACTTCGAACTCCCGTTCAGACAACGCATCGACCAGGGTAGTGGTCCCGCCGACCTCGGCCAAGGCGATTTCCTGGGCGAGCTTGGGGTCGATGTAGCGTTGTCCGGCAGCGACCATCCGCACCGCCTCGAGCAATGTTTCCGGGGCCGTGCGTTTAGACAAGAAGCCCAAGGCGCCTTGTTTTAGTGCGCGCCGGGCGTGAATGGCGTCGTCGTGCGCGGACAAGGCCAGGGTTTTCACATCCTTATCCCGGGCGCGCAGGCGACGGATGGTCTCCAGGCCGCCCATGCCCGGCATGGAAAGATCGAGCACGACCACGTCGGGTTTGTCTTCATCGAAACGGACACAGGCCATTTCACCGCTGTCGGCTTCGGCAGTCACGCGCACATCGCTGACAGTCTCCAGCAGCAGCCGGAAGCCGGTGCGCACCACGGTGTGATCGTCCACGAGCAGCACTTTGATCATGCGTGCTCTCCCAGCGGAATCTCGGCCGTCAGGTCCACGCCATGCGGCTCGTGATTCTTCAAAGTGAGGGTGCCCCCCAACATCGCCATTCGCTCCTGCAAGCCGCGCAGTCCGAAATGCCCCGGACGCGACCAGTCTTCGGGCAGGCCGATACCGTTGTCGGTTACGCGAACTCGAACATGCGAGTCGGAGTGAACGACACTGACCTCGACTTGCGTCGGACGGGCATGGCGCACGGCATTGATCACTGCTTCCTGAACGACACGATACACCGCGATGGTGGCACTGGTGCCCAGTTCGGTGGGCAACGCGAAGTGCAGCGAGAATCGAATCGCGGGATGGCGGCTTTGCCATTGCTTGATGAAGCCATCCAACGTTTCCGCCAGTCCGAAGGTATCGAGCGTGAGCGGCGCGAGGCGGGGAATCAAACCGTGCATGGCGTCGTACAGTTGCGCCGCCTCGCTCGAGATCAGGCGAGCAACTTCGGCGGTCTGCGATTCGGCGGGATGTTGATTCGCGATCACCACTGCGAAACTGCGAATGGCGGTCACCGACTGCGCGAACTCATCGTGCAGCTCGCGCGCGATGACGCGTCGTTCTTCATCCAGCCGTTGCTCGATGAGCTGGTCGAGCTCGCGACGTTGTTGCAGCCGTTGTTCGGCTTCGACGGCCTTGCGATCGCTGAGCAATTTTTCCTCGAGTGACACCGCCATGCGGTTGAAGGTCGAGCCGATCATGTTGGCCTCGTAACCTTTCAACTCGGGCAGCCGATGCCGCAGATCGCCTTGTTCGATGCGGCTGAGCCCGTCGACGATGACGGGCCAGGGTGCCACCGCACGACCGACCAGCCAGAACACCGCGGCGTTGAGCACCGCGAACGCAATGCCGCCGACCAACATCAGATGTTTGAAATCGTCCCAGCCGTCGAGAATGGCGCGCGAGGCATTCGCTTCGATCCGCACTTCCGAGCCGTTCGCGAGCGGAAAGATGTGCACCGGAGTCGTGGGCAGAATGATGGAGGCATACCAGGCGGGCGCCTCGCGTCCCGCCTTGTAGGGTGAGGGCGGGGACTCATAAATCACTTTCTGCTCGGCGTTGCGCACTGTGATCTCGTGAGCCCGCACCCGGCCGAGGTGCTGCAGGAAAATCAATAGCGCCTCATCGTCGTGCTGGTCATAGCTGATCAGGATCCGGCTCAGCAGCTGGGTGGCCACCACGTTGGCGCCGGCGATCTCTTCGCCCACCGCCCGACGGGTGCCGTCGAATTGCAGCCACGCCGCGAGGATCACGAAGGCCGCGCTCAGGCTGGCGACGATCAGATTGACGTGGGTGCGGAGTTTCAACGGTCCTTCCTTGCGGGCGGCAGGGCGCGAAGTATGACGGAGGCCGCGCTCATGAAAATCATGAGTCGCGAATCATGATTGTCGCGTAGCGGCGGCGGGTGCGATGGCGTCATGGTGGCGTCGGGACTGCAGTTAGTCCCTACAAGGAGTCCACCATGATTTGGGAAACCCCTGTGGCCATCGATCTGCGTCTGGGCATGGAAATCACCATGTATGCCGAGCACCGTTGATCGTTGAAAAGAGGGCGGGGCTGCCGGGGTGGCCCGGAGCCTCGCCTTGCCCATGCACATACGAATTCTAGGCGCTGCCGCCGGCGGTGGCTTTCCTCAATGGAACTGTAACTGCCCCAATTGCGGCGGCGTACGTCGGGGGGAGCTGAACGCCCGCCCGCGCACCCAGTCGTCCATTGCCATCCGCGGCGCGGATGAAACGGCCTGGACGCTGGTCAATGCATCGCCCGACATCCTGGCGCAGTTGCAGGCCAATCCCCAATTGCAGCCCGGTCGCGCCTATCGCGATACCGGCATCCGCAATATCGTCCTGACCGACTCGCAGATCGATCACACCACCGGATTGTTGATGCTGCGCGAGGCCACCAAGCCGTGGCCGCTTTGGTGTACGGACAATGCCTTCGCCGATCTCACTACGTCGAATCCCATTCTGCAGGTCCTGCAGCGGTACTGCGGCATCGACCGGCAGCGCATCGTGACGGGTGAGTGGTTCGCGGTCGGCGGCAACGAGGATTTGCGCTGGCAGGCATTCGCCTTGCCCGGCAAGCCGCCGCCGTATTCGCCACGCCCGCCGGAGCTGGGCGATGTCATCGGACTGATCGTCGAGGATGTCAGCACCGAGATGCGGCTGTGTTATGCGCCCGGCGTTGCGAACATCGATTCGTGGTTGTTCGAGTTGATGTCGAGCGCGCAGTGCGTGCTGGTCGACGGTACGTTCTGGACCGATGATGAGATGTTGCGGTTGGGCGTCGCTCACAAGCGAGCTGCGGACATGGGGCACCTGTCGCAAACGGGTGGGATGATCCAATGGCTCGACCGGCTGCCGGCGACCACGCGCCGCGTGCTGATTCACATCAATAACACCAACCCGATCCTGGTCGAGGACTCGCCAGAGCGCGCGTTGTTGAACCAGCACAGTATCGAGGTTGCTTACGACGGCATGGAGATCGTGCTGTGAGCGGCGACGTTCCTTGGGATGAGGCGGAGTTCGAGCGGCAGCTGCGAGAGCAGGGCCAGGCGTATCACATCTATCACCCGTTCAACGTGATGCTGAACACGGGCAAGGCCAGTCGTGAGCAGATCCAGGGCTGGGTCGCCAATCGTTTCTATTATCAGATCAGCATCCCGCGTAAGGACGCGGCCATTCTCGCGAACTGTCCGGATCGGGACGTGCGACGACGCTGGGTCGAGCGCATTCTGGATCACGACGGTCATGGCGATGATCCGGGCGGCATCGAAGCGTGGTTGCGTCTCGCCGAAGCCGTCGGCTTGGAACGAACCGAAGTGGAAGGATTGCAGCGGCTGATTCCGGGCGTGCGCTTCGCGGTCGACGCCTATGTGAATTTCGCCCGACAGGCACCGTGGCAGGAAGCGGTGTGCTCGTCGTTGACCGAACTGTTTGCACCGGCCATTCATCGGCAACGCTTGTCGTCGTGGCCAGAGCACTATCCGTGGATCGAGCAGGGCGGGCTGCAATACTTCCGCAGTCGTGTCTCACTTGCCCAGCGCGATGTGAATCACGGGCTGGCGGTGACACTCGCTTACTTCAAGACGCGCGAGCAGCAGCAGCGGGCGTTGCAGGTCTTGAAGTTCAAGCTCGACATTCTTTGGGCGATGAACGACGCCATGGCCCAGCATTACGGAGTCCAGTCATGACCGACGCTGATCGGCCCAGCATTCGTTCCGGCCTGCGGCTGCAGTGGGAGGAAGTGCAGAACGCGTACGTGCTGCTGTATCCGGAAGGCATGGTGAAGTTGAACACCAGCGCTGCGGAGATTCTCCGCCGTTGCGACGGCGTGCGCAGTGTCGATGAGATCGTGGCGGACCTGGAGTCGGCGTTCAATCGCACGGGGCTGCAGGATGAGATCGTGCGGTTTCTCGAACTGGCGAGAGCGCAGGGCTGGATCGGCGCGGCGGCCTCATGAACGCGGCAGTCACATCCTCGCACCCGGTCGGGCCGCCTCTGTGGCTGCTGTTCGAACTGACGTATCGATGCCCGCTGCAATGTGTCTTTTGTTACAACCCGATCGACTTCGCGAAGGTCGAGAACGAGTTGACGACGGAAGAATGGTTGCGAGTGCTGCGCGAGGCACGGGCGCTCGGGTCGGTGCAGTTGGGATTGTCGGGCGGCGAGCCGTTGGTGCGCGATGACGTTGAGGAGATCGCAGCCGAAGCCCATCGGTTGGGGTACTACACGAATCTGATTACCTCGGGCGTTGGCTTGAGCCGGGAACGGCTGACCGAGTTGAAACGAGTCGGACTGGATCACATCCAGCTGTCGTTTCAGGACTCCACGCGAGAGATGAATGACTTCCTGTCGCACACCAAAACCTTCGAGCTGAAGAAGCGTTGCGCCGACTGGATCAAGTCGCAGGGTTATCCGATGGTGGTGAACTGTGTGATCCACCGGCTCAACATCGATCACCTCGACACCATCATCGATATGGCCGTCCGGATGGGGGCGGATTATCTGGAGCTGGCGAACACCCAGTACTACTCGTGGGCTCACTTGAATCGCGAGCATCTGTTGCCGTCGCGCGAGCAGCTGCAGAAGGCGGAGCAGACGATGCTCGCCTGGCGCGAGCGGATGAAAGGGAAGATGAAGATCTTCTTCGTGGTGCCGGACTACTACGAGCAGCGGCCGAAGAAGTGTGTGAATGGCTGGGGAACGACACTCGCGACCATCGCGCCGGATGGGACGGCGCTGCCTTGTCACACCGCGAGGATGTTGCCGGGGCTGAGCTTTCCGAATGTGCGAGAGCAGGGCATGAAGGAGATCTGGTTCCAGTCCGAGGCCTTCAATAAGTTTCGCGGCTTCGGGTGGATGAAAGAGCCGTGCGCGAGTTGTGAGGAACGGGAGAAGGACTTCGGTGGGTGTCGGTGTCAGGCGTACCTGTTGGCGCACGACTCGGCAGCGGCGGATCCAGTGTGCTCGAAGAGCCCACAGCATCATGTGGTCGTGACGGCTCTCGAAGAAGCGCAGCGGCCGCGCGTGCCGGAAGCGCCGTTGATCTTCAGGCGCCGTGAGAATTCGACTCGTCTTTCCTAACGCGACTCGATCTGTCCGCCGCCCAGCGCGATATATAAGCTCACGAGATTGGAGACCTCGGCGCGACGGACTTGCAGGAGCGCCTGCTCGGCCGAGAACAGATTGCGCTCCGCATCCAGAACCTCGAGATAGCTGACGACGCCCTCGTTGTAGCGACGATGCGCCAGCTCAGCGAGTTGCCGCTGAGCCTTCGTTCCGCGCTCCTGCGCGCTCACTTGCTCGGCAAGGAACTTGCGACCGGCGAGCGCATCCGACACTTCCTGAAAGCTTGTTTGAATGGTGCGCTCGTAGTCGGCGATCGCGATGTTCTGGCGCGCCTCGGCAACAGTGAGGTTGGCGCGACGTGCGCCAAAGTCGAAGATCGGCAGCGAGATCGACGGCCCGTACGACCAGGTGCGTCGATCGTTGCCGACCAACGCGTCCAGTTGTGTCGACGCGAACCCATAGCTGCCGGTCAGTGTGATCGAAGGAAAGAACGCCGCTCGCGCCGCGCCGATGTTCGCACGAGCGCCGCGCAGCCGATGCTCTGCGGCCAGGATATCCGGTCGGTTCACCAGCAGGTCGGAAGGCATGCCGGCCGCCAATGTTTCCATTCGTGCCTGGTCCGCAAGCGGCAAGGGTTCGGGCAGCGGCTCGGCGATGGCACGGCCGACCAGGGTCGCGAGCAGGTTCTCGTTCTGTGCTTTCGTGAAGCGCAATGACGCAAGCTCGGTTTCCGCTTGAGTCAGCAGCGTTTCGGCCTGCCGAAAATCCAGAGCGGAGGTCACACCGGCATCCAGACGCTTCTGCGCGATACGCAATCCTTCGCGGCGGCTGTTGACGGTGGCCTCGGCCAACTCCAGTCGCTCGCGCGCTTCGAGCGATGCGAAATACGCGGACGCGACATCCCGGATCAGCGAAAGTTGAAACGCTCGAGCCGCCTCGACCGTGGCGAGGTACTCGGTACGTGCGGCGCGCGTTAGATTGCGAACACGACCCCAGAAGTCCAGCTCGAAGGACGCGACACCCGCGCCGAGAAAGTATTGAGTGAACGTTTCGCTGGTGCCCAGCGGTGTCGCGCCGGACAGTCCCGTGCTCTCCGGACCGACGCCGTTGCGGGTGGCCTCGGCGTTGACGGCGATTGCCGGCAGTAGCTCGGATCGTTGCACGCGATACAGGCCGCGGGCTTCCTCGATCTGCGCGACCGCGATCGTCAGGTCGCGATTGTTTTTCAGCGCCGTCGCGATCAGGACTTCCAGCCGCGGATCGGCAAAGAAATCTCGCCATCCAAACTCAATGGCTCGTGTGCCGGCTGCAGGATCGTCGACATAGCCTTCCTCGTATCGCTCCGCAGTCGGCAGCGGAGGGCGTTCGTCGCGAGGCGCAAACGAGCACGCGGAGAGAAACATTCCGAGGCTGGCCGCGAGGAGTGCGTTGGAGAGATTATTCATGGGCTGTCTTCAACTTTCCGCGCGACAGCCAGCGTCGCACAGACAGATAAAGCACCGGGATGAAGAAGATGCCCAGCACCGTCGCGGCGATCATGCCACCCATGACGCCGGTGCCGACCGCGATACGACTGGCCGCGCCCGCGCCGGCCGACAGCACCAAGGGCACCATGCCGAGGATGAACGCGAGCGAGGTCATGATGATGGGGCGCAAGCGCAGCTTCACTGCGTTCATGGTGGCATCGTAGGTCGATTTGCCGGTCGCTTCTTCTTCGAGCGCGAATTCGACGATGAGAATGGCGTTCTTGGCGGCCAGACCGATGATCGCGATCAGGCCGACGTTGAAATAAACATCCGCAGGCAAGCCGCGTAGCATCGTGAACAGCACCGCGCCCAGCACGCCGAGCGGCACGACCAGCAGCACCGCGAGCGGCACCGTCCAGCTTTCATACAAAGCGGCGAGCAGCAGGAACACGACGATCAGCGACAAGCCCAGCAACGCGCCCACCTGGCCACCGGCCTGTTGTTCCTCGAAGGAAATCCCCGTCCATTCGAAATCGAAGCCTTCCGGCAGCTGCGCGGCAAGTCGCGCCATTTCGTTCATCGCTTCGCCGCTGGAGCGACCGGGAGCCGGCGATCCTGAGATCGTCATTGCCGGATAGCCGTTGTAGCGATCCGTTTGCGGCGGACCGGCGGTCCACTCGGTGGTCGTGAACGCGCCGAACGGCACCATCTCTCCTTGCGTGTTTCTTACTCGAAGCGCGAGAACGTCCGAGGGTGTCATGCGATAGGGAGCATCGGCTTGCAGCAGCACGCGCAGGATGCGTCCTTCGCGGCTGAAGTCGTTGGCGTAGGCACTGCCAAAGGCGATGGCGAGTGTCGCGTTCACGTCGGCAATCGACAGTCCCAACGCTCGTGCTTTGACCCGGTCGATGAGCACGCGCAGCTGCGGCGAGTCCGCCTGACCTTCCGGTCGGACCGCGGTGAGCAGCGGGCTTTTACTGGCTGCCATCAGTATTTGATTGCGCGCGTTGACCAGAGCTTGCTGTCCGTGACCGGCGCGATCCTGCAGTTTGAACGTGAAGCCCGCGGCGACACCGAGCGACGGAATGGACGGCGGGTTGAGCGTAAAGATCAACGCTTGTTTCACTTGCGACAGCATCGCGTTGGCCTTGCCCACCAGGGTCAGCGCGTTGTTCTGTTCGCCTGGGCGCTCGTCCCACGGGGTCAACGAAACAAAGGCCATGGCGTTCGACTGACCCTGGCCGAAGAAGCTGAAGCCTCGGATGAAGATGATGCTTCGGGTCTGCGGTTGGGCTCGATAGAAAGTGCGGACCTGATCGATGGCTTCGTCGGTGCGATCGATCGTCGCGCCCGGCGGTGCCTGCACGACGGTGATGATGGCGCCCTGATCTTCGGCGGGCAGAAAGCTGCCGGGCAGACGCGAGAACAACAGCAGTGCGAGCCCCACCAACAATACAAAGATCGCGAGGAAGCGCAGCGATCTGCCGAGGATGCCGCCCACCAGCCCTTGATAACGGTGCGTTACACGACCGAACCAGTCATTGAAGCCGCCGAAGAAGCGTGCGGACCATCGGCCGAGCCGGCTGGTGGTTTTCTCGGCATCCGCACGGCAATGCAGTGGCTCGGACTTGAGCAGCGTCGCGCACAAAGCAGGTGTTAGTGTGAGTGCCAGCAAAGCGGAGAACGCGATCGACAAGGTGAGCGTCAGTGAGAACTGCCGATAGATGCCGCCAGTGGAGCCGGGGAAGAAAGCCATCGGCACGAACACCGCGACCAGCACCAGTGTGATGCCGATGATCGCGGAGGTGATTTGCGTCATCGCTTTCACGGTCGCCTCACGAGGCGGCAGGCCTTCTTCCGTCATGATGCGCTCGACGTTCTCGACCACCACGATGGCGTCGTCGACCAGAATGCCGATGGCGAGCACCATGCCGAACAACGTCAGCACGTTGATGGAGAAGCCAAGCACCCACAATCCCAGACAGGCGCCGGCCAGGGCGATCGGCACCACGATGGTGGGAATGAGGGTCGCGCGCCAGTTCTGCAGAAACAGAAACATGACCAGGAACACCAGCACCATCGCTTCGACGAGAGTCTTCACCACTTCATCGATGGAAATGCTGATGAACGGCGTGGTGTCGTACGGCACGGCCCAGGTGATGTCCTCGGGGAAGGAGTGCTCGAGTTGTGCCAGACGCGCTTTGACCCCGGTCGCGGTGGCGAGCGCATTCGCGCCGGTCGAGAGCTGGATGCCCATGCCGGCGGCAGGCTTGCCGTTCAGCTCCATGTCGGAAAGATAACTTTGCGCACCTAACTCCACTCGTCCCACATCGCCGACTCGCACGGTCGAGCCGTCGGGGTTGGCCCGCAGGATGATCGATGCGAATTGCTCGGGCGTCGTGAATCGGTTCTGCGTCAGGATGGGTGCGTTCAACTCGGTCCGGTTCGCGAGCGGTCGATCGCCGAGCTGGCCGCCGGGCGACTGCGTGTTTTGTTCCTGGACTGCGGCCAGCACTTCGGCGGCCGAAAGACTGTAGGTCGTGAGACGATCCGGATCGAGCCACACGCGCATCGCGTACTCGGAGGAGAACGAGCGAATGTCGCCGACGCCGGGCACGCGGCGCAGTTCGTCGATCACGCGGGTGGCCGCAAAGTTGCCGAGCTCGAGCGAGGGCGTCGCGCCGGTTTTCGACTGGAGCGCCACGATCATCAGAAAGCTCGACGACGCCTCATTCACCAGCACGCCTTGACGGCGAACTTCCTCGGGCAGTCGCTGCTCGATGGCGCGCAGCTTGTTCTGAACGTCCATTTGCGCGACGTCGATGTCCGTGCCCGAGTCGAAGGTCACCGTGATCGACGCGGTGCCGTTCGAGCGGCTGGTCGAGGCCATATATAAAAAGCCTTCGACGCCGTTCAGCTCCTGCTCGATGACCTGTGTGACATTGGTTTCCAGGGTCGCGGCGTCGGCGCCGGGATAGGTGACTGCGATCGTCAAGGAGGGCGGGGCGATGGCGGGGTACTGCTCGATGGGCAGCGACCGCAACGCCAGGGTGCCGGCGAGCAGAATGCCGAGCGCGATCACCCACGAGAAGATCGGGCGATCGATGAAGAAGCGCGGCGACACGCTTCAGTGCTCCGTGGGCTTGGCGGCGTTTGCAGCGGGCTCGTCCGCATTGATCACGCGGACATGGGCGCCGGGCTGAATTTTCTGCAAGCCGTCCACGACGACCCGATCTCCATCGTGCAGCCCTTCGAGCACGATCCATTGATCGCCGCGTTGATCGCCGAGCTTCACGGGGCGAGGTGCAATCGTGTCACCTTCGGCGATCGTCATCACCGCGGCGCCCGACGTGCTCAGTAGAATGGCGCGCTGAGGAATCGCATATCCATGCGGCCGGATGCCGACCTCGATGCGTGCGCGCACGAACTGCCCGGGCAGCAGGATGCGCTCCGGATTGGGAAACTCGGCGCGGACCGCCGCGGTGCCGGTCGCTTGATCGATGGAGAGATCCAGAAAATTCAGATGACCGGGGTGCGGGTAGGTGCTGCCGTCCTCGAGCATCAGGGTGACCGCCACTTTGCCCAACTCGGGCACCTTCAGCGTGCCAGCCGCCATCTCGCGTCGTATGGCCAGCAAATAAGCGCTCGACTGCGAGAAATTCACATAGATCGGCTCGAGCTGCTCGATGGTGGTGAGCAAGGTCGCCGAAGCGGCGCTGACCAGGGCGCCTTCGGTGACCTGCGCGCGTCCGGCGCGACCTGCAATCGGGGCGCTCACCGTTGTGTAACTCAGATTGAGCTTGGCGCTTTCGAGCTGTGCTTGAGTTTGTTCCACGTCCGCGTCAGCGGTGCGTAGGCGTGCCATCGCGGCGTCGAACTCTTGCTGACTGATCGCTTGTTCCTTGACCAGCCCTTTGTAACGTTCGACGTCTTGTCGAGCATTCGCCGCGGTTGCCTGAGCGCGTGTTAGCGTGGCACCGACGGCGCTCACATTGGCTCGATACTCACGCGGGTCGATGACGAACAGTGTCTGGCCTGCTTTGACGTCGGTGCCTTCGTCATAAAGCCGCCGTTCGACGATGCCGTCCACACGGGCACGCACCTGCGAGGTGCGAACGGCCTGCACGCGGCCGGGAACCTCGGTGATGTTTTCGATGGATTGCGCTTTCGCGGTGACCACGCGCACTTCGGGCGGTGGCGGCGCGGGTGGCGCCTTGCTAGTGCACGAACACAGCAACACCAAGCAAAGGGCGCCGCCGCCTCTGGCCAGCTGCAGCATGAGGTTTGTTACTCACCGCCATGGCCTCCCTGCCGCGAGATTGTTTGTGACCGTCGTGCTCGTATAGCGCCGGCCCTGCAGAAACACAATATGGAGGAGTGGTAAGTAACAAGTGCAGGTCGGTTGCCTCTTAGCGTTTGGCCGCGCCGGCGAACGAAAAACGCGCGCCCAGCCAGAAGGTGCGCGGCGCGCCCGGCGCTAGAAACGTCGAACCCAGCAGCGGGCGCTCGCCATCGACGACCGGGCCCGCGAACGGCCGAGCCACAAACTCACCCTGGGCATTGAACCCGGTCGAGCCCAGCTGCGCCCCGGTGTAGTACTCCCGATCCAGAACATTGTTGAGTTGCGCGAACAGCGTCAGTGCCTGCATCGGGCGGTACTCCACGCCCAGATTGAAAACCGTGTAGCCGCCGATCTCTCCCGACCCCAGGTAGTAAGGCGCTTCCGCCTGGTGCTCGTTGTTCTCGTTGCCGCGCGCGTAGGAGCTTCCGATGTTGATGGCATCGAGGCTGAGCGAGATTTGCTCGGTCACATCCCAGGCGGCGAACGCCTTCAAGATATGGCGGGGGACGAGGGGAATCCGGTCGCCGGGCTCGATGTCAATGGTGCCTTCGAAGCCGGGGCCTTCTTCGTTGCTGCTGTTACCTTCGCCGAGCACTTCTTCAGGGCTTCGATACGTCGCATCCAGATAGGTGTAGTTCGCACCCACATACACCGGGCCGAGCTGACTGTTGACGCCGAGCTCGACGCCTTGTCGTCGGGTTTTGCCGAAGTTCTTGAAGTAGCCGAAGCCCGAGGTGTCGTCGGCAACAAACAGAATGTCGTCGCGATTGTCGGCGCGGAACACGCCGATGTTCCATGCGAGTCGCTTGGCCAGCAAGCCACGAGCGCCGGCTTCAACGGTGCGTGTGACGACTTGATCGAGCGGCGGATCGCCGGCCATCGCGTTCGGCAGTCGGCAGGGATTCTCGGGATCGGCGCAGCCCAATTCGATCGATGATGGCGCCCGGCTGCCTTCGCTGTAGCCGAGGTAAGCCGAGACCGCTTCGCTGGGATTGAACGTCACACCCAGCGCCGGATTGAAACGACTGAAGCGATGTTTCGCGGTGAGCGAACCGGGTTCGCCGGCATCGGTGATGCCGTCGACGTTGTCGACGGTCGTGCGGTCGTAGCGGCCGGACAAGGTGAGTTGCATCAAGCGGGACAGCTCAACTGTATCGGTGAAGTACACGCTGCTCGTGGTCGTGTCGCCGTCGAGAGCGACGCGGGAGTCGAAGGCGTTCTCGGATTCCTGACTGCCATCGGCAAACGCGCCGGGTCCGTCCACGCCCTGGATGCTTCGGTCCGGCAACAGATAGCCGAACTGCGAGGACTGTTCGAACGTCGCGTTGCTCTTCAATCCGGACACGCCGACGATGAACTGGTTGTTGCGCGACGCTATCGGCGTCGTGAAGGTCGCTTGCAGCGACACGCCGGCATCGTGTTGTTTGCTGTGCGTCCGATTGATCAGGCCGTTGCATTTCTCGTTCGGCTCCTCGTTCGTCAGCACGTTGGCGATACAGCGCCAGAACGGGAAGGGCGTATTCGCCTGAGTCTCGCCGCTCGTGGGAAAGCCCGTGTAGCCCGCTTCCTCGAGCGCTTCACGCTCGTCGGCGCTGGGTTGATACAACGATTCGCCGAGCGAGTCGTCGTTGATGTCGCCGTTGAAGGTGTGGGTCTCGATGTTTCGATAGTGCGCGTTGCCGGACAGCGCGAACGTGTCGCTGACCTTGTGAGTCACGACTAGATTTACCAGATACGACTCGTTCTTGGTCTCGTCGGGCTTGGTGTAGACGCTCCTGTAGTCCTGGCTCAGCAGCTGCACATCCTGCAGACCGTTGCCGGTCAGTTCAGTGTCCGCATACGAGCCGCTGACCGAGATGTCTGTGGCCTCGTTGCGCCAGCCGAGCTTGCCGAAGAACTGTCGCGCCTTCGTGGGCGAATCGTCGCGCCAGCCGTCGTCGCGTAAGTCGTTGCCCGTGACGAACCAATGAAGGCCGCTGTCGCCATGAGAGGCGGCGGTCGCCGCGACTCGGCGGCGCTCGTGCGAGCCATAATTAACTTCGACGCCGTAGCCTGGATAGCTGTAGCCATCCTTCGTCTGCAGCGCCAGCGCGCCGCCCAGCGTGTTCGAACCAAATACAGGATTCGAGCCGGGGATGAGTGTCATCGACGACAACGCTTCTTTGGGCAGCAAATCCCAGCTCACCACATCGCCGAAGGGTTGGTTGAGCCGCATGCCGTCGAGATACACCGAGAGTCCCTGCGGCGTGCCGAGTAACGGCGAAGCGGTGTAGCCGCGATAGTTGATGTCGGGTTGCAGCGAGTTGTTCTGGATGTCGTTGACGTAGACGCTGCCGACCTGCCGGTTCATATAGGCGGTGACATCGAGCGCATGGGAGCGTTCGATCTGACCGGAGGTGGCTGTTTGAACGGGCGCCGCGATCCGGTTGCGGTCGACTTGCGAGCCGATCAGCGGAGTGACGCCGATGACCGTGACTGTATCGATGATGTCATCGGCGTGCGCGAACGTGGCCAGCAAAGTCAGTGCCGACAACGTAGCCGTGCCATGTATTGCTGGTCGCATCCCGCTGACTCCTCCCATCCCTGGGCCTTTGTTAGCTCACACGATTCCGCGCGAGTGCTGTAAAGGAATGTCCAGTCGCTTGCAACGACGATACAGCGTGTTTCTGCTCACGCCCAGTTTTTCGGCGGCTCGCGACATGTTGCCGTCGCAGGCGCGGATACATTGAACCAGCTCTTCGCGCTCGATCGAGGGGGCGACGTCGCTGGCGTCGTCGCATCGGCTCTGACACAGGCGTACTTCGCTGGGCAGGTCGACCATGCGGATCACGTCGCTGTCACAAATCGCGAGAATGGTTCGGATCACGTTGCGCAGCTCGCGCACGTTGCCGGGCCAGCTGTAATCGAGCAGCCGTTGGAACGCATCCAGCTCGATGGAGACCGGGCGGCCGTCGCAGCTTTCGGTGGCGAAGAATTCGCGGATCAGTCGTTCCTTATCGGTGCGCTGGGCGAGGGGCGGCAGCTCGATGGTGATACCGTTGAGCCGATAGTAAAGATCTTCGCGAAAGGCGCCGCGCGCAATCATGGCTCGCAGGTTCTGGTGCGAGGCGCACATCACGCGCAGGTCGACTTTGATCGGCGTCTCCGTTCCCAACGGCATGACCTCTTGTTCCTCCAGGACGCGCAACAGGCGGGTCTGCAAGCTCAGCTGCATGTCGCCGATCTCGTCGAGGAACAGCGTGCCTCCCGACGACTGCAGGATCTTGCCTTTCATGCCGCCCTTGCGGGCCCCGGTGAACGCGCCGGCCGCGTACCCGAATAACTCGCTTTCGATGAGCGTCTCGGGAATGGCGGCGCAGTTCAGGGCCACGAAGGACCGCGCGGCTCGATCACTCGCAGCATGCAAAGCGCGTGCAAACATCTCTTTGCCGGCGCCGGTCGGGCCTTGAATCATGACCGGTACGCGCGAGTTCGCGATGCGCCGGGCACTCCTTATATTACGAGCCATCTGCGGGTCGTCGCCGGCAAGATCCTCGAGCGAGAGAATGGGCTTGCGCGTGACGGTCGAGGACAGCTGCAGAATCTCGCGCGACGGCGGCGGGCCGGTGAGCGAGCGAGTGGTGCCGGCATCCTGATCCAGGCTGAGGAAGAAATGGCGGCCGAACAACATGTCGCGCACCGGGCGTAACGACAGCTGTGTCCGGAACGCCGGCTCGATCAGCTCCGCCGCGTTCACCTCGAAAATTTCATCGATGCCGCGACCGACCAGCGTGTCTCGACTCTTCGCGCGCAACAGCCACAGCGCTGTCTCGTCGACCGCCACCACTTTGCCGTTGTGAGAGACGGCGATCGCGCCGCTGTGCTGTAGGTTCACGAACTCGGGACGAGCATGAAAGCGGAACACGTTCTCGGCCTGGAACTGCTGCAGGAACAGGCATTTCTCGATCAGCTGCGCCGACAGGCTCACCAGTGCCATGGTGTGTGCGAGGCTGGCTCGCGTGTCACGCGCATTCAATGTGGAAGCGTCGAGAACCGCGAGCAGTCGGCCGGACGGATCGCGAATCGGCGCGCCCGAGCACGACAGGCCGATGTGACAGGCGCGAAAGTGTTCTTCGCGATACACGATCACCGGTCGATTCTCGGCGATGCAGGTGCCGATGCCATTGGTGCCTTCTTCGCGTTCGCTCCAGTCGGCGCCCACTGTCAGGCCGGCGGAGCGGAACACATCGACGAGTGTGGTATCGGTCTTCTCGTACAGCACGATGCCACTCGCGTCGGTGAGGACCAGCGCGTAGCCGGAGCCGGCGATGTGCTCGTACAACCAATCGATTTCGGCAGAAGCGATTTGCAACAAATCGGCATGTTGCACCAGGCGCTCGGCGAGGATGGCCGAGTCGATGACGCTCGGTGCGTAAGTGCGGCGGCCGGGATCGATGGAATAGTCGATGGCGCAGCGACGCCACGAACCGGCAATCGCGGGATGTAAAGTCAGCGGCGGGCCGACCGTCAGCGCCCGCTGTCCCGCCTGAGGCTCGCGCACGAAGTCGAGCACGTTCCCCGCATGCACTGCAGTTGCGTCCATGAATTCTCCTGGGTTCATCCTGTTGTGGCGGTGTGTCAACTGTCCCGTGACAGTGTCACGGTCTGTATCGCCCCTGACACACTCCGCCGCGGATTGATTTATCTCACCGCATCCGATGCAGTGTCGTCGCAGCCAGCAAGACGAAGTTTAACCAAGATACAACCCGCTGGCATACGGCGTGCTAAACCGGTGTTAATGAATCAACGAGGACTTCGCATGAGATCTGTAGCTTGGCGGCCACTACTGGTGATGATCGCGTGCGGTGTCTGCGGATACATATTCGAAGTTGCCGCAGCCTCCAGTCAGGCGGCCAGCGCCCGGGCCTATGTTTCCAACGAAGACGGCGAATCGGTATCGGTATTGGATACACAGAGCGCGACCAATATCGCTACGATCGATGTGGGTAAGCGGCCGCGCGGCTTGAAATTATCTCGCGACGGCTCGCGACTGTTCGTGGCCGTGAGCGGTTTGCCGAAATGTCCGCCCACGGTGCCCGACGAGGAATGCGCCAAGCTCGAACGCGATTTGAAGGCCGACGGCATTGCCATCGTCGACACCTCGTCGCACAAGGTCGTCAAAGTGCTGGCGGCGGGCTCCGATCCCGAGCAGTTCGCTATGAGCAACGACGGCAAGCGTCTGTTCGTCGCGAACGAGGACACCGGGACGCTGTCGGTCGTCGATGTGGCCGCCGGCAAAGTCATCGAGCGCATCAAGGTGGGCCTGGAGCCCGAGGGTGTGGCGTTGACACCGAATGGGCGGTGGGTGCTGGTCACCAACGAGTCGGACAACTCCGTTTCTGTCGTCGATACGACGACGCTGAAAGTGACCAAGACCGTGCCGGTCGGCAAACGACCCCGAGACATGGCGTTCACGCCCGACGGCAACACGGCTTATGTGTCGGGCGAGATGGATGCGTCGCTGTATCGGATGTCTGTCACGGGTGACGCTCCAGTGCAACGCCTGTTACAGCTGCGCGAGGAGGCGCGACCGATGGCGGTCATCCTGGATCCGCCGCGTAACCGTTTATATTTGAGTACAGGGCGGGGCGGCACAGTCGCGGTCGTCGATATGAAGGGCGCTCCGCAGGAAGCGAAGCTCATCAAGGAGATCCCGGTCGGGAAGCGTCCCTGGGGCATGGCGCTCTCCGCCGACGGACATTATTTGTATACGGCGAACGGGCCATCGAACGACGTGAGCGTCGTCGATACCAAGACCCTCACCGAAGTGAAGCGCATCCCGGTGGGCAAATCGCCTTGGGGCATCGTGCTCGGGCCGGCACCGCCCTGATCAATTCACGACTTGATCAGACCGCATTCGCGCTGCGCCTGGGTTTCCAGCTCGCGAAAACGTTTGGCGGTGGCGCGGGCCTGATCGGAATCTCGAAAGATCCCACCCCCTTCGCCGGGCAAGCCGGAGTAGCGGGCGAAGGTAATCGCGTTCACGAACTCGTCGTAGTTCAAAACGTTGGCGATGCGATCGATGGTGCAAGAGCATTGATACATGTTCGCCAGACTGTCCTCGTGCTTCGCGATGCATTCATTCACATATTCGACGCGCGCCTGCGTGGGGTAGTTGTACACCGGCGCATCCTCATCGCCGCTGGCCGGCAAACTGAATATCGCTAAAGCGCACGACACCAGCCCGAGAGTGGATTGCTGGCACAGGCGTTGCATCGTCATGGTCGCCTCGCGGAGGTGGAATGAAGTTGGCGTCAAGCATGATTGTGCATGCGGCGCGCCAACGGCCGCCAACAAAAAATTTCGGTCAGTCTCGGGGGATTGAACATGAAACGTCAGCAAAGCTTGATCCTGCTAGTGGCTGCCACGTCCACCGTTTCATTGGCTTCGGCCGCGGACTTGGAACAGGCCATGAGCAAGTCGTCGAACTGGGCCGCCCAGGCCGGTGACTATGCCAATCATCGATACAGCGAATTGAAACAGATCAACGCCAGTAACGTCGGTCGCATGCAAGTGGCATGGACGATGTCCACTGGAGTGTTGCGTGGCCATGAGGGCTCGCCTCTGGTCATCGGCGACACGATGTACATCCACACGCCATTTCCGAACAACGTGTTCGCCGTGAATCTGAAGGATCAATCCTACAAGTGGAAGTACGAGCCCAAGCAGGACACATCGGTTGTCCCAGTGATGTGCTGTGACACTGTCAACCGCGGTCTCGCGTATGGCGACGGCAAGATCTTCCTGCAACAGGCGGACACGACGCTGGTCGCGCTCGATGCAAACACCGGCAAGGTCCTCTGGAGCGCGAAGAACGGCGATCCGAAGATCGGCGAGACCAACACCAACGCGCCGCACGTGTTCAAGGACACGGTGATCACCGGTATCTCCGGCGGTGAGTTCGGTGTGCGCGGTCGCTTGATCGCGTATGACATGGCCACCGGCAAGAAGAAATGGACCGCGTGGAGCATCGGTCCGGATAAAGAGATCCTGGTCGACCCGGCCAAGACCATGACCTGGACCAACGGCAAGATGGCCCCGGTCGGCGCGGATTCCTCGCTCAAGACCTGGAAGGGCGATCAATGGAAGCTGGGCGGCGGCACCACCTGGGGCTGGTATGCCTATGACCCGAAGTTGAATCTGGTCTATTACGGCAGCGGCAACCCGGGCACGTGGAATCCGGCGCAGCGCCCCGGCGACAACAAATGGTCCATGACCATTTTCGCTCGCGATCTGAACACCGGCATGGCCAAGTGGGTGTATCAGATGACGCCGCACGACGAGTGGGACTATGACGGCATCAACGAGATGCTGCTGGTCGATCTCAACATGAAAGGCAAGACGGTGCCGGCGGTGGTGCACTTCGACCGCAACGGCTTCGGCTACACCTTGAACCGCGACACCGGCGAGCTGCTGGTTGCAGAGAAATACGATCCGACGGTGAACTGGGCCACCAAGGTCGACATGAAGACCGGCCGGCCGATCGTCGATAAGAAATTCTCGCCGGGCACCACTGGACCGGATGTGAATGTGAAAGACATTTGCCCGGCCGCGCTCGGTACCAAAGACCAGCAGCCCGCCAGCTACGATCGCAAGAGCGGTTTGATCATGGTGCCGACCAACCACGTCTGCATGACGTACGAGCCGTTCCAAGTCGAGTACACCGCGGGTCAGCCGTTCGTCGGCGCGACCTTGACCATGTATCCGACGCCGAACAGTCACGGCGGCATGGGCAACTTCATCGCGTGGGATGCGGCTCAAGGCAAGATCATCTGGTCGAAGCCGGAACGTTTCTCGGTGTGGTCGGGCGCGTTGACGACCGCCGGCGACGTGGTGTTCTACGGCACGCTGGAAGGTTATATCAAGGCGGTTTCGCCGAAGGATGGTAAGGAGCTGTGGAAGTTCAAGACACCCTCCGGAATCATCGGCAACGTGTTCACGTATGAGTACGGCGGCAAGCAGTACGTCGGCGTGTACTCGGGCATCGGCGGTTGGGCCGGCATCGGCATGGCCGCGGGTCTGACCGAATCCACCGAAGGTCTCGGTGCGGTGGGCGGTTACAAGGATCTGGCGAAATACACGACGCTCGGCGGCTCGTTGTTTATCTTCGGCCTGCCGGAGAGCACGGGCTCGGCGACCACAGCGCTGAAGTGAGCTCATTGAAAATGAGCTCAGCGAAAGTGAGGGTCGCGCAGTGGTCGATTGGGTTCCTGGCTTTGAGCATCGCCGCGGTGTGCATAAGTGCCAACGACGCACCCGCGGCGGATGCTCCTTACCAGGTGAAAGACGGCAACAAGGTCGATGCAAAAACATTGGACGGCTGGAAGACGTGGCGGGCGCTCGCGTGCGAGCGCTGCCACGGCCCCAATCAGGAAGGTCTGGTGGGGCCGTCGCTGGTGGAGTCGTTGAAGAAGCTGAGCAAGGAAGACTTCCACACCACCATCATGAACGGCCGGCCAGAAAAGGGCATGCCGCCGTTTAGCGGCAGCGCCATGGTCAACAAGAACTGGGAAGGCCTGTACGCGTACTTGAAAGGTCGCTCCGATGGCAAGATCCAGCCTGGTCACGTGTATCCGATGGAATAGATGGCTCACGGGCACGACCGGGCTGGTCTGTCTCCTGCTGTCACTCGTCGCGACGAGTGGGGTGGCGGCCGATCAGCCCGACTCCGTGCTGCGGGTCTGCGCCGATCCGGACAACCTGCCGTTGTCCAATCAGCGCGGCGAGGGCTATGAGAACAAGATCGCCGAAGCGCTGGCGAGCGATCTGGGCCGTCGCATCGAATACACCTTTTTTCCCCAGCGCATGGGCTTTGTCCGCAACACGCTGCGTCAACGCGACGAAGCCACTCAACAATTCAAGTGCGATGTGATCATCGGCGTGCCGAAGGGCTATGAGCTCACGGCCACGACGCGGCCTTACATGCGCTCGACGTATGCATTGTTGTTCGCCGATCCTGCCAAGCAGGGCGGGGTGCAGACTGCGGACGATCTATTGAAGCTGCCGCCGGAGAAATTGAAGGCGCTGCGCTTCGGCGTGTTCGGCCGTTCGCCCGGGTCGGACTGGCTGTTGCGTCATGGCTTGATCGAACAAGCGATCGCGTACGCGCCCCAGAGCGGCGACGTTCACGAGAATCCAGCAAACATCATCGAACGGGACCTGAGCGAGGGAAAAATCGACGTCGCCATTCTGTGGGGCCCGATGGCTGCGTATCTGGTACAGCGACACACGGCGTCGCCACAACAGGCTGAGTGGCGCGCCGTGCCTTTTTTACCGGACCCGCAGATCCGCTTCGATTATGAGATCGCCATGGGCGTGCGCTTTGGCGAGAAACAATGGCAGGGGGTGCTCGATAACTGGATCGACACGCACCAGGCCAGGATCGACGAGATCCTGACGAGTTATCGCGTGCCGCTGCTGGACGCCAGCGGCAAGGTCAAATGAATTCGCCTGGGAGAATGTATGAAAGTCAAAGCTGCAATTGCATATGCCGCCGGCAAGCCGCTCGAGGTCACCACCGTGGATCTCGACGGGCCACGCGCCGGCGAAGTGCTGGTGGAGATCAAGGCCACCGGTATTTGTCACACCGATGAGTTCACGCGCTCGGGCGCGGATCCCGAGGGTTTGTTTCCGGTGATTTTCGGCCACGAAGGCGCCGGCATCGTGGTCGACGTCGGGCCCGGAGTGACCACCTTGAAGAAGGGCGATCACGTCATTCCGCTGTACACGCCCGAATGCCGTCAATGCAAATCGTGCCTGTCCCAAAAGACCAACTTGTGCACGGCGATTCGCGCCACGCAGGGCAAGGGCGTGATGCCCGACGGCACCAGTCGTTTCTCGATCGGTAAGGAGATGATCCATCACTACATGGGTTGCTCCACGTTCGCCAACTTCACGGTGTTGCCCGAGATTGCGCTGGCGAAGATCCGCGAGGACGCGCCTTTCGACAAGGTTTGTTACATCGGCTGCGGTGTCACGACCGGCATCGGTGCCGTCATCAACACGGCCAAGGTCCGACCGGGCGACAACGTCGTCGTGTTCGGCCTGGGCGGCATCGGCTTGAATGTGATTCAAGGCGCGCGGCTCGCGGGGGCTAACAAAATTGTCGGCGTGGACATCAATCCCGGCCGCGTGAAGCTCGCCGAAGCTTTCGGCATGACACATTTTGTGAATCCGAAAGAAGTCGGCGGCGACCTGGTGGCACATCTGGTGAATGTCACCGATGGCGGCGCCGATTACAGCTTCGAGTGCGTCGGCAACGTCGACCTGATGCGTCAGGCGCTGGAGTGCTGTCATCGCGGCTGGGGCGTGTCGGTGATCATCGGCGTGGCGGGAGCCGGGCAGGAGATCCGCACGCGTCCGTTCCAACTGGTGACCGGTCGGGTGTGGAAAGGCACGGCGTTCGGCGGCGCGCGGGGTCGCACCGACGTGCCGAAGATCGTCGACTGGTACATGGACGGCAAGATCAAGATCGACGAGCTGATCACGCACCAGATGCCCATCGAGCGCATCAACGATGCGTTCGATCTGATGCACAAGGGCGAGTCGATTCGTAGCGTCGCGATCTTCTGAGGATCGATCAACAAGAGGGTATGACCATGAGCGCTTTGAAAATTCACCCGTCCGTGGATGGCGGCGTACAAGCCGGCAAGGCGGGTTTCTCGGGGGGCACTTTGGTTTGCAAGTGCAAGGACAATCAGGTGACGGTGCAGCTGGCGGGCGACGTTGCCTTCAATCACGTCTGCGGCTGCACCAAGTGCTGGAAGCCGCAAGGCGCGACCTTCTCGATGGTCGCGGTCATTCCGCGCGACAAGCTGAAAGTCACGGCCAATGCGCAGAAGCTGAAGATCGTCGATGAGTCGGCGGCGATTCAACGCTATGCATGCACGGGCTGCGGCGTGCACATGTACGGGCGCATCGAAAACAAGAACCATCCGTTCTATGGCTTCGACTTCGTGCACACCGAGCTGTCCAGCGATCAGGGCTGGGCGGCGCCGGAGTTCGCGGCGTTCGTATCGTCCATCATCGAATCGGGCTACAAGCCGGATGGTATGGGCGAGGTCCGCTCGCGCTTGAACGAGCTGGGCCTGACACCGTACGACTGCCTGTCGCCGACATTGATGGATCTGATCGCGACTCACACCGCGAAAGCCAAAGGCGTGCTGGCGGCGTAGCCCGCTACTCTCGAAACAACAGGGTGAACACGCCGCGAAGGCATTTGTTCGCGGCGTCGTGACCGATTACGCGCGCGTCGAGCGCCGGCGGACGAAGAGCAGAAGTAATCCGCCGAGTAGCGTCGCGAGATTCATCGCGCCACCACCGCCACCGCCGCTGCGACCGCCGCCGCCGGTGTTACCACCGCTCGAGGGAGCGCTCGTTGCGGTGACCGAGCTGGTCGCAACATTGTCTGCGGGATTGGTGTCGGCCGTGGTTGGGCCGAAGGTCACATTGGCGGTTGCTTCAACCGAGCCGGTGTTGGTTGCCACGGCGGTGAATGTGAATACTTGAGATGCGCCTGGTGCAAGCGTCCCCAGACTGCAGGTCGCTCCGCCCGTAGCCGCGGTACACCCGCTGGGCAGGGCGCTCAACGTGAAGCCCGAGCCCAGACGAAAATCGAGCGTGCCTTCGGTCGAAGCGGTCGAGCCGTGATTCGTTACCGTGACTGTGTAAGTGACATTGCTTCCCTGCGTAACACTGGTGGTTGACGAGGCGATGGCAATGCCGAGATCGCCGGCGTCACCTGTGACGGCTGATGCTTGAGCCGAGTTGTCACTCGCGACGGCGTCGTTCTCATGTGCTGCCACGGTCGCGGTCACCGGAATGAAGAGGGCAGCGGTGGGCGTCGTGTATCTCACAACCGCGTTGACTGCTTCACCGACTCGGAGCGCGGGTACCGTGCAAGTCGTCGACGCGCACGTGCCGCGATCGGCGGTGATGCTCACGTTCGTCAAACCGGCCGGCAACGTGGCCGAGAGTTTCACGACCGTTGCGCTATAGGGACCGTTGTTCACGGCGCGCAGGTTGAAGGTGGACTCTTCGCCTCGGGGCCGGGTGCCGCTGTGATCGCTGATCTCGACACGCAGGTCCGGGGCGATTTCCAACGTGGCCGCGCCACGGAGGCTGGTGCCGGCGTAGATCAACGAGGGGTGACCAGGATCGAGCGCGAGTTGGTCGACATACCACGGCCCGCCCGCATCTGAGGCGCTACGAAGCACTTCCCAGGTATCGCCTGCATCCACCGAGCGAAGAATCCAGGACGACTCCTTCACGCCTGGCGAGTAAGGGTCGAGGCTCGCGACGTAGAGCGTCGTCGGCACCACCGGATCGATGACGACGTTGTTCGCCGATTTATTGGTGATGGCGCTGAACGCCGTGTTCGAGAAAAAAGAATTGCCGCCATCGTTGCTGACCCGCAGGCCAACTTCCGTCGCAACGTACATGCGCGCGGAGTTGGACGGATCGATCGCCATGCTGTTCACGTCCCGGCCGTTGAACGATTGGGTCCAGGTGAGGCCGCGATCGGTCGAGCGATACAGACCGCCGGGGCTGCCCGGCTGGTTCCCTTGCGAAACACTGAGAAACATCCGCGTGGGATCGGCGGGATCGATCTGAAAGTCCGTGCTGAGCAGATCGGAGGCCAGGTTGGTGCTATGAGCTGACCAGGTCGCACCGCCATCGGCGCTGCGATAGATGCCCGCGGCCGGTACCGATGACGCTTTGGAAACGCTGACGTACATCGTGTTCGCATCCTGCGGATCGAAGGCGAACACTTTGGAAGCAAAGCCGGCGAGGTCCGTGTTCGGCGCGGTCCACGATTGACCGCCGTCCGCCGATCGGAACACGCCTCGATTGAATACGCCGAAAAAGATTGAGTCCGGCGCGCCGGGCTTGACCGCGAGGCTGGCCTCGCCGAATTCGGCGCTCGGATTCAATGCTTGCGCCGCTGCCAGATTCAAACGCTGCCAACCGGCATCGCCGCTGGTTGCAAACATTCCGCCGCCCGTATTGGCGGTATAGGTGTAGACCTTGGAGTTCGCGGCGGCCGTCGTGACGAATTGCGTCGGATGGGAGGCGGCCGGCGAGAGCGCCGCTTCGGTCCAGTTCAGCGCATTGTCGTTTGTATATAACGCACCCTGCTGGCCGAGGATGACGATATGTGACGGCGTGTTGGCGGCAAAACTCACGCCTTCGAATCGAAGGACGGGAAGGTTGCCGAAGGTCGTCCACGTCGCGCCGTAGTCAGTCGTTAGTTGCAACGGTGCGGTGGTGCGGCTCGTAGCGACGGCTCGGCCCGGCGTCGATGGATCGACGGCGATGGCAATGAAGGAGCCGCTGGCGGTGCGGGTCCAGGTGTCGCCGCGATCGTTCGAAATATACAAGCCGTCGTTGGCGGCGACGATGAGTTGCGTCGCCGACAAGCGCGCGATGTCGTAGATCTTGGTGGTGGAGGAGCCCGGATTGACCTCGGCTTCCGACCAGCTGATGCCGCCATCGATACTGCGAGCGGCTTTGGGCTCGCCGAAGGTGTAGACCACGTCGCCGTTTTGCGGATCGACGATGAACTTGCTCGGCGTGTACGCCAGCGGGCTCATGGCCGGCGTCATCAACGACCAGGACTGGCCGCGATCCACGCTGCGATAGACCTGGTTCTGCATCGCGTAGTAGGTGGTCGCGCCATTGGTGCCCACGCCCCACATGCCGGAGCCGGGCGCCGCCACTTGCACGAAACTCTGGCCGCGGTTGTCGGAGCGAAACAGGCCGTCGTCGATCACCGCAACGTACAGGCGATTGCCGTCGGTGGGATCGACCGCGATGGTATTGGCCTGGCTGGCGAAATCTCGAAGGGTGGTCCAGGTGACACCGCCGTCGGTGGAGCCGTGCACGCTGCTGCCGTAGGTCGCATAGAAGACGTTGGCGTCGCTCGAACTGGCGCGAACGTCGTGGAAAATGCCCCCTGGCGGACCCTTGACGGTCCAGGTATTGATACCGGCCTGGCTGCTATTGGCCAGCATGGCGAGCGAGGCGCCCCACAGCGCCCGGCTCAATCGCGAATCGGAGCTCACCCGCTTTCCCTTCATCGTCGTTATTCGAGTCGGGCGGGAGCATAGCAGGTTGGCCGCCAGCCGGGCGGCTACGGCACATTACATATCGTCATTGACCATTCAATGCCTGGAGGCGCGCTTCCATTCCCACCCGCGCGGACCGACGGTGTCCGCCGAGAACGCGCCGCGTTCGCCGATGGGTTTGACGGGACCGATGGTCGTGTCGTGGACCGTCTGTCGCTCGAGCTCGGAGTTGATCTCCGCGCCGAGAATCACGACGTACGCCGACACATAGAACCACATCAACATCACCACCACGCCGCCGATCGCGCCGTACGCTTCGCCGAACGAATCGAAGTTACGAACATAGATCGCGAACACGGCGCCACCGAGCAGCCACAGGGTCGCCGCGATGACGGAACCGGCGTTGACCCATTCCCAACGCGGCCGCGTCCGATGGGGCGCGAAACGATACAACACCGAAAGCGCAAACACCGCGATCAACCAGAGCAACAGCCAGCGCACGCCGAGCAGGACCCACTGCGTCGCTGTGCCTAAAGGAATGAATGCGAGCGCGATGGGCACGGCGACGCCGATCAACACCATCAGCACGAACCCGAGCACACCACAGACCGTAAACGTGAACGACAGCAGCAAGCGCTTCAGGAACGAGCGGCGGTCGTGCTCGTTGTAGGCCACGTTCACAGCGGTGATCAGCGCGACCATGCCTTTGCGTGCGCTCCACATCGCGACCACGATGCCGATGATCACGCCGATGCTGAGAGTGTCGTTGCGCTGACTGACCAGGTTCTGCAACTGGTTCTGCAGAATTTCCAGGGTCGCGGGCGGCAGCATGCCGCTGAACGTCTGGATTTGCGCGGCGATCGCTTCCGGCGAGGCCACCATGCCGTAAATGGCGACGGCGGCGGCGAGGCTCGGAAAGACGGCCAGCAATGCAAACAATGCGAGCCCGCCGGCAACGATGGACACGTTGTCGGCATCCAGCTGAGCTTGCACTCGCCAGATCACGTCCCACCAGCCGCGCCACGCGATTTCCACGGGGCGCTGCGCCAGGCGTCCCCGATTCGCTTCGGAACTGGCGATCTCGTTGGGATCGACGGACGGAGGCATTGCCAACCCTTGCTTCGGCGCGCTCGTGAACAGAGCAATGACGCAAATACGCGGCGGGAGGTTCCCGGCGCCGTCAGTTGTAGGTCGCGTGCCGGCAGCGTTTGCGATCCACGCCGGGCAGGAGTCCCTTACGCAGCAGGATCAGGTTGATGCGTGAGTAATAGTCGTCCGGGCTCAATCCGACGGCCCGCTCGAATTCGGCTTCGGCATCCTGGAAGCGGCACTCGATCGCGTAGGCCATGCCGAGGTTGTTCGCCGCTCTGGAGTTCTCGGGATTGCGAGCAGCGGTGTCTTCCCAGAAGGCCACCTCGGTCTGGTAAATCTGGTTGCGTTGATGGGTGGCCCAGCTCAGCGCGATGAGTACTGACGCAATCAAGGCTGGACGAAGCAGGGCTCGCGAGGGATGCCAGGAAGTGGCGCGAACAGCAAGCCACCAGGCCGGGCCGATCATCGCCAGATACAACTGACGATCGTTGGCCACATCGAGGCGCGGCAAGAGCGAGTTCGTCGGTGCGAGCCACAGCAAGAACCACAGCACCGCGAATGAGCTCACTGGTTTCTTGCGAACGTTGAGCAATGCCCAGACCACGATGCCGGCCCAGGCGACGCAAAGCGTCGCGCTCAGCCAATCCAATGAACTGACGACCGGCAGCTGCGGGTCGGCGTTGCCGTTTGTGATGCGGATCAGCTGGCCGGCCAGATAGAAGAGGGCGCGCGATTGTGTCAGCAGATTCTCGCCGATCGTTCGCGTGTCCAAGCTCACGCCTAGCAAGCGTCGATACGTGGGCAGGCTCAATGCGACAACCAACATCACCGCCATGAGCAGGATCAAGGGCATCAGTCGCTTCAACGTTTGCGACCGTGGACGGTCGGCGGAGTAGAGCAGCAATGCGAATGGGAGAACCAGCGCCGTTTCCTTGGTCGCGACGGCAAGTGCAAAACACCCACAGCAACTCGCGAGCCACGCGGTCGCTCGCTCACTGTCCTCGCTACGAACCCAGCAATACAGACTGAGCAAACAGAAACAGGCCGCGAGCGAGCTGGACCGTCCGGAGATATAAGTGACAGCTTCGGTTTGCACCGGATGCAAGGCGAACAGGAGTGCTGCCAACAAGGCTGCCTGCGATGCGGTTGCCTCGGACAAGCCCGCACGAAGTCCGCGAGTACGAAGCAGCGACCCTACGAGCGCCGCGCTGAGCGCGTGAATCAGGATGTTCACAACGCGGAAGCCGATGGGATTTGAATCGACAGTGTGATTCAACGCGTAGCTGAGTTTCAGCAGCGGTCGGATGCCCGGCATCGACTGCCACCACGCGGCCAGCGAGTGCACGCGCGGCTCGTTGACGATGACGTTCCAATCGTCGAATTGAAAGCTCGCGGAGAGGGACGGCCACCACACCGCCGCCACCACCAGGGCCGGCAGCAGCGCGAGCCAGAAAACGTTCGTGTTAGTGCGCACCGATGGAGCCGAACGCATCTTCGATCATTCCATGCGCCAGCCACCATCGCTCCGTGCCGCCCAGCATGACCAGCCAGACGTCATGATTCTGTCGGCGCACATAAGCGATCAAACATTGCCCGGCTTGCGAGGTGTTGCCGGTCTTCAGTCCTTCGGTGCCGTCGAGGCGTCCGAGTAGCGCATTGGTGCTCAGAAACTTGATCGTGCGTCCGGCGCGCGTGGTGAGCTGCGCTTCGGGAAGCGCGGTGAGATGTGCAACGAGAGGCAGCGATCGGGCGGCGCGGGCAAGCTTCAGCAAATCATTGGCCGTGGTGAATTGACCAGGCGCGTCGAAACCGCACGGGTCGAGGAAGTTTGAATTGCTCATGCCGAGGCGGGCGGCACGCGCCTTCATGCGCGACCTGAATGCCGTGAGATCGGAAGTGACGCTTTCGACGAGGGCGCGACACGCGTCGTTGGCGGAGCGAATCAGCATTGCGGCCAGCGCAGCGCCCGCGGTGATTTGCTCGCCTTCTTTCAAACCCAGGCGTGAAGGAGGAACGCTGGCTGCGTACTTGCTGACTGTGATCCAGCGTTCCGCATTCCAATCCGAGTCGAGCACGACGAGCGCAGTGAGTAGTTTCGCGAGCGAGGCGGGTTGCAGCCGCTGGGTCGGCGCTCGTTGCCACAACAGTTGCTGATCCAGGACGACCAGATAACTGCGGGCCGCTGAGGGATAGGGATCCGGTGCCTCGGCATGAAGAGGCGAGATGAGCGTCAATAACAACACGCCGACCACGAAGGCAAAGGCTTGCCTCCATGATCGGCGCGCGTGCTGACGATTATTAATTCGAGAACAAGCCACCCAGCGCCTTCTTGCCCTTGTTGAACAGACCCTTGGCCTTGTCGCCGGTGGTCTGGGGCTGCTCCTGATCCTGCGGCTGTTCTTCCTGCGCCTGTTGCTCGGTCGGATCCATGCGCCCGGCCTGGCCCGACGACTGGCGCGACTGCCGCTGCTGCTCGTCCTGCTGACTGGCGTATTCAGAGCAGAAGCTGCGATAGCGTGCATTGATCGCGGTGTAGCGACGACCGGCACACTGTTGGGCGGCGAGACCGGCAGCCATCGACGGACATTCGGTCGCGATGAAGTTCAGATCGTTCTTCTGCTCGGCCAGTTTGCACATCGAGTCGCGTTCCTGCTCGAGCGAGAAGCCGCAGATGCGTGCCGATTCGGTCAGCGGCTTATTGCTGGGATCGTTCGGAATGCTGGAAATGCGGGCTCTGCGGCGTTCGTCCTGCGCGAGGCGACGGAAGTTCTCCGGCTTACGCACGGCCTCGCAATAGGTGCGCTTGTCGGCCGGGTCTTTGCACTGGGTCAGGAAGAAAGGATCGTTCGCTTGGGCGGCCATTTCGTGACAGCGCTGAATCTGCTGTTGCTCGATCTGCTTCTGGGTTCGTTCGGCGTCGGCCATCATTTTCTTGGCGACGAAGTTCACTTCGCTGCCGTCGCACTTGCCGAGCTTCTGGCCTTCGTAATTCATCACCATGGTCTCGCCCTCGGCGGTGATTTCCATCTTGCCCTTGTAGTGATCGGGGCCGAGATAGGTGAGCTGCGCGGAGCCTTCGGCTGCATTCTCGCCCGTGCAACGCATCTTGAAGCTTTGCACGTTGCCGATGCGCTTGTTGTCGTAGATCTTGCAGTCGCCGTCGGTCCGGACCGGCACCGAGTCGTCGCCCGGCTGCTTGCAGATTTCGGACGTCTGGCCCGGCATCGACATGCCGCCCATCTGCATCTGATTGGTGACTTTCCACTTCTCGCCTTCGATGCCTTGAGCATGGCCGAGCGAGGTGCCGGCACAGGTGAGCAGCAGCAATGCGCACACTTTCTTCATGGAGTTTCCTGCACTGGTAGTAGGATGCGCGCAGGCTCGCACGCGCTGTCCTTGTGGTCTATGTCCCGTCAAGGCAGTTGACTTTTGGCTGACAAAGGCGTGTCGCAACAAAATGTTAAAGCGGTTGTCGGAATGCTGGCGGTTGGTGCGTCCTTGGACCGTGTTTCACCGACAGGAGAGCCCCGATGGCTTATGTAGACGGTTTCGTAGTGCCGGTGCCGAAGGACCAGGTGCAGGTTTATAAAGAGAAGGCGCGCATTGCCGGCGATGTGTGGAAGAGTCACGGCGCCTTGAGTTACGTCGAATGCGTCGCCGACGATGTTCCTTACGGCGAGCTCACGTCGTTCCCGCGGGCCGTGCAGGTGAAGCCCGAGGAGACCGTGGTCTTCTCCTGGATCACTTACGAATCGCGGCAGAAGCGCGATGAGATCAATGCGAAAGTGATGGCCGATCCGCGCATGAAGGCTATGTTCAACGAAATGCCGATCGACGGAAAACGCATGATTTTCGGCGGTTTCGAGATGTTGTTCAGTTTGTGAGTCAGGGCGCTCGCGGGGCGCGGACGGAGTGAATCATGTGTCGGAACATCAAGACGTTGTTCAATTTCGAGCCGCCGGCAACGGACAGCGAGATTCACGACGCGTCACTGCAATTCGTTCGCAAGCTCAGCGGGTTCACGATTCCATCGAAGGCCAATGAAGCGGCCTTCGAGCGCGCGGTGGAGGAGGTTGCCGCCGCCGCGCGTACCTTGATGCAGTCGATGACCACCACGGCTGAGCCGAAGAATCGCGAGATCGAAGCGGAGCGGGCACGTGCACGCAACGCCGTCAGGTTCGGCGCCAAGCCTGAGAGAGTCTGAAAATGCGCTAATCGCGCATCGCCGGGCCGAGCCACCGCGTCAGCAGGTTTGACAAGGTGCGCTCGCTCGATGAATACTAAACTCATACAAAATCTGTCTTCGGTTTCTGTGTCGTTGGTTGAGGGGTCGATGGTGAGTGTCCAGCGCGCGTGGCGCGTTTTTTTTCAGCCACGTCTGGTAGCGCTATCAGGAAGCTCGCTACGAGCCCGGGACTTGCGGGTCATGGCGGCGCTCATGAGCCTGCTCACCGCATTCATCGTTGGCTCCGCCCAGGCCACGCCGCGTCTGGAACGACAGGGCAGCACGCTGCGCCTGATCGTGAACGACCAGCCCATGCTGCTGCTCGGTGGCGAGCTCGGTAATTCCAGCGCCACGAGCGCGGCGTACATGGCGCCGTATTGGCCCAAGCTCCAGCAAATGAACTTGAACACGGTGCTCGCGCCCGTGTCGTGGGAATTGATCGAGCCGGTCGAAGGAAAGTTCGATTGGAGCTCGTTCGATCGACTGCTCAAGGACGCGCGGGCTCATGACATGAAGCTCGTGCTGCTGTGGTTCGGCGCCTGGAAGAACAGCATGTCCACGTACGTGCCGTCGTGGGTGAAGCGCGATCAGAAGCGATTTCCTCGCGTGCAGCTGCCGAACGGTCAGAGCACGGAGATTCTTTCTGCGTTCTCGACGACGACGCGCGATGCGGACGCGCGTGCATTCGCCGCTCTCTTGAGTCACATCAAGGCGGTCGACTCGAAGCAAAGCACGGTCGTGATGGTGCAGGTCGAGAACGAGATCGGCATGTTGCCGGTCGCGCGTGAGTATGGCGCCGACGCCAATCGCTTGTTTGCCGAGCGTGTGCCGGTCGAGTTGATGCGTCATCTCGACGCTTCGCGTGCCAATCAGAGCGGGCTGCACAAGTTGTGGCTCGAGCAGGGCGGCAAGACTGACGGCACCTGGACCGAAGTGTTCGGTGAAGGCGATGCGGCCGCCGAAGCATTCACGGCATGGCATTACTCACGTTTCGTCGAAGCGGTGGTCGTCGCGGGCAAGGCCGCTTATCCGCTGCCAATGTATGTCAACGCCGCGCTCAATCGCATGAACAAGGCGCCGGGCGAATATCCGAGCGGCGGTCCGCTGCCGCATTTGCTGGATGTCTGGAAAGCCGGCGCGCCGTCGCTCGATCTGCTCGCGCCGGATATTTATTTTCCGAACTTCGTCGATCTGGCGGCGCGCTTTCGTCGGCCCGATAACGCGTTGTTCATTCCCGAAGCCAACAATTCCGACCAGCCCGAAGTGCCGGCGAACGCGTTCTATGCGTTCGGCAAGCTGGACGCGATCGGCTTCTCGCCATTTTCCATCGAATCCATCTCTGACCGAAAGCCCAACCCCCTAGCCGATGGCTATGCCGTGCTGAGGCAACTCAGTACGGCAATTCTTTCCGCGCAGGGACTCAACCGCATGTCCGGTTTCAAGCCGCGCATTCTCGAGGACGCTACCGTCATCGATATGCCGGTGACCGAGGACATCGGGAATTATCGTTTCACCGTATCGTTCATCGATCCGTGGACGCCCGTAGCGGAGCAGCGTACTGCCACGCACGGCGGACTGATCATTCAGACCGGCCTCGAGGATTATTTGATCGCGGGGCAGGGAATCGTCGTCACCGTCAAGCCGATCGGCGCAGGGCCACCGCTGGCGGGGATCGACCAGGCCTGGGAAGGCACATTCGACAAGCAAGGACGTTGGATGCCTGGGCGCCTGCTGAACGGCGACCAGACGCATCAGGGCCGCCACGTGCGACTGGCGCCAGGCCAGTTCCAGATTCAGCAAGTACGGTTTTATCGCTATCGATGATCCGACCCACCGGGCGCTAGCGCGTCCGAGCGGCATTGATAGCGTTACCACGAGACGGGTTTAGTCAGCACGGCAGTGCTGTGTGAGGAGAGGGGATATGAGTTTCAGCAAGCGTTTCATTCTGCGCACGGTGTTGCTTCCGTCCGCGACGGTTCTGAGTCTGGCGTCCGCGACCGTGCTCGCACAGGAAGTCACGCCGCAGGAATCGCAGAACACCGCGCCCGCCGGCAGCGAAGTCGAAGAGGTGGTGGTCACTGGCATTCGCCAGAGTCTGCAAAGCGCCACCGAAGCCAAGCGCGAGTCGGTGGCGTTCGGCGATTCGATCTATGCCGAAGACATCGGCAAGTTGCCGGCGACCAATCTCGCTGAAACGTTGAATCGTATTCCCGGCGTCAAACTGAATCGCGACATCAACGGCGAAGGCGTGCAGATCTCGGTGCGTGGCCTCGGCCCGAGCTTCTCCAAGGTGTTGCTGAACGGCTCGCAGATCGCGGTGGCCTCCGACGGCGGCACCAACGGCGGCAGCGCCAATCGCGAAGTCGACCTGGATTTCTTCCCCTCTGAATTGTTCACGCGCCTCGACGTCGCCAAGACGCCGGTCGCCTCGCAGTTGGAAGGCGGCATCGCCGGCACGGTGAACCTGCGTAACGCGCGTCCGTTCGATCGCGAAGGGGCGCATCTGACCGTCATCGGTCAGAGCCAGTACACCGACGCCAACGAGGAAATGAGCCCGCGCGGCGCCATCGTCGCCAGCAACACCTGGAACGATAAATTTGGCGTGCTGGTCGGCGTGTCCGGCGTGAAGACCAAGACGCGCATCGATGGTTTCGAGTCGGTGGGCTGGACCGATGGCGATCTGAGCCAATTGGGCGTGAGCGATCGCCCTTACGGCAACGGCTTCTTCTACGCAGCGACGATGCCGAACAACGTTCGTAACTTCACGCCCGGCACGGCGCTGAATGCAGCCGCGCTCGAGAACTTGTCCGGTGTGTCGAGCGACGTGCTGAAGAATGCATTGATCCCGCGCCTCGGACGCAACAGCTACACCATCGGCGATCGCTCGCGCGTGTCGGGTCTGATCTCGATGGAATATCGTCCCACGGACAATTTGAAGTTTGCGCTCGACACGATGTATGCCGAGTCGGATCGCGACTATCAGCGTTTGAATATGAACTGGTACGTGCGCAGCTCGGGCGGCACGGCGCCGGGACCGACACAGACCGGCGGCATGGTGCCGATCGATCTCACGGTCGACGGCAACGGCGTGGTCACCGACGGTACCTTCGCCAACTCCAGCTTCTTCCTCGAGAACGACATTTTCGATCAGTCGACCGAGTTCTATAACATCAATCCCAACATGGAGTGGCAGGTTGCGGACAACGTGCGCGTCAACGCGCAGTTGAACTACAGCAAGAGCGACTTCTTCCGCGAACAGCCGCAGTTCGACTTCCAGACCGCGCCGCAGTCGGGCGTCGAGGTGTATCTGCGCAATGGCGGCAGCGACCAGCCCGTCATCACGACCAACGTCGACCTCAACGATCCCAACCTCGGCTGGCAGTGGTATCGCGTCAACGTGCAGAACGTGAAGCGAAAGACCGAGACGCAGGGCGCGCACGTCGACACCATCATCGGCGACGACGATTCCAACTTCAAAGTCGGCGTGGCTTACGACAAGGCGGAGCGTTCGATCCGCGCGTTCGACAATAGCGCGGCTTTCCAGACCGCGGTGTGCGGCAATCCGTGCACGGGCGCGACCGGCTTGGTGCCGACCTCGGCCATCGGCCAGTACCTGCGACCGATGGATACCAATAACTTCGGTCATCTTGCCAGCGGCAGCGTCGGCTATTCGCGTTTCATCATGACACAGCTGGCGGCGTTGGAACGTGCCACCAACTATGCGTACTACCGCGATACCGCTCCGCAGGCGATCGGTGCGGTGACGGGCGGAGCGACCGGCGACATTGATGAAGAGACGGCCGGCGCCTATGTCGAAGCGAATCGTTTGTTCGTCGTGTTCGATCGCGACTTGCGCGTGAACGCGGGTGTGCGTTACTTCCACACCGATCAGTCGGTGACCAGCCCGGTGCAGACCGGCGCCGGTATCTTCGATCAGACGCTGGACAGCTCGTACGATGATTTCCTGCCGTCGTTCAACGCGGCGTTCGATGCGACCGATCGTTTGAAGCTGCGCTTCTCGGTGTCGCGGAGCATGACGCGTGCCGACGCGGGTCAGATTCTGCCGGGCACGACGTTCAGCGACACCTCCGGTCAGGTGGCCAGCGTCGGTAATCCGGAGCTCGAGCCGTACTACTCGACCAATTTCGATCTGGGTGGCGAGTTCTACACCGGCGGCCTGGGTTATATCGGCGTCGCGCTGTTCCGCAAGGACGTGGATGGCTTCACTGCCAACTCGCAGACGCAGGTGCCGTTCCTGAGCCTGGGCATTCCCTACGAGGACTTGACGCAGACCCAGCAAAATTCGATGGCATCGCGCGGCGGCCCGAACGCCACGGTGACCCTGAACAAGCCGGTGAATTTGAACAAGCTGACCTTGGAAGGCGCGGAAATCACCTGGGTGCAGCCGCTGGACTTCATCACCGACGGTCTGGGCTTCTCAGCGAACGGCACGCGCATCAAACAAAGTGCCTCGGGCAATCTGGTCGCCACCGGCATCGCGCCGTACAGCTACAACCTGCAGGCGTTCTATGAAAACTATGGCGTGTCGCTCAGCCTGAACTACGTGTGGAACGACGAGTCGATCGCCGCCAACGCTCCGCAGAACAACGTGCAGGTGCCGCTGCGTGCCGATGCGCGCGGACAACTCGACTTGTCCGCGGGCTACACGCTGCCGTTCCTCAACGATTCGATGCGTGTGACCCTGGATGCATTGAATCTCACGAACGAGCCGTTGCGCACGCAGTTCGGTTACGACAACTCGCCGTACTCGGTGTACTACCCGGGTCGGCAGGTGTTGCTCGGACTGCGCGCCACGTTCTGATGTAACTTTACGGGCGCCTGGATCGACCAGGCGCCCGATTGGGTTTCTATATGAGCAAACTGATAGGGAAGCGGTTACAGCTCGCAGCACTGTTGCTGGGCCCGTGGATTGCGGCCGGGGCGGCGCCCACCGTTTCATTCGATTGGTTCGAATACACGGGCAAGGATGCGGTGTTCGAAGCACCATTGCCGGCCGGCAGCTATCGCAATCCCATTCTCGCCGGTTTCTATCCCGATCCGAGCGTCACTCGGGTCGGCGACAAGTTTTATCTGGTGAATTCGACGTTCGCTTATTTCCCCGGCATTCCCGTGTTCGAAAGCAGCGATCTGGTGCACTGGCGCCTGCTGGGGCATGTGCTCGATCGTCCGTCACAACTGCGCTTCGACGGATTGGATATTTCTCGCGGCGTGTTCGCGCCGGCGATTCATCATCACAACGGCGTGTTCTATGTGCTGAACACGCTGGTGGATAGCGGCGGCAACTTCATCAGCACTGCGAAGAATCCCGCGGGGCCGTGGTCGGATCCGGTCTGGCTTCCGGAGATCGACGGGATCGATCCGTCATTGTTTGTGGATGCAGACGGCAAGGCGTATGTGCTCAACAATGGCGTGCCGCCGGAGCAGCCGCGATACGACGGGCATCGCGCGATCTGGATGCAGGAATTCGATCTGCAACAGATGAAGCTCATCGGGCCGCGCCGGGTGTTGTTGAACGGCGGGGTGGATATTTCCAAGCGACCTGTCTGGATCGAGGGGCCGCATCTGTTCAAGCGGGGAGAGTGGTACTACCTGATGTGCGCGGAAGGCGGCACGAGCGTAAATCACTCCGAAGTGATCCTGCGCTCCAAGGCAGTGTGGGGCCCGTATGTTCCATATGAGAACAATCCGATTCTGACGCAGCGGGATCTACCGAAGGATCGCGCCCATCCCATCATCAACGCCGGTCATGCCGATCTGGTGGAAACACCGGATGGCACGTGGTGGGCAACGTTTCTGGGCTCGCGGCCCTATGACGGCGTGAACTATCACACCGGTCGCGAGACTTATTTGTTGCCCGTGACTTGGAAGAACGATTGGCCCGTGATTCTGGAGCAGGGCACGCCTATTCCTTACGTCGCGACAGCGCCGAAGCTGCCGAATGCTCATCGAGAGGCCGCGCCTCTGAGCGGAAATTTCACCTGGCGCGATGAGTTCGATCGTCCCGAATTGAATTCAGCCTGGCTGCAGGTGCGTGCGCCGAAACAGCGATGGTTCGATCTCGCGGGCGCGCCGGGCCGACTCACTATCGTGCCCGCCGATGAGCGTCTCGATGGCAAAGGCAATCCGGCCTATTTGGGGCGACGCCAGCAACATCTCACGTTCGAAGCCAGCACGTCGCTGCGGTTACCGAAGGAGCCCGGTGTGGCCGCTGGCATCGCGGCGTTTCAAAACGGCCAGCATTGGTATTTTCTAGGGGCGCGCCGTGTCGGCGATGCCGTGCAAGTCTTCTTGGAAAAGCAGAGCGGCACGACGGCACAACAGATCGCGGCAGCGACTCTGAAGCCAGCTGCGGAGATCAAACTGAAGATCACCGGCCAAGGTCGCGACTATTCCTTCTACTACGACGCCGCGGGCTGGCAGCCACTGCTGAAGAACGACGACGGCTCCATTCTGAGCACCGAGGTTGCGGGTGGCTTTGTGGGGGCGACGCTCGGGCCCCACGCGCGCTTGGAGCGCTGAGCCAGCGACGCTTGCGGCAGTCCGCAATAGCGTGCTCGGAACCTTGGCGTGAGCGAGTGATTATTCAGAGGTCATGCCTGAAGGCCCATCGCTGATCATCCTGCGTGAGCAGGCGCAGATATTCAAAGGCAAGCGTGTGCTGGCCGCCGAGGGCAACTCGAAGATCGACAAGTCGCGCATCGTCGGTCAGCGCATCGTTTCGTTGCGCACCTGGGGCAAACATTTCCTGATCGAGTTCCCCGAGTTCACGATCCGCATCCATCTGCTGATGTTCGGGCGTTACTGCATCAACGAGCGCAAGCCGGACAAGCCGATTCGTCTGGGCTTGCGGTTCGCGCGCGGCCAGGAGCTGAACTTTTACAACTGCGCGGTCCGATACATCGAAGGCAGTCTCGACAACACCTACGATTGGAGCGGCGACGTGATGTCGGATTCATGGAGCGCCGCCGCCGCCCGCAAGAAGTTACGGGCCATGCCGCAGACCCTGGTCTGCGACGCGCTGCTGGATCAGAACGTGTTCGCCGGTGTCGGCAATATCATCAAGAACGAGGTGCTGTTTCGGATCCGCGTGCATCCTTGCTCCAAGGTCGGCGCGTTGTCGCCGGCCAAGCTGCGCCAGATGGTGGAGGAGGCGAGGATCTATAGCTTTCAGTTCCTGGAGTGGAAACGGGCGTTCGTGCTGAGGAAGCACTGGCTGGTGCACAACAAGGGCGTTTGCCCACGCTGCGAAATCAAGCTCCAACGCGCCTACCTGGGCGCGACCGACCGGCGCACTTTCTTTTGCGAGCGCTGTCAGATCCGCTATTCGCCGGCCCGCCGCTCCGCCCCTAAATAAAGTACGTGGTACTATCGCGGCCCCCGGCCGTATGGCGCGCCCGGCAAGTCGTTCGGAATCAATCGTTTAGGGACATATCCCGCTCCTCACATGCTACAAACCATCCGCGACAAGATCACCGGCTGGGTCGCCGGACTGTTCCTCGGCGCGATTGCCGTCGTGTTCGTGTTCTGGGGTATCGACTTCCAGTCGACCAACGCCGCGTTCGCGGCCAAGGTGGACGGCGAGCGCATCCCGGTCGAAACCGTGCGTCAGGCCTGGCAGCGCCGTCAGTCCCAGCTACAGCAGATGCTCCGTAACGAGCTGCCGCCGGAGATGGCCAAGTCTCAGCAGAAGGCCATTCTCGACCAGTACATCCAGCAGACGCTGCTCACGCAGCGGGCCAACAACTTCGGCTACAAGGTGAGCGACGAGACGCTGGCCCGGCGCGTGATGGAAATTCCCGAGTTCCAGGTCGACGGCAAGTTCAACGCGGACCGCTACAACGGCCTGCTCCGGCAGAACGGCCTGACCGAGGCGCGCTTCGAGTCGCAGCTGCAGGGCGATCTGCTGCTCGAGCAGTTGCAGAAGGGCGTGGTGGACTCGGCGTTCGCCGTGCCGTACGAGCTGAACCGGCGTTATGCGCTGGAGAAACAGCAGCGCGAAGTCGATTACGTGCTGATCGCGTCGAACGACTTCCTGCCGTCGGTGACCGTGACCGACGAGCAGATCCAGAAATACTACGAGCAGAACAGCAAGGACTTCCTGCTGCCCGAGACCGTGGACCTGCAGTACATCGAGCTGACGCGCGAGCAGGCGGAATCGAAGGTCGACGTCACCGAGCAGGCGTTGAAGGATCACTTCGAGCAGGTGAAGGACCGCTTCACCTCGCCCGAGCGTCGCAAGGGCCGGCACATCCTGATCACGGCGACCGATGGTTTGGACGACGCGGCCGCTCAGAAGAAGGCGCAGGAGCTGACCGACAAGGCCAAGGCCGGTGCCGATTTCGCACAGCTCGCCAAGGAAAATTCCAAGGACCCGGGCTCGGCCGCGCAGGGCGGCGATCTGGGTTGGGCGCAGAAGGGCATGTTCGTCGGCCCGTTCGAAGATGCGCTGTTCAGCATGAAGCCCGGTGAGATCCGTGGCCCGGTGAAGACGCAGTTCGGCTATCACGTGCTGCAGCTGGAGAACGTCGAAGCCGGTCGTCAGCAGACCTTCGAAGAGGCGCGTGCCGAAGTCGAAGCGGAATATCGCAAGGACAAGGCGCAGACGGCGTTCTACGATGATTCGCAGAAGATGGCCGACGCGGCGTTCGCGGCGCTGACCGAGCTCGACACCGTGGCGAAGTCGATGAACCTGCAGGTGCGCGACATCAAGGGCTTCACCCGCGAAGGCGGTGGCGAGTTCGGCGCCGACAAGGGCGTGATCGACGCGGCGTTCAGCGAAGACGTGCTGGAGCGCCGGCAGAACAGCCCGCTGGTCGCGGTGGGCGAAGATAAAGCCGTCGTATTGCGGGTCACTGCTCACAAAGAAGCTGAGCCGCGTCCGCTCGCGGAAGTTCGCAGCCAGATCGAATCGCGTCTGCGTGCGCAGGCGGCTCGCGAAGCTGCGGCTGCGAAGGGCGCGGACGCCGTGGCTCGTCTGCAGAAGGGCGAGAGCTGGGAGTCGTTGGGCGCGTTGGGCTTGAAGCCGGTCGGCAAGCGCTTCGTCACTCGCGATGATTCGATTGCGCCGCCGGCGGTGCTGCGCTCGGTGTTCCAGGCGTCGAAGTCGGAGTTTTCCGAGGCGAAGCCGTATGTCACCGGCGTCACCACCGACGATGGCAACTACGCTGTGCTGGCCGTTTCTCAGGTTCGTAGCGGTGAGGCGGACAAGGAGCCGGAGCAGGAACGCACGGCGCGTCGCCGTCAGGCCGAAGTGCGCGCGGGCAATGAAGAGTTGACGGCTTACGTCGATGAAGCTCAGCGCAACGCGGACATCGTGCGCAATGAGAAGGTGTTCGAATAACGCAGCCGCATTGGTTATTTAAACTAGGCTCGCCGGCTCGGAGAGGACAGGTCGCTTTCAATCCGATCGTCGGCTTGCAGAGGATGCGTTGCTAATTAGTCGGTCGCCGCGACGGAACGTCGCCGGCGATTCCAGGGCGAAAAAAAACGCCGCGGCCTCGCAGGAAGCCGCGGCGTTTTCATTTGCGAATGATCAATCGCCTTCCGGGAACGACATGCCGACCGTGCTGAAGCCGGCGTCGACATAGATGATCTCGCCGGTGATGCCGGCTGCGAGATCGGAGGCGAGGAATGCGGCGGTGTTGCCCACATCTTCGGTCGTGACATTCCGACGCAGCGGAGCGATCGACGCGACGTGACTCAGCATCTTCCGGAATCCGCCAATGCCGGCAGCCGCGAGCGTCTTGATCGGACCGGCGGAAATGCCGTTGACCCGAATGTTCTTGGGGCCAAGGTCCGCGGCGAGGAAACGCACGCCGGCTTCTAGGCTCGCCTTTGCCAGACCCATCACGTTGTAGCTCGGCAGTGAGCGCACGGCGCCGAGATACGTGAGGGTGAGGATCGAGCCCGCGCGACCTTCGAGCATCGGCTCGGCCGCTTTGATGACGGCGGTCAGGCTGTAGCTGGAGATGTCGTGCGCGATACGGAAGTTCTCGCGCGTCGTCGATTCGACGAAGCCGCCGCGAATCGCATCGGACGGCGCGAATGCCACGGCATGGACGATGATGTCGAGCTTGTCCCAGCTCTTCTTCAGGGCTTCGAAACCGGCGGCGATGCTCTCGTCGCTGGCCACGTCCATCTCGAACACGGAGGCCGCGCCGAACTCCTTGCCCATGCTCTCGACGCGATCCTTGAAGCGTTCCTGATAGCTGAACGCCAGTTCCGCGCCTTCACGCTTCATGGCCTGAGCGATGCCGTAGGCGATGGAACGCTCGGTCGCCAGTCCGATGATGAGGGCGCGCTTGCCTGCGAGGAATGCCATGAACCGCTCCAGTGAACAAAACTGGAGCGTAGTTTAACGGATACTGGCTTCAGATTCCGGCGCGGCGCCGGTCTTCGATGTACATCACCAGGCGCTGGCCGGGCTTGATCATGCTGCGCTTGGTCAGATTGTTCCAGCCGAGCAGGTCGGTGAGGCGCACGCGGAACTTGGTGGCGATGGTCGACAGAGTGTCGCCGCGGCGGACCACGTACGTGGTCGAACGAGCCACCGTGCTGCTGTCGGTGGTGGCCAGCTTGGCGGTACCGGGGATCGAGAGCTTCTGACCGACGCTCAGGGTGTCATCGCTGTCCAGGTTGTTGCTGTTGGCCAGCCGCTCCATGGGGACGCCATAAGTCTTGGCGATGCTCCACAGCGTGTCACCAGCGCGCACGACATGCTTGTCGGCAGCCGCCCGAGTACGTGCCGGGGTTGGTTCCTCATACGAGGCGAGCTGGGCCGCGCTTGGCAGCTTCACGCCCGTCGGCGCGGCCGCGATCAGCAGCTCCTGGCCCGGGTGAATCATGGTGCCGCGAATCTTGTTCGCGCTCTTGATCGCCGCGACCGACAGGCCGTACTTATCGGCGATGCCGCCCAGCGTGTCGCCACGGCGCACGCGGTGATACACAACCCGCACGCGCTCGGTCGGGGGCAGAGCGGCGATGCCTTCCTTGAATTTGTCGTGACGATCGATCGGCACCAGGATCTGATGCGGACCGTCCGGATCGGTGATCCAGTGATTGAACGCCGGGTTCAGCGCCAGGATCTCTTCCTTCGACATGTCGGCGAGTTCGGCGGCGACATGCAGGTCGAGCTGACCGCCGACATCGACCTTGACGAAATAGGGCGAGTTCGGAATCGGCGCGAACGCCAGCCCCTGGCTGGTCGGATCGCCGACGATACGGCGCATCGCGAGCAGCTTCGGCACATAAGCCTTGGTCTCGCGCGGCAGCTTCAGGCTGAAGTAATCGGTAGGCAGGCCGGCGCGCTGATTCTTTTCCAGCTCGCGAGCGACGCGGGCTTCGCCGCAGTTGTAAGCGGCGACGGCGAGCAGCCAGTCACCATCGAATTCGTCGTGCAGGAACTGCAGATAGTCCAGCGCGGCACTCGTGGAGGCGACCACGTCGCGGCGCCCGTCGTAGTACCAGTTCTGTTTCAAGCCATAACGACGGCCGGTCTCGGCGATGAATTGCCACAAGCCGGAGGCGCGGGCACGGGAGAAGGCGACGGGATTGAAGGCACTCTCGACCACCGGCAGCAGCGCCAGCTCGAGCGGCATGTTGCGGGCTTCGAGCTCACCGACGATGTAATGCAGATAGCGCTCGCCGCGCTTGAAGGTGCGATCCAGGTAATCCGGATGATTGACGAACCAGCGCAGCTCGACGTCGACGGCCGGATGATCGACATCGCTCAAGGTGTAACCCTTGCGGATGCGCTCGAACAGGTCGCCACCTTCGGGGAGCGGGGCGCCGTCCTGACCCAGCTCGCGCACCAGGCGCGGACCGGTGCCGTTCTGGTTGTCGAGGGCTTCGATGGCTTCCTCGATCTGCTCGGGACCGGACACGCCGATCGCGGCTTCATCGAGCTTGGTGATGGCGGGATCCAGCTCCACGAATTCGACCGAATCTTCGTCGTCTTCGTCGCCGTCGGCGTTCGAGCCCAGGTGGCTGCAGCCAGCCATCAGGACCGCGAAGGTCAAAGCAAAAATCGCCGGCAGTGCGGTTGCTGGTCGCCACTGAAACATCTGATCCCTCCACCTGCCTCACCCCTTATCGTTCGTAAGGAGGCAGGCGCCAAAACGAAAAATGGTCGGCCCTTGATACTCGGCGTCAGCCGAGCCGGCGGGCGACTCCCATCACACTCCGGTGCCCGTGCACCTTGCTTGAATACGTAAACGTAATACGCGCTGTGACCTTATGTCGGGACACTAGCGAAAACTGTCCTTCCACTGCCGGATGACAGCGAAGACTTCAGGTTGACTAGGTAACCCGCGACCGGCATAGGCTTCAGCGGCCTGTTTCACAGTCTGATCGTCACAACGCAAGAAAGGGTTCACATTCCTCTCCCGCCTGATGTCCGATGGAATCGTCGCCTCATCCCGGGCCCGTAATTCGCGGCACTGTGCCAGATAGCTCGCCGCGGCTTCGTTATCGGGCTGCACCGCCAGACCGAACTTCAAATTGCTCAGCGTGTACTCGTGGGCGCAGTACACCAACGTTTCGGCAGGCAGGGCCGCAAGCTTGGACAACGAATTGTGCATTTGTTCCGCTGTGCCCTCGAACAATCGACCACAGCCGGCGCTGAACAGGGTGTCGCCGCAGAACACGGCGCCGTGACCGACGTATGCAATGTGACCGGCGGTATGCCCGGGGACATCTAGCACGTCGAAGGCCAGTCCGAGCTCGGGGAAGAGGGCGCGATCGCCTTCACGTAACCGCTGCGGATGGCCGGGAATGACTTCGGTCGCCGGTCCGTAGATCGGAATTCCCCGGCGGTTTTGCAGCAGCTCGTCGACGCCGCCGACATGATCGCCGTGATGATGGGTGATCAGCAGTCCGGCGAGCGTGAGTTTGTGGGAGGCGAGGGCGCGTTCGACCGGTTTGGCATCGCCCGGATCGACGGCAACGACGCGCGAGGCGTCGCGTGGCGAATGAATCAGCCAGATGTAATTGTCAGTAAATGCCCGAACCGGGGTCACTTGCAGCATGTTGTGGACCGACCCCAGAAAGACCCGTACCAGGGGGTATTAAACATGCCATGTCGCTGAGCGGCAAGCATTAATCCATGTAACGAACCCGGGCCGCCGCCGATCCGTTATCCTTGCGTTATGACCGAACCTTCCGCCCTCGACCTGCAAGCCTGGCTGCGCTCGCCGCTCGGTCAGCGGGTCTATGCGCTCGAGCGCAAGCTGGCGGGCGAGGCGCTGGCGCAGGTGTTCGGTTGGCAGCTGCTGCAGATCGGCCAATGGGGCGACGACGACGGCTTGATGGCCGAGGCGCGCACTCAACGTAAAACGGTTCTGGCCTGGCACGGCGCGCGTTTGACGGGCGCCGCGAGCGCCATTCGCTCGCGAACCGACTCGCTTGCGATTCAATCGGATTCGGTCGATGCCGTTTTGTTACCGCACACCCTGGAGTACGAGCCCGAGCCGCACGAGATCGTGCGCGAGGTGGGGCGCATTCTGTCCGCCGAAGGCCATTTGATCGTGTTCGGGTTCCGGCCGTTTTCCAGCTGGGGCCTGCGGCACTGGTTCGCGAAGAATGGCTTTCCGCCCGGCATGGAGCGCTTGATCGGCGAAGGCCGGCTGCGTGACTGGCTCAAGCTGCTCGGGTTCGAGATCGTCGACTCGCGACGTTATTTGTTCAGCTTGCCGTTCAGTGCCAGCTCGCCGTCGTCGCAACGATTCTTCGAGCGCAGCGGCAATTATCTCTGGCCGATGTTCGCGGGCGGCTATCTGATCAAAGCTCGCAAACGCGTTTACACCTTGACGCCGATTCGCCCGCGCTGGCGGTTGCGTCCCAAAGTGGTCGGTGGCCTCATCGAGCCGAGCACGCCGCGTAACGCGAATCGCATGTGATTCACTACCAATATCAATAAATGGCTGCAGTCGAGATCTACACCGACGGTGCCTGCCGCGGCAATCCCGGGCCGGGCGGATGGGGCGCGATCCTGCGCTCGGGCGACCATGAGAAGGAGCTCAAGGGCAGTGAGCCGCTCACCACCAACAATCGCATGGAACTGACCGCGGCCATCCAGGCACTCGCGGCGTTGAAGCGCGGCTGCGAGGTGGTGCTGTACACCGACTCACAGTACGTGCGTAAAGGCATCCTCGAATGGATGGCGCAGTGGAAGCTGCGCGACTGGCGCACCGCCGACAAGAAGCCGGTAAAGAATGTCGATCTGTGGCAGGCGCTGGAACGTGAGATTGCGCGGCACAAGATCGAATGGCACTGGGTGAAGGGCCACGCCGGCGTGCCGGGCAACGAGCGCGCGGATCGGCTGGCGAATGAAGCCATTGATGAGATGCAAGCGCGACAGCCCGTCGGCTGACCCGCATCAGTCCAGATCAGCAACCGCGCACGCATGCGCTATCATGCGCGCCAGTTTGCGATCAAACAGCCGAGTTTCTCCATGGACTTCATCGATCTCAAAACCCAGTACCGCCGTGTGCAGGCTTCGGTCAATGCGCGCATCCAGGCGGTGCTCGAGCATGGCCAGTACATCCTGGGCGCGGAGACGGTCGAGCTGGAGAACAAGCTCGCCGAATACGTCGGCGCGAAACATTGCATTGGCGCATCGAGCGGCACGGACACGCTACTGATCGCACTGATGGCGTACGGCATCGGGCCGGGCGATGAAGTCATCACCTCGCCATTCACGTTCATCGCAACGGGTGAAATGATTGCGCTGGCCGGCGCCAAGCCCGTGTACGTCGACATCGATGCGCGCACTTACAACATCGATCCGAAGTTGATCGAAAAAGCGATCACGCCCAAGACCAAGGCCATCATGCCGGTGTCGCTGTACGGTCAGTGCGCCGATATGGACGCGATCAATGCGATCGCGCGCAAGCATCGCATTCCAGTCATCGAAGACGCGGCGCAGAGTTTCGGCGCGACCTACAAGGGCAAACGATCGGGCGCGGTCTCCGATGTCGGCTCGACCTCGTTCTTTCCGTCCAAGCCGCTGGGCGCCTACGGCGATGGCGGCGCGTTGTTTACTGACGATGACCAGCTCGCCAAGTTGATGCGTGAGATTCGTGTGCACGGCCAGGATCGTCGCTATCACCATCCGCGCCTCGGCATCAACGGCCGTCTCGACACGCTGCAAGCGGCGGTGTTGCTCGCGAAAATGGAAATCTTCCCCGACGAAGTCGAGGCCCGGATCAAGATCGGCGCCCGCTACTCGCAGCTGATCAACGAAGCGTTCGCGAAGGAAAGCGATCCTTCGCGCAAAGTCGTCACGCCGTACATCGCGCCCGACTGCACGAGCGTGTACGCGCAGTACACGGTCGAAGTGGGCGATCGAGCGAAGGTGGAGCAGGGCATGAAGGCGCGCGGCGTTCCGACGGCTGTGCACTACCCTGTGCCGTTACATTTGCAGCCGGTCTTCGCGAATCTCGGCCAAGGCGTTGGCACCTTCCCGGTTTCCGAAAGCGTGGGCAATCGGGTCATCAGTCTGCCCATGCACCCGTATCTGACCGAAGCACATCAAGTGCAGGTCGTGAATGCGCTCAAGGAATCGGTGTTGGGCTAACGACTGATGCGTCAAATCATCCTCGACACGGAAACCACTGGTCTCGAGCCCGAGCAGGGCCATCGCATCATCGAAATCGGCTGCGTCGAGATGGTGAACCGGCGCAAGACCGGTCGCACCTTCCATCGTTATCTGCGGCCGGATCGCGAAGTGGACCGCGGCGCCATCCAGGTGCACGGCCTCACCAACGAATTCCTGGCGCAGCAGCCGCGCTTCGCTGATGTGGTCGATGAGCTGATCGAGTTCATCACCGGCGCCGAGCTGATCATTCACAACGCGGCGTTCGACCTGGCCTTCCTCGACGCCGAGCTGAAGCGTCTGCCGGGGCCGCTGCGACAGACCCGCAAGATCTGCAACGTCATCGACACGTTGCCGCTCGCGCGTCAGATGCATCCGGGCCAGCGCAACAGCCTGGATGCGCTGTGTAAGCGCTACGAGATCGACAACTCGCATCGCGAGCTGCACGGCGCCTTGCTCGACGCGCAGATCCTGCTCGAGGTCTATCTGGCGATGACCGGCGGCCAGACCGCGCTGATCCTGGGTGAGGACGCCGCGACCAGCAAGGATGTCGCATTCGAGCCGGTGGCTGTGGTCATGCGGCCTCGTGGCGTGTTGCGTGTTCTGCGAGCGACCGAAGAGGAGCTGGTCGCCCACGAGCGCATGCTGACCGCGATCGACAAAAGCAGCGGCGGCAAAACCTTGTTCAAACAATTGGCGTTGCCTGAGATGACACCGGCACCCGTGCCGGCAGCAGCGCAACCCGTCGCGGCCCTGGCCTGATCCGCGACAGCTCATGCTGCACGCGTTTCGCAACTTGTTCCTGGGGCACGCGCCACGCTGGTACAAGCTGACCATCATCGCGTTCCTGCTGCTCAATCCACTAGTGTTGTGGTTGGGCGGCCAGTACGGCGCCACTGTCGCGGCGTGGCTCATCCTGTTGCAGTTCATCTTCACGCTGGCAATGGCGTTGAAGTGCTATCCATTGCAGCCCGGCGGCCTGCTGGCGCTGGAAGCGGTGCTGCTGGGGCTCACTCATCCCGACTCGGTGTATCAGCACACGCTCACCGCGTTCCCCATCATTCTGCTGCTGATCTTCATGGTGGCCGGCATTTACTTTCTGAAAGAAATGCTGGTGTTCTGTTTCACCAAGCTGCTGTTGAACGTACGCTCGAATCTGCTGCTGGCCTTTTTGTTTTGCCTGGTGCCGGCGGTGCTCGCGGCGTTTCTCGATGCGCTCACCGTGCTCGCGGTGATCATCACTGTCGCGATGGGCTTCTACGAGGTGTATCACAAGGTCGCCTCGGGCAAATCTCATCACGATCCGCACGACAGCTCGGCGGATGATCATGTCGGAGAGTTACATCGCTCGGATCTCGATGCGTTTCGTGCGGTGCTGCGCGGTCTGTTGATGCACGCCGGTGCCGGCACCGTCCTCGGTGGCGTGATGACGCCGGTGGGGCAGCCGCAAAACGTGCTGGTCGCCGAGCAGGCCGGTTGGAATTTCCTGGAATTCTTCTCGCAGGTCGCACCGGTCGCGCTGCCGGTGTTCGTGGTCGGGATTGCCACCTGCGTGCTGATCGAGCATATGAAATGGTTCGGGTATGGCACGCGCTTGCCAGACGCGGTCCGTCATGTCCTCGAAGCCTACGATCAACAGCAGCAGGCGCATCGCACGCAGCGCGATGTCGCCATCATCGTGGTGCAGGCCATCACCGCGTTGATTCTGGTGGTCGCACTTGCATTCCATCTCGCCTCGGTGGGATTGATCGGTCTGTTGGTGATTGTTCTGGCAACTGCGTTCACGGGCGTGACCGAGGAGCATCGGCTGGGCAAGGCGTTTGAGGCCGCGCTGCCGTTCACCGCACTGATCGTCGTGTTCTTTGTGATCGTGGCGCAGATCCACGACCAGCATTTGTTCGAGCCGGTGGTCGGTTGGGCCTTGCACCAGTCGGGGGAGGTGCGAGCGGCGATCTTCTACCTGGCGAGCGGGCTGTTGTCCGCGGTCAGCGACAATGTGTTCGTGGCCACGATCTACATCACGGAAGTGAAGGCCGCCTTTCTGGAGGGCACGATCACGGCTCCCGAATTCGGCCGGCTCGCGGTGGCCATCAACACCGGCACCAATATTCCTAGCATCGCCACGCCAAATGGCCAGGCGGCGCTGCTGTTCCTGCTCACATCGGCGGTGGCGCCGCTGATCCGCCTGTCCTATGGAAGGATGGTCTGGATGGCGTTGCCATACACCGTCACTTTGACGTTGAGCGGTCTTTGGGCGGTCCTTTACTTGCTGTGACAAGCAATCCGACAGCTGCGTCCTTTAGACCTATGTCTCTATTTTGGCTCCGGTTCTGTGGCATTCTTGCGCCCTTTGCGACCAACCCTCAGGTTTCGAACCCGGACAGTTATGTCTCAATTCAGTCTGCGCGATTGCAAGCTCGGCGTGATCGGTCTCGGCTATGTCGGGCTGCCGCTGGCGGTGGAGTTCGGTAAGTCCTTCAATACGGTCGGCTTCGACATCAAGGCGGCGCGGGTCGCCGAGCTGAAAAAGGGCAAGGACAGCACGCTGGAAGTGGAGCCTGCGGAGCTCAAATCCGCCAAGCGCCTCACGTACACGACGAACTTGAAAGATCTGCGCTCCTGCCAGGTCTACATCGTCACGGTGCCGACGCCGATCGACAGCTACAAGCGTCCGGACCTGACGCCCATCGAGAAAGCGAGCGAGCTGATCGGCCAGGTGCTGAAGAAGGGCGACATCGTGGTGTTCGAGTCCACCGTGTACCCCGGCTGCACCGAGGAAGTCGCGGTGCCCATTCTGGAGCGCCTGTCCGGCCTGACCTTCAACAAGGATTTCTTCGCCGGCTACAGCCCCGAGCGCATCAACCCGGGCGACAAGACCCATCGTCTGACCACCATCAAGAAAATCACTTCCGGCTCGACGCCCGAAGTGGCCAGCTTCGTCGACGCGCTCTACGGCAGCATCGTCAAGGCCGGCACGCACAAGGCCTCCAGCATTCGCGTCGCCGAAGCCGCCAAGGTGATCGAGAACACGCAGCGCGACGTGAACATCGCGCTGATCAACGAGCTGGCGCTGATTTTCAACCGGCTCGGCATCGATACCGAAGAAGTGCTCGAAGCGGCCGGAACCAAATGGAACTTCCTGCCGTTCCGTCCGGGCCTGGTCGGCGGTCATTGCATCGGCGTCGACCCGTACTACCTGACGCACAAAGCGCAGGAGATCGGTTATCACCCGGAAATGATCCTGGCCGGGCGTCGTATCAACGACAACATGGCGATCTACGTCGCCGAGCGCATCGCGCAGCTCATGATCAAGAAGCGCATCCACGTGAATGGCTCGCGCATTCTGGTGATGGGCCTGACGTTCAAGGAGAACTGCCCGGACCTGCGTAATTCCAAGGTCGCCGACGTGGTCGCCGAGCTGAAGAAGTACGGCGCCAAGGTCGACGTGTTCGATCCATGGATCGATGCCGAGGAGTGCGAGCACGAGTACGGCATCAAGCCGATCCGCAAGCCGGCCCCGGGCAAGTACGACGCCATCGTGATGGCGGTCGCACACAAGCAGTTCCGCGAGATGGGCATCGACGAGATCCGCTCGTTCGCGAAGAAGCCGCATGTGTTGTACGACATCAAGTATGTGTTTGATGCGGACGAGGTTGACGGCCGGTTGTAATCGGCGCCTCAGCGGGGCGGGGCGCAGGCTTTTGCGTGCGCCGCGCGATTGGATGAAACCAGACGGCGTATCAAGCCGTTAAGCAGGCGGCCAACCTCGGCGATCTCTTCCAACGTGGCTGCGGTGTCGTTGCCTGGCGCGAGTCGGCTCGCGATCAAGTACTGCGTTTCCAGCTCCGAGAGCGAGCAGCGCGACGCGTGAAGAGACTGGACGAATTGCGCGCGGCTCGGGCTGGCGGAGCCCTCGGCGATACGACTCGCGACGGCCACAGCGCTGCGTCTGAGCTGACTCTGCAGGCCGAAACGTTCGTCCCTGGGCAGTAACCGGCTCGCGGCGTAGACTTTGCACGCCAGGGCGACGGATTTTTGCCAGACGATCAGATCCTTGTGACTGACGATGGTGTCCATGCGGCGCATTGTCATGCGCCGGCAAAGTCGAAGTTGCGCGCGAAATGGCTGGTTCGCGAATTTATTCGCTGCCCTTTACTCATCGATATCGGTTAAGCGACATATGAAATTGCTTCTGACCGGCGCCGCCGGATTCATCGGTTTCACCACGGCCCAGATCCTGCTCGCGCGCGGCGACGAGGTGGTCGGTCTCGACAATCTCAACGACTACTACGATGTGACGTTGAAGCAGGCGCGGCTGGCGATCCTGCAGAAGTTTCCTAATTTCCGGTTCGTGAAAATGGACGTGGCCGATCGCGAAGGCATGGCCACGCTGTTCAAACAGGAGAAGTTTCAGCGCGTGATTCACCTGGCCGCGCAGGCCGGTGTGCGTTATTCGATTCAGAACCCGCTGGCGTACATCGACAGCAACGTGGTCGGCTTCGCCAACGTTCTGGAAGGCTGCCGGCACAACGGCGTCGAGCATCTGGTGTATGCCTCGACCAGCTCGGTGTATGGCGCGAATACGAAGATGCCGTTCTCGGTGCATCAGAACGTCGATCATCCGTTGTCGTTCTACGCCGCGACCAAGAAGGCGAACGAGCTGATGGCGCACACCTACGCGCATCTCTACAACCTGCCGGTCACGGGCCTGCGTTTCTTTACGGTGTACGGCCCGTGGGGCCGCCCGGACATGGCGTTGTTTCTTTTCACGAAGAATATCCTGGCCGGCAAGCCCATCGATGTCTTCAACTACGGCAACCATCGCCGCGACTTCACCTACGTCGACGACATCGCGCAGGGCGTGGTGCGCGCCATGGACCGTCCGGCGCAGCCGAATCCGAACTGGAACAGCGACGCGCCGGATCCGGCCACCAGCAAGGCGCCGTACCGGCTCTACAACATCGGCAACAACTCGCCGGTGGAGCTGATGAAGTACATCGAGTGCATCGAGACCAACCTCGGCAAGAAGGCACAAAAGAATCTGCTGCCGCTGCAGGCGGGCGACGTGCCCGACACCTCGGCCGACGTGGACGATCTGGTGCAGGACGTGGGCTACAAGCCGGCCACCCCGGTGGAAGAGGGCGTGCGTCGCTTCATCGAGTGGTACGTCGGCTACTACGGTAAGTAGGGGCGTCCGCCGGGCCTCGCGCCAGTCACAAAAGCTTCACCCTGCGCCGTCAGTGAGGTAGCCTCCGGCACCATTCCCGTGCCGATGAGCCACCCGCAGGAGGACTTTCCCATGACGCTAGCGAACACGACGCCTGAGTGGCAGGCGCTCGAATCTCACGCTGCGAGCATGCGGGGCCGGCATCTGCGCGATCTGTTCGCGAACGATCCGCAGCGCGCGGTGACGTTCTCGCGGACCTCCGAGCTCAACCTGCTGTTCGATTTCTCCAGACAGCGCGTCGACGCCGAGACCATGCGTCTGCTGCTGTCTCTCGCGAACGCGCGTGGCCTGCGCGGTCGGATCGACGCCATGTTCAATGGCGACAAAATCAACACCACCGAGAACCGCGCCGTACTGCACACAGCGCTGCGTAATCGCACCGACCGGCCGGTCCTGGTCGACGGGCAGGACGTCATGCCCGAAGTGCGTGCCAGCTTGCAGAAGATGCGGACCTTCGTCGAAGGCATTCACGGCGGTCGCATTCACGGCCACACCGGCAAGACCTTCACCGACATCGTCAATATCGGCATCGGCGGCTCCGACCTCGGCATCGTGATGGCGACCGAGGCGCTGGCGAAATATCGCAATCGGAATCTGCGGCTGCACTGCGTATCCAACATCGACGGCGTGCAGCTGGGCGACGTGCTGGAGAAAGTCGATGCCGCGCGCACGCTGTTCGTCGTCTGCTCGAAAACATTCTCGACGCTGGAAACGCTCACCAACGCGAAGCTGGCGCGCCAGTGGATCGTCGACCGTTTGGGCGAGGGCGCACCGGCGCGGCACTTTGCCGCTGTGTCGACCAATGCCAAGGCGATGGATGCTTTCTTAATTCCGCCACAAAACCGCTTTACGATGTGGGACTGGGTGGGCGGTCGCTATTCGGTGTGGTCGGCGGTGGGCCTGTCCGTGGCGCTGGCGCTGGGCATGGATCAGTTCGAGCTGATGCTGGACGGCGGCCACGAGATGGACGAGCACTTTCGTAACACGCCGTTCGAGAACAACCTGCCGGTGCTGATGGGATTGCTCGGCGTCTGGAATCGGAATTTCCTCGGCCTGGATTCGCTCGGGGTGCTGCCTTATGACCAGCGGCTGCATCGCTTCCCCGCGTATCTGCAGCAGTTGGAAATGGAATCCAACGGCAAGAGCGTGACGCTGGAAGGCACGCCGTTGCCGTATGACAGCGGCGCGGTGTTGTGGGGCGAGCCAGGCTCGAATGCCCAGCATTCGTTCTTTCAGTTGTTGCATCAGGGCACCGCGCAGGTGGCGCTGGATTTTCTCGCGCCGGTGAACGCGTCGAGCCCGTTCCAGCAACAGCAGAATCTGGCGCTGGCGAATTGTTTCGCGCAGGCGCAGGCGTTCGCGTTCGGTCAGACCGAGGCACAGGTGCGCCAGGATCTGGCGGCGAAGGGCACGAGCGACAGCGAGATCGCGCGGTTGATTCCGCACAAGCTGCATCCGGGCAACCGGCCGAGCACGGTGATTTTGTTCCCGCGCCTCGGGCCGAAGACGCTGGGGCGGCTGATTTCCCTGTACGAACACAAAGTGTTCACGCAGAGCGTGATCTGGGGCATCAACGCCTTCGATCAATGGGGCGTGGAGCTGGGCAAGAAACTGGCGGATTCGCTCACGCCGGCGCTGGAGAAGCCGGCCGACGCGGCGGCGGGCGCCGAGCCGTCGCTGAAGAATCTGTTGGAGCATGTGGCCCGCTGGCGTGGCTAGCGGGACGGTCGACGATGCGAGGATGCGGTGAAAAAAGCGCTGATTACCGGAATCACAGGCCAGGACGGCGCCTATCTTGCCGAGCTGTTGCTCGACAAGGGTTATGAAGTTCACGGCATCAAGCGACGCGCGTCGTCGTTCAACACCGATCGGATCGATCATTTGTATCAGGACCCGCACGAGCGCGGCGTCAAGCTGTTCCTGCACTATGGCGATCTGACCGACGCCACCAATCTGATCCGCATCATTCAGCAGGTGCAGCCGGACGAGATCTACAATCTCGCCGCGCAAAGTCACGTTCACGTTTCGTTCGAGACGCCGGAGTACACCGCGAACTCCGACGCGGTCGGCACGCTGCGCATCCTCGAAGCCATTCGCATCCTGGGGCTCGAGAAAAAGACGCGCTTCTATCAAGCCTCGACCTCGGAGATGTTCGGCAAGGTGCAAGAGGTGCCGCAGAAGGAAACGACGCCGTTCTATCCTCGCTCGCCTTATGGCGCGGCGAAGGTCTATGGATACTGGATCACGGTGAATTATCGCGAGGCGTACGGCATCTACGCCTGCAACGGTATCCTGTTCAATCACGAGTCGCCGATCCGCGGCGAAACCTTCGTGACTCGCAAGATCACGCGCGGCCTGGCGCGAATCAAGGAAGGCCTGCAGGACACGATCTATCTGGGCAATCTCGATTCGTTACGAGATTGGGGGCATGCGCGCGACTACGTAAAGGCGCAGTGGTTGATGTTGCAGCAGGAGCAAGCGGAAGATTTCGTCATCGCCACCGGCGAACAACATTCGGTGCGGGAGTTTGTTCAGCTCGCGGGCACCGCGCTCGGCATGCGGATCGAATGGCAGGGTGCAGGCGTGGACGAGCAGGGCATCGACGCCAGCTCCGGCCGTGCCGTCGTCAAAGTGGACAGCCGTTATTTCCGGCCCACCGAAGTCGACACGCTGCTTGGCGATCCGACCAAGGCCCGCCAGAAGCTCGGCTGGCAGGCCGAGACCAGCTTCAGCACGCTGGTGAATGAAATGGTCGAGGCCGATCTGGAAGCTGCCCGTCGTGATGCACTGGTGGCCCGGGAAGGCTTTCGGACTTATCAGCGACATGAATAAAGACGCGCGCGTTTTCGTCGCCGGTCACCGGGGACTGGTAGGCAGCGCCATCGTGCGCCGGCTGCAGGCGGAGGGCTATCGCAACCTGCTGCTGCGCTCGAGTGCCGAGCTCGATTTGCGCAATCAGGCGGCGGTCGACCGGTTCTTCGAGCAGGAGCGCCCGGAGTTCGTTTATCTGGCGGCCGCGAAGGTCGGCGGCATTCTGGCGAACGACAGTTATCCGGCCGACTTTATCCGCGACAACTTGCAGATCCAGACCAACGTCATCGATGCGGCGTACCGCTTCGGCGTGCGCAAGCTCGCGTTCCTGGGCTCCAGCTGCATTTATCCCAAGCATGCGCCCCAGCCCATGCCGGAGAGTTGCCTGCTCACCGGGCCGCTCGAGCCGACCAACGAGTGGTATGCGGTCGCAAAGATTGCTGGCGTGAAAATGTGCCAGGCGTACCGGAAGCAATACGGCTTCAACGCGATCTCGGTCATGCCGACCAATCTGTATGGACCTGGCGACAACTTCGATCTGAACAGCTCGCACGTGCTGCCGGCGCTGATCCGAAAGTTTCATGAAGCGAAGCAGCGGGGCGAGGGCGAAGTGGTGGTGTGGGGCACCGGCACGCCGCGCCGGGAATTCCTGCATGTCGACGACCTGGCCGATGCCTGCGTGTTTCTGCTGGAGCGCTACGACAGCCCCGAGCCGATCAACGTAGGCTGGGGCGAGGATATTTCTATTGCCGAGCTGGCCGCCCTGGTCGGCGCCGCGGTCGATTATTCCGGCAAGTTGCGTTTCGATACCAGCAAGCCGGATGGCACGCCTCGCAAATTGCTCGATGTCACCCGGTTGCGCGCCCTCGGCTGGGCGCCAAAAATTCAGTTACGGGACGGCGTGGCCGCCACTTATCGCTGGTTCACGTCTCAAGCCGGCGCGCGGGGCCAGAATTAATCGCATCCCTGCGGGGGTCTGTGTAAACTTCCGGCCCTTCGTCGCAGGGACCACCTACATCAAAGCGACCCGGATGCCCAGACTCAGTTTTTTCAGCCGTATTTTCAGGCTGACCGCCGTTATCCTTTGCGTATTCAGTTTCGGATTGCTCACGCAGGCCGAGGCGCAGACGCCCACCCCGGAACAGATTGAAATGTTCCGTAACCTGCCTGCCGACCAGCAGCAGGCCATTCTCGACTCCATGAATCGCGGCGGTGGCACTGGCGGCCTCAGTCTGCCTTCGGGCACCGATGTGCGCTCGGATCGCAAGGTTCAGTTTCCTCAGACCGTCAAGCCTCGCGGCGACGAGGAAGAGGAAGAAAAATTCGACGCGACCGGCGCGCCGGTCCTGCCGCGTTTCAAAGGCGGCGACACGCTGCTGTTGAATCTGGAGGTTCGCCAGTATCAGCGGCAGGCGCCCGAGGTCGAGGAGCGCGCTCGACGCGAAGCTCAGCAGAACTCGCAACCGAGGATCCCGGGGCGGCAGGCTGCGTCCACGACGCCACCGGCCGATGCAAACGCGCCCGCGCCAGCTGAACAGCAGCTGTTGGATCGCACTCCCGATGAAACCGCGCGCTTGGAAGAGTTCCGCGAGCGCATCCTCCGTCGCAATCCATACAAGCTGGACAAGTGGGGCATTCTGAACGTGCCCGAGCTGGGGCCGATCCCGTTGGCGGGCTTGTTGCCCGACGAAGCGACGCAGCGGGTGTCCGCCGAGCTGCGCCTCAAGGATTTCATCGTCGTCGTCACCCGGCTGCCGCTCAAGCCGACCGGTGCCGAAGCGCTGAAGCCGTTCGGTTATGACTTGTTCGCCGGTTCGCCGAGCACCTTCGCGCCCGCGACCGATGTGCCGGTGCCGGCCGAATACGTGGTGGGACCCGGCGATTCCATTCAAGTGCTGATGGTCGGCTCCAACAAGGGCCGCTACTCGCTGACGGTCGGTCGCGACGGCCGCATCAACTTCCCCGATCTCGGTCCGATCTCGGTGAGCGGCCGTCGCTTCGAAGAAGTGCGCGCCGATCTGGAAGAGCGGGTGCGCGACCAGATGATCGGCACGCAAGCCAGCATCAGCATCGGCGAGCTGCGCTCGATTCGCGTGTTCGTGCTGGGCGACGCCGAAGCGCCCGGCTCCTATACGGTCAGCGGCCTGTCGACCATGACCAACGCGCTGTTCTACAGCGGCGGCGTGAAGAAGATCGGCTCATTGCGCAATATTCAGTTGAAGCGCGCCGGGCGCACGGTCAGCACGCTCGACCTGTACGACCTGCTGCTGCGAGGCGATACCAGCGGCGATTTGCGGCTGTTGCCGGGCGACGTGATCTTCATTCCACCGGTCGGTGCCACGGTCGGGCTGTCCGGCGAAGTGCGTCGGCCCGCGATCTATGAATTAAAGAACGAGACCACGGCCGAGCAGCTGTTGGAGTTGGGCGGCGGCCTGTTGCCTGGCGCCGATCCCTCCATGGCCACCGTGGACCGGGTCAATGAGCAGCGGCAACGGATCACGCTCGATGTGAATCTGGCGAAAGCCGATGGCCGTCGCATGCTGTTGAGCAGTGGCGACCGGGTGCGTGTCCCGGCGATTCGTCCGGTGCTGGAAGAGTCGGTCGTGCTCAACGGTCATCTGCATCGCCCTGGCGAGTATCAATACAAGCCCGGCATGCGCATCGTGGACCTGATCCCGAGCCTGGACGAGCTCGAGCCGAACGCCGATCAGCAATACATCCTGGTCCGTCGCGAGCTGCCCAACGACCGGCGCGTCCGGATCTTCTCCGCAGACCTGGAGAAGGCGTTGGCGCAACCGCAGTCGGCGGCCAACTTCGAGCTGGCGCCGCGCGACCAGTTGTTTGTATTCGACCGTGAGTCGGGTCGCGATCGCATCATCGAGCCGCTGATGCGCGAGTTGCAGATGCAGTCGCGTATCGATGAGCCGACGCTGGAAGTAAGCGTCGCCGGCAAGGTGAAAGTGCCCGGCAAATATCCGCTCGAGCCCGGCATGCGGGTCAGCGACCTGGTGCGCGCCGGCGGCAGCCTCGATGAGGCGGCGTATAGCGGCCAGGCCGAACTGACTCGTTACGAAGTGGGGCCGAATGGCGCGCGTCAGGCCGAGCTGATCCAGATCGATCTGCGCAAGGCGCTCGACGGCGAGCCGGGCTCGAACCTGGCGCTCAAGCCGTTCGACTATCTGGTCATCAAGGAGACGCCGCTGTGGGCGTCCCAGGAAGAAGTGGAAATTCGCGGCGAAGTGAAATTCCCCGGTCGTTATCCCATCCATCGCGGCGAGACGCTGCGCTCGGTGATGGCGCGGGCCGGTGGCTTCACCGATCTGGCGTTCACCAAGGGCGCGGTCTTCACGCGCGAGGAATTGAAAGAACGCGAGCGTAAGCAACTGGCGACACTGGCGACCCGAATGGAATCGGATCTGGCGCAGATGTCGCTGATGTCCGCGCAAGAGGCGGGTCGCGATGCCAGCCAAGCGCTGACCATCGGTCGGTCGCTGCTTTCCAGCTTGCGCGACGCGAAGCCCGCGGGACGTCTGGTCATCGACCTGGACCGCTCCGTGGCTGCGCGTGAAGGCTCGGAACAGGACATCGTGCTCAAGGATGGCGATCGGCTGCTCGTGCCTCGAATCACGCAGGAAGTCACCGTCATCGGCGAAGTGCAGAGTGCCACGTCGCACTTGTATCGAACCGATGTGTCGCGAGATGAATACATCGCGCTCAGCGGCGGCTTGACGCCGCGTGCCGACGAAAATCGGGTCTATGTCGTACGTGCCGACGGCAGCGTCGTGGCGCGCGGCGGGAATTCCTGGTTCAGCGGCGGCGGCGTAGCCATCGAGAAGGGCGACACCATCGTCGCACCGCTGGATACCGAGCGTATGCGGCCGCTGCCGTTCTGGCAGGCCGTCACCAGCATCATCTATAACCTGGCGGTTGCCGCGGCCGCAGTCTCGTCCTTCCAGTAGGACAATTCAGGATAAAGCGTGAAGGGGCGTCGTTGACGCCCCGGTATCCCATCGCTAGACTGCCGCGCGTTCAATGACTGAACGCATCGGCTACGCACTAGAACATGTTGCGGTGGTATCTCATCCAGACCAAGCCCTCGGCCGAGCGGGTCGCTGAATGGAATCTGCAGCGACAAGGCTTTGAAACCTACTATCCGCTGGCCCTGACCTCGAGTCGCCGCCGCGGGCGGTCAACGCGCGAGCGCATCGCTGCGTTATTTCCTCGATATCTGTTTCTTCGGCTCGATGAAGGCGTGCAATGTCTCGCGCCGGTTCGTTCCACGGTCGGGGTTGCGTCGATCGTGCGGTTCGGCGCGCTTTATGCCGTCGTGCCGGATCGTCTCGTCGCTGATTTGCGTCAGCGGGCCGACGCCGAAACCGGTTTGCATCATGTGGGCGGCCACGCCGAGCTGTGCTGTGGCGAATCGGTGCAGATCACCGACGGGCCGTTGCAAGGGCTGGAAGGAATATTCGAGCGTGAAGCCGGCGCCGATCGCGTCGTTGTGCTGTTGAAGCTGCTCGGCCAGACCGCGCGGGTGCAAGTGCCGCTCGACTACGTCATCGCCGCGGGTTCCGCGGCATGAGACCTCCGATGCTCAGCGATGAGATGCGCTACAAGCTGATGCGCTTGCTGGAAGAGAATCCAGGCATGAGCCAACGCGACGTTGCGCGCGAGCTCGGCATCAGCCTCGGCAAGGTCAACTACTGCCTGCAGGCGCTGATGCGCAAGGGCTGGATCAAGGCGACCAATTTCAAGAACAGCCAGAACAAGGCGGCCTACATGTATCTGCTCACGCCACGTGGCGTGGAGCAGAAGGCGAACCTCGCTCTGGAGTATCTGCAGATCAAGATGCGCGAGTACGAGAACCTGCGCGCCGAGATCGAGCAGATCCGCAAGGAAGCTGGGCAGTACGAGCAACAGGCCTGATCGGTCGCGATCGGGTCCATGACGGTGGAATGCGAAGGACGAATGTCCCTTGCAGGCGGTAGCGTGCCCGAGGCGCGACTATAATGTTTCATTCAACAACGGCGAGCAGGTGAACTGGGTGGTAACTTCCAGCGAGCGCATGAGCACGGTTCAAGATGACGAGATCGCACTCGTCGATCTGTTTCGTGCCATCTGGGACTACAAGATCCTGATCGGCGTGGTGGCGGCGGTGTGCACCGGACTGGCGATCTACCTGGCCTTGACCGCCAAGGAAATCTATCGGGCCGAGGTGACGCTGGCGCCGGTCGCCGAATCGGGCAGCCCGGGCGGCGGCGGTCTGATGTCGCAGCTTGGCGGCCTGGCCAATCTGGCCGGCTTGAGTCTGGGCGGCGGACGAGGCAAGGAGGCGACGGCGCTGCTCAAGTCCTATCGTCTCGCCGAGGAATTCATTCAGCGCAAGGATTTGATCCCGGTGCTGTTCGAAGGCTCCAGCAAGGAGCCGCCGACGATGTGGCGCGCCGTGCGTCAGTTCCGCTCGGCCGTGCTGGATATCAAGGAAGAGGAGCTCGACGGTCTGATCACGCTGACGGTCGACTGGACCGACCCGAAGGTGGCGGCACAGTGGGCCAACGAGCTGGCGGCGCTGGCGAATGAGCTGCTGCGTAAACGCGCGATGGATGAGTCGACGCGTAACATCAACTATCTGAACGATCAGCTGAGCAAGACCAACGTGGTCGAGATCCGGCTGTCGCTCTACAAATTGATCGAAAGCGAGACCAAGCAGCTGATGCTGGCCAACGGCAAGATCGAATATGCCTTCACGGTGATCGATCCGGCGGTGGCGCCGGAGATTCGCATCAGCCCCAAGCGCACGCTCATGACGCTGGTCGGCTTCATGGTCGGCTGCGTGCTCGGTTGCGTGATCGCCTTCATTCATCGAGGGCTCAAGGCGCAGAAGCGCGCCTGAGTCGACCGATGTTCCACCCTTTGGATAGTTCACATTGAGCGCCGCGGCCGCCGATAAATTGTGGGGGCTGCTGAACCGGTCGCAGCGCCGTCGCGTCTGGCTGCTGCTCGGGCCGATGTTCGTCGGCATGGCGATGGAGGCGCTCAGCGTCGGCTTGATCGTGCCGCTCATCGCGCTGTTCACGCAGCCCGACTATGCGCATCGCTATCCGGCGTTGCAGCCGGTGCTGGCGGCGCTCGGCAATCCCGATCACGTCACGTTGGTGGTGGGATCGATGCTGGCGCTGATCGTCGTGTATGCGATCAAGGCTGCGTTCCTGGCTTTCTTGGCCTGGCAGCAGACCAGCTTCGCCTACGGCGTCCAGGCACAGCTGTCGCAGCGCTTGTTCACTGCCTACCTGCGGCGGCCCTATCCATTTCACCTGCAGCGCAATTCCGCCCAGTTACTGCGAAATCTGACCGCCGAGGTCAGTGCGCTGGTCAACAGCGCACTGATTCCCGGCATGTTGCTGATGGCCGAAGCGCTGGTACTGATCGGCTTGCTGACGCTGTTGCTGTTCGTCGAGCCGTTGGGGGCGACGCTGGTCATTCTGGCACTCGGCGCGGCGGCGGGCGGCTTTCACTGGTTGACGCGGCGACGAATCGCTCGCTGGGGCACGGCCCGGCAGCACCACGAAGGCCTGCGCATTCAACATTTGCAGCAAGGGCTGGGCGGCGTGAAGGATGTGAAGCTGCTGGGCTGCGAGCAGGAATTCTCCGAGCGTTATCGACCGCATAACTTCAAGAGCGCGCATGTCGCTCATTTGCAGGCGACGTTGCAGCAACTGCCGCGCCTTTGGCTCGAGCTGCTGGCGGTAAGCGGTCTGGCGTTGTTGGTGATCACCATGGTGGCCCGCGGTCGAGAGCTGGCTTCGGTATTGCCGACGTTGGCGCTGTTCGCGGCGGCGGCATTTCGTTTGATGCCTTCGGCGAATCGCGTCATCTCCGGCATTCAAGCGCTGCGCTACGGATTGCCGGCCATCGAAGTGCTACATACGGAACTGAGCGCCGTGACTCAGCCTGACGATGCGTCGGCGGCTGCCATCACCGGCGTCGAGCTGCCATTCCGACGCGACATACAACTCGAGGGCGTGACCTACACGTATCCGGGCGCTGCTCAGCCGGCGTTGCGCGAGCTTTCGGTCACGATCCACAGCGGCCAGATCGTCGGTTTCATCGGGGCGAGCGGCGCGGGCAAGAGCACCCTCGTGGATTTGATTCTCGGCCTGTTGTCGCCCGATGCGGGCAGCGTGCGCATCGACGGGCACGACATGCGAGGCAACCCGAGGAGCTGGCAGAACCAGATCGGCTATGTGCCTCAGACCATTTATCTCACTGACGATTCATTGTTACACAACGTTGCATTCGGTGTGCCTCGCACCGAGATCGACGAAGCAGCGGTGTGGCGTGCCTTGCGAGCGGCGCAAATGGAAGAGTTCGTGCGCAGCCTCCCGGAAGGGTTGCAGACATCGATGGGAGAGCGGGGCGTGCGGTTGTCCGGCGGACAGCGTCAGCGTATCGGCATCGCGCGTGCGTTGTATCGCGATCCCAAAGTTTTGTTCCTGGACGAGGCGACCAGCGCGCTCGATACCGCCACCGAGCGCGGCGTCATGCAAGCTGTGCTGGCGCTACGCGGCTCGAAAACAATCATCATCGTCGCGCACCGGATGTCCACCGTCGAAAGCTGTGACCGTCTGTATCGACTGGATCACGGGCGGGTCGTGGAGCAGGGCAGCCCGCAGGCGATGTTACAACTGACCACCAGCGCTCACTGAGCAATACTCGGGTAAGACATGCTAGCCAATTCTTCCATTCTGATTACCGGCGGCACCGGCTCGTTCGGCAACACGTTCGTGCCGATGACGCTCGAAAAATACAATCCGAAGCGCCTGGTGATCTATTCGCGCGACGAGATGAAACAATGGGAGATGGCGCAGCGCTATCAGAACGATCCGCGCGTTCGTTTCTTCATCGGTGACGTGCGCGACAAAGATCGTCTGGCCCGCGCGTTGGATGGCATCGACTACGTCGTGCACGCGGCGGCGACCAAGATCGTTCCGACCGCGGAGTACAACCCGTTCGAGTGCGTGAAGACCAACATCAACGGCGCGATGAACCTGATCGATGCCTGTATCGATCGCGGCATCAAGCGGGTGGTCGCGCTGTCGACCGACAAGGCCAGCAACCCCATCAATCTGTACGGCGCGACCAAGCTTGCGTCCGACAAATTGTTCGTGGCCGGCAACCCGTATGCAGGCGCGCACAACACGCGTTTCGCCGTGGTCCGCTATGGCAACGTCATGGGCTCGCGCGGCTCGGTGATTCCGTTCTTCATGTCGCTCGCGAACACGGGCACGCTGCCCATTACCGATCCGCGTATGACTCGCTTCATGATCACGCTCGAGCAGGGCGTCGAGCTGGTGTGGCATGCCTTCGAGGACATGCATGGCGGCGAGATCTATGTGAAGAAGATTCCTTCCATGACCATCCTCGACATCGCGCGTGCGGTGGCGCCGGAAGCCAAACATCAGATCATCGGCATCCGCCCCGGCGAGAAGATTCATGAGCAGATGATCGGCGCCGAAGATGCGCCGCATACCTTCCAGTACGAAGGGCATTACAAGATTCTGCCTGCGATTCACAACTGGTCTTCCGATCCTTCGCGTAATCGCGGCGGCGTGCGCGTGCCGGACAACTTCTCGTATTCCTCCGAGAGCAATGACGAGTGGATGCCGGTCGAGGCGCTGCGGCAGTGGATTGTGAAGAATCGCAGCAAGTACGGCGAGATCAGCAAGTAAGCCGCCCGGCCGCTGCATGCGCAGAAAGATTCTGATCACCGGCGGCGCCGGCCTGCTGGCGCTGAACTGGGCCCAGAGCGTTCGCGATCGTCACGATGTCGTGCTGGGGACGCATCGCCGGCAAGTGAACCTGGCCGGGGTCGAGAGCCGTCAGCTCGATCTCACGTCGGAAGACGCGGTGTTACGCGCGATCGACGACGTGCAGCCACAGTGGCTCGCTCACACGGCGGGCCTCACGAGCGTCGAAGCTTGTGAGAAAGATCCCGAGCTCGCGCGACAGTCGAATGTCGTCATGCCGATGAACATCGCGAAGGCCTGCGCGCGTCGCGGAGTGAAGCTGATCCACATCTCGACGGATCATTTGTTTTCGCTGGCAGCGCCGTTGCTCGATGAGTCTCATCCGGTATCGCCGATGAACACTTACGGCAAGACCAAGGCCGAGGCCGAAGTCCGCGTGCTCGAGGCGGATCCGCAAGCGTTGGTGGTCCGCACGAATTTCTATGCCTGGGGCCCGTCGTATCGGCAGTCCTTCAGCGACGCGATCCTCACAGCGTTGCAGGAGCGCCGTCCCTATACGCTGTTTCAGGATGTGTTCTACAACCCGATCCTGTGCGAGCCGCTGGCGTTGACCATTCATGATCTCGTCGAACGTCAGGCCAACGGAATATTTCATGTGGTCGCCGATGAACGCTTGTCGAAACACGACTTCGGCCTGCGCCTGGCGCAACACTTTGAGCTCGATGCCGCGCCCTTGCGTGCTGGCCGACTCGCCGAGCAGACCAGCCTGGTGCGTCGTCCCCTGGAAATGAGCTTGTCGAACCAGAAGGCTCGCCAATTGCTTGGACGGCCACTCGGCAGCGTCGACGAACAGATTGAACGACTGAAGAAACAGCGCGAACTGAAACTCGCGCGCGAGGTGCAGGCTTTATGATTCCGTACGGTCGCCATCACATCGACGAAGATGACATTCAGGCGGTCGCCGAGCTGTTGCGCAAAGGATCGTTGTCGCAAGGCCCGACCATCGATTCATTCGAGCGTGCGATCGCGGAATATGTCGGCGCCCGGTATGCAGTCGCCGTGTCCAGCGCGACGGCGGGCTTGCATATCGCAGCCGTGGCCGCCGGCGTCGGGCCGAAGACCCGGCTGGTCACTTCGCCGATCACCTTCGTCGCCAGCTCGAACTGTGCGTTGTACTCGGGGGGCGCACCGGCCTTCGTCGACATCGATCCCGACACGATCAACATGTCGCCGTCCGAGTTGCGCAAGACATTGCGTTCGATTGCGGGAATCCGGGCCATCGTGCCCGTGCACTACGCAGGACTCGCGTGCGACATGGTTGCGATCAAAGCAGCCGCGGACGAGGCGGGCGCGGTCATCATCGAAGACGCGGCCCATGCGTTGGGATCGCGGTATCGCGATGGCGGACTCGTTGGTAATTGCGCGCATTCGCTGATGACGGTGTTCTCGTTCCACCCGGTCAAGGCCATCGCCGCGGGCGAGGGTGGCTTGATCACGACCAACGACGAAGCGATTTACCGCCGGCTGCTTCGCCTGCGCAGCCACGGCATCAACAAGCTCGACGACCCGTGGCAGATCCCGGAACAGGCCGAGCACAATGGCGTGACCAATCCGTGGTACTACGAGATGCAGGAGATCGGCTTCCATTACCGCATCTCCGATATTCAATGCGCGCTGGCGCTGTCGCAGTTCAGCAAGCTGGATCGCTTCATCGCGCGTCGCCGCCAACTGGCGGAAACCTACGATCGCGCTTTCGCCGAAATGAAGTATTTGCGGCCGGCGCAGCGTGAAGGGCGCGATCGCAGCGGGTTGCATCTGTACGCGGTGAGAATCGACTTCGCCGCGGCGGGCATCGACCGAGGCAGCTTCATGCGCGAGCTGCGAAAGCGCGATATCGGCACTCAGGTGCATTACATCCCGGTGCCGGCGCAGCCGTTGTATCGGAAGATGGGATTCAAGCCTGAGGATTACCCGCATTCGCTGCATTACTACCAGCAGGCGCTCAGTATTCCGCTGTTCTACGATCTGACCGACGAGCAGCAGAACAAGGTGATTACTGCGTTCAAGGACCTGCTCGCGTGAAGCTGGCGCTGGGCACGGTCCAGTTCGGGTTGGCTTACGGCGTCGCCAATCAGCAGGGTCAGGTGCGGCCCGAAGAGGCGCAGCAGATCTTGCGCCTGGCGTCCGCCAGCGGCGTCGACACGCTCGACACCGCCGTTGCCTACGGCAACAGCGAGCAATGTCTCGGCGACATCGGTGTGACGGGTTGGAGGGTTGTTTCCAAACTTCCGGCGGTGCCGGACGACTGTGTCGATGTGACGCGATGGGTGCGAGAGACACTCGGCGCATCGCTGCGCAGACTGCGCACCGATCGCTTGTACGCGCTGCTGTTGCATCGGCCTCAGCAGCTGTTGGCTGATAGGATCGGGCCGGCCCTGTTCGCTGCGCTTCGGCAGCTGAAAGCGGAGGGCCTCGTCACAAAGATCGGCGTATCTGTTTACGGCCCCGAGGAGTTGACGGAACTCTGCGGCCGCTTCGAGCTCGATCTGGTGCAGGCGCCTTTCAACATCGTCGATCGACGCCTGCTCGACTCGGGCTGGCTGAGTCGTCTATCGCGGGCCGGAGTCGAAGTGCACGTCCGTTCCGTGTTCCTGCAAGGGCTGTTGCTGATGGAGGCGAATCGTCCGCCGCGTTTCGATCGGTGGCGCGACTTATGGACTCGCTGGCACGCGTGGCTGGCCGACACACGGCTTACGGCGGTGGAGGCTTGCATGCGCTACGCGCTTTCGCACGAAGACATCGCGCACGTCGTGGTGGGTGTCGATAGCGCCGCTCAGCTGCAGCAGATCCTTGCCGCCAGTCGCGGGACGTTGCCTGAGATTCCAGCGGCGCTTGCTTGTGACGATCCCGATCTCATCAATCCTTCGCGCTGGTCCACCGCATGAAGACCGTTGCCGTCGTACAAGCCCGCATGGGCTCGACTCGCTTTCCCGACAAAGTCATGCGCCGGATTCGCGGCGTGCCCATGATCGAGCTGTTGCTGGCGCGACTGAAGCTGGCCACGCGCATCGACGAGATCGTGATCGCGACTTCCGTCGATCCACGCAATCAAGTGCTCGAAGATCATGTCCGCCAGCTCGGACATGAAGTCTACCGGGGCAGCGAAGATGACGTGCTGGATCGTTTCTATCAGGCCGTGAAAGCGCACCGGCCCGATCTGGTGGTGCGCATCACCGGCGATTGTCCGCTGGTCGATCCGCAGCTGGTGGATCAGGTGATCGAGGCGGCGATCGAGTCCGGCTGCGATTACGCGTCCAACGTCGAGCCGGCAACTTACCCAGACGGTCTGGATATCGAAGTATTTTCGTTCGCGGCACTGGAAACTGCGTGGCGCGATGCGAAGCAGACCGTCGAGCGCGAGCATGTCACGCCCTACATCCGGAAGTCCGAACGTTTCCGTCGTCACAATGTGGCGAACGAGCAGGACTATTCCGAGCGGCGCTGGACGGTGGACGAGCCCGAGGATTTCGCGGTGATCCGGGCAGTGTTCGACCACTTCTCGCCGCGTCTGGATTTCAGCTGGCGCGACGTGATCGCGCTGGAGCAGGCCTCGCCGCGACTGTTCGAGGCCAACCGTCACCTGATTCGCAATGCTGGAGCCACGATGAGCAAAGGTCAGAAGTTATGGCAGCGGGCCAAGCGCGTCATTCCCGGCGGCAACATGCTGCTGTCCAAGCGCGCCGAAATGTTTCTTCCCGAGCAGTGGCCCGCTTACTTCAGCCGCACGCAGGGCTGCAAGGTCTGGGACCTGGACGGCAAGGAATATACCGATATGTCCATCATGGGCGTCGGTACCAACACGCTCGGCTACAGCCATCCGGAAGTCGACGCGGCGGTCCGCGCTACCATCGACGCCGGCAACATGTCGACCTTGAACTGTCCCGAAGAAGTGTATCTGGCGGAGAAACTGGTCGAGCTGCATCCCTGGGCCGATATGGCGCGCCTGGCGCGTTCGGGCGGCGAGGCGAACGCCATCGCGGTACGTATCGCGCGAGCCGCGGCGGGACGTTACAAAGTCGCAATTTGCGGCTATCACGGCTGGCACGATTGGTACCTCGCCGCCAATTTGGGCGATGAAAAGAATCTCGCCGGCCATCTGCTGCCGGGTCTCGAGCCGAAGGGCGTGCCCGATCCGCTGCGCGGCTCGGTGCTGCCGTTCAACTACAACAATTACGCCGAGCTCGAAGCGCTGGTGAGTCAGCACGACATCGGCGTGATCAAGATGGAAGTGTCGCGCAACATGGGGCCGGAAAATAATTTCCTGCACAAGGTGCGTGAGCTCGCCACCAAGCGCAACATCGTGTTGATCTTCGATGAGTGCACGTCCGGATTCCGTCAGAGCTTCGGTGGCTTGCACAAGATTTACGGCGTCGAGCCGGACATGGCGATGTTCGGCAAGGCCCTGGGCAATGGCTACGCCATCACCGCGACCATCGGTCGTCGCGAGATCATGGAAGCGGCTCAGAATACATTCATCAGCAGCACGTTCTGGACCGAGCGCATCGGTCCGAGCGCGGCGCTGCGTACCTTGCAAGTGATGGAGCGGGTCCGCTCATGGGAGACCATCACGCAAACCGGCAATGACATTGCCGCAAAGTGGCGCGCCCTGGCCGGCAAGCACGGGCTCGAGATCAATGTAACCGGGCTGCCCGCGCTCATCGGTTTCTCGTTCAAGAGCGCGAATGCATTGAAGTACAAGACGCTGCTCACGCAGGAGATGCTGGCTAAGGGCTATCTGGCGAGCACGAACGTGTATGTGTGCACCGAGCACACGCCTGAAGTCATCGCCGGCTACTTCGACGCGCTGGATCCGGTCTTTGCATTGATCAAACAATGCGAGGATGGCGCCCGTGACGTCGACTCGTTACTGCGTGGGCCGGTTTGCCACGCAGGCTTCCGTCGGCTGAATTGATCGGCTCATGACTGTTATAGCGATTCGCACCGAGGCATCGCGGACCATCGGCGTCGGGCACGCAATGCGTTGCCTGACGCTTGCCGCCGCCTTGCGCGAGCGCGGGGCGCAAGTGCATTTCATCTGCCGCGAGTACGACGGCAACTGCAACGAGATCATCGAAGCGCGTGGCTTCGCTGTGCATCGGTTGCCAGCCACTGGCAACGCGGCCGTCGCATGGAGCGGACCGGATTGGCCGGAGGAGGCGGCGCAGACTCGCGCGGCTATCGACGCTCTCGGCGCTCTCGGCGTGCAGCCTGCCTGGCTGATCGTGGACCACTACGCCATCGATGAGAAAGTAGAGCGGGAATTGCGTTCGGGCGTCGGGCGCATCATGGCAATCGACGATCTTGCCAATCGCAACCATGACTGCGATCTGCTGCTCGATCAGAACCTGGTGCCGCGGATGGAGCGGCGCTATGAGGAGTTGGTCACTTCGGATTGCGTGCAGTTGCTGGGGCCGCGTTATTGCCTGCTTCAGCCCCTGTATGTTGAGCTGCGCAACCAGACGCGTCCGCGGGTCGGTGCGATCCGTCGCGTGTTTGCATTTTTCAGCGGTGCGGACGTCGACAATCTGACTCAGCTCGCGATCGGCGCATTCCTGCGTCATAGCCGCAGCGACGTCGAGCTCGATGTCGTCATTACTTCGGCACATCCGCGAGCCGACTCGATACGCGCGCAAGTCGCCGACCATCCGAATATTCATTTGCATGTCGATCTTCCTACGCTCGCGCCGCTGCTGGCAAAGGCCGATCTGGCCATCGGTGCCGGCGGCACCACCAGTTGGGAGCGGGCCTGTCTCGGCGTGCCGAGTCTCATGATCACCATGGCGGATAATCAGCGTCCCATCGCGGAAGCGCTGAATGAGCGTGGTATCGCGCGCTGGCTGGGCCATAAAGACCAGATCACTGAAGCATCGCTCGCTGCGGCGCTGGATGCAGTTCTGCGTCAGGAGCTGGACGGCAGCTGGTCGGAACTGTGCTACGCCACTGTCGATGGCGGCGGGGCTGCACGAGTCTGCAACGCCATGCTCATCTCGGCTTCAACACGCTTGCGTGCACGGCCCGCGGGTGCGCAGGACGAAGCGCTGCTGCTGGAATGGGCGAACGACCCGCTCACTCGTCGCAATGCTTTCTCTTCGGATCCAATTGCGCCCCAGTCACACCGTGAATGGTTTCGTGCACGCCTGAGCAGGCCCCACTCGTGCCTGATATTTGTGGTGGAGACGGAAGCGGGTGTGCCGGTCGGCCAGGTCCGGTTCGATCGGGAGCACGACTATTGGGAGATTGACTATGGTGTGGCAGCGGAATTGCGCGGACGCGGCCTGGCGCGCCCCATGATGGAGGTCGCACTGGATGCCTTGCGCGCCACGACTGCGGGCGCTCAGGTGCAAGGTCGAGTGAAGCAGGCGAACGTTCCGTCGCAGCGCGTGTTCGAGCGTCTGGGCTTTAGCTCGCAAGTAGATGAGCGCGGCTTCGTGTATCGGAGGAAAGCGTGAAGACGTTGTTGTTCACCGGCGGCGGGGGCGCGGGATCCGAAGCGCTCAACCGCTTGTTTGGCTCGACGTATCGGGTGCACTTTGCCGATGCGGATATCGAAGCTCGTCCGGCGACAGTCGCCTCCACGCAGTGGCATTCCATACCGATGGCGGCGGCACCTTCTTTCATTCCGCGCTTGCAAGAGTTGTGTCGCGAGTTGCGTGTCGACGTTCTGGTACCAGGGGTCGATGAAGAATTGCCGCGCGTCGCGCGCGAGCGGGGCGGCTTCGATTGCGACGTCCTGCTGCCTCCCGTCGAGTTCATCGAAACGCATCTGGACAAACTAGCATCGAACAGTGCCTTGCGTGCCGCGGATCTGCCCGCACCGCTGACGGAGCAAATCGGGCAGCGTAGCAAGATAAAGTTTCCTTGCATCGCCAAGCCGCGCAGCGGCCGTGGCTCGCGAGGAGTCGCGATCGTGCGCTCCGAAGAGGAGCTGAGCGCGCATATCGTCATCAGTCGTCGACCGGCCGAAGATTTCATTCTGCAGGAGCTGCTGGAAGGGCAGGAGTACACCGTCATGATGTCCGCGGATCGCAATGGAATATTGCGCGCGGTCGTGCCAGTGCGCGTAGGTGTCAAACGCGGGATCACCTTGCGGGCGCAGACCGACAACGATGCGGCGGTCGTCGCGGCTTGCCGTGCTATCCATGACTCGGCGCCCGTGCCGGGTTGTTACAACATCCAATTGATCAAGGACGCGAACGGTGCGGTGAAACCGTTCGAAATCAATCCCCGCATTTCCACGACCGCTTGTCTGGCGCTGGCCGCCGGCGTGGACTTCGTGGCTGCCTACCTCAGTGCCGAAGCCGCGCCGGCATCGCTCGCGCAGTTTCGCGATGACATCGGATTGAAGCGCTCCTGGCACAACGAATTCGTTTATCAGAGGTGAACCAACGTGCGTAACTTCGAGATTGCGCCCGGGCGCATGGTCGGCCCCGGTCAGCCTTGTTTCGTGATCGCCGAGATCGGATCCAATCACAACCACGACATGGCCCTGGCGCGTCAGCTCATCGACGTCGCCGTCGACGCCGGCGTGGATGCCGTGAAGTTCCAAACATTCCGCGCCCGCAGCCATTACTCGCGGCGGGCTCCCGGCTTCAACTACCTGAATCACACCAATACCTTCGATCTGATCCAGGGGCTGGAACTGGATCGCTCCTGGCATCGGCCCTTGCAGGAATACGCGAACTCGCGCGGCGTGGTGTTTCTTTCCTCGCCCTGCGATATCGAGGCGATCGACGAGCTGCACGCGCTGGATGTGCCGGTGATGAAGGTGGCGTCGTTCGATCTCACCGACCTCAACTTGATTCGACACATGGCACGCACCGGTCGCGCCGTCATCCTGTCGACAGGGCTCGCGGATTGGATGGACATTCAACGTGCCGTCGACGCTTGCCGCGAGGTCGGTAACGACAAGGTCGTGGTCCTGCAATGCACGTCGCTGTATCCGGCGCCGGCGCGGTTGAGCAACTTGCGCGCGATCGAAACCATCCGCAACGCGTTCGACGTGCTCACCGGATATTCGGACCACACCGAGGGCGATCATGTTTGTCTGGCGTCGGTGGCGCTGGGCGCCTGTGTGATTGAGAAGCACATCACCCTGGATCGCACGCTGCCGGGACCGGATCACGCGTTCGCCATCGAGCCCGGGCCGCTCAAGCTGATGATGCAGCGGCTGCGCGATGTCGAATCCGCCTTCGGTAACGGTGCCAAGTACGGGCCCCGCCCGGAAGAGCGTGAGATGTTCGAGAAGGGCCGTCGCAGCCTGCATGCAGCTCGCCGCATTACTAAGGGTCAGATCATTACCGCCGAGATGATCACGGCGAAGCGGCCGGGGCTCGGTATCGCGCCTCACATGCTCGATATCGTGATCGGACGTCCGGCGCGTGTGGATATCGACGAGGATCAGTGGATCACGTGGGACATGGTGTGACGCGTGTTCTGCTGACCGGTGCCTCCGGCTACTTGGGCGAACACGTTCTGGCGGTCCACGCAGCGCGTGGACTGTCGTGCGTGCCCACGAGCCGAAGCGGTCGTGTCGGAGTTGCGTGCGATCTGACCGATGGCGCGTCGGTGCGAGCGCTCCTCGGCGAAGTCAGACCGACGGCGATCGTCCATTGCGCAGCTCAGGTGCCGAAGTCCGCTGGTGCTTACGACGATGCTGACGCCGCACGGGACAGCATCGCGATGATTGCAGCCTTGGCAGAGCACGCTTCGTGTCGGATCGTACTGGTGTCCTCCATGACGGTGTATGGACCGCAAACGCCGATGCCCGCGCAGGAAGATATCGCAGCTGAGCCCGAAGGTGCCTATGCACGCGGTAAATCGGCAGCTGAAAAAATATTGTGGAACAGGCGTCGTGCAGGCGATGTGGCGTTACGACTGCCAGGACTCTTCGGCGTCCCGCGTCGATCAGGCGTGCTCTATAACGCGGCCCGTCGGCTGCTCGTCGAAGGCAGCTTCGAATTGAATGCACAACCGGGATTCTGGTCGGCAATGGCAGTGCAGGACGCGGCGGAGTACGTTGTGAGAGCGGCCGTTGACGAATCGAATCCGCCCCCGCAGGCGGTCAACGTCGGCTACGAAGGCGAGTTCCGATTGACCGACGCCATCGCTCGAGTGGCGGCCCTTTGTAACATTGCGTGGCAGACGCCATCGGTCGTGTTCCCGGCGTTCGCCGCCGACCTGCGTCGCTTGAACGCGCGTTACGGCATGGTCAGTGCAACCTTGACGCAGCGACTTGCGGAGCTCGTTGCGGAGGTGAGGCGCGATATCGAGGGCGCCGCCGGAGGCAACCGTGCTGTCTGATCTGGTGAAGGTGACCCACGACGTCGGGGCGAGAATCCTGCAGTGTCGCGCCGAAGGCAATCTCGCTGGCGACTGGCAGGGGACTCAGTTCAAGGCCGTTGCCGATACGATTGCAGATGAATGTATGCGCGCGGGTCTGCTTCGGATCGCCGATATTCCCGTCGTGAGCGAAGAAGACCTGGCGTCGCAAAGCCTGGAACGTCCGAAGCGTTATTGGTTGATCGATCCCATCGACGGCACCGCGAGCTTCGTGCACGGGTTTTCTGGATTCGTGTGCCAGGCCGCCCTGATCGAGGACGGGCAGGCGGTGCTGGCCGCTGTGCATGCGCCGGCGCTCGAGAACACATACGCCGCGCAGCGGGGCAAAGGTGCGACGCTGAATGGCAGACCCATTACCACGCGCAAAGCGGATCGCGACGACGTGATTCTTGTCGATAACTATCCCGAGCCGCGCGGCTTGGCGGCGCGAGTGTTTCGCGACCTGCCATGCTCGAAATATCTCGAGAGTGGCAGCATCGGATTGAAGATCTGCCTGGTCGCCCAAGGTGCCGCGGATCTGTTCGCGAAGGATGTGCCGCTGCGTGACTGGGACGTGGCCGCACCTCAACTGATTCTTTCCGAGGCAGGCGGTGTCTTGCGTCGATTCGATGGCGAGGCGTTCGTGTTGGCGGGGCCCTTCGAGAAGTTGGGCTTGATCGCCGCCGCATCGCCGGCGTTGCAGGCCCGCGTCAGCGAAGTAGTGGCCCTCGATAGAGCGCAAACAAAAGCATGAAACAAACGCCCCAAGCGAAAGCCGCACCGGTGCTGGTGGTTGCCGCGCATCCCGATGACGAAGTATTGGGCTGCGGCGGGACGATGGCGCTCATGGCTGCCGCGGGACATCCGGTGCATGTGCTGATGCTCGCGGATGGCGAATCATCTCGTGTGGCCAAGGTGGAGCGCGGAGCGGTGGCGGGGCAGATGGAGGCACGCAATTCTGCCGCCGACGCGGCATGCGCCATCCTCGGCTGTGCTTCGGTGGAAGTGCTGAGCCTTCCCGATAATCGGCTCGACGGCGTCGAGCTGCTCGACATCGTCAAGCTGATCGAGCAGGCGGTGCGCAAGCACTCGGCCCGCATCGTGTTCACACACCACGCCGGTGACGTCAACATCGATCATCGCATCGTGCACGATGCCGTCATCGCAGCCTGCCGTCCACAGCCTGGATATCCGGTCGATGAGTTGCTGTTTTTTGAGGTACCGTCCTCAACCGAATGGCGTCCGCCCGGCTCGGGCCTCGAATTCAATCCGTCCTGGTTCGTCGATATCTCGACGACGCTGGATCGTAAGCTCGCCGCACTCGACGCGTACCGCAGCGAGATGCGACCGTTTCCGCATGCACGGTCCATCGAGGCTGTGCAGGCGCTGGCCCGTTGGCGAGGCGCGACTGTCGGCGCCACCGCCGCCGAGGCATTCATGCTCGGCCGCAAGATCGTTCGCACGAAGTAAGTCACAAGCAATCGCGACCAGAGGTTTCTATGCCTATCGATTCCGAGCTCGCAGACGGTCTCATTGCTGAGATCAAACGCGGTAATCCTCTCCACGGACGCGTCGTAGATCAGGCGCTCGCGGCGTTGAAGGAGCATGAGCTCATCGCTTTTCAGCGATACATTGCCTACTGCTTGGATCGGGACGTGTCGCTTGCGGCGCTTGCCAAGGCCTACAATCTCATCGTCACGGATACTTACAAGGAAGAAATCTACTTTCGACGGCATGGCAGATATCGTCATTCGACCTATGCCGCCGTGGCCGATGCCGTGTATCAGAATCCCGAGTACATGCGGGGTTACATGCATGGTTTGGCAGTGACGGAATTTCTTTGGGAAAATCACGCGGCGATGCGCCGCTTTTTCGAGCGCTGCCTCGCAGCGGCGCGCGGCGGAGACAGCTACCTCGAGGTGGGGCCCGGTCACGGATTCTTTTTCGCGCTGGCGGCGAAGTCGCGCAAATGGAAGCTGCATCACGGGGTCGACATCAGTCCCACGAGTCTGGAGATGACACGCTCGTTCCTGCAGAGCGGCTTGCACGGCAAGGTCGGCGACTACGATTTATTCGAGAGCGATTTTCTTCAGTACGATTTCCGTTTGAGTTACGACGCTTTCGTCATGGGTGAAGTTCTCGAGCACGTCGAAGCGCCGGAGGCCTTCCTGCGCAGGATCTTCGAAGTGACCAGCCGCGATCCCTTCGTATTCCTGACGACGTGTATCAATGCGCCCTCCATCGATCACATCTACAATTTCGAGACCATCGAAAACCTCGAAGGAATGTTCCACCGGGCCGGCTTCGCGATCGCGGATCGGATTCTGTTGCCCTATCCCGGCAAAACGGTCGAGGAGAGTATCGATGAGAAATTATCCATCAGCGTGGCGTATCGCTTGAGCAAGCCGTAAGCCGCGCTGCCAACCGTACGTTCTCACATCCGAACCTCAAAGCGACCAGCAACGCCATGATCTTTCCGAGCCTCGCGCTGATTGAAGAGGAGCGAAGCCGACCCGTCGAAGGGCTGCGGCCGTTTTCCTGCGCCGTGTTGAGTAACGTCACGATCGATCTACTCGAGCCATATCTGGCCTATGCCGCGCGTCGCGAGGGAATCGATCTCACGGTCGTCAAGGGTGACTTCGACAACATTCTCCAGGAGGCGATGGGAGGCGGTAGCGGCGCGGTCAGCGAAGGTGTCCACGCCATCGTCGTTGCGCTGTGGTTGCCGGCATTTTCCAAGACCTTGGGATTTGAATTCGCGCAAGCTTCGCCAGCAATGGTGGCGGATGAGATTGCACGGGTCGGCGACTACTGTGCCGTCACTATTCGGGCGCTCCGCGAGCGCAGCGCCGTGCCGATTCTCTGGATGTCGTTCGAGCGCCCGGCCTGGCCCGCGTATGGCATCGCGGACGCCACGATGCCCGTTAGCCACTCTCGGTCGATCGAGGAGTTGAACGCATCTGTGGCCGAGAAGCTGCGAGAAGCGGGCAACGCCTATCTGCTCGATTTAGCGGCCTGCCAGCAACGAATCGGAGCGAACAATTTTTACGATTGGCGATATTGGCATCTTACGAGCGCGCCGTTCACTCGCGAAGCGCTCGGCGAGATGGCGTTGCGGACCCTCGGATATCTGCGGGCGCTGACCGGCAGGACGAAGAAGTGCCTGGTGATCGACTGCGACAATACCCTATGGGGCGGCATCGTCGGTGAGGATGGGCTCGACGGTATCAAGCTGGGCGATGCGTCGCACGGTTCAGCCTATCGAGATTTTCAGCGCGAGATCGTGAATCTTTATCATCGTGGCGTCGTGCTCGCGGTATGTAGCAAGAACAACCTTGCCGACGTAACCGAAGTCTTCCAGAAACATCCCGGCATGCTGCTGCGTGAGGAGCACATCGCGGTCATGCGCGTGAATTGGGAGGACAAGGCGGCAAACATTCGTGCCATTGCGGCCGAGCTCAATTTGGGTCTCGATGCCATGGTGTTTGTCGATGACAGCGAGTTCGAGGCGAATCTGGTGCGTTCCATGTTGCCCGAGGTCGAGGTGCTGCTGGTGTCGCCCAAGCAGCCGGCACGGAACTGGCAGATTCTTGCCGAGTGCGGCCTGTTCGACTCTCTGCAGCTGTCGGAAGAGGATCGACAGCGCGGCCAGATGTATCGTGCCGAAGCCAAGCGCAAGGAGCTGATGGCCGCTACCGTGGATCTCAGCGAGTACCTTCGCTCGCTGCAGATGCGCATCGAGGCTCGTGCGACGCAGGGCGATGAGCTGGAGCGTGCTGCCCAGCTCACTCAGCGTACCAACCAATTCAATCTCACGACCGTGCGCTTGACGCGCGACGAGCTGGAAGAGCGGCTGGCATCGGGCGAATACATCCTGCGCTCGCTGCGGCTGACGGATCGCTTCGGCGACTACGGTACGATAGGGTTCGCGCTGATCCGGACCGGAGAAACGGCGGTTATCGAACTCTTCCTGATGAGTTGCCGCGCCTTGGGACGTGGCGTGGAGACTGCGTTTCTCAGCACCTGCGTCGCCGAGGCGCGCAAGGCAGGAGCGCGGACGGTGATTGGACGCTACGTGCCGTCGAAGAAGAACGGGCAGGTCGCCGGGTTCTTCAGCGCACATGGCTTTGTGCCGGACCAGGAAGACGGCGGCGTGAAGACGTTTCGTTTCGATCTTGGGACGGGCGATATCAAGATTCCGGAGCATTTTTCCGGACTGGAACATTGAGGAGTCGAGGATGGAACAACGAATCAAAGCGGTCATGGCCCGGATCATGGGCGTCTCCCCCGAGAGCATCGGCGACGATGCCTCGCCCGCGAACGTCGCCAGATGGGATTCGCTTCGCCACATGAAACTGATGCTGGCCCTCGAGGAGGAGTTCAACGTCGAGTTGTCCGAAGAGCAGATCGTCGGTATGACCGACTATGCTCAGATTGCCAAGACGCTGAAGGGCGCGAGCGCTTCCTGAAGGAACCAGTAGCATGTACAACCCTTACGTCGTCGGCAAGCGCATCTATCTTCGTCATCCGACCGCGGCGGATGTCGAGGGGCGCTGGCATGAATGGCTGAGCGACGAGGAAACCACCAGATGGCTCGGGGTCCAGTATTGGCCCAACTGCGTCGAAAATCAGCGTGAGTACTATGCCAAGGAAGTCCGGTCGCGCGGCCGGCTGGTACTGGCCATCGTGGATATCGAGTCCGACCGGCACATCGGCATCGTCAGCCTGAGCGGCATCGATTGGGTGCACGGTTTTGCGGATATCGCGATCATCATCGGCGAAAAGGAATTCCGGACAGGCGCTTACACCATCGAAGCGATCTCCCTGATGCTCAGGACCGCGTTTCTGCGCCTGAACCTGCGCATCGTGAAAGGCGGATACGTAGCCTCTAACGAAGCGACGCAGGCGATCATGGCGGTGTTCCGCTTTCGAGAGGTCGGCCGCTTCAAGAAGCTCTATTGGTCCAACGGTGCCTATGCGGATGGCGTCGTTTGTATGCTCGAGCGCGACGATTGGATGAGGCGCAACGGCCTGAATGCAAAATGATGTTCATCCAGAACGTTTTCCGACGCCGGGCGCGGCGTCGGCTGCGGCGCATGATGCGCGGTTACCGCTACTTGAAGGAGCACGGGCAGCTCGCACGCGTTCCTGAGCTGAACCGCGCGCTCACGAATACGCCTCTTTCTATTCAGCGAAACGTGACTGCGAAGATTATCTTCGGCGCCGGTCTGCCGCAGGTCGAGCTGATCGTGCGGCAGTTTCTATTGACCCGCATCGCCGGAGTCGCGCTCAATCGGGCGCTGCTGCTTTCCCTGGGGCAACCCGGCTCGCGCGTCGTTCATCCGCTGCCCCCGGAATGGCGACGAGTATTGACGGCGCATGGTTTCGTGCTGGCTCCTGTCCTCAGCGCGCTGACCTGGCAGGGTTGGATAGCGCTGTACTTTTTCGCCGGTGTGGTCCGGTTTCTCAAAGGATTGCTCGATACCGTAGCGGGCTCGAAGGCTCCCAACTACAGAGAGCTGGGACGATATGCGTACTTCGATACATTGAGCGAGATCGCGTTGCCCAAGCCCTGCCGGGACGGTCGAAGTCACGACATTATCACCTGGTATGCGCGATCGTCGCTCCGCCCTCAGGCTCTCGATAGCCTATGTCACGGTGTCAAAGGAGCAGCGGACCGCGCCGTAGATGGACTATCGGTTCGCTCGATTCCCTCGGTCATCCCTCCGTTGATCGGCGGGCGGGCACTGGGCCGTTATCTCTGGTGGGGGCTGCGAGCAGTCACGCTGGCTGCGTTCGATGTATTTCGCGGACGATGGTGGCATGCGGCGTTGCTGGGAGAGGCGTCTTACGCAGCCGCTGTGCGTGCGAACGACGGGGTTGCGCTGGCTTCTGTCTATCTGTTCCACAACTCGGGATGGATCTTTCGCCCGCTGTGGACTTACGAAGCTGAGAAGTGCGGGGCTCGCGTCGATTTTTATTTCTATTCGACCAACTGTGAGCCGTTCAAACGTCCCACGGGCTATCCGGACATCGGCTACGGCTGGGAAGCCATGAACTGGCCACGTTACTTGGTTTGGGGGCCGGGCCAGGCCGAGTTCGTCCGTCGTGCTGTCGGGCCAGAGGCGAACGTGACCATAGTCGGTCCTATCTGGTTCAACACCAGCGCGATCGAGCTGCCGCCGCTGCCATCGAACAGCGTCGCCGTGTTTGACGTCCAGCCGGTACGCGACAGTTACTACCGGACGCTGGTGCCCCAGGAATCATTCCATGTGCCGGCAGTGGCAAACCGCTTCCTGCAGGACATCCATGCGACGGTCGTGGCTTGCGGAGGGGTAATGGTGTTCAAGCGCAAACGGAATATCGGAAGCCGGGCGCATCCCGGGTATCGACACTATGTGCGGTCCATGGATGCTCTGACGAACCTCGTCATCATCGATCCCGAAACCGCGGCCCCGCGCTTGATAGAGTCGTGCGCGGTCACGATCTCCATGCCTTTCACTTCCACGGCGCTGATCGCTCGCGACGCGGGCAAGCCCAGCTGCTACTACGATTCGAGTGGCATCGTGCAGGCCGACGATCGCGCGGCGCACGGCATTCCCATCATCCATGGACGTGCGGAGCTAGAATCGTGGCTGCGACAGCAATTCGCCATGTCTGCACCCGTTGTGCGCTCAGCAGAGTGATATTCCCATGCCCAAAGCTCTCATCACCACCGTTCCTTTCGGCGATCGCAATCGCCTGCCGCTCGAGCTGCTGGAAGCCGCCGGCATCGAGTACGTCATCAATCCGTTGGGCCGCAAGCTCAAGGAAGCGGAGCTGGCCGACATGGTCACGGACTTCGACGTGCTGATCGCCGGCACCGAGCCGATCACCGATCTGGTCATGTCGCGCGGCTCGCGGTTGAAGCTGATCTCACGCGTCGGCATCGGACTGGACAGCGTGGATCTGCTCGCCGCCGAGAAGCGGGGCATCGCTGTTTCATATACACCGGACGCGCCGGCGCCGGCGGTGGCGGAGCTGACGATCGGTTTGATGCTCGCGCTGTTGCGCTACATTCACGTGGCCAACCTGCAATTACACAACGGTCATTGGCAGCGCCACTTCGGTCGGCGCATTGCCGAGGTGACGATCGGTATCATCGGCACCGGTCGAATCGGTGCTCGCGTACTGCGTCGAATCGCGGCGTTCGGCACGCCGCGCGTGCTGGTGAATGACATCAATCCCGATACCAAGCTGGTGCCGGAATTGAAGCTCGAATGGGTCGGCAAGGACGAGATTTACAAGCACGCCGATGTCATCAGCCTGCACGTACCGTTGACCGCGCAGACCAAGAACATGATCCGTCGCGAGCAATTGCTGACGATGAAAAAGGATGCGCTGCTGATCAACGCGGCGCGTGGCGGCATCATCAACGAGCGCGATCTCGCGGAGGTGTTGCGCGAAGGTCATTTGGGCGGCGCGGCCATCGATGTATTCGATCACGAGCCGTATTCGGGTGACCTCGCCGGCATCGAGCGCTGTCTGCTCACGGCGCACATGGGATCGATGTCCGTCGACTGCCGTACGCGCATGGAGATCGAGGCGACGGAGGAAGCGGTTCGCTTTCTCACCACCGGCAAGCTGGAAGGCACGGTGCCGCAGAGCGAATACGAAGTCCAGCGCCAGGGCCTGTAAGTGGAGTCATCAGTGGATCAGCGTAACACCGCGTGCGTGATCGGCGGCTCGGGCTTTCTGGGCTCGCACGTGGCCGATCAGCTCAGCGACGCCGGCTACGACGTCGTGATTTTCGATCGCTCGCCATCGCCCTGGTTGCGCTCCGAGCAGCGCATGGTGATCGGCGACCTGCTCGATCTGGATGCAATCACGGCAGTCACAGCCGGCGCGCAGTGTGTATATAACTTCGCAGCGTTGGCCGATCTGAACGCCGCACGCACCCGACCGCTACAGACCGTGCAGGTCAACGTGCTGGGCGCGGTGAACGTCATGGAGGCGTGTCGTATCAACGGCGTGAAACGCATGGTCTACGCGAGCACCGTGTACGTCTACAGCAGGGACGGCGGCTTCTATCGCTGTAGCAAACAAGCGGCAGAGCATTACGTCGAAGAGTATCAGCGCGCGTACGGGCTCGATTACACGATCCTGCGCTATGGCTCTTTGTATGGCCCGCGTGCGGACGAGAGCAACGGTTTGTTACGAATCGTCAGCCGCGCGCTCGAAAGCGGCGTGCTGAAGTATGAAGGCAGCCCGGACGCGCTGCGTGAATACATCCACGTTGAAGATGCGGCACGCGCCAGCGTGGCGGCATTGGGGGATGAGTTCCGCAACGAAAGCGTGGTGCTCACCGGTCAGGAGCCGATGCGCGTGCGCGATCTGTTGGAGATGCTGGCCGAGATTCTCGGCTTCGACGGCGTGCAATTCGTTTCGGGCGAGCAGCCGGGTCATTACGTTCGCACGCCCTATGCCTATCAGCCCAAGCTGGGACGCAAATATGTGCCGCCCATGCACGTCGATCTGGGCCAGGGCCTGCTGCAGTTAATCAACGACATCCAGAGTCGCCGCGCGGCGCGAGATAACAAATGAAACAACTGCTGAAGAAAGTGCTCGAGGGCTCGCTGCGCTCGATGAACCGGTCGAGCGTCGGCACCCGGGTCAATCAGATCGTCGCCAACTCGATGATGTCGAACACCCGCACCGTGCAGCACGGCGGAGTGAAGCTGTCGTTCGTGGTGCCGAACTTCGTCAACACCTGGCGCATCGATTCTTTCTCTTCCAAGGAGCCGGAGACGCTGGAATGGATCGATAGCTTTCCCGAAGGTTCGGTGGTGTGGGATATCGGCGCCAACGTCGGCCTGTATTCCTGTTACGCCGCCAAGCGTCGGCGCTGCCGCGTGTTCGCTTTCGAGCCGTCCGTGTTCAACCTCGAGTTGCTGGCTCGAAATGTTTGGATCAATGGCCTGAGCGATCTCGTGACGTTGGTGCCGCTGCCGCTCTCGGACTCGCTGTCCAACAGCACGCTGAACATGACGTCCACGGATTGGGGCGGGGCGATGTCGACGTTCGACAAGTCCTACACCCACGACGGTTCGGCGTTGCGCAAGGTATTCGAGTTCCGCACCCTGGGCGTATCGATGGACGACGCGGTCGCGCATCTGGGCATTCCCGCGCCGGACTACATCAAGATGGATGTGGATGGCATCGAACATCTCATTCTCAAAGGTGGCCCGACGACGCTACGAGCGGCGCGCGGCGCGCTGGTGGAGATCAACGAGGAATTCGAGAAACAGGCGCGGGATTCGGACCAGTATCTGCGCGCCGCCGGCCTGGAGCTGAAGGAGAAGCGCCACGCCGACAGCTTCGAGAACACCGTGTTCCGCAATTGTTATAACCAGATCTGGCAGCGTGGCGCGGCGTGATGACTGACGGATCGCGATCGACGCTTCAGTTACTGCGCACGGCGAAGCTCGTGTTCTGGGATTTCGACGGCGTCATCAAGGACTCGGTGAGCGTGAAGACCCAGGCGTTCGAGCGCCTGTTCCTGCCCTATGGTCGCGAGGTCGCGAGCAAAGTTCGCGAGCATCATGAAGCCAACGGCGGCATGTCCCGCTTCGATAAGATGCCGGTGTATCTGCAATGGGCGGGCCAGGAGGTCACCGAGGCATCGGTCCAAAAATTCTGCGACCGCTTCTCTGAGCTCGCGTTGCAGGCGGTCATCGATGCGCCGTGGGTGTCCGGTGTGCACGCTTATATAGAGCGACATCATCGTGAGCAGCCGTTCGTCCTGGTCACGGCGACGCCTCAGGCGGAGATCGAAACCATCCTGACCGCGACGGGCATCGCGCAATGCTTTCGGGAAGTTCACGGTTCGCCGACCACCAAGACGGCAGCGATCGCGGACACCTTGGCGCGCTGGCAACTCGATCCCGGCGCGACCGTCTTCGTTGGCGACGCCAGCGCCGATCTGGCGGCTGCCAAGACGAACCAAGTAACATTTGTACTTCGGCGCACCCCGCTCAATGAGCGGCTGCGCGACGGCTTTGCCGGTCCTTCCTTTGACGATCTCGAAGCAGGCTCATGAACAGATTGAATGCCATTCGCCGCATTCGCGAGCAACTGCGCTCCGGCGGCCATTCCATCGGCAGCTGGATGCAGATTCCGCATCCTTCCATCGCTGAAATCCTCGGCCAGGCGGGCTATGACTGGGTGGCCTTCGATCTGGAGCACGGCGCCATCGCCGTGAGCCAGCTGCCCGATCTATGCCGTGCGCTGGAGCTCGGCGACACCTTGCCGATGGTGCGATTGGCACAAGGACATCCGAAAGATTGCAAGCAGGCCCTGGATGCCGGCGCGGGTGGAGTGATCGTGCCGATGGTGGAGACGGCCAAGCAGCTGGAACTGATTCGCGATGCCTGTCGTTGGCCGCCCGCCGGTCGTCGCGGCGTCGGGTTCTCGCGGGCCAATCTGTTCGGCAAGCACTTCGAGGCGTATCGCGAAGAGGCACAGGCGCCGCTGCTCATCGCCATGATCGAGCACCATCGGGCCATCGACGATCTGGAGTCGATCCTGCAAGTGGAGGGGCTGGACGCCATTCTGGTCGGGCCCTATGACCTGTCTGCTTCCATGAATCTGACCGCGCAGTTCACCCATCCCGACTTTGTCGCCGCGCTGGCGCGAATCAATTCGCTGGCACGGCAGTACAAGGTTGCTTGCGGCATTCACGTGGTCGCGGCGTCGCCGGAGCAACTGCGCGAGCGGCTGCAGGAAGGCTATCGTTTCATCGCGTACAGCATCGATGCGGTGTTCTTGCAATCGGTCGTCACGCGACCGACGGTTCCGGGAGCTTGACGATGGCCTTGCCGCAAACCTGTCCGCTGTGTGCCGCGACGGCCGAGAAACAAATCGTCGTGACGGCCCATGTGTACGGTGACAAGAGCCGTCAGCGTGCGTTCTTCCACTGCCTCGCCTGCGATGTTCGCTATCAGCATCCCGGCCTGACCGCCGACGAGGAGGCGCGCTTCTACGCCGCCGAATTCGAGGGCTTCATGGCGGGCCGGGCCGGCGTGCAGGGCGGCTGGCAGAAGATCGAGGATCATCATCGCGCCAACGAGCCGACGCGGCTCCGGCGTATGAAATACATTCAGCCGCATCTCGGCGCTCGCTCGAAGGTGCTCGAAGTCGGCTGCTCGTCCGGCTTCATGCTGTTTCCGTTGATCGAGGCGGGGCATCAGTGCACCGGTGTCGAGCCGTCCGGCGCGTTCAGCGAGTATCTGCGCAGCCGGGGCGTGGAGGTTCATTCAGACATGCGGCAGTTGCCCGCCGAGGTGCGCCAGGCCAACTTCGATGTGGTGATGCACTTCTTCGTGCTGGAACACATCGCCGACCCGCAGGCCTTCCTCGAATCGCAGCTCGCTCTGCTCAAGCCGGGCGGCAAGCTGATCTTCGAGATTCCCAATGTCGCCGACCCGTTGCATACGGTGTACGACATTCCGGCCTTCGAACGTTTCTACTGGTCGATCGCGCATCCCTGGTACTTCAGCGACGCCTCGCTACGCCATGTGCTGGACCGGGTCGGCCGGCCGTATCAAGTTCTGCTGGATCAACGGTACGACCTGTCGAATCACATGGTGTGGGCGCGGGATGGCCGGCCGGGCGGCATGGGGCGCTTCACCTCGCAGCTCGGCGCCGAGCTGGAAGAAAGTTATAAGCAAGGGCTGGTGCGTGCCGGCAAGTGCGACACGCTGATCGGCATCATCACCAACTCCTGAAGTGGCAGCGATGGAAAAGATCTTGATCACCGGCGTGGCCGGCTTCATCGGCTCGCACGTGGCGCGGCGCTTCCAGCGGGAAGGCTATCGCGTCGTCGGCGTCGACGATCTGTCGGGCGGCGAGCTGGCCAATGTTCCCGAAGGCATCGAGTTCATTCGCGGCGATTTGACGCTCGCCAGCACCATGGCGTCATTGCCGTCCGACTGCCGGCGCATCCTGCATCTGGCGGGACAATCTTCCGGCGAGATCAGCTTCGACGAGCCGGTGGTGGATCTGAACAAGAACACCGTGTCGACACTGAACCTGATTCGCTACGGCATCGAGCATCGAGTCGAGCGGCTGGTGTATGCGAGCTCGATGTCGATCTACGGCAGTGTGCCGTCGGTTCCCATCGAGGAGAGCCGGCCGGGAGCGCCGTTATCGTGCTATGGCGTGGGCAAGCTCGCGGCCGAGAATTATCTGAAGGTGTACGCGTCGCGACTGCCGTTCGTCGCCATGCGAATGTTCAACGTGTATGGCCCGGGGCAGAACTTGAAGAATCTGCGTCAGGGCATGGTGAGTATCTATCTGGCTCAGGCATTGACCGGCACCGGCAGCATCGAAGTGAAGGGCAGCACCGAGCGCTTCCGCGATTTCATTTATATCGACGACGTCGTCGAAGCGTGGTGGCGTGCGGCCACTCGCGACGCCGCGCTGGGTCAGACATTCAACATCGGCACCGGCATCAAGACCACGGTCGGCGACCTGTTACAGCACATCTGCGCACTCACTCCGGGGAGCAGTTTCTTCGTGCGCGGCTCCACCCCTGGCGATCAAAGCGGCATCTACGCCGATGTCACGAAGTTGCGCGAGGTGCTCGGCATCTCGTCCAGCACGCCGCTCGACATCGGCCTGCGTCATTTCGTCGACTGGGCGCGACAGGCGTCCCGGCCCGGCCAATAAACTCTCGAAAAGGAAGAGTGTCATGAAAATTCTGGCTCTGATTCCCGCCCGCATGGGCAGCAGTCGTTTTCCCGGCAAGCCGATGGCGCCGCTGCTCGGCAAGCCGATGATCGGCCACGTGGTGGAGCGCGTGTCTCGTAACAAGTTGCTGACGACCACCGCGGTCGCGACCTGCGACGATGAGATCGCCAACTACGTGCGGAGCATCGGCGGCCGTGCCGTCATGACGGGCAGCCATCATGAGCGCGCGTCGGATCGTTGTGCCGAAGCGTTGCACGCGATCGAGAAAGAAGATGGTGTGACTTACGACATCGTGGTGATGGTCCAGGGCGATGAGCCCATGACGCATCCGGACATGATCACCGAAGCGGTGCAGCCGATGATCGACGATGCGTCGCTGCAGATCACCAATCTGCTCGGCAAGATCACCACGCTGACCGAGTTCGAGGATCGGAATTGCATCAAGGTGGTGTGCGATCTGCAGAGCAATGCGTTGTGTTTTTCGCGCGAGCCGATTCCCACCCGCAGTAAGTCGCCGAACATTCCGATGGTGAAGCAGGTGTGCGTGATTCCGTTCCGCCGCGACTTCCTGATCGAGTACACCAAGATGGCGCCGACGCCGCTCGAGATTGCCGAGTCGGTGGACATGATGCGCGTGTTGGAACACGGGCTGAAGATTCGCATGGTGCCGACCGCTCACTCGACCATGGCGGTGGATACGCCGGAAGACCTGGCACGCGTCGAGAAGCTGATGCGGGCACTGTGAGACAAGGAGAAGAGAGCTGTGCGCCGGTCGGGCAGGTACCGCGCGTTACGCTGAGGGTATGGGATGCGCAAGAAACACCGCCCGCATCGGACGACATCACGGTACTTTGGTGCGGCTTTCGCGATGGCCGCGATGCTCGTGTCCTTTCGATGCCGCAGCATGTCGAGGAGCAGTCAGATGCGTTGCGTGCTCGCTATCTGGCGTGGCTGCACGATCTCGGCGAGGCTCAGATCCAAGGCCGCAGGCTGGTCGATCACCTGGAGTTGCGGCCTGGGCTTAGTTTCTGGTGGATGACCGCGGTCGCGCAAAAGTACAACGCCTGGGGTGAGTCGCCGGTACACAATGCGATCAAGCTGTTCGCTCTCGAGCAAATCATCGATACGGCACAGGCGAGTGCGGTTGAGCTCGTTTCCACCGACGAGCCGCTTGCTGCCTGCCTGGAGGCGTTCTGCGCGCGGACTGGAATTTCCTTTCGGCGACGCTCATACGAGCCGGCTGCCAGAACCGCGAGTGAGCCCCGGCTCCGGCGTATGCCGTTGCCGCTACGCGCGCTGTTGCTTGCCGTGCGCTATGTAAGTCAGCGTCTGACGATCCGGCGGAGCCGGTCTCGAACTGCTGCGACCGGTGACATTTCGTTCTTCGACATCCTGGTGCACGTCGACGGCAAGGCGCTCTCGACCGGTCCTTTCGCTTCCAATTATTGGACTCGGCTGGTCAACCTGCTGCGCGAATCGAAGGTTCCGACCCGCTGGTTTCATGTGTTTTTCCGGCATGAGGCGATTTCTTCGATTGCCCAGGCCACGGCGCTCATCGAGCGCTTCAATGGCGAGGGCAGGGGAATTCAGCATCACGCTCTGATCGATGAAGCGATGAGTCCCAGCAGAGCGTGGCGCGCACTTTGCGACTACGTGCAGCTGGTGCGCACGCATGCCAGGCTGACCGATATCGGATCGCACTTTCAGCCACGCGATTCGCGAATGAATTTCTGGCCATTGTTTCGTCGGGAGTGGGATGAGTCTTTGCGCGGGCCTTCGGCGATGCACAGCTGTCTCGCGCTCGGATTGTTCGAGGGGGCGCTGTCCGGTGTGCCTCGACAGCGCATTGGGGTCTACATTCTCGAGAATCAGCCGTGGGAGTTTGCACTGATTCATGCATGGAAGAGCGCTGGCCACGGCGAGCTCGTGGGCGTGGCGCATACGACAGTGCGATATTGGGATTTGCGCTATTTCTACGATTCACGCAGTTATCGCCGGCAACCCAATTCATTGCCCATGCCGGCTCGGGTCGCAGTCAACGGGCCGGTTGCCCGCCAGATGTATGTTCGAGGCGGCTATCCTGAGAATGAATTGGTCGATGTGGAAGCGTTGCGCTACCTGCATTTGCTGCCCCGGCCAGCGGCCGAAGGTCCGATCGACAGGGCGGCGCGGCCCCCGGTGGTATTGATTTGCGGCGACTTTCATCTGGCGACGAGTCACAAGCTGCTATCCTGGATGGAGCGGGCAGCACCGTCACTGCCGCCAGACACACAGTACCTTTTCAAAGCACATCCTGCGTACGCGGTAGACACATCGGCATATCGCAGTCTCGATCTGCAGCAGACAAATGCTCCACTGGGAGAAGTGCTGCCGAACGTGGATGTGGTGTTTGCCAGTTGCATCACTTCCGCCGCTGTGGATTCGCTCTATCTGGCGGTGCCTGTGATTCAGCTTCTCGATGGCCGGTCGTTCAACATGAGCCCGCTGCGAGGCTTGCGTGGCAGTGCTTATGTTGCGAGCCCGTCCGAGCTGGCGACGGCTCTGAAGAGCGCATTGGATAGCGAGAGATATCGCGCCGATACGCCGTACTTCTTTCTCGATGAACAGTTGCCACGATGGCGAAAGCTTCTGCAATTACATGAGTGAGTTCGAGCCGCATCGTCGGTTGCGCGGCGTACTGCTGACGCGCCGTTCCGCTTTCCAGATCTACTGCGCCAACCGGTTGTGGGAGCGTGGTGCCATCGACATGGTGATCTTCGAGGAAGGTCAGTCGCATGTCGAAGAGCGCGCCCTCTCTGGAGATCTGGCGAAAAAGCTGCGGGGCTCGCTGCGCCTGCTGGTACGGCCGTTGGCCGTATTTCACAAGGCACACAGCCTGCTCAATCGTCGCAAGTATTTCGGTTTCCAACAGCTGCACGATGAGCGTGTGCTCGAGAGCGGCTACTCGGCGGTCGCGCCCGGACTGGCGACGCTCACCGTGCCCAGCGTCAATTCAGATCAAGTGCTCGAGACTCTGCGGCGTCATGACCCGCAGATTGTCTTCGTATTCGGCACGGCGTTGATTGGCGATGCGGTGATGGATTGCGTGTCGGCACCGTTCGTGAACATGCACTGGGGATGGAGCCCCAACTACCGCGGTGAAGGCATCGTGACGGCCCTTGCTCACGAGGGGGCTGGGGCTTTGGGCGTTACCGTTCATGCGCTGGACGCGGGTATCGACAGCGGCGCCATCCTGTATCGCGCCCGTCCACAAGTGGAGGCAGGGGATAACTTCTATGCCATTGGCCTCAGGCTCAGCCGGCTCGGCACGGAGTGTTTCGCGGAATGCGCACAACGGCTGCGGGCAGGCCAGGCGCTGACAGGCGTGCCGCAGGAGCGTGGCGTGGGCGCTTTTCGCGGTTCCAAATATATGCGCGAACACCCAGAGATTTACCTGAAGGCCTGGAGAAATCTGCTGCGTGCGTCGGGCGAGACGCGCGGAGGGACGTGACCGAAATGCGGTTTCTGAAAAGCGGATTGAAAAAGGCCGTCGGTGGCGCCGTGCGTCGTTTGCCTGCGCTGCGACGGAGCATGACGCAGGGCTTGAACGTCTTCTTGTTCCATGACGTGACCGATGAGCCCAGTCCCTTCAATGCGCAGTATGCGTTAGCTGTTTCGCGCGCGACATTCCGGCGCCAGGCTGCATGGATCCGCGACAATTTCGAGGTCATCCATCCAGCTCGGCTGTTCGATCAGAGCGTGCTGCCTCCGCGCGCCGCACTGATAACGTTCGATGACGGCTTTCTCGGCACGTTCGAGAACGGGCTCGAGATCCTGCGCGACATGCAATTGCCCTCCGTGGTGTTCGTCAACATGCGAGCGGTATTGGAGCAGACGCCGATTCTCTCCGTGGTCGCGTGCTATCTGAACCAGCATGTGCCTGAGTTCGCGGGGTTCGCGGACTCGGTAGGGTTGCGCAGACCGTACCACCTGACGCTTACCCCCAAGTTGTTGGCAGAATTCGAACAACGCAGCGGCGCGCTCGACCGTGCAGCGGTGCTCGATTACCAGGGGCAGTTCGCGGACTTGCAGACCATGCGTAAATGGAGCGATGCGCGATGGGTGCTGTACGGTAGTCATCTTTTCGATCACTGGAATGTACGGGCGCTGGACAGCGTGGAATTCCAGCATCATTACCAATCGAACGAGCGGGCGCTGGCGCAGTTCGACAACCGCGCCAATTTGTTCGCATTCCCGAACGGGCAACCCGTGAGTTGCTTCTCCGACAGCGATGTGGAGCAACTGCGCCAGCTTGGAGCAGGCAGGGTGTTTTCGGCGCGAGGTGGAGTGAATAGAGACTCCACGCAATACCTGCTCAGCCGGTGCGGTCTCGGCGAGCAAGATGCGGACGAGGACGGTATCTGGTTCCGAATGGGACGTGCAGCAGCTGAGGACGCGTTCAATCGTCGCCGGTAGGTTTCACCGGGACTCGGATTTGCCGCGCTGGTCGAAGCTACTCGAGATCGCCTGAGCAGCCAGCGCACGCGACAGCTTGCGCCCCATGTCCATGTACCGAAGCTCGATGTAACGATAGGAAAGCTCTGACGCGACCCCGGCGATCGCGATGCTGACCGAGGCAAGCAGTGCGCTGAGCGCGACTGGATGCGTCCCCGGCACTGGGCCCGGCCAGTATTCGAAAAGCACCGTAGCCGTGACATACAGCACGATGAAGTGCCATAGATAGAAGCTGTAGCTGATGCGGCCCAGCCAGCGTATGGCGCTGGAATGAAACAGGCGGGCACCGAAACCACGGCTGTTCCAGGTGCAAAAGGGCAGCAGCAGAGTGCCAGCCGCGAGCGTTTCGAAGACGATGGCCAGCGTAGCACTGCCGCCCAGCATCGGCACCGCCGTGCGAGCTCCAATCAGCACGACCACCACTGCCGCGAAGTACGACGTGGCGTGCGAGCCGATCCGGTCGAGCACACGCTGCGTCGCCAGCCCGGGCAACAGCAGTCCGAGATAGAATTTGTATGCGTGCGGCAGGATCAGTTCGCAAAACTGCACGTACAGTCGATTGCCCGGAGCGAGTGCCCGCAGCTCGTCCGCGAGAAACGCAAGCACGATCAACGCGAGCAGCATTCCAAGGTTGGTGAGCAGTCCGCCGCGGCGAGCCACGCGATGAAGCAATGGAAAGATGACGGCGATGCCCATCTCGACCATCAGGGTCCAGCCCACGGGATTCAGTGAGACGTTGATGAGCAGGAAGTTCTGTAGCGCGCGGTACCAGCTCAGAGGCTCCTGGTAGTAGCGGTTGAACCATTCGGTGGCCCCCGGATGCGGTGCTGGCCCATGCACGAGCAGATACAGGCAGATCGCGGCCGTTACGACCACGATCATCGGGTAGATACGGAATACACGCAGTATCAGAAATTGCCGCCAGCGCGCCGCGAACGAACCGGAGTAGCGATCCAGCGCCAGGCCCAGCACCACGCCGCTGAGCACGAAGAACAGTGTCACGGCTGCGAAACCGTTGAAGACTACTTTCGCCCCCGACATCGCGGTCGAACCGAGCGGGTCCAGCACAAAAAACGAGTGCATCAGCGCCACGGTCAGAGCGGCGAACCCCCGAATGGGCTCGAACTCCGCGATGAATTGGCTCTTTGTGGATTTCATGCTGTGGCTTTACTCTACCGCCCGGGCGCGGCCCCCGGGGGGGCGCATAGTCGCACGAAAGCCGTTTAATTGCCGTTCATTGAGATTGCCCGCATTTTGACCAAGGAAATCTACCCACTGTCGGTCGTGATCGCGACGCTGGGCGGCGACTCTCTGCCGAATACGCTGGCGACGCTCAATTCGGGCTCGGCGATTCCCGCGGAAATCCTGATCTGCATTCCCGAGCGGGAAGCCGGCCGCGTCACGGCCTTGCAACGGGACAACGTCCGTGTAGTGGTAACGCCGTGTCGGGGGCAGGTGGCTCAGCGCGCCTTCGGCTTCGGTCAGACCGGGCAGCCGCTGGTACTGCAAATGGACGACGACATCCTGATCGAGCCGGCACATCTGCGCGCGTTGATCGAATCGCTCCAACGTCTGGGGCGCGGCAACGTCGTGGCCCCCATCTATAGGGATCTCGGCACCCGCTGCCTGCACACTTATATGAGAGGCTGGAGCGGGCGCGTGCAGGATGTCTATGCGGCGGTCATTTGCGGCGCCAAGTGGGGCATGCGACGCATGGGAACCGTGTCGCCGGCGGGTGTGAGTTATGGCGTGGACGAGAAGCTGTGCAGTGAGCCGGCGGTGCAGACCGAATGGCTGCCGGGAGGCTGCGTATTGAGTTTTCGCGAGGATCTGGTGACGGAGGCGTTCTTTCCCTTCCCAGGAAAGGCGTACTGCGAGGACCTGATTCATTCGATCCTGCGCCGGCATCGTGGGCTGAAGCTGTGGGTGTTACCTCAACTGTATTGTCAGACCGCCGCGCCGCCGCCGCAGGTGCTGACCTGGAAAGAAATGCGCAACGATTTGCGAGCGAGGCGGCACGTCGTGCAGCTCGCGGGCGGCAGTCAAATGCGCCTGGCACTCTGGTTCGCGGCGGACGCCTTGCGTCGCGGCCTCCGAACATTGCTGCCCCGACGCCGGCAGCCGGGCTGACCCATGGAAGCAACCGTCGCAAAACATCGAGAGCACACGTTGATCGGCAAGGTCTACGTGTGGTCCATCATTTTCGAGCCGCTGTTGTTCTTCCTGCTGGCTTCCAACAGCAGCACCGGCATCACGCCCAATCCTGGTCGCATCCTGCAGTTCCTGGTGTGGGCCGGGTTGTTGACCAGCTGGACGGTGTCCCGCGACCGGCTGCGCGTTCCCAATCCCACCGCGCCGATGTACGCGAACTACAGCATGTACTTCCTTCTCACGGTGATCGCGGGCGGGATCGGCATCGCGATGGGGTCGTTCGATCTGCACGACCGCTACAGCGCGGAGAATGCCAGTTCGGCGATCGCGGCGTTCATTCGCAGCCCCGCGGTCCGACCGCTGTTCGAATATTTCATCACGATCTATTACTTCGTTTATTTCGTGATCCTGCCGCGCTATCTGTTGAACAGCGACGCAGCGATTCGTTACTTCTTCCGCAATTTCACGCTGGTGTTCGTGATCGGCCTGATCCTGGGCACCCTGGATCTCGCGGCGGCGGGCGTGGGCATGGGCTTCATTCCGCGACATCTGGCCGACGGCGTGATGGTCGGCTTTCGATTCCATGGACTGGCCGGCGAGCCGCGCGACGCGTTCGTCTATCTCATGTTCGGTCTGGCCATGATGACGCTGCGGGAATACTGGGCGCGCGGCCGCTCGCTCGGCCAGCTCTGGACCATCTGCATCCTCTTCGCGGTGCTGATGACTCAATCGGCGTCGGGTCTGTTCGGCCTGCTGTTCGCGGGCATTCTGATCATCGCCTTCAGCATCCGTACGCTTTCGCCGCGTACGCTCGCGCTTGCCGGCGTGCTCGTCATCCTGCTCATCGCGGCAGTGATCGGCGGTGTGTATTTCAGCCCTCGCATCCAGACGTATTTGAAGGCGTTCAACGTGCTGTTCGACCGCTTGAATCGCGGCGGCCCGCCGCCGGCCGTCATGATCGGCCAGATGAGCAACATCTATCCGATGTGGGACCTGTGGCAGAAGCTCCGAGAGGGCAATTTCATCCAGCTGCTGCTCGGCTCCGGCCTCGGCTCCTCGTCGGTGACCACCAACAACCTCGGTGGCTTCCGCGAGCTGGCCAACCCTCATACGCAGATCGTGCGCGTGCTGTATGAGTCCGGCGTGATTGGTTTGTATTTCTTCGTCATGAGCTTCGCCGCGCCGGTGCGCAAGCTCACCGAGCACCTGACGCCCGATGTGCGTCGGCGTTTCCTGTTCCTCATCCTGATGCTGGTGGGCGTGTTCTTGAGCCACCGCTCCTCGGTGCCGTTCATCTATCTGGGCGTGTTCATTGTGGTGATGCAGAGGAAGAACGCCCAGATCATGGAACAGCGCGTAACCGTGCCGAACGGGGCCGTGAGCGTCGCCTGATGATTCTGGGTATCGACGCTTCGAACATCCGCGCCGGCGGCGGAGTCACCCACCTGTCGGAGGTGTTACGCGCCGCCACGCCGGATCGCTACGGTTTCAAGCAGGTGGCGCTGTGGAGCGGACGAAGCACGCTCGACAAGATCGAGGATCGGCCCTGGCTGCTGAAGCTGAGCGATCCCTTGCTCGACGGCAGCCTGCCGCAGCGGATCTACTGGCAACGTTTCAAGCTGCGGCCGACCGCGCAAGCGGCGGGATGCGACGTGCTGTTCGTCCCCGGCGGCTCGGATGCCAGCGGCTTCCGGCCCATGGTGACTATGAACCAGAATCTGCTGCCGTTCGAATGGCACGAGCTGCTGCGCTATGGCTGGTCGGCGATGACCGTCAAGTTCGCGCTGTTGCGCTTCACTCAAGCGGCAACGTTTCGTCGTGCCGACGGGTTGATCTATCTCTCCGGCTACGCGCGCGACGTGGTGGGGCGCTTCATCCGGGGGCGCCGGCCTTTGGAAACGACGATCGCTCACGGCATCCATCCTCGTTTCTTCATGGCGCCGCGACCGGTGCGTCGGATCGAGGATTGCGATGCCAGCCAGCCGATGCGGATTTTGTATGTCTCCATCGTCGATGTTTACAAGCATCAGTGGCATGTGGCGGAGGCCGTGGCGCAATTGCGGGCAGCGGGTCTTCCAGTAGCGCTCGATCTGGTCGGCCCGGCCGGTTTCGCGACGCCTCGTTTGCAGGCGACGCTGAAAAAAGTCGATCCCAGCGGGCAGTCGATCCGTTATCTCGGGGCGATTCCGTACGAACAGTTGCATCAGATGTACACCTCGACCGACATCGCCGTGTTCGCGTCCAGCTGCGAGACCTTTGGACAGATTCTGACCGAGGCGATGGCGGCGGGCTTGCCGGTGGCATGCTCCCGGCGCGCGGCCATGCCGGAGTTGCTGGGCGATGCCGGCGAGTATTTCGATCCGGAGCAGCCGGCCGAGATCGCGGCGGCTTTGCGGCGACTGATTGACTCCCCGGCACTCAGGGCTAAGATGGCCGCCGCCCACGCACGGGCGCAGTCGTTTTCTTGGGAGAAGTGCGCGGAGGAGACTTTCCAGTTCCTGGCGCACGCCAGCCGGGTCAGATGAAAAGTGTCAGTATCGCGAGAACGTTTCGTGCTCGCACAGAATAACGAAAAGCGCGGCGGTCTCCGGCAACAACTGAGCAAGACGCTTCGTTATTTGCGCATCTACGGGCTGGGCCGGACCTGGTTCAAGGTCGCGGGCCGGATGCGCACGCCGCTGGTCTTGCGGTCCCTGCGGCCGGGCCGGGTCGCGGGACGCGACATCGCGATGATCGGCTGCGGTCAGTTCGCCTTCGCCACCATCGGATATTTCATCCGCCGCCGTTTCGGCAACCGGTTTGCCGAATGTTTCGATCCCGCCACGCCTGCCGCCACTTCCTTTGCGAAGTTCTACGGCATCCCGCAACCGTCCGCGACCGCGGAGGCCGCTATCCACGCGGATGCGGTTCGCATCGTCTACATCGCTTCCAACCATGCCAGTCACACGCCGTATGCCGTCGAGGCATTGGCGGCGGGCAAGACGGTGTATGTGGAGAAGCCGGTCGCCGTTTCCTTAGAGCAAATGTGCCGTTTGGCGGCCGCGGCCCGAAGCACGACAGGCAAACTGTACGCAGGCTACAATCGCCCGTTTTCCGGCGCGATCGGCCAATTGCGGCCGCATTGTCAGGGCCAGCAGGGCCCGTTGACGTTGTCGTGTTTCATCTCCGGTCACGTGCTCGGGCCCGATCATTGGTACCGGCGTGCGGAAGAGGGGACGCGGATCTGCGGCAACGTGGGTCACTGGCTCGACCTGGCCGTGCACATGCTGAGCTGGAACACACTGCCGGACCGCTGGACGGTGATGCTGGCCTGGAGCAATGAGAACGCGCGCGACGATGACGTGTCGATTTCATTGACGAGCGAGCGCGGCGATCTGGTGAACATCGTACTGACCGCGCGCAACGAGCCGTTCGAAGGGATCAACGAGACCATCAATGTGCAGTGGGGCGAGACGATCGCGAAGATCGACGATTTCCGGCGCATGGAAGTGTGGCAAGGCTCGCGTAATCGCGTGCATCGCTTCTGGCCGAAGGATGTCGGTCACGGCGCGGCCATTCTGCAGCCGTTCAAGCCCGGCCGCCCCTGGCGCGAAGTCGAGCTCTCGACCTTGTTGATGTTGCATATCACGGCAATGGTCAAGGCGGCGCAGCGACACAGCGAATTTTCTTTCAGCGCAGCCAGTGCCCAGCTCGAGGCCGCGATAATTTCTGGAACCTCAAATGCGTCAGATTCTGCAATCGCTGGCTAACGGCCGCACTGAAGTGGCCGAAGTGCCGGCGCCGCGGGCGCCCCGCAACGGCGTGTCGATTCGTACCACCCGCTCGCTGATCTCGGCCGGCACCGAGCGCATGCTGGTGGATTTCGGCCGCTCCGGCTGGCTGGAAAAAGCCCGTCAGCAACCGGACCGGGTGCGTCAGGTGCTGCAGAAGGCGCGCACCGATGGTTTGTTACAGACCATCGATGCCGTGCGTAGCAAGCTCGATCAGCCGCTGCCGCTGGGCTACTGCAATGTCGGTGTGGTCGTCGAAGCAGGCGCCGAAGCCAATGGCTTCTCGGTGGGCGATCGTGTCGTTTCCAACGGTGCGCATGCCGAGGTGGTCGCGGTGCCTCGCAATCTGTGCGCGCGAATTCCTCCAAACGTCAGCGACGATGCGGCTGCCTTCACCGTGCTCGGCGCGATTGCCTTACAGGGCATTCGCCTCGCTGCTCCGACCTTGGGCGAGCGCTTCGTCGTGACCGGGTTGGGGTTGATCGGTTTGATGGCCGTGCAACTGTTGCGTGCGAATGGCTGCAAAGTGCTCGGCATCGATCCGGATCCCGCCAAGGCGGCGCTGGCTCGCGAGTTCGGTGCCGATGTGGTCGCTTTGGACAAGGGTGAAGATCCGTTGGCGGTCGCTGCGGCGTTCTCATCGGGGCAGGGCGTGGACGGCGTCATCATCACCGCCGCGACCAGCAGTAACGAGCCCGTGTCGCAAGGCGCGAAGATGTGCCGCCAGCGGGGCCGCATCATCCTGGTCGGCGTCGCCGGGCTGGACCTGGACCGCGCCGATTTCTATACCAAGGAACTGTCGTTCCAGGTGTCCTGCTCGTACGGGCCCGGTCGTTACGATCCTCAGTACGAAGAGGCCGGTCAGGATTATCCATTCGGCTTCGTGCGCTGGACCGAGCAACGCAATTTCGAGGCGGTGCTGGACATGATGGCGGCCGGCAGCCTGAATGTGACATCGCTGATCACTCATCGGTTCGCATTCGACCAGGCACCCGCGGCGTATGAGTTGTTGGCAGCCGGCGGGCAGCCGTACCTGGGCATTCTGCTCGAATATGCGGAGCGTCCGGAACAGGAGCTGCGAGTCCGCACCGTGCAGTTGAATGCGTCGGGTGCCGCCACATCGGCACCACGGGTCGCGTTCATTGGCGCGGGCAACTACGCCGGACGCGTATTGATTCCCGCGTTCAAAGAAACATCCGCACGCATGCAAGGAATCTCCAGCGGCAAGGGTGTGACCGCTGCGCATTTCGGGCGCAAGTACGGTTTTGCTTCGATCACCACGGACAGCGAGACGTTGCTGTCGTCCCCCGATGTGGATGCGGTCGTCATCGCCACTCGACACGACAGTCACGCGCACTTCGTTTGCAAGGCACTGCAGGCGGGCAAGCACGTGTTTGTCGAAAAGCCGCTCGCCATTGCTCAGGAGCAGCTGACGCAGATCGCGAACGCATGGGAAGCCGCGGGCTCCGGCGGTACGCGACCGCAGGTGATGGTTGGATTCAACCGCCGCTTCGCGCCCCAAGTACAACGAATGAAGTCGTTGCTCGGCGGCGTTCGCGAGCCCAAAAGTGTAATGATCACGGTCAATGCGGGAGCGATTCCGCGCAACCATTGGACGCAGGATCCCGCTGTCGGCGGCGGGCGCGTCATCGGCGAAGGCTGTCACTTCATCGATCTGGCGCGCTTCCTGGTCGCTCAGCCCATCGTCGAGTCGAGCGTGCGCTCGATGGGGGGCAACGGTCTGCCGGTCGAGGACGACAACGTGGCGATCACGCTCGGGTTCGCCGATGGCTCCTGGGCGACCATTCAGTATCTGGCCAACGGCCACCGCGCTTTTCCGAAGGAGCGCATCGAAGTGTTCTGCGCCGGTCGCATTTTGCAGCTCGATAACTTTCGACGGCTGCGCGGCGAGGGCTGGAGCGGCTTCAGCGGCATGAACCTGTGGCGTCAGGACAAGGGTCAGCAGCAATGCGCGGCAGCCTTCGTGCGCGCCTTGGAGAGCGGTGCCCCCGCGCCGATTCCGTTCGAAGAGCTCCTGGAAGTCAGCCGCGTCAGCATCGAGTTGGGCGAGGCGGCGCGCCATTGAGTCGACTCGGGCTGTACTTTCACACGCTGCGACACCTGCGCCCCATCCAGGTCACGTCGCGCATCTGGTTGCGGTTGTATCGACCTGCCGTGGATCTTCGACCGGCGCCCGGATTGCGTCGTGTTTCGACGCCGCTGCGTGCTCCCATTCCGACGCAGCCTTCGCTGCTGGGGCCGACGACGTTTCGTTTGCTCAACGAGCAGCGCGAGTGTGCCAACGCTCAGGATTGGCACCCTGCCGGCGTCGAGAAGCTCTGGATCTATAACCTCCATTACTTCGACGATCTGAATGCGTCGCAGGCCGATGCGCGTCGCGCGTGGCATGTAGCGTTGCTGGAGCGATGGGTCAAAGAAGTTGCGCCAGGGCAGGGCGATGCCTGGGAGCCTTATCCCGTCTCACGCCGCCTCGTGAACTGGCTGAAATGGGCCTTGCGAGGCAATGAGCCGACGCGCGCCGTGCTCGACAGTCTCGCGGCTCAGACTCGCTGGCTGACGCAGCGGCTCGAATATCACTTGCTCGGCAATCATCTGTTCGCCAACGCCAAGGCATTGGTGTTCGCCGGTCTGTATTTCTCGGGCAGCGAGGCGGAGTCGTGGCGAGCGCAGGGGATGCGGATCGTCGAGCAGGAGCTTGCAGAACAGGTTCTCGGCGATGGCGGTCATTTCGAGCTGAGCCCCATGTATCACGCGGCCATGCTCGAGGACGTGCTCGATCTGATCAACGTGCAGCAGTCGTATGCGCGGCGCGTGCCGCCGAGCTGGCACGACGCCGTCGCGCGAATGTTACGCTGGGCGCAGACGATGAATCACCCCGACGGGCAGCTATCGTTCTTCAATGACAGCGCGCTGGGGATCGCGCCGGATCTTGCGACATTGCAAAGCTATGCCAGCTCGTTGGGCCTGCCGAGGGTGGAGCGTCGGGTCGATGCGTTGGTGAGGTTACAGAACAGCGGATATATACAAGCAGCCGCCGGTCCTGCGTATCTATTGTGTGACTGCGGAGCGGTGGGGCCGACCTATCTGCCCGGTCACGCGCATGCCGATACATTGAGCTTCGAGCTGAGCTTGCATGGGCAGCGGTGGTTTGTGAATTCCGGCACCTCCCAATATGGCTTGAGTCCGGAGCGTCAGCGCCAGCGCGGCACGGCGGCTCACAACACTGTCGCGGTCGACGAGCAGGACTCGAGCGAAGTCTGGGCGGGCTTTCGGGTCGCGCGCCGTGCCAAAGTCACTATCAACGAAGTCGCACGGCACCCGGACGAGATCGTCATTGACGCGAGTCACGACGGCTATCGTCGGCTTCCGGGCGCCAACCAGCATCGTCGTCGCTGGTCGTTACGTCCCGAGGGCTTGCGGATCGAAGATCGGATCGGCGGCTCGTTCGCATCGGCGGAGGCGTTTTTTCATTTGCATCCAGATGTGCGGGCCACGCGCGACGATGGGGGCCAGATCCAGTTGATCGGCCCGGGCGATACAGCGGCGCAATTGAGTTTCGAAGGTGCGGCCGCGATCTCGATCGACGCCGGCACCTGGCACCCTGGCTTCGGCGAATCGCGGGCCAACGTCTGTATTCGCGTGCGCTTCACAGGCGAGCGCCTGCTCAGCGACCTGCGGTGGTAAGGACTCCATGAGACTGCTGTTACTCAGCTTCTATTATCAGCCGGATTTGAGTGCGGGCTCGTTTCGAGCCACCGCGCTGGTGAAGGCCTTGCGGGAGCAGATGCCCGCGGGATCGCACATCGATGTGATCACCACCATGCCGAACCGGTATCAAAGCTTCAGCCAGCAGGCCGCCGAGGTCGAGAGCGAGCCGGGGCTGGAGGTTCGACGGATTGCGATCCCCGCCCACAGCAGCGACATGCTCGGTCAGTCGCGCTCGTTCATGACGTTCGCCCGCGAGGTGCGCAAGGTCGTGAAACATCGTGACTACGATCTGGTGTGCGCGACTTCGTCTCGCCTGATGACCGCTTGGCTGAGTGCATCGATTGCACGACGCAAGCGTATTCCGCTCTATCTGGACATCCGAGATCTGTTCGTCGATACGATTTATGACGTGCTGTCCGGGCCGGCGGCGTGGCCGATCAAACAAGTGTTCTCCCGCGTGGAGTCTTGGACCATGCGTCGCGCCAATCGTATCAACGCCGTATCGCGCGGCTTCGAAGGTTACTTTCGCGAACGCTATCCGCAGGTGCCGATGGCGTTCTTCACCAACGGCATCGACGATGAATTTCTCAATGTGCCGGCGGCGCCCCCAACGACGAAAACCGATGGCCGCGCGGTGGTGCTGTACGCGGGCAATCTGGGCGAAGGGCAGGGGTTGCATCACATCCTGCCGGGCATGGCGCGTGCGCTGAGCGACCGCGTGCGCTTCGTCGTCATCGGCGATGGCGGGCGGCGGCGCGATCTGGAAACAGCGGTTGCGGGCCTGTCGAACGTCGAGCTCCGCAAGCCGGTCCAGCGTGCCGATCTGATCGGCGCGTATCAGGCGGCCGATGTGCTGTTCCTGCATCTGGGCGACTATGCGGCGTTCGAGAAAGTGCTGCCTTCGAAGCTGTTCGAATACGCCGCGCTCGGCAAGCCGGTGCTGGCGGGCGTCGCTGGATATGCGGCGCAATTCGTGCGCGAGGAAATCACGAACTCGGCCGTGTTCGCCCCGTGCGACGTCGAAGCCGGCGTCGCGGCGTTCAGCTCGTTACAATTGCGGGACGAGCCGCGGCCGGAATTCATCGCCAAGCATTCACGTAGCAACATTGCGCGTGCCATGGCTCGTGACATCCTGGCGCTGGTCTCCCCTGGACGTTGATGTACGCTTTCAAGAAATTCATCGGTGCGTTGGCCGGTCCGCTGGTCATGGCGCTGCTCCTGTTGCTGTTGGCCGCGATGCTCCGCGCGTTTGGACGTCGTCGGGCTTCGCTGTGGTGCGTGATCGTCGCGGGCGCCGTTGCCTATCTTGGATCGGCGCCATTCGTGGGCAATGCGCTATTGGGAGCGCTCGAACAACAATATGAATCGCTGCCTTCGGAGCAGCTGCCGCAGGTGGGTTATATCGTCGTGCTCGGCAGCGGTTATTCGCCGCGCGACGGGGTACCCATCACGGGGGCGCTCGATCCAGACGGATTAACTCGAATTGTCGAAGGCATTCGACTCAGCAAGACTCTGCCCTCGGCACGGTTGATCGTTTCGGGCGGTGCACCGGAAGGGGTGGCACGGTCGGCGAGGGGATACGCCATTCTCGCCCGCGACCTCGGCGTGCCAGAGACATCCTTGCAAGTGCTCGATACGCCGCTCGATACGGCGCAAGAAGCTCAGGCCATCGCCGGCATGCTGAAAACTGAAAAATTCGTCCTGGTAACCTCCGCGTATCACATGCCGCGTGCCATGCGTCTGATGCGAGATGTCGGCGCGCAGGCTATTCCAGCGCCGACCGGGCAACGGGCGGCCAGCAACGACGGCTTTGGCTGGGTTTCGCTCATCCCCTCGGCGGCGGGACTACGCAAGACGGAGCAGGCACTTCATGAATATCTCGGGCTCGCGCTGGCGGCGATGACGGCGGGTCGATGATCAAACGTGTCCTCGTGACCGGGGCCACTGGCTTCGTCGGCGGCACTTTGTGCGGCCAATTGGCAGAGGCCGGCTTTACTGTGCGGGCGGCGCTGCGTACCGAAAAGAACACTCCGAAAGCAGTCAGTGAGCGTGTGGTCGTCGGCGATATCGGCTCGCGGACCGATTGGCAAAGCGCGCTCGAAGGGGTCGATTTCGTGGTGCATGCGGCCGCGCGAGCGCACGTACTGAATGACAGCCCGGCGAACGCGAATCTGTATATGGAGAGCAATGCCCACGGCACCGTTCGGCTGGCGGATGCCGCCGCCGCCGCGGGCGTGCAACGGCTCGTTTTTCTGAGCAGCGTCAAAGTGAACGGCGAGGACAGCGGCGACGGGGTGTATCGACCCGATGATCGGCCGCAGCCTCTGGATGCGTATGGTCGTTCGAAAGCGAAAGCGGAAGAGGGGTTGCGGGAGGTGTGCGCTCGGACCCGCCTGCAAGGGGCAATCATTCGCTCACCGCTCGTTTATGGTCCCGGTGTGCGCGCGAATTTTCTGCGCTTATTACAATGGGTGGATAAGCGGCGGCCGTTGCCAATCGGCTCGGTCCGTAACCGACGCAGCATGGTGAGCGTGTGGAACCTGTCCCACCTGCTCACGCATGCCCTGAGTCATCCGGCAGCCGCCGATGGAGTGTGGATGGTTTCCGATGGTCAAGATGTGTCGACGCCGGAGTTGGTTCGCCGCCTCGCCGATGCGATGGGACGACGTATGACATTGTTGCCCGTGCCCGTGGCCCTGCTACGAATCGCCGGCACGCTCCTGGGCAAGGGCGCCGAAGTAAAACGATTGTGCGGCTCGTTAGCGGTCGACGCCTCGGCAACGCGCAATCAGCTGGGCTGGACGCCAGCCCTCTCGCTCGAGGAAGGGTTGCAACGGACCGTGCAGTGGTATCTGGCGGAGCAGGGCGTGCATGCGGGCTGAGCTGTGGTGGTCGATCGTGGCGCTCGCCGGACTCGTTTCTTATGCACTCACCGGTTGGACCCGTACCGCGGCGCTGAAGCGGGGGGTGCTCGACATTCCCAATGAACGCAGCTCGCACGTGGTACCGACACCGCGCGGTGGCGGCGTCGCGATTGTCATCGCCATGACCGCGGGGCTGGTGGCGCTAGCCGTTCTAAAAGTTATCGGCATCGATCTGTTGCTCGCGTTGGGGGGCGGTGGCATCGCCATCGCCATCGTGGGTTATCTCGATGACCGCCACCGGTTATCGGCGAGGGTCCGGCTGGCCGTTCATTTCGCCGCCGCGCTCTGGGCATTGGCCTGGCTCGGAGGTTTACCGCCATTGCGCTTTGGCGAGCTGACGTTCAGCTTTGGCTGGGTAGGCTACGTCCTCGGTGCGCTAGGCATTGTCTGGACGCTGAATTTGTTCAATTTCATGGACGGAATCGATGGTATCGCGGCGTCGGAGGCAATATTTATCGTGAGCGCGGGCGCGGGTCTCGGCATGCTGACGAACGTATCGGGGGAAGCGCTGGCGCCCGCAATGCTCATGGCTGCCGCTTGCGGTGGCTTTCTATTGTGGAACTGGCCGCCAGCGAGAATTTTCATGGGCGATGCAGGCAGCGGTTATCTCGGTTATGCCGTCGTGGTCCTTGCCTTGAGCGCGGCCCGGCACAGCGAGGTGGCGCTGCTCGTGTGGACGATCCTCGGAGGATTGTTCTTCGTGGATGCGACGGTGACGCTGGCCCGCCGCCTGGCGCGGGGCGAGCGGCCTTATGAAGCGCACCGTAGTCATGCTTATCAGTGGCTGTCGCGTCGCTGGGAAAGCCACAAGCGGGTGACCTTGTTTTGCATTGGACTCAATCTGCTGTGGCTGTTGCCGTGCGCCTGGTATGCGGCGCTCCGGCCGGCCCTGGCGGGCTGGATGGTGTTGGTGGCGCTGGTTCCGATGATTTTGGGTGCGCTGTGGGCGGGCGCCGGTCGTCGTGAGCAACGCGCGGGATGAAGTCCGTCGTCGAACTGTCTCTGATCGGAGTCAGTGCAAATAGTGACGAGTTCTGGGAGAATTCGCCGCCACTCAGTAACTTCGGCGTACTTCTCGAATTTTTTCCTTATCAGGACGCGAAGAAAAAGGCATGGCCGACGGAAATGCGGCTCGCGGTCGACTTTTACCCAATGCGGACCAGCAGTAGTCACCAAGGAGTGAATTCGTGACCGAATCCATGCCCAAGTGGATTGAGCGCCTAGTCAACCACTTGGCTCACTTGCCGCGCTCGAGCAAGCGTCTGCTGATGTTGTGTGCCGATACGCTCGGCATTCCGCTGGTGCTGTGGACTGCGATCACGTTGCGCCTCGGCACGGTCAATCACGACGGCGGCGGCACCGAGTGGATTTACGGCGCGGCGCTGTTGACCTGCGTGCCGATCTTCGCGCGCATGGGGCTGTATCGCGCGGTCATTCGATATCTCGGCCCTCGGGCGATCTTCGCGGTTGTGACCGGCGTCACAACCTCAGTGATCCTGCTGTCGGTGCTGGCGTTTTTCTGGCCGAACCGCGCCATTCCGATTTCCGCCTTGCCGATTTATTGGTCGTTCGCGTTGATCTATGTCGGCGGCAGCCGGTTCATCATTCGCGGTCTGCTGAATTTCCGCTGGTCCAATGGCACTCAGCGGGTCGTGATCTACGGCGCCGGGGGCGCCGGCGTGCAGCTGGCCACCGGCCTGGTCCGCAGCGGTCGTTATCACCCGATCGCATTCATCGACGACAGCACCTCGCTTCAAGGCAGCACCATCAACGGCCTCGAAGTGTTCTCACCGCGCTCGTTGCCGGACCTGGTCAGCAATGAGGGCGTGGCGGCAGTGCTGCTCGCGCTGCCTTCGCAATCCCGGCGTCGTCGCCAGGAAATCCTGAAAGCCATCGAGCCACTGTCGCTGCTGGTGCAGACGGTGCCGGACTACGGCGACATTCTCTCGGGCAATGCTCGTGTCGAAGACGTGCGCGACGTTGATGCCGGCGATCTGCTCGGTCGAGACGCCGTACCGCCCAATGCGCGCCTGCTCGATGCCTGTATCGCGAGCAAAGTGGTGATGGTCACCGGTGCGGGCGGATCGATCGGCTCGGAGCTGTGCCGTCAGATCGTGCGCCTGCAGCCGACACAGCTGCTGCTCTTCGAAATGTCCGAGCTCGCGCTCTACAACATCGAGCGTGAACTCAAGGCGCTGATTGCCTCCGAAGGCCTGACCGTGGACGTCGTGGCGCTGCTCGGCGATGCGCATCACAAGCATCGCGTGAAGGAAATCCTGCAGATCTACGGCGTGCAGACCATCTATCACGCCGCCGCGTACAAGCATGTGCCCATCGTCGAGCAGAACGTCGTCGAAGGCATCTACAACAACATCTTCAGCACCTGGAACGCAGCCGAAGCAGCGCTGGAAGCGCGCGTGGAAACGTTCGTGCTGATCTCCACCGACAAGGCGGTCAATCCCACCAATGTGATGGGTGCGACCAAGCGGTTCGCGGAGATCGTGTTGCAAGGCTTGCAGATGCGCAGCACCCACACCCGGTTCTGCATGGTGCGCTTCGGAAACGTGCTGGAATCCTCCGGCTCGGTCGTGCCGCTGTTTCGCGAGCAGATCCGTCGCGGCGGACCGGTTACGGTTACGCATAAGGACGTCATTCGCTATTTCATGACCATTCCCGAAGCCGCGCAGCTGGTGCTGCAGGCGGGCTCGATGGGCAAGGGTGGCGACGTGTTCGTGCTGGACATGGGCAAGCCGGTGCGCATCGCCGACCTGGCCAAGCGCATGATCAGCCTGATGGGTCTGACGGTGCGCGACGATGAGAATCCGGATGGCGATATCGAGATCGTCTACACCGGTCTGCGCCCGGCGGAGAAATTGTTCGAAGAGCTGCTCATCGGCACCAACGTGACCGGCACCGAGCACTCGATGATCATGCGTGCCATGGAGCATTCGCTGCCCTGGCATCAGGTGCAGCAGGTGCTCGACGACATGTCGCTCGCCTTGAGCCGTTTCGATTGCGACAAGGCGCGCCAGCTGCTGATGCAGACGGTCGCGGAATACAAGCCGACCGGCGATATCCAGGATCTGGTCTGGAGTCGCAAGGTGGCCCTCACGCACGCCGAGCTGAAGAACGTCACCGCGCTACAAACACGGCGTCTGCGCGTCAGCACGCCGCCGCACGGACCGACCAGTCATTGAACTGACTTTTTCCTCTGAGATGATGTCCTTCGCTTCGAACCTCTTCGGTCCATGCGTAAAGGCATCATCCTGGCCGGCGGCGCCGGCACCCGCCTGTATCCGCTGACGCTGGTCACCAGCAAGCAGCTGCTCCCCATCTACGACAAGCCGATGATCTATTACCCGCTCAGCGTGCTGATGCTGGCGGGGATTCGCGAGCATTTGATCATCTCCACGCCGCAGGACCTGCCGCGCTTCCGTCAGTTGCTCGGCACCGGCGAGCAGTGGGGCATGACGTTCGACTATGCCGAACAGGCGCGGCCGGGCGGGATCGCCGAAGCCATCCGGATTGCCGGGCAGCGCTATGGGAATGAATCGTTCGCGCTGGTGCTCGGCGACAACATCTTCTATGGCCACGGCATGACCCAGCTCCTGCGCGACGCCGCCGCGAAGCGCAGCGGTGCGAGTGTGTTCGCGTATCACGTTCAAGATCCCGAGCGATATGGAGTGGTGGAGTTCGATGCGAGCGGCCACGCGCTCGGCATCGAGGAAAAGCCGGCCAAGCCGCGCTCCAACTACGCGGTGACGGGCCTGTATTTCTACGACGAGCGCGCGTTCGAATTCGCGCAGCGGCTCGTACCTTCAGCGCGCGGCGAACTGGAAATCACCGATCTCAACAATGAATACCTGCGCCGGGGCGAGCTGCAGGTCCAGGTCATGGGGCGCGGTTACGCATGGCTCGACACGGGCACTCACGAATCGCTGATCGCGGCGGCCACTTTCATCGAAGCCATCGAGACACGCCAGGCGTTGAAGGTCGCCTGTCCCGAAGAGATCGCTTATCGACGCGGCTTCATCGGTGCCGAGCAAGTTCGCGAGCTGGCGCGCCCGCTTGGGAATACTCAGTACGGCAAATATCTGCTGCGCATGCTGGAAGAACGAGTCATCGAATGATTTTCAAGCGGACCTGCATGCCCGAGGTCGTGCTGATCGAGCCCCAGGTGTTCGGCGACTCGCGCGGCTTCTTCATGGAAACCTGGGAAGCGAGGAAATTCGCCGAGGCGGGCATTCCCGCACATTTCGTCCAGGACAACCACAGCCGATCCAGTCGATGGGTGCTGCGCGGCCTGCATTATCAGTTGCAGCAGACGCAGGGCAAACTGGTCCGTGTAGGAGAAGGCGAGGTCTTCGACGTCGCGGTGGACCTGCGTAGATCCTCGCCGACGTTCGGGCAGTGGGCGGGCGAATATCTAAGCGCCGAAAACCGGCGCATGCTGTGGATTCCGCCGGGCTTCGCGCACGGCTTCCTCGTGCTGAGCGAGCGCGTGGATTTCATATATAAGTGCACGGACTATTACGATCCAGCCAGCGAGCGGACGCTGCTCTGGAACGACCCGGAGCTCGGCATCGAATGGCCGATTCCGGCGGGTGTGGAAGCGATCGTCTCAGAGAAGGATCGTCACGGGCTGCCCTGGCGGAGCATCGAGACCCTGCCATGAAAACTCTGATCGTCGGCGCGGCAGGCCAGTTGGGCCGCGCGCTGCTCAGAAACATTCCCGCCGGCGTCGACGCGACGGCTTTGGATCGCATGCAGCTGGATATTTCGCGGCGGGAGGCGGTCGAGGAGGCGATCCGTTCGCATCGACCTCAGGTCCTGATCAATGCCTCCGCTTACACCGCTGTGGATCTGGCGGAGTCCGAGCCACAGAAGGCGTATGCCATCAATGCAGATGCAGTCGATGGTCTTGCCGGTGCATGCGCATCTCACGCCGTTCGTTTCATTCATGTCTCCACCGATTTCGTGTTCGACGGCGCGGCGGGGCGGCCATATCGTCCTGACGATGCCACTCAGCCGCTCAGCGTCTACGGCGCGAGCAAACTGGCCGGTGAGCAGAAGATCGCAGCTCATGCAGGACTGGATTGGACATTTGTGCGAACCGCCTGGGTGTATGCGAGCCGCGGGCGCAACTTTGTCGCGACCATGTTGCGATTGTTTAACGAGCGGCCCGTGGTCCGGGTCGTGGCCGATCAAATCGGTGCGCCGACGAGCGCTTGGTCGTTGAGCGAGTGTGTGTGGCGGGCGGCGACCTCCGACAAGTTGCGCGGCATCGCGCACTTCACCGACGCGGGCGTGGCCAGTTGGTATGACTTCGCCGTCGCGATCTACGAAGAGGCCAGAGAGCTCGGCTTGGTGACTCAATCCGTGGATGTGCAGCCCATTCAGACCCAGGACTACCCGACGCCGGCCCACCGACCGAGCTACAGTGTGCTCGACGTGACGGCGACCATCGCCGCGCTCGGGCTGACGCCGGTGCATTGGCGCACTCACCTTCGGCAAGTATTGAGAGAACTGCGCGCGTGAAACATCTGCTGGTTACCGGCGGCGCCGGTTTTATCGGCGCAAACTTCGTTCATCACTGGCTGCGCGGCCACGCTTCCGGACGACTGGTGGTGATCGATGCGCTGACCTACGCGGGCAATCGCGCCAATCTGTCGGAGATCGCCGGCCATTCCGCCTTTCGTTTCGTGCAGGGAAACATCGCCGATGCCGCGCTGCTGGCGCGATTGTTCGAAGAGGAGCAGATCGACTGCGTCGTGCACTTCGCGGCGGAATCGCATGTCGATCGCTCGATCGCCGGCCCGGACGATTTCATTCGAACCAATGTGGTGGGAACTCACGAGCTGTTGAAAGCTGCGCGTGCGGCCTGGTGTCGCGATGGAAAGTGGCGCGCTGATGTGCGCTTTCATCATGTCTCCACGGACGAGGTTTTCGGTTCGCTGAACACGGACACGTCCGCGTTCACCGAAGCGACGCCGTACTCGCCCAACTCGCCGTACTCGGCGAGCAAGGCGGCTTCCGATCATCTGGTCCGCGCCTACCATCGCACCTACGGTTTGCCGGTTACAACCAGCAACTGCTCGAACAACTACGGGCCGTTTCATTTCCCCGAAAAGTTGATTCCGCTGATGCTGGTCAACGCGCTCGATGGCAAGCCGCTGCCGGTGTATGGGCGAGGGGAGAATGTGCGCGATTGGTTGTATGTGGAAGACCATTGCCGCGCGATCGAGGTCATTCTGGAACGTGGGGCGGTAGGCGAGACCTACAACGTCGGTGGTCGTAACGAGTGGCGCAACATCGATATCGTCCGGCACTTGTGCGAGCTGTTGGAACGACGGTTCGCGGCGGATCCGACCCTGGCGCGTCGCTTTCCCAAGTGCCCCGCGGCCTCGGGCCAGCGCATCGACAGCTTGATCGCATTCGTGGCCGATCGTCCCGGTCACGACTGGCGCTATGCCATCGACGCCAGCAAGATCGAACGACAGCTCGGCTTCAAACCGCAGGAAACGTTTGAGAGCGGCATCGCAAGAACCGTGGACTGGTATCTGAGCCACGAGCCATGGTGGCGCGATGTGCTGAGCGGCGCGTATCGCCGCTAGCACGCCGGTGGCGGCCGCGATGAGCGGATATCTGGCGAAAAGCCCGCTAATCGAGCCGTTTTCGCCACCCTGAGCGTCGCATGATGCGAACCAGGGCGAGGGAATGCCCGCAGTCCGGTGCCTCCCACCCGCCGGACGATCCTCAGGGAAGCTGCCGTACCTGAGCTAACCCGGGGAGCACAGGACGTGCTCCCCGGCCTTCTTTTGCTCGGAAATTACGGACAAGGCTCGCGGAATTTCAGTCGGTGGCTGCCGCTACCATGCCCGGCAATGCGCACCACGCTGGACATCGACGACACTGTTCTGGCAACCGCGAAGCAGCTTGCCCGCGCGCGGGGTCACACGATCGGAATGGTGATTTCGGAGCTGGCCCAGCGGGCGCTGGAAAGTAACCGGCAGGCGCGCCGGGCGTACAGGCAGTTTCCGGTACTCGATGTGCCCGCGGATGCGGCGGCGCTGAGAGTCGAGTGTGTCGAGGCCATCGTCGCCAATGAAGGGTTACCTCCTCGACGTTAATGTTCTCATCGCCCTGGCCTGGCCGAATCACACCGAGCACGACCGCGTGCAGGAATGGTTCGCCAAGGAGCGGGCGAGCGGCTGGGCGACCTGCCTGGTCACACAGCTGGCATTCATTCGTGTGTCATCCAACGCCGCTATCCCGCACCACGTCTCGCCCTCGGTGGCGCAACGCTATCTGAGCGAGATCACGGCGCTGCCGGATCATTCGTTCTGGCCGGAACCGCTGGACGGCTACGCGCACCTGGCGTTCGGGCGCACGATGGCGAACACGACGACGCATCTGTCGGTGACCGAGGGCTATCTCGCGACGCTGGCGCTGATCCATAGCGGACGGCTGGCGACGCTGGACAGGCAGCTCACCCGGGTGTTCGACAATGTGGTGTTGGTCTGAGGGTCGAATGGCGCCGCGAGCCGCTGTGGGCGGCGACTCGCGGCGACCGAGTCGAGAGTGCATACCAATGTAGCCCAGCCTCCCTGGCCAAGACCGCATGGGCACGCGTTCGTCATCCTGTTCTTGTTGACGACCACTTTCCCTGTGACTGTCGTTTCTCGAGCCGTGGGAGCAGCGCGATGGCGACTTGCAGGAAGAGTTGCGGGTCCACTGATTCCGTAGCAGTCACGAGTCGGTTGCCGACATCCTGTCGGTGTCCGACCGCTGCGTGCCTCCGTGCACGCCCCGCGCTTCCTTTGGACAGCTATTGCCGTCCGTGGCAAAGCTGCTGTTCCTAATAGATAAAGCGACAAAGCTCCGGTTTCTCCCTCGCAAGCAGCTGAAAATTTTTCAAGTTATGGCGAATGATGTCAGGGCGTCACCGTGGGCCGACGCCTTTACCGCACTGGCCGGGTCCGTTAAGCTCGCGGATCATTTTTCCTTTTAAGTCCAGCGAGTTATCCCCTCATGCGTTTGACTATTTTCGGCTCCGGCTATGTGGGCCTGGTGACCGGTGCCTGCCTGGCCGAGGTCGGTAACAACGTGCTGTGCGTCGATGTCGACGAGCGTAAGGTGGAGATGCTCAAGCGCGGCGAATCGCCGATTTATGAGCCCGGCCTGGACGAGCTGTTGAGAAAGAACCTCGAGGCCGGCCGCTTGAAATTCACCACGGACGCCGTCGAGGGCGTCAAGCACGGCCTGTTTCAGTTCATCGCGGTCGGCACGCCGCCCGATGAGGACGGCTCGGCCGACCTGAAGTACGTGCTGGCGGTCGCCGAGACGATCGGCAAAAACATCAACGAGTATCGGGTGGTGGTTACCAAGTCCACGGTGCCAGTGGGCACGGCGGACAAGGTAAAGGCCAAGATTGCCACGACGCTGCAAGCCCGCGGCGCGCAGGCCGAGTACGACGTGGTCTCCAACCCCGAGTTCCTGAAAGAAGGCGCGGCGATCAACGATTTCATGAAGCCGGACCGCATCGTGGTGGGCACCGACAATCCGCGCACCGCCGAGCTGCTCAAGGCCCTTTACGATCCCTTCACGCGTAACCGTGAGCGCATGATCGTGATGGACGTGCGCTCCTCGGAGCTGACCAAGTACGCTGCCAACGCCATGCTTGCGACCAAGATCAGCTTCATGAACGAGCTCGCCAACCTGGCCGAGCGCATGGGCGCGGATATCGAACGGGTGCGACAGGGCATCGGCTCGGATCCGCGCATTGGTTATCACTTCATTTATCCCGGCATGGGCTATGGTGGCTCCTGTTTTCCGAAAGACGTTCAGGCCCTTTCGCGCAGCGCCGCCGATCATAAGTTCAATGCGGAGCTGCTCAATGCCGTCGAAGCGGTGAACAAGCGCCAGAAAGCGGTGCTGTTCGAGAAAATGCGCACGGTGTTCAACGGCGACCTGGCCGGAAAGACGATTGCTTTGTGGGGCCTGGCGTTCAAACCTAATACGGACGACATGCGTGAGGCGCCCAGCCGCGCGCTGTTGGAATCGTTGTGGTCCGCCGGCGCGAAAGTGCGGGCCTACGACCCGGTGGCGCACGAAGAAGTCCATCGAATTTACGGCGACCGCCCGGATCTGCAGCTGGTGAAATCGGCCAACGAGGCATTGCAAGGCGCGGACGCGCTGGCGATCGCCACCGAATGGCAGGAGTTCCGCAGCCCCGATTTCGACCTGATCGCCTCGCAGCTCGGCAAGAAAGTGATTTTCGACGGCCGTAACCTGTATGACCCGGCCTTTGTGAAACGTTTTGGTTTGAAGTACTACGCCATTGGGCGGGGTGACAGCGTATGTTGATTCCCGTGATTCTTTCCGGCGGCTCGGGCACGCGCCTGTGGCCGTTGTCGCGCGAGCTGTATCCGAAGCAGCTGCTGCCCCTGGTCGGCAAGGGAACCATGCTGCAGGAGACGCTGGCGCGAGTCACCGGAGTCGAAGGGCTCGGCGCGCCGGTCGTGGTGTGCAACGAGAACCATCGCTTCCTGGTCGCCGAGCAGATCCTCGAGGCGGGCATCAAGTCGCGAGCCATCGTGCTTGAGCCGGTGGGCCGTAACACCGCGCCCGCGGTGGCGGTCGCTGCCATGGCGGCGGTTGCCGATTTGCCCCAAAACAAAGGCGCCGGCAGCGAAAACGATCCGTTGCTGCTCATTCTTCCCGCCGATCATGTGATCCGCGACGTGACCGCATTCCGTGCGGCGCTGGAAATCGGCCGCAAGGCGGCCTCCGAAGGCAAGCTCGTCACTTTCGGCGTGGTGCCGAACAAGCCCGAAACCGGCTATGGCTATATCAAGCGGGTGAACGGCCCGGGTCCGGCCTATGCCATCGATCGTTTCGTCGAGAAGCCGGATCTGGCCACGGCCAAGGCTTACGTCGAATCGAAGGAATATTTCTGGAACAGCGGCATGTTCCTGTTCCGTGCCTCGACCGTGCTCGGCGAGCTGCGCGAGCTGGCACCGAAGATTTATGAAGCGTGCGCGCAGGCGGTCACCGGCGCGAAACGCGATCTGGATTTCACGCGTCTGCCCACCAAGGAATTCAGCGCCTGTCCGAGCGATTCGTTCGACTATGCGGTGATGGAGAAGACCAAGCACGGCGTTGTCGTGCCGCTCGATGCGGGCTGGAGCGATGTCGGTTCGTGGTCGGCGCTGCACGAAGCCATTCCGGCCGACAGCGACGGCAACGTCGCGCTTGGCGACGTGCTCACCGCGGACTCGCGCGGTAACTATCTGCATTCGACCAGCCGCCTGGTCGCGGCGGTGGGCTTGCAGGATCACGTCGTGGTCGAGACCAAGGACGCGGTGCTGGTCGCGCCGAAGAACCGGGTGCAGGACGTGAAGGAGCTGGTCAATCAGCTGAAGAAACAGGGCCGCTACGAAACTTCCTTGCATCGGGAAGTGTTTCGGCCGTGGGGCAGCTACGACAGCATCGACAACGGCCAGCGCTTCCAGGTGAAGCGACTCATGGTGAAGCCGGGTGCGACCTTGTCGTTGCAGCTGCATCACCATCGCGCCGAACACTGGATCGTGGTGTCGGGCACGGCGCGGATCACACGGGGCGAGGAGATTTTCCTGTTGGAGGAAAATCAATCGACGTACATCCCGCTGGGCGTCAAGCACCGTATCGAGAACCCGGGCAAGATTCCGCTGCACATCATCGAAGTGCAGTCGGGCGGTTATCTGGGCGAGGACGACATCGTGCGCTTCGAGGATCGCTACGGACGGGAAGGCGAGAAGTAGTCGCCCCGCTGCTAACAACGGTTTGCTTTTGCTGATAAGGAACGAGTGCGCATGTCCATCAACCCCATCGTCGGCTTCAAGGCCTATGACTATCGTGGCCGGATTCCGAACGAGCTCAACCCCGAGGTGGCGTATCGCATCGGGCGGGCGTATGCGGAGTTTCTGAAACCCAAGCGGGTGATCGTCGGGCGGGATATCCGTAAGTCGAGCGAGGAGCTGTGCGCGGCACTCACCAAAGGCCTGCTCGATTCGGGCGTGGATGTTTATGACATCGGCCTGTGCGGCACGGAGGTCGTGTACTTCGCGACCTTCAGTGAAGGCATGGACGGCGGCATCATGGTGACCGCGAGCCACAACCCGCCGGACTACAACGGCATGAAGTTCGTGCGCGAGCAGTCGCGACCCATCAGCGGCGACACGGGGTTGAAGGATATCCAGCGCATCGCCGAGTCGAACCAGTATGCGACACCGGCCAAGCCGGGCACTCGCCACGCGCTCGATGTGAGCAAGAAATACATCGACCACCTGCTGTCGTACCTGGATAAGTCCAAGCTCAAGCCGCTCAAGATCGTGGTCAACGCCGGCAACGGCGGCGCCGGCCTGATCGTCGATCAGCTCGAGCCGCACCTGCCGTTCAAGTTCATCAAGATCAATCATCAGCCCGACGGCAGCTTCCCGAACGGGGTGCCGAACCCGATGCTGGAACAGAACCGCGTCGCCACCATCGAGGCCATCAAACAGCACAAGGCCGATTGCGGCGTGGCCTGGGACGGCGACTACGATCGTTGTTTCCTGTTCGACGAGACCGGCAGCTTCATCGAGGGTTATTACATCGTCGGCCTGCTGGCCTCGGTGTTCCTCAAGCAGGAGCCGGCCGCCCGCATCGTGCACGATCCGCGTCTGACCTGGGCGACCACCGATATGGTCGCATCGCTCGGCGGCAAGGCCGTGATGTCCAAGTCGGGTCATGCGTTCATGAAGGACGTGATGCGCCAGGCCGACGCCGTCTATGGCGGCGAGATGAGCGCGCATCATTACTTCCGTCGCTTCGGTTATTGCGACACCGGCCAGATTCCCTGGCTGCTGGTGGCGCAGATCCTGTGCGAGACGGGCAAGAGCCTGTCGCAGCTGGTTGGCGAGCGCATCGCGCAGTTTCCCGCCAGCGGCGAGATCAATCGCAAAGTGGCCGACGCCAAGGCCACCATCGCCCGCGTGCAGCAGCACTATCAGCCCGGGTCCAAGTCCATCGATTTCACCGACGGTCTTTCCATCGAATTCGACGACTGGCGTTTTAACCTGCGCTCGTCCAACACCGAGCCGTTGATTCGCTTGAACGTGGAGAGCCGCGGCAACGAGGCGCTGATGAAGTCGCGCACTGCAGAGCTGCTGCAGATGATTGGCGGCGAAGAGGCGCATTAATCGCACGCCCGTGTCCGGGCGATATCACCGATAATCCGCGAAGTCGCACTGCCCCTTGATTCAGTGGGGGACGTGCGACTTCGAGCAATCTAACGGCAACGGTCGCGCCAGGGAGTATCGGCGGTGGCAGGGCAGGGTTCGCGCGAAGCATCGGTGATTGAAACCTCGGTTGAGGCGGCCGGACCGCTGCTCGATCTGCAGCGGGTCTTCGATCTCTCTCAGGACCTGATGTGCGTCACCGACGCGCAGACCCGTTTCCTGCGCCTGAGCGCATCGTCCGCTCGCATCCTCGGCTATCGGCCCGAGGAGCTGCACGGCCGCAAATTTCTGGATCTGGTTCATCCCAACGATCTGCAGGCCACGCTGCTGGCGCACGAATCGGTCGTGCGAGGCGCACAGGTCGTCGAGTTCGAGAATCGCTATGTTCGCAAGGATGGCTCGCCGGTCGAGCTGAGCTGGACGTCCTCGTGGATCGCGGGCGCCGATGGCACGGGCGCGACGTATTCCGTTGCGCGCGATATCACCAATCGCAAACGTGCCGAACGACTGCGTGAGTCGCAACGTGAAGTCCTGCAACTGATCGTCGGCGGCTTTCCGCTCTCGGATGTTTTGCGCCGGATCTGCACCATCATGGAAGCGTTCGACGCCGACGCCAAATGCGCCGTGACCGTGCTCGATGCAACGGCTGAACGCGTGCGCGCCGCGCTCAGTCCGAGCTTGCCGTCGCGTTTCCTCTCCGTGGTCCAGGATACATTGCTCGGCATGCCGCACGGTGCGTGCGCCGACACGTTACGCAGCGGACAAACGGCAGTCTGCGCCGACATGTCGAACGATCCGGAGTGGCGCGAGCTGGCCGCATTGGGCACGGAGCATGGTTTGCGAGCTTGCTGGTTCACGCCGGTGTTCGGGGCGCGCGGACGCTTGATCGCTGTCATAGCTGTTTACTACCCGCACCCGTACGCGCCGACGGATCGCGAGCTGGTGCTGGTGCAGGCGGCGGTGAGTCTGGTGGCGCTGGCGATCGCGCATTCGAACGCGCAGACGCAGTTGAGGGAGAGCCTCACTCGCGTCGAGCTGGCGCAGAGCATTGCACGGTTGGGATATTGGGAGCGCGATTTGTCGAGCGACCGGCTCAACGTCTACGGCGAGACCAATGCGATCCTGGGCATCCCCTTGGAACGCTCGGTGAGCTTGCAGACGTTCCTCGGTGTGGTGCTCGAAGAAGATCGGCCGGCGCTCATTGCCGCGTACGGTGAAGCGAATCGTGGCGACACCTCCAGTAGCGGAATGCAGTTTCGCGTGCGACATGCCGACGGCTCGGTGCGTCATGTGCATGCCGAGCGCCGCGCGGTTCGCGATGAGACCGGGCGTGCCACTCACATCATCGGCACGATGCAGGACGTGACCGAGCGCAACGAGGCGGATCTGGAACGACAGCAATATCTCACTCAGCTGTCGTCGCTTGCGGACGCGGCCCGCAAAGTGAATTCCGTGCTCACGGTGGATGAGCTGCTGCAAGTGATTACAGACATCGCGCGCGACCTGGTGGGCGCGCATGTCGCGGTCGGTGTTCTGAAGAGTGCCGACGGACGCACGGTCGAAAGCTGCAAAACCTCGCATTCACAAAAATACACATCGGTGGCGCCAGATGAGCTGCTGGAGGGGGCGGAGGGGAGTCCACCAGCGGTGCGCATCGAGCTGGCCGCGGCCTCCGGGCGCCCGATCGGTGCGCTGTGCGTGGCGGACAAGCAAGGCGGCGATTTCGCCGCCAACGACGAGCGAGTGCTCTGCCAGCTCGCCGATCTGGCCGCGGTCGGCCTGGAAAACGCACGTCTGTACGCTGAGCTCGAAGAACGAGTGAGAAAACGGACAGTAGAGCTACAGGAGTCCAATAAAGAACTGGAGGCTTTCAGCTATTCGGTGTCGCATGACCTCCGGGGACCGTTACGCGCCATAGCGGGGTTTACCGGCTTGCTGCGCGACCGGCATTACGAGACGATCGATGCGGACGGTCGCCGCTACATCGATCGCGTACTGGCTGGTACGCAAAGAATGTCGAACTTGATCGATGACTTGCTGGAGCTGGGCCGGGTCACGCGGGTGGAATTCAGGCGGCGGCAGGTGGATCTGTCGGAGTACGCGCGCGTGATCGTGGCACGGCTGCGGGAAGCGAGCCCCGAGCGGGCCGCCGCGATCGTCATCGAGCCGCAGCTCATCGTGGCGGGGGACCCGGGGCTGCTGGAGAGTGCGCTGGAGAATCTGCTGGACAATGCCTGGAAGTTCACTGCCGGCAGGCCGGTGACCCAGATACGCTTCGGCGCGGTAACGAATGCGGACGTAGACGAAAACCAGAGGACGTTCTTCGTGCAGGACAATGGCGTCGGGTTCGATCCGCGATACGCGGCGAACCTCTTCGGTGTCTTCCAACGTTTACATGCGGCCGGGGAGTTTCCCGGCACGGGGGTGGGCCTCGCCACGGTCCAGCGTATCGTGCAACGGCATGGCGGGCGCATCTGGGCGGAGGCGGCCGTGGATCGCGGGGCGACGATTTACTTCAGCATTGCCAAGGGGCAGCAATGAGCGAGCGCTACATCCTGCTGGTCGAGGACAATCCGGACGACGAGGAACTGACGCTGCTCAGCCTGCGCAAGAACAACCTGGCGCACGAGATCGTGGTGGTCCGTGACGGCGTGGAAGCCATCGAATACCTGTTCGCCACCGGCCAGTACGCGAGCCGCGACGTGATGAATGCGCCCACGGTGATCCTGCTCGACCTGAAGCTGCCCAAGCTCGACGGGCTGGGGGTGCTGAAACGGCTGCGTGCCGATGAGCGGACCCGCAGTTTGCCGGTGGTCGTGCTCACTTCCTCCAGCCAGGACGCCGACGTGATCGCCAGCTACAACCTGGGCGCCAACAGCTATGTCCGCAAGCCGGTGGAATTCGGCGCGTTCGTCGAGGCGGTCAGCAGCCTGGGCCTGTATTGGGTGATGCTGAACCGGCCGCCCCCGGTCCATGTGACATGAGGCACGTGACTTGATTTGACCAGGCCGGTCGTCATCCCTAAACTACGCGCCCCTTCAAACCTCAGACGGTTCGTCGGGCCGGCATCGGGCGGTTAGCTCAGCGGTAGAGCACTGCTTTCACACGGCAGGGGTCACAGGTTCAATCCCTGTACCGCCCACCACTCCTAACGATTCGGATGGAATACCGGTCTGTCAGCCGATAAGGCGACATGGCCATCCGAACTCGTTTCGCTCCCAGCCCCACGGGCATGCTGCATATCGGCGGCGTGCGCACCGCGTTGTTCTCCTGGCTGTACGCGCGCCGTCACAACGGCACGTTCATCCTTCGCATCGAGGACACCGACCGCGAGCGTTCCACCGACGAGGCGACGCAGGTCATCCTGGACGGCATGGAATGGCTGGAATTGAAGGCCGATGAGGGCCCGTTCTATCAGACCCGCCGGATGGATCGATATCGCGAGGTCATCGGCGAGTTCCTGAAAGCGGGGCACGCGTATCACTGCTACTGCTCGAAGGAAGAGCTGGAAGAGATGCGCAACCGTCAGCTCGCGGCCAAACAGAAGCCGCGCTACGACGGCACCTGCCGGAATCGCACCGAGCCGCGTCCCGGCGTGTCGCCGGTGGTGCGCTTCAAGAATCCCATCGAAGGCAGCGTGGTCGTCGAAGACGTGATTCACGGCAACGTGGTGTTCGACAACATGGAGCTCGACGATCTGATCATCGCGCGCTCGGATGGCACGCCGACCTATAACTTCTGTGTCGTGGTCGACGACAGCGACATGAAGTGCACGCACGTGATTCGCGGCGACGATCATCTCAACAACACGCCGCGCCAGATCAACATGCTCAAGGCGCTGGGTGCGCCGGTTCCTGTGTACGGGCACGTGCCGATGATTCTCGGCCAGGACGGTGCCAAGCTCTCGAAGCGTCACGGTGCCGTCAGCGTCCTTCAGTATCGCGAGGAGGGCTTCCTGCCAGAGGCGCTGCTCAACTATCTGGTGCGCCTCGGCTGGTCGCATGGCGATCAGGAAGTCTTCTCGATGGAGGAGATGGTCCAGCTGTTCGACATCAAGGATGTGAACAAGTCGGCCTCGGCGTTCAATCCCGACAAGCTGCTGTGGTTGAACCAGCAACACATCATGCGCTCGACGCCCGAGCACGTGGCGAAGTATCTGAAGCCGCAGCTCGCGGCGCTCGGCGTGAACGTCACCGACGATCGCAAGCTCGCCGCTGTCGCGAAATCCCAGCAGGAGCGGGCCAAGACGCTGAAGGAGATGGCGCAGAACAGCCTGTTCTTCTTCCAGGACGTGACTGGCTACGATGAGAAGGCGGCGAAAAAGAATCTCACCGCTGAGGCCGTCGGTCCGCTCAGCACGGTGTTGAGCAAGCTGTCGGCGCTGACCGAGTGGGTAGCACCGGCGCTGCACGACGTGGTCAGCCAGACCGCGACCGAGCTGAGCCTCGGCATGGGCAAGATCGCGCAGCCGATTCGCGTCGCTGTCTCGGGCGGCACGGTGTCGCCGCCGATCGATGTGACATTGGAAGTCCTCGGGCGTGAAGTGACGCTGGCGCGGCTGGAACGCGCGCTACAGTACGCTCGCGGGCAAGGCTGAAATAACAAGCGATAACGACCGCGAGTCGCGGAAGAGGATCGATGTCCTGCGAGATTCATTTGATCGCCGCGGCGCGGCCCAACTTCATGAAAGTGGCGCCGCTGTATCACGCACTGGCCGCGCAGTCCTGGTGTACGCCCAGGATCGTGCACACCGGGCAGCACTACGACGCCAACATGTCGGATGCGTTTTTTCGGGACCTGCGCCTGCCCCAGCCGCACTTTCATCTGGAAGTCGGCAGCGGCTCGCATGCCGAGCAGACCGCGGGCGTGATGGTGGCCTACGAAAAGATCTGCAACCAGCATCGGCCCGACTGGACCGTCGTCGTCGGTGACGTGAACTCCACCGCGGCCTGCGCGATGGTCGCGGCCAAGATGTGGATTCCGGTCGTGCATCTCGAAGCGGGGCTGCGCAGCCGCGATCGTCGCATGCCCGAGGAGATCAATCGTCTGGTGACCGATGCCATCAGCGACGTGTTCTGGACGCCGTCCGTCGATGCCGATGAGAACCTGGTCAGCGAAGGCGTGGCCAGCGAGCGCATCGATCGGGTCGGCAACATCATGATCGATTCCTACGAGATGATGCGTCCCCAGATCGAAGCCGAGGCCGGCCCGGCGAAGTTCGATCTGCCTGCCGGCGGTTACGCGGTCGTGACCTTGCATCGTCCTTCCAATGTGGATCAGCCCGAGGTGCTCGGCGATCTGGTCCGGCAGCTGCTGGAGATCTCGCGCCGCTTGCCGCTGATCTTCGCGGTTCACCCGCGCACCCGTAAAAAGCTGGACGAGTTCAAGCTGTGGTCGGAGCTGAGCGCCGCGCGCGGCATTCACCTGACCGAGCCGTTGGGCTACATCGAATTCATGGCGCTGGTGCGCTCCGCGAACGCCGTCATCACCGATTCTGGCGGCGTGCAGGAGGAGTCGACCTACCTTGGCATTCCATGCCTGACCTTGCGCGAAAACACCGAGCGTCCGGTCACCGTGCTCCAGGGCAGCAATCGTCTGGTAAAGCCCCGGGAGCTCGCGGACAGCATCGGCCTGGTCTTGAATGGACAATGGCCTCGCGGATCGCGCCCCGCCGGCTGGGACGGCAGGACCGCCGAGCGCTGTGTCGCCGCGCTGAAGCGCCGTCAGGAGCAGCGTTTGACGATAAAGAGGGCAGAATGACTCAACTGTCCTTGACAGTCCGGCGTCGCTTCCCTACATTGCGCGCCTCTCGCGTGGGGCTATAGCTCAGCTGGGAGAGCGCTTGCATGGCATGCAAGAGGTCGCCGGTTCGATCCCGGCTAGCTCCACCAAGTCCCGACGTTCGATGTGTGTCCCCATCGTCTAGAGGCCTAGGACATTACCCTTTCACGGTAGTAACCGGGGTTCGAATCCCCGTGGGGACGCCACTTCGCTCGGACAGGTAAGAAATTCCTGTACGAGTGCAGCTGGCCAGGCCAGTCACTCAGTTCGTCGGTTCATCCCAGCAGGGGGCTCGCATTCGCGGGCCCGCGATCGCCACCATCAAGCCGCGCTTCGGCGGTAGTGCGATCCTCCAAACGTTTCCACCACGACATCGCTCTCGATGCTCGTCACGATGCTGTTCGGCCGCTGAGCGGTCTTGAGAATGCCGTACTCGGTCCAGGTCGCGCGGTTCGCTTTGGTTTCGGCGCGGATCTGCTTGTTGAGCTCGCGGCTACGCTCGGTCTTGTACGGCCGGTCGTGATTGATGTGCACGCAGATCGCCGAGTAGCGGATCTGCAGGCCGGTGATGCCTGCGTTGACGAGGCGTTCGCCGAACTCACGATCCTGCGCCCAGTAAGCCATGCGCTCATCGTGGCCGTTGACCTTCAATAGATCGCTACGCCAGCACGATGCGTTGTGACCGTTCCAGCTGGGACGCGTCGGCGTCATCGCATTCATTAGCTTCGCATGCCAGCCACGCGCGCGGAGTTTGCCGAGCTTGGCGGAACGCGGCGTGCCGTTCGCGAGCAGCCACTCAGGATTGGTTGCGTGGCCGTTGAAGACGACTTCCGGCGTGAGCTTCTTGCTGGTTTCATCAGTCAGTTTGAAATAGCCGCCGGAGAGGAAGCGACCGGGACGCGCATGTGCCGCGTGAGTTGCGACGAAATCGGCGCGCGGCACGCAGTCGCCGTCTGAGAAAATCACATAGTCGGCATCGGTCGCGAGCGCGGCCTGATTCAGGATTCGGCATTTGCGAAATCCAACGTCGGGCTGCCACACACGACGGATCACGATGCCGTAAGCGTGTGCCGCTTGCTCGATGACGGCGCGAGTGGCATCGGTCGAGCCGTCATCGGCGACGATGATTTCGAACTCGGCGTCACGCTGCGCGGCGTAGCCGGTCAGCGTCGGGGCCAATCTATCCGGCGCGTTGTAGGTACTCAGAATGACTGCAATTCGCACGGTCGAACTCCCACGCATTATGGAGTTCAGCCTGCCGACGCGAAGTGACGGCCGATGTAAGTTTGTGAGAAGGCTCGATGGATGTTGGATGACAATTCCGTGCTACGGCTCGAGACCGTGCTTCCTGAGCAATTCAGAAGCGAGCGCGGAGGAGTTCGGATCGACAGTCAGCTCGTAATAACGAAGTCGTTTGTAAACGGCATATGACGCCGCAGTCTGCGCGACGATGTAGCCGCGCCAGCCGTCCAGGAACGCCAGTCGTAACAAGTAATCTTTTAGAAATGTGGTGATGAACACCACCGGGCACAGCCACATCTGCACCTTGCGGCCCCGATCGCGCCAGTCCTGCGCCCGCAGTTCCGTGTAGCGGAGCATCTTGATGTGACGATGGACTAACGTTGGATTGTGATCGTGAAGCAGTCGCTCGCGAAACGATGTGACAGCACCTTTGAATTGCAACGACTCGTGAACTCTCTTGTCGGTCCAGCGGGCACGGTCGCGATGATAGAGCCGGGCGATGCGTTCGCCGCTCATCGGCCGGTACCAGCGCATGGCCCGCCCCATGAAACGGGTCGCGCGGCGGAAATAGGCGCCGGCAAGTGAAGACTCCATGATCGAGGGCAGACGTCGCTCGAGCTCGGCGGCGAGCGCGGGCGAAAGCTGCTCGTCGGCATCGAGCACCAGAATCCAGTCGTGGGTCGCGAGGCCGCTCGCGAAATTCCGTTGCGGGCCGAAGCCCAGCCATTCCTGATGCACGACACGCGCGCCATGCGCGGCGGCGATGTCCTGCGTGCCATCCATACTGCCGGAATCGACGACTACCTTGTCGGCGGCGAACGGTACGCTGTCCAGGCAGCGTCCGATCACGGGCGCTTCGTTCTTGGCGATGACAATGAGAGTGACGGGCAGCACAGGCGTGCAAGCTAAGTGCCTCACATGACAGCTCCATGAAAGCCGCCGTCATGCTCTTGTCACAACTTTCCAGCAAAAGGAGCTGAACGACAGTCGAGTCAGGCCGCGATCACCAACAAGAAAGGAGGCGGGAACATGAAATTTCCGGAGCACATCGAGCGTGCCGCGCGTGCGCGTGTCGCGATCGCCAACAAGCAAATCGAAAATTCATTGACTCAAGCACGCAAAGGCGTGCCGCTCGCGGCAGAGCCCGACCACGAGCGATTGATTTCCCGACTGCAAGCCAAAGCCGGTCTCTCTTATGAAGAGGCCGAGATGATCGCGCAAGGCGCGGCGTCGTCGCGCGGTCGCGCGGCGCTGGAGGGAGGCGCCGAGAAGATCTACGGCAAGACGATCGATTTCGTCGGCGTGTCGTTCCTCGAGCGGGGCTTTGTCAGCGCTCGTGCTGTGGCACGCGTCGCCTATCGCACGGGACAACCGCTCGGCACCGGGTTCATGGTGTCCGATCGTTTGTTTCTAACCAACAATCATGTGATCGCCACGGCCGAGGCGGCCTCGCAGCTGGTCATCGAGTTCGACTACGAGCTCGATCCGCAGGATCGACTCATGGGCGTCACGCGGTTCGCGCTTGCGCCCACGGTGTTCTTTCAAACCGACGAGCAGGACGATCTGGATTTCACCCTGGTTGCGGTCGGCCCGCGCATCGATGGCAACAAAGAGCTGTCCTCGTTCGGCTGGTGTCAGATGTCCGATGCGTCGGATAAGCATGCGCTCGGTGAGTGGGCCAACATCGTCCAGCATCCGGACGGACGTTATAAAGAAGTGGTCCTGCGTGAGAACCGCCTGGTCTCCCGCCTCGACACGGTGTTGCACTATGTGGCCGACACCGAACCCGGTTCGTCGGGCTCGCCTGTCTTCAACAATGAATGGCTGGTGATCGCCATTCATCACTGGGGCGGCCCCTGGCGCCAAAAGAAGGATGAGCAGGGCCGGTCGCTCTCGCTCGAAGTGAATGAAGGCATTCGCGCAAGCTCCATCGTCAAGGATTTGAAGAGCCGTCAGCGGGGACTCGGGCCGGCTCAGCAACTGTTGCTGGAACAGATGTTCAAGATGGGAGAGTCACGGCGTCCGCCGCGTGCCGCTATCGTCGATGCAACTCGTACCGCCGGCGTGGATCAAAATCTCGGGCCGCAGATGGCGAGCGACGGCTCGGCGGTCTGGCGCTTTCCAGTGGAGGTTTCGGTGCGTCTGCCTTGGGGTCAGCCGGCTTCACCCAACGCTCCGACCGCCCCGGCATCCGTGCCGGACACGATTGCGCCCGCGGCGTCGGAAGCGAAGGTCAAGCCGAGCTCGGATTATGGCAGTCGCTCGGGCTACAAGCCGAAGTTCATCGAAGGTCACGTCGTCGAGCTGCCGGCATTGACGGCGCAGCAACGACAGAGCGCGGCTCGCAATCGCGAGGCCGAAAGCGGCGACGATCCGTTTGAACTGAAGTATCACCACTTCAGTATCGTCATGAACAAGAAGCGCCGGCTCGCGTTCTTCACCGCCTGTAACATCGATGGCAAGCGCTCCAAGCACGTCGATCGCGATAGCGGTGTCGTGACGCCGCTCGACGTGAACGATCCGGCCATCGAGCGCCTGGACCCGGAGCTCGCCGAAGGCGCGGAGGCCAGCGAGAGCTGGTACGACGACAAGCGACTCGATCCGAGCGAGTACGCGGGCTCGGATGTGTATAGCAAGCAGGTGGTGCCTGGCTTTCCCGACACGAGCAGCATGGCGCGGACCTTGCGAATGTTTCAGCGCGGCCACCTGGTACGCCGAATGGACCCGGCGTGGGGCACGGACAAACAAGCATTGCTGGCGGATGCGGACACGTTTCACTGGACCAACTGCTCGCCGCAAGTGGGCTTCTTCAACATGGGGCGCGGCGGATCGTTCCATCTCGCCGGCACCGAACGTGGCAAGTTGTGGCGAGCGATTGAGAACTACGTGCTCCGGAACGCACGTGCGGAGAATCAGAAGGTGTCTGTGTTCTCCGGCCCGGTGTTTCTGAATAATGATCGCAAGTTCCGCACGATTCAGGTGCCTGGTCGGTTCTGGAAGATCGTGGTGTGGGCCGAGGGCGCCGAGCTGCGCTCGCTGGCCATGATTGCCGATCAGCGCCCCGTCATCAGTGTCTGGCCGGAGACCCTGGGCGAAAGCGTCGATCTCGGCCAGGAGGCGTTCGGCGATCCCGATGAAATCGAAAAAGTCGACGACTTCCTGACGACGGTCGCCGAGATTGAAAATCTCACCAAGCTGAACTTCGGCGACAACGTGCGCGAAGGCGACATTCGCACCGGCGAGGAGGCACTGGCCGTCGAAAAACTCGAGGACGTTGCGCTGTCGAAGTCGCGCCCGCGCCGCTCGCCGGCGCGAAAGAAGCGGCGTTGATCATTGTCGTCATTTCAATAACAGATTCGCGATGGCCCGGGCCGTTTGATATGGCTCCGGGTCATTGCGATTGCTCAATAACACGATGGTGAAGCGCTGCTCCGGATAACGAACGATCACGTTGCGAAAGCCGATGGTCTCGCCGGAGTGCCACAAGGTTCTACCACCGATCGCTTCCTGGGTGATGCGCCAGCCCATGCCGTAACGAACCGTGGGATCGTCCGTATCGGTGACCGGAGTGAAGGCGAGGGCGCGTGACTTGGCACTGAGCAGCCGGTCGTCGTAGAGCGCCGCGTCCCACTTCGCGAGATCGTCGATGGACGAATAGATACCGCCGTCGCCCAGCACTGCGCTGGTCTGGCTTTGATCGGTTTGCGACCACGCGCCTCGTTCCTCGCTGTAACCGAAAGCGCGATGCTTCACCGTCGAAATGCCTTGCTCGTAGGCGACGGTGTTTGTCATGCCGAGCGGCGTGAAGATGCGCTCCTCGAGAAACCTTGCGAAGTCCTTGCCCGACGCTTTGCCGACGATGAGTGCCAGCAGCGCATAGCCGCTGTTGCTGTAACGATAGCCCTTGCCAGGTGGGAAGTAGGTGCGGTTCTGGGTCTCGAGAATCTCGAGCACATCTGCATCGTGCAGTTGTGCGGTCATCTGCGCCGGGATCACGTCTTCATAGTCGATCAGTCCCGACATGTGCGACAGAACCTGTCGAATCGTCATGTCTTGCGCCACGTCGGGCAGACCTGGAAACCATTTGCGTAACGAATCGTCGAGGCTGAGCTTGCCGTCTTCGGCGAGCAGCAGGATGGCGGCCGCGGTGAATTGCTTGCTCACCGAGGCGAGGCGGAAATTGGTCTCGGGCGTGACAGGACTGCGGTCGTCGAGGGTGGCGAATCCGTAGGACTTGCGCACGAAGGGCTGGCCGTCGCGAAGAATCAGGAGCGACGCGCCAGGACCCGGTCCGTCATAGCGGCGCATCAGTTCATCGATCTGGATTTTCACATTGATCTCCGGACAGCGGCCGACGCGGGTGAACTCGAGATCTTCGAAGTCATAGCTGAAATCCGCGTTCGGATCCACCTTGCTCATGAGCAGCTTCGGCACGGGCTCGCCCTTGTGAAGCTGACTGGCGGTGAAGTCCAGCCAGGCTTCGGTATCGATGTCGTCCTGATCCCAATCGACGAGCAGACGCGCACCGTCGACCCGCATGAGCTTGCCGGTGAGCTGCGGCGACTTGGCCGACGCAAAGACGATGGTCTCGCCACGCTCGCAAATCGAAACATCGCCGAACCACGGATCGCGATAAATACCCAGCCAGGGCGCCATGGCTTCTACAGTCTCGGGAGCTCGCGATGACGTGTCAGGTGGCGCGCTCGTCGTAGTTGCGTCGTCGCGCTCGAGCTCGCTTGCATACCACGCGATGGGCCGGAGCTTGTCCGGCGCGGCAATGAGCTTGGCCAGCGCGGTATTGAGCACGCTGCGCGCTCTGGATCCCTCGCCGTTGATCATGAATACAAAGCCGGCGCGTTTGTCTGGAAACAGGTTCACGGCCGAGTACATGCCAGCCAGCGTTCCGGTGTGCGCGACTCGCCAGACGCCGTCGACATCTGACAAACGCCAACCATAGCCATAAGCGTTGATGTGACTGCCGTCCCACAGGCGTTGTCGTTGGGACAGCGGCATCGGCGTGTGAGCGCTCCACAGTTCTTTGCGCTGACTGGGCGATAGCCACATCGCGCCATCGGTGGCCTTCAGTTCATCGCCAAGCCAGACGCGCATCCAGGTGAGCATGTCGTTGAGACTGCAGCGGATGCCGCCCGCTGCCGCGGCGGTATCGAGCGGAATGCGCTTGCCGTCGCTTCTAATGGGGACGTTGCCATCGCCTTGGCGCATGTGAGGCTGCGCGACGTTGCCCACTGCCTCCCGATCCCAGGCTCCCACCTGACATCGCGTCATGCCGAGCGGGGCGAAGATCTCACGACGCATCAGTTCCTCGTAGCTCGCGCCGCCCGCAGCGGCGGCCACTTCGCCTGCGACGACGTACATCAGATTGTCGTAAGCGTATTTCGAGCGAAAGCTCTCATGCGGCTTGAGATGAGCGAGGCCGGTGAGAATGTCGGCGCGCGTGAAGTTGTTTGGCTCGGGCCAGAGCATCAAATCGCCCGCGCCCTCGCGCAGGCCCGTGTTGTGAATCAGCAGATCGCGCACCTGGATCTGTTGCGTAACCCAGGGATCGTGCATCTTGAAGTTGGGGAGGTAGCGAGTGACCGGATCTTCCCAGCGCAGCTTGCCGGCCTGAACCAGGCGGGCGAGCAGGGCAGTGGTCATCGCCTTGCTGTTGGAGGCGATCTTGAAGATCGTGTCGGGGTCGATCTTTTGATTCGTCCCCGCGACGAGTTCGCCGGCCACTCGGGTGTGGACCACTTTGCCGTCGACGATCATGCCCATTGCCATACCCGGTAAGCGATATCGCGTCATTACCTCATCGAAGATGCGATCGACTGAGACGGACAAGCTCTGCTCGACGACCGGCATTTCCGCGCTGGGCTGGGACGAGCAGGCGCCCAATGATGCGAGCGTGGCGATCGACAGCAATACAGCGGCGAGCAGGCGGTGCATGGCTAGGGGCTGAGGCTCTATGAAACAGAAAAGGCGGCCCGCGGGAGTGCGGGCCGCCAACCAAGGCAGAGCATGCCGAAGGGTGCGATCAGAAGTCGAGCTTGACGGTGAGCAGCCCGTAGCGCGGGGACTGATATCCCGTGCCCAGGCCGTAGGACTTGTCGCGAGTCTCGCCGGTAGAGCCGAGTGCCTCGTAAACCTCGACCGTACGCTGCTGGTTCAGCAGGTTGTACACCGCGAGCGTGACTTTAAGATCCGCCGCCGAGAACGAATGTCGGTAAGTCACATTCGCGCCCAGATCGAAGATCCACGGCGTTCGACCGCCCGAGCCGCGCGGGCGCAACTCATATTGGCCGGTGCTGTCGTTGAAGATGTAGAAGCTGAAGAAGCACCAGCCGTCGTAGGGATTGCAGTCTCCCGTGGTGTTGATGGGACGGCCCGATTGCGCAGTGAGCGTGCCGCCGACTTCCCAATGCTCGCCCAGCGCATAGGCGCCGCGCATCTTGAGCTGGTGGCGATGATCGTTGGGCAGATAGCCGTAGGAACCAGCGTTGACCCACGGATCGTCGAACGCCTCGGTGCGGCCCGTGTCGCCGAAGTCGGTATCCGAGTTGATCGGACCTTCGGCATTGCCCTTGGCAAACGACAACGTATAGACGGCGTTGAACGACCATAGATCGTCCCAGGCACGATCGATCATGAGCTCGAGCGCCTTGTAGGTGCGCTTCGGCTTGGTGTAGCCGACATCCGAGCCGAGATAGTTTTCGCGCGCATCGCGCAGTGCCCAGCCGTGCTGGCTGGTGTCGATGGTGACCCAGCCGTCGCTGACGCCGTCGCAATCGGTATCGGAATAGATCGTTACGGGACGGCCCGGATTGGCCATGACATAGCCGGCCGAGACGGGCTCGCCGTCGCAGATGATGCCGGTCGAGGTGATCTGCATATCGTCGATGGCGTTGTTGAGCTTGCGATAGATGCCGCGCACGCCCCACGACCACTTATCGTCGAGCATGGACTGGAAGCCGAGGATCAACTCGTCCTGATACACCGGATCCATGTCTCTATCGACTTCGCCCCGCAGGTCGCCAACCGTACCGTCGCCTTGAGAGTCATCGACGGCGAACTGCGCGCCCAGGATGGGGCGCTCATTGGGCTCGCCGTTGTAATCGAAGATCGCGGTACCGCCCGAGTAGTAGTAAGTGCGGCGATCGAGGAAGCCACCCGCCTGTTTGATATTGATGACGTTCGCCACCGGCAGGAAGTATCGACCGGCGTTGCCGAAGATCTTGCTGCGCTTGTCGCCTCTCACATCCCACGAGAAGCCGAAGCGCGGCGCGACCATGTCATCCATCTTGATGTAGCTGTCGCCGTCCGAATTCTTGTTGTCGAAGGCCTCCACGCGCACGCCGGCGTTCAGCAGCAGGCTGGGAGTGATCTGCCAGTTGTCTTCCAGGTAGTACGCCGAGTTGACGGTCTCGAACTCGCCGTCGACTTCATTTTGCCGCGTACGGATGTATTCGGTGCCGCCGGGGAGCGTGGTCCCGAACAGGTTGGTGGGGCCGTCGGTCACATAGAGTTCGTAGAGCAGTCGATCCGGCCCGGGGTAGTGCTGCTCGAACTCCGAGGTGTTGACCTCGCGATCCAGGCCGAAGCGCAGCTGATGATCGCCGAGCACCCATTCGAAATCCAGGCGCGCGGCTTCGCGTTCGTCATCGCGCGCTGTGACGGCGGATGTGCTCGAACATCCCAGGTCGACCGGCGTCGCGCCGCGCTGATCCCGGAAGCGTGAGCATTCCAGATCGTTCTGACCAAAGCGCGAGAATTCGCGATTGTTCTTGCCGTACAGCGCTTTTGCGGAGAAGGTTTCGGTCAGGTACGCCGTGTAGGTCGCCGACCAGTTCAAGCCGCCGTTGTCCGTGAAGCGGGTCTCCTGATACGCGCCTCGCGTGCCGTCGGTGAAATCGAAGCCGTAACCGTCGCGGACTTCTTCGTTCTTGTCCGAGAACGCGAGCAGCTCGAGCAGATTTTTGTCGTTGATCTGCCAGTCGATCTTGGCGCCCCAGAAACCGCTGTCTTCCTTCGCTTTGTAGAAGGTTTCGCCGTCGTCGGAGGTGTTGTTCGGCTGATAGTCGCGGGCTTCGTACAGCGCAAAGAAGAACAGCTTGTCTTTGATGAGCGGGCCCGATGCGTAGAAGGTCGCGCTAGTGCGGTCGTAGTCGTCGTACGAGCCGATGATGCGCGGAGTGCCGTCTGGATCGAAGCGATCTTTCTTGCTGCTCTGGAGCGAATGCGGCTCCCAGGCCACTTCGGTGCCATACTCGAACTCGTTGGTGCCCGAGCGCGTCACGGCGTTGATCACGCCGCCGGTGGTGCGGCCGAACTCGACCGAGTAGCCGCCGGTCTTGACCTCGAATTCCTTGTAGAACGCATACGGCACCGAGGATGCGCCGACGCGGTTGTAGAAGTCCGTGACATTGAGGCCGTTGATATAAATCGAGTTCTCGGCAATCGAGGAGCCGCCGAAAGAAACGCCGCAGTTGCCGCCTTGGCATAGGCCGTCGTCGCCTTTGGCAAGGCCGGGCGCGAGTAGCGCGACCGATTGAATGTCGCGCGCCACGGGCAGGCGTTCGAGATCTTCGCGCGTCAAATTCGTGGAGGATTCCGTCGATTTCACATCGACCGCGCGCACCACGCGCGTGCCGACGACGAAGATTTCTTCGACGTTGCTCAGGTTCACCGTTACGTCAGCGGTCGTCGCGACGCCCAGGCCGACGGTCACTTCGGTGAGCTTGCCAAGCGTCGAGCCATTACGCGTGCCTTCGACGATGTACTTGCCGACCGGTAGGAACGGGAAACGGTAGGAGCCATCGGGCTCGGCCTTGACCGTGCGCGTGAAGCCCGTTTCTGGATTGCGCACGGTGATCTCGATGCCTTCCAGCGATTTTTGATCGCTCGCGGTGATCTTGCCTGCCAGCGAGCCGTCGTTGCTCGCGGCATGCGATATCTGCAGCGGCATCGTCGCTACAGCCGCGGCGCTCACTCCCATCTGCAGCGCCCTCTTGAGCGCTGATCTGAGCGATAGGTTTTTTTTCATACACCCTCCCGGCCAGTGTTATGGTTTGAATCAATCCGATCGTGGGGTTGTCAGCAGCGTTGCCTTGAAGTCGTAGTCCCAGCGATCGAAATAGAGATTGCCGCCGCGCCACTCCACCTCGCCGCGTTGCAGGTCGACGGTTTCGGAGCGGAAGTGTTGTTTGGCGGGCGTAAACGGCTGGCTGTAGTCGTCGTTGAAGGCGACGCGGTAGGCGTCGAACGAGCCGAGATAGAAGGCATCGAGCGCGGCGTCGCCGGAGTGGAAGCGACCGAATGTCACATCCATCGGCACCCAGCCATACGGCGCCAGATACAACCATCCCCAGTCGTGCATGTTGTTGTAGGCGCCGTCGGAAAAGATCCAACCCGATTGCCAGCGGGCGGGAATGCCGTTCAGACGAAGCAAAGTCATGAGCAGCAGCGTCTGCTGGCCGCAATCCGCGTGACCTGTGTGCAGCGCATAGTCGCCGATGTTGGAAATGGTCGAGTATTCGAGCGCGCCGGCCCAGGGAATGCGGTCGACCGCTGCGTAGAGCTTTTGCGCAATTCGATAGGGATTCTTCTCATCGCCGACCGCGTCGCGCGAGAACTTGCGCATGGCGTCGGTGAATACGATGTGAGGGGCGCGTTCGCCCATGTAGGGCGCGAGTGCCGACGATGGCGTCGCAGGGGTTACTTTCTCGGCATCGATCTGCTTGTGTTGACCGAAGATGGTCAGCTCATACGTCACCGAGAAGGTCGTCGGCTTCGAGGCCGCAGCGGCTTGCTCGAAATAGACGGTGCGCTGAAGTGTCGACTCTGGCGCGATTTGATGCTGAGCCGGCGAGCTGCTGACGAACTGAATATGTTCCTGCTGACCGGGAATTTGACGGGGATAGGGAATCCAGGCGCGCACCGTTTCGCCGGCGGGCACAGCGTCGGCGTCGACGTTGATGGACTGCGTGATCCGCACGCGACGAGGCGCGACGGAGCTATTCCCAGTGGCTTTCGCTTGCGCGAGCACTTCTTTGTGATGAGGGTGAGGTGTCTCGAGCGGACTGTCGTTGAACGGCGCTGGGTTCGCACGGCGGGCGCGAGCCTCGGCGCTCAATCGAAACAAATTGGAGGGCGCGCGGTTGAAGTATTTCTTTTGCCCATCGATCACGCGGGACTCGAGCCAGCCCGCCTGGTCCCACTTTGCGAACTCGGCATCGGTGAGATCCGGAATTTGTTTGCGAACGCGCGCCTGGGCGTCGGCCGGTGTCAGGCTGAAATCGAGCAGGATGCGTCGCATGCGCTCGCGTTCGAACTCATACGCGCGACTCTGCTCGGGAGCAGGAGAAGAAAGGAGTGCCTTGTCGATCGCTTTGTGAGCGGCGCTGAAGTCGCCGGCATCCACGAGTTGAACGACGGTGCGAACATCCGAGGATGCGGCGGCGGGGCCAGCGATCGCGACGACCGAAACCACCAGCGTGACGAGCAGCGGAGAGAGGCTGGCTTCGCGTTGGCATGGCAGAGGCGGTCGAGCAGTCACTTGCAGGTGTCCACATCAGCGACAGTTGATTCGGGCGCGGTAGTCATGATGTAACACGGCCGAGAAGTGTCGGTCAATAATTTATTCTTGCTTCAAACCAAAGAAGAAGCGAATATTCTGAACCCATGCGAACCCTCCGCCTCAGCGCCGGCAGCGAGTTGCGATGATCGAGACGGTCTGGCCCTATCTCGCGCTCATGCCGCTGGCCGCCGGTGTGTTTCCGTCGCTGGAGAAGCGCTTCCAGTGGCGGGTATTCACTGTGCTGCCGCCCATCGTCTGGACTTATTTATTTGTCACGGCGCTGGCGGTGGGTGGGCTGTGGACTGCGACGCCTGAGATTCAAGGCGCGCAACGAACGCTCACTTCGCAGTTGCTGCCCTCACTGCTGTTTCTTTTGATGGTGACGTGCGACCTGCGCGCGATCCTCGCCGTCGGTCCACGTGTCCTGGCGGTATTCGCGTGCGCCATGCTGAGCATCCTGCTCGCGATCATGCTGGTGTATCTATTGTTTCGGAGTGTGTTGCCGGCGGAGGGGTGGAAGATGCTGGCAGCACTGAGTGCCACCTGGACGGGCGGCTCGGCGAACCTCGTGGCGGTCAAGCAGGTCATCGGGTTGTCCGAAAGTGCTTTGCCATCGGTGCTGCTGGCCGATGCGCTCTGCTATTCGCTGTGGGTGCTGGTGTTGTTCTCGACCGGTTCGTTCGCGTCGAACTTCAATCGTTGGACGGGGGCGGACCGAAGCGGTCGCGAATATCCGCAGCTGTCGGCGGTGGTCACGACCGGCCCCGCGGACGTTGGAAATATTCTGCTGTGGCTGGGATTGTCGATGCTCGTCGGGCTGGGCTCGGCGCGCCTTGCGGCGTTGATGCCGACGTCGACGATGCTCACGCAAACGTCATGGACGGTGCTGTTTGCCACGGTCGTCGGCCTGGTCATTGCTCGTACGCCGCTGGCCCGCATCCCGGGGCCGGCATCGACAGGCTCCGCACTATTGGCATTGCTCGTGGCCGTGCTCGCTTCGCAGAGCAATTTCCACGGCCTCGCATCGGCGCCACTTTTTATCTTATGTGGCTTCATTACGATGCTTCTGCATATCGGGATCCTTGCGGTGTTGGCGCGAGTGTTTCGTTTCGATCTGTACCTGTGCGGCATTTCATCGCTGGCGCAGATCGGCGGGGTCGCCTCGGCACCGGTGCTGGCGGCCACTTACTCGCCGGTGCTGGTACCGATCGCGGTGTTGCTCGCGATGTTGGGACTCATTGTGGGAACGGGCATGGGATTGTTCATGGCGAGCGTATTGTCTTCGCTCGCTCCGATGGGAGCGGGCTGATGCTCCAGCGCGCACTAGGCTGGTGGCTGGTCGTTCTGATCGCCGGGTGTGCTAGCGTACCTCGCGAGCAGGCTGGAGTCGGTGGACCGCTCGGAGTCATCGGTGTGGAGCCCACGCATCTCACGGCGGATTATTGGGCCCGGCGTGCGCCGCGCGCCAACGCCGTCGTGCTCGACCCTATCGCCATTGCTCATCAAAACGAGCGGTTGAAGCAGACCGATCGGTCGGTGCGAGATCTGGAGCAACTGCCGACGTCGCTTGCGGCGGCGGAGGTGCGCGCCTGGATCGAAGCGCTGTCCTCGCGGCCCACTCGCACGCTCTACGACGAGCAAGGCCGGGAAGTGACGGCCCGGCAGGTCGATGAATGGATGGCGACGTTGAATCTCGACGGCGTTGCCGCCACGCAAGCGACCCGCTATGGCATGGTAGTTCGGCGCGCCGATGTGCGGACCTTCCCGACGCGGGCGCGCGTCTTCTCCAATACCGACGACACGGACATCGATCGCTTTCAGGAAAGCGCGTTGTTTCCTGGAACGCCGGTGGCGATCGCGCATACGAGTCGAGATGGCGAATGGCTGTTCGTTGTCAGCGCGCTCTATAGCGCATGGATCGAGAAGGGGGCGGTCGCGGAGGGCGGTCGCGACCGCATCTTTGCTTACGCTCACAAGTCACCGTATGTCGTGGTGACCGGGGCAAAGGCGCACACGGTTTACACGCCGGAGCGACCTGAGCTCTCCAGCCTCCAGCTCGAGATGGGGGCGCGTGTGCCGCTGCTGCCGGACTGGCCCATCGAAATGCCCGTCAACGGTCAGCATCCATACACCGCTCATGTGGTCGAGCTTCCGTATCGGGCCGCGGACGGATCGCTGCAATTTGCTCCCGCACTGTTGCCGAAGACTCAGGAAGTCGATAGCGACTATCTGCCGCTCACACGCGCGAACGTTCTTCGCCAGGGTTTCAAGTTCCTGGGCGAGCGCTACGGCTGGGGGCATTCATACGATGCGCGCGACTGCAGTGGCTTCGTCTCCGAAGTCTATCGAAGCTTCGGCGTGCAGCTGCCTCGCAACACGCACGATCAGGGGGTGAGCCCCGCGCTCAATCGCATCGAGCTCACCGACGCCGACGATCACGCGGCGCGAGTGAAGCTGCTGGGCGAGGCCCAAGTGGGCGATCTCATCTATATTCCAGGCCACGTCATGATGGTGATCGGTCATGAGAAGGGTGAGCCTTACGTCATTCACGATACGACCGGCATCAGCTTTCGCCGCGACGGCGGCGATATCGAGCGTGCCAGGTTGAACGGTGTTTCGGTCACACCGTTGCTGCCGCTGCTGTTGAGCGACGGTCGTCCCATGATCGATCGCGTGTACAGCATCCAGAGAATCCGCTGATAGCGGACCCCAACTATGAAGATCACCGAGATTCGATATGGCATGTTGCGCGTGCCGCTGAAGACGCCCTTCAAGACGGCGTTGCGCACCGTGGACGTGATCGAAGACATCATCGTCGAGATTCACACCGACACCGGCAATATCGGTTACGGAGAAGCGCCCGCGACCGCGGTCATCACCGGCGACACGCATGGCTCCATCATCGAGGCTATCGCGAAGTTCATCGCGCCGCGCCTGATCGGGCAGGATGTCGCGAATCTGAACCGCATCACCCAACTGATTCAGACGTCGCTGGAGAAGAATTCCAGCGCCAAGGCGGCGGTCGAGATCGCGGTCTACGATCTGTTCGGGCAGCTCTACAACGCGCCGCTGTACAAGATGTTGGGCGGCGGCGATCCGGTGGTCACCACGGATCTCACCATCAGCGTCGACTACATCGACAAGATGGTCGCCGATTCCATTCAGGCGGTGGAGCGCGGCTTCGAGGCGCTGAAGATCAAAGTCGGCAAGGACATCGGCGTCGATATCGAGCGCATCAAAGCGATCTATGCCGCGGTCGAAGATCGGGCGCTGCTCAGGCTCGATGCCAATCAGGGCTGGACGGCGAAGCAGGCGGTCTATGCGCTGCAGACGTTGGAGGACGCGGGCGTCAAGCTCGAACTGGTGGAGCAACCTGTTAAGGCGCAAGACCTGGATGGCATGAGATATGTCACGGAGCGTGTGCACACTCCGATCATGGCGGATGAGAGCGTGTTCGGCCCGACCCAGGTGATCGAGCTGATCCGCATGCGGGCGGCGGACATCATCAATATCAAACTCATGAAGACCGGCGGAATTTCGAGCGCGATCCACATCGCCGACATCGCGGCCCTGCACGGCATTGAATGCATGATCGGCTGCATGCTCGAGACCAGTATCAGCGTGGCGGCGGCCGTTCATCTTGCCGTTGCCAAAGCCAACGTGATTACCAAAGTGGATCTCGACGGCCCGTCCCTGTGTGCGTTCAACCCGGTGGATGGCGGCGTGAACTTCAACGAATCGGAGATTTCGATCACCGATGCACCGGGATTGGGCATTCGTGAGATCCGAGGCTTGCAGAGGCTGTGAGCTCCATGTCGTCGCTGCTCAAAATCCGGGCGGAGCGGGATCAGATGTCGGCCATCGAACGCCGGATCGCCGATTTCATGCTCGAGAACGCGCATCTGTTGCGCGACTACTCCTCCCAGCAACTCGCCGACGCGCTACAGATCAGTCAGTCGAGCGTGGTGAAGTTCAGTCAGAAGCTGGGCTTCAAAGGCTATCCCGACCTGAAGTACTCCATTGGTGAGGCGGTGGCGCGGGGTAGCGATGCGCCGGTGAAGGCGACGGCCAAGTCGGCTCGTACCGCAGCTCGGGAGTCGCTGGCTGAAACATTGTGGCAGAGCAAGTCCCGCGCGGAGGAGGAAACGCGTCTGATCAACGACGCCGGGACGCTCGGCGATATCGCTTCGTTGTTGAGCCGGGCCGGCAAAGTGTTCTGCATCGGTTTCGGCGACGACGGCATGGCTGCCCGAGCTTTCGGTCAGCGGCTGGCATTGCTTGGTACTTTGACCGTTCATCACACAGACGCGGTGCCGATGACTGCGAGCATTTCGGCCGCCGGTCGCGGCGATGTGCTGATGGTGTTCTCCGAGCACGGGCAACACGCCGCGCTCAATCAGCTGTGCCGTCAGTTTCGCGATCGGCAAGGCAAGATCGTCTCTGTTACCCGGCATACCTCCAATCCGCTGCGCGCTCATGCCGATGCCACGTTGCTGATCTCGGCGCACGACGAGCGCTCTCACATCCAGCCGCTGCTCTATCAGTCGGCCCTTCAGCATCTGCTCGATCAGGTGTTCGTGCTCATGTGCGACGGCGATCGGCTGGAACAGCTCAATACCAATCTCGAGCACGTGCAGCACCTGTTAGATCCAAAGCTCTGAGCCCGTGTCAAACGTCGCGCATCGCGCACGCTTGGTGATGTAGAGCGGGTTACTGGCAACGTCGATTGCGCATGCGTCGTGTCGCTGGCCGACATCGATGTTCGCAAACGTTCGATTGTTTGCTAGCACGTCCACCGGCAGTTCACGCTGTCGCGACGGGAGATCGCAGCGTTGGTCAAAGCTCAGCATCGAGCGATCACGCGGCGTTCGGATGAAAAGCAAATAACCTTGCTGTGAGACTTCGCCACAACGCGCGCGGCCTGCGGCTTTCGGCCGATGTCATATCAATGGCAACAGCGGCGATGGAAGCTCCGCCTCCGATTCGCATAACAAAGTACTCGCAGTGCCTGGCGCGAGTGACCGACGAGCTGCGCGGGGTTATCTTTGCTTCTGAACGGAGAGTAAACAATGTCATATCGCCGACGGATCCACATTCCTGGCGGCACTTATCATGTCGTCCAGCGCGGCACCAAACAGCGGCCGATCTTTTCTCAGCCGGAGGACTATGAGCTGTTCGAGTCGGTGTTGCAGGCGGCGTTACGCAGCACGGGCGCGCGGCTGCACGCTTACTGCTGGACAACTGAAGCCATATATCTGGCTGTGCAGATCGACGAGATCTCGCTGGGACATTTCATGCAATGGGTGAAGAGTCGCTATGCGCGCGGCATTCAACGCAAGCTCGGTGAGCGGGGTCATTTGTTTCAAGTTCGTTATGACTCCGTGATCATCGACCCGAAAAATTATCTCACATCATTAACGCACTACATACATTACGTGCCGGTGCTCAAGGGGCTCGCGGATCGGCCTGAGGATTTCGCGTACTCCAGTCATCATGCATACACGAATGCGCGTGAAGTGCCTTGGCTCCACTGCGGTACGACTCGACGACTGCTGGGCAAGCGTGACGAGCAGGTCGAGGCCTACCAGCAGTTAATGGCGGAGGCGCCAACGCCGGAGGCGGTGAAGCTGGTGGAGCGGGGCATGCCCAAGACGCCGGGCATTCTCGGCGGCCCGGAGCTGGCCGAGGCGGCGGGTCATCGGCCCAAGCGATCGACGCGCATGACACCGGATCAAATCATCCACGATGTCTGCCGGATGCTGGACGTGACGCGCGAAGATGTGTTGTCGAAGTCTCGTTTGCGCAGACTGGCACTCGCTCGCGCTGTGATCGCCTGGCATACGACGGTGCGAGGGATCGCGACGCTGGCGGAAATCTCTCGTTATCTCGGACGCGTGTCTTCGACGCTCTCCAAGACGATCACCTCGTATCGGAAACGACAGCCGGACCTGTTCAAGCTGGACGCGTTGTCGCACATGATGCCGATCGGGCTGGGCGGCCACCCGGTGTCGAGCGAAGACTTCCTGGAGATGGGGCAGTCCGCGGCCCACGCCAGCGGCACCGACCAGGATGCGATGTATTGATCCTCAGCGTTCCCAGGTCATGGTCCGGATCACGGCCTTGGCCTGGGTGAGGTACTTCTCGACCGTGTGAATGCTGAGCCCGAGCTCGGCGGCGACCTCTTCATACGACAGGCCGCAGTGCTTGTGCGCGATCAGCACCATCGCATGCGTGCGGGGCAGGCGTGCGAAAGCGCGTTCGAGTTGCTGTTGCAGGTTCAACCGGTCGGCCAGATCGTCAGGCGCGCTGGCGCGGTCATCGGGCTCATCGTCGTTGTCTTGCAGGCGTTCGTGACTCAGTCGCGAGCCGCTCTTGAAGTCCGCGACCACGTGGGACGCGATTCCAAAAATATACGCGACCGGTTTCTGGACGCGCTTGGCGGCATCGACTCGCAATAAGCGCAAATAAACTTCCTGCGCGAGATCTTCCGCGTCCTGGCGCTGCGTCAAACGACGCGCCAGGTAGCGGTGCAATTGCTTGTCATAGTTCCGGAATGACGTGGCATCGAAGGCGAAGGGAGCGCTGGTGTCTGGGGCTACGGTGGTCATTCTGCATCACTGATGGACACGTCAGGCTCAACGAAACTTTCGTTGAGCAGACAACAACAAAGCACTGCAGCAGCCGCGCATCGATGCCGCGTGTGGCACTGACTTGGCGAAAATGTGACAGAACTGCTACCGACTTTTTGCCGCCAAACCTGACAAGTAGAAATAGACGGACCCCGTATCTATTGGGATCACCCGTCCAGGTAAATGCAGCCCTGCCAATAACTAAGTGAATGTCCTAGGGGGAAAAGGTCATGCTCACATCATTGCGCGCGTTGATAGACCGGCGAACCAGTGACGATGCCAGCAGCGGGGTACGACTCACGTGAGCGCCGTTCCCGAACGTTGCCCGATGGACCAGAGCACGACAGAGGGTGAAGTCAGGGAAGTCGTCGTCGATACACAAAGCCGCAACGAGCGCCTGACCCAGTGGTTCGAGAGCTGGCGGGGCGCGATGAAACGCTGGTTGTCCAGCCGCTCCTCGATGCAGTCGGCGGATCTGGACGATGTGGCGCAGGAGGTCTTCCTCCGTTTGCTCCGTTACAGCGACGACGCCGTCGTCGAATATCCCCAGAGTTATTTGTTCCGGATCGCGACCAACGTCGTCAACGAATGGCGCGAGCGGGCCCGCAACAGCCTGCCGCACGACGATGTCTGGCTGTCGGACCTGCAGATCGAGCCGGACGCTGAGCCGGAGAGTAGCGTCGAGCACGACCTGGTCAACCTGCATGTCCGGAAAGCGGTCAACCGGCTGCCGCCGCGGCAACGGCAGGTGCTGCTACTCCACATCAGAGAAGATCTGACGTATAAGCAGATTGCCGCCAAACTGAAGTTGACTCCGCGTGTCGTGCGAAGAGACATCGCTCGCGCTTATGCTGAATTGCGCTCGGATCTGGGCTCGCCGGATCTGGACGCGCAGCTGCCTGTGCGCAGGAAGGCCGGATAAGGCAGATCCGCATCCGCTCCACGCCAAGGGCCATGCACAATCATGGTCCGGTCTAGCTTGCGGGGGAGGAGGAGACCCGGCCTCAGCGGGTTTCCTAGCGGTCGCGGTCGGGACAGACGAAACACCGTCGCGCCTGAGCCCTTGCGCATTGGCGAGGAAGACGGATGCCTGACCGTCCCCAGAAACGAAAGTCCAAGTCGAGCGGTCGGTCCAAGTCGATCAGCGAGCAGGCGGCTGACTGGCTGGTCGCGCTTCGGGCTGAGGACGTGACCGAAGAACAGAAGCTCGGTTATGTGCGCTGGCTGAAGCAGTCGCCGAAGCACATCCGTGAAGTGCTCGAGCTGGTGACGCTCGAGCAGTTGTTGAAAGATACCAGGGTGGGCGGCATCGAATTACCGCCCGAGCCGGATATCCCCGCCGATGCCACCAATGTGGTCGCGTTGCCACCGGTCCCGCCGCGCGAAGAAGACGAGGACGATGAAGAGGACGACGCAGCAGCGGACCACTGCAAGACTCCAATGATCGATACGAAAGGCTAAAGCACTGCCGGCCAACAGAGCCTGCGAGCGCGGCGGCTGCGCTCGCAACGATCGGGGCAGAATCCAGAGATAGCCATACGGACGGCTCAACTGGATACCTGCTCATGAAACAAAAGACTGCGTTGATCACAGGGATTACCGGCCAGGATGGCGCTTACCTCGCCGAGTTTCTTTTGAAGAAGGGTTATATCGTCCACGGCATTCGCCGCCGGACGTCCTTGTTCAACACCCATCGCATCGATCATTTGTATATGGACGCGCACGAGCCGAATGCGCGGCTGTATCTGCACTATGGAGACATGACGGACAGCAGCAGCCTGATGCGAGTCATCCAGAAGACCCGGCCCGATGAGATTTATAACCTGGCCGCGCAAAGTCACGTCGCGGTGTCGTTCGAAGAGCCCGAGTACACGGCGAACTCCGACGCGCTTGGAACGCTGCGCATTCTCGAAGCCGTGCGCATTCTGGGCATGGAGAAGCGAGTTCGTTTCTATCAGGCCTCGACGTCCGAGCTGTTCGGTCTGGTGCAGGAAATTCCACAGAAGGAGACGACGCCGTTTTATCCGCGTTCTCCGTATGCTGCGGCCAAGTTGTATGCGTACTGGATCACCATCAACTACCGCGAGGCTTACGGCATGTATGCCTGCAACGGTGTGTTGTTCAATCACGAATCGCCGAACCGGGGCGAGACCTTTGTGACGCGAAAGATCACGCGCGGGCTTGCTCGTATCAAATGCGGTCTGCAGGAATGTCTGTATCTCGGCAATCTCAACGCGTTGAGAGATTGGGGGCATGCTCGCGACTACATGGAGGCCGCGTGGTTGATGTTGCAGCAGACGGCGCCGGAGGACTTTGTGGTGGCGACCGGCGAGCAACGCAGCGTTCGTGAGTTTGTCGATGCGGCGGCCGACAACCTGGGGATGAAGATTCGCTGGACCGGCGAGGGCGTCGAGGAGAAGGGCTACGATCGCGCCGGCAACTGCGTGGTCGCAGTCGACCCGCGTTACTTCCGCCCGACCGAAGTGGAAACATTGCTCGGCGATTCCGCGAGGGCGCGGGCGAAGCTGGGATGGATTCCGAAGACGAGCTTCGCCGAACTGGTGGCGGAGATGGTCAAGGAAGATTTGAAGGAAGCGCAATGTGAGGAGTTGTTGAAGCCTCACGGATTCCCGGCCGTGTTTGGATCGCGCATCGCGTCCTGATGCGCTCCGCATGCGGAGGGCACTGATCACCGGGGTCAACGGGCAGGATGGCTCTTATCTTGCGGAGCTCCTGCTCGATCGCGGCTATCGGGTCATCGGGCTGGTGCGCGAGGACGCCGGCGAGCGTCTGGATCGCATTCAGCATATTCGCAGTCAGCTCGAGATCGTTCCGGGCAGCCTGCTGGATGACGCGTTGTTACGGCGGCTGCTCGAGCACCACCAGCCCGATGAGGTCTATAACTTCGCGGCGCGGGCATCGAGCAGTCAGCTGTTGACCGATCCCACGTTGACCGCGGAATACAACGGGCTGGCTGTCGTGCGGATGCTGGAGGCGATCCGGACGGTCAATCCCAAGATTCGTTTTTGCCAGGCCTCCAGCAGCGAGATGTTCGGCACAGTCGCCGAGTCGCCACAGAATGAGCTGACGCCGTTCCGGCCCCGCAATCCTTATGGCGTCGCCAAGTTGTTCGCGCACGGCATGGTCGGGACCTATCGCGAGAACTTCGGCGTGTTCGGCTGCTCGGCCATCCTGTTCAATCACGAGAGCCCGCGGCGCGGACCGGAGTTTGTGACTCGCAAGATTTCGATGAGTGTGGCGCGCATTCGGGCCGGTCTGACTCGCTCGCTGTCGCTCGGGGCGCTCGACGTGACGCGCGACTGGGGCTTCGCGGGCGACTACGTGCGCGCCATGTGGCAGATGTTGCAGGCGGAGGTTGCTGACGACTACGTGGTTGCGACAGGCGTGAGCCATTCGGTGCGCGAGTTTTGCGACCTGGCATTCGATCGCGTGGGCCTCGACTATCGGGCCTATGTTCAAACCGACCCGCTCGTGCGACGGGCGCCGGAGTCGATCCCGTTCCTGGGAGACGCGACCAAGGCGAGGCGGGTGCTGGGATGGCAACCGTCCATGTCGTTCGAGCAGCTCGTGACCATGATGGTCGATGCCGACATCGTCGCTCAGCAAGTGGCATAGCCAAGCACGACCCAGCGCAGCTGATCGACAAACAGTTGGCCATAGCGCGTGGCCGGCCAGGCCGGGCGGTTGCCGAGCTCCGGCGCGAATCCCGCCTGACGCAGCAACGAGCGGGCGTAGGGCAGCCAGCGACCTTTCTCGACCAGATGACGATACGCGATCGGCGGGTCGGCTTTGATCGCGCAGTGGCTCGCTTCATCGTGGGACTGATGCTCGAACTCCCAGATGCTCAGCGGCTGCTCCAGCATCGATAACAAGTGGCGCTTGCGCCAGATCGCGATCTGCAGCGCTGAATAGAAGGGATGGCGCTCGCGAATTCGCTCGATGCCGGGAGCGATTTCCTTGGGCTGCCTGCCTACGGCGCGTGCGAGCAAGGAGCGTCCCATGGGAATGAGCCGTAGATAGTCGAGATTCAGCCGCACGGCATCCTCGACGAGCGCCGCGAGGCGATCCTGATCCACCGGCGCCTGGATCAGGAAGTCGTCCAGCAGCACGATCACGTGATCGTGCTCGAGCTGGGTCAGTTGCTGTTCGAACTCGCGACGCCAATCGGACGGCGGCGCGATGACCGGCCTGCCGACCGGCAGCGGACGATTGCAGGTGTTGAGCCCGACATGGATCGGATAGCGACACGCCGGCCAGAACTTCTGGACCGCTGGCAGCGTGCGCTCGAGGATATCGATGCGGCTGTCGCTACCGCAGACGAAAACGGCAACCACGAACGAGCTATACCCGCGCTTCTTCGCTTGCGGCCCGCGCTGGCTGCGATGTGTCGGAGGGCGCGGTGGTGCGGACCAGTTCCAGTTGCGGTAGCGGGAAGATCAGGTTGTGTCCGAAGTAGCGCGGGTGCTCCACAAAGAAGCCCCTGAAGTGCCACGGCAGGATCAGCAGATAGTCCGGTTGCATGGCCAGCACATCTTGTTCGGAGACGATCGGTAGCAGGCTGCCGGGCGTGAACGCTTCATATTTGTCCGGATTCACTTCGCCGACCCGGGCGATGTCCGCTTCGGTGATCTTGCAGTACTGCAGAAGGACGTTGCCCTTGGTCGATGCGCCGAGCGCGCACACGGTTTTGCCGAAGCGCTTCGCTTCGTCCAGGAACGCGCGCAGGGTGGTTCTGCTGGCGGCGACGCTCTTGGCGAAGTCGTGGAAGGGCTGCAGCGTATTCAGCCCGGTGCGCACTTCCTCATCGAGGATCGCGGCCACCTGCGGGGACTCGGCGTGACGGGAGCCCTGCTTGGCCACCATCAGCGAGAAGCTGCCGCCGTTGATGTCGTTGAACTCGACGTCGATGATTTTGAGATCGAGCCGGTCGGTCATCCATTTGATCTGTTTCAGCGCGTAGTACTCGAGATGCTCGTGGCAGACGGTGTCGTACGAGTTCCGCGCCAGCATCGTCGGCATGTAGCTCTGCTCGAGCACCCAGACGCCGTCGTCGTCGAGCACCTCGGCGATCTCCTTCATGAAGGTCATCGGTTCTTCCAGGTCGTAGAACATGGAGAACGAGGTGACGACGGCCGCTTTGCGCTCGCCGAAGTGCTGGCGGATCGTGGCCGCGGAGAAAAAGTCCGGGATCAGTTGAATGTGCGACGGATAAAACTTCCGGAATTTCGCACCGGTGGGGTCGACGCCGACGAGCGTGCAGCCCCGCGTCGGATACGCCTGCAGAGTCGTGCTGTCGTTGGCGCCGATATCGATGACCAGAGCGTCGTCGGATAGCGTCACGCGCTCCAGAATCCTGCGGACCTTCCCATGCAGGTGCGCCACCATGCTCGAGTTCAGTCCCGAACGGTACCCATAGTTGTCGCCGTACAGCTCGCCGAGATCGTAGGTGTGCTGGAGTTGTAACAATCCGCAGACAGCATCGTCTCCAGTGCATTTCACGAGCTTCAACGGGCCCGCCGTAACCTCCTGCGCCCGCGTTCTTGGGAACACACCCGTGAGCGTTTGAACGCCCAGGTCGAGAACTTCGACCAGCTGCGTGTTCTTGCAAATGCGGCACTCGGAGATCTGTCGGTACATGAATCCGCTCCTTGGTTCTAATGCCCTGCCTAATTGGACTGGATGCGCCGTGCGCTCAACCGCGCTCGCGCGCCAGCGGCGGGGGAGGGAAGAAGCGCTTGAATGGCGGCGCTTTTGTGGGGCGGGCGGGGGAGTGTCGGTCGAGAGACTTGTGGCGTGAATCGGCCCGGGCTCAGGCAGCGAATAACCCGTCAGGCCCGGTCCTAAGGGCCGGTCTCAGCGCGCACGACGTCACACTGTCTGCGTTCGCCTACAAAGGCCTGATTCCTTGGGAATCAGCGATTTATAAAAAGGGCTTGAAGTCCTCTGGCCGGAAACTGTCCCTCTTTAGCGACGAATGGCCCGGGTTCCATCCCTGCCGAAAAATTATAGTTACAAGGTAAGTAGCTGATTCAGCAGTGCCCCGCAGCAGCTGGCACAGGACTTGTTATTACTCCCGCATGCCCTCGCCGTGCTTCGGCACGTGCGAGTCTCAGCTCCAGATATCGAAATAGATATCAAAGACTTACAGCGGAAACGCGCGGCCAGCCGTGCGGTGACCGCCACAGTGGAGAATCATGCGACGTACTTACTTTCCGGGATTTTTAGCCGGCTGCCTCCTCCTCACCTCTGTAGTGCTGACCGGTTGCGGCGGCGGCGGTGGTGGTGACTCTTCCAGCAACGTGAACCCGCCGACCAGCTCCACCAACGCTGCGCCGACGATCACAGGTACGCCGGGCTCGACCGCCGTGGTCGGCCAGGCTTATAGCTTCCAGCCCTCGGCGGCTGATTCGAACGGCGATGCCTTGACGTTCTCGCAGAGCAATCTGCCGAGCTGGATGACCTTCAATGCCCAGACCGGCCGGATCACCTTCACGCCGACGGCGGCCCAGGTGGGCTCTTACGCCAACATCACCGTGACGGTTTCGGACGGTACCGCGAGCGCGGTGCTCGGACCCTTCACGATCGCCGTGAACGATGTGGCCAGTGCCAGCGGCAGCGCGACGCTGTCGTGGACGCCGCCGACTCAGAACTCGGATGGTACGAACCTGGGCAATCTCGCCAGCTATCGAGTGATGTACGGGCGCACGTCCGCCAACCTCGATCAGACGGCGAACGTGGATAACCCCTCGATCAACCGCTATGTGGTGGAGAACCTGAGCTCCGGCACCTGGTACTTCGCGGTGGTGGCGGTGAATTCGGCGGGTGTGGCCAGCCAGTTGTCGAATACGGCCAGCAAGACGATCAGTTAATCGGACCTGTTGAGCGAACCGAACGGGCGGTCGCGACCCCAGGATGTGCTGGGTGTCGGGGCCGCCCGTTTCTTTTGATCAATCCTCGTCCGTCTCCATCTGCGACTGGCAGTAGTTCTGAATGCCGACGCGCTTGATCAGGTCGAGCTGAGTCTCCAGCCAGTCGATGTGCTCTTCCTCGGATTCGAGGATGTCCTCGAACAGCTCGCGCGACACGTAATCGGACACCTTCTCGCAATCGGCGATGGCGGCGCGCAGATCGGGATGCGCCTGCATCTCCAGCTTCAGATCGCAGTTCAGCGCTTCCTCGACGTTCTCGCCGATCAGCAGCTTGCCGAGGTCCTGCAGATTGGGCAGACCGTCCAGGAACAGGATGCGCTTGATGAGCTTGTCGGCATGCTTCATCTCATCGATGGATTCTTTATAGGTGTACTCGCCGAGCTTTTTCAGGCCCCAATGCTCGAACATGCGGGCGTGCAAGAAATACTGGTTGATGGCCGTCAGCTCGTTCTTCAGAACGACGTTGAGATGACGCAAAACCGTTGCGTGACCCTGCATGTGTGCTCCTTCCGACTCGAATGAATGACAAATCAGCCGCGAATGGTGGAGGAGCGACGCGGAACGAGGCAACTGCGCGTCAGCGCAGCACCACGAGAGGGGAGACGGATTGACGAATTACCGCGAGAATACGCGGGTCGGCTCAGGCGGCAACGGGACGATTCGCAGATTCGATATGAGACTCAATCACTTCTCGCGCAGAATCTTCGCATCGACCGCAGCAGCTCGCGACCGGGAGGCGCATTTGGACATCCAGCAACGACGCGGCGCCTTTATCGACGGCTTCGCGGATCTGACGATCGCTGATGGCGTGGCATACACAGATGTACATGTTCGGGCTCTCGATCCTGGCGACTGGCGTGAGTCGCACCGATTGGCCATCATGTAAATATAAATGCGAATGATTGTCAATTGACGACTCCTCTTACAGCACGCCGGCCGTCGCCCACGGTCTATCTCCGGGGCTTTTGGCCAGGGTGGGACGGGGTCGTGGATTTGACAGTAGCGCCTGTGACTGCCTTCACGCGGTTGGTGAGGGTGAGATGACTAGACTTACGGCCGCTGGTGCACCGCAGGCAACTCGCGCTCAATAGCCGGCCGGACCTTAGGACCGATCAGCAGCGAACAAGGCTCGAATAACGCGTGGCGATTCGAATTTTTCAACACTATTGGCACCTGCACCTGGCCGTTCTCGCGGTTATTGAAGGTGTGATCTTCTTTTTCGCGCCCTATGCGGCGGCCTATCTGCGCTTCAACTCGCAGCCGTTGGCCGAAGAGATGCTGGGGCCCATGCTGCCTCGCGGGGTGGTTTTCGCCGCGGTGCTGTTCATCAGCATGGCCGCGATGGGCCTGTACAACTCGCGCCAGCGCTCGCGCCTGGCCGGGCTGATCGCGCGGGTTGCCGCCAGCGTGTTCGGCGGCGCCATGTTCATCACCATCCTGTTCTATCTGTTCCCCGACCTGCATATCGGTCGCGGCGCGCTGCTGATCAGCCTGGTCATCGCTTTCGGCGGCTCGGTGATCGCGCGCATCGTGTTCGACACGCTGGTCGATGAGGACCTGTTCAAGCGTCGCGTGCTGGTCTATGGCTCGGGCCGACGGGGCGCCAGCATCGCTCGGTTGCGCCGCCGCTCGGATCGTCGCGGTTTCGTGGTCGTCGGCTATGTGCCGGCGGAAGGGGACGAGGGCTCCGAGGTGCCGGAGAACGAGAAGTTGCCGACCACGGTCGACCTGCTCACCTTGTGCGAGAAGCATCGGGTCGATGAGATCGTGGTGGCGATGGACGATCGCCGCCGCCGCTTCCCCATGGATCAGTTGCTCGAGTGCCGGCTGGAAGGCGTCGACATCCTGGAGCTGGTGTCGTTCCTGGAGCGCGAGACCGGCAAGGTGCGCCTGGACCTGCTCAATCCGAGCTGGATGATTTTCTCCGAAGGCTTCGGGCGCGGTCGGATCCACGACACGCTGGAGCGGGCCTTCGACATTCTGGCGAGCTTTGCACTGCTGGTGGTCGCCGCGCCGATCATGGTCGTGACCGCGCTGGCCATCAAAATCATGGAAGGCCCGAAGGCCTCCATCTTCTATCGCCAGGTGCGTGTCGGGCAGTACGGCCGGCCGTTCCGGCTGTTGAAGTTCCGAAGCATGCGCGAGGACGCTGAGAAGGACGGCGCGCAGTGGGCGCAGAAGAACGATTCGCGCGTCACGCCGATCGGCGCGTTCACCCGGCTCACGCGCATCGATGAGCTGCCGCAGATCTTGAACGTGCTGCGCGGGGAGATGAGCTTCGTCGGTCCGCGCCCCGAGCGTCCCGAGTTCGTCGGCCAACTCGAGGAGCGTATCCCGTATTATCGCGAGCGTCACACCATCAAGCCGGGCATCACCGGGTGGGCGCAACTTTGCTATCCGTATGGATCCTCCGAGCAGGACGCGATCGAAAAACTGCAATACGATCTGTTCTACGTCAAGAACCACAGCCTGCTGTTCTATCTGGCCATCCTGGTACAGACGGTGGAAGTGATCGTGTGGAGAAAAGGCGCGCGTTGAGAGTCCCTGAATGAATGCGTTCGGTATTGCCAGCTATGGCATAGCGGCGCTGAGCTTTCTGGTGCTGACCCTCCTGCTGATCACGGCCTGGCGCGGTCGGCAGCAGGGTGGGCACCTCATCGTTGCCAGCGCGGTCACGGCCCTGTGGGCCGGGATTCTGGCTGTGCAGAGCTATACCGGCCACGTGCCGGTGCTCGTCATCTATCTCGCCGAAGCGATTCGCGGCGGCGCCTGGTTGCTCGCCCTGGTCGCAGTGGCAGGCATCGCGGCTCCCACCTGGCTCGCGATAGCGGCGCGCGGACTCTGCGTGCTGTTGCTGGCGGCGGCCGTCGTGCTTCCGGTGCTGGAGCACTATGGCGTCGCGATGGTCAACCCGACGCTGCTGCTGTCTCGTGCGGGGCTGGCGGTCGCATTGCTGGCGTTGATCCTGCTCGAGCAGATCTATCGCAATTCCTCGCAGGTCGCGCGCCGGTCGCTCAAGTACTTCATCATCGGCGTGGGCACCTTGTTCGCCTACGATCTGTTCCTGTATTCGCAGACCGAACTGCTGCACGCCGTGTCCATCGATGCCTGGACCTCGCGCGGCATCTTGAACGCCTTTGCGATGCCCTTGATCGCCGTCGCCGCGCGTCGCAATCCCGAGTGGTCGCTGGACGTGTTCGTGTCGCGCCAGATTGTTTTCTATACGACGACGGTGCTGGTCATCGGCTCGTATCTCACGGTGATGGCGCTGGGCGGGCTGTATGTCCGCGAGATTGGCGGCGCCTGGGGCAATGTCGGTCAGATCGTGTTCTTCGCCGGCGCCGTCGTGGTCCTTGCCAGCCTGGTCACGTCGGCGGCGCTGCGGCGGCACGCGCGCGTCTTCATCAGCAAGCACTTCTACCGCAACAAGTACGACTATCGCATCGAGTGGCTGCGCTTCATCCGCACGCTGTCCTCGACCGATGAGGAGGATGTGGGCCGGACCGCGTTGCGCTCCATTGCGCAGATCTTCACCAGTCCCGGTGGGTTTCTGTTCCTGCGCGATGAGACCGGCAAGAAGTTCCTGCCGTATGCGGCCTGGCCGATGAGCATCGACTCGTTGGGTCTGCCGGCGAGCCTTTCGGCGGACGACGACCTGCCGCAGTTTCTGGCCGGCAAGCAATGGATCATCGACACGGAGGAATTCCGCCGCGCGCCGGATTTCTACGGCAACATCGCCATGCCGCCCTGGCTGCTCGACAAGGAGCAGCTGCGCATCGTCTCGCCGATGCTGCAATTGGATCGGCTGGTGGGCTTCGTGGTGTTGTACGATCCGCCACCGCCGTTCGAACTGACCTACGAAGATCGCGACTTGCTGAAGACCCTGGGCCGCCACGTGGCCACCCATATCGCGCAACAGGATGCGGACCGTCGCCTGGCCGAAAGCCGGCAATTCGAGGCCTACAACCGGCTGACCGCGTTCATGATGCACGACCTGAAGAACTCGGTGGCGCAGCTGAAGCTCATCGTGGCCAATGCGCCGCGCCACAAGCACAAGCCGGAATTCATCGACGACGCGATGGAGACCATCGCCAATGCGGCCGATCGCATGACCAAGTTGATCGAGCAGCTGCGGGGCTCGACCTCGGCCGACCGTCACGTCGCCGCCGATTTGCGCGAGCTGGCTCAGCAGGCCGTCGCGCGCTGCAGCTATCGCGCGCCCAAGCCGCAATTGCAGGCGGGGCCGCCCACGATGGTCATGGCGAACGCCGAGCGGCTGTCGGTGATCATCGAGCACATCATCCGCAATGCGCAGGACGCCACCAGCGAGACAGGCTCGGTGTCGGTGAGCATCGGACAGAATGGCCGCGAGGCCGAGCTTCTGGTGGAAGATACCGGCGCGGGCATGGATGCGGACTTCATCCGCAATCGCCTGTTCCGTCCGTTCGACAGCACCAAGGGGGCCAAGGGCATGGGTATCGGGGCCTACCAGGTGCGTGAATACATCCGTTTGCTGGGAGGGGACGTGGAAGTGCAGAGCAGTCCCGGACAGGGCACCCGCTTTGCGGTTAGCCTTCCGCTTTCTCAGGGCCAGGACGCGACCGCGGCCGCGCCGAACAGCAACGCCGTGGTTTAAATTTGCAGGGCACAGGACGTGCCCCGCCGCCGAAGGTGGCGAGCGAGCAGCAAAAGTCGCGCCTTTTGTTGCTCGCGCGAGGGTCGTGGCAGGATGCCCGATCCCTCGCAATAAATGAGGAGAGGAAGAATCGTGAGCGAAGACAAGCCTAAACTGCTGATCGTCGAAGACGACCTCGGTTTGCAAAAGCAGCTGAAGTGGTGCTTCGATGAGCATGAGGTGCTGATTGCGGGCACCCGTGCCGAAGCGCTCGCACAGCTGCGCCGGTTCGAGCCGCCGGTGGTGCTGCAGGATCTCGGCCTGCCGCCCGATCCGGAAGGCGTCAATGAAGGCATGCAGACGCTGCGTGAGACGCTGAGCCTCGCGCCAGGCACGAAAGTCATCGTCGTCACCGGCAACAACGATCGCGACAACGCCGTGCGCGCCGTCTCGCTCGGTGCCTATGATTTTTATCAGAAGCCCGTCGACACCGACGTGCTGCGACTGATCGTCAGCCGCGCGTTCCATATTCACGCGCTGGAAAATCAGAACCGTCAGCTGCAGGAAGCGCAGTTCACCGCGCCGTTCGAAGGCATGATCGCCACCGACGATGCGATGCTCAAAGTCCGGCGCATGATTGAGAAGGTCGCGCCCGCCGCGGTGTCGGTCCTGATTCTCGGCGAGAGCGGCACGGGCAAGGAACTGATCGCCCGCGCCATTCACAAGCAGAGCGGCCGTCGCGACGGCAAGTTCGTCGCCATCAATTGCGCCGCCATTCCGGAGCAACTGCTCGAAAGCGAATTGTTCGGTTACGAGAAGGGCGCGTTCACCGGCGCCGTGAAACAGACCATCGGCAAGGTGGAGCTGTCGAGCGGTGGCACGCTGTTCCTCGATGAGATCGGCGACATGCCGCTGGCGCTGCAGGCGAAGCTGCTGCGCTTCCTGCAGAACCACGTCATCGAGCGCGTCGGCGGCCGGCAGGAGATTCCGGTCGACGTGCGGGTCGTGTGCGCGACCAACAAGAATGTGAAGCAGCTGATCACGGAACAACGCTTCCGTGAAGATTTGTATTTCCGGATCGGCGAAGTGACCATCGATGTGCCGCCGCTGCGCGAGCGCCGGGGCGCGCCGACCGTGCTCGCTCATGCGATGTTGCGTAAGTTCGGCGGCATGCATGGCCGTCCGAAGCGCGGCTTCACTGAGGAAGCGACCGCGGCCCTCGAGGCCTATTCGTGGCCGGGCAACGTGCGTGAGCTGGAGAATCGGGTCAAGACTGCAATGATCATGGGCGAGGGCTCGTTGCTCACCGCCGAAGATCTGCATCTGAAAGAAAGCGTCGACGGCGAGCTGCTGTTCAATCTGAAAGAAGTGCGCACGCGCGCCGAGCGGCAAGCGATTCGTCAGGCGCTGTCCATCACGGAAGGCAATATCTCGCGCACCTCTGAGCTGCTCGGTGTCAGCCGGCCGACGCTCTATGACTTGATGGATAAGTACGGCATCGCCCACTGAGATGGTGACGCCCGGCCTGTCGTCGACGGATGCGACGACGCTCGCCCTCGATCCTCGCGCCGTCGCCCGCAACCGCAACCTGCGTGCGGTCGGCGCGATGGCGCTGCTCGTGCTCGGGTTCCTGCTGTTCTGGCCGACCACCGCTTCGTTGATCGAGCAGTGGGAAGACACGATCCGCCGCTCGTACACGCACGGTTATCTGATCGTCGCGATGAGCTTGTGGTTGCTATGGAAGAATCGTGGCGACTGGGCGCAGGTCGAGATTCAGCCCAGTGTCCTGGCGTGCGTTGCTGTCATCGCGGCCAGCGTCGTGTGGCTGATCGCTTATCGCGCCGGCATTCGTATCGCGCATCAGGCGCTGTTGCCCGCGATGATCTTCGGCGCGTTCATCGCAGCCTATGGATTCCAAGCAGCCCGCCGTAACTGGCTGCCGTTCGCATTTCTGTATTTCGCGGTCCCGCTGTGGGACGCGATCAATCCGCTGCTGCAATCGCTGTCGAGCTGGGCAGTTCGGATGTTATTGCGGACCGTGGGGATTCCGGTGTTCTTCGCGGGGAACACCTTCACATTGCCTGAAGGATCGCTCGAGATCGCCGGCGGCTGCAGCGGACTGCACTTCTTGATCGTTGGAATCGCCATCGCCGTGCTGTACGGCGAGATCAATCGCGACTCGGTGTGGACGCGCGTCAAGCTGGTGGCATTGGCGGCGCTGCTCGCGCTGCTGACCAACTGGATTCGCATTTTCATCATCGCCGTCGCTGGACATGTAACGAACATGCAGCACTATTTCGTGACCAAGGAGCATTACAGCTTCGGCTGGGTGATGTTCGTGGGCACGATGGTGATCTACTTCTGGATCGTGCGTCGCTGGCCGGCGGCGCCCGAGCAAGTGCCCGAAGCCGAGTCTGTTCCCAAGAGCGGTCCGGTGTCGTGGCGGGGCGCGTCGCTTGCGGCGGTCAGCCTGTTGGTGGCGCCGGTGTGGCTGCTCGCGGATCACAACACGATTCCGACGGATCGGTTGCCTCGCTTGCTGCCAACGGCGCTCGCCGGTTGGTCGGCGCAGCCGAGTGTTCGCGATGATTGGCAGCCGGTATTTGCCGGCGCCGATGTGACACAGCGAGCGCGCTACTCGAAGGACAGCGACACGATCGAAGGGTTCGCCGCGCTCTATGCCGATCAGCATCAAGGCAAGGAGCTGGTGTCTTTCACCAACTCAGTGACGGGCGAGAGCTTGACGACGCGTCGTCGAGGGACGGGGCAGGGCGAATGGACGGAGCTGGAAGCGACCGACTCGCGCGGCGATCTCTGGATGCTCTGGTATGCCTATCGTCTCGACGATCGCTGGTATCGTCAGACCGTGCCCATGCAGGTTCAGTACGGCGTCAAATCGTTGCTATCGGCGCCGTTGTCGGCGGTCGTCGCCTTCAGAACACCATGTCAGCGTGAGGACTGCGCCGCCGCGCGCGTTGTTTTACGCGATGTGACGACGAGCCTCGCGTCCAGCGACGCGCGCTAATCGGGAGCAGGAGATGTTGAAGATCCGCACGTTGATGGTGAGCTGCGTGCTCGGCGCGATGCTGCTGACGACGGCCGGTTGTGACTTTCTCGTCAGCCCCGAGCAGCGCTACGAGCGTGCGCAATCCGCGGTCGCCGAGGGCGACTATCGACGCGCGCTGGTCGAACTGAAGAACGCTCTGCAGAAGGACCCCGACCTGCTCGAGGCCCGCGCGTTGCTGGCCGAGGTTGCGTTGTGGCTGGGCGACCCCACCAACGCTGAAGCCGAGCTCAACAAGCTGCCCAAGCCGGCCGGCGCCGATCCGCACCTCGAGCTGCGGGTCCGTATCGACCTCGCGCTGGGGCGCTTTGCTCCAGCGCTGGAGAAGCTTTCGGCGGCATCGTCAGATCAGATCAAACCGGCCCGTGCCGACTTGTATCGCGGCTTTGCTTTGCAGGGGCTGGGTAGAACCGCTGAGGCTCAGCAGGCGTTTCGTGCGTCGGCCGCGGCCGATTCGACATTGATCGATGCTCAGGTCGGCATCGTCGACACGCTGGCGGCGCAGGGCGATGCACCGGGCGCTCTGGCGCTCGCGACTCAACTCACCGAGCAACATCCGCAGTCCGCGCTCGCGTGGTACTCGCAAGGCGCGATTCTCGCTCGCGCCAGCAAGACGGAAGAGGCCGAGAAGGCGCTGCTCAGGGCGAAGGGACTGGCGGAGAAGCAGCTCGAAGCGACGCGTCAGGTATCGCTGCTGTCGACACTGATCGAGATGCAGTTGGTTGCCCGTCACATCGATGCCGCCCGCACCAATCTCGACGCGATGAATCGGGTTGCCGCCGGCTCGCCGTTGGCGGCACTGATGTCGGCTCGCGTTTCCATGGCGACCAACGATTATCTGGCCGCCGCCAGCAGTCTGCGTCGGCTGGTGAACGCCGCTCCGCAATTTACTCAAGCGCGCTATCTGCTCGGCGTCACGCTGGTCGCGCAAGGCAATCTGGAGCAGGCGAGCCAGGAGCTGAGTCAGGTCGTGCAACAGGCGCCGCAGAATCTCGAAGCGCGGCAGCTGCTCGCGCAGGTGCGCATGCGCCTGCAGGATCCTGATGGCGCGCTACGAGTGCTGGTGCCAGCGATCGAGACGAACGCCGATGACTCGCGGCTGACCAATTTGTTTGAAGGTGCACGCGTCGCCGCCGGCGCCGACAAACAAACCATCGAGACGTTGGAAAAGGCGCTGAACGACGCGCCGAATAGTCGCGGGCTGCAGATTCAGCTGGCGGGTGCCTATCTGCAAGCGGGCGCTGCGGACAAGGCTGTCGCGTTGCTGCGTCGTGGAGAGAGCGATCCGAAGATCGATCCGCGTCGCGAAGCGCTGTTGATCCAGGCGATTTCTGTCGCGCAGGGCCCCGCCGCCGCGCGTACTCAAGTTCAAACTCTGCTGAACAAATACGGCACCGAGCCCGCCGCGGTGGGAATCGCGGCAGGGTTCTATGCGCGTGCCGGCGAGCTCGATAAGGGGCGCGCGTTGCTCAACGACGCGCTCGCGAAGAATCCCAAACAGCCCGAGCTGCTGTTTGCACTGGCCCGCGTCGAATGGACCGCGCGCCGTGCCGATGCGGCACGAGCAGCCTTGCAGCGCTTGATCGATCTCGATCCGAACAACACTGGCGCGCAGCTCGCGATGGTCGAAGTGGAGCTCGCGCAAGGCAATCAGGCCGGGGCGACGAGCCGCCTCGAAGCGCTTCACAAAGCCAATCCGAAAGCCGTCGAGCCGCCGATGATGCTGGCGCGAATGGCGCTCGCGAAGGACGATGCCAAGCGCGCCGACGAATTCATCAATGCGGCCGTTCAGGCTTCATCGAAGCGCGGCGACGTGCTGAACGCCGCGGGCTTGCTCTATCTCGAGAGCGGCCGCTTCGATCAGGCGCAGGCGATGTTCAAGGACGGCACGGCAAGCGATGCGGGCAATCCGTTGCTGTGGTTGAACCTGGGACGCGCGCAACTGGGATTGAATCAACGCGGGCCGGCGCGCGAGTCGCTGGAAAAAGCGCTGATCTTGCAGCCGGAGTGGCTGCCGGCCATCGGCGCGCTGGCGTTCCTCGAGGTGCAGGAAGGTAATGGCAGCGCGGCCTTGAGTCGCATCGAAGCATTGAAACAAACGCGCCCGAACAATCCGCAATTGCTGGCGTTGGAAGGCGAGGTCTACACCGTTCTGCAGAAGTATCCGGAAGCCTCGCAGGCCTACGAAGCAGCCGCGGCGATCCGGCCAGCGCCGGAGTTGGCGACCAAGATTTTCCAGGTGCGCAGTGCCGGCAAGTTGCCGAACGCGCTCGAGCCGCTGGAGCGCTGGTCGCGCGAGCATCCGGATGATCTGTCGTTCCGCGCCTTGCTGGCCGATGCATATATCAAGAGCGGCGAGGCCAAGCAGGCGATCGCGCAGTACGAGCAAATCGTGCAACGTCAGCCGAAGCATGTGCCTTCGTTGAACAACCTGGCGTGGCTGTATCACGAGCAACGGGACCCACGGGCACTCGCGACTGCCCGTCAGGCTCATCAACTTGCGCCCAAAGTCCCCGCTATCATGGACACGCTCGGTTGGATCCTGGTCGACTCGGGCCAGGCCGCCGAGGGCTTGCCGTTGCTCGAACAGGCGGCGGCTGCGACGAGCGCATCGGCCGATATCAAGTATCACTACGCCGCAGCTCTGGCTCGCACGGGAGCGAAGGCTCAGGCCAGGGAACAGCTGACGCAGCTGCTCGCCGGTCAGTCGACCTTCGACAACCGCGCCGCGGCCCAGCGTCTGTTAACGGAACTGGGCGGGCAGGAGTAGCGCGGCAGTATCGCAAGCGCGTGCTACGTCACGGTTTTAAGGGCTATTCCGGTGGGTTTGGGGGCTTTTCTGTTAGGCTACCGCCGCTGTGATGCATGCATGACGTGAGCCGTACTGCAGTCGCTGGGCGTGGCGACCCTCTGCCACCTTTCACTTGTGACGAATCGAATGCAGAAGCAATTTTCGGCGCTCAACTTCGTGGCCATGTTGATGTTTTTCTGGGCCACGAGTGTTTGGAGCCAAGCGAACAAGCCTCCCACAGCCAGCCCCGCGCCGGCCACCCAGCCGAGCCAAGCCGCCCAAAGTGTCAAACCTGCCGACACTCAACCGCCGGCCACACAACAGATGCCCCAGATGGCGACCAGCTCGGTCGCGCCGGATTACCGCATCGGCCCCGGCGATACATTGCAGATATTCGTGTGGCGCAATCCCGAGCTCACACAGACCGTGCCGGTGCGTCCGGACGGCAAGATTTCCACGCCGCTGGTCGAAGACATGATCGCCGTCGGCAAAACGCCTTCTCAACTGGCGCGCGATATCGAAGTCGTGCTGGCTGAATATATTCGCTCGCCGCAGGTGAACGTGATCGTCACCAACCCGGTCAGCGCGTTCAGCCAGGTGAAAGTCATCGGGCAGGTGACCACGCCGCAATCGCTGCCGTATCGCGAAGGCATGCGTGTGCTCGATGCGATTCTCGCGGCGGGCGGGCTCACGGAATTTGCGGCTGGCAATCGCGGCAAGATTGTCCGAAAAGTCGATGGCAAGGACACCGAGCTGCGTGTCAAGGTCGACGACCTCGTGAACAAAGGTGCGATGAATCAGAACCTGGAGCTCAAGCCAGGGGACGTGATCGTCGTGCCGCAATCCTTCTTCTGAGCACACCATGCAGGCACTGATCGATCAGGTTTCGAACGAGCTGCGCGGCGCCTGGCGCTTCCGGCGCTATGCGCTGGCGGTGGCGTGGGGCGTCTGTCTGTTCGGCTGGTTCGTGGTGTTCACGATCCCGGACAGCTATCAGTCCAATGCCCGCGTCAACGTCGATACGCGCACGGCGTTGAGCAAGGCCGTCGACGGCCTGGTTGTGAACATGGACGTGGAGTCGCAGTTGAACCTGGTGCGTCAGGCGTTGCTGGGCCGGGCGAACCTCGAGAAGGTCGCGCAGCAGGCGGGCCTCGATGTCACGGCGCGCACGGGGCCGGAGCGCGAAGCTCTGCTCAACAGCATCATGGCTCGCGTCGAAGTCGCGCTCGAGCCGCCGATGACTCGCGATCCGCGCATCCCGAATACATTGTTCCGTATTTCCTTCACCGACCACGATCGCCAGACCGCGTTGAAAGTGGTCGACATGCTGCTCAACTCGTTCGTCGAAGACACGATCGGCTCGGACCGTAACGGTACCGCGTCCGCGCAGCGCTTCTTGAAGGAGCAGTTGACCGACTACGGCCGTCGTCTCGCCGAGGCCGAAAATCAGCTGGCCGAGTTCAAGAAAAAGAACCTGGGTCTGGTGCCGGGCGATGAGGGCGGTTATTTCGCGCGTCTGACCACCGAGACGCAGGAAGTGAAACGGCTGCAGAGTCAGCTGTCCGTGGCCAACAGCCGTCGCGCCGAATTGCAGCGTCAGCTGCGCGGCGAGACGCCGTTCGTGCCGCCGACCGAGACCGGTGCCACCGGCAGTCGCTCGTCGAACGGCGTGACCTCCGGCCCGCAAGACACCGCCACTCGTATTCAGGAAACGCAATCGCGTCTGGACGATCTGCTGCTTCGTTACACCGAGAAGCATCCTGAAGTCATCGCGACCAAAGAAACATTGGATGCGCTGAAGGCACGTCAGCAGGAAGAGCTGGCGGCGCTGCGCCGGGGCGATCCGGGCGCCGCTGCGGTGGCGAATGCCTCGAGCAATCCGGTGTATCAGAGCATTCAAACGACACTGAACGCCGCCGACGTGGAAATCGCCGCGCTGCGCAGTCAGCTGTCCGATCATCAGCGCAACGAGAGCGAGCTGCGGCGTCTGGTCGATACCGCGCCGGAAGTTGAAGCCGAGTACGCTCGCCTGACGCGTGACTACACGGTCACACGCACGCAGTACAACAGCTTGTTGGAGCGTTTAGAGAAGGCGCGTCTGTCCGGCGATGCGGAGCAGACCGGCGTGGTGAAATTCAACATCGTCGATCCGCCGAGCGCGAGCTTCAAGCCGACGTTCCCGAATCGCCCCTTGTTCCTGCTCGCGGTGTTCGTGGTAGGTATCGGTGCCGGCTGCGCGGTCGCCTATGTGATGCATATGATGCGACCGGTGTTCTCGACCAGCCGCGCGCTGGCCGACATGACCGGTTTGCCGGTGCTCGGCTCGGTCACTCGCAGCTGGGTTGAGAAGTATCAGGCTCAGTTGCGCCGAGGGATGGTGCGTTATGCCGCCGCCGCGGCGGCCCTGTTCGTCGTATTCATCGTGGTTGTGGTCGTGCAGCAGCCTGCGTCGCGCCTGCTGCGTCAGATGTTGGGCTAACGCCCGGAGTGGACGATGAGTCTGGTCGAACGAGCATTAAAGAAGATTCAGGAGTCGCGCTCGCAGGTGCCGCCGGCACATGCGTCGTCGCAGGCATCGATGAACACGGTGCCGATGCAAGCAGCGCGTCCCGCACCGGCTTCGCAGCCTACGGTGACACACGCGGCGCCGATCGTCACTGCCGTGCCAACGCCCGAGCCGGCTCGTCCGACGCGCGTCATTCATATCGACCGCGACGCGCTCCGCCAGGCGGAGCTGTTGCCGCCGCTGAGTCAGGAACGTCAGCTCGCCGGTGAGTATCGCCAGATCAAGCGTCCGCTGATCGCGAATGCACTCGGTCGTGGCGTGCCGAAGATTCCCAGCGGCCATCGCATCATGATTGCGAGCGCCATGCCCGGCGACGGCAAGACGTTCACGAGCATCAATCTGGCGTTGTCGTTTGCGCTCGAGAAGGATTTGTCGGTGGTGCTGGTCGATGCCGACGTCGCCAAGGCGCATCTGAGCCGCACCTTCGGCGTGCACAACGAGCTGGGCCTGATGGATCTGTTGCGCGATGAGCATCTGGATGTGGAATCGTTGATCCTGCCGACCGACGTGCCGGGCTTGAGCATCCTGCCGGCCGGCAAGGCGATCGAGACGGCCAACGAGCTGCTCGCGAGCTCGCGCATGGAACAGATCGCCAATCAGATCACTGTGAGATATCCGAACCGGGTCGTGCTGTTCGATTCGCCGCCGCTGCTGATCACGACTGAAGCGATGACGTTGTCCGCAGTCGTCGGCCAGATCGTGATGGTGGTGCGCGCCGGCGTGACGCCGCAAACCGCGGTGCTCGATGCCATTGAACTTCTGGGCGAAGGCAAGTCGGTCGGATTGGTGTTGAATCAAACCGATGAACAGGTCCGTCCCGGCTACTACTATCAGTACTACGGCCACAAGGATGGCGATCGTTCCGGCGACACCGTCGAAGGCGACGATGGCGCCTTGCGACGTAGCGTCGCAGACGGCTGAGTCGATCTCAAAAGAAACGTCGTGGCCGCAACCCGGCCATGGCCGATCGAGAAGGGCAAGGTACATGGGGCACATGCGGCGTAATTGGGTTGCAGCGCCGGCTGCGGCTGGTGTCATGGCGTTGGTGGTCGGCGCGCCGGCACGAGCCGATATCAGCGCCTCCGCCGAAGCGGGCGTCGGCTACTCCGACAACATCACCCGTGTTTCCCAGGACGAAACCAGCGAGACCATCGGCACGATGGGGCTCGATCTGGCGTGGCAGGAGCGCACGCGGCGTCTGCGCGGCGATGCCGTCGTCGATCTTTCCTATTACGAATACATGGACAACACCTTCGACAGCGAGGTGCTCGGCACGGCCAATGGCACGCTGGCGTTGGGCATCGTGCCCGAGACTCTGAACTGGGTGGTGCAGGATTCCTTCGGTCAGGCGCAGTCCGATCCGTTCGCCGCGAGCACGCCGGCGACGCGCGAAGACCTGAATTATTTCTCGACCGGTCCGGATCTGACGATGCGCTTCGGCTCGATCGGCTTCGGACGGTTGTTCGGTCGCTGGTCGTCGACCAACTATCAGGACAGCCCGCTGGATGCGGAGCGCACCACCGCCGGTGTGGCGATCGGTCGTCGCCCGAATCCGCGCACTGAGCTGTCGTTGAATGCGGTGACCGAGAGCGTCGATTTCGACGATGCGCAGAACACGGATTTCGATCGCGACAGTGTGTTCGTCGGCTGGGGCCTGGAGGGATCGCGTACCACGATCGATGCCAACGTGGGTTACACCTGGCTCGAGCGTGATGGCAGCGATAAGGAAGGCAGCGCGCTCATCAATGTCTATGTCACGCGCGAACTGACGGCGTCGTCGACGCTGCGTCTGTCACTGGGTCAACAGCTGGGCGACGCGGGCGATTCGCTGCGTCAGCAACTCTCGGGAAGCGTGGTGGGCGGCGGCGCCGGTCAGATCACCGCGTCGTCCGATCCATTCGAAAGCCAGCTCGTCTCGCTGGAATGGATGTATACGCGCGGCCGCACCAGCTTCCTGCTCGGTGGTTCGCACACCAAGAACGACTACGAGTCCCAGAGTCAATTCGATAGCAAGCGCAACGCCTTCACGGCGGGCGTCTCGCGGCGCATGGCTGCCACGGTGACATTGGATCTGCGCGCGTCTCTGGACAGCGAGAAGTTTGTGAACGCGGATCAGGAGAACGACGAACTGCGTATCGCTGCGACGCTGAACTGGCGCGTGTGGAGTCGCATGGGTCTGCGTTTCCTGCTCGAGCGTTACGACCGCGACACTCGGGACGGCACCAACGAGTTCGTTGAAAACCGGGCCTTCCTGACGCTGGCCTATTACTGGGGCAACCAGGACACGGCCCCGACCGGTGGCAGCTTCCGATGAGTCAGATGCACCTCAACTCGATGACCGCGAACGCCATGACGGTGGACGTGGAAGATTATTTCCATGTCTCGGCGCTGGCGGAAGTCATCCGCCGCGACCAATGGGATGCGATGGAATATCGCGCCGAGCAGAGCACCAATCGTTTGCTGGAACTATTCGGCAAGAACGGCGTGCGCGCGACGTTCTTCGTGCTCGGCTGGGTAGCCAAGCGCTCGCCGGAGCTGATCAAACGTATTCACGCGGCGGGTCATGAGGTCGCCTGCCACGGTCTGACGCACGAACTCGTTTATCGGCAAACGCCGGAAGTGTTTCGTCAGGAAACGCGCGAGTCCAAAGCGTTGCTGGAGGATCTGATTAGCGCGCCGGTGCTGGGCTATCGCGCGGCGAGCTATTCGATCACGGCACGATCGTTGTGGGCCATCGATATCCTTTGTGAGTTGGGCTTCCGTTACGACTCCAGTATTTTTCCGATCGCGCACGATCGTTACGGAATTCCTGGAGCGTCGACCCGACCCGGGCTGATGCATGCAAAGAATGGTGCGAGCATCGTCGAGTTTCCGCTGTCGACGGCCGAGTTGTTCGGCCGGCGCGTGCCGGTCGCGGGCGGCGGATATTTCCGTTTGCTGCCGTACTGGTTCACGCGCTGGGGCCTGCGTTCCATTAACGAACGACAGCAGCAGCCGTTCATCTTCTACCTGCATCCGTGGGAGATCGACTCGGAGCAGCCGCGCTTCAACGCGAGCTGGCTATCCAGATTCCGCCATTACACGAACTTGCATGTATGCGAGGCGCGGCTGGCGCGACTGATCGGTGAATTCAGGTTCACAACCGTCAAAGAGGTGCTGGGTTCGCAGCTCGAGGCCGCCCAGGTCAGTCGACTCGCTGCAGCGTCCGTGTGACGTGGTGAACAGCCACGCCGGCAGGCGTGGCGTATCGTTTCGGAGTGTGGCGGAAAAATCTTCCAGCAACGCCACCTCGGGTGCGTGTCGATGCGTTCTGTTCCTGCAGGGACGGCAATGGCTTCATTGTCGATAAGGGCGGCGGCTTTGACGGGCGGCGCTGATGCGCCGGCTGTCGTGCGGCCGTCGGCAACGGATGCCTCCAGCAGCGCCCCCATCGCTATCGAGCTCATCCAGCGCCGCGAGCAGATCCCGCTGACTGCCCACGAATGGAACGATCTGGTCGCGCATAACGAGACCAATTCGATCTTCCAGACCTACGAGTGGTTCGACGCCTGGTGGCAGACCTTCGGTCAAGAGCACGAGTTGTTCTTCCTGTTGTTGCGCCGGGAAGGGCGGGTCATCGGCTTCGGCGCCCTGATGATCCACCGTCTGGCCTGGCACGGTCGGCGGCTGGAGTTCGTCGGCACCGGCAATGCCGATTACCAGGACTTCGTCGTTCCTTACGACAAGCCGGCAGCCATCGCCAGCATATGTAAATTTCTGCGCGCCAATTCCTCGCGCTGGCGTAGTTGCTGGCTGAGCAATGTGCCGAGCCAGTCGAGCACGCTCGATGAGCTGCACAAGGCGGGCGAGGGCCGCGGCCTGTACTTCGTCCAGGAAGCGCAATTGCGCTGTCCGGCGTTGCAGCTGGAGAGCGATCGGCCCGGTGCTGAGAAGCTGCTCAAGAAATACAGTCTGAAGCGGCCGCTCAATTGGTTTTCCTCGCGCGGCGAAGTGCGTTTTCGCAATGTGTCGGCGTTGAGCGAGATTCAGTCGTTGCTGCCGGCCTTCTTCGATCAGCATGCGCGTCGCTGGCACGCCGCCGGGCGGCCGAGCCTGTTCGATGCGGGCAGTCAGCGCACGTTCTATCTGGCCTTGGCGGCGGCGCTGCATTCGGCAGGCTGGCTGTTGTTCTCGGTGGTCGAGTTCAACGGACAGCCGATCGCGTTTCATTTCGGCTTCGATTATTTCGGCAGCATCATCTGGTACAAGCCCTCGTTCGAAGTGCAGTACGCCGAGCATTCGCCGGGGCTGCTGTTGACCCGCAAGATCATCGAGGACGGCTTGCAACGCTCACGACGCGAGCTCGACTTCACCATTGGCGAGGAAGCTTTCAAGGATCGCTTCGCCAATGTCTCTCGTAGCAACGTGACGCTCAGCGTGTATCACAGTCTGCCGAACGCGCTGCGTGCCACCGGCTGGCGCTGGTTGCGGCGGAATCTGGGGCGCCTGCGTCGCAAGCTCAATCGCCCGCGGCCATCGCCGTATGCGAACAAAGAAGCCGCGGCGGCTGAAGCCTCGAAGACGACGGATGCGTCCTCATGAGCGGGCCGCTGGTCAGTGTCGTCATTCCGACTTACAACCGTGCCGCTTTGGTTTGCGAAGCGATCGACACGGTGTTGGCGCAGACGTATCAAAACACCGAGATCATCGTCATCGACGATGGCTCCACCGATGACACCACCGCCGCTGTGCAGAAGTACGGCGATCGCATCCGCTACACGCGCCGTCCCAACGCGGGCGTGAATGCCGCGCGCAATCTCGGCATCAAACAAGCGCGGGGTGAATATCTCGCGCTGCTCGACAGCGACGATCTGTGGGCGCCTTACAAGCTCGAGCTGCAGGTCGCGCTGCTGCGTTATTTCAACGACGTGGGCTTCACGTTCTCGAATTTCCTGATCTTCAAAGGGCCGACGCCGGAGTCGGACATCCTGCCGATCACGGACGGTCTGAGCACCTGGCTGGATCACGTGCCGGGTCGCATCGAGCCCTACCGCTGGGAGCGCTCGTTCGCCTCGATCAAGGGCATGCCGGAGCTGCAGTTGCCGACGCAGGACTTCATGGTCTCTGGCGGCGATATCTACGCACCGTCGCTGGTCTGTCCGTATGTCTTGCCGAGCGCTTCGTTGATTCGTAAGTCGGCGCTCGGTCAATTGCGCCTGCCGGAAATCATCGCGACCTGCGGCGACTGGGAATTCTTCGCGCGCTTCTCGAAGCAGAGCGGCTGCGTGTATACGAATATTTCGACCACCTACAACCGCAGTCATGAGGACGCGGTGCGTTTGACTCGTGGCGATCCGGGCGTGCGACTCGGGCGGCGGATCGCGATGATCGATCGCGTGTGGCGCGCCGATAAAGAGTTCTACGCGAAGCTCGGCGACAAGGTCGATGAAGTTCAGCGCGGGCTGTTGTTACAAGCGGCGCGGCGCGATTTGTTATCGGCGCGTCGCGGCCAGGCACGCGCATATCTGAAACGCGCGGCTTCGATCGATACGGAACGTAAATCCATCCAGGAGTCGGTGCTGCGATTGTTGGCCAGCATTCCTGGCAGCGGCTGGGGGCTGCGAGGCATGCGCGCGACCTTGAATGGCGCGCGTGAGCTGGCGGCTCGCGTTTCTCAGCAATGAGCTCGACGGGGGCGGCGAGCTACACCGTCGAGACGCTGCGCCGGATCGACTCTCCCGAGGAGCTTGCGACGCGCTGGCGCCAGCTGCCGCAGATCGCGCAGGAATTTACTCAGTCCGTCGATTGGATGCTCGTTGCCGCCGAACGTTTGTACGGCGCCGAGGCGCTGCGCCTGATCGAGGCGCGCAAAGGCGACGAGGTCATCGCGCTGGCGCCGCTCGGGGTCACGAACGGTGGCGGGGTCGAGCGCCTCGAGATTCTGGGCGCGACCACGCTGTTCGAGCCGTGTGGCTTCGGGTATCGCGACGATGAGGCGCTGGCGGCGCTGTGTCGATCTGTCATCGGTCTGGGGCGGCCGCTGGTCTTGCAGCGAATCGAAGCGGATGGTGCGCTTCTAAAAACATTCAAAAGCGCGGCCCGCGGTCGCGGCCAGTTACTCGAATTCAAAGCCTCCGGCTCGCCCTTCGTGCCCATCGCCGGCAGCTGGGATGAATATTTACAAGGTTTGTCCTCGCGCCGACGCCAGGACTATCGCCGGGCGCGTCGCAATCTGGAGAAGGCCGGCAAGGTCGAGGTCGAGATCCGCAAGCCCGGTCCGGAGGACGTCGAGGCCGCGATGGCCGAGGCCATGAAGGTGGAGGCGGCGAGCTGGAAGGGGCGGGGCGGCAGCGCCATGCTGACCAATCCGCGGCTGAGCGGTTTTTTCCTGCAGCTGGCCCAGCGGCTGGCGCGACAGGGGCAGCTGCGAGTGTGCTTCCTGCGACTGGAAGGCGCGGCCATCGCCATGCAGATTGGCGTTGTGCATGCCGGGCGCTGGTGGGTGCTCAAGATCGGCTATGACGAGCGCTGGGCCGAGTATTCGCCCGGCATCCAGTTGATGTGGGACGCGCTGCATGCGGCCTTCGAGGAGGGGCTCAGCTCGTTCGAGATGCTGGGGAGCGCCGAGCCGTGGCTGTCCATCTGGACCAAACAGGAGCGGGCGTATCGAACTGTGGCTTTCTATCCGTACAACGGCCGAGGGATGGTTGCCTTGGGCGCTGACATAATGAGAGCCTTCGCGCAGCGTTTGCGGGCACGAGTGAAGCCCAAATCGGGGCCGGCGGGACGCGAATAGCGCGAGTGTCGCCGGGCCTGACAGTTCACGGACTGTGCTCGTGACCCCGGTCACGCCGCAAAAAGCGAAATCCCGGACAATTGCCGCTCGCGCCGGACGAGCTTTTCAGTCGACTTCAACAGCATGTGTGGCATAGCAGGCACCCTATATTTCGACGCGCAGCGGGCGCCTGAGCAGAGCCGTCTGGAGCGCATGGTCAAGGCCATTGCGCACCGGGGCCCGGATGGCGACGGCTATCACGTCGAGCCCGGCGTCGGCCTCGGCCACGCGCGCCTGAGCATCATCGATCTCGGCGGCGGCGCGCAGCCCATCCACAACGGCAAGCGCACCGTGTGGATCACCTACAACGGCGAGATCTTCAATTACATCGAGCTGCGCCAGGACCTCGAGGCGCGCGGCCACCAGTTCTATACCCACTCCGACACCGAAGTGATCGTGCACATGTACGAGGAGTTCGGCGATCGGTTCGTGGATCAGTTGAACGGTCAGTTCGCGTTCGCGATCTGGGACCGTCCCAAGCGCCGTCTGGTTCTGGCGCGCGATCGCGCCGGAATATTGCCGCTGTATTACGCGCAGACCCGCGACGAGCTGGTGTTCGCGTCCGAAGTGAAGGCCATTCTCGCCAGCGGCGCCGTCAAGGCCGAGCTGGATCCGAACGGCCTCGATGAGCTGATGACGTTCTGGGCGCCGCTCGCGCCGCGCACGATGTTCAAGGGCGTGAATCAGCTCGCGCCGGGTGAAATGCTCATCGTCGAGAACGGCGCGGTGAAGCGCAAACAGTATTGGGAATGGAATTTCCCGGAGCCGGGCGCGCATCGCCATGGCGCTCAGGCCGATCTCGAGCAGGAACTCCGTGAAGTGCTGTCCGACGCGACGCGTCTGCGTTTGCGTGCGGACGTGCCGGTCGGTGCCTACCTGTCCGGCGGTCTGGATTCCTCCTCGCTCGTGGCTTTGTTACAGGAACGAGTGCCACAGACCCTGCGCACGTTCTCCATCGGCTTCGACGACGCCGGCCTCGATGAGTCCGTGCACCAACGTACAGTCGTGGATTACCTGCGAACCTCTCACAATCACATCCAGTGCTCGACCGCGGATATCGCCAACGCGTTCCCGCGGACCATCCTTCACAGCGAAATGCCCGTTCTGCGCACCGCGCCGGCGCCGATGCAGATGCTGTCGGGGCTGGTGCGCCGGTCGAATGTGAAAGTGGTGTTGACGGGCGAAGGCGCGGACGAAGTGCTGGGCGGCTACGATATTTTCAAAGAGGCTAAGGTGCGCCATTTCTGGGCGCAGCAGCCCGAGTCCACCTGGCGTCCGGCGCTGCTCAAGCGGCTGTATCCATACTTGAACCTGACCTCGGCGCAGAGTGCGGCGTATCTCAAGGAATTCTTCGGGGTCGGGCTGCAGAATCCGGCCGATCCCTGCTTTTCGCACCTGCCGCGCTGGGCGACCACCGCGCAGTGCAAGTTGTTCTGGTCGGATGATTTCCGCGGCCGGGTCGAAGGCTCGGCGGTGGAGCGGCTGCGCGACTCGTTGCCGGCGCAAGTGCACGGCTGGCACCGGTTCAACCGGGGCGAGTATCTGGAAGCGAAGACGCTGTTGCCGAGCTATCTGTTGTCGGCACAGGGCGATCGCATGCTGATGGCGAGCTCGGTGGAGGGGCGCTTCCCGTTCCTCGATCATCGCCTGATCGAATTCGCGAACGGTCTGCACCCGCGCTACAAGATGCGCGTGCTGAAAGAGAAGCACCTGCTCAAACAGGCGATGCGCGAGCGCTTGCCGGCCGCGATCCTGCAGCGGCACAAGCAGCCGTATCGCGCGCCGGATGCGGCCGCGTTTGTCAGCGCTCAGCCGCCTGAATATGTGACAGAATTAATGAGTCCGCAGGGCCTGGCGCGCACTGGCTATTTCGACCCCGACAAGGTCACGCGCCTGGTCACGAAGCTGCAACGGGCCAAGGTCCCGGCGGCTCGCGACAACATGGCCTTCGTCGGCGTCCTGTCTACTCAGTTGTGGCACGCGCAATTCGTCGCGGGCCAAAAATTTTAAGTTCGTAAATCGAGGAATGACTCATGACCGATGCGCTGCGCGAACAGATCCGCGGTTTCATCCTGGAAAATTATTTGTTCACCGATGACAAGTCGGCGCTCGGCCTCGACGACTCGCTGCTCGAGCGCGGCATCGTCGACTCCACCGGCATGCTGGAAATCATTTTCTTCATCGAAGAGCAGCTGGGCGTGAAGGTGAAGGACGAGGAGATGATTCCGGACAACCTGGACGGCGTGAACAAGATCGCCGCCTTCGTTTCCAAGCGCCAGGCGGCCTGAGCGATACGTCGCGAGCTGCAAGCATGAGCGCATCCCTGGTACACGACTTCGACTGGATCGCCCGGCAATTGCCGGACGCGCCGGCTTTGTCGTGGCATGGCGGAGTGTGGACTTATGCGCAGCTGCGTCGTGCAGTCGGCTGCATGCAAGGCAGGCTGCGCGAGCTCCCGCCGGGCGCACGCGTGGCATTGCTGGTGCGTAATTCGCCGCACTACGTCGCGAGTTACTTCGGTGTCATCGCCGCAGGTTGCGTTGCTGTGCCGTTGAATGTGCAGGAACGCGCCAGCGTGTTGTCCCGACAGATCGAGCACGCAGGCTGTGATGCGGTCATTGCCGATCCACTACATCAGGAGTGGGGTGCGTTGACTGCTGCCATCGGCGCGACGGTGCCGCTGGTCGTGACACTCGATCTGCAGCCAGGCCCGGCGGGATGCGATGCGTTCTGCGCGGCGCTCACCGGCGAAGCGGCTACCGAGCCGGAGTTGACTCTGCTCGAGCGGCAGGTCGAAGCGCCGGCGATGATGATTTACACCTCGGGCACCACGTCGCGTCCGAAAGGTGTGTTGTTGAGCAATGGCAATCTGGTGGCCAATGCTCGCGCGATCGCTGCGTATTTGCAGATCACGCCGACTGACAAAGTGCTGTGCGGTCTGCCGTTTCATTTCTCCTACGGCAGCTCGGTGCTGAACAGCAACCTGATCTCCGGCGCGCAGTTGCTGTTGGAAGATAACTTCGCCTTCCCGCAACAGACGCTGAAGAAAATGCAGGACGAGGGCGTGACCGGCTTCCCCGGCGTGCCGTCGACGTTTGCATTGTTGCTGGGGCGTTGTCAGTTGAGCGACTTCGATCTGAGCAAGCTGCGTTATCTCACGCAGGCGGGTGGCTCGATGCCGCGTGCGCAGATCGAGAAGCTGCGGCAACAGTTGCCGCACACTCAAGTGTTCATCATGTACGGCCAGACCGAAGCGACGGCGCGATTGAGCTATCTCGCCCCGGAACATCTCGAAGCGAAGCTCGGTTCGGTCGGCATGCCGCTGCCCGGGGTCGAGATCGAAGTGCGCAGCGAAGGCAAGGTTGTGGCCACCGGCGAGATCGGCGAGATCTGCGCGCGGGGTCCGAACGTCATGTTGGGTTACTGGCGCGAGCCGGAGCTCACCTCGCAGGTGTTGCGTGACGGTTGGTTGCACACCGGCGATCTCGGTCACGTCGATAGCGAAGGTTTTTTGTATATCGACGGCCGTGCCGTCGAGATGATCAAGGTCGGCGCATTCCGGGTCAGCCCGCAGGAAGTCGAGGAAGTGCTCGCGACGTTCCCCGGCGTCCAGGAAGTGGCGGTCACCGGAGTCGCCGACGAAGTGCTCGGCCAGTCCATCAAAGCCGTGATCGTGCTGCGCGAAGGCGCGCCGGCGGATTTGCGTGGCATCAAGGCGCATTGCCGCCAGCATCTGGCCAGCTACAAAGTGCCGAAAATCGTCGAGTTCGCCGCGGCCCTGCCGCGGACGTCTTCGGGCAAAGTTCAACGTTTCAAATTAGCTTAAAAACACGGTTCAAGAGGATTGTTCATGGCCGCACGCAAACTCGACGCAAAAGTCTTGGAGATGGACAACGACCGCGTCATCGAGCACATCGTTACGCGCTTGCGCTCCATTTTGTCCAAGGATGTGGGCCGTCGCGGTTTCATCTGCGCCATGTCCGGCGGCATCGACAGCTCCGTGAGCTCGGCGCTGTGCGTGAAGGCGCTCGGCAAGGACAAGGTCTATGGCTTGATGTTGCCTGAGAAAGATTCCTCGGGCTTCAGCACCGCGCGCGGCCGTCAGCTCGCCGAGCACCTGGGCATCAAGTACGAAGTGTTCGATATCGCGCCGGCGCTCGAAGGCATCGGTTGTTACAAGTGGCGCGACGATGCGATCCGCAAAGTGTTTCCTGAGTACGGCGAAGGCTGGAAGAACAAGATCGTCATCAGCGGCGGTCTGGAAGGTCAGATCAATCATTTCCAGCTGGTGGTGCAGACCCCGAGCGGCGAGATGAAGCAGGAACGTCTGGGCCTGAAGGAATATCTGCAGATCGTCGCTGCGACCAACCACAAGCAGCGCATTCGCAAGACGGTCGAGTATTTCCATGCCGACCGCCTGAACTACGCCGTCATCGGCACGCCGAACCGCCTGGAATACGACCAGGGCTTCTTCGTGAAGAACGGCGACGGCAGCGCCGACGTGAAGCCGATCGCGCATCTCTACAAGTCGCAGGTCTATGCGCTGGCGCGTCACATGAAGCTGCCGCCCGAGATCTGCAATGCCACGCCGACCACGGATACCTACAGCCTGGCGCAGGGCCAGGATGAGTTTTATTTCGCGCTGCCGTACGCGCAGATGGACCTTGCGTTGTACGCGCTCAACAATGGCTACAGCGCCGAGGAACTTGCGCCGGCCATCGGCATTACGCCCCAGCAGGCGGCGAATGTGTTCCGCGATATCGAGGCGAAGCGTCGTGCGACGCGTTACATGCACCTGAAGCCGGTGCTGGTGGAGCCCGTCACGGAGCTGAATCTCTAAATTACTGGCGCACGGCCGCGCCGCTTGTTTGCTGAGACGAGACGATCTGCGTGGAAGCCTTGTTCTGGATCTGTGCGTTGCTGGTGGCGTATCCGTACGCCATCTATCCCCTCGTGCTGGTTGCCTGCAACCGGCTCGGCGGGCGACGTGCGCATGTCGCCGACGTGCGCTACGAGCCGACCGTCACCATCATCATGCCGGTGCACAACGAAGCCCGGCGCATCGGCGCGAAAGTCGAGAATCTGCTGTCGCTGGATTATCCGCGCGACAAGATGCAGATCCTGGTGATTGGCGATGGCTGCACCGACGACAGCCTGGAACGAGCGATGGCGGCGGGGCAGGGCCTGGTTACGGTCGTGCCGTTGGAAGGTCGCGGCGGTAAAGCGTCGGGCTTGAACGCGGGCCTGGAGCGCGCCACCGGCGAGATCGTCGTGTTCACCGACGCGGGCATCCTGCTCGATCGTCCCTCGCTGCGAAATCTGGTCGGGCATTTCACCGATCCTGAGATCGGGTGTGTCTCGGGCGAGGATTACATCGAAGGCTCGGAGACCGAAGGTCTCTATGGCAAGCTCGAACTGCTGTTGCGTCGTGAAGAAGCGCGACTGCATTCCATCGCCGGTGCGAGCGGATGTTTCTACGGTCAGCGGCGTGAGTTGTGCGAGCCGTTCCGTTCGGGCATGGCGCCAGACTTTTTGTCGGTACTGAACACCGTCCGTCAGGGCAAGCGCGCCCTGGCCGAGCCACTGGCTCGCGGCTCGATGACAGCCACGTCCAGTCAGCGTGCCGAGTTCACGCGCAAGGTGCGAACGTTCCTTCGAGGCATCACGGCGTTGTTCGGCAACGTGGGCTTGTTGAATCCGTTCCGTCATCCAGCGTTCTCGTTCATCCTCTGGTCGCACAAGCTGATGCGTTGGCTCGCGCCGCTGCCGATGGTGGGATGTCTGGTTGCGGCGTATGTATTGCGCGAGCAGCCGTTGTATCTGGGGCTGTTCGTTCTGCAGATCGTGCTGTATGTGGCCGCGGTCGCCGGCATGGTGTGGCCCGCGCTCGCCGCGCGGCTTACTCTGGTCCGACTCAGCGCCTTTTTCGTTCTCGTGAACGCGGCTGCGCTCAAGGCCTTGGCTTTGTGGCTCGTCGGCAGTCGCGTCGAAGTGTGGCAGCCGACGCAGCGGCCGAAATAGCATGAGCACGCAGCCGAAGTTTCAGACCGGTCGTGAACTCGAGGTGGCGCGCAACGTCGGCAAGCCACCGATCCGCGTTCTGCATCTACGCGATTCGCCGTGGGTCGACGGGCCGGGGCGCACGATTCTCGAGACTGGCTCGCACCTCGATCCGGCGCGTGTTGAATTTCACATTGGTGTGCTGGTTGCGAAACGCGAAGGCGAGCATCCGCTGGTGGACGCGGCGAGACAGCGCGGTATCAGCGTCACGGCGCTCGCCGATCACGGCCGACTCGGCAACGAGCTCATCGATCCCATTCTGCAAATCATCGACGATCGACAGATCGATTTGTTACATACCAGCGAGTTCCGCTCCAGCCTGATCGCCCAGATCATCAAGCGGCGTCGGCCCAAGCTGCGCCTGGTCGCGACCGCGCATGGCTGGATCGCGAACACCTGGCGCCGGCGCATCGTGCGTCTGCTCGACAAGATGATGTTCCGGCGTTTCGATCACGTGATCATCGTATCGGACGCGACTCGTTCGCTGGTGCCGCGCTGGTGGTTGCCGGAGTCGCAGGCGACGGTGCTGCGTAACGCGCTGGTGCTGAAGTCATACGGCAGCGAGATGCTCAACAAGCCGCGTCGGCCCATCGATCCAAACGGCGAAGTCACGATGGTCAATGTCGGTCGTCTGTCGCCTGAGAAGGGACAGGAGATGTTGCTCAATGCGATGCACGCGTTGACGCCGCGCTGGCCGAAGCTGCGACTGAAGTTCGCGGGCATCGGGCCGCTCGAGGAGCAGCTTCGCTCGGTGGCGAGGAACCTTGGGCTCGAGCAGCGCGTCGAATTCGTCGGCTACGTGAAGGACATGCCCCGTCTCTATGCTGACATCGACCTGGTCGTGCAAAGCTCGTTCACGGAAGGGTTGCCCAACGTGATCCTGGAGGCGGCCTATCTGCGCGTGCCGATCGTCGCGACGGCGGTGGGCGGGACCGCTGAAGTCATTGCTCACCAGGAATCTGGCTGGCTGATCCAGCCCACGCTCCAGCAGCTCACTGACGGCATCGCTCGATTCCTCGAGCGGCCGCAGGACTTCGTGCGGATGGCGGAACGGGCGCATCAGGGTATCCTGCAGAACTATTCTTTCGACGTTCGCACCGAGAAACTGACTCGTATCTACGAGACGCTCGTCGGCAGACCTTAGTGAAGACCAAAGCCAAGGAGTTCAGCCCCGAAGAGGCCGAGAAAAGCACTCGGTATCTCTACTGGTGGCTGCTGCTCGCTTTGTTCTTCGAGTACGGCCGCCCCGCGGCCTACTTCAAGCCGCTCGGCCTGCTGCCGCTGAACAGCGCCATCCCGCTGGTGCTGTTCCTGGTGACCTGTTTCGCCAAAGGACTGCGACCGTGGAACCGCATCTTTGCCGACGGGCTCGCCAAGTGGCCGTTTATCTTTCTCGGCGCGGTGCTGGCGTCGATGCTATGGGCGACGGTGGGAGGCTACTCTTTCATCGTCTTCCAGAAGATGCTCGGCTATCTGTTCATCTACATCATGATCGTGCGCATCTGCACGAGTCGCGAGCGGGTGAACGGCGTGGCGTTGACGCTGATCGTCTCGCACCTGTTCCTGCTGGTCATGAACCCCGAGGTCGTGCTCTCGCCGACCACGCGGCACTACGTCATTGGCGCGACGTTCCTGGGCGACGGCAACGACTACTCGATGTCGATGTGCATCCTGCTCGGCTTCCAGCTCAACATCGCGCTCAACCAGACGACCAAATTCAAAAAGATGTTCAGCTGGTTCCTGCTGGGCCTGCTGATGCTGACCATCATCGGCACCCAGTCGCGAGGCGCGACGCTCGGCATGGTGGGCGTGTTCGGCTACATGTGGTGGCGTAGCCCGCGCAAGGCGGCGGGTGTCGTAGCAATCGTGGTCGCCGTGATCGGCGTGCTGCTGTACGCACCGGCCGTTTACTTCGAGCGCATGGGCACGCTCTCTGCGCCCCAGGAGGACAGCTCCGCCGAAGGTCGTATCCATGCCTGGCGCGCCGGCACGAAGATGGCGTTACACAACCCGCTCGGTGTCGGCGCCGGCAACTTCCCCAATAACTTTCCGAAGTACCGCGGTCCCGATGCGCCGGTGCGCTGGATGACGGCGCATTCCATGTACTTTTTGATCCTGGGCGAGCTGGGCATCCTGGGCTTGCTGATGTTGTTCAAGCTGGTCTTCGGCAACTTCCGCAGCAACGTGCGCTTGAGGAAGCGGCTCGAAGAGGAACAGGAGCGACTCAAGGAACCGACCCGGTTTGCGGCCGATATCCGCGCGCTCAACGCGTACAACGGCAGCATCATCGGTCTGGCGATCGCGGGTGGATTCTTGTCGGTGACGTACTACCCGCACATCTTCGTGATGGTCGGCGTCTGCGTGGCCTTGCGTCGCGTGATGGCGGAGGAGGCGGGATTGGTTGACGCCCCCGCCGCGGCCAGGAAGCGAGCGGGGACGCGACGTTTGCGCCCGGGCGCCGAACAGATTCCCGCGACCTGATCAGTCCCGATTGGTCAACCAGCGTCGCGCAGCGAGCAGCGCGGGACGCGGATCGCCGGCACGCTCGAGCTCGTAACGAGTCCGCGGTTGCCACAGCTTCAGAAAGCTCAGCAGCGTTCGCCAACGGCCCGGATGGACTTCGGGCAAGTTGAGTTGCGAGCGGCTGCGTAACAACAGTGCGACCATCGCGTCCACATCGCCCCAGAACCAGCGCGAGCGCACGCCGACGCGATAGTTGTCGATGGGCGCAGCCTGCTCCAGCGCGATATCCACCGCCAGGCGCGGGAAGTTCACACCGGCATCGATCGCGAGCTGCAGCGAGCCCCAGAAGCGGCCGTTGATCTCCATCAGCTTCAAGGCGCCGGTGCGCGAGTCCTGCTTGAATTCCACCATGGCGACGCCGAGCCAGCCGATGCTCCGAAGCAGATGGATGGCATGTTCCTTCGCGACCGGATCGACCGGCGCACTCTCACACAGCACGCTCACGCCGCCGGACGGTGGCTTCTCCCGCAAACGCCGGTGCGCGAAGGTCGCGAGCACCTGCGAATCCTGACCGCAGCATACGAATACACCGACGCCGGGTCCTTGAATGCGCTCCTGGATCAGCACCGGAAAAATGGCCGGATCCAGTTTGGTGAGCCGGGCGCGCAAGTCTTCGGCGGTGGGCGAATAGCCCGTGCCGCCTGAGATCCAGCGCTCGCCGTTCCAGGCACGGGACCGGGCCGGTTTGAACACGGCCGGATATTCCACGCGCTGTAACACCAGATCGATCTCGTCGGGCGTGTCGACCACGAGGGTCTTCGGAATCGGCACGCCGATCTCGGACGCAAGCTGCAGCACCTTGGACTTGTCCGCGGCGGTCGCGACGATGTCGGCCTCCGGAAAGGGAATACGAACCTTCGGCGGCAGCAGCTCCCGGGCGCGGGTGAGCAGGATCGTCGTGATCTCTGTCATCGGCAACAGCACGTCGATCTGCCGACGCTCGGCGATCGCCGCAATGTTTCTTACGAACTGATCGGGCGCGCGATACGGGCTGCTATAGGCGTCGAAGCCGGCCGAATGTTTCGAGACCGAGGCGAGCGAAGGATGCGCCTCCGATGCCGTGAACACGGTGTGCCCGAGCTCGCCCAATGCGCGAGTAGCTGCGAGCGCGGAGCGATTGTCTCCGTCCGTAACGAGTATTCGAGCCACTAGAAAATTCCGGCGAGACGCGCCAGGAACGCGCCCGGCGTGGCCGTGCCACGCTCGTGGATGTTGATTCTTTTCAAGGTGAACGCATTGGCCGCAGGCGCCACGTGGCCACGGATCGTGGTGTAAGCGGTGCGATAACCGCTGTCGCGCACCGCGGCGGCGATGTTTGCATCGTGGTCGCCGTTTGGATAGGCCATGTGCTGGGTATCGACGCCGATGCGCTCCTGGATGACCCGGCGCGAGCGCTGCAATTCCTCGCGCACCGCGCCAGCCTCCAGCTTGGTCAGGGGCGTGTGCGAGCAGCAATGCGAGGCGATCGTGACCACACCGCTTTCGCTCAGTTGTTTCACTTGCGCCCAGGAGAGAAATCGATCCGGATGATTCTGCGGCAGCTCGACCTGCCATTGTTGTAACAGACTGTGCACGCGCGCGAGCAGCGCATCGAGCTGCGCCTGCGGTTGGGATTTCAACGAGTCGATCATGGCCCGGGTGGCCGCACGGGCTTCCGCCGGCGGCAGCTTGAGAACATGAGGAATGCCCAGCTCGGTGAACAGCGGTGCGCTCCGGTCCGGCACGGTGGCCGCGGCGGCGAGATAGCGCGCCAGGGTCTCCTGCCAGAAACAACGCTCGGTGCCGACATAATCTGTGGCGATAAATAACACAGCGGGCACGCCGCATTCCTTAAGAATGGGCAGGGCGTGCTCCAGGTTGTCCAGCCAGCCGTCGTCGAAGGTGACGATACAGGCCCGCGCCGGCCAGTGGCCGCTGGCGAGCGCGGCCGAGAACTGCTCGGCGGTGAGCGGATTGAACGACTTCCGCAATGTCTGCATGTGGCGACGGAAGGTCGCGGGGGTGACCACGATGGCGTCGGTCGAGAAGGAGCGGGCCAGCTCCTGCTTCGGCAGCACGCGATGATACGTGAGCGCGACGGCACGGCCCCGCAGCTTGCGCCCGAGGTACAGGCTCAGCAGGCCGGTGTGGTACGCGCCGGCGACCAGCGCGCTCTTCAGAAGTCGCTTGGCAATCACAGATCGACCATCTCGGATCGTTTACAGAATCCACGGGGTTGTAGGCCGGCGGCATTGTACCTGCGACGGGTCACAAACCCGCGAACCTGTCCGCGTATTTAGTTGCACTGCCATACGCGTTTGGCGCATTCTCGCGGCCATGGAAACAAAGTCGGGCGGCTGGCCAAGCGGGGCCGGATACGCCCAAAGGATGCGGTCTTGAAGCTGCTTGCGATCGCTGAACATTTCCCCAGTCCCTACAAAGCCTACCACTACGTCCAGTTCGAGCGCTTCCTCCAGGATGGCCACGAGCTGACTGTGTATGCCTTCGGTCTGCACGACGGCGGCATGGGCAATGGCGGGCAAGAGGGCGCCTTCGTGCGTCAGACGCGGTATTTGCCGCCCACGGTGCGTGAAGTCCCGAAGTTCTTCGGCGCGTTCCTGCGCGATTTCGCCCGCCGGCCCGGCCGGGCGATCCAGCGTTCCTTCCGTGCGTTCGCTCATCCCGCCTCGATCAAACATCGCTGTCTGAACATGGCACGCGCGCTGCTGCTGCCGGCGGACAGCCCTGATGTGGTGCTGGTTCACAATCTGCGTGCCGCCGCCAATCTGCAATTTTTGCGGGCGATCTATCCTGACGCGGTCATCGCGATGTATTACCACGGCGGTGAGGTGCCAGGCGTGCCGACGCCCTCGGTCGCGACGGTGAAGGCGACCTTCGACAGTTTCGACGTGGTGTTCACGAACACCGAAAGCTCCCGCAAGCACGCCATCGGTCGCGGCCAGGCGCCGGATCGGATTGTGATTTCGCCAGTCGGTTTCGATCTGCGTGGCTTTCCCGACCCGCAGCCGCGCGCGTATCGCCGCGACGGCAAGCTCAATATCTTCATGGTCGGCCGGCTGAGCGAAGAGAAAGGTTTCATGCTCGGCTTGCAGGCGTTGAAGGTGCTGATCCAGGAAGGGCACGACATCAAGGTACGCCTCGCCGGCGACGGGCCGTTGCGTAAGCAGCTCGCGGGTTTCATCGCCGAGCACGGCCTCGGGCAGCACATCGAAATGCTCGGCCGGGTCGAGCAGGCCGATTTGTATCGCTGCTATACCGAAGCGGACGTGTTCCTGTTGCCGAGCATCCCGGCGGGGACCTGGGAAGAGAACCAGGCTTGCGTCGTGCAGGAAGCGATGTTGTTTCGAGCCGTGGCCGCGGTGAGCCGCACCGGCGGCGTGGGCGAATCGACCGCGCCCGCCATGTTGCCGTTTAGCTTCGAGCCGGGCAGCGTGGAAGGCATGGTCGAGGGGTTGCGCAAGTTGGTGACCTTGTCCGCAGATCAGCTGAGTGCGTTGGGTGCGGAGGGGCGTGCGTTCGCGCAGTCACGCTATGACATTCGCGTGCTCAATACCGAGTTGCTGAACACGGCGCTGGCCCATGCCCGCGACACGATCGACGACGACGAATCGGAAGAAGCGATCGAAGCGGCTTAAGCGACCGAGCCGCGCATCGCCGCGGCCACGCGCGCCGGCAGATCCGCTGGCGAATAGGCGTGCGTCGGCAGAGTGACAATGGCGTTTGCGACCTGACGGGCGCCCGGCATCTCCAGATCGACCGCCGGCAAGTGCCTGGCCACTTCCGGAACATCATTCAGCGCACTCGGATAGGACGCGGTGGCACCGATGCCTGCCGCCTCCAGTTTTTCCAGCACCGCCGCACGTCGACTCGGATCCGTCATCAGGAACGGATATCGCGCATAGGCAGGCTGAGAGTTCGCTGGCACGTCGATCAATCGCACGCCCGGGACTTTGCTCAACGCCGCCTGTAACGCCAGGGCGTTGTCCTGTCGGCCCCGCGTCAACGTCGGCAGCCGCTTCAACAAGGTCCCGGCAAAGCCGGCCAATGTTCCGCTGTAACGCTCGACCGGATAAGTCTCGTCATACACCGTGCGGCCCAGGCCGAGCCCCGGCAACTTCCGTACGACACCGTACAGGGTGGGGTGGAGCAACGTTGCATACGCGGCGAGTTTGACGATCGTTGTTGCGGTCCGAGTGGCCGAGGCCGGCGTCAGTGCCGCGTGCCTACGATCCAACGCAGCCGACAGCTCGGGATGACTTGCGACCAGTGCGCCGCCTTCGAGGCTGGTGATGTTCTTGCCCTTATCAAAGCTGTACAGGCCGACATCGCCGAAGCCGCCGACCGGACGTCCCTCATGCGTGGCACCGAGCGCTTGCGCGCTGTCGTCCAGCATCCAGACGCCGCGCTCGCGAGCGATCGCTTCGATGCTTTGCAGATGATTGGGAATTCCGTAGAGATTGGCGGTGACGACCGCCAGCACGCGCGAAAAGTCGAACTTCCGTAACGCCTCGGGATCCAGGCTGAGCGAGGTCGGATCCACGTCGCACAGCCGAGGTTTCAATCCGGCCTTGATGACCGAGGCCGGCACGGAATAGCACGTGTAAGCGGGGACGATGACTTCGACTCGCTGCGGGTCTTTGCTCAGATCGCGCATCGCTTGCAACGCGAGCACCATCGCGGCGCGACCCGTCGATACGAGCCAATACCGACGATGTTTGGCGTGCGCCGCGAGGCCTTCGCCGAGCGGAATCTCCGCGGACGAGCCCAAGCCACGAGCCAGACTCACGGCGAATGTGATTGGAGAGATCGGCGTGCCCGCCGGTGCCACGAATGCCATGGGCGCCGCGCCTTACGGAATGGATCGAGCCAGCGGCGGCCCGATCAGACGCGTTGCCCACAGCGGCAGCTTTTGCCACATCTGGATCGCGAGCTTGTACTTGGGATTGTCGACGTTGAGCTGCGGCATCTCGCCGCCGCGCGGGCGATGGAAATACCAGTACAGCTGGCTGGACGTGGCATTCCACTTCTTCTTGAAATCTTCCGCGCCGGAATCGGCCGTGGATCGGCCCAGGTGATAACGAGTGCAGCCGCGCACGCAGGCATCGCGCATCATTTCCCAATACAGCACGTAGTTCGCTTGCAGCGGCCGCGACAGCTCAGTGCCGCCGGCCCACAGGCCTTCGACCATGCCGTTGAAGTAACCGTTGAAGGCTACCGCCACCGGCGTCGTGCCCTGCGAACAAACAAAGATGCTGGTGTACTCGGGCAGCGCTTTCAAAATCGTTTCGAAATAGGAGCGGGCGTAGAAGGGCGTGCCCAGCGAGCGCCACGATTGCTCCATCACCGAATAGAAAACGTCCAGCAGCTCCATGCCGCCGGAGCGCACTTCGAGATTGTTCTTCTGCGCGCGGCGAATGTTGGTGCGATGCTTGGACGCGAACTTGTTCCACAAGGTGTCCGGATCGGGCGCCAGCTCGATGTGCATGCTGATCTTGCGCGTCGACACCGCCATGTCGGTCTCGATGGCGGAGGCACAGCGCAACTCCAGATAGTCCGCTTTCAGCTCGTTCGCTTTGTCGCGTGCCGCCCGAACCAGCGCCTCGGTCGCAGCGGCATCGATCGACACCGGTCCGCCGTAATTGACGAAAGGCATGGAGCAGAGCACGCGACCGAACAGCGGGCTGGCGACGAAGGTCAACGGCAGCACGCCACGGATCTCGCCGCCGGCACGTGCGATCAGATTGAAGCCGGGATTGCGCAGCGCCTGCTGGTTGATCCCGCTCCATTCGAACAGGTGATAGAAGGAGCCTGGCGGTTGCTGCCGCAGAAACGCATTCCACTCGGTGGCGTGCGTGGCGGTAGCGGTCTCGACGGTGAGCGGCGCGCTGCCACTTGCGAGTGCGGCTTGGGGAACCACGGCGACAGTCATCAGCGCTTTCTCGAGTCCTGCAGTGTTTGTAAAAATTCTAGAAACGCGGCGGCGGCAATGGTACGGCCCCGCTCGTTGAGATGGCCACCGTCATAAGTCCACTCCCGCGCCAAGGATGGCACGCGGGTACCGCCGTCGTTGACCTCGCACGAGCGACCGTCGGCGCGGCGCGATTGTACCGCCGCCAGATCGAACAGTTTGTGACCGCCGCCGAAGCTCGACCGCAATTGTCGGTTGAACCAGTCCCGGGCGCGATTGCCGACGAGGGCAGGGTGCCGATCTCCCAACGCGCGCCGCAGCCACGCATACGGACCTTCCGGCAACGATCGCAGCGGCACCGTGCAATGTACCAACTGCACGCCGGGCTGATCTGTCGACAGTTGCTCAATCGCCGCCTCGTAGTGTTTCCACAAACTTTCGGCGTCGGCCTGCGTGGCGATATCGACATAGCAGAATTTGAGTAATGCCACGTCGATCTCCGGCCGGTCGCTGGCATTCAACAGCTCACGGAAGGCCGCGATCTTGCCAAGTGGTTCTCGGTTTACGCCGATCGGTTGGTGGATGATGAGGAGCGCCTGCGCAGGGTGGCATTCGTGTGCCCGAGTTAAGTCCAATACCTGCACGTCTGCGCGGCCCTGATCGGTTAGATCCTGGATGCCTGTAAGGATGTTTGCGCCTACGGATTGATGCGCAAAAAATGTTTTCATGTGTACGTCATCGCAAACGTCGGAAATCTGACGCTCAAAACGCGCTGTCGCCGCGTGGCAACGTGGGCAACAGACTCGGGATGTATTCAGGGAGCCGCTGCGTGACCTCGCAAAGTGTCCTACATAAAGTGCTGCCTCGTGACCGCAGGTCGCTGGTTCGATGCGGAATGGCGACAGGTTTGCGGTTTGCCGAGGTGCATATATCTTCCGGGCGCCTCGTGTAGGGCGGCAATGATTTGACGGTTGCGCAGGGCACCTTCATAAATTGTGTAGGTTGATTCAGTATAAGTAAGTATTCCTGGTTGTAGGAGCATCGAGGGCCGGGCCCTCTTGTCGAAAACGACGAGATTGCACGACAACCTGGCTTCGTCCGGGCAGTGATTTAGGAGTAGCAGCTAATGGCTCAGTTGAATGAAGTCACGCACCGCGCGTACGCGGGCGCTAGACGATGGGGGCGGGCACTCGCGCTCGCGTGCATGTTTGCTGGCGGCATGAGTATAGCGACTACGGCTTCGGCGGCTCGCACAGTCCGCTCGCTGCCGTTCACCGAGACCTTCGACGCGAACAACTATAGCGACCTCACCTGGATCACGCAGGGCGCGACCCAGACCTGGATGCCGACCTCCGGTTGGAACGGTCGCGGCGCCGCCAAGTTCACCGGCCCGAACGCCGAAGGCTACGCTGCTGTCGGCCAGTTCGACTTTCGCGGCCTGTCGACGATTCCCGAGCAGATCAACATCCGCGTGCTGGTCTACCAGGGCCGCATGTGGCACGAGCTGGGCGCCGGCGGCAAGCTGATCATTTTGAATCGCGACGGCAACCGCGGTCGTCCGATGGTCATCGCGACCGACTATCAAGCCGGCAACTGGGAAAGCTGGGCGCCGTGCGACGGCACCGTGTGCCGCTTCGAGGGCGGTGAAGGTTGGCCGAACGGCACTGAGCGTCTGCGCCTCGGTAACAACACCCAGGGCAATGGCAAGCGCTCCAACGAGTGGATCAGCGTCGAGCTGGAAGCCAACACCCGCACCGGCATGATCAAGCTGTACATCGACACGCAGGACGGCCAGTTCCAGGGCCTGTACGTGCAGCGTTATATGGATGACACGGGCCCGGGCGGTACCTGGAGCTACGTCGACCTGATCGGCGGCTACATGAACTGGGGCAATGTCCGCGCCGATCCCGAAAACTATTTCATGCTCGATGACATCGTGATCGACGACTCGTACATCGGTCCGCCGGCAGGTTTCCGTACTGGTACGACGACCCGTCCGAATCCCCCGTCTTCGCTTTCGGTGCAGTAATAATGGTACGGATCACGAAAACATCTTCCCTGGCGGCCGCGCTGTGCCTGATCGGCGCGAGCCTCACCGCTCAGCCGGCGCTCAGCGCCGCGGCCCGCCTGCCTTTCAACAGCAGCTTTGAAGCCGGCACGTTTGCCGAATGGAACGGCGGTCTCGATTCTTCGATGACCGTCACCTCGTCGATGGCTACGGACGGCCGGTACTCGACGCAGTCCGTGATGACCGCGGGCCGCCCGACCGACAACTACAAGGAATACGTGTTCGGCGACAACCGGCGCGTCGCCGGTGAAGTCGCGGACGACGGCGTGTGGCTGACGTTCGACAGCCGTTTCGACACGGGCTTTCATTTCGCCGATGGTGCGGGCGTGCACAAGATCGCCATCATCAATCTGGAAGACGTGAACGACGGTCGGCGTCGCTATCAGATCATCATCAACGTCATACCGCGCAGTGGCGAGTATTTCGTCGATCATCTGAAGTGGAATGCGGATGGCAGCTTCGGTCGGACCATGCCGAACGTCTCGCAGAACATCGGCACGCCGGCGACGGTGCGGTTCGGCCAGTGGGACAAGCTGAAGCTGTACATCAAGCAGAATACGCTGGGTCAGGCCAACGGCATCGTGCGCTTCTGGGTCAATGGCGTGTTGAAGGGCGAGCACACCGACGTGCAGCTGCGCGAGAACGTCAACGTGTTTCCCAACAAGCTGATCATGTCGAACTACGTCACGGAGTCGACGGCCTACGGCACGCAGCGCTGGGACAACTGGCACCTGTCGGAGACCGATCCGGACGGCAGTGCCGTGCGGCCCAATCCGCCGGTCCTGAACAGCGTCCAGTAACGAAGTTGTAATCCACGACGGCGGGCGCAAGGCCCGCCGTCGAGTCATAAGTACCGCCGGTCCGCAAGTGTGCGGTGGCTCGTGACGCTGGCCCTCCCGGCCATGTACCCTCGCGCGGATGTTGACCAAACTCTCCTCCCGCGCCGGTGAGCTGTTCGGCTTTCTCAACCGGACCGATGGCTCGTTGAGAAGCAAAATCCTCCGCTCCGGCTTCTGGCAGGCCCTGGCGACCTTCGGGGTCAATGGTCTGACCTTCGCCAAGTCCGCGGTCCTCGCGCGCCTGCTGGCCCCCGAGGCGTTCGGCCTGATGTCCCTGTCCCTCATGGCCATTCGTGGTGCGCAGCTGATCACCGAGACCGGCTTCGGCAGCGCCATGGTGCAGCGGCAGGGCGATTGGGACTCCGCCAAGGACACCGCGTTTACGTTGCTCGCGTTGCGAGGCTTGCTGCTGGCCGTGCTGATGGTGCCGGTCGCGTACGGCATGGCGACGTTCTATGGTAAGCCCGAGCTGGTGGCGTTGATTAGCGTGCTCGGCGCGAGTTTCCTGTTTTCCGGCACGGCCAACATCAACCTGTCACGCACCATCCGGGAGCTGGACTTCAAGAAGGTCGCGATCATCGAGAACGTGGTCGGCTTCGCGTCCTTCATCGTCGCCGTCGCGATCGCCTGGTGGACGCGCTCGGTGTGGGCGCTGGTGGCGAGCTTCGTGGCCGCCGCCGTCATCAAGACCGCGCTGTCTTACATCCTGATTCCCGGCAAGCCGGTATTCCATATCGATCGCAAGATCGCGATGGAGTTGCTCCACTACGGCAAGTTCATCACGGCCTCGACCATCCTGATGTTCATCGCCTCCGAAGCCGGCGGCGCGGTGATCGGCAAGATGCTCGACGTGGCACAGCTCGGTCACTATTCGGTGGCGTTCCTGCTGGCGAACTTCCCGCCGACGCACGTCGCCTTCGTGCTGTCGAACATCATGTTCCCGGCCTACGCCAAGATTCAGAAAGACCTGCCGGTGTTGCGCAAGACGTTCGCTCAGGTCACCGACATCATCGCGTCGCTGGTGATGCCGGTCATGGCGGGCATGGCGGCGGCCTCCGGCACGATGATCGCCGCCTTCTACGGCGCGGGCTGGGAAGATGCGGTCGGGCCGTTCCGCATTCTGTGTATCTACGGCGCGATCCACGCGATCGTCACCGTCAACGGTTACATGTTCAACGGCATCGGTCGGCCGGACATCGGCTTCCGTATCGCCGTGATCCGCGTGGTGAGCATCCTGGTGCTGATCGTGCCTGCGATCAAACTGTGGGGCACGGTGGGCGCGGCGGCGGCGATGAGCTTCGTGATGGTCACCAACCTGCTGTACGGCCTGTACCAGGTCACCAAGGTGATGGAGGCGAGCTGGGGCGAAGTGTTGCGTCCGCTGTGGCCGGCGACCCTCAAATCCATCGCCGCGGGCGGTGCGATCTGGATCGCCGATCAACTCCTGCCGAGTAGCAAGATCGAGATCGTGTGGCTGATCCTGGTCGGCGCGGTGGTCTACATCCCGATGAACATCGGCATGATCAAGACCGTGCTCAAGCTGAAGAAATAACGCTCAGCCGAACACTTTCAACAGCAGGTTCTTCACGAAGTTGGACGCGCGGAAGCGGGAATTGCGAGTGCCCTGAATGTTCGAGGGGAACACGTTGTTCACGCCCACGAGCTCCGGCCACACGCCGTGCGCCTGCAAGCCCCATTGATCGACCCGGCCCAGCAGGGAGTCGGCGGGATAGCGAATGGGCAGCGTGTTTTCCGCGAGCACACGAGCAGCCCGCTGACTGATGAGATAAGCCGTCGCGGCGACGGGCAGCGAGTCGCCGAATTTGAATTTCACCAGGCCGTTCACGGCGGGCTCGAAGTGGCGGGTGTCGAAACGCAGTTGAATGACGCCCCAGTCCGCCGGCGCAGCTTTGATCGCAGCGTCGATGCGATCGCGAGCATCGGGCGCAAACTGCGCGTCATCCTCGCTCACGAGCGCATACGGGGTGCCGTCGCGAACCATGCGTTGATAGATCGACAGATGGCTGCGTCCGCAGCCGATCTCGGCCATCGATAGCGAACGATCGAAGCTCTTGCGCGACACCTCGTCGTTGTAACGGCCCGCGCGAATCTCTTCGTCGAGCGACATCTTCTTGCCATCGAACGCCGGAACCACCGTGGGCTCGATGCCCAGGCTGCGTAAATGGCTGGTGATATACAGCCGGCGCTCCGGGCTGCGCTCGAGATTGATCACATACGCAGGGTAGGTCTGCGGGGCCACCGACAGCGGCTGATTGCGCAAGCGACGCAGGCGCCGGTACTCGCGATAGTTCTTCGCGGCCCGGAACAGGATCGAGGACTGTAGGTCGGCCATGATGCGTCGCTATTGTTTTTCGCTACGGCGCTTGTCGGTGTCGATGAGCTCGACGTTCAAGCCGGCGCCGAGGAAGGCGAAGGCGATGTCGGCTTCATCGAATGCTTCGCCGGGCTGCGGCGCGGCCAGCACGCGAGCGCCCTTGGATTCCAGATCCTGCACGCCGGCGGCGACGGTTTGAGTCTTGAATGCCAGATGATGCAGTCCGCCGCCGCGCTCCTTGATGAAGTCCACCAGCGGCGACGACAACGACGACGGCTCGATCAGCTTGATATCGATGGAGCCGGCCTTGCGCATGAACTGCACGTTCACTTGCTGGCGTGTATTGGTGACGACTTCGGTGCGTGCGGTGTAGCCGAGCGTCTTCTCGAGCATGGCCCGCGCCGGTGCGATCTTGCGCACGGCGAGGCAGACATGATCGAGCTGATAGTCGGGGGCGTCGGTCGAGTGAGCGTCGCTCATCTCACTTCGCTCCGTGCAAGCCCTGCAACCAGCCGCGGCTGACCGCGACCATTTCTTTTTGCCACGGCGTGAATGACAGCACGTGATTGGCCTCGGCCACGATGTGTTGCTGCAGCTGAGGCAGGTAAGGCTTCAACTGTTCGGCGAACGGCGCGGCGAATTTCTCTTCGTATTCGGACTGCAGCCGATCCTTCTCGCTGAACAACATCAGCGCGCGACCGCCACGTTTCAGGAACGCGAAGAACGCCGGTGGGAAGAGGGGATTCGCGTTGCCGCGCTGCTCGGCGGTGGCCGCGACCGGCGCGGCCTGCGCGACGGGCTTATCCTTGATGATCAGGCGCTTCATCGAACGCCAGATCACGCCGTACTCGCTCTGAAACGTGAGCAGGCGCCACCACGACATCGGCTGTAGCAGGCGGCGATAATAGCCCTGCCGGCGCGAATCGAGCTGCTGGCGAGTCAAATACTTTGCGGGCGTCGCGGCGTTGCTGGCCAACGTGACCGTCATGCCCAGCGACAACAAGCCTTCGACATCGGGCTCGCGCTCCGCGGTCAGCAGCGCCGTGATCGCGCCTCCGCACAGACCGCCAAGAATGAATTTCTTCGCGCCCGTGTTCTGACGCAGCCATTGAATGGCGCTGCGCGAGTCGGCCACATAGCGGCCCACTTCGATGTTGTTATAAACATCGGCGAGCATGGTTTCCTGCAACTCGCCCGAGGAGTCGCCGAGACCGTAGAAATCGAAACGAAACACGCGGTAGCCCATTTCCACCAGCGCGTCGGTCAGCGGCACATACAGGCGACCCGGGCCGACGCGCATTTTCACGCCGGGCGAGAGCAGCACGATGACGGGCAGCTCCTGGCGAACCTGCGCCGGCAGGTGCAGCGTGCCGAACAAGGTATTGCCTTCGCTGCTGGTGAAGGTGACCGCGCTGATATCGCCGGGCTGTTGCATGCTGGACGTTCCTGCCGAATTCATTGCGATCGCATCAACCGCCGGATGCGGCAGCTTCGAGGGGCGTGGCCGAGGGGGCGCCCGTGACTTCATCCAGCCAGCGCAGCGTCAGCTCCTGCAGCTGGTTCGCGCGCGGGTAGAAAGGTTTGATCTCGCGCCAGAACGGCTGCTCGGCCGCTCGCGACAGCGTGCCTTGGGAGTAGCTCGAGGCGAGTATTTTCAGATCGGCGCGCTCTTTCTGCGCTTCGGTCGCGGCGATCTGGACGATCAGCGCGGGGCCGGCATGTCGTTTGGCGTCGGTCGTGAGCAAGGTGCTCACGCCGCAGCTTTCGAGCAAGCCCTTGCCGATCTCGTAGCCGTCGACATTCACACTGCCGCCGGCGCGAATGCGGGCGGTGAGCACTTCCCGGTTGTCGACGACCTTGCCGTAGACCGCCAGCTGCGTGCTCAGGTTCGAGCGCAGCAGCTCCTGGAAATACGCATCACCGTCGAGGATCGGATCCCACAACACCAACGGCGCGCCGTCCAGGCGAGGGGAGATCGATTGTTGGGCATTCGATTCGGCCAGCAGGGCCGCGAAGGTGGCGCCCAGACGCAGCCCGATCAGGCCGATCTGCTGAATCGCCGGGACGCGCTGCTCGAGCGCGCCGATGGCGGCCCGCAAGTCCTCGCGATGCGATTCGAGGCTGGCATCGGCGCTCAGGCCGCTGCTATCACCGGCACCGAAGTAGTCGAAGCGCAGGACCGCGTGGCCCTGCGCGGCCAGGGTGCGGGCGCAACTGACGAAGACCCGATGGCTCCACAGTTTTTCCTCGCCGAACGGATGACTCATGACGAAGGCGAGCGGCTTGGCCGCGCCCTCGGGGGAATGCAGGATGCCGAACAACCGGGCATCCCCGCGAGCGAAAAAGAAGGGTGTCTCTGCCACGCGATTTAGGTGCTGTTAGCGACGGATTGGAACTGCGAATGATACCCTGACTGCCCCGGTCGATATGTCGTCTGGTTCGCAGTCGCCACCGACCGGGCATCGTCCGGAGGGGCCATGGCCGCCTCCCGGCGGGTTGAGTACGCTAGCCCGCCGATTGCAGGTCCAGACAGCGGTCGAAAGGGCCGGTCCCTAGTCGAAATTCCGACGCTGCACGCTATGTCGAAAGGGCTGACAATCCACCGCCGGTGTCTGGGGCTTGCATCACAGCCCGCCCGACACCCGGACGGCTACAGTAATCGACTATAAGTCTTGGATCCCAAGAAGGAATCGAATGCCGAAGCGCATCTTGTTCGTCGAAAGCAACCGCGATGGCACGGTCGGCGGCTCGTACTTTCTGTTGCTCGACCTGATCCGGGGCCTGGACCGTTCGCGCTACGAGCCCATCGTCGGCTTCCACCGCGAGAACTATCTGATGGACCAGTTTCGGGCCGCCGGCGCCGAAGTGGTGCTGTTCGATAACCTGAAGCCGGTGGACTTCGGCGCCTTGAACGGCGTGCTCAATCCCATCAAGCGGCTCGGCAATCTGTATCGCGGCTTATATGCCCAGGCGCGCGTGCACGCGAAGTACTTGCGCGAGCAACGCATCGATCTGGTCAATCTCAACAACTCGATGACGCGCAATCACGCCTGGATGCTGGCGGCGCGGCAGGTCGGTATTCCGTGCATCACGCACGAGATGGGCATCAACCAGACCTATTCGTTTCTGTCGAAGTACTTCGGCAAGCGCCTGGACCGCATCATCAGCCTGTCGCACGCCATCTGCAAAGCGATGCTGGAGAACGGCGGCATCGATTATCCGAACATTCAGGTCATCCACTGCGGCATCGACCTGACCCGTTATCAGATCAAGGAAACGCCGGCGCAGCTGCGCCAGAAGCACAACGTTCCCGAAGGCGTGCCGGTGATCGGCGTGGTCGGCAACGTGCGTGAGTGGAAAGGGCAGGAGACGCTGGTGCGCGCCACCGCGATCCTGAAAAAGAAATATCCCGATATCCGCTGCGTGCTGGTCGGCGACCGCGGCAAGGGCCCTAGCGAATATGGCGATCGTCTGGATCGTATCGAGAAGGAATTGAATCTGACCGGTAACATCGTGCACGCCGGCTTCCAGCGCAACGCCATCGACTACATGGAGTGGATGGACGTGGTCACGCACACCTCGATTCAGCCCGAGCCGTTCGGCATCGTGACTCTGGAAGCGATGTCGCGCTCCAAGCCGCTGGTGTCGACGACCATCGGCGGTCCGGCCGAAGTGGTGGTGAATGGCGAGAGCGGTCTGCTGGTCGATCCAGGCAAGCCCGCCGATCTGGCCGCGGCCGTCGATCGTTTCCTGAGCGATCCGGAATTCGCGCGCCTCACCGGTAAACGCGGCTATGAAAGAATGGCCTCGAACTTCAGCATGAAGCAGAGCATCGATAAAACCATGGCGGTCTATGCGGAAGTCCTGCGACTGCCCGCGCCACAGCCGTCCACTTCGTCGAATCACGCAGTCACAGCGAGTAACGTTTAATGGGTCAGTTCAGCAGAAAGCGCATCCTGGTCACCGGCGGCGCCGGCTTCCTGGGCTCACATTTGTGCGATCGCCTGATGGCCGCCGGCAACGACGTGTTGTGCGTCGACAATTTCTTCACCGGCGCCAAGGACAACATCGCGCAGTTGATCGACAACCCGAACTTCGAGCTGATGCGCCACGACGTGACGTTCCCGCTGTACGTCGAAGTGGATGAAATTTACAACCTGGCGTGCCCGGCATCGCCCATTCACTATCAGCACGACCCGGTGCAGACGACCAAGACCAGTGTGCACGGTGCGATCAACATGCTCGGCCTCGCCAAGCGTGTGCGCGCCAAGATCTTCCAGGCCTCCACCTCCGAGGTGTACGGCGATCCGGCGGTGCATCCGCAGGTCGAGGAATATTGGGGCAACGTGAATCCGATCGGTCCGCGCTCCTGCTACGACGAAGGCAAGCGCTGCGCCGAAACGCTGTTCTTCGACTATCACCGGCAGCACAAGCTGCGCATCAAGGTCATCCGTATTTTCAACACCTACGGCCCGCGCATGCATCCGAACGACGGCCGCGTGGTGTCGAACTTCGTCATGCAGGCGCTGCAGAATCAGCCCATCACCATTTACGGCGATGGCAGCCAGACGCGCTCGTTCTGCTATGTCGACGACATGATCGATGCGTTCATCGCCTTGATGGCGAGCGGCGACGATGTGACCGGCCCGATCAACGTCGGCAACCCCGGCGAGTTCACCATGCTGGAGCTGGCGCAGAACATCATCGACATCACCGGCTCGAAGTCCAGGATCGAGCGCCGGCCGCTGCCGCAGGACGATCCCAAGCAGCGTCGTCCGAATATCGAAAAGGCGCAACAGCACCTGGGCTGGAGCCCGAAAGTGCCGCTGCGTGACGGTCTGGTGAAGACCGTCGAATACTTTGACAAGTTGATCGCCTCGAAGAAGGCGATCTGACGACGAGCGCCGGCGACTTCCGATCTCCGGCGCAAGAAAAATAACAAACAACCGTGGGCGAGCTCGCTCTCGCCCACGGGTCCAATACCCAACGCCAGCTCATTTGTGCGACACAGCTCCTCGGGGACCTGTGGGAATTGGTTATTGGCGTAGAAGTGCTTTAGGCGCAGCCTAGCCCGCGCTCGATTTCGCGATTCAAGTCCCGCGTCTTGAATCTCCCCTGCGACGTCAGCGACTCAAGCAGGCGGCCAAATGCTATTCGATACGCCGGTCTATTTTGTTTTTCTGACCATCGTCGTCATTGGCTATTGGCGACTGCGGCGAAGTGGCCAGAATGTTTTGTTGCTTTGCGCCAGCTACCTCTTCTATGGCTGGTGGGACTGGCGTTTTCTCAGCCTCATCCTGATCTCCACGCTGGTCGACTACTGTTGCGCGCACCTCATCGATCGATCTGACAATCCCATCAAGCGCCGCACGGCATTGATCGTGTCGGTGGGTTTGAATCTCGGCTTCCTCGGCTTCTTCAAATACTGCAACTTCTTCATCGACTCGTTCGCGTCGCTGCTGGCGACGCTCAATATTCCGGTGTCGGACACCGCGTTGCAGATTCTGCTGCCGCCGGGCATTTCGTTTTATACCTTCCAGGCGGTGGCCTACATCGTCGATGTCTATCAGCGGCGGCTCAAGCCGGCGGACTCGCTGGTCGACTACGCGCTGTTCATCAGCTTGTTCCCGCATCTGATTGCGGGACCTATCCAACGTCCGTCGCATCTGCTGCCGCAAGTGCAGGCCGCGCGAGTGTTCGATATCGATCGCTTCTACGGCGGCCTGCAGTTGATCGCGCTGGGCTTGTTCAGAAAGGTCGTGATCGCCGACAACTGCGCGTTGCTCGCGGACGCCGCGTTCAACGGCAAACTGGGAGAGCCGAATCTCGCGGTGCTCGCGATTGGCACCTATGCGTTCGCGTGGCAGATCTACGGAGACTTCAGCGGCTATAGCGATATTGCCCGCGGCTCGGCGCAACTCATGGGCTTCCACTTCATGGTGAACTTCAGGCAGCCGTACCTCGCCACCAGCCTGCAGGACTTCTGGCGCCGCTGGCATATCAGTCTGAGTACCTGGCTGCGAGACTATCTATACATTTCGCTCGGCGGGAATCGGCACGGCGAGCTCAAGACCTATCGCAATCTCATGACCACCATGCTGCTCGGCGGTCTGTGGCACGGCGCGAACTGGACGTTTGTCGTTTGGGGTGGCATCCATGGCGCGGGGCTGGCGGTGGAGCGCTTCGTCCGGCGCATGTTCGGTCTGGAAGCGACAGACAGCGCGAATCAACCTTCATCCAGTTTCCTGTCGGTATGGATGAGCCGGATCTTCATCTTCCATCTGGTGTGCCTGAGCTGGGTGTTCTTCCGGGCCACGTCCATCGATGCGGCATTCCATATGTTGTCCGGTATCGGCAATCTCGTGTGGATCCCGGAGTACGGCACGGCCTTCATTCTCCTGATCGCCTTCTCGCTGCCGATGTTTCTGCTCGATCTGCTGAACGAGCGGCGCGGTGAAGAGTATGTATTTGAGGGACTGCCCGCGATGAGACGCGCGGCGGTGGCTATGTCGCTGATGGTGGCGACGCTGATATTCGCAGGCAGCTCCGCTAATGCATTCATCTACTTCCAGTTCTGAGTCCGCCGCGGGGAACACGCGAGCGGATCTGCTCCGGGCCACCAAAGTGTTGCTCGTGTGCGTGCTTGCGCTGTGCGTGACGGCCGAGTTCGGCGCGCGGCTGTTCGTGCCGAAGATGAGTAACACCCTGAGCAGAATCCGGCTCGAAGCGAATGCTGCCCGCGCCATGGCGGTGACCAAGCATGCGCCCAAGGAGATGCTGATCGTCGGCAATTCCTTGTTGATCGCCGGCGTGGATGTCGCTCAGCTCAACGGGCCGCTCGAGCCGGGCTGGCGCGGCGTGCGCTTCGGCATGGAGCAGACCACCTACTACGACTGGTACTTCGGCATGAAGCGCTTGACGGCCGACGGCTCGCGGCCCAGTGCATTCGTCGTGTGTTTCGAGCCGCGCCATCTCATCACGTCGGCCGTGCGCACGGAATTGTTTGCGTACTATCTGATGCGAACGCGTGACACCTTTGAGGTCGCCCGCGCACTCGATATGACGCCGAGCAAGACCGCCGATTTACTCGTCGCGAATACCAGCGCGTTGTGGGCCCTGCGCAAGGAGATTCGTAAGAACGTGCTCGGTCGGTTGTTGCCCTCGATGCCCGACCTGATGAAATTGATCACTCACGGCCTCGGCAGTCCGACGCCGTCCCTGGACGACATTCTCACCATAGGAAAACGGCGCCTGAAGGCCATGCGTGCCATCGCGGACGCCGCCGATGCGAAGCTGATTGTGGTGTTGATGCCGCCATTGACCGCGGAGGACACGCCAGCGCTACAGCAGCTCGGCCGGGAGCTGGGCGTGCCAATTCTGACGCCGCTGACCGATCAGGAGCTCGCGCCGGATGATTTCGAGCCCGATCAATATCACCTGAATTCAAACGGCCGGCTGCGCTTCACGGCGGCGCTGGCGGGTCAGCTGCAAGTGGCCTTGCAGCAGTAACGTTCTAGATCCAGCTCGAGATCTTGTCGCGCAAGCGGCGGCCGTGCTCCAGCCAGCGCTGTTCGAAGCGCGGCTGCTCGCTGAGCACGCTGTCGTTGAGCTGGCCCAGCTCGGCTCGTGAGCGTTGCAAACATTCGGCAATGCTGGCGGCGTCGTGCTCTTTGGGAAATACCGCGACCTTGCCGAATAGATCCACAGTCGCGGGATTGCCGGTCAGCACCATAGGCCGCAGCAGCGCCAGCGATTCATAGGCGCCGCACACCAGGCAGTTGGGCTTGAGCGTGAGATCCAGCACGATGTGACTGTCGCGCATCAGCTCCCAATACGCTTCTTCGGAAAGAAAGCCGGTTTGCCGGACGTTGGCAGGCAGGCGTGCGCGCTGTTCGGCGGGGAGCTTGGTTTCGCGACCGGTGATGCTGAGTTGATATTGATCGCCGAGCATCCGCGCGGCCTCGATGATTTCCGCGATCGGCTCATCGGCAGCATATGTTGCAACCACCATGACACGCAGCGGCCCGTCGAGCTTCAGCGGTGCGGTGGGAGCGAAGGGTGGGGTGGGCAATCGGTCGGGCAGTACGTGAGGCGTGCCGCCGACATCGCGCACCTGATCCGCCAGGGCGGCATTGGTGACGATGGTGACATCCGCCGAGCGCAGCGCATGTCGGGTCAGCGAGGTCACGGGCCAGTAAGCATGTGTGAATGGCGCGACAGCTTCGTTGTGCGCGTCCATGATGACTTTGTAACGGCCCAGGAACGGCCGCGCCGCCAGCACCAGCAGCGACAGCATCAGCGACGGATTCTGGACATACAGCACCTTGGGCCGGTGCTGTGACAACAGGCTCAATGTTTGTTTCGCGAGCTTGGCGTAACGCTTCAGCCGGGACGCGGTGAATGTGACTTCATGCAGAGGCAGGCCGAGCCACGCGCACAGCTCGCGCGTGCGACGATGTTGTTCCCAGCTGATCGCGAGCGTCCGAGGCAACACTTGTTGAGGTTGACCCGTCATGCCGCTCGCTCCGCCGCGGTCACTGTGCCGGCGCCTTGAATCAGCTGCGCATACAAGTGCTCGTAGTTGTGAACCATCTGTTGCACTGTGAACAGTTCGCCAAATCGTTGTTGAGCCGCCGCGCCGAGTCGATGCCGCAGGTCCACGTCGTCCAGCAGACGACACAAGCCGTCGGCGAGGGCTTGAGGTGCGCGGGCAGGGACGACCAGACCGCTTTGCTCGTTGATGACTACTCGCGCGTTCTCGCCGACCGAGGTGATGACCATCGGCTTCGCGCCCGCCATCGCTTCGAGCACCACCACCGACATCGCTTCCCAGTGCGAGGACTGCACGAAAATGTCGCACGCGGGTAGCGCTCGTCGCGAGGCCGCGCTAACCCAGCCCAGAAAGCGCACATGATCCTGCAAGCCGAGGCTCAGGGCCTGCGCTTCGAGTTCCCGACGCAGCTTGCCTTCGCCGGCGAGGATCATCAGAAAGCGCTTGTTCCGTTGTCGAAGCAACGCCGCCGCTTGCAGCAGGTCTGGCAGGCCCTTCTGCGGAATCAGCGTGCTGATGCTGCCGATGACCGGGGTGCCATCGCGAGGCAGTTGGGCCACGACTTCCGGGGCGAGATCGGGGGAGGGCACATCGGTGCCGTTCCAGATGACCTGCATGCGCTCGGCGGGAATGTCGTGCAGCTTGCGAATGGTGGCCGCCTGCTCGTGACCCACGGCGATCAGGGCATCCGGCACTCGCCACAGCAGCCGCTCGATGCGGGCATAACGCGGCGAGATGTGCGGGTAATTGCCGAAATGAAAGGTATGAACGTGACGCAGGCCCGGCACGGTGAGGCGACAGAAGGCCGCGTCCATCAAGCCGTGGATATCGTGGCTGTGAAGCAGTTGAATGCGTCGTTGCTTGACCAACCTGCGCAGCTTCAGGGCCGTGAAATAGTCCTTCTTGCCGCGATAGCCGGGGATGGGGATCAGATCCACGCCCGCCTCCAGCATCTGTTTGCCGACGATGCCGTTTTCCTTGAGGTAACAGGCGGTCACGTCGAACTGACGCCGGTCCATGTGTTTGGTCAAGTTCGCCGCCACCTGCTCGGCACCGCCGATATGCAGCGTGGAATTGACCATCAGCACGCGGCGGCGCCCGGCAGCGTCGGTGCTTTGCGACTTCTGATCACTTGTGGCGGAAAGGCTCGGTCGCGCAGAATTCATGACGTAGAGTCTGTGAGCGCCACGGCAAAACGGCTGTTACGGAATGGCCGGCAATCATAACGGGTTGGGCGGGCTGCCGTGTGAACCAATGCTCCATTCCTGGAGTCGAACCGCGGCGGTGCGCAGTCGCGCCCGGATTCTTTAGCCAGCACTAGAGGACCGCAGAGTTTTTTCATGACCAGCAGATTGGGTGCGCTCCTGCGCGCTACTGAAACGCGGGTGGTTTTTGCCCTGCTCGCAGCGATCGCGCTAGTGGACATCGGTCTGAGGCTGATGGAATCGCGGCTGTCCGGCAACCTGGCCCACATCGCCGCGATCCCCGAGATCATCGAGGCGGCCGGCAAGCCGCAACGCCACTCGTTGCTGCTGCTCGGGAATTCGCTGACCCACAACGGGGTCTCGGCGTCGGTCGTCGGCGGTCGGCTGCCGAATGTGAGTGTCGCCAAGGTAACGCCGGATGGGACCGGGCTGTGGGACTGGCAGTGCCTGCTGGATCATCAAGTGATCGAGCGGCGCGAAGTGCAGTTCGACACCGTCGTGATCGGCTTCGCCTGGCACCTGTTGAGCGATCAGGCGCGCCACGACCCGTCGCGGCTCGGCGGCCTGTATTGCCGGATGAGCGACCTGGCGAATCCGCGGACCATCGGGCTCGAGACCGGCAGCGACATCGGCGAATTCGTGGCCGCCGCGGTCCTGCGAACGTATGCGCTACGGGACACGCTGCGTAATCGTTTTTTCCAGCTCGTCGTGCCGAGCTACGAGACCTTCACCCAGGCCGGCAACGCGGCCCGCGCCGGCGTCGGCGCGCAACCGGGCGACGCTCCTCACGAAGCGGGCGCGCCGGAGGTCGTTCACACCTATCGAACGTTTGCCGAACTGGTCGATCGGCTGAAGAGCAAGGGCACTCAGGTGATCGTGGTCGCGATGCCGGTGCAATCGGACTACGAGATCGATCCGGCCCTGCGCGAGCTGGAGACCAGCAGGGGATTGAGCGTAATCGACCTGCGCAAGGTCGCGGGCCTGGACAGCTCGCATTATCTCGATGAGATGCACCTGAATCACGCCGGCCAGCAGATCCTGAGCAAAGTGCTCGCAGCGGACCTGCACGCTGAGCTGGCGAGCGCGACATGATTTTCAATAGTTTTACTTTCTGGGCGTTCTTCGCCTTGGTGCTGGCGCTGTACTGGCGCTTGCCCCATCGCGGCCAGAACTATTTGTTGCTGGTCGCAGGCTATGTCTTCTACGGCTTCTGGGACTGGCGCTATCTGGGGCTGCTCGCGTTCTCGACCATCGTCGACTACTACGTCGGCTATCTGCTGGTGCGGGTCGACGATGCCCGCAAGCGCAAGTGGCTGATCACCACGTCGGTGGTGGTGAATCTCACGTTCCTCGGCTTCTTCAAATATTTCGGCTTCTTCGTCCACGAAATGGCCGCGCTGCTGACCAGCCTGGGCTTCGAGCCGCATCTGCCGGTCTTGCACATCGTGCTGCCGGTGGGCATCTCGTTCTACACCTTCCAGAGCATGGCCTACACCATCGATATCTATCGGGGTAAGGCTCAGCCGGCCCGCAACCTGCCGGAGTTCGCCACGTACGTCGCGTACTTTCCGCCGCTGGTGGCCGGGCCGATCGAGCGCGCCGTGCATTTGTTGCCGCAGATCCAGAAAGAGCGGCGGCTGAGCCAGGGCGATTTCGCCGAAGGGCTGTATCACATCCTGATCGGCCTCGCGAAAAAGGTGTTCATCGCCGACAACCTCGCGCCGATCGCCAACCGGGTGTTCGACATGCCGGCCGCGGATCTCACCGCGACCGAAATGCTGATCGGCGTGTACGCGTTCGCGTTTCAGATCTACGGCGACTTCTCGGGGTACTCCTCGATCGCGCAGGGCGTCTCGAAGTGGCTCGGCATCGACCTGTCTTATAACTTCCGCATGCCGTATTTCTCGCGCAGCCCGAGCGAGTTCTGGCAACGCTGGCACATCAGCCTGTCGCAGTGGCTGCGCGACTATCTCTACATCCCGCTGGGTGGCAACCGCCATGGCCCGACCCGCACTCACATCAACCTGATGCTGACCATGCTGCTCGGAGGGCTATGGCACGGGGCGAACTGGACCTTCATTGCCTGGGGCGCCTGGCACGGGTTGCTGCTCATCGCCTATCGAGTGGCGGGCACCGACAGCTTCGAGAAGCCGGCCGCGCACCCCGCGATCTCGGTCCTGCAGGCGGTGGCGATGTTCCATTTCGTGTGTATCGGCTGGATTTTCTTCCGGGCCGAATCCCTGTCGCAGGCCTTTGGCTTGATTGGAGCGCTGGGTCACGGATTTGCGGTCACGGATTTTGCACTCTACGCGGGTAGCCTGCTGTTGTTCTTCGCGGCGCCGTTGCTGGTGTACGAATGGTTTGCGTACCGGCGTAACGAGATGCTTCTGGCGCTGTCCCGGCCGGTCTGGCAGCGAGTGGCCCTGTATGGCTACTTCATCGCCATGGTGGTCGTGTTCCCGCCGTTGACTCAGCAGGTGTTCATCTACTTCCAGTTCTAGCCGGGCCAATACTGCGGAAAATTGGCAAAACATACCGAGCGGCCCGGGCTCATCGCGAAGTAGAATCCTCCAAAGAGGGCACCGTCGCCGATCCGATGAATCTGCTGCACGATCTGTTTGACGTCTCCGCCGAGCGCTTCCCGAACAACGAAGCTCTGCGCAGCCGTGGCAATACCATCACCTACGCCGACTTGCAGCGCCGTTCGCATTCGCTGGCCGCAGCCTTGCGCTCACAGGGCGTGGGGCGGGGCGATCGGGTCGCCGTTTATCTCCAGAACCGCGCGGTCGTGATCGAGACGGCGCTGGCTTGCAGCCGCCTGGGGGCCATCTTCGTTCCGGTCAATCCCCTGCTCAAGGCGCGGCAGCTCGAATATGTATTGAACGATGCCGGTGCCACCGCGTTGATCGCGTCTCAGACCGCCGCTGTGCTGGTCGAGGACTCGATCCCGCGCTGTCCGTCGATCTCGACCGTGGTGTGGTGTGACGCCGCTCAGGAGGCCTCCGCCGGTCTCAGATACGACCGACTGATTACCGACGATGTCCGGGTGCAGAGCCCGGCCATCGAGAACGATCCGGCCGCTTTGCTATACACCTCAGGCAGCACCGGCCGGCCCAAGGGCGTGGTGGTTTCCCATCGCAATCTGGTCTCCGGCGCGCTCACGGTGTCGGGCTATCTCAAGAACACGTCTTCGGATCGCGTCCTGGTCGCGTTGCCGTTGAGCTTCGACTATGGATTGAGCCAGGTTACGACCGCGTTCGCCGTCGGTGCGTGTGCGGTTCTCACCAATTTTTCTTTGCCCGCGGCATTACTTCAGGACATGGTTTCCGAACGCATCACCGCGCTCGCCGGCGTGCCGACGATGTGGATGCATCTGGCCGCGGCGGAGTGGCCGGAAGCGGTCGTGAAGTCGCTGCGCTATATCACCAACTCCGGCGGGGCGTTGCCGGTGAGTGTGATCAAGAACCTGCAGGCTCGACTGCCGAATACGCAGATCTTCTGCATGTATGGTCTCACCGAGGCGTTCCGCTCGACGTATCTCGAGCCTTCGCAGCTCGAACAGCATCTGGGCTCGATCGGTAAAGCAATCCCGGGCCAGGAGATTCTGGTGCTCGATGCCGACGGCAACGAATGCGCGCCGGGCGAAGTGGGGGAACTGGTGCATCGGGGATCGCTCGTCACGCTCGGCTACTGGAACGATGTGCAACTGACTCAGCAGCGCTTCAGGCCGTTGCCGAAACGGTTGTCACAGCTCACGCGTGATGAAACCGCGGTGTGGTCGGGCGATCTGGTGAAGACCGATGCGGCCGGGTTTATTTATTTCATCGGTCGTCGCGACAATCTGATCAAGAGCTCGGGCTATCGCATCAGCCCCAGCGAGATCGAAGAGGTGATTGCCGAGCTGCCGAAGATCGTGGAGTCCGCGGTCGTGGGCTTGCCCGATGACAACCTCGGACAACGCGTGGTCGTGGCGGCCGTGGTGGCGGCGGATGCGCCGGCCGATATGTCGGAACGAATTCGTCAGCATTGTCGAATGCAGCTGCCGGCGTATATGGTGCCGGCGGAAGTGCATGTCATGTCGCAGCTGCCGCGCAATGCCAATGGCAAGTGCGATCGGGGCGCGTTGGCCGCAATGCTGGGTGCCCACTGATGATCGTTCGACTCTACAACGCCCTGCGTCGTCGCGTGCGCGCCAAGCGTGCGATGGCCGCTGCGCGCGATGCTTCGCTTGCTCGCATCAAGAAAGGCGGCATCAAGCGCGTGCTGGTCGTGTGCTACGGAAACATTTATCGCTCGCCGTTCGCTGGGGTCAGCTTGAGGCAAGCGCTATCGCCCGAGATCGAAGTGCGCAGCTCCGGCTTCCATCGGGTTGCCGGCCGGCAATCGCCCGAGCGGCACGTGATCATGAGCCGCGCCAGAAACATCGACCTGTCGAGTCATCGCTCGTCCAGGGTGACGACTGAAGATTTGCAGTGGGCCGACATCGTGGTGTTGATGGATCGGCACAACTGGGGCTTGCTGGACGATCTGGGCGCGGATCATTCCAAGCTGGTGTGGCTGGGCGCGTTCGGCCCCGGCGACATTGAAATCGCCGATCCCTATGAGCTGGACGACGCGCATGCGCAGCGCGTGCTCGATCAGCTGGAGCAAGCGAGCCGGGAGCTTGCGACTCGCCTCAGGGCGAGCGCTCAGGTCATCTGAGCAACGACGTACTGAGTGATCGCTTCGTAGCCCGCCGGAGTGATGTGACTGTGATCCTGGCGCGCGTATTCGGCTTTGCGCGTGCCGTTGCCTGAGGCCAGCGCTTTTTCCAGATCCAGCAGCTTGATGTTCTGTGCCTGGGCATAGTCGCGCAGCCAGGCATTCAGCGCTTTGATCGCCGTGTTTTTCTGCACACGGTAATCGGTCTTGCCGAGCAGGCGGCCGGCGACGGCCATCAGCTTTTCCGTGATCGTGTCCGGGATCGGCAGCGTGACTTCCGTGACCAGGATGGGAGTGATGCCGGCGGCGCGGGCCTGCTCGACCATCGCCTGAAAGTTCTCTTCCGCTTTCTGTTCGGTGAGCGCCATGTTCTCCGCTGTGGAGCGGATCACGTCGTTGTTGTGACCCCAGATCAGCACCAGGTCGGGTTTCAGCTCGATCACGTCGCGCTCGAAGTGGGCGCGTATGTCCGAGGTGATCTGGCCGCAGATCGCATTGTTGATCACGGTATAGCCCGGCAGCAGCGGGGTGTGCCATTCCTCGGCATAGGAGGCGCCGACGATGACCAGATTCTTTTGGAAGAAAGCACTCGCGTTGACGGAGGCCCGGGCCGGGCAGGCGAGTGCCAGCAGCACATACGTCAGTGCGCTACACAGAGCTCGGAGTCGATGAATCCGGGCCGGCAAGTGATACATGGGATTCCCCTGAAGCGGCGAAGGCGGCCTCGCGGAGATAGAGTGCACCTTTTCAGCTGCTATCCGTGCAGCCCCATATACTCATACCCAACGTACTCGCGCACTGCGACGTACGATCGACTTCAGCCCAGCTGAGCGACCACGTATTTGGTGATGGCCTCGTAGCCCGCGGGGCTGACGTGGCTGTTATCCGAGCGCGTGTATTCGACCTTACGCGTGCCGTTGCCCGAGTCGAGTGCGGTTTCCAGATCCACCAGCTGAATCTTTTGCGCCTTCGCGTAGTCGCGCAACCAGACATTCAGCGCCTTGATCTCGGTGTTCTTCTGGGTGCGATAGTCGTTCTTGCCGAGCACGCTTGCGACCAGGCCCATCAGCTTTTCTTTGATCGTGTCCGGAATGGGAATGGTCAGCTCCGTCACCAGGATGGGCACGATGCCGGCGGCGCGTGCCTGTTCGACCATGGATCGATAGTTGTCCTGTGCCTTCTTCTTTGCGGCGGCCATGTTCTCGGGCTTCGCTCGCACCACGTCGTTGTAGTGACCCCAGATCATGACCGTGTCGGGCTTCAACGCGATCACATCGCGATCGAAGCGGGCCAGCAGGTCGGAGCTTTCCTGGCCGCCGATGCCTTTGTTGGTCACTGTGTAGCCCGGCAGCTTCGGGTTCTCCCATTCCGCCGCGTAGGACGCGCCAATGATGACCAGGTGCTTGTTGGCGGAGGCAGTCGCATTCATAGGCGCTTGAGCGGAGGACACGAGTGAAAAGAACAGACAGAGCAGCGCGCCGAACAGGGCGCGAGGTCGAGGCACGGCGGCGAGCATGGGCTTCCCTGAGGTGAGCGGACCACCGATTATCACGAAGCTAGATTGCGCCTTTCAACCGATACCACAGCAGGCCGATGTACTCGTGCATGGCCAGGTCCGAGGTCACCAGCGATTGTGGCGAGGGTCGCTCCTCGGCGTTGCGCCAGTCCTTCGGGCCCTGGTAGTCGGTGGGCACGGGAATAGGTTGCAAGCCTTGCTTATGCAGCACCGCGAGCGAGCGGCGGAGGTGTCCGGCCGAGGTGACCAGAAAGAACGGGTCCTTCAGCATCGGCGCCAGATGCTCGGCGCTGTCGGCGGTCGTGGGCGAGGCGGTTTCGAGAATCAGGCGCTCCTTCGGCAAGCCTAGTGCGATCAAGGACTCGCCCATGATTCTGGCGGTGGTCGGTGAGCCGGAGACGATCACGTCGCAGGTTTCGCAGCCGCCCCGTTGCAGTTGCAAGGCCATCATCACCCGGAACGCCGATGCCCAATGCATGCGCCCCGTCAGCGGCATCGCGGGATCGTCGGCGGCGTAGCCGGTCAGCACGACGATGTGCTTGATGTCTCGATGCGTGCGGGTGTCGTGCACCGCCGGATACTCATATTCGAGCGGGCTGAGCAGCGCGGTTGCGACACTGCCGGTCGAGAAGATGGTGGTGATGGCGCCCGAGATGGCCAGCAGCGCCCAGGAGAGCTTGCGCCACTGCTCCTTGAACGCGGCGACCAGACCCAGTGCGAACAGGAGGTACGCGAGTCCCGAAGGGACCAGCATTGCGCCGAGGATTGACGCCATAATTCGTTTTCTTGAGTTAGTGGGCGTACGGGAATTCTATGCCAGCGATCGTGACACAGCTTAAAAGCTTCGTTAGCCGGACGGGAATCGTCCTGATGTTCGTATTGGCGGCCGGCGTCGCGTGTGCTGACAACGAACGGGTGTTGGATTCCGAATTACATAAGCTGCGTGTGACGACTGTCGCCGCCGGGCTCGAGCATCCGTGGAGCGTGGCGTTTCTCCCGGACGGGAAGTTTCTGGTCACGGAACGGCCGGGCCGCCTGCGCATCGTCGATGCGAAAGGAAATGTTTCGGCACCGTTACAGGGCGTGCCCAAGGTGGCCGCGGTCGGGCAGGGCGGGCTGCTCGATGTGGCGCTCGCGCCGGACTTCGCGACCTCCCGCTGGATCTATTTTTCGTATTCGGAGCCGCGCGAGGGCGGCAACGGCACGTCGGTGGCGAGGGCGAAGCTCGGGCCACAGGGCTTGACCGATCTCAATGTGATTTTTCGCCAGACGCCGGCAGTCGATAGCAGCGGTCACTTCGGATCGCGGCTGGTGTTTGCTCGCGACGGCTCGCTGTTTGTGACATTGGGCGAGCGGCAGCTGAAGTACTTCGCAGTCCGCGCGCAGGATTTGGAAACTCACTTTGGGAAGATCGTGCATTTGAAACCGGAAGGCGGCGCCGCGCCGGACAATCCGTTTCTTTTGGTGCCCGGGGCACAGCCGGAGATCTGGTCGTACGGTCATCGCAACGTGCAGGGAGCGGCGTTACATCCGGATACGGGCGAGCTGTGGATCACGGAACATGGCCCGAAGGGCGGCGATGAGTTGAATCGGGTGCAGCGAGGGGCGAACTACGGGTGGCCGCTCGTGACCTATGGCATTGCTTATAACGGCGACAAGATCGGCGTCGGCCAGGAGCGCGCGGGCATCGAGCCACCGGTGTATTACTGGGTGCCGTCGATCGGGACCAGCGGGCTCACCTTTTATACGGGCAATCGGTTTCCGAAATGGCGCGGGCAGGTGTTTGCCGGTGGGCTGTATGGGATGGTCGAGCGGCTGCAATTGGACGGCGACAAGATCGTCCACAAAGAACGTCTGCTCGAGCAGCTCGATCAGCGTATTCGGGATGTGAGAACCGGGCCGGATGGGTTGTTGTATGTGCTCACGGACGGCCCGAAGGGAGCGCTGATATCCGTGGCGCCGGCGGAGTGAGGGGCCGCCCGAAGGCAGCCCCTGATCGAGGCTTAGCGCTGCTTGAAGTCTTCCGGCGTCAGCTGGTGACGCGCGAGCAGCTTGTAGAAGTCGGTGCGATTACGTTTCGCCAGGCGCGCGGCCTGACTCACGTTGCCGCCCGTGATCTGCAGGATCTGTGACAGATAGTTGCGGGTGAACTCGTCACGCGCCTCATCGAACGAGGGCAGGCGAGTCGGTCCGCCGCCCAGCGCGGCCTGCACCAGCTCCGCGCTGATGATCGGGCTGGTGGCGAGCGCGACGTTCTGACGAACGACGTTTTCCAGCTGCCGCACGTTGCCCGGCCAATCGGCGCTGACCAGCAGCTCCACCGCTTCCGGCGCGTAGATGTGACGTTGCTCGCCGGTTTCCTGCGCGACCTTCTCGAGGAAGTGCGATACCAGCAGCGGCACGTCTTCGCGACGCTTCGCGAGCGACGGCATTTCGATGTGCACGACGTTCAGGCGGTAGTACAGATCCTCGCGGAAGTGACCGCCCATGATCAGTTGTTTCAGATCGCGGTGAGTCGCCGAGATGATACGAACGTTGACCGTGGTTGCTTCGGTGCTGCCCACCGGGCGCACCTGGTTTTCCTGCAGGACGCGCAGCAGCTTCACTTGCAGACGCATCGGCATGTCGCCGATCTCATCGAGCAGCAGGGTGCCGCCGTCGGCCGCTTGAAACAAACCGCGATGCTCACGAATGGCGCCGGTGAAGGCACCTTTCACGTGACCGAACAGTTCGCTCTCGAGCAGGTTCTCCGCCATGGCGCTGCAGTTGATGGCAACGAACGGGCGGTTGCGGCGGGGGCTCGCCTTATGGATGGCACGAGCCAGCAACTCTTTGCCGGTGCCGCTCTCGCCCGTGATCATGACGCGCGCGTCGGTGCCGGCCACCATGTGAGCCTGCGCCATGCGCTCTTCCATCACGGCGCTACGAGTGATGAGCTCGCTGCGCCAGTCTTCAGTCGTATCGGCGAAGCCGGAGACCTTGAGGGCTTTCTGCACTTGGTCGAGCAGTTCCTGCTTATCGACCGGCTTGGTGAGGAAGGCGAACGCGCCGCTCTGGGTCGCCTGCACCGCATCGGGGATCGTGCCGTGGGCGGTGAGGATGATGACTCGCAGACCGGGTGCGCGGCTCTGGATTTCTTTGAGCAACCCGATGCCGTCCATTTGATCCATCCGCAGATCGGTGATCACCAGATCCGGGCGGACCCGAGCCAACGCTGCGAGCGCCGCGGCGGCGCTTTCCACCGCGTCGACTTCGTAGTTCTCGGCGCGGAGACGAATCGTGAGCAGCCGAAGCAGCCCCGGATCGTCATCAACGACTAGCAGGCGGGCCTTGCGTTTCACTTGGGGTGGCATCGCGATTGCCAGGGGGCGTGGGACTGCGTTCAATGATAGACCTCTCGATTTCTTTGATCGCGTCCAGCTTCTGCTGGGCTTCGGCGAGGGCACGGCGCAAACGTGCGTTCTCTTCGATCTGCGCCTGAATGCGCTTGTCCGAGTTTGCCTGCGACCGGCTACGGTCGTCGAGTGTCGCAAGCAAACGACGATTTTCCGCCTCGAGTTTCAATCTAACATCTGTTTCATGCAGCAAGACCGAGGCAAGCGTGCGCTCATCCTGAGTGAGTCGCTCCGGGGTGGCCAGCAGCGTTTCCAGCAAACGTTTGCCCTCCGAGGGACTACTTGCGGGATGGCCGGGCGTGACCAGGGCAACGGCATATCTCAGGGTGCTGGCCGTGGTCGGCGCGCGGGTGTATTCGCGCTCGACCTCATAAAACAAATCCGCCTGGCGCGCCGGATCCGGCGTGCTCAAGCTATTCATGATGTCTAAATAAGCGGGCGTATTGCCGCTCATCGGGGCGGGGGCGGTCGGGGCGCTCGACGCCGAGGCATTCGCCTGCGACTGCCGACGAAACTGTTCGGTGAGCTCGCAGCCCTGCAACAGCAGCGCGGCGGCACACACGGACAGCAATCCGATGCTATGAGTGAGTTTCATCATGCGCCGCTATGCCGGCTCGCCTTCGAGCGCAGGTGCCAGCGGCAGCCGGACGCGGAAATGGGCGCCAGGAAACAGACCGTCGAGAATCTCGATCGAGCCGCCATGGGCCTGCACGAATTCCGAGACCACCGACAGGCCGATGCCGGTGCCTTTGAGATGGCCGGAGACCGGCGCGCTGCCCGAATAGAACGCATCGAAAATCGCGGACCGCTCCTCCTTGGAGATGCCGGGACCGGTATCGGCAACGTCGAGCACCAGTTGATCCTTGTCCGCTTTGGCATGAATGAAGATGGTCCCGCCCCTCGGGCTGTATTTGAGCGCGTTCGACAGCAAGTTATCCAGAATCAGCTTGAGCTTGGCGCGGTCCGCGTGCAGCTCGATATCTTGTACTTTCAGATCCAGATGCACCCGCTGCGCGAGCAGTGTCAGCTGATGCGTCTCCAGCGCCGCCTTGATCAGCGGCCGCAGCCGGAACTCGGAAATCTCCAGGCCCGCATGCCGCGCCTGCCAGGCACTGAACTCCAGCAGGTTCTCGATCAACTGCTGCAGCTTGATGCCGTTGTCGCGCAGGATGGTGGTGACCTCCCGTTGCGCGCTGTCCAGTTCACCGACCGCGCCGTCCATCAGCAGTTCCGTGCCTTCGCGAATACTGGCAAGCGGCGTCTTCAGCTCATGCGACATATGTCGCAGGAATCGATTGCGCTCCTGCGCCAACTCCAACAAACGCACCCGCAGCCATTCCAGCTGCCGGCCGAGGTTCACCAGGTCCACCGGGCCGCGCACCGCGATCGACTTGGAGAACGTGCCCTTGCCGAGCTGGCTGATCGCGATATCGATCTGCCGGATCGGGCGCATCAGCAGGAACGTAAACACGCCCACCAGCATCGCGGTCAGCAGGATCAGCACCGCCGACTGCCAGAACAGATATTTCTGCGTATCCGAGGTCGACTGCTGCAGCCGTGACAATCCGGTCTCGACCTGTTCGCCGGTTGCCGCCGACAGCGCGAATGCCGCCTGCCACATGGGCTGAATGGCATCCACCGCATCGCGGATCACTTCCGGCGCCGGCGGTATCGGCGAGAGCAGGGCCGCGTCGATACGCCGGAGCGAGCTGCGGATCGCTCGCAGCTGGACCGCATGCTCCTGGTCGGCCGCCGTCGTTTCAATGCTCGACAGAGTCGCCAGCAGCCGTTCGCGGCTATCGCCGTAAACCTCGAGCAACCCCGGATCGTTCAACACCTGGTACAGCTTGGCGCTGCGCTCGATGGGCGCGATCTGCTGGAACAGCTGCTGGGTGTAGTGGGTGGTCTGCACGCCGCTACGGACCAGCGTCGCGCTTTCCTCCGACAGGTTCCGGACTTTGGTCGCGGCAATGACCACCCCCAGCAGCAGCGGGATGGAAACCAGCGCGAAACCGGTCAGCATCAGGCTGTTCAGGGAGCTGGGGCGAGGCAGACGCATGGTGGCGGATTCTAGCGCTCGTAAGTACCGCATTGCGCGGGATGTGCAGCCAAAGGGCGACGGATCCTTGTCATTGCCGGGCCGATCTCAGGGGCGATTACAGGGCCGGTCTCATGCCGGCTTCAGCCATCGCCCCAGGATCGTCAGCCCGTGCCGTTAGTTCTTCTGCAAGCCGGGTTCCTGTTGCAGGCGGCGCTCCCAGGCCAGCTGCGAGCGCACGATGGCCTCGAGGTCGTCGTGCTGCGGAACCCAGCCCAGCAATTCGCGGACCCGTTGCGCCTTGGCGATCAGCGACGGCGGGTCGCCGGCCCGACGCGGTTCCTCGAGGGTCTTGAGCGGCTGGCCGGTGATGCGATCCATCGTCGAGATCAGTTCGCGGACGCTGTACCCATGCCCATAACCACAATTGAGGGTCACAGACGCACCGTTCGCGCGCAGGTAATCGAGCGCCTTCAGATGCGCACTCGCCAGATCTTCGACGTGGATGTAGTCGCGCACGCCGGTGCCGTCGGCCGTCGGATAGTCGGTGCCGAAAATCGAAATATGCGGCCGTTTGCCGACCGCCGTTTCGGCCGCCACTTTGGTGAGCAGCGTGGCCTTGAGGGTCGACTGACCGATGCGCCCGCCCGGATCGCAGCCGGCGACATTGAAATAACGCAGGGCCACGTAGCGCAGCGGCGTGGCTGCGGCCAGGTCGCGCAACATCCATTCGCTCATCAGCTTCGAGGTGCCGTAGGGATTGATCGGCTGGGTCGGGCTGTCTTCAGAGGCGAGGCCGCCGGCCGGAATGCCGTACACCGCGGCGGTCGAAGAGAACACGAAATGTTTGACGCCCGCGTCCTGGCAGCCTTGCAGCAGGTTGCGCGTCGAGCAGGTGTTGTTGCTGTAGTACTTGAGCGGATTCGACACCGACTCCGGCACGATGGTGTTGGCGGCGAAGTGCATCACGGTCTCGATGCGATGCTCGCGCAGGAGGCGGCTGACGAGCTCGCGATCGCCGGTGTCGCCGACCACCAGCTCACCATGCAACACCGCCGAGCGGAAACCGGTGGAGAGGTTGTCGAGCACGACCACCTTTTCCTGACGTTCGCCGAGCTGCCGAACCACGTGACTGCCGATGTAGCCGGCGCCGCCGGTAACGAGGATGGTCATAGGTGAATGCTGATCCGTTGAAAAGAACGTTAAGGTGATTCTAGCAGCTGCCATTCGAGGAGTAGGCGTCGCTTGTACCAGACAAGGTCGACACATTCTGCGATGGACGCGGGTCGCACCGTGCGGTCACCATTGGCAGCCTCGAGCCATGCCCTGTGTTACATGCCCAGACCCGATCCGCACCCGTACGACCGATTGACGCCCGACGTGATCATTGCCGCCGTGGAATCGCTCGGTCGCGATTCCGACCGCCGCATTCTGGCACTGAATAGTTACGAGAATCGTGTCTATCAGGTCGGCATCGAGCAGGGCGCGCCGCTGATCGTGAAGTTTTATCGGCCGGGCCGCTGGTCCGATGCCGCGATTCATGAGGAGCATGGCTTCGCGTTGGAGCTGGCTGCGGCGGAAGTGCCGGTCGTGCCGCCGCTGGTGCGCGATGGACGCACGTTGTTCGAGTACGAGGGCTTTCGCTTCGCGGTGTTCGAACGTCGCGGTGGCCGATGGCCCGAGCTCGGCTCGGCGACCGAGCGCGAATGGATGGGGCGTTTCCTCGGACGCATTCATATGGTGGGGCGCCGTCAGCGCTTTCGTCATCGCGAGCGCATCGATCTCGAGCGTATGGGCGAACAGTCCCGTGAGTTCCTGCTGAACAACGGCTGGATCCCCTCGCATCTGGAAGCGGCGTACGACTCCTTGACCAACGATCTGCTCGATGCGGTGAATGAAACATTCGAGAGCGCGCGTGGCATGACGGAGCTGCGGCTGCACGGCGATTGTCATCGCGGTAACGTGCTGTGGACCGACGAGGGCCCGCACTTCGTGGATCTGGACGATTGCGTGACGGGGCCTGCGATCCAGGATTTGTGGATGCTGCTGTCCGGAAACCGCAATGACATGGGCGAGCAGCTGGCGCAGCTGCTCGAGGGCTATTCGCAGTTTTCCGATTTCGATTATCGCGAGCTGATCCTGGTGGAGAGCCTGCGCACGTTGCGCATGATTCATTATTCCGCCTGGCTCGCGCGGCGCTGGTCCGATCCGGCGTTTCCCGCCGCGTTCCCCTGGTTCGTGGAGCCGCGTTACTGGGAGAATCAGGTGTTGTCGTTGCGTGAGCAGTTGGGCGCGATTGCCGAAGGCCCGCTCGATTTGCGCTGAACGGATGCTGAATGTCGCGTCACGTCACAGATGCGCGGTCGCGTCAATCGGGAATGCGAACGCATCGACTTTTTGCTGTTCTGACGCTGTGATAGCGTCCCGCGCTGATAGGCCGGCGCTGAATCGTTCACCAGCATTGCAAACATCCGCCCACGAGGGGCGTTCGAGTACTGAACAAATGCCGCAGGAATTCTCCCGTCTCGCCCGCTTGTTCGCCACCGTGGCCGGGTTCGCCGTGCTTGCCGCTTGCGGCGGCGGGGGCGGCGGGCTCGGGGGCGGTAATAACACCGGGGGGCAAAACGGCGGGAACAATGGCGGCAACAACGGCGCCACCGTCACGGTCAGCGGCAGAGTCACGTTCGATCGGTTCGATTTCCAACCCACGACAGGCGCCGGTCTCAATGCCGCCAATCCAATCGAATCGCCCGCTCGCGAAGTGGTCGTGCAGGCCGTGTACGGTGGTTCAACGACATCGACGACAACCAATGCCAATGGCGAGTACACCCTGACGGTGGCTGCGAGCACGAACATGATCATTCGTGCACGAGCACAGATGCAAAAGACGGGTAGCGCGCCGACGTGGAACTTCGCCGTTCGCGACAATACGGATGCTGACGCGGTTTACGTGTTGGATACCGTGAGTTTCAACAGCGGTACAGCCAATGTCACGAATAAGGATTTGAAAGCGCCGTCAGATTGGAATGGCAGCGGCTACAACGCCGGCCGCCGAGCCGCGCCGTTTGCGATTCTCGATACCGTGTACGATGCCAAACAGCTCATTCTGAGCGCGGCATCGACGGCACAAATTCCGGAGCTGAATTTGTATTGGAGCGAGGACAACCGGCCCTCCACGACGTTTTGCCCGGACCAGGGCAACATCGGCACCTCGTTCTATGCGGTCGGCCAGCGGGATCAATGCACCACCAATGGCGCCGCGCTGCCCGACGGCATCTATATTCTGGGCGACTATCAGACCGATACCGATGAATACGATTCGCACGTGATTGCGCACGAGTTCGGTCACTTCTTCGAGGATCGTTTCAGCCGCTCCGATTCCATTGGTGGCCAGCACGGCCTCGGCGATTTGCTCGATCTGCGCGTTGCGTTCGGCGAAGGCTGGGGTAATGCGTTCGGGTCGATGGCGTTGAACGATCCGCAGTATCGCGATTCCCACAGCGGCATCAGTCAGGATTTCGGTTTCAATCTCGAAACCGGCGATGCGAGCAACGTGCAGGGCTGGTTTTCGGAAGCCTCAGTTGGCGAATTTCTCTGGGACGTGTTCGATAGTGCGAACGCTGCGGAACCGAGCGACAACGTGTCGCTCGGCTTCACGGAGATCTACGGAGCGATGACCGACACGCAGGTCACCGCGACCGATGCGTTGACCAGCATCTTCTCGTTCGCCAAGGCGCTGCGTGCGCAGGGCGGGGTGACGGCGAGTGCCATCAACGGTCTGTTGAGCCAGCACGATATCGCCAACGCCGACGAGTTCGGCTCGACCGAGAGCAATGACGGTAGTGACCCGACAGTACTGCCGATTTACCGGGACATCGTCCGCAACATGCCCGTAGCGGGCGTCTGCAGCAACTCGACGGCGGGCAGCAAGGATCAAGGCGAGGAAGTCATTCCGAACAAACTCGGCAATCATCGGTTCTTTCGCTTCGTGAACGATGCGAGGAGATTGGTGACCATCACCGCCCAGGGAGCGGTGGCTGGCGGCGGCACGGTGGCGGCCACCGATCCGGAAATTTATGTGATCCGGCAAGGTAACGCCGTGCTGGTCGGCGATGTCACTGGCGGTGGCGTGGAAACGCTGGATCAACGGCAGCTGGACGCGGGAACGTACATCATCGATGTGTTCGATTACGACACCGCCGGCGTCAACCAGCCGCCGCGTTGCATGACCTTGAGCATCACGGGTCCGTGAGCCCAAGCGACCTGACGGAAGTGGACCTTAGAGTGCGCCATAATAGAGGCATGATCCGGATGAAGCTTTCACCGCAGCGTTTGCTCGCGTGTATTTCGATGGCCAGCTTGGCTTTACTGGCCGGCTGCAATTCCGAGCCCGAGCCGGAAGCGGCGGCAGCCGCCACGACGGCGCCCGTCAAGCCGGTTGTAGCCACGCCAAAGGATGAGACCGCCACCTTCGCCAGAGCGGTGGGCGATGGCAAACCGGGCGCAGCCGTAAATATTCGTTATGAGTTCAGCGGTAAGCCGACGATCGGCGTGCCGACCGAGCTGGATGTCGCGTTCATTCCGAGCGCCGGCGTCGATTCGATGGAAGCGACGCTCAGCGGCATGGCAGGCATCACGCTCGCCGGTCCGTTGACCGCCACGTTCACGTCGGTGGAAGCGGGCAAGCCGTATCGGCACAAGATTTCGGTGCTGCCGGATCGCACCGGGGTGTTCTATATCTCCGTGTCGGTGAACACGCAGATTGCCGGCTCCGGTTTGAATCGCAGCTTCTCCATTCCGTTCGTTGTCGGACAGGTCGCGGTACAACAGAAGCCCACACCGCCCAAAGACGACAAAGGTGAATCGGTGAAGTCAATGCCGGCTGAAGAGAGCAGTCAGCCCAAGCAGTGACCGGGAGTCGAGCTGCAACTCGACTTCCTCCCGCCAGCTATCGCATTCCCATCGGCAGCCAATTAACATGGCGCCCGCGCGGGCGCCATGGAATATTTCTGCATTGGAAAAGCAATTTCGTTCGGACATCGAAGGGTTACGTGCGGTCGCGGTCCTGTCGGTGGTCATCTTCCATTTTGGCGTGGGCGCGCTCTCCGGAGGATTCGTCGGCGTCGACGTGTTCTTCGTCATCTCCGGGTATCTGATCAGCGGCCTGTTGTTGCAGGAATTGGAACGTTCCGGGTCGATCGACCTGTGGCGTTTCTACGGGCGCCGCGCCCGCCGCCTGCTGCCGGTGGCTCTGCTCGTCATGTCCATGACGCTGCTGGTGGGGTTGTTCGTGCTGGCACCTGCCGAGCAATTGTTTGCCGCGAAAGGCGCGCTGGCTTCCTCGCTCTACGCCAGCAATTTCTATTTCATGACACTGCTGGCGGATTACTTCGCGCCCGAGAGTGCGTTGAATCCCTTTTTACACACCTGGTCGCTCTCGGTCGAAGAGCAGTTCTATCTCGCGTGGCCAACGCTGTTGCTGGTGCTTTGGCGCTGCCGGCCGACGGTCCGTGCGGTCGCCAGCGCGATGAGCACGCTGACGGTGCTCTCGTTCTTCCTGTGCCTCTGGCTCAGCTATCGCAAGCAGGATTGGGCGTTCTATGCATCGCCGACTCGTGCTTGGGAGTTCGGGGTGGGAGCACTCGCGGTCCTCAGGCCAGTCACCGACTGGGCTCGCCGCTCGCGAGCCGCCGTCCCATTGGGATGGGCGGGCGTCGCGGTGCTGTGCGCGACCTTCCTGATGGTGACCGAAGACATGCGCTTTCCTGGATGGATTGCCGTAGTACCGGTATTGGCGACTGCTGCCATTCTCATCAGTGGTGCGAGCGGACGAAGTGGCGGTCCGGCAGGGTTGCTCGAACTACCGTTGTTTCAATGGTTGGGCCAGCACTCTTACTCGATCTATCTCTGGCATTGGCCGATCGTCGTCTACGCATCGATTCTCGGCATCAACGATCCGATGACAAAGATCATTAGCTGCAGCGTGCTGACTTTGATATGCGCCACCGCGGGCTTTCGATTGTTGGAGAGTCCGGTCCGCGCAAGTGCGTGGCTGGCCGCGCAGCCCCTGCGCTCCGTTACGTTGGGCTTGAGCCTCACTGTGCTGGGCAGCCTGATTGCAATGGGCTTGTCGCAGGCGGCCCGGACGTATTCGACACATCCGTTGCAAGCGGAATTGATTCACGCGATCAAACAGCAGCCGACCGCGAGCGGCAGCGGCCGAAACTGTTTGATTGGTTTTGTTGACGTTGAGCCGGTCAAATGTTTCTTCGGTGCCGGCGCGGCGGCCAGAACCATCGTGCTGTTCGGCGACTCGCACGCCGACCAATGGTCAACACCGTTGGCGCAACTGGCGACTGAGCAGGGCTGGCAACTGGTGACGCTATTGAAAGCCTCGTGCCCAGTTGCGGACATCGCGGATTACAACGTGAGATTGCGGCGTCATTGGCCGGAATGCACGAAGTGGAGAAAGCAAGCTCTGGCGGAGATTCGACGCCTGCAACCTGATTTGGTCGTTGTCTCGCAGTTCTCCAGTGGATACATCCGCGGGCCCTGGACGGCGCGGGGGCAGCATGCGGTGACGTATGAAGAATGGGCGAACGGCTTGAACAGCTCTCTCTCGCACCTGCGCGCGGCTAACATTCCTGTACTGCTATTACGCGATTCACCCACGCCAGGAAAAAATATCGGCAACTGCATCGCACGCGCGCGTTGGCAAGGACTGCCCGAAGAAAATTGCGATACGTCGCGGCCCAATGCACTCGATGCGAAGATCTCGCCGTTGGAAAGTGCGATTGCCGGCTCGATGGGCATGCGGTTCGCCGATCTTTCGGCGGAGTTCTGCGATAACGCCGTCTGCCCGGGCGCACGCTCGGGGCTGCTCGTCTATCGCGATGAAAATCACATCACGACTGCATTCGCAGCCCGTCTGATGCCTGCGTTGCGAGAGCTGTTGGTAGGCTCGCAGATGAGTCAAGCCGTTTCGAAACGGTAGCGACCGAAAGTCGAGTCATTCGGTTTGATCGGGCGGACTGAGTGCCGGAGGCAGATAAGCGACGCCGGTCCGTGTCGGCCTGGGTTCAGGCTCGTATTCGTCGTCCCGATCGCCCGGCGCATACGCTTTTGCCTCGAATGCCAGCATCAACTCGCTCGTGAACACACTCGGGTCCGGCGGCGCTGGGAGAGGAGAGGCTTGTTGAATCGCGCGGACCAGGGACAGCTGCCACTCGGCCGAGCCATTGCATTGCATGAGCTCGATTTCTGTCACGCTGCCGTCTTGGTTCTGGGTGATTCGCGCCTGGCACTGAAACGCAGCGGCGGAGGATTCGTCGATCGCACTCCGCGGCTTGCGCCATACCCGCTGGATGCGACCATTGATCTGACCGGTATAACGGCCGAACAGCATCGATTGCCTCACGGGATCGCCAGCCGTCACGGACGCTTCGCCGCTCTCATCGAGCGATGCGAACTCGGGCATTTCGAAGGAGGGGGTGGGGTCGGGGCTGACGATTTGAATGACGGGATTCGCAATTGCGCTGCCGCGTGAAGCCACATCCATTGCCATGCTTGCGTCAGTCGGGCCGGGCGTGTGCACGATCACCAGCGTCATGAACGAACCAGTGCTCGACACAATCGCCGTCGCGCCCGCTCCCGATTCATCGGGCGCACGTTTGGGGGCGGCGACGGAGCCGAGCGAGACGGAAAGAAACAATGCTGAGTGCAGCAGCACGCTGGCGGTGAGGCCGAGGGCGTGACTGGGCCAGTGTTGTAAATTCCTCACTTGTTACGTTTCGTTCCTGCGAGCAGGGCTTCGCGGACGCGCTCCCATTCGATCCGGTCGGGCTCTTTAGTCACGCAGCCCCCTGCCGGCAGGGGTTCGCAGCGGGCCATCTTCGGGGTGCCGATCTCTGGCGGAATGATGGTCCTGCCCGAGGCGAAGTCGAGCCACTTTTTCGATGCCGGCCCGGATTCAATCAGAAAAATGTTCTCTGCAAAGTCGGTCAAATACAAATTACCCCGCGCTCGCTGGCACGCAACTGTCCCAGGCTTTGCGCTCAGCGCATCGAGCTGCTCTACGCTCGGATTGCCCTCGATGTCGGCTGCGGTCGCGATACCACTAACATTTTTCAGCATCACCAGGATCTGATCGCCAGCCTGGAGTTTCTTATGCGGCAGCAGAAACCGCCGTGTGGCAAATCCCGCGGCGTCCGTGTCCATTTTACCTTTGAACTGTTCGATAACGCGGACGCGATATTTGACACCACAGGTTTCTACAGGTCCGTTGTCAACGTGTTCCAGCGACTCGATTCCCATAATGACCACGTGAGCAACCTGGTCGGCGCGATCGATTTGCTGCTGCAATGGGACCGGCTTGGATGCAGTCACATTGGCATTGGCAGGCTCTATCGCCGCCCAGGGGACGAGTGAACAAGCGCCAATCGCGAGCCATCTCGAGAAGAACTTCTGTTTCATGATGCTACGGTCTCTTGCGATTGCGCCAACGCTCCAGGGCACGCTTGCCTGAATTGTTTGCGTTCCATTCGTCCAAATCGTTCTCCCCCGAGCTTGGTCCGGAGGGTGGGTGTCGCACGTGCCAATCTTCATGGCCGAGCACGAAAATAGCGGCCTCCAGCGGGTCCTGCGGGTTCGGTGAGTACGTCTCGCCCCATTTCTGACGTTGCGGGTCGATGATCTCTGGGCCCGAAATCATGAAGTCCTTCGACCAACCCTCGGGCTCGACCCCGGCTCGATAAATCGTTACCTCGCCGCGGCCTGTGGTCACTCCGCCGACCGGACTATTGCCGCCGCAGTTTGGATCGTCTCCACAGTCAGCGATGCGGTCTCCCGCGGGATTCTTGATCACGTATTTATAACGGTCCGCGTAGTTCGGGTAGAAGGTGATGATGCCTTGTGAGCGAAGCCACTCGGCTGCCGTCTCTACCGTGGATCGTCGAGTATCCGGCGTCGTCCGGCCCCTATGGCGCACGCCGTGAGCCGCAGCGTCCCCTCGCAACTCTCCGCTCGGTTGGGCAGCGGCTGAAAGTAAGCCGCCATTCCACGAGATCACGCGAGATTCCGTTACCTGCGGCTGCCGAGGGGGCGGCGGGGCACTCCCACCGATATGGCCCAGGCTGCCATTCTCGTTCGTGACGGGCGGATCCCGATGGACCGTTGGGTACCATGGCCTGCCGTTTTCTGGATCGATAACGGGCGGCGGATTACATTGCACGCGGAAGCAATTCGGCCGGTCATCATCATCGTCGGTCCAGTATCGGAGCCAGTTGGTGATATTGAACCAATCAAAGCCGTCGAACAGCGAGTCGAGGGACCAGAATCCGCTCGGGTCGGTGTAGCTCAACGGATTGTTCATACTATAGCTGTAGCGATTCAGCGATTGCGACATAAGCGGCGACTGCACATACGGGTCCGCGGACAGGAAGCGGCCGATCTGCGAATCGTAGACACGCCCATTCATGTGGATGAGTCCCATGGAATGCCCGCCGATCATTTCGTGACCGGTGAAGCCCTGCCGGCTCACGGATGCGATCGTCGTTAAGGCGGGGCAAGGGCACGGGCCGCTCCATGTGTCTGCATCGCGCCGGCCGCCGAAGGCGTCAAAGCTCTCGCGGACCAGTGCGGTGCCGTCGCTGTTCAGGATACGCGCCGGGCTGCCGAGATGGTCTTCCAACATGTAGCGGGTTGTATTGGTGCCGTCTGAGCGGCGGCTGACGATCGCCACCGTTCCGCCGATGCCATGGATGTAATGACGATAGTCAGTGACACTGCCGATGGTTACTTTCTCGAGTGCGTCACCGACATACATGGTGGTCTCGGTGAGCGAGCCGTTGGTGTAGACCTGACGGTAGCGCTGGCGATCCGGCCCGTAGTTGAATGTCAGTGTCTTGCCCGGTCCGTTGATCACGCTCGGATAGTTATAGCTGGTCCAGGTGATGTTCTGACCGTTGCGCGTCTGCGCGTTGCCGTTTGCGTCGTAGCTGTAGGTATTCGGTCCGGCCTGTACGACGGCGTGCTTCTTTGTCGCGTGATAGGTCCAGGTGGCCCCGGCTGCGACATCGCTACGGCTGGTGATATTGCCGAGCGCGTCATAGGCGAGATCGAGATTGGTGGTTCCGTTGAGCGTCGAGTAATCGAGCCGATAGAGCGAGTCGTAGTAGAAGTTCTCGGTGAGTCCGAGCTGATTCTGCTGGCGCTGGATCAGATTTCCGATTTTGTCGAACAGATACGATTCGTTCTGTAACCCCGCGCCGCCGCCGACGCCTGACTGGATGCTGCTCAACCGCCCGGTTACCAGATCGTACGAGCGATTGGTCACCACGCCGTTGCCCATCGTCTCTCGCGTGATCTGACCGAAAGCATTGACGGCGTTAGCCTGCCAGAAGACCGTGCTGCCGTTGGCGTCCCGGATCTGATTCAGCGCTCCATTCTGATACGCGTACTGAAGCTTGAACCGGTAGCTGGAAGTGCTCACAGGATATTCGACCGTTCCGAGCGAGCCGGTCGCGGTGTCGTAGGTGTAGGTGTAGTTGTACGTCGTATCGCTGACGATGCTCCGATTGCTGAGGCGTCCCTGCTGATCGTAGGTGTAGGTTTCGGAGTATCCCGGACCGGCGATGCTCGCCAATTGGCCGATGTTGCGACTGGCTGCGCTCGTGCCCCAGGTCCAGGTCGTCGTGCCTTCGGGTTCGACTCGGGTGAGCGGCCGGCCCACATAATCGTACGTGTAGGACACCGGTTGAGACTTCGCGTCGGTGCGCGACTTCAGCTCGCCGGTTGGGAAGTAGTCGTATTGCCAGGCGCCCATGTCGGGATCGTTCGAGGTCATTTTCATGCCGCGCACGTTGTACGTCATCACGATTTCGTTGCCGAGCACGTCCCGGGTCTTGAGCAGATTACCAAAGGCGTCGTACTCGTAGTCCGTGTCGGATCCGGCGGCGTCGATGGTCTGTGCGATCAGCGACGCGGCGTTCATTCGGCGGGTCGTCTCACGATTGAGCCCGTCGGTCTGAGTGGCGCTCAGGCCGAGATACTCGAATACAGTGTCGTGGTTGGAGGAATCGCTGGCGCTGGTTGGGCGGCGTATGCGTTCGATTCGACCGACCAGGTCGTAACTATATGATGTGACGGGAGCCGTTTCGCCGCTGGGGCGAGGGAAACTTTCAGTGTTTACGCGGGCAAACGAGTCATAGGTGCGTGTCACTTCCGAATACGCGCCGCCCAGCAATTGCACGAGTGACTTCTGCGGCCGGTCGAACAGATCGGCATATTCATAGTCCGTACGCAACACGTTGTCGCTCGGGTCGCGCAAGGTGGTTACGAGGCTGACACGGAGCGTCGGCGAACCGCAGTAGCTGTTGGAACTATCGCACGCGGTGAGCGAATAGGCGGTGCGAGTGCCGTCGGGCCGTGTCTCTCGAATCAGACGACCAAAGGAGTCGTAAGTTCTAGCGGTCTGTAACCCGTTCGGATCGGTAATACCGGTGCGGAGGCCGCGAGCGGCGTCCCAGCTGAACGTCGTCGTATGAGTGGTCGAACTCGTCACCTGCTGGCTCGTGGAGTTCGGAAAGCGGCCCGCGTACGTCGACCACGAGACCGTGCCGGTGCGAGCCGGTTGGCCGATCGGCGTCACGGTGACGGAGTTGATATTTCCGAAGCCGTCGAAACCGTAGCCGGTCGAAACCTGCCAGCGCGCGTCGCCAGGCTCCTCGGTCTGTTGCGTAACGCGGCACATCGGGTAGTCCACAGCAAAGCTCGTCGTGCGGGTCTGCGAAGGCACGCCTGGTGCGGTATTAGTGACGGTTGTTTGCGAGGGCTGACCGAGACACCAGTTCGAGATATCCGGGCTGATCGTGTGCGTTACCGTGGACGACCACTGCTGACCGTACTGAGGCGAGCCGGTCTGAGAATCCGCAACGATAGTGGTCGTACTGGTCGCGTTGCCAAAGTCGTCATAGCTGGTGCTCTGAGTGGTGACTTTGACCGCCGCTCCATTCAACGGCCCGCCGACTTCGTACAGCTCGTGCCGGGAAGTGGTCGTATAGACAAATATGCGGCGATTAGTTGCGGTTGCATCCAGGTACTGTGTCGTGAGGCCGAACGCGGTGTGTGATACCAGCGGCCCGGTGGAAGACTGCTGTACGTCGTCGCGATAGACTCGGCCCGCGAATGGGAAGCCAGTGCGCATGTAGATGTCGCGGACGAGCGTGTTGCGGCTGTCGGTGATTCGCAATTGTGAGAATCCCAGAAAGCCGCGACCAGTCACATCTATGCGTGGGCCATAGTACGTAAACGAACGTGTATTGGTCGCAGCCGATCCGTCTGTAGCTCCGCTCGTTGTCGTGACTGAGGACACCATCATCAAGGGGCCGCGATAGTCGCGTTCCGGGTAGCTCGCCACCGTTGTCGGATCTGTGCGATTGGCGTTCGATGCGTACGCAAACGTCGCGTTCGCTCCAAATCCATCGGTCACCGATGCAAGCAGGTCTGGCGGCATTTGTGGTGAGGCATGCTTGTAGAGATAAATGCCCGCTTGGTCCCAGGTCACCAGGTCGTGCTGACCATCACCGTCGACGTCAAGAACGACGACGTTGAGACGATTCTGGGTGCTGACCGGAATGGACGTTGGAAGCACTGGCGCAAAGCCATTGCCCATGGAGAGCAACACGCCAATATTTGTGCCGTTCTCGACCAGCAGGTCGGCTCGTCCATCGGAATTCCAGTCCATGGCGCCGAGCGCATTGCCCGGCAGGCTCACAGTGACAGGCTCCTGTCCGTTGCAGGGAGAAAGAAAGATGGCCGCTTCGGCGATGATGTCGGTGCAGGCGTCGTCGTTGATGCGTGCGTCGCCGATGATCCGGCCAAGGCCGGAGAGCTCCTTGGTGAAACCTCCCTGCGTATAGCTGGTTCGCGACAGGACCATCGAGAGGTAGCTTCGGATGGAGTTGTTGGTCATGACCGTCCACCCGCTGAGCGTGTCCTGTCGACCGTCGCCGTCGAAATCCCTCGGTTCGTTCGGCGTACTCATCGAGCCGCTACCGCCGCCGACGAACGCGATGGGCGCCAAAAAATTCACATTTGTAGGCGACCCTGCATTGCTGACATACAGGCTGGTCCCGCTGCCACCGGTTTTGGAGGTCTGGTAGCTCCACAGCAGATCATCGCGGCCATCGCCAGTGGAATCGGCAATGGTAAGGTATTCGCTGTAGTTGCCAGTTGGAAACGACAGGGATGAGGCTATGAATTGCGAGCCATCCCACCTGTACCGTATGTATTGCTTCGCGGAGTCGATAACCACCACATCGTGGACGCCATTGCCGACGAAATCACCGATATCGATGTCCCGAGCCCTGCCTGCGTGCATGATCACGGGCGAGCCGAAGCCCGCAGCGGTCGCGAAAGCAACTCGGACATTGAGCACTGTGAAGCCGTCCGTGTCGATCTCTGCAAGGATGAGATCGTCCTTGCCGTCGCCATTGACGTCCGCTCGACCGGCGATGCTGTGATTCGCCAGAGTCAGGGTCGTTGGACCGGCCACGCCGCTCGCGCCATTGTGATAGGTGATGATTGTCGGGGCGAGGCAGTCCGAGTTGTCGGAACTCGCACATTCAGTCACGGCGGAAAGTCTCGCCCGTGTAGTTGTCGGCGCGGCCTCGTAGCCCACGGCATATCGGCGTATCAATGTGCCATTGCTGTACGCCTTCACGCCGAGGAGCAGGTTCGTGTTGGTGACCTGAACGCCATCCACATAGCCGACTGTCGCCGGATCGGTCGTGCCAGAAACCTGGCTAGCCTTCGGTCCGTACTCGAAACTAACTGAATTGATGTAGGTACTACCGGCGGCTGTAGCCGGTGAATAAGAAATGCTCACGGGTACAGCAACGCCTGCGGAGCCCGCAGCACCCGTACCGTAAGTAACAACATAGCTATTGCCTGCACGATCACGAACTTTGTTGACCAGCCACATGTACGCCGTCGCAATCGAGGAAGCCGGTGTGACGCGAGAGTCTGGCGTGTTGCCGAATTCGTAAACCCAGCCATTCTTGGCTTTCACTTCAAACGATTGCGGGCCGTTGCCGCTGGCGCCCTGCGCGGTGACCAGCGAAAAAGTCGAAAGCTCGGTGTCATAGGTCGTGCCGGGCTGACCGTAGGTGCTGAGACCGCCGCTGCTGGTGAGCATGAGTCGCTGACCATCGAGACAGAATGCGTCGGCGTAAGTCATGGTCACGCTGGCGGGCACCAGGTCCTGCGCGACTGTTCTATTGCAGCGGACGATCGAGGACAGGCCAGTGAGTGCCCAGCCCGGACCGGCAATACCGCTGCCACCACGGCTGTCGTACGACAACGTCAGAGCCGGCTGAACACCACCAGCGCCCGGCGAGATCCACAACGGAATCTGATAGGTCGCCGCACCGGTCGGCGACACGGAGTGCGTTCCCTGCGTGCGACCCACGGCGGCTTGTGCCTGCGTCGATACAGCAGTTGCAATGGCGGTAGCAGTGAACGCCAGGGCGCAACACGTGATCTTCGTGACGTTATTCATCTCTTGCTCGTCCGTGAAATTGTTAGTCGCAAGCCGCTGGCAATGCGCTGATCACACTCGAGTATCCGCTGTAGTTCGGCACGGCGTCACGCGCTCGAACCCGGTAGCTGTAACTCGTGGCTACGACAACATTCGTATCTGTATATGAAGTCCCGGACACGCTGGCGATCTGCGTGTACGTGCAGGGCGAGCCTGAGCACCGTTCAATGAGGTACGCAGTGACGGCGACGTTGTCGGTGGATCCGGTCCAGGCGAGGGTGAGTTGATTCGGGCCGGCGGTGACGGAGAGGCTGCCCGGTATCGTCGGCGCTTGGGTATCGGAACCCGGTGTCGTTACATAGACGATGCTGGTGAACGCACTGTAGTTCGGTACCGCGTCGCGTGCACGCACGCGATAGCCGTATGTGGTGGAGGCAGCCAGCCCGCTATTGGCCCAGCCGGCGCTGGAAATATCGAACTGCACGAACGCGGAGTTGCAGCCGCTGCCCTGGCATCGCTCCACCTGGTAGCCCGTCACTGCGACGTTATCAGTTGATGGGTTCCAATTGATGACGACACCGGTACTCGAGGACGCAACGGCGGTGAAGTTGGTGGGTGTCGTTGGTGCTTGCGTATCGCCGCCCGCAGACTGTGTCGTCACGTAGACGATGTTGGTGAAGGCGCTGTAATTCGGAACGGCATCGAGTGCTCGCACCCGATAGCCGTAGGTGGTGGAAGGAGTGAGTCCGGTGTTAGCCCATCCGGCGCTGGCAATATCGAATTGAGTAAAGGAGGAGGTGCAGCCGCTGCCCTGACAGCGTTCCAACTGATAGCCGGTAACGGCGACGTTGTCAGTCGACGGATTCCAGTTCACGACGACGCCGGTACTCGATGACGCCACGGCTGTGAGGTTCGTGGGCGTGGTTGGTGCCTGCGTATCGGGCAGAGCTTTGGTCGTCACATACACGATCGTCGTGTATGCGCTGTAATTGGGTACCGCGTCTCTAGCGCGCACGCGATAGCCGTAAGTTGTAGAAGGAGTGAGCCCCGAGTTCGCCCAGCCAGTGCTGGAGATGTTGAATTGGGTGAAGGAGGTGTTGCAGGCGCTGCCCTGGCAGCGCTCCACCTGGTATCCAGTTACCGCAACGTCGTCAGTCGACGGATTCCAGTTCACCACGACGCCAGTACTGGAGGAGGCTATCGCTGCCAGGTTGGTGGGTGTCGTGGGCGGCTGGGTGTCTTGAGCGAATGCAGCCGCCCAGAAGAGCTGCGCCATCCAGAACACCCAGTTGAAGGTTCGCGTTACTACGCGGCGCCGCTGGTGGTGCATCAAGTCGATCCTCGAAATTCCATTTCGCTCCTGCGGTGTGCACGCGTAAGAGCGAGTCTGCCTTCCTAACTTCCAGAACGCGCACGCTGGTCACGCACTCCTCGACGCATGCGCGTCGCAAGTGAGTGCGATCGAAAAACACGGTATTTATGACTATGGACCAAGCATGGCGAGGTGTGATTGCCATCCCTGACTTCGATGCCGCGAGAACCGTTCGGGTATTCTCGGCATGTTTCCCTTGCCGCCGCTTGTTCGTTATCGATGGTTAAGTTGCACTGACGACACAGACATGTCAACCGCTTTTTTGGAGATCATTTAGCTAAAGATTTCGACAGCCTCCGCGGCGCCCGGTGCCTATCGTCTCGTCCATCTTTGGCGATGGATGGAACGTATGACACAGAAAATCAGGAATCGCGCCCTGGTCGTGGCCGCGATGCTGGCCACCAGTCCCTTGTTTGCAGCCGATCATCTCGACACACCGAGCGTGATCGCCGATCCGCGCGCCGACATCGGCGATCTGTTCGCATGGACGTCGCACGATGCCCGCCGGCTCAACCTGGCCATGACGATCGTCGGGCACACCTTCTCCGACCAGTTGGAGTATGTGTTCCACATCGACAGCGGCAAACGTTTCGGACAGACCCACGCAACGACCGACATCGTGTGTCGGATTGCGACCGCCCACAACGTCCTTTGTAAGGTGGGTAATGCTGACGTCGCCAGCGGTGACGCGAGCGACCCCAAAGGGCTGGAGAGTCGAAACAAGCACCTGCGCGTGTTCGCCGGGCTGCGCGACGATCCGTTCTTCAACAACGTGAAGGGCACTCGAGAGGCTTATGCCGTGGCAGCGGACGCAATGATGGGGAGCGCAAAAAACGATGCGGCAGGGTGCCCCATGTTCAGCGAGGCTGCGGCCAAATCGATTCTGGACACCTGGCGCCACACCGGCGGCGGTCCGGCGAAAAACTTTCTCGTGGGCTGGACACCGGCATCGCTGGTGGTCTCGGTGGATCTGGACGTCGTCAATCGTGGCGGCACGATGCTCGCGGTATGGGCAACGACGGCGAACGGCAACAAACAAATCGATCGTATGGGTCGACCGCTCACCGGCAATGCGCTCTTGGGCTCCTTCTCGGACGAGGAAACGAGCGATCGGTTGAAGGAGCGCTACAACAGCGCGACGCCGGCCACCGGCGGTGAGTTCATCTCCGAGATGGAGAAAACATTGGGCATCTACGACGGCTTCGATGGCACGTGCGGCAATCAATTGCTGGCGGATGCAAAGGCGACGTCGCCGGCACGCTATCGACCGTTGGCCACGGTGCTCGCGGATGATCGGCTGTGGGTCAACAGCGAGTCGACGATCTGCGGCGAATTCTTTTCGGTCGAGTTCGCGGCACTGGCCGGCCAGGAGGCGATGGTGATGTATTGCGGCGGACGGACGCCGAACGACGATGCCATCGATGTGTATCGCTCGGTGTTGTCGATGGGGCAGGCGAGAGGCGTCGATGACGGCGTCGATCGCGACGACCATGAACATTCGACCACGGAATTTCCGTTTCTGGCGGCGCCATGAAACGCGGGTCCTTGTTGAGCAGGAACGACGCGCGTCGCTGGATGCTCGCGGTGGCGCTGCTGAATGGAGTCATGTTCTCGTCCGGGGCGGTCGCGCACGACTTCTGGATTCAGCCGCTGCAGTATTGGTCACAACCCGACGCGTCGATCCCAATCACGTTGCAAGTCGGGCATGGCGCCGAACGGCAGCGATCGCAGATTCGCTCGAACCGGATCTCACGCTTCGTCGCCGTGGCGCCGGATGGAACATCGCGCGATGTGCGTTCGGATTTACATCTGCGTGGCGCGACCGACGACGGTCGGTTGCAATTCGCAGCGCCCGGAACGTATGTGGTCGTGCTGGAAACAGACAATCGTGGCCGGAGTGGGCTGCCGGCGCAGCGGTTCAATGACTACGCTCGCGATGAAGGTCTCACGCCGGCGCTCGAGTATCGTGAGCGTGCCGGCAAGATGGCGGCCGATACGGCAGAGAGCTATCGCCGCGTCTCGAAGGCCATCGTGCAGAACGGAGCGGTCGACAGTCGATCTCAGGCGCATGTCACAACGCCGCTGGGACTGACGTTGGAAATCGTTCCGGAGCGCAGTCCGTACTCAGGCGGCGCAGGCGACTTGCCGGTGCGTGTGTACTTCGAGGGTCAGCCGCTCGCCGGTGCACTCGTGAAGCTCACGCAACTGGAGCATGACGATGCCCCGGTCGAGCAGCGTCGGACGGATGCCGCCGGCCGGGCGAGCTTTGCACTGACGCCCCGCGGGACCTGGCTGCTGAATGTGGTTTGGAGCAAGCCCGTCGAGGCGCCGGCCGAGGTAGACTTCGACACGACGTTTTCCAGTCTGACTTTCGGCTTTCCATGACGGAACTTGTCATTCACGACTTGCTCGATACGCAGACCGTCGCGATCCGCGACGTGATCTGCGATGGCAAGTGCCGTCACAAAAGTCCGGAAGAGTGTCCGAACTCGACCTATCTGGTCTTTCCCTATCGGGGTGTCTACATGCGACACCTGGGTAGTAACGAAGCGGTCGCGGAAGCCAATCAAGTCCTGTTCTTCAATCAAAGGGAGAGCTATCGGATCAGCCATCCGGTGCAGGGCGGCGATGCCTGTCTGTCGATTTCGGTCCGCGAAGATCTATTGCGCGAACTGGCGCCGGTCGAGCATCTGCAGGACAACGCGGCGGTGATGTTCAGCAAGCAGCGCTGGCGGATCGATCCAAGAGCACAGGTGCTGGTCGCGCTCCTGCGCCATACCTTGCTCAACAAATCGATCGAGCTGTTGGAAGCGGAGACGTTGACGTTGACGCTGATTCGTCGCGCACTGGGCGAGCGAACCTCACAAACGAAGCGTGCGACTTACGGCCGGCAGAAGCTCGTCGATCGGGCGAAGTTGATCCTTTCTTCCGAGCTGTCGCGTCGCTGGACGCTGACCGAGATCGCGGCGGAGGTCGGTGTGTCGCCGGTGTATCTGACGCAGGCCTTCGCCCAAGTCGAAGGTGTGCCGCTCTATCGATACCAGTTGCGACTGCGTCTGGCTCGCGCGCTGGATCTGCTCGGCAGCTACGATGATCTGTCGACGCTTGGCGTGGACCTCGGCTTCTCGAGTCACAGTCATTTCACCGCGGCGTTTCGTCAAGCCTACGGCCGCACGCCGGCGCAGTTTCAGCGCTCCGCCAATTTGCGCTGACGCCCGGCCTGCATCGAGCTTTGGAAGTTCAGGCTGATCCGCGGCTCGATCACTTCGGGCCATTTGGGCACGCCATGTACCCAATCCTGCTGACAGCGACCGCCCATCACGATCAGATCGCCCGAGTTCGGTGCGAATGAAAGCGACGGGCCGCCGGCTCGCGGCTTGAGTTGGAACCGACGGGTCGCGCCGAGCGTGAGCACCGGCACGATACATTCGGGTTTACGGCACGAGAACCGGTCGCGATGCCAGCCGGTGCTGTCATCGCCGTTGCGATACAGGTTCAACCACAAGCTGTCGTACTCGACGCCATAGTGCTTCGACAGAGCAGCGGCTGCGGCCGTCAGCATGTCGTGGGGCACGCGCTGCAGGCTGCGATATTCGGCGGTGAGTCGCGGCTCCAAGAATCTTTGCTCGAACAGGGTGCGGTAGTGCTGACTCCAGGGCACCGCCGTCGCGAGCGCATCGAACAAACATTCCGAGCCCGACATCCATCCCGGCACGAGCTCGACCCACGACGTGGCATCCAGCGCGGTGCGCCGCGCACTGGCGAACGTCGGATCGATGGCCAGCGCCCCCGGACTCGAAAACAAATCTTCCTGCTGACGCAACGGCTCGATCCCGGCGAAGAACCCACCGCTATCTCAACACTCATCCATGACGGGGGCTGTCGAAATCTTTAGCTAAAGATTGTGACAGCGCCGCCCGGTCGCAAGGCCCAACAATGCATGGAGGGTTTGTGGCAGGAGGGCGACACCATGACTGAGAAGACCTGTGCGGCGTGCGATTGCCGGATCGAAGGGCCGGGCATCCGGGTGACCGTGGGCGGTAAAGCGGTCGAAGTCTGTTGCGATGACTGTGCCCGGGCCTTGAACGAGGCCCATGCACCGGGACCGGGCATGCAGGGGGCCGAAGCCAAGACCCTGAACGGGTAGGGGTGAGACCGCCGGGGCGTAGGCAAGTGCCCTCCGGGGAAGGCGTATCCGGTCATCGGGTTGCAGGATTTGAGCAAATAATCCTCCGGAAGGTGGCCGGAACCCCCGTCGTGCCTCTACAATGCGCGCCTTTTTGCCCTCCCACCGGTTCCCATTCCCGCGTGTCAACCTCTCAGCTTCGTAATATCGCCATCATCGCTCACGTCGATCATGGCAAGACCACCCTGGTCGATAAGCTTCTGACGCAGTCGGGCACCCTCGATGCCCGCAAGGCTGTGCCCGAACGAGTCATGGACTCGAACGCGCTCGAAAAGGAACGCGGTATCACCATCCTGGCGAAGAACACCGCCATCCGCTGGCGCGACTATCGCATCAACATCGTCGACACCCCGGGCCACGCCGACTTCGGCGGCGAGGTCGAGCGCGTGCTGTCGATGGTCGACTCGGTGCTGCTGCTGGTCGACGCCGTCGACGGCCCGATGCCGCAGACCCGCTTCGTCACGCAGAAGGCGTTTTCGCACGGCCTGCATCCCATCGTCGTGATCAACAAGATCGACCGCCCCGAGGCGCGTCCGAGCTGGGTGCTGGATCAGACGTTCGATCTGTTCGACAAGCTCGGTGCGTCCGAATCGCAGCTCGACTTCCCGGTCGTGTATGCCTCGGCCCTCCGGGGCATCGCCGGCAATGCGCCGGATCAGATGGGCACCGACATGACGGCGCTGTACGAAGCCATCGTGAAGCACGCGCCGCCGCCGGACGTGAACGAGGACGGCCCGCTGCAGTTGCAGGTCAGCCAGCTCGACTATTCGAGCTACGTCGGCGCCATCGGCATCGGTCGTATCAAGCGCGGCAAGATCCGTAAGAACAGCCCGGTCGCGGTCGTCGATAAAGACGGCAAGGTGCGTAACGAGCGCATCATGCAGGTGCTGGGCTTCCTCGGTCTGGATCGCGTCGAAGTGGATGAGGCGAGCGCCGGCGACATCGTCGCGTTCGCGGGCATCGAGCATCCGCAGATTTCCGATACGGTCTGCGATCCGACCAAGCCCGAAGCGCTGCCGGCGCTGGTGGTCGATGAGCCGACCATCAGCATGACGTTCGAAGTGAATACGTCTCCGTTCTGCGGCAAGGAAGGTAAGTTCGTTACCAGCCGTCAGATTCGCGAACGTCTGCAGCGTGAAGTGCGCCATAACGTGGCGCTGCGCGTCGAAGACACCAGCGATCCGGATAAATTCCAGGTCTATGGACGCGGCGAATTGCATCTCGGCGTGTTGCTCGAGAACATGCGTCGCGAAGGTTATGAGCTCGCGGTTTCGCGGCCTCGCGTCGTGCAGAAGGAAGTCGACGGTGTGATGTGCGAGCCATGGGAAACGCTCGCGGTCGACCTCGATGAAGGTTCGCAAGGCTATGTCATGCAGGCGCTCGGCGAGCGCGGCGGTCAGCTCACCAACATGGTCCCGGACGGCAAGGGACGCGTGCGTCTGGACTACAAGATTCCCTCGCGCGGCCTGATCGGTTTCCAGACCGAGTTCCGCACCATGACCTCGGGCCTGGGCCTGATGCATCACATCTTCGATCACTTCGGCCCGGTGCTGGACAAGGAAGTGGGTCAGCGCCAGAACGGCGTGCTGATCTCGAACGGGCAGGGCAAGGCGCTGGCCTACGCGCTGTTCAGCTTGCAGGAACGCGGCAAGCTCATGGCCTCGCACGGCGACGAAGTGTACGAAGGCCAGATCATCGGCATTCACAGCCGCGACAACGACCTGGTCGTGAATCCTTTGAAGGCCAAGAAGCTCACCAACATGCGCGCTGCCGGCCGCGACGAGAACATCATTCTCGTCCCGCCGATCCGCTACTCGCTGGAGCAGGCGATGGAATTCATCGCCGACGACGAGCTGGTCGAGGTGACGCCGAATAACATCCGCGTGCGCAAGCGGTTGCTCAAAGAGAATGATCGGAAGCGAGCCGGTTACAAGTCTTCCTCCGAAGACTCAGACGAATAGTTCTTCGATTCGGCCGGAAGACCCACCCCCTAACCCCCTCCCGTGAACGGGAGGGGGAAAGTTTATTTTTGCTCCCTGCGGGAGCTCGCTTTTTTCAGAAGCTCCTCGCGTCCGCGTCGGTGTCACCGGCCGCAGCCCAAAGATAGATGCCATCACCTGCCCAGCAGCCTCTGGACTCGTTTCTTGCTCCGGGCCGGCCGCAGGCCAAAAATAAAAAAATGAATTCCCCCTCCCGTCCGCGGGAGGGGGCTAGGGGGTGGGTCTTCTGGCTGAACGAGCAACCATCCCTGTCTCCGGCATCAGACATAACCCGCACCGCCCCCTCAGTGCTTTGCTGTCCTTTCACATAAAACTTGGAGGCATTTCACACCTCCTTGAGCGTCAACGCCTTACGATGCCTCGCATCGGTAGTGGTTCACACTAACTAAGGCGGGGACGATGACGGCGCAGGCCCGCGTCGTCAGAAGCACGACATGCATCGACTGCTCGAACAGCAAGTCAGGGAAGCGACGCGCTCGGACGGTGAGCTGGATCTCGGCAAGTTGCTTGCCGCGGTCACGGCCGCCTATAGCAAGACCGATGAAGAGCGCCGGGGCATCGTGCGTTCCATGCAGCTGATGTCCGATGAGGCCACTGCGCTCACCCGGGAGCTGCGCGAGAGCACCGCGAGCCAATTGCAGGCCGTGCTCGATCACGTCAAAGACGTGATCATGACCGTCGACGATGCCGGTCACATCGCTTCCATCAATGCCACCGGCCAGCGCGTCTTCGGTCAGACGGAATCCGACGCTATCGGTCGCCCGCTGAGTTTCCTGTTGCCGCAGATGGCGGCAAAACAAGCCATCTCCGCCGAGCTGGAACAACTCGCCGCGCGGCTCGATGACACGCAGGTCGATCTTGCACCTCATGAAACATTGGGTCAGCGCAGCGACGGCACGCAGTTCTCCGCCGAGATCGCCGTCAGCAAGACGAAGATGAACCGGCGCGAAGTGTTCGTCGTCTGTCTGCGCGATACCACGGATCGCAAGATGGCCGAAGCGGCGCTGCGCGACAGTGAAGCCCGCTATCGCACGCTCGTCGAGCATGCACCCGAAATCATCGTGGTCGTCGACCTGGATCAGAACCGTCTGGTCGACGTGAACGAAAATGCGGTGCGCTTTTTCAAGATGGATCGTGAGGGGCTGCTCAAGAGCAGCCCCGATACATTGTGCCCGCCGCATCAGCCGGACGGTGCGCTGTCCTCTCATGCGAATCGCGCGCAGTTCGATCGCACGCTGGCCGGTGAAGCGCCGGTGCTGGAATGGATGTTCCGGGACAGCTTCGGCAACGATATTCCCTGCGAAGTGCGCTGGGTGCGTTTGCAATCGCATGGCCAGCGTCTGGTCCGCGGCAGCATCACCGATATCACCGAGCGTAAGCGCGCTGAACTCTTGGCCGCCGGCGAGCGGCGTGTGTTCGAGCGCCTGGCTGCGAACGTCGATCTGCGAATTACGTTGCAAGCGATTACGGATGTCGTCGAGCGTGTCGCACCGGATTGCGTGTGCGCGATCCGCATGCTCGATGACGAAGGCAAACATCTGAATCTGTGCTCCGGCCCGCGACTGCCTGCGGTGTACTCGCAGGCGATGGAAGGAATCGCCATCGCCGCTCGGAACGGCTCGTGCGCAGCTGCGGTGTATTTGCAGCGGCAGGTCATCGTCGCCGACATCGCACGCGATGCGTTGTGGGAGAACACTCGCGATGCCGTGCTCGCCGCCGGATTGCGCAGCTGCTGGTCCACCTTGATTCACTCATCCGACGGCCGGATTCTCGGTACGTTGGCGTTGTACTTCCGCACGCCGAAGAGCCCGTTGCGACGGGACTTCGAATTGATGTCGCGCATGACCCAGCTCGCGGGCATCGCGATCGAACGACGCTTTGCCGAGAACGCGTTGCGTGACAGCGAGGCCCGCTATCGACGCTTGTTCGATAACGTCATGGAAGGCGTGTACAGCTCGACCAGCGATGGCCGATTCGTTTCCGTGAATCCGGCGCTGGCTCGTATGATCGGCTATTCCTCGCCGGCGGAATTGCTCGCGCTGCCGCCCGCCAGCATGTATCACGATCCAGCTGAGCGTCTGGCCATCATCGCGACCATTGCTCGCGACGGCGAAGTTCGCAATGCCGAGTTCCAGATGCGCCGAGTGGATGGAACGATCCTTACCGTGATCGAAAGCGCGCGTGCCGTGCGTGACAAGCACGGACAGCTGATCGGCTACGAAGGCACGATCTCCGATATCAGCGAACGCAAGCGGGCCGAGACCGCGGTGTTCGAGGAAAAGGAAAAAGCACAGGTCACGTTGCAGTCCATCGGCGACGGCGTCATCACGACCGATGCCAACGGTTGCATCGAGACGTTGAATCCCGTGGCCGAGAATCTCACCGGCTGGGACGGCGCCGAGGCCAAGGGCAGGAAGCTGCGAGAAGTCTTCAACATCCTGAACGAAGCGACCCGCGAGCCGTTGGAAGATCCGGTGACGCGCGCCATCCGTGAAGGGCAGGTCATCGCGGTGGCCGATCACACGGTGCTCGTGAATCGTCGCGGCCAGGAAATTGCAGTTCAGGATTCGGCGGCGCCGATTCGCGATCGCAGCGGCAAGATCATCGGCGCGGTCATGGTGTTCCATGACGTGAGCAAGGAGCGGCGGCTGCGGCGGGCGCTTGCGTATCAGGCGAGTCACGATGCGCTGACCGGCTTGATCAATCGTCGTGAGTTCGAGAATCGTCTCAACGAGGCGTTGCTGACCGCGCGCTCGGACGAGGGCACGACGCACGCGTTGATGTACCTCGACCTCGATCAATTCAAGCTGGTGAACGACACGTGCGGTCACCAGGCCGGCGATCGTCTGCTCAAGCAGATCACAGGACTGCTGCAAACTCGTATCCGAACCAGCGACACGATCGCGCGCCTCGGCGGCGATGAATTCGGCGTGCTGCTGCAGGATTGCACCATCGATCGCGCGGCGAAGATCGCGGACAATCTGCGACAGGCGATTCGCGAGTACCGCTTCGAATGGCAGGACGGTGCGATGAACGTCGGTGTCAGCATCGGCATCGTCGAGATCAACAGCGCCAGCGAAAACATCGGCAGCGTCATGGCGGCGGCCGACGTGGCCTGTTACGCGGCGAAGGACTCAGGACGCAATCGCGTCCACATGTATCAGTCCGGCTCGGCGCCGGAGCGTCATCGCGAGATGCAGTGGGTGTCGCGTCTGACCCGCGCCTGCGAAGAGAATCGGCTCGAGCTGTATTACCAACCCATCGTGCCGATCGGCGCGACCCGCGACACGCGCGGTCACTACGAGCTGCTACTGCGTATGCGCGGCGAGCACGGCGAACTGGTGCAACCGGCGGAGTTCATCCCGGCGGCGGAGCGCTACAACGTGATGCCGATGATCGACCGGTGGGTGGTGAGTCAGGCGCTCGGCGCGCTCGCTCACTATCGGGCGGACGGCGATCCGCGTCATGGCTATACGTTGTCCATCAACTTGTCCGGCACGTCGTTGAACGACGATCGGTTCCTGGAGTTCCTGATCAACGAGCTGCAGACCTACGATTTGAGCCCGGGCGCGGTGTGTTTCGAGATCACCGAGACGGCGGCGATTTCCAATCTCGCCAACGTCGTGCATTTCATGCGCGAGTTCCGGGCGCGGGGTTGTTTGTTCTCGCTGGATGACTTCGGCAGCGGCCTGTCATCGTTCATGTACTTGAAGAACCTGCCGGTGGATTTTTTGAAGATCGACGGCTCGTTCATTCAAAACGTCACGACCGATCATGTCGACCGGAGCATGGTCGAGGCCATCACCCAGATCGGCCGGGCCATGGGCTTGAAGACTGTTGCCGAGCGGGTCGAGAGCGCTGAAGTGCTCAAGTGCCTCGCGGATATCGGCGTCGAGTATGCGCAAGGCATTTACATTGCCATGCCGGAGTCGGTGGAGTCGCTGAGCCGGATCACGCGGACGCATCCGCAGCTGAGATTGGTGCACTCGGCGTAGCAGCCGCTTACGTCGACTCGGCTCGCCGGTAGTAACGGTACTTGCCGGACTTTTCTCGAGGCACCAGTGCCACGCGTTCGATATCGACGCGACAACTCTCGCCGAACGTCGAGTGCACGATCTGTCGTAGCTGCGCAGCCAATTCGTCGGTGAAGCCGGCAGCGCTTTCGACCAGCACGTTCCAGTGCGCCGGATCCTTCTGCTGAAACAGCACTTGCCCCACCGAGCCGAGCGGCGCCGTCGAAAGAAACAACTGCAAGCGTCGCCCGATCTCCGAGCCGTGCACCAGAGTGCCGTCGGTCGTCACAAACATGTCGGCGGCTCGCCCCACGAGCTCGGACAGCACGGGATGCGGCAGGCCGCAGGGGCACGGGTCGGGCGAGAGTCGTCCGCGATCGCCGATGCGACAGCGCACGAGCGGCATCGCGCGGTTGAACAACGAGGTGAGCACGAGATCGCCGAACTCGCCGGGCCTGGCAGGCTCATCGCCGTTGAATATTTCCAGATACACATGGTCCGACATGATGTGACGAGAGCCGGCGGGGCACTCGTGCGCAATCGGCCCCATCTCGGTCGAGCCGTACGACTCGAAGACTCGCGCCCCAAGGTGTTGCGCGATCTCTTCGCGTTGGAAGGGATAAACCTGTTCGCCGCCGAGTTTGACGAACGGCACCAGTTGCTCGGGTGCGTGCGGGGTGTGCGCGCGGACGTGGCGGGCAAGCTGCGCAATCGCTGAAGGCAATCCCATGCAAAGCACCGGGCGCTGTTCCAGCAGATAATGTTTCGCTCGCTCGAGCTGATCGAACGTCAAATTCTTGGTCGAGAACACCCGACAGTTGCGTACCCAGTCGAGCAGCGGGTGGCCGCCGCCCCACAACAGCAGTGTGCGGCTGCCGGTCGGGATGCCGAACCAGTGCATGGAGCGATACTCCTGCGCCCAGCTCCATCCGCCGGCGTGCGGGTTATACGAGACACTGACGACTGCGCCCGTCGATCCCGAACTGTTTCGTGCGAACACGCCCGGTGTGAAGCGGCGCGCTCGAAGCTGCGAACGATGAGTAATCAACATCGAGCGTTCGAGCACCGGCCAGTGGCTGAGCTCGTTGGCGTCGGCGCGAGACAGTGCGGTTTGCCATTCACCCGATGAGTAGAGCGGCACGTGCGTGCGTGCATAACTCAAAGCGTCCCGCAGCAGCATCCGTGTAAGGTGCTCGAACGATGCGCGATCCAGTCGTTCCCAAGCTTGCAGTCGACGCACGAACGGACCGACATGCCTGCCGCGCATCGATTGCAGCGCGTAGTACAGGTTCTTGTGGAAGCGTTGCTCGGCGTGGTGGTTCACTTGTCATGAATGCCGGCATACCCGAATCTGTTCCGGCGGAGTAGGATCGATCCGCGAATCGAGGATTGCAATGAAGCTGCGAATCGGGCCGAGGATTCGGGTGGCTTTGCAGCTTGGCGCAAGCGTGGGATTGCTTGCGTATCTGCTCTCTCGACTCGACTGGCAACAAAGCCGGGCACTGATCGGCGGCGCGAAGCCGCTGTGGCTCGCGACAATTGTTCTGGTCCATGTGTTGGATCGAATCTTGATGGCCCTGAAGTGGCATCAACTGCTGCGGGTGCTCGACGATCGACTCGAGCGCCGAAGTGCGATTGCCGTCTATTACGAAAGCACGTTCGTCGGTTTCGCATTGCCGCTCGGCGGCATCGGGCCGGACATCGTGCGATTCCTGCGGCTCAAGGGCCGAGGCATCGATCCGCATGTGACGTTGTCGTCCATGGTGATGGAGCGACTGAACGGCGTGATCGCGACGCTCGCGCTCATCTTCGCCGGCTCCGTCGTGCTGGCAAGGCTGGCACCTCAGCCGGCTTTGCGGCATTTTGCTATCGGCGCGGCGGTCGTTGCTGGCGTGATAGGCATCGTCGGCGCGACATTGATTTTTTATCCACCGTTCGGCCGCGCTCTGGTCAGGCTCCTGAAAGTGCCGGTATCCATCGAGGGCGGGCGGTTCGCGAAATATGTGGTGGCGGCACGCGCTTATTCCAGCCGGCGTCTTACGCTGGCCATCAATCTCGGCCTGTCGATGCTCGAACAGACAGCGCCTGTGTTTACGATGTGGATCGCGTCGTACGCATTGGGGGCACCTCTGTCATGGATGGTCTGTCTGGCAGTGACGCCGGTGGCGGTGATTATCCAACGGCTGCCGCTGACCTACGGAGGCTTGGGGTTACGCGAAGGAAGTGCGGCGGCGCTGCTGGTCGCGTTCGGCTACGACTATTCCACCGCGCTCGTGTTGTTGATGACACAGCTCGTGATGTTCTTGATTTCACTATTACCCGGCGCCATCGTGCTGGCGACGAGCGGACGCCCGCTGGCGAAGAGTGCATCGGCATAGCGCGGAGGAACAAGCGTGTCGCCGGATCATTTACAAGCTAAGAATCTCAACGCTACCGCGAGCCCGTCGCACGTGGCACCGTCCTGCTTCAGCAAAGGCTTCACCGAGGAGTGGCTGTTCCGCGCCACGCTGCGCAATTCACTGCGTGCCTGGGCGGCTGCACGCCAATCTTCCTGGCTGCGGGTCCCGGAGGTGCTGAATGCCGACGAGCGCGAGTTGCGCATCGATTATGAATTCCTCGAGGGGTGGAATCCGCTGCATACGGTGCTCCGGAATCGCGCTTTTGCCGGGCTTTCGGAGCCGGAACTGGCGGGGATGTTCTGGACGTGTGGTGCCGCGTTGGAGGAGTTTCATCGACGCACGCATCGGATCCACGGCGATTTCGATTTCGACAACGTCCTGGTGAAGCGGGGCGCCGACAAAGTGGCGTTCGTGGATTTCACGCCGCCCGAGTACAACGCCTTTCGTCGCTACAACCAGGAGAATCCGTATCGAGACATTGCGACGTTCGTGCTGTTCGTGCGCGCGAAATATCCGCCGCAGCTGCTCTATCTGGCGTTCAGGCCGCAGCTGCGAGAGCTGGCGCGCAGTTTTATGGAAGGATATTTCCGGGACGCACCCTCCGAATACGATCGACGCATGCTCGAGCGTCACATGAACGAACTGCTGCGGGATACGTATCTCGGCAAGACGTTCAGCGCTCGATATATGCGACGTAGCAGGCTGTACCGAACTGACGATCTGGCCCCCGGGCACTAGTGCACGATGGCCGACGAAGAGTGCGCGACCCGTTGGAGCGGGACGATCTCATTCAATACTGCGAGCGTGCGTCGGGCTGTTTCTTTCCACGTCAGGGCGCGTGCTCGCTGGATTCCCAGTTCCCGCAAGCGCCGGCGCAGATGCTCCGAGCCTGTGACTTCGGCGAACGCGCGTGCAATGTCGGCCTCGTCGCGCGGGTCGATCAGAAAAGCGGCGCCGCCGGCGATTTCGGGCGCCGAGCACGTGTTCGGCACAATGGCGGGGCAACCGCACGCGAACGCTTCGACGATCGGAATGCCAAAGCTTTCGCAGAGCGTCGCCAGCACGAAACATTCCGCCAGCTGATAAGCGAGATGCAGCCGCTGGTTGGGCACGAAGCCCAGGAACTGCACGTCCTGCAGATCCGTATCGGAGAAGGAGCGGGCTCTCAGATATTCCTCGATGTGAGCACCGACCACGGCCAGCGGCAAGTCGCCGCCTGCCTGGCGATAGCGTCGATAGGCGTGAATCAATGTTTCATTGTTGCCGCCCGGGTAGATTCGGATCTGCTTCTGCGCCCCGTGCAGCACGCGTGCAACGGTCAGGATGAAGCGTTCGGGCAGGCGATACTCGGCCCGAAACTTCGCCAGCGCGCGTTCGTCGCGCTTCGAAGTGAAATTCGCGCCGACGCCCGCGTAGCTCACCACCGAATTGCTGACGTTGATGCGCGTGCAGTGAGCGAGATCGTCGAGCGTCGTCTGCGAGATCGCCAGCGTGCGGGCCGCTTTCCAGCTGTACAGAGGCAGCATCAGGCGAATATATAAGTTGTCCCACCACGGATAGTTCTGCGGGTTTACATACCAGTCCGATCCTTGCAACACGAATACACAAGGCCGGCGCGTGAAGAACGGCAGAGAGAACTTCGGGTTGAAGATCAAATCCGCGCCGAACTGGCGGGCCGCCCGCGGCACGCTCACCTGATCCCAATAGAGCTTGCTGCGTGCGGGGATCACGACCACCTGCGCGTTATGGTAGTCGCGAAACAAATCCTCGCAGGTCGGAGTCTCGAGCAGAATGAGATAGCGCGTCTCGGGGTCGGCAGTCAGCATCTCGCGCAGCAGGTACTGTCCATAAATGCCGAGACCGTCCTTCTGATCCACCAATCGAGCCATGACTGCGATCGTTCGCTTTAGCATCGCGGGCCTCAATGAGCGAGATGTTGAACGGCACTGAACCCCGCGACTTTCCGACGGACTGCGCCAAGAATGCTGGCGCGTTGTTCTCCGGGCAAAAACTGTAGCCAATCGCACTTCAAGCGGCCGTAGGCCGGTAACGGCAGCCGTGAGCGATGCCGCTCGGCGCCATAGTCCATCGCGACACCAAAGGCCGTTCGGAAGCCACTGCGTCGCGCGAGCTGCAGTGAAGGCGTCGAGCCGAGGTGCCAGGGATAGGCGATGGTGTGTGGCGCGTAGCCCAGGTGGCGCTTGAACTCATCGCGACACTGCTCGAATTCGGAGGCGACCAGAGCTTCGAATGCGTCCGCGTTCATGAACCGTCCGGGGGATGCGGGGGCGCACTCGTCGAAATGGCGTTTGAGCCGCGACCGCCAGTCCGGCTGCACGAAGAATTGGGGCCCGCCATGGCTGTCGACGAAATCTCGACAAGAGCGGGTCACGTCGTCGTTTTCCAGATAGCGACGGTCGGCTGACAGCAGGGGCGAGGCTCGATACACGGGCGTGCCAAGCGCGGGCTTGCCGAATTCGTCTTGGCCCTCGACGCAGCGAATGGGCCAGTCGTAGATATCGAAGCGCGCCAGCGCGGCAGGGTTGGCGAAATCGACCACCTGTCGCGACGTGGCCACGAGCGCATGACGATGGGCGTGCGATTGCACGTCCACACGGCCCGATTCGACACAAGCGCGCAGCTGCGCCCAGGACATGAACAGATCGTTTTCGGATCGCTGCGGCGGCTGCATCCAATACGACGGCGCGAACAGCACCGCACGCGCGTCGTATTGACGTAGCAACGGGAGTGCGATTTCACCGAAGCTCTTGCGCGCATCGTCGAACGTCAGAAGAACTGAGCGTCCCGGCCGCACCTGGCCGGCGCGAGCGGCCAGGTACTCATCCAAGCCGAGTGTCCGGTAGTTGTTCCGCTGAAGAAAGTCGAGATCGCGCGCGAAGGCGGCCGTTTCGACGTCGTGGAACATGAAGACGGGAATTTCGTGGCGCGAGAGCGGCAGGCCGAACACGAATCCCGGATATCGGGTTCGGGATATCCGCGCCGCCGTCCGCATGAACCGTCCGATCCCACCCATGGACGCCTCCCGTATTCAGGCCGTAACAAACGCGCTTCACACAGACAAGTTCCTCGTAGAGCAGGTGGGGCGCCTCGCCCATCTCCGCAAGACCCGGAGTGTGCAGGTGCTCACTTCGGCTTACCCTGCGAGCCTCTTCCTGCAGCGAGGTTCGATGATGGTTGTTTCGATTGCAAACAAAGTCTCCGCGATGGCAATCGATTGGCAACGCATCTCCGATGAGCTGGGTGCGCGGGGCTATGCGATTATTCCCAGTCTACTGCAGTCGACACAGTGCTCCGCGCTCGTCGATCTTTATACGAGGCCGGATTTGTTTCGAAGTCGGGTGGTGATGAGTCGTCATGGCTTCGGCCGCGGCGAGTATCAGTATTTCAAGTACCCTTTGCCTGACCTCGTCGCCTCGTTGCGACGTACGCTCTATCCGCAGCTCGCGCCCATCGCGAATCGATGGAACGAGTTGATGGGCAGCGTCGTGCGCTATCCCCACGAGCACGAAGAATTCATCGCGCGCTGTCATGCGGCCGGGCAGTTGCGGCCGACGCCGTTGCTGCTTCAGTACGAGGCGGACGACTACAACTGTCTGCATCAAGATTTGTACGGAGAACATGTGTTCCCGCTGCAAGTCGCCACGCTGTTGTCGCAGCCGGGACGGGATTTCAGCGGCGGTGAGTTCGTGCTCACCGAGCAGCGACCGCGAATGCAGTCGCGAGCGGAGGTGGTGCCGTTAGAGCAGGGCGATGCGGTGGTGTTCGCGGTCCATCATCGCCCGGTGACGGGAACGCGCGGGATCTATCGAGTGAACATGCGGCACGGCGTGAGCCGCCTGCGATCGGGTCACAGGCACACGCTCGGTGTGATTTTTCACGACGCGACTTAGCCGCGATCGGAGCGCTGCGCACGGCGCGCCCAAGGCCCACCTGTGGCTGCGTATGCGGAATTACGCCGCGGCTGCAGGGCGATGGGAATCCTTCAGCGCCGCTTTCGCGATGGCTGGCTCAACCGTCTCACCCGCTTCTCGAGCGATCGCGCACAACAAGCGAACGGCGTCGCCGGGCTTCTTGTCCGTGCCGGCGGCGAGCTTGAGCTTGTGATGTTCGAACGTGGCGCGCAGTCCTTCGGCGGCGATCCGCAGGGCGTCGTCAACGCCGCCTTGCTTCATCTCGGTGACCGTTGCGTCGGCGGCTTGGCCTGCGCGGGTGAGCCAGTCGAGCGCCTGAGTGCTCGGCGGCCGGGCGAGAACGGGTGAACCATAGAGCTTCGTGCCAAAGGCATCGAACGCCTTGCGCTCGATCGCGGTGGCCTTGCCATTGTTTGCTTGATCCAGCCACTCGGCGAGTGCGCTGGCGTGCTTGTGGAACGTGCGCAGCGACTGCCGCAACTCCGCCTGTGCATCGCCGACGCGCAGGGCATGCTCGCGCCGGTAGCGCTTGGCGAGGCCGGCGACGTGCTCGACGAAGTCGTCGGCGTCCTTGATCTCGCGGGCGACCGTCTCCAGGCGCTTGCCGATTTTGACGACCTTGGCTGGCGCGCTGTCCACCTTGGCGGCCGCCGGAGCGGGCGGGCGCTTGAGCGATGCGGGTGAAGACTTGCTCTTGGCGGACGATTTGACGGACTTGGCGGACATGGGAGCGCTTCGGCTGCAGAGGAAGCCGCCATTTTGCACGAAGTGGGCTCTGCGCGCCGGATCCGGCGCACAGGAGAGGCCTTTGGAGGGGCCGAAACGGCCTTATGCCGTGGTTCGACAGTAGCTGTTGAGGAAGTCCTGATGCTTCGGCAGCTTCGCCACCGCCTGGGCGACGCTGGCCCTGAGGCCATTTAATACCCGTGCGAGCTCCTGCTCCTGCATGCCGCGCGGGGAGGGGTGGTAGTGCTTGGGCACGATACCCTGGCCGAGCAGCACCTGGATCCAGGAGTCGACGCGGAACAGCTCGCCGGCGTCCTGATAGGCGTGGGCGCTTTCCTTGAACATCTCGACTCGATGCGCGAGCGAGTCGGGGATATCCATGTTCTTGCAGTACCGCCAGAACGGCGAGTCGTCGCGCTCGGTGGTGTGGTAGTGCAGGATGATGAAGTCGCGGATCCTTTCCATTTCGAGACGCGATTCCTGGTTGAATTGATCGACCATCGCCTGGTTCACGCCGTCGAAAGGAAACATCTGCATCAGGCGCGTCGCTGCGGTGATGATCATGTGAATGCTGGTGGATTCCAGCGGCTCGACGAAGCCGCTCGCCAAGCCGATGGCCACCACATTTTTATTCCAGGTCTTGCGACGCCGCCCCGGCTGGAACTTCAGGGTGAACGGCGGGCGCACCGGCGCGCCGCTGACGGCCTGCATCAGCTTCTGCTTGGCATCGTCGTCGGAGATGTAGCGACTGCAGTACACGAAGCCGTTGCCCATGCGATGTTGCAACGGAATCATCCAGCGCCAGCCCGCTTCGTGAGCGATTGCGCAGGTGTATGGATTGGGCGCCGCAGTGATCTCCGTTTGCACGGCCGCCGCGCTGTCGCAGGGCAGCCAATGCAACCAATCTTCGAAACCCGTATGCAATGTTTGTTCGATCAGCAGCCCGCGAAAGCCCGTGCAGTCGATGAATAAATCGCCCGAGACCACGCGGTCCGAGGCCAGCGTGAGCGACTCGATGAAGCCGGTCGTCGGATGTTGCTGGATGGATTTGATCTTGCCTTCGATGCGCTTGACGCCGTGGTTCTCGGCGAAGCGACGGAGGAATCGCGCGTAGGCACCCGCATCGAGGTGGTAGGCATAGTTGATGTCGGATTGTGGCGAAGTGCCGAAGCGACCTTGCTTCGCCGCCAGCCACTCGAGGCAATACTCGCCGAGCTCCGAGTTCAATCCCGAGCGCAGCCCGTGCAGCCAGAAATGATGAAACTCGCACAGCCAGGTGGGCTTGCCATGCCGGCCGAACGGATGGATGTAACGATCGCCGATCTGACCCCAGTTCTCGAACCAGATGCCGAGCTTGAAGGTCGCCGAGACGCTGCGCATGAACTCCTGCTCGTCGATGCCGAGCAGCTGATTGAAGACGCGGATGGGCGGCACGGTCGATTCGCCGACGCCGATGGTGCCGATCTCTTCGGACTCCACCAGCGAGATGTCGAGCAACGGTCCGAGCTGCTGCGACAGGGCAGCGGCCGTGATCCAGCCGGCGGTGCCGCCGCCTGCGATGACCACTCGTTTGATCGGCGTCATGGTCGCTCCATCAACGATTCAAATTGTTGAGCAGCATCGCCCGGATGCGACGCGCGCTGCTGTCATCCATCGGCCCGAGCGCGCCGCGTGCTTGCTCGGGCAAGTGTTCGCCCGCCTGCTCTGCGGGGCCGAACACGTAGTAATCGAAAACACTTTTCCACGCGCGCTTCTCGCGCTCGGGGCGATCTCGCAGCGCCCATAGCGCGTGATACAGCGCATTCATCGGCGAGGGCATGAACTTCGGCGAGGTGCTCCACCAATAGTTGATCAGCGTGTTGAACGGGCTCAGCGCTTCGACGTGATGCCACCACAGGCTCGGAATGAACACGGCATCGCCAGGCTCGACGACGACCGATTGCCCGGCCGCCAGGGCTGCGCGAAAGCGGGGGAAGCGCTCGAAGTCCGGGTTTGCGAAATCCACGAGGCTCACCGCCTGACCGCCGGGCGTCGGCTCGAGCGGGCCCGGATACAGATTCACGATCTGCTCGGGCGGAAACATCGTGAAGCGCCGGCTGCCGACCGCACAGCAGGCGAGATTGTTGGGCGCATCGTAGTGACAGGACGCGATAGTCCGATTGCCGATCCAGATGCTCGCCAGCGGCTCGTAACCGTGCGCGGCGAAGGGAATATCGTTGTCGCGGCGGAAGCCGGGCAGGCAGGCGTCGATGGTCGTCGATGCGATGTAGTTGGTGGGCGGGCGCTCGTCCTCGAGATGTTTCTCGATGTCCATCAACACGTGATCGAGTGGCGCTCGCTGGCTCAGAAAATTCAGCTGCGTGTAATCGTCGTTGTAGAACAGTCGGCCCTGGATCTGCGGATCGCCGCGCGAGGTGCCGACAGTTTTGCCGTTGTAGAAGGAGCGGAGGTGACTCATCGCCTCGTGATGCGAGCGCAGGCCCGCTTGCACCAGCGGCCATTGCGCGACCAGGCCCTTCAACACGACCGGCTCATCGCCCGCCAACAGTTCCTGCAAGGGAAGCGTGTCGACGGTGTAGCCGTGCAACTCGCGGGTGCGCTGGCCTGGAAAAATTGGGGAAGGGCCGGTCATGATGCCGCGGCCACCCCTGCCTGCTGCCGCCGGCGTCGATGTTTCATGTCGATCAGCTTCTTCATGTTGTTGAGCGAGGCGATCACCAGGAACGCGCCCTGGAGAAAGCCGGCGCTGTTCAATTGAAACAAGGCATCGCCGCTCAGGCCGCGCAGCTTCTCTTCGCCGACGGTGTACAGCCCGCGCAGATTGAATTGTTCTTCGGCATTGAACTTCACTTCGACATTCACCGGCTCGATCAGCCCGTGCGCAGTAAAGGCTTCGAACATCGCTTTGCTGATGGCGAGGCCCTGATGAATGCCTTGCAGGATGGCGCCGATGCGATCGAGATATCGCGTGTTGCCCCCTTGCGGCAGGAACACCGGCTCGCCTTCGGTCGTGCTGATGCGCGGACTGTCCAGATCGACGTGGATCACCGGTTCCCTGCGCAACTCGCCGTCCACGTCCTGGTTTTGAAAGCCGATCAGAAACGGGCCGCGGGCGACGATGCCCGGAATGTAGCTGGCATTCCAGCCGTCCCGATCCAGAAACAGATTCTCGTCCGGTTGGAAGCCGAGCAGGGCGATGGATTGGAATTCGCCGGTCTGCGGATCCTTGCGAAAGAAAATCGGATACTCGCGCTGCACGTCCCCGAACTCGGTGGGGAAGGTCAGCACCGTCCCGAGATTGTCGCCGAATTCCGCGCCGTGACGGCCGATCACCCGCAAATCCTTGTGGGCGACGTTATTGAGCATGACATGCCTGGCCAAGACTTCCCCCGCGATCCACCGAAGCTTGGGCATTATGCTGCGCAATCCCTGCTCCGCATAAGCCCCGGGTGTCCATCCATGCACACCCGCTCTGCGGAGCGAGGCAGTGCCTCGCTGAAAGGCACCGCCGAGCCCTGCCACGACAGCGAGGCGGCCGGATACTTCCAGGTACCCGGCCGCCGGTCGACGTTAGAACTTATACCGCGCGCCCAATGCGTAACGCGCGCCCTGATCTTCCACGTACCAGGGTTGATTGATCGAGCGGCCGTGCCAGCGGATGTCCTGCTCGGTGAGATTCAACCCTTCGAGCGACAGGGTGAGGTGCTCGTTCACCTCGTAGCCGACGCTCAAATCGATCTGGTAGTACTCCTCCACATACTCCGGATTGTGGTCGTTGCCACGGTTGGTGTTTTGCAGGAACTCATCGCGCCAGTTGTAGGCCAGACGCACCTGGAAGCCGTAGTTCTCGTACATCAGGATCAGGTTGGCCGAGTCGCTCAAGCCGAGCAGGGCGAACTGATTGAGGTCCTGCGCGCCGGCATCGTTGAAGCTCACATCGCCTCGGACGATGGTGTAGTTCGCCTGGATGCCGAAGCCGGTCTGGCCGAAGAAGTGTTGGCCGCCCAGCTCCCAGCCATGGATGTTGGCGTCTTTGTTGTTGACCGGGCGGGTGACGTCGAACTGGTACTCCGGATCCCCATCCGCCGGGGTCGATAACAGGTCGACCTCGGTGGCCCACGCCAGGTGCTGCGCTTCGGAGCCGTTGAAGGCCGCGGCGCCGCCCTCCCATCTGACACCGTTCTTGTCGGTGAATCCGTCGGGGCGCGACATCATGGCCATCATCACGAACAGATTGGTGTCGTCCGTGCTCAAGCCTCGAGCTTGCAGCGCTGCAACTGCCGCCCGCGCGCGGGGGCCGGAGGTTTGATCCGTGATACCGAACAGCCCTTCCGTGGACACTTCCTGGCCGATGAAATTCGCCACTTTCTTGTGGAAGAAGCCGGCCGACAGGTAGCTCGCATCGGCGAAGTACCATTCCACCGACAGGTCGATATTGTCGGATTCCAGCGGCTCCAGGTGCGGGTTCGACGCGTTCGCGGTTGGATTGAAACCGTTGAGCGAGGAGCCTTGCGAGCCGCCCACATCCACGGCGGCGCGTAGCTGGTTGTATTGCGCGCGTGCAATGGTCTTGCTGTAAGAGAAGCGCGCCTTGACGTTGTCGACGACCTCGATGTCGAAGTCCAGATTCGGCAGGAAATAATCGTAGTCGTTCTTTTCCTTGACCGACGACACACCGCTGCCTTGCTGCTCGGAGAAGTCGTTGTTGTCTTGCCAGATCAGGCCGAGCGGCACGATCTGATTGGACACCGCTTCCAGGTCGGTCTTCTCATAGCGCACGCCCACCAGCAGGTTGGAGCGGCGGTTGAAAAGATCGAAGTGCATGCCGTACTGGGCGTACGCGGCCACCGTGTCTTCGGAGACGGTGTGATCCTGTTCGAAGGCAGGGTTGTATCCGAGCACATCCGTGGTGTTGGACGGGTCACGCCACACACCATAGTTTGCGACCGCCCACTGCGCCAGTGCATTGGCATTGCCTTTCCAGCCCGAGCGCGGCACGCCGGCGGTGCCGAAGTCATCGAATTGGCCCACCAGACTGAAGGGGGTCAGCAGATTGCCTGGCAATTCGCCCGGAGTCGCCACGCCCCAATCGCCCAACGTCATCTGCGCGTTGGACGCGCGCTGGCGCGATTCCATCGCACGGGTTTCGACGCCGAATTGCACGCGGCTGTCGTTCTCGAACTTCAGGTTGCCGTCGATGCGAGCCTGCGTGATGTCGCTGGTCTGTTCCTGATAGTTGATACGCAGATACTGGCTGCCCAGATCGCTGAGCTGGAACGCGTAGTTCGGATCGCCGCCGCTGGCCGGAATGCCGGTGCTCGCGTCTCTGTACAGCGTGCGCTGCGCGAGCGGCAGACCGCTGTTGAATCGGAACGTTTGCACGAAGCGGTTGGTGCAGAGATTTACGTTGTCGGCCGCGCAGGTGCTCGGCACGCGTGCGGCGAAGCTGAACAGCGTCTCGCCGCCACCGGTGAGCGGATCGTCCGGCAAGCTCTCCGCCTTGGAGTCATGGACGTCCAGGGACAGCGAGAAGTTGTCGGTGACATGCCACTCGGCGTTGAAGCCGATGGATTTCAGCTCGTTCTTTTGTTCGCGATGTTGCTGCTCGAAGCCGAAGTCCTTGGCGGTGCCTTCGTCTTCCTGCAGGACCAGCGGGGTCGCGACCGCGTGGCCGGTGTCGAACTCGACATAGTTGAAGCGGTTCGCGTTCATCCACAACGTCTGGTCGCCGCGATCCTCGGTCAGATCGGTCTCTGCGTACGTGTAGTCGGCGGTGAGAGTGAGCGTATCGGTCGGTGCGAACTGCACAGTCAGCTGTGCATTCGTGCGCTCACGCTCGCGATCGGAGAAGTGATAGCGAATATCGTTCGGAATTGCATACAGCGCGCCGTTGGCCGGTGCGTTGACGACGACTGCGTCCGGCGCGAACTTCGTCGTCTGATTGCCCGGTGTCCAGTTGCGGATATTCCAATCGTTGACGGTCGAGCTGGAGGAGCCGCTGTCGCGCTTCTGATAGCTCGCGGACAGGCCGACGCCCCAGGTCTTGTCGTCATTGGCGAAGCTGAAGATGCCCGACACTTCCGGAGTGATGTCGTCGCCGGTGCGATTGGTGGTGTCGGCGACGGCTTTGACGCCCACGTTCATCACCGGCTCGTCGCTGTCGAACGGACGGGCGGTGCGAACATTCAGCGTGGCGCCGATGCCGCCGGTGGCCTGATCGGCGCGGCCGGTCTTGTATACCTCGATCGCGCTGATGCTCTCGCTCGCGAGGTTCGCGAAATTGAAAGCGCGCGATTGGCCGGCGACGCCGCCGTCGCCCGAGTTACCGCCGGCAAAAGCGTCGGCCGCCGGCATGGTGCGTCCATTCAACGTCACCATGTTGTATTGAGCGCCGAAGCCGCGTGCCGTCACCAGCGCGCCTTCGCCGTTGCGACGGTCGATGGAGATGCCGGTGATACGTTGCAACGATTCGGAAAGATTGCTGTCCGGAAACTTGCCGATGTCCTCGGCGCTGATGGCATCGACGACGCCGATCGCGTCGCGCTTCATGTCCATCGAAGTTTCCAAGCTGGCCCTCATGCCGGTCACCACCACTTCTTCCAGCTCGGTCTGGCCGGGTGTGGTGGCGGCGGGCTGCTGCGCGGCGGCCTGCTGGGCAAGTGCGCCCTGCAAAGGCGCGACCGAAGCCAGCGCCGCGGCTATGGCTACCGCGAGCCTGTTATTTCTCATCATCTCGAGTCCCCCTGATTAACGAACGTCGATCAATTCACTGCGTGAAAACGGCTCCGATGTGTGTGGGCGAGGGTGCGGATACCGCTACCATCGCCGTTGAATGTCCGTGCGCTCATGCCGGCTGCTTCAGTGGCTGCGTTGAAGGAGGCGGCGGGAGCGACGGCCAGAAATATCGACAAGATTGCAGGGGCGCGCATACGCGGCGCGGCGATCAGGAGCTGCGTTCAGCTCTGACATCGCTGTCAATTCGCGGTGCTCAGTCTGTCGTTCCGTCCTGTACGACACGGTGTATCCCCTGGTGATACCGCTATCATTCTTGGTCCATAAGATGATCCAGTCCGCGGCGGTTTGCAACTCTTATTGCTACACCCCTGACCAACGATGGTCATGGCGGCCCGATTCAGGGCCAAACCGTGCCAGGAACGACGACGCAACCGTCATCAATTTAGCGTTGCCGCGCGCAAACGGGCGGTTCAGAATGCGCCGCCTTTTACCGATACGGAAAGCCCATGACTGACGCCGCTGCCGCGCCTTTGCCGATGTTTTATAAGAACCCCGTACCGCTGGAGCCGGCGCGCCATGGGCAAGCCGGGCTGAAGCCGGAGGTCGAGTTCCGGTTCGCGGCCAATACCAATGCCATCCCGTTGACCGCGTCCGAGATGCCGCATGCCGCCCGCACGTACCCGATCGTGTTTTCTGTGAATGCGCCGATCGTGCCGTTCGCTGTGGTGGGTCTGCGCGACGGTGAGAACCTGTTCGTGAATTCCGAAGGCGCGTGGCGGGACGACAGCTACATTCCGGCGTATGTGCGTCGCTATCCGTTCATTTTCTCCGAGGTGCCGGAGTCGCAGCGTCTGGTGTTATGTATCGACGAGGGCGCCGCGAATTTCGAGACCAAGTCGGCGCAACCGCTGTTCACCGACGGCAAGCCGAGCGAGGCTCTGCAACGCGCGTTGCAGTTCAACGAAACCTTCCAGGCCCACTACATGGACACGCGTCGTTTCGGCGAGTGGCTGGATCAGAACAACATGCTCGAAGACCGCATGGCCCGTGCCGATCTCGGCGGCGGCCAGACGTTCACGCTGCGTGGCTTCAAGCTCTTGAACCCGGAGCGCGCTCGCGCGCTGGAGGATGCGCAGGTGCTCGAACTGCACAAGAAGGGCTGGCTGCCGCTGCTGCATTTCCATCTGCAGTCGTTGCAGAACTGGGGCCTGCTCGGCCACCTGACGCGCCAGCGCGGCGTCGCCAAGCCGTCGTAATCATCCATTCCCTGCATGTTCTGCGCGGGGCGGCGATCCCCGGCCGCGCAGAACGACCTCACAATTTCATCGTAAGCGCCCGCCTGCGACGAGCGTCTCAGGCAAAGCGTCGCGGCTTGGCTAGCATCCGCCGGTTGCGACAGCTAATGGGTAGGCAATGGGCGCGCTGACGGAAGAACAGGCCAAGTCATACATCGTCAAGCTATTGACGGCCATGAGCCAGGCGGGCGGCTCGGATCTGTTCGTCTCCAGGGACTTTCCGCCCTCGATGAAGCTGCAGGGCGCGATGAAGCCCATGACCAACCAGAAGCTCACTGGCGAAGTCACGCGGGCGCTGGCTCACTCCCTCATGAACGAGAAGCAGCGCGAAGAGTTTGCGCGCGATCTCGAATGTAACTTCGCGATCTCGGTGCCGGGCGTGGCGCGCTTTCGCGTGAACGTGTTCGTGCAACAGCAGAACGTGGGCATGGTGATTCGAACCATCGCCAACGACATTCCGGATCTGGCCAAGCTCGGCCTGCCCGAGACGCTCAAAGACATCATCATGACCAAGCGCGGTCTGGTGCTGGTCGTGGGCGCGACCGGGTCGGGCAAGTCGACGTCGCTGGCGGCGATGATCGATCACCGCAATCGCACTTCGCCGGGTCACATCGTCACGGTGGAAGATCCGGTGGAGTTCGTGCATCAGTCGAAGCAGTCGCTGATCACCCATCGCGAAGTGGGCATCGACACCCACTCCTGGCACAACGCGCTGAAGAACACGTTGCGTCAGGCGCCGGACGTGATTCTGATCGGTGAGATTCGCGATACCGAAACGATGGAGCACGCCATCACGTTCGCGGAAACCGGTCATCTGTGCCTGGGCACGCTGCATTCGAACAGCGCCAACCAGACGCTCGATCGCATCATCAATTTCTTTTCCGAGGATCGTCGCAAGCAGCTGTTGATGGATCTGTCCAGCAACCTGCGCGCGATCATTTCACAACGCCTGGTGCGCACCGCGGACGGCAAGGGTCGACGCGCGGCTGTCGAGATCCTGCTGAACACGCCGATCATCTCGGACAAGCTGCTCAAGGGCGAGTTTCACGAGATCAAGGCCATCATGGGCAAGTCGCAGGAGCTGGGCATGCGCACCTTCGATGCGTCGTTGTTCGAGCTCTACAACGAAGGCGTGATTTCCTTCGACGAAGCCATCCGCAATGCCGACTCCGCCAACGAGCTGCGCTTGAACATCAAGCTCAACGGTCGTGCTCAGACGAACGACACCTTGTCGCTCGCGACCGAGCCGGAAAAGAAAGACGACGCCGAGGCGGCCTAGCCTCACTGCGCGGAATAGGCGCCGCCGGTCGGCACCTCGGCTGACTTGCGAGAGAACAGTGTCAGTAACGGGCCGGTCATGAGCGTCGTGACCACGGCCATGATGACCAGCATGGTGAAGATGGCCGGCGACAGAATTCCCAAGTCGTAGCCGATATTCAGCGCGATCAGCTCCATCAGACCGCGCGTATTCATCAACGCGCCGAGCTGCAACGATTCATTCCATTTCATGCCAGACAAGCGGGCGGCGATGGCGCTGGCGCCGAGCTTGCCCGTGGTCGCGATGACGATGATCAACAGGCACAGCAGCCAACCGTGCGCGCCTTCCAGCGAGCCGATCTCCGTGCGCAGACCTGTGAATGCAAAGAACAACGGCAACAAGAGAACGGAGCTGAATTTTTCGACTCGCGCCCGAATGCGCTCGCGGAATCCTTCCACCTCCGGCATGACGGTACCAGCCAGGAACGCGCCGAACAGCGCATGAATGCCGATGACTTCGGTGCTGAGCGCCGAGGCGAGCACGACACAAACGATCACAGCCAGCGTGCTGCTCGAGGGCTCGGCTTCATTCAAGCCCTTGTGCCCAAGCCATCGGGGCAATGCGCGCTTCACGCCCAGTGTCATCACCGCGAGCAACACGCCGATCATCGCGAGCGCCAGCACCGAGCCGCCGAGACTGGTCGATCTCACAATCGCAACGACGAAGGCGAGGATGCTCCAGGCAGTGACATCGTCGACCGCCGCGCAAGTGATCGCCGTGCTGCCGAGGGGCGTGCGCATCATGCCGCGCTCCTGAAGAATTCGAGCCAGCACCGGAAACGCGGTGATGCTCATGGAAATGCCCATGAACAGGGCGAAGCCGACGAACGTCGCCGACGGACCGGCGAAGTCGACGAACACGAAGTAGGCGAGTGCCACGCCCATCACGAAGGGCACGACGATGCTGGCATGACTGACCGCGACCGCGGTGGGCGCTTTGTTCCGGGCCTGGGACAGGTTGAGCTCCATGCCGACCGAGAACATGAAAAGGCAGATACCCACCTGGCTGAGCAGGCGCAAGGCGCCCATCGAGTCGGTCGGGAACACGAAGGTGAAGGCGCTCGGCCACAGCCAGCCAAATAACGAAGGTCCGAGCAGAATGCCGGCGACCATCTCGCCAACCACGGCCTGCAATCCTAAGCGCGCAAAAATCCCGCCGACCGCGCGGGCCACCGCGATGATGACCAGCAACTGCACGAACAAATGACTGAGCGGATGATTCAGATTGGCGAGCAAGGCCGCCCACGGACTACCTTGTTGAGCGACGGCGGGGAGCTGCGGGCCTGGCAGCGAGTTGCCCATCTGGATCAGGGTAAAGATGGCACCTCCGGCGACGAGGAGGGTCAACAGATAGGCGGCAATGGGCTTGAGCAATTTCATCCGGGGAGTGTAATGGCCGGGCTGCGCGAGCCGATGCAGGCTTATTCAATCGGAACCGGGGTACTCCATAGGCGTTCCTGAAGCATGAAGACAGTCACCGGCACTTTGATCACGGCCCGAGAGGTCGACAGCGCCGAGCGCGTCAAGCGACTGCGCTCGCTCGCCTGGTTGATGGACAACTCCATCCCGTTGCCTGGCGGCTTTCGCATCGGCCTGGATGCCATCCTCGGCCTGGTGCCGGGGCTCGGGGATGCATTCGGGGCATTGATCTCGGCGTACATCATCAATGAAGCGCGCGGGATGGGGGCGCCACGCAGTGTGCTGCTGCGAATGATGAGCAACGTCATGATCGACACCGTCGTCGGTGCCGTGCCGTTCGCGGGCGATATCTTCGATGCCGCCTATAAGTCCAACAGCCGCAATCTCGCGTTGCTCGCTCGATATCATCTGGATCCTGTCGGCAGTCGGCGGGGCAGCCGCTGGTTTGTCGCGGGCTTCTTTCTGTTGCTGACCTTGATGGTGCTGTTGTTGATCGCGATTCCGGTGCTGGTCGTTTACGGCATCGTGCAGCTGTTCTGAGCGTCAGACCAGGCGAACGTCCACGCCCTGGGCACGAATCGCTTCGATGCAAGCCGCATCCGCGCCGCTATCGGTGATCAAGACGTCCATCTGATCGACCGGTGCGATCACCGACAGATTCCGTCGTAACAGTTTGGAAGAATCCGTGACCGCGACCACCCGTTGTGAGATCCGGATCATCTGCGCATTCAACTGAGCTTCGAGCACGTAGGGCGTCATCAGCCCGATCTGTGGATCGAGGCTGTCCACGCCGAGAAACAATACGTCGGCATGCAGCGTGCTCAGCGCCTGCTCGGCCTGCGGGCCTGACAAAGAAAACGATTTCTGACGCAGCACCCCGCCCGGAATAATCACATTCACGTGCGAGGAATTCGCCAGCAGCACCGCGATATTCAACGCGTTCGTGATCACGTTGATCGATGCGAGCTTCAGGGTGCGAATTTGTTTCGCGATCTCGGCGGTGGTGGTGCCGGAGTCGAGGATCACCGTCTCGCCATCCCGAATCATCTCGGCCGCGGCCGAGGCGATCCGCACTTTCTCCGCCCGGTGCAATGTTTGTTTGACGTTGATCGGCAGCTCATCGCTATCGCCGCGGGGCAGGGCGCCGCCATGCGTGCGAACCACGACGCCCAGCTGTTCGAGCGCCGTCAAATCGGTGCGAATAGTGACGGCCGAGACACCGAAGCTGTCCGCCAGCTCGGCCACCGAGCCTTGGGTGTTCGTCTCGATGAGCGAGCGAATGCGCCGCCGGCGCTCTTCCATCGAAGTCTTGTTGAGCTTGGCCATGGTTGCGTGGGGTAGGTGAGAGCCTTTCGTTTCTGCCACGAGCGAAAGCATAACCCATTAATTCTTACGGTCCAACTAAAAACGAAAGTAAACGAAAGTTTCTTGTACTTTCGAATATCGTCGCATAGGATGAGTGCCTGGCCAAAAGAAGGATGTGGTGGTCTCCATGTCTCACACATATAAAGCGGTCTCTCTCGCCCTGATCGGCGTCACGCTCGGCGCCGCGGCGCTGGCTCAAGAAACGTCCTCGGATCAACTCGAGGAAATCGTGGTGACCGGAACGCGGGCCGCGCTTGCCGAGTCCCGCGACAAGAAACGCGAGGCACCGATCGTGCAGGACTCGATCGTTGCCGAAGATCTCGGTCGCTTCCCGGACGACAACGTCGCCGACTCGCTATCTCACATCACCGGCATCACGCTGCAACGAACCCGCGGTGGCGAGGGCCAATACGTCAACGTGCGAGGCTTGGGCCCCGAGTTCAGCATCGTCACATTGAACAACCGCATTCTCGCAACCGACGGCGACGGCCGTGAATTCGCGTTCGATGTGTTGCCCTCGGAAATCATCGCGGGCGCGGACGTGTTCAAGTCCGCGAACGCCGTCAATCTCGAAGGCAGCATTGGCGGTGCGATCAATCTGACCACGGCGCGGCCGCTGGATCGGCCGGGATTGCGGACGTCGTTGTCGGTCGAAGGCGATTACAACGACCTGTCGGAGAAGTCGGGCTACAAATTCAGTGGCGTGATCAGCGATACGTTTGCCGATGACCGCATGGGAGTGATGCTCACGGCCGTGTATCAGGACACCGAAGTGCGCTCGGACGCCGTGCACGAATATTTCATCACGGCCGATTCGCCGGGCGAATTCGACGCCAACGGCGACGGCGAAATCTCCGATGCCGAAAGCGATTTGCTCGGCCTGTGCTGTACCAGCTTCGGCACACGCATCCAGCAAAAAAAGCGCAGCGGCGTCACGGCCGTGTGGCAGTGGCAAGTCAATGACGGATTCCAGATGACGGTGGACGGCATGTTCACGCGCCTGGATGCACCGACCGTCGGTTATCACCAGTCGTACTACGTCGAGGATTCCATTCTCGATGAAGACACGGGCTTGCATCGCTGGAGCAATGTGAGCATCCGGGATCACTGGGTCACGGGCATGGATATCGATCAGCTCGTGCCGGAAATTTCCACGATCACCGAGCATCGCGTCGTCGACAGCACGCAGTTTGGCTGGAATGCCACCTGGCAGACGACGGACCGTCTCAAATTCAACTTCGACGCCTATCGTTCCAAGGCCGAGCGCGACTCGGGCGGCAAAGATACCTGGATGGTGTCCGGCATCGGCGGTCATCACACGGGGCGCGTGGATATGCGTAGCGGCGGCCTGCCGAATATCAGCGTGACCCTGGAAGACGGCCGCGATCTCGCGACGGCTTTGCAGAATGGCGCGCTGGGCGATGCCGATTACGGCCTGCATTTCACCGGCTTGTCCGGTACCGATGTGACCGATGAAGTCACAGGCCTTTCCATTGCTGGCGAGCTGAAGCTCGAGTTCGGCGCGCTACAGACACTGCAGTTCGGCGCTGCCAGCACCGACCGCAACAAGGTCCGAAACACCATCGAGAACGACACGAACGGTGGCTCGTGCCAGTACTGCAACATGTACGACACGACCTTTGCGAGCCTCGGGGAACATGTCGTGCGGCCGGTGGCGCTGCCGAATTTCATGCGCAACGCCGGCGGCAGTTATCCACGCCGCTTTATGTCGATCACGGCGAGCTCATATCTGAATGCGCTGCGTGCGCTCGACGGCGAGCCCATCCTCGATGAGCACGGCGATCCCACCGGCGAGGTGTTCGATTCGTCGTTGACGGCGCCGGCGTTCAATCCGGTGCAGTCGTATGACGTGGATGAGAAGACCAAGGCGCTGTATCTGAACGCGAACTTCCGCGGCGATGCCTGGTTTGCGAGTGCCGGCGTGCGTTGGGTCTCGACCGACACGACCGCGAGAACCGCCGTCAACAGAATCGTGTTCGTCGACGATCCGACGCCGGAAATTCCCACCTCCAGCCCCGATATCACTTACAGCGAGGCCGAGCCGCTGAAGCAGAAGGGCAGCTACGACAAGTTCCTGCCGGCGCTCAACGTCGGTTACTGGCTGCGCGACGATGTGTTGTTGCGTTTTGCCGCCGCCCAGGTGATGGCCCGTCCCTCACTCAACCAGCTCGCGCCGACGCGCATCGATAACACGCTCGATCGCAACTACTTCGTGGTCTACGACGGCAATGCCAATCTGGAACCGGTGGAAGCCGATCAGCTCGATGTGTCGGCCGAGTGGTACTTCGCCAGTAAATCGCTCCTGAGCGGCACGGTGTTCTGGAAGAACATCAAGAATTTCATCACCACCGAGTTGCAGGAGAACGTCGATATCGGCGTGGTCGGCAACATCGGCGAGGCCGGTGAGGCGCCGGTGCTGTACGACGTGAGCCGGCCGATCAACGGCGACAAAGCCAAAGTGCTCGGCCTGGAACTGGGAGTGCAGCACTTCTTCGATAACGGCTTCGGCGTGCGCGCGAACTATACATACACCGACACGAAGGCTTACGTTGGCGGCGTCCACGTCGGCCCGCTCGAAAACGTATCCAAGTCCGCGTACTCCGTCGCAGTGCTGTTCGAGAACGATCGTTGGGACGCGCAGCTTGCGGCCGATTACAGCGGCGAGTACACGGACGTGAGCGATTCCGTCGCCGATATGTCGACCAAGGCACAGCCCATCACCTGGGTGACCGCTTCGGTCGCCTACAAGATCACCGATGCGTTGAGCGTGTCCCTGGAAGGGCGCAATCTGCTCGATGAGTACAACCTCGTCTATCTTGGCGGCCGCAGCGACATGCTTGCCGGCTTCGAGACCTGGGGACGATCGTATCTGTTGGGCGCCAGCGCGAAATTCTGACGAAGGAAGCTTTGTGGCCAATCAAAAACAACATTGCCGCGGGTTGGGTCTGGTTGGTCTGATCGCGATGGCATTTGCCTCGACGCTCCCGGCGGCGCAGCCCGCGCCACGCAGCAATGGATTGGCACTGACGCCGCCAGTGGGCTGGAGCAGCTGGAATAACTTCGGCGACGACATCAACGAGCAACTGGTCATCGAGTCCATCGATGCGATGATCGCCAACGGGATGCGGGACGCAGGTTATGTGTTCGTCAATCTGGATGACGGTTGGCAACGCCATAAGGGCGCGCGTAAGGATCATCCGCTCGAATACGACCCGAAGAAGTTCCCCCGTGGCATCAGCTATCTCGCCGACTACGCGCATCAGCGTGGCATGAAGCTCGGCATCTACTCGGGTCCCGGGCAGACGACGTGCGCCGGATACACGGGTAGTGAAGGGCACGAAGCCGAAGATGCCAGGATGTTCGCGAGCTGGGGCGTCGATCATCTGAAGTACGACAGCTGCTGCTCGCATCGCGAGGCCCCGAAGGAAGAGCTGCAGAAGATCTTCCGGACGATGTCGAACGCGCTGATGTCACAGCAGCGCGGCATCGTCTTGCACGCCTGTCATTGCGGCTGGGGCGATATCTGGGAGTGGGCCGGCGCGCTCGGCGTGAATCATTGGCGCATCGGTCAGGACATCTCCGATGACTTCAACTATCCGGGCAATCGCGAGCAATACTATTTCGACGTGCTCGATCAGCTGGATCGCGGCGTGGGCCTCGAGAAGTATTCCGGCCCCGGCCACTGGAACGACTACGACATGCTCATCGTCGGTCTCGACGGCAAGAGCAAGCAGCTGGTCGGCACCGGCGCGTCGAACATCGAGTACCGCACGCACTTCAGCCTGTGGGCGATGGTGTCCTCGCCCATGCTCGTGGGCGCCGATGTTCGCAAGCTCGATAAGTATTCGCTCGAGACGCTGACCAACAAAGAAGTCATCGCGCTCAATCAAGATCCCGCAGGCAACGTGGCTCACAAGGTGCGCGATGACGGCGATCTCGAAGTATTCGCAAGGGAATTGGCGGACGGCAGTCACGCCGTCCTGCTGCTCAACCGAGGCGCGGCGACGGCGACGATGACTTTCAGTCCCCGTGCGGATCTGCAAGTGCCGATGGATCGCTACAGCATCCGCGACCTGTGGCAACACCGCGATCTTGGCACGTACGACATTCCTTTCACGGCGGAAGTGCAGAGTCATGAAGCGCGCGTGTTCCGCATTCGTCAGTTGTCGACGAGCGCGAACGGTCGCTCCGTGAGCGACGCAGCTGAGCAAGGGTCTGTTCAATGAAACCGTGGCTGCTCTACGCGCTGACCACCTTAGTCCTCTGGGGCGTGTGGGGCGCATTGGCGGGGCTGCCGAGTGAGAACGGGCTGCCCGAGACGTTGAACTACGTCGTGTGGTCGCTCACGATGATTCCGCCGGCCGTTCTGGTGCTGATGCGCAGCGACCAGCCGTTGCTCCGGGATCGACGCTCGGTGACGTTGGGCCTGGCCATCGGACTGCTCGGCGCTGGCGGGCAGCTGTTGTTGTTTCATGCGGTCCGCATCGGTCCGCCGTATCTCATCTTCCCGATCATCTCGCTGTCGCCGGCCCTCACGATTGCGTTGTCATTCGCGCTTCTGCGCGAGCGAACCGGCTTGCTCGGGTTGGTCGGCATCGTGCTCGCGCTGTTGTCGCTGCCTCTGTTTGATTATCGGGCGGATGGAGAGCCTGCGGGCTACGGCAGTTGGTTCGCGATGGCGCTAGCCGTGCTCGCGGCGTGGGGCGTGCAGGCGTATGTGATCAAGCTTGCGAACGCCACCATGGATGCCGCGAGCATCTTCTTCTACATGATGCTGAGCGGCCTGTTGTTGAGTCCGGTGGCGCTGGCCATGACGGATTTTTCTCAGCCCATCAATTATTCGCTCGATGGCCCGGGGCTGGCGGCCGCGATTCAAGTATTGAACGCGGTGGGTGCGCTCACCCTCGTGTTCGCGTTCCGTTATGGCAAAGCCATCATTGTTTCTCCGCTGGTGAATGCCGGCGCGCCGCTGTTGACCGCGCTGTTGTCGCTGATGCTGGCAGGCGCCATCCCGGGGCCATTCAAGATTGCTGGCATCGTGCTCGCGCTCACGGCCGCGTTGTTGCTGGCCGTGCAGCCTGAGGAGTCGGTGCAGCGATGAAGACGTTGCTCGATATCGTGGCTCGGCATAAGCGAGGAGAGCAGGCGGGCGTCTATTCCTTGTGCTCGGCGCATCCGCGCGTGATCGAGAGCGCCATGCGCGAGGCGAGCGCCAGCAACGCGCCGCTGCTCGTCGAGGCCACGTCGAATCAGGTCAATCAATTCGGCGGCTACACAGGCATGACGCCCGTGGACTTTCGTCGCTTCGTACTCGACATCGCCCAGCAAGTTGGCTTTCGCGAACAGATGCTGTGGCTCGGCGGCGATCATCTCGGGCCCAATGCCTGGCGACAGGAGCCTGCGGACGTGGCGCTGGCGAAGTCCGCCGAAATGATTCGGCAATACGTTGCGGCCGGCTTCCGGAAGATTCATCTCGATTGCTCGATGGCGTGCGGCGGCGATCCCGAGCCGTTGCCGGAGGCCACCATCGCCCGGCGAGCAGCGCGGCTTTGCGCGATCGCCGAAAACGCGTGGCACGAGGCAGGCGGTGAACCGCCGGTGTATGTGATCGGCACCGAGGTGCCCGTGCCGGGCGGCGCCACCGAATCGCTCGGCGAGTTGGAAGTCACCCGTCCAGAGGCGGCTCGCGCGACCATTCAAGCGCATCAGATCGCGTTCGCAGACATCGGGCTCGATGCCGCGTGGTCGCGCGTCATCGCCTTGGTGGTCCAACCCGGCGTCGAGTTCGATCATCATAAAGTGATCGACTATCGCCCCAACAAAGCGCAGGCGTTGAGCGCCTTCATTGCCGACGATCGTCAATTCATCTTCGAGGCGCACTCGACGGATTATCAGACCGCGCCCAATCTCGAAGCGCTGGTGCGCGATCATTTCGCGATTCTGAAAGTCGGGCCCGGCGCGACTTACGCCCTTCGCGAAACCCTGTGGGGCCTGGCGGCAATCGCGCACGAGTTGCCGGGCGGCGCCGCTCAAGAAGACCTGCGTGCCACGGCGATCGAAGTCATGCGCAACGATCCACGGCACTGGCGCAGCTACTATCACGACGCCGAGCGCGAGACGCTCGATCTGCAATTCAGCCTGAGCGATCGCATTCGATACTACTGGCCGAATCCCCGCATCAAGCAGGCCTACGAATCGTTGCTCGCGCGGTTGAGAGGCGTGACGTTGCCACTCACCTTGCTGAGTCAGTTCTTACCTCATCAATACGAAGCAGTGCGTGCCGGTCGATTGCAGGCCGATGTCGACGCGTTGCTCAACGAAGGCATCGCACTGGCGCTGCGCCCTTACATGCGCGCCTGCGGTGTGCCCGGTTCTCAGGAGTACTAGTCAATGGCGACTGATTTTCCCGGCGTGGGGCAGGCAGAGCTGCAAGCCCGCGGCGCCGAATGGACTGCTCGCGAGATCGCGCAGCAGCCGTCCGTGTGGCCCCAAGTCGAACGGCTCATCGCCGGGCAACGCGCTCAGCTCGATCGATTCCTGCAGCCGCTGCTGACGAATCCTTCACTGCGTGTGGTGATGAGTGGCGCGGGCACGTCGTCATTCATCGGCGATTGTCTGGTGCCGGCGTTGTCGGTCCGATTGCAACGTCGCGTCGAGTCGATTGCGACGACGGATCTCGTGAGTGGTCCGCGTTCACTGCTCCCAAGCGACGTGCCGACGTTACTTGTTTCTTTTGCCCGCTCGGGCAACAGCCCGGAGAGTGTTGCCGCCGTCGACTTCGCTGAGCGCGCGGTGGCCGATGTGCATCATCTGATCATCACCTGCAATGGCGACGGAGACCTGGCGAAGCGGACGAGCGGACTGCGCAGCGCTCATTTGATCGTGCTGCCGGATGCGACCAATGATCGAAGCTTCGCGATGACGTCGAGTTTTACCTCGATGCTGTTGACGGCTGCGCTCGCGTTCGGCGTCGTGAGACCCGAGGGTGTCGCATCCGTCGCCACTGCCGCTGCCAAGGTGTTACAACAGGTCGTGCCGATCGCGCAGGGGTTGGTGGCCCGCGAGTTTCAGCGAGTCGTGTATCTGGGCAGTAACGAGCTGCGAGGCTTGGCCTCGGAGGCCGCGCTCAAGCTGTTGGAGCTGACCGACGGCAAGGTTGTCGCGCTGGCCGAATCGACGCTCGGGTTCCGTCACGGACCGAAGACGGTGATCAACGACAGGACGCTGGTGGTCGTGATGGTCTCGAATGACCCGTACACGCGAGCCTACGATCTGGATCTGCTCGCCGAACTTCGACGCGATGCCCGCGCCGGCGCTATTCTTGCGCTCAGTGCCCGGCCCGACGGCTTGCCTGAAGGAGACAATGTGGTTTACGACGCCTTGAGCGACCGTAGCGACTTCGAGCTGTCGTTCGCGCACATCCTGGTGGCCCAGAGTTACGCACTGTTGCAATCCCTTGCGCTCGGCTTGACGCCGGATCGTCCGAATGCGGCGGGCGTGGTCAATCGCGTCGTTCAAGGAGTGATCATTCATCCTTGGTCAGAGCATCGCGAGCATGTTTCTCGGCGTTGATGGCGGCGGCACCAAGACGGCTTATGCGCTGATCGATGCGAGCGGTCGCATCCGCGCGCGGCACGTAGGCCCGAGTGTCAGTCATCTGGCCGAAGGATTCGCGCGGGCCACGGAGTTGCTGATTGGCGGAATTGCTGCGACGCTGGAGAAAGCAGCGAGCGCACCGGCCAAGCTAACTTATGCGTTCGTCGGCTTGCCGGCCTATGGCGAGGACAGCGCGACCACTGCCACGATGGATGCGATGCCTGCGTCGCTGCTCGATGTGAGCCGCTATCGATGCGGCAACGACACGGTGTGCAGTTGGGCGGGATCGCTCGGTTGCGAGGATGGCATCAGTGTGATCGCGGGCACGGGGTCCATCGCTTATGGCCAGTACGCCGGACGCGATGCTCGCGCGGGCGGGTGGGGCGAGCTGATTGGGGACGAGGGCTCGGCTTATTGGATTGCCCGCGAAGGATTGAATTTGTTTTCGCGCATGAGCGATGGCCGGACCACGCGCGGACCGCTCTATGAACTGGTACGCGCACGCTTCGAGCTCACGATCGATCTCGACTTGTGTTCCCGCATCTATGGCGAGTCGGGCAGCGTTCGCAGCGTGTTCGCTCAGTTTGCGATCCTGGTGCATGAGGCTGCGCAAGCGGGCGATGCGCAGGCCAGGGCGATCTTCGACCGAGGCGCGAAGGAGCTCGTCGAGTGCGTGGCGGCGGTACGCCGGTCGTTAGCTGTCCCGGACGGCGAAGTCATTCCGGTTTCGCACAGTGGCGGCGTCTTCAACGGCACGACATTCTCACGCGACGCCTTTCGCTCAGCCCTCGAATCTGCAAACGCCGGTTTCGAATATCGAGTGCCGCTTTACACACCCGACGTTGGCGCTGCGTTATATGCCGCCCAGCTCGCCGCTCAGCCGCTCAATGAATCAGCGGTACAAACATTGAGGCAACAGTGCGCGGCGTAGTGTTCGTCATCCTGCTCTCGAGCATGGCAATTGCGCAGGCCGAGCAAGCGCCATATCAAGACGCCGACTTCGCGAACGTCGAGAAGATCGATACACACGTTCACTTGCACGGAACGTTGCCGACGTTCGTGTCACGCGCCGGCGCCGATAACTTTCGGCTCCTGACCATCAACGTCAACTACAGCGACTTTCCGGCACTTCCGCAGCAGCATCGCGACGCGCTGTCGTTACGAACGGCTTATCCCGACCGTGTGGCGTTCGCGACGACCTTCGATGCCGCGGGTAGCGAGCGGCCGGGATGGGAGCAGGGCGTCGAGCGACAGCTGATCGACGCGCTCGACGCCGGGGCGGTCGCGGTGAAAGTTTGGAAGGACATCGGCATGCAACAGCGCGACGCCGATGGTCGAGCGGTGATGATCGACGATCCGCGATTCACACCGATCTTTCGTATGCTCGAAGCACGCGGCACGGTGGTGCTGGGTCATCTGGGTGAGCCGCGCAATGCCTGGTTGCCGTTGTCCGAGATGACGGTCAATGGCGACCGTGAGTACTTCAAGGAACATCCGCAGTATCACATGGCGACGCATGCCGAGTGGCCCAGCTACGAACAGCAGATCGCCGCGCGCGATCGCATGCTCGATCGCCATCCGAAGCTGCGGTTCGTCGCTGTGCACCTGGCCTCGCTCGAATGGAGCGTCGATCGGATCGGCGAGTTTCTGAATCGCTATCCCAATGCCTCCGTGGATGTCGCCGCACGCATGTCGCATCTGCAATTGCAGGCGAGCATCGACCGGGAGAAGGTGCGACGTTTCTTCATCCAGTTCCAGGATCGGATTCTGTATGCGACGGACATCGCCTGTCAGGGCCCGCAAGAAGACAGCGCGTGCGCCGCTCAGGCGGATGAGGCGTGGCGCAGCGATTGGCGTTTTCTCAACGGTGCGGATACGTTGCACTCGGCTGAGTTTGCAGCGACTTTTCGCGGCCTGGCGCTACCGCGCGATGTGATCGACAGAATCTACAGCGGCAACGCCCGCCGCCTGTTTCCGACCGCCTGGCCGGAATAGCAGGTCACGTCTGGGCGCTGAGCGACAAGCCGGGCACTCGATGCAGCTCTCGGGAGATTTGCGCGCTCACGCTACGTAGCAGCTGCAGTCGTTCGGTCGCAAGCTTCGCGCGTGTCATCTTCTTTGAGTGACTGGAGCTGTTGAGCGCCGCGACCACACGACGGGTCTTGTCGAATACCGGGACCGCGACAGCGACGACGCCGTAAGCCAGTTCGTCCTCGACCGCCGAGTAGCCAACCCGTCGGCATTCATCGATCAGCGCACGTAGTTTGGCGCGATCCGTCACCGTGCGCTCGGTCAGCGCACTGATCTCCGCTTGCTCGAAATATTCCTGCAGCCGTTCCGGGGACAGGCCGGCGAGCAGCACGCGCCCCATCGAGGTGGGATAGGCCGGCAAACGGCTGCCAACGTGAGCTTCCAAGCGCATCAAGGTGCGCACCGACGTGCGAGCCACGTACACGATGTGAGTTCCATCCAGTACGGTGAGCGCGGCGGAGTCGCCAGTCTGGCGTGCCAGATCCTCCAGATAGGTCTTGGTGAGCACCTCGATGTTCATCGAGTCGAGATACGCGGCGCCGAGCTCGAGCACCTTGGGACGCAGTAGAAAATTCCGGCCGGACTGCATGACGTAGCCAAGCTCCGCCAACGTGAGCAAACAACGTCGCGCGGTCGCGGCCGGCAGGCCCGCTCGACTGGCGATCTCGCTCAGCGTCAGCGACGGCGAGTCGTAGGTGAACGCGCGAATGACTTCCAGTCCCTTCGCGAGGCCGCCCATCGCCTCGCGCCGTGCCGTTTTCTTCATGGCCAGGAGCTCTTTTCGGGTAGCGAAAAAACGCCGCGATCTCGATTGACGGCTCCCGTGGCGGGATCCACCATGATTCGCATGACGAAGTTATATTCGGTATGCGAAAGAATATCCAGGTCCATGCAATCTGGATGTCGGGTGCGCGCATGAAGATCGGTCGTCAGGCGCATCGCGCCTCGGCGATCTCCACCTCGAACGAGGCGGCCATCCTCGTGCGGGGACATGATTTGTGCGAGGAGCTGGTCGGACGCATTTCTTTTACCGAACATGTCTGGTTGCTGGTGACCGGGGAATTGCCGAGCGAAGCCCAACGTCGCGTGCTCGACGCTGTGCTCGTCGCGATCGCCGAGCATGGGCTGGTGCCGAGCGTGCAGGCAGCTCGCATGACGCTCGCAGCCGCTCCCGAGGCGCTGCAAGGTGCGGTGGCGGCGGGGCTGCTCGGGTGTGGCTCGGTCATTCTGGGGGCTTCCGAAGATGCCGGTCGGCTGTTGCATGAAACGGTGACGCGAGCGGAATCAAACAAATCGATGCGAGCGGCGGCACGCGAGATCGTTGGCGAGTATCGAGCCGCGCAGCGAGCGATTCCGGGCTACGGCCATCCGCTGCACAAAGATTACGACCCGCGTGCTCGACGGTTGCTCGCCGTTGCCAGTGAGCTCGGTGTTTGTGGCCGCCACACCGAGGCCGCGCAAGCCATCGCGCTCGTGCTGCCAGAGATGACGGGCAAGCCACTTGCGATGAATGTATCGGCCGCCATTCCGGCGACGCTTCTGGATGCGGGCTATCCGCTGCTCGCGCTAAGAGGTGCGCCACTGCTTGCGCGTACCGCAAGTCTCATTGCGCACTTGCTGGAAGAGCGGACCCGGCCCATCGGCTTCGTGCTTTCTCATGCCGGCGCGGCGGCGGTCGACTATGACGGGCGCAAGCCGGAAGGCTTCGTGGCATCCGATCAGTAACGGAGCAACGGAAGACGTCATGCAATCCGTCCTCTCTGGCATCCGCGTCGTCGAGCAAGGCACGTTCATCACCGGGTCGTGCGCCGGCATGATGCTCGCGGATCTTGGCGCTGATGTGATCAAGGTCGAAAGTCCGGCAGGCGATCCATATCGCAGTTATCAGGGCGGACAGTTCTCACCTCACTTCCAAGCCTATAACCGCAACAAGCGCAGCATTGCGCTCGATCTGCACCAGCCAGCCGACCGAGGCGCATTCGACTGCCTGGTGCGGAACGCGGATGTTTATATCCAGAACTTCCGCCCCGGCACCGCCGAGCGCCTTGGCGCCGGCGTCGGTCGGCTGCGCGAGCTGAACTGGCGCCTGATCTATTGTTCGATCAGTGGCTTCGGGTCGAGCGGACCGTACGTCGACCGCCCCAGCTACGACTCGGTGGCTCAGGCGCTGAGCGGTTTTCTCAGTGTCGTCGTCGATGAGGAACGCCCACGGTTTCTTGGGCCGGCGCTTGCCGATGCGATCACCGGAATCTACGCGGCGTTCGGCGTTCTTGGCGCGTTGTTCGAGCGTTCGCGCACCGCTCGCGGCCGGCACGTCGAAGTCTCGATGCTCGAGGCGATGGCGCACTTCGCGGTGGAGCCGTTCGCCGCGTTCTTCGCGCTGAATCAGGTGCCGACGTCGAGCGATCGTCCGCGTCTGGCGCAGGCGTACATCGTTCGCACCGCCGATGGCGAGTTGATCGCGATTCATCTGTCGTCGATCGAAAAGTTCTGGCAAGGACTCACGAGCGCGCTGGATAGCGAGCCGTTGAGCGCCGACCCACGCTTCCGCACCCGACAGGGACGCATCGAGCACTACGAGGCACTTGGCGGCGAGCTCGCTGCGCTGTTCGCGCGCCATCCCTTGCGTCACTGGACCGAACAGCTCGAGCGCAACGATGTGCCGTTCGCGCCCATCAACCGTATCGACCAGGTCGTCGAGGATCCGCAGGTACGCCATCTCGGACTGATCGTGCCGGTGGACGCGGCGAGCGGCGGCAAGCGCGCGGTGCGCCCGCCCGTGCAGTTCGACGGTGTGAGGTCGGAGCGAGTGACATCGGCGCCGCAGCTCAACGAGCACGGCGCGGCGATTCGTGATGCCTTGGCTGCAGGCGGAGGCTGGCCCGAGAAAAGTTAACGGCGAGTCAGGGGGAGCGAGAATGACTACCAAGAGGCGAGGGCTGGTGTTAGCTGGCGCGTCCGCGGCGCTGTGCATGAGCCCGTTCGATTTGCCCGCTCAGGATCAGCAACGGGTGCAGGGCGCCAATCTGGAGGAAGTGATCGTGTCGGCGCGCAAGCGCGATGAATCCGTGCTCGACGTGCCGGTCGCGATCAACGTGTTCACGGCCGCCGATATCGAAGCGGCGGGCATCGAGCGGCCGCAGGATTTCATCGATCTCACGCCCAACATGAGTCTGGTGCAGACACAGAATCAGGGAACCTCGTTTGTGACCGTGCGCGGTATTTCACAAGCGCGCAACAGCGAGCCCTCCGTGGCCGTGCTCATCGACGGTGTGCTGATGGTGAATCCATCGCAGTTCAACCAGGAACTGGTCGACATCGAAAGCATTCAGGTGCTCAAGGGACCGCAAGGCGCGCTCTATGGTCGCAACGCCATCGGCGGCGCCATCATCGTGAATACCAAGCGGCCCACCGATACCTTTGAAAGCAGCATCACCGCCGGTTACGAGTCGGGCCCGGGGCAGCGCTTGCGCGGTAGTGTCAGCGGCCCGATCAGCGATACGTTGAAATATCGTGTCGCCGCTTCCTACTTCGAAACCGACGGCTACATCGACAATGCGTTTCTCGGCGAGGAGGCGGATCCCTTCCGGGATGTGTCGACGCGCGTGCGCCTGCTATGGGAACCGACCGAAGCGTTTACCGCCGACTTGAGATTCAATTCATCGCAGGTCGATACGCAGGCGCTCTACTTCAACATCACCGAGAGCGTCAACGACACCAGCCTGCCGGTGCGTGTGAACAACCCGGGAGTGGACCAGCGTGACATGTATGGTGTGTCGCTGAAGCTGGATTATGAGACCGGCGCCGGCACGTTCACTTCGGTGAGCTCCTATGACACGCTCGAGGAAATCTTGACCGGCGACCAGTTCAACTTTCTGCCCATCCCCGAGTCGGTGCTGTTTCCCTTCGGCGCCGACCAGGCCCAGCACCAGTACCTGGACGTCGATGCAATCAGCCAGGAGCTACGCTTTACCTCACCCGCCGAGCGGCGCGTGCGCTGGATCGCCGGTGTGTACGGCATCGCCACCGATCGTTTCATCTCCACCGGCAACGTTTTCGATCTGGGCACCGGGGTGGTGCCACAAGTGCGTCGGCAGCCACTGCCGCTGTTCAACCCGCAGTTCACCTATCTTGCCGACTCGCAGGACAACTTCGCGTGGGCGGTGTTCGGCAACGTCGACATCGATCTCACGTCTCGTATGGAGTTGTCGCTGGCCATGCGTTACGACCGCGACGAGCGTGAGAACACCACCAAAACACCGGCCGAGTTCATTCCGGCGTCCCTGGTCGGTCTCGCGCAGCCGGGGCAGGTTCGCAAGCACACGTGGGATGAATGGCAGCCGAAGATCACGCTGCGTTTCAAGCCCACCGACGATTCGATGCTGTTCGCCGGCTATAGCCGCGGCTTTCGCAGCGGCGGCTTCAATCAAACCGGGGTCTCGGCCGCGGGCATTGCAGGCATCGATGATCTGTTCGACGCAGAGACTGCCAACACTTATGAGATCGGTGCGAAGGCCGAATTCTTCGACCGCCGCCTGAGTGCGAGCGTGAACGCTTACTACACGCGCGCCGAGGGCTCGTATTTCTTTGTGTTCGATCCGAACACCAGCACGCAGAATCTGGGTAATCTCGACCGCGTCGACTACCAGGGCATGGAGCTGGAGCTGAAGGCGGCGCTCGCCGATGGGTTCGATGCGTTCCTCGGGCTGGGCTACACGGACAGCGAGATCAAACAGTCCGACCGCGCAGCTACCGATGTGGGCAACCAGGCGCCGCTGGTGTCGGAGTACAGTGCGAATCTCGGGCTACAGTATCGCCGTCACCTCGGCGAGACGTTGAGCGTGTTGGTGCGCACGGATTTCGAAGCGATCGGGCCGACGTGGTTCTATCCGGATAACGCCACCGAGCGCGATCCGGTGGAACTGCTGAACGTGCGACTGGGATTGGACGGCGGCCGGTGGTCCGCGACGGCGTGGGTGAAGAATCTCACCGATGAGGAGTACAACGCGGAGTGGTCGCCGGGCCCGCAGTTCTTTCCCAATCCCGGCTATACCAACAACTTTGTTTTTAAAGCACTGCCGCGGCGCTGGGGCGTCGATCTGACGTACCGGTTCTAGTTGCGAGGATCACAGGAGCACTGACATGGCCACGACCAATAAACTGCCGTCCCGGCTGCATCACACAGCCTACGTTGCCAAGAACCTGGAGGCGACGCGCCAGTTCTACGAGGACGTCATCGGCCTGCCGCTGATGGCGGCGTGGTGCGAGTCCGACGAGCTGTTCGGTGCCGAGCGCACCTACTGTCACCTGTTCTTCGGGCTCGGCGATGGCAGCGCGCTCGCATTCTTTCAATTCGCGCGGCCGGAGGATCAGGCGCTGTTCGGGCCGAAGATGCCGGAGACACCATTTCATCACGTCGCGCTCAAAGTGGATGGGGACGTGCAGAAGGGCATCGAACAGCGGCTGCGCGCGGCCGGTTATACCGAGCCGAAGATGTATGTCCTCGAGCACGGCTATTGCCGTTCGCTGTACGCGGTCGATCCGGACGGTATGATCGTCGAGTTCACCGTCGATCATCCCGAGGTGGAAAAAATCAACGCCACGCGCCGGGCCGACGCGCATGCGGAGCTCAAGCGCTGGCTCGCGGGCGAACATCGTTCCAACAATATGTTTCGTTGATCGGGGAGGGGGCCTCTTGAAGACCAGCACGGATCGGATACTGGTCACACTCGTCGGGAGTCTGCCGCGTTCGCAGGCGGTCACCGACGTGCTGTTCGGTCGCGAGCGAGGGGAGCCGCTCGACGAACCGACCGCCCGCGCCACCATTGCCGACGGGGTAAAAGACGCGGTACGCCGCCAGGTGGCTAGCGGCGTGGACGTCGTGAGCGATGGCGAGATGAGCAAGATCAGCTATGCCACCTACATCAAGGACCGATTGACGGGATTCGCGGGCGATACACCGCGCGAGCCGGGTCAGGATCTGGTGGAGTTCCCGCGCATCTTGAAAAAGCTCGCGGAGACCGGGGCAACGGCCAAATACCAGCGGCCGCGCTGCGTGGCGGAGATTCGCGTCAGCGATCTGCGTCCGGCGCAAACCGACGTCGATAACCTGCAAGCGGCCATCGATGCAGCCGCGCCGGCCGAAGGCTTCCTCAATGCCGCCTCGCCGGGCGTGATCGCGCTGTTTCAACCCAACGACTATTACCGCACCCAAGACGACTATCTCGAAGCGGTCGCCGAAGCGATGCGCGCCGAATATGAGTTGATCGTCAACGCCGGCCTGCTGTTGCAGATCGATGCTCCGGACCTCGCGATGGGCCGGCATACGATGTATCGCCACCACACCGCCGATGAGTTCCTTCGCAGCGCCTCGCGTCACGTGGAGGTACTGAACCATGCCTTGCGTAACGTGCCCGCCGATCGCGTGCGCATGCACGTGTGTTGGGGCAACTACGAAGGCCCGCATCACCACGATGTGCCGCTGGAACACTTGCTGCCGATCGTGCTCGGAGCGCGCGTGCAGGGATTGTTGATCGAGGGTGCCAATCCGCGCCACGAGCACGAGTGGTCCGTGTTTCGTGAGCAGCGACTGCCCGAAGACAAGGTGCTGATTCCCGGGGTCATCAGCTCCACGACCAACTACATCGAGCATCCGTTGCTGGTCGCGGAGCGCCTGTGTCGTTACGCCGATGGGGTGGGTCGTGAGCGGGTCCTGGCCGGCACTGACTGTGGCTTCGGCACGTTCGCCGGATTCGGGCCCGTCGATCCGGACGTTGCTTATCTCAAGCTGAAGTCACTGTCGGAGGGCGCGGCCATCGCCTCCGAGCGCTTGTGGGGGCGACACTGAGCGGCGCCCAATACATCGAGGTGGAAGGCGCATGCCTGCGGACGCGGAGTGCTGGAGACGGTCCGGCCATCGTGCTGGTGCACGGGTGGGCGCTCGATCTGGAAATGTGGCGAGCACAGATCGATCTGCTGGCCGATCGATATCGGGTGATCGCGTTCGATCGACGGGGCTTCGGTCGCTCCTCCGGGGTGCCTGGCCTCGAGCAGGACGTGCAGGATATCGACCGCTTGCTGGAATCGTTCTCCATCACGCGCGCGGCGATTGTCGGAATGTCACAAGGCGCTCGCGTCGCTTTGCGCTGGGCGATGAAACATCCGGAACGAGTCTCGTGTCTGGTGCTGGACGGTCCGCCGGCGGAAGGTTGGCCGCAGTCCGTCGGCACGAAGGAGATTCCCATCGATGAATACCGGCGGCGGATCGGTGTCGATGGCGTGGATGCATTTCGCAGCCTGTGGCTACAGCACCCTTTCATGAAACTCCATACAGGCTCGCCCCGCGCACACACGCTGCTGCGTGAAATCGTCGTTCGGTATCCCGCGCAGGATTTATTGAACGAGCCAGCGCAGTCGCCGCTGCTTTCCGAGCGTGACTTGCTGAGCGTGAATGTGCCGACGCTGGTTCTGAGCGGCGAACACGACTCCCCGCAGCGTCGATCCATTGCAACCCGGATGGCTCGAACGTTGCCGGATGCGCGCTTGGAGGTGTTGCGCGGGGCGGGGCATCTCGCTGCGTTGGATGATCCGAATGCGTATGTGAGGGCGCTGCGCGATTTCTTTTCGAGCCAGCCGGCGATGGCCGCCGGCGCAGTCATGTGATTGTTGGAGGAGCAGATGGCGAAGATAGGCTTGATCGTCGGTAGCCTGCGCAATGGCGCATTCACGCGGCTCACGGCCCGCGCGCTGCCGGAGCTTGCGCCGCCATCCCTGCAATTCTTCGACATCGAGATCGGCGACCTGCCGTTCTATAACGAGGATCTGGAAACCGGCTCGCCACCGGCGCCGTGGACGCGATTCAGACAGCAAGTGCGGAGCGCCGATGGAATTCTGTTCGTCACGCCAGAATACAATCGCAGCATTTCAGGAGTGCTGAAGAACGCGCTCGACGTGGGTTCGCGTCCGTGGGGACAAAGCGCGTGGGATGGCAAGCCCGCGGGAGTCATAGGCCAGAGTCCGGGTGCGCTCGGGGGCATGGCGGCCGCACATCACCTGCGGCAGGTGTTGTTGGCCGTGAACCTCGCCGCCATGCCTCATCCTGAAGCTTACATTCCTGCCGTCGCCACATTATTCGACGACAGCGGCCGCCTGCAGCATGCACCCACGCGTGAGTTCCTGACCGTTTTCCTGCAAGCGTTCGCGATGTGGCTGGAGAGATTTCCGAGATCATCGGGGTAGTAGTTCCTCGACGTGGCTCTTCGGAGTGATGCCGGCCAGCGCATGAGATTGAAACAATGCGCCACCTGCAGTCTCCGAGAGCTTCATGCGTTCGCATTCCTTGTTCGTGCTCATTCCCGCGGCCGTGCTGTGGTCGGGCGCTCCTGTGCTCGCGCAGAGCGGGCCGTCGTGTGCGTCGGGCGCGTGGACCGGCTCGGTAACCTACAGCCGCACGCTGCAAGTCGATGACGAGAAGACGGTCGAGCGAGTCTCGAATCGCGGTCTGGATTACAAGCAGTCGCGGCTGTACTACGAATTCAAAGCGAACGTTGCTGTCCTCGAAGATCCGGACAGCGAGGATGATGGCAGCATCGGCAGGGCCACCGTCACGCATCAGCAGACGTTCAACGAAACCGCCTCGTCCACCGAAAAGAACTCCTGCGACCAGGGCAAGACCTGGCAGACGATGTCCGGCAACTTCACCAAGCAGTCGTCGATCTCGGGTAATGGCAGTGGCGACGCCAATGTGAGCGTCGGCATGAACGATGACGGCACGTACTCGGTCAGCGTATCCGTCCCGCGTATCAAGGCGCAGCGGTCGGCGTCGGAGAGTGCGACTTACAGCGGTCAATGCCGGCCGAAGGAAGGCAAGACCACCACCATGCCGCCGACGCAAGTGGAGGTGGAAGGCGGTGCGTTGAGCAGCAGCGGCCGCGATCGCGTCAATCCTTCCAGTCCCAATCGGATCTCGGGCTCGTATGCGGTGACGAATGTGAATGTCACCGAGCGGATGACCTGGAATCTGGAGAAGTGTGGCGCGCCGTTGCGCCTCATTGCCATCGAGTTCGAGGACATGAAATTCCCGAACTGGAACCAGTGGCAATCCATCGCCGAGGAGCGGGGCACGATCGACGGCAACCTGGTGAAGATCAAAGCCCGCGTGCTGAATGCCTCGGCTGAGCAGAAGAGCGCCGAGGTGGTCTTCAAAGAAACCTATCGCGGCGACAAATGGGATGGCGCGAAGCCGGACAAAGCGCTCGGCGATACCGCGTTGTCAGTGAGCGTCGGGCCAGGCGAAACCAAGGACGTGGAAATGCTCTGGGATTCCTCCGGCTACGCCTGGTACGACGACGGACGGCCGCGTCTCGTGCAACGGATCAAGGCCGAGCTCAAGGAACGCAATCGAGTCGTCAACCAGATGGTGCAGAACCTGAAGGTCGCGCCCAAGCCGCTGGTGCTCGTGCATGGTCTGTGGAGCAACTGGACCGTATTCGAGTCCTGGCAGAACATCCTGACCACGTCGCATTCCTACGATTGGAAAGCATTCCCGGTGGGTGAAGTCACCAGCAGGGGAATCATCAACACGGGCCGCGACGTGTTCTCGTCCGAGCAGACCAACACGATGCCGGACAACGCGGCGGTGCTGGGCCGTTACATCACATACGCCCAGGAGAATCGAAATGCATGGCACGTCGATGTGGTCGCGCATTCGGTGGGTGGGCTCATCGGTCGCTATTACATCAACGCGTTGATGCCAGCACCGTATCAGGACGGTCGGCCGCAAGTCTCGCATCTGCTGATGCTGGCCACGCCGAACATGGGCACGCCCTGCGCCGATGTCATGGACATCGCATTCCGGCTCACCGGCAAGACGCCGTACGTCATTCAAGACATTCGTCAGGACGACATGGCGCAGTTCAACCGTCGATTCCCTCAGAGTCGCGGCGTGAAGCTCGCGTCACTGGCGGGCGATGCGCTGCCGAACATGTGCAAGACCATCGTGCCGAACGATGGCTTCGTGCCGGTCCCGTCGGCGCACTGGACGATTGCCGATCGTGTGACTCAGACCCGTCTGCACACCGACATGATCGGCACGGAAACGTTTTCGACTTTCATCCGGCCGCGCTTGGGGATCGGGCCGTCCGGCAATCACGCGCCGGCCGCGCCGAATCTGGGAAGTGACAATTCCTGGGGGCAGGGCGAAGCGCGCTTCATGAATGCGTCGTACCAGCTTGCCGCCGCGCCCGCGCCAAAGGAAGCATTGAAGCCGGATTTCGCGAAGGCTGTGACGTTGACGGCCAAGCAAGCTGTCGATGTGGACATCCCGGTGAAACAAGCCGTGAACGTCGGCATCACATTCATGGCGGCGAGCGATGTGTCCGCGACATTGTTCGACGACAAGGGCGCCGTCGTCGGTAGGAATCTCACGAAGACGGCTGAGGCCAATGCGACGTTTCGTTCCATCGTCATCGACAAGCCGGTCGGTGCAGGCACGTGGAAGCTGAGATTGGAGAACACGGCTGCGCAGCCGCGCGAAGCGGTCATCGCGGCCTGGCAAAACACCACGAGGCCGGGCAATCTCGTCGCGCAGCGCTGACGCTACGCTTTCAGCGACGTCGCCGTCACGGGCAGCTTGCGCAAGCGCTTGCCGGTGGCGGCGAAGATCGCGTTGGTCAATGCCGGCGCGATGGCGGAACAGCCGGGCTCGCCGATGCCGCCCGGCGCATCGTTGCTCTTCACCATATAAACCTCGATGGCGGGCGCCTCGTTGATCCGGATCACACGATAGTCGGTGAAGTTGTTCTGTTGCACGCGGCCTTTGTCGTAAGTGATCTCGCCCCACAGTGCGGCACTCAGCCCGAAGATGACGCCGCTTTCAATCTGCGCGATGACGGTGTCGGGATTCACGATCTGCCCGCAGTCGAGCGCGCACACCACGCGATGAACCTGCACGTCGCCATCCGGACCGACGGAAATTTCCGCGACCTGACTCATGTAACTGCCGAACGCGAATTGCACCTGGATGCCGCGGCCGACGCGCCGGCCTTCGATGGGACGCATCGGCTTGGACCATCCCGCTTTGCTTGCCGCGAGATCGAGCACCGTGCGCATGCGAGGCTGGTTTTGTAACAGCGCTTGTCGATAGGCGAGCGGATCTTGCTTGGCCGCGGCCGCCAGCTCGTCGATGAAACTTTCGACCACCCAGACGTTGTGAGTCGCGCCGACACCGCGCCAGAATGCAGTCGGCACATCGGATTCGTGCCGCACGTATTCCACGCGGACATTGGGAATGGCGTATGGCTGATCTTTCGCGCCTTCGACCGCATCGCTGTCGATGCCGTTCTGCACGGCCGCCGGCGCGAAGCGCGCCATGATGGAAGAGCCGGTGATGCGGTGAAACCAGCCGATGGGCATGGCCCTGGCGTCGAGGCCTGCTGACAGGCGATCGAGATAGTAGGGACGATACATGTCGTGCTGGATATCGTCCTCGCGCGAATAAACAACCTTCACCGGGCCGTTCGCCTGCTTGGCGATTTCCACGGCCAGCGCGATGAAGTCTGTTTCGAGCCGGCGCCCGAAGCCGCCACCGAGGTAATGATTGTGAACGCGCACTTTGTCCAGCGACAGGCCGGTGATCTTGGCGGCGGTCCCTTGAGCGAGCGCGGGCACCTGTGTGCCCACCCAGAGCTCGCATAAGCCGTTGCGCAGGTCGACGGTGCAGTTCATCGGCTCCATGGTCGCGTGCGCGAGGTAAGGCATTTCGTAGATTGCTTCAATCTTGCGAGGCGCCTGGCCGATGGCCTGGGTCGCCTGGCCATCGTTGCGCGCGACCGCGCCTTGTTTCTCCGACGCGGCCCGCAAGCCCGCAACGAGAGTCTCGGTGGTCAGCGACGCGTTGTTGCCTTCGTTCCATTTGGGCGAGAGCGCCGCGAGCCCTTGTTTGGCGGCCCACATGTGATCGCCGAGCACGGCGACCGCACGGTCGAGCTTGATCACCTGGCGCACGCCTTTGACTGCCATCGCTTTCTTATCGTCGACCGAGGCGAGCTTGCCACCCAACACCGGGGAGATCGCGACGGCCGCGACACTCATGTTCGGCAATCTCACATCGATGCCGAACTGCGCTTTGCCGTCGACCTTGGCGGGCGAGTCGAGACGCTTGTGCGCTTTACCGATGAGCGTGAAATCCTTCGGCTCTTTGAGCTTCACGTCCTTGGGCACCGGCAGTTTTGCGGCCGTCTCGACCAGCTGACCGTAGTTGAGCGAACGATTGCTGGGCTGGTGCGTGACGACGCCATTGCGTGCGATACAGGTGCTCGGATCGACCTTCCATTGTTGTGCCGCTGCCGAGACGAGCATGGTCCGCGCGGTCGCGCCGGCCTGACGCAGCGGTTTCCAGGTGGCGCGAATCGAGGTGCTGCCGCCGGTCACTTGACCGCCCAACAACGGATCGCCGTAGCGTGAGTTGTCAGCAGGAGCCTGTTCCAGCTTGACTCGATTCAAATCGACTTCCAGCTCTTCGGCGAGCAGCATGGGTAGCGATGTGAATGTTCCCTGGCCCATTTCCACCTTATGGATGATCAGGGTCACGACGCCGGCGCGATCGATCCGGATGAATGCATTCGGTTCCAGCCCGGAAGACTCCTGCGTGACCGCGCTGGTCGCATGGCCGACCGCAGCTTCCGGCGGCTTCTCATTCCGGGGTTGCTCGGCGCCGAATCCGGGCAAGGCAAAGCCCAACAGCAGGCCACTGCCGCCTTGTAGAAACCGTCGTCGCGACGTGCTCTGTTCGCTGAGCGTGCAGATGACTGCGTTCATGTGCTCTCCGCCGCGCGCTTGATGGCCGTACGAATGCGTCCATAGGTGCCGCATCGACAGATGTTGCCGGCCATGGCTGCATCGATATCGGCGTCGGTGGGGCGTGGCTTGGTGGCGAGCAGGGCAGTGGCCGACATGATCTGCCCGGACTGGCAGTACCCGCACTGGACCACGTCGACTTCACGCCAGGCCGCCTGGACTTTGCGGCCGACCGGATCCTGTTCCATGGCCTCGATGGTCGTGATCTTCTTGCCGGCGACGGCAGAAACGGGCGTGACACACGAGCGAGTGGGCTGGCCATCGACATGTACCGTACACGCGCCGCACGCGGCAATTCCGCAGCCGAACTTCGTGCCGGTCAGTCCCACGACATCTCGAAGCACCCATAACAGGGGCATGTCGGGAGGAACGTCCACGGAATGGGATTGGCCATTGACGGTAAGGGCGGACATTTCAGCCTCCATGACGGAGCTACAGCGGGCGGGTGACGGCGTACAAGGACGGCTTGTGTCACGGACAGGTTCCTGTTTTCGCGTGACGTGCGCTAATTACTGAGACTACGATGCGCAATCCGTGCGCCACGAGAGTCATTCGATGACGCTATTGTCGGTGAACTTTCTCAGCTGACGCGGCGTTCCAATCCACTGTCCCGGGGAGGATCGAACATGTCGATGCCGATTCGCCATCGTTTGCAACCGTGGCTGCGCGCCTCAGCGGCTGGACTCCTGCTGACGAGCGTGATTGCAGCGCAAGCGCTTGGGGCTGGGGTCACTCGCGAAGAGTGCGAGAAATCATATAAGCCCAGCACCGGTCAGCCCGGCAAGGATGTGGTCTGGGTACCGACCAACGATCCGCTGGTCACCCGCATGCTCGAGATGGCGCAGGTCGGTAAGAACGATCTGGTGTACGACCTCGGCGCCGGCGACGGCAAGATCGCCATCGCGGCCGCGAAGCAGTTCGGCGCTCGCGCGATCGGTGTCGAATACAACCCCGACATGGCGCAACTGGCGCAATGCCTGGTGAAGGCGGAAGGCGTCGGCGACAAGGTCAAAGTGGTCCAGGGCGACATCTTCGAGACCGACTTCAGCTCGGCGAGCGTCATCACGCTGTATCTGCTGCCGGAACTGAATCTGCGCCTGCGTCCGACCCTCTTGAAAATGAAGCCCGGCACGCGCGTGGTGTCGCATTCGTTTCTGATGGACGACTGGCGGCCCGATGAAAGCTCGGTGTCCACCGACGGCGCGGCTTATCTGTGGATCGTTCCCGCCGAGGTCGCCGGCAAATGGACCTTCAAGCAGCAACGCGGCGATGACCGGTTCGATGTGAATCTGGCGCAAACGTTCCAGAAGCTGTCCGGCACGGTGGGCAAGGGCACGGATGACATCAGCAACGCCGAGATGAGCGGCAACAAGATCGAGATGATGTTCTCCGAAGGCGACGTGCAGACGCGCCTCAAAGGTGAGTTGAAGGGCAATCAAATCGAAGCCCAGGTCACGCGTAACGACGTGACGTCTACGTTCATTGGCACGCGTCATTAGCGCATGAGCTCAGCTCTCGAAGGTGCGACCGGGGAGATTGCCACGCGTTCGAATGCCCCCGCGGTGCCGACGCCGACGTTGAGCGTCTTCGATGCGACCATGATCACGGTCGGCATCGTGATCGGCGCCGGTATTTTTCAGACCCCCTCGCTGGTCGCAGGCATCGCGGGCTCACCGACGCTGATGATGACCGCGTGGGTGTTGGGCGGCGTGCTGTCGTTGATCGGCGCGCTCACCTATGCGGAGTTGGCGACGACGTATCCGAGTGCGGGCGGGGATTACACTTTTCTCACGCGAGCGTACGGGAAGAATGTGAGTTTCCTGTTCGCATGGGCGCGCAGCGCCGTGATCTGTACGGGATCGATCGCGTTGCTCGGGTTCATCCTCGGGGACTATCTCACCCGCTTGTTCAGTCTTGGCGAGTACTCGCCGGCCGTGTACGCTGCGCTCGCGACCGTGATATTGACGGTGATCAATCTCATCGGGCTGCGCGGCTCCTCGCGAATGCAGAACGCGCTCACGCTGGTGGAGATCTCCGGCGTGTTGCTGGTCGCCGTGGCGGGCATGACAGTGGAGCCCTCGGCGCCGGCGGTCGCATCGGCTTCATCGGAGGGGGCGGGGGCGTTCGGACTTGCGATGGTGTTCGTGCTGTTGACGTTCGGTGGCTGGAACGAAGCGGCGTATGTCTCCGCCGAGGTTCGCGGCGGGCCGCGGGCCATCGTGCGAACGCTGGTCGTCTCGATCGGCATCATCACGCTCGCCTATCTGCTCTTCGTCGCGAGTGTGTTGCACGGCCTGGGCTTCGAGCAGCTCGAGGCGAGCCAGGCGGTCGGCATCGATGTGATCGAGCGGGCGTTCGGCTCGTTTGGCGCTCAGTTGCTCGGCGTGATCGTCGCGATCGCATCGCTCACGTCGATGAACTCAACCATGATCGTCGGTGCGCGCAGTAATTATTCATTGGCGCAAGACTGGCCGGCCCTGCGCTTCATGGGGCGGTGGCAGGGCGAGCGTCACGCGCCCGTCGTGGGCTTCATCGTGCAGGCGGCGATTGCGCTGGCGCTGATCGTATTCGGTGCGCTGGAGAAAGATGGCTTCTCCACGATGGTTGAATTCACCGCGCCGGTGTTCTGGTTTTTCTTCATGCTCAGCGGCATCGCGCTGTTGGTGCTGCGTCGACGAGATCCAGCGCGCACTCGGCCGTTCCGCGTGCCGCTCTATCCGGTACTGCCGCTGCTGTTCATCGCGACCTGCGCGTATTTGCTCTATTCGAGCATCACGTACGCGGGGTCGAAGAACGCGACCTACGTCGCGCTTGCGGTGATGATCAGCGGCGGGCTGGTGTTGCTGGCTTTACGCCTGCGCCGGTCGCCGCCCAATAAATCCCGCCATACAAGTGGTGCATGAAGAACGGATCGGAATAGGTGGCGGGCAGATGGCCCAGCGCCGTGTAGAACGCACGGCCGCCGTCATAAGGTTGATACCAGCTGATCGGATGGAAGGGCACGGTTTTGGCCTCGGCCCGACGTTGCTCTGACGGTTGATACGACGACTCATCCACCGACAATAGATATTTGATCGCAGGCGAGCGCGAGGCGTCGAACTCGTACCATTCTTCGGTCGCGAGGAAACGCTGGGCGAAACGTTCCATGCCAGGAAAGTCTCGACTCTCGACGTTGACCATGGCGGTCTGGATCGCGGGATGGCGCTTGAACATGTGGCCGACCATCTTCGTGTACCAAGGCCACTGATACTCGGTGTCCGCGGCGCTGTGCACGCCGACGAAACCGCCACCGCGACGAATATAACGCTCGAACGTGGCCTGCTGCTCATCGTTCAAGGCATCGCCGGTCGTCAGCAGGAACACGACGGCCGCGTGCTTGGACAGCTCTTCGTCCTTGAACAGCCGATTGGGGTCTTCCGTCCAGAACACCTCGAAGTGATGCAGCCTGCCGAGTTCGCGGATCCCGGTGACGCCTTCATTGATGGACTCGTGATGCCAGCCGGCGGTCTTGCTGAACACTGCGACGCTGAACTGCTGCGCAAACGTGATCGGTGCGATCAGGCAGCCGACCATACCCAACAACCAAGTTCTCAAATGCTTCATGAGACCGCCGTAGCGAAGAACTGCGAGCATCTTGCGCTACCGGGACGCTCGCGAAAAGACCTCGCCTGATTCACTTCGCGTTGAGTGCCCGCTCGACGAATGTGGTGATGCTTCGGATCAATTTTGCACGGTTGACCTTCTTGCTATCGGCGATGGCGGCATCGACGCCGCCGTGCAGGGCGTGGAAGAACATGATCGCGGTGGAGCGGGGCTCTTCGCTGGTCCACGCGCCGGCTTTGGCGCCTTCGCCGATGAGCGTCGTCAACTGATCGATCACTTCGTTGTTGCTCATCGAGTGTCGATCGTATTCCTGATGAATCTCGTGGAAGATCACATCGTGCACCCGGACCTGGTCGAGATACCCCTCGATCAGAGTTCGGATCCAGGTTTGCAGGCGCAGTCGCCAGCGCCCCGGGCCGCAGCGGTCCATGGCTTGTTCCAGCCGTTCCAGGAAGCTCGAGACGAATCGTTCCTGAATCGCGTGCAGCAGCGCTTCCTTGGAAGGGAAGTACAGATAGAAGGTGCCTTTGGCCACCTGGGCGGCACTCGCGATCTCATCGATGCTGGTGGCGCCGATGCCTTTCTCGACAAACAGCCGTTGCCCGGCATCGAGCAATTCTTCACGGCGCAGCTCGGCTGGCTTGGTGCGGGGGCGGCCCCGCGCTCTCGCTGGCGCCGTCACTATGCGACGCCGGCGAGCGTGGCTTCGACGGCCGCGCGATTGAACGCAAGCTCGTGTGGCCGGAAGGCGCGGGCTTCGAGCCAGACCAGCGCGGTGCTGATCGATGCGAAGGTCGCGGTCGGTATGCCGAACAGCTCGTGCGTCCCCATGTGCGGCATCTTTTCATAATGAGCGCAGGGGATGACCGAGGCGAGCCCGATGACATTGCGTCGAATGGAGCGACGCTGCGCATCCAGCCACCAGCCGAGCACCCGATCGCGCTCGGCCAGCAGGCCTTCGTCGCAGCCGCTGAAGATCTGCAAGGCTGCGAACGGCTCGTTCCATGACAGCCAATCCCGCCAGCGCGCGGCGACCTCGCGCAGGTCTTCAGTCAGGGTCTGACTGTCGATGATGGATACGACCAGCGGCCACTGGCTCACATCGTGCTGTGTCATGGGATCAAATAATGACTGGCGGTCAGTCAGTAGTCAAATAAATGCGAACGGCTCGCATTTGGGTTGCATGGAGACTCCGACCCCATGATAATGGCGGGGCATTAAAACCTTATTAGCGACCCCCGCCGGCCCGTCGCGTCAATTGCTCGTGGACGCTCTCATGACGAACCGGCCTTTCTGGGTAATCGCACACGCACTGACGACGACGATTGTTGCCGGCCAGGCATTCGCCGCCGATACCGTGGGCACGGAACTCGAAGAGGTGATGGTCACGTCGAGCCGCATCGAGCGGCCGCTGAGCACGATTCCAAATACCGTTACCGTCATCAGCTCGGCTGAGCTGGAACAGCAGCTCGCCATTCACAATGACATCTCGACGGTGCTGGGCAATCTGATCCCGAGCTTTTCGCCGAGCCGTCAGAAGATGACCAACGCGGGCGAAAGTCTGCGCGGTCGCAAGCCGCTCTACATGATCGATGGCATTCCACAGTCGAGCCCGCTGCGCGAGGGCGGCCGCGACGGTCACATCATCGACTCGGCGGTGCTCGCACGCGTCGAAGTTCTGCACGGTGCGAATGCCATTCATGGCCTGGGGGCCTCGGGCGGCATCATCAACCTGATCACCAAGCGGCCGACGGAGAAGTTCGAGCAGAGCATTCGGGTCGACAGCACGTTCCAGACCGAGGACGTGGGCGAGAGCGCCGATTACGGCGTGACGTACAGCGTCTCCAATCGCTTCGGCAATGCCGATGTGCTGGCGAGTCTCAGCTATCGCGAATCAGGCATCGGCTACGACGCCAATGGCGATGTGATCGGCTCAGACAACACCCAGGGCGACACGATGGATTCGCGCACGATCAACGCGTTCCTCAAGACCGGGTACGACTGGGACGATCAACGCGTCGAGCTGATGTTCAATCGTTACGACATCGAGGGCAACAACGACTGGATCTCGGTGCCCGGCAACGTTGCGACCGGCGTGCCGAGCAGCGCGGTGAAAGGTTATATCGCGGGCGAGGGCGCTCGTAACAAGGTGACGAATCTCGCGCTGACGTACACCAACGAAGTGTTCCTCGGCCAGAACCTGCGGGCACAGCTGTTCACACAGGATCTGGAAGCGACCTATGGCGCCGAGGCCACGCCGCTCGACACCTTCCAGGATCCCGCCTACGGCCCGAACCTGATCGATCAGTCGCAGAACAACTCGGAAAAACAGGGCTTCAAACTGACCTTGTCCAAGCGCGATGTCGCCGGGTTGCCGGTGACACTGGTGTACGGCTTCGACGTGCTGATCGATGAGACCTGGCAGGAGTTGATTCAGACCGGGCGCAGCTGGGTGCCGAAGTCACGCTACGAAAACTACGCGCCCTTCCTGCAGGTCGACTACACGGGCATCGATCGTCTCACGGTGACGGGTGGCGTGCGTTATGAGAAGGCGAAGCTCAAGGTGGATGACTTCACGACGCTGGCGTCGGCTGGCAGTCGTTTCGTTCGCGGCGGTGAGCCGGACTTCACCGAGACGCTGTACAACGTCGGTGCGACGTATCGATTGACCGATTCGTGGCGCGTGTTTGCCAACCGGGCCGAAGCGTTCTCCATGCCTGACGTGGGGCGCGTGCTCCGTGGCATCAATATTCCCAATCAAAGTGTCGAGAGCTTTCTCGATCTGCAGCCGGTGCTGACCCGGAACACCGAGGTCGGCCTCGAATTCAAGAACTCGATCCTGGATGCGCAAGTCGCGTACTTCAAATCCAGTTCCGATCTGGGCCAGCGCTTGCAGCGGGGCACTGACGGCATCTATACGGTTCAGCGCGAGAAGACGGTGATCGATGGTTTCGAGTTCCGCACGTCGTGGCATGTCACGGACGCCGATACGTTCGGCGTGCGTTATGCGCAGACCGATGGCCGCTACGACTCCAATGCCGACGGTCGCGTCGATTCGGATCTGGGCGGCGCCAACATTGCGCCCGATCGGGTGAATGTGAGTTGGGATCGCGCCTGGACGAAGTCGATCACGTCGCGACTGCAGGTGAATCACTTGTTAGATCGGGATTTCGAGAACCGCGCCGGCGTCACGATCAACGAGTTCGACGGCTATACCACCGTCGATCTGAGCGTCGACATTGCTGCTTTCGGTGGCACCGTGACCGCGGCGGTTCAGAATCTGACCAACGAGGATTACTTCACGTACTACTCGCAGACCAGTCCCATCGACGTACGCTACTTCAAGGGATTGGGCCGGAGCTTCCGACTGCTGTATCAAGTCGGCTTCTGAGGCCGCGGCAATGATAGCTACGCGGCAACCTTCGCTGCCGCTTTCCGGCAGCGCTCGAGCAGGCGCGCATCGCCCGATTGCTCGGCGTAGGCAGTGAACTCGTCCTGCGGGCCGCGCCATTGGAGCGCATCGACGTTGTCGAATAGCGGTGCGTCCGTACGCAGCGTCGCAAGTTTCTTGAACAGCAGCGCCATTTCCAGTCGCTCGCCACTCAACACGTCGGCGGGGAATTTCTCGATCGGTCCGTATTTGGTCACGAGACGTCCCGCGCCCACTTTGCCGATGCCTTCGAGCCCGGGATAACCGTCGGCGGTGTCGCCGACCAGTGCCAGAAAATCTGGAATCAACGCGGGTGGCACGCCGAACTTCTCCTGCACGTCCTGGGCATTGCGCATCGCCTTGCTCTTGCGATCCATCTGCACGATGCGATCCCCTTGCACGCATTGGGCGAGATCTTTATCGGGCGTCCAGATACAAATCTTCTCGACGCGAGGATCGAGCGATGCAAGGTGCGCGGCCGAGGCCAATGCGTCATCCGCTTCCAGTTCCACCATCGGCCAGGTTGCGACACCCATCGCAACGAGGGCCCGCTCGAGCGGATGAAACTGTGCCCACAGCGCGGGCTCGATGCCGTCGCCGGTCTTGTAGCCCGCCCACAGCTGATTACGAAACGATTCGATGACGTGATCGGTCGCGACGCCGACGTGAGTCGCGCCTTGTTCGATCAGCTCCAGCACCGTATGCAGTACGCCGTTGGCTGCGCCGAGCGGCTTGTCGTTGCCCTTGTTGAAGCGGCGCAGGCCGTAGAAATGACGAAACAGCTCGTAGGTGCCGTCGACCAGGTGGATGATCATGCGCTCGTCCGCGGAATCGGGAAGCCGGCAGTCTGACACGCGCGCCCGATGGCGTCGAACGTGGCAATGGGCGGCGTGCCCGCGACCGGGCAAGCCTGAGCGTCGGGCCGGGGCGGTGTGTTACTTTAGCGTGTGATTTTGGAGATTCGCGCTGGAATGACTCAATCCGATGCTCTGTTCGACGGCCGCTCGTTCGCGGCAATTCTGTTCGACATGGATGGCACGCTGCTCAGCTCCATCGAGGCCGCGGAACGAGTCTGGACTCGCTGGGCAGCTCAGTTCGGCATCGACGCACGCACGTTTCTGCACGGCATTCACGGCCAACGCGCGGTGGACTCGGTCCGCCAGCTGAATATTCCCGGCATCGATCCCGTCGTCGAAGCTCACAAGATCATGCTTGCTGAGATCGAGGATGTCGAAGGCGTACGCGCGATTCCCGGCGCGCAAGCGTTCGTATCCACGCTGCCGAAGGATCGCTGGGCGATTGTCACATCGGCGCCGCGGGCGCTGGCCGATCGGCGCCTGGCTGCGGCCGGATTGTCGCCGCCGTCCGTCCTCATCACCGCCGAAGATATTCCCAAGGGCAAGCCCGATCCGGCCTGCTATCAGCTCGCCGCGCGACAACTCGGATGGACCGCCGACGACTGTCTGGTGTTTGAAGACGCGGCGGCGGGCATTCGGGCCGGTGAGGCCGCGGGCGCGCCGGTGGTGGTCATTACGGCCACTCATCAGCATCCCATGCAGACCCCGCATCCGACCTACGTGGATTACAGCGGACTACACGCCACCGTCCGTCCGGACGGTCGGTTACAGCTCGGTTCCGCTTCTCGCTGAAACTCTGACATGACACTTATTCCGCGATCGCGTAGTCGCTGAGCGCATCGATAGTGCGACAATGGCGGCACTACCGAGGACACCGTCATGGCAGATTTTTCAGCGTTCCCCATCACCAAGAAATGGCCGCCGCGGCACCCGGACCGGCTGCAGCTGTATTCGTTGCCCACGCCGAATGGCGTGAAGGTGTCGATCGCGCTGGAAGAAATCGGTCTGCCGTACGAGGTGCATCGGGTCAGTTTCGACACCAACGATCAACTCTCGCCAGAATTCCTGTCGCTCAACCCGAACAACAAGATTCCGGCCATCCTCGATCCGAACGGCCCGGGCGGCAAGCCGCTGGCGTTGTTCGAGTCGGGCGCCATCCTGATCTATCTGGCCGACAAGACCGGCAAGCTCATCCCGCAGGATCCGATCCTGCGCTATCAAACCCTTCAATGGCTGATGTTTCAGATGGGCGGCATCGGCCCGATGTTCGGCCAGGTCGGCTTCTTCCATAAATTCGCCGGCAAGGAAATCGAAGACAAGCGGCCGCGCGATCGTTACCTCAACGAGTCCAAGCGGCTGCTCGGCGTGCTCGACAAGCACCTGGAAGGCAAGGGCTGGATGATGGGCGATCAATACACCATCGCCGACATCGCCATCTTCCCGTGGGTGCGCAATCTCGTCGGCTACTACGAAGCCGGCGAGCTGGTGGGCTTCAAGAACTTTCTCAACGTGCAGCGGGTGCTGCATTCGTTCCTGTCGCGGCCCGCGGTGGAAGCGGGCCTGAACATTCCACCGACGCCGAAGAAATAACGTCGTTACAAATCGGCGAGCGGATGGTTCGATCCGGGCCAGGCGGGCGCTGCGAAGTGCCCGTCGATCCATTCCGGCGTGACTTCGGCCAGCGTGCGCGGTCGCCACTGCGGCTTGTGATCTTTATCGATCAAGAGTGCCCGCACGCCTTCAGTGAGGTCCGGACGCGAGCAGCATTGGAGTGCGACGATGAGCTCCATGCGCAGGGTGTCGGCGAGGTCGAGGTGCTGCGCACGGCGTTGCAGTTCGAAGCCGAGTATCGCCGATGTTGGCGAGCCGGCGGCCAATGTCTTGGCCGCACGTAACAACCATTCCTCGTTCCCATCGTAACGAGCAATGCGAGATATCATTTCTTCCGCCGAGTCGCCGCGACCGAACGACTGGATCTCTTGCTCGTACGCTTTGAAATTGGATGCCGGCATGACGCCTGTGGCTTGACTCGCAAACTCCCGGAGCAGGGCGGACAGGACGTCGCGATTTTCCTTTGCGTCGGCCGTCCACTTCGCACTCGGCAGGCGGGCGAACAACGCCTCTCGATCGCTTGCTCGTAGAAAGTAATCCGCGAGCCCACCGACCACGGCATCGCGCCCGTTGATCTGCACTCCGGTGAGCGCCATGAACAGCCCGAGGCGGATCGGCATGCGACGTAGAAACCAGCTCGCGCCGACATCGGGGAATAATCCGATCGTGACTTCGGGCATGGCAATGCGCGAGGTCTCGGTGACGACGCGATGACTCGCGCCCGCCATCAATCCCAACCCACCACCGAGCACGATGCCGCTGCCCCAGACGAGGATGGGCTTCGGGTAGCGATGGATCGAATAATCGAGTCGATATTCTTCGGCGAAAAACTCCAGCGCCATGGGATGCGGCAGGGCGCCCGGCTGTTCCTTGAGCGCGTGATACAAGCTGCGAATGTCACCGCCTGCGCAGAACGCTTTCTCGCCGGCGCCATGCAGAACGACGCACGCAATCTCGGGATCGTTCGCCCAGCGTCGCAGCTGAGGATAGAGCGCCCGGATCATGGGGAGCGACAACGCGTTCAACGATTTCTCGGCGTTGAGCTTTGCGATGCCCAGGCGGAGTCCGTGTTGCGTGGGAATTTCTTCGAAGCGCACGCAGGCGCTGTCGGCCTGCGCCGAGGGGCTGGAACCGGAATTCATCTTGGATCTATCGGAAACCTTTGTTCGGATTGATCAGGTACTTCTCACCGGTCGCCCGCCGGTTGTATGCCTTGATCACTTCGGGTTGCAGAGCCTCGATCAATGAGATCTCCGCGGTGTAGTGGCTCGCGAACGTGGTCTTCAATTCGGCCACGATACGCTCACGCAGTTTTTGCGTGGCCTGCGGACCGATCTTCTCCAGAAAGTAGGTCAACAACCAACCGCCCACGCCCCACGCCATGCCGACGTTGGTGCGATCGATCTCGATGGGGCGCGTGTCGAGGACGCCATAGGTGTACACCTGCTTGTGTACGGGCGAGCCATAGCGGTTGTACGTCGTCTGCTTGCGATTGATGGCGGCTTCCATCGCAATGAGAATTTGATTGGCGAGCTTGCCGCCGCTGATGGCATCGAACGCCAGCGTGGCGCCGGTTTCGGCGACGGCGTCAGTGAGCTCGGCCATGAAGTTGGCGGACGTGCTGTCACAAATGTATTTCGCCCCGATCTTGCGAAGTGTTTCCGCCTGCTCGGCGTTGCGCACGATGTTCACGAGCGGGACGCCGTCTTTCTGGCAGATCTTGTTGAGCATCTGCCCGAGGTTCGAGGCGGCGGCGGTGTGCACGAGGGCGGTGTGATTCTCACGTCGCATGGTCTCGACCATGCTGAGGGCGGTGAGCGGATTGATGAAGCAGGAGGCGCCTTCGGCCGCTGTCGTTCCTTCCGGAAGCACGAGGCAGGCGGCGGCCTTCACGAGGCGGTATTGCGCGTACATACCCCCGCCGAGCGCGGCCACGGTTTTTCCCACGAGCTTCTGCGCATCCGCGCCGGCTTTGACGACAGTGCCGGCCCCTTCGTTGCCCACGGTCATGGCTTGGTCGATGCGGGCGGCCATGCCTTTCATCAGGTCGGGTGCGATTTTTGCCGTGATCGTCGGGCTGTCCGCCGTGCCTCCCGCTTTGGCAGTCGAGATGTCGGCCGGGCCGAGGAGCAGGCCCAGATCTGAAGGGTTGATTGGCGAGGCCAATACCTTGATCACCACTTCATCCGCCGCCGGCTCGGGAATTTTCGCCTGACGCAACGAGAGTTGCAGCTCGCCGCCGGCGGTGATCAGGGATCGCAGCTGCAGATTCGAATCGCTCATGGGAGGCCCGCGGTGTCGATGTAGACGCGCAGGGTACACCACGCGGCCTCGCTGAAGCACTCGCGGTCAGGGGGCGCGCGATTTGTACCGACAGGCGAACCAATCCTTCGATGCGGCCGTTACCGAGGCGTGATCGGAGCCCCGGTTTCGGAGGTTGCATGGCTAGCAAACGCAAGAATTCGCTCGTGGCGAACATCAATCGGCGCAAGAAGGCGGGGAAGAGCCGACCGAAGTCGCGCTCCACGGTGAGTAAGGAATCGTACGATCAGATGGAGAAGGGGTGGCCGAAGAAGGGATCGCGGAAGAAGACATCGTCGGGTCGGAAGCGGGCATCGGCGAAGAAATCGAGTGGGGGGAAGAAGAAGGCAGCAAAGAAGAAGGCAGCAAAGAAGAAGTGAGGTTGGCTCACTCTGTACGGCGAGGCTGCAAGAATACATTTGCAGCGTCGGTCGCTCGCGGGCGCAATCAACTACTATGTGCTGTCGATGGGAGAGATGATCAGCACCATGCTCCTTTGGGTGATTCCGAAAGCAACGTTAAGTCTACTTGCCGGATTGGGCATCCCAAGGTTCCAGTACGACCTCGCTCGCGCTTACTACACCGCTAGATTCGGTGAGCAGAGTCCCGGCAAGGCGGCGATGTGGTGTCGTCGTGCTGCTGAACGAGGATGGCCGCCCGCCGAGTCTCTACTGGCGTCGTTCTATGTCGCGGCGTTCGGGGTTCCGGAGGATCCGGATCAGGTTTTCTACTGGAACCGTCGTGCTGCCGAACATGATGACGCCTGGGGACAGAGCGCCCTGGCATGGTGTTATCAACAAGGGGTCGGAACAAAGCCAGACCCCGAGCTGGCCTTTAAATGGTGGCTAGAGGCCGCGCAGCAGGGATTGCCGGAAGCGCAGTACGCGGTGGCTCATTGTCTGTTCAGCGGCGCAGGAACTCCGCGAGATATTGAAATGGCGGATCAATGGTGCCGGCTGGCACTGAAAAGCGGTGCTGAATCCGCGGCCGAGCTGCTCCGCCTGATAGAAGCCGCTGCTTGAAACAGCATCTGTTGATGAACCGCGATCTACCGGAAAAGCTCACAACGCTGCGAACGATTCTTCTCTTCAACCTCGCGATTATTCCTCGCCGGCGAGCCCCCCACCAAGCACACGATACAACGTCACAACGTTGTCACTCGCGGTCAGGCGAGCCGACACCAGCGACTTCTCAGCGTTGTAGAGCGTGCGTTGCGCATCGAGCGCATTGAGAAACGTATCCACGCCCTTCGTGTACCGCGCCTCAGCCAACTCATAGCTATCGGCTGCCGCATCAACCAGCGCACGCTGGGCATCCAGCTGATCCTGGATCGTGCCGCGAACGGCAAGCGCATCCGCCACTTCTTTAAAAGCAGTCTGAATCGCGAGCTCGTACTGCGACACATACAAGTCCCGCTGCGCCTTCGCATAGGACAAGTTCGCAACGTTCTCACCACCTCTGAAGATCGGCAGCACGAGATTCGGTGCCACCGACCACACCGACACGCCGTCATCAAACAAATCCGACAGCTCCGGGCTCGCCAGCCCCTTGCTGGCCGTCAGTGACAAACTAGGAAAGAACGCGGCCCGCGCCGCGCCAATGTTTGCATTCGCAGACTTGAGCTGATGTTCCGCCTGCAAAACGTCCGGCCGTGCCAGCAGCACGGAGGAGGACAAGCCCGCAGGCACGTCTGCCAGCCATTGATGATTCTCAGGCAGCTCTGCAGGCAGCAGGTCATCGGCGAGGCGACCGCCCGTCAGCAGCTCTAACGCATTTCGATCCTGCGCAATCAAAGCGGTGGTGCTCGCGAGGTCGACGCGGGCTTGCTGATACACAGTTTCCGCCTGTCGCACGTCGAGCCTCGAAGAAACGCCAGCTTCCAACCGTTTGCGCGTGACCTCCATGGTCCGTTGGGCACTCTCAACCGTTCTCCGCGCCAGTTCATACCGACTGTTATCGGCAGCCAAAGTGAGAAACGCGCTCGCCGTCTCGGCAATCAAACTGATGCGGGTCGCACGAGCCGCTTCTTCCGTCGCGAGATACGATTCCAGCGACGCCTTGGACAAGCTGCGCACGCGACCGAACAAATCAATCTCGAACGCGCTCAACCCGACGCTGGCCGAATAGAACTCAGTCTCCGTCGCAGAGCGGCCTTCGCTGAACGAGCTCAAGCTCTTCTGCCGAGTGGCGCTCAATTCGCCATTGAACTTAGGAAACAAATCCGAGCGCTGGATCCGATACTGCGCCCGGGCTGCCTGAATGTTGGCCAGCGCGCTGCGCAGGTCGCGATTGTTCGCGAGCGCTTGATCGATGACCTTCTGCAACTTCTCATCGCGAATGAATTCGCGCCACGGCAGGTCGGCCGCCGTCTTCTCGCTCGCCTGAGCAGGATCGTAAGCGGCACCGCTCGGCCAGGTATCGGCAACGGGCGCAGGAGGGCGCTCATAACGCGGCGCCATCGTGCAACCCGCCAAAGCCAAAGTAACGGCTGCGGCGAGAGTGAAGGAGAAAGCGTGGTTACGCATGTTGAGCTCCTTCGCTCTGAACGTTGCCTTCCGGGGCGGGCGCGGTGGCGGGGCGATCCTTGAACAGCTTGCGGACCAGAACGAAGAACAAAGGCACCAGGAAGATGGCGAGGGCGGTGGCAGTCAGGGTGCCGCCGACCACGCCGGTGCCGATGGAGATACGGCTGTTGGCGCCGGCGCCGGTAGAGACGGCGAGCGGCATCACGCCCGCGACGAACGCCAGCGAAGTCATGATGATGGGGCGCAAACGCAGTCGCGCAGCTTCAACGGCCGCATCGATCAAATTGGCGCCACGCAGGTACGACGCTTCAGCGAACTCGACGATGAGAATCGCATTCTTCGCGGACAAACCGATCGTGGTCAGCAGCGCCACCTGGAAGTACACATCGTTTTCCAGTCCTCGCAGCGTCGCGCCGAGCACGGCGCCGATGACGCCGAGGGGAATCACGAGCATCACGGAGAACGGCACCGACCAGCTTTCATACAACGCCGCGAGACACAGGAATACGACCAGGATGGAGATGCTGTAGAGCAGAGTCTTCTGGCCCCCGGCCAGGCGCTCCTGATAGGAGAGGCCGCTCCAGTCGAAGCCCGCGCCCGCGGGCAGCTTGCTGACCAGTTCTTCCATCTTGTCCATGGCCGTGCCCGAGCTGGTGCCCGGCGCGGCCGCGCCTTGAATGGAATAGGCGGCGAGACCGTTGTAGCGGCTCAAATTCTCGGGGCCGTAAGTCCAGCGGGTGGTGGCGAAAGAGGAGAAGGGCGTCATCGTGCCGGTCTCGCTGCGGACGTACCACTGCGACAGGTCTTCGGGCGCGGAGCGGAACGGCGCGTCGGCCTGCATATAAACGCGCTTCACACGAGCGCGATCGATGAAGTCGTTCACATAGATGCCGGCCCATGCGGCGCTCAGCGACGTGTTGACATCGGCGAGCGACAAGCCGAGCGAGCTGGCTTTGGCCTGATCGATGTCGACATGCAACTGCGGCGTATCCGCCAGGCTGCCGAGACGCACGGCGGTGAGCGTTGCTTCGGCGCGCGTCATGCCCAACAGCTGATCGCGCATTTGTCTCAGCTGTTCGCGAGTGACGCCGGCATTCGCCTGCAACTGGAATTCGAAGCCGCCTGACTGGCCGAGACCCGCGATGGAGGGCGGGTTGAGCGAGAACACCTGAGCGTCCCGGATCGAGGACAGCGCCATGGTGGCGCGCTGAGCGATCTGGTCGGCGCGATTCTTCACGCCTTTGCGCTCTTTCCAATTCTTCAGGTTCACGAACGCCATACCGGCGTTCTGACCGCTGCCGCTGAAGTTGAAGCCCGAGATCGTGAACATCGTTCTGACGTTGTCCTTCTCGGTCTCGAGGAAATGTTTCTCGACCGCCTTGGCCACTTCGAGCGTGCGCGTCACCGACGCGCCGGCCGGCAAGGTGAACTGCACCATGACCTGACCCTGGTCCTCGGTGGGCAAGAAGCCGGTCGGCAATCTCAGCAACAGCAGCGCCATCACAGCCACGATGGCGCCGAACGCCAGCATGCCTTGCAGCGGACGCTTGATGACCTTGAGAACGCCGTGCTCGTAACGAGCCACGGAGCGATCGAACGTGCGATTGAACCAGCCGAAAAAGCCGCGATGCTCCAGCTCACCGTGATGCGGCTTCAGAATCTGCGCGCACAACGCCGGCGTGAGAATCAGCGCCACCACGACCGAGAGAATCATCGAAGACACGATCGTGATCGAGAACTGCCGATAGATGACGCCGGTCGAGCCGCTGAAGAACGCCATCGGCAGGAACACGGCCGACAGCACGGTCGCGATGCCGATCAGCGCGGGCGTGATCTCGCCCATGGATTTCAGTGTGGCCTCGCGAGGGCCGAGACCTTCCTCGCGCATGATGCGTTCGACGTTTTCCACGACGACGATGGCGTCGTCCACCAACAGACCGATGGACAGCACCATCGCAAACATCGTCAGCGTATTGATGGAGTAACCGAATACTTGCAGCACGCCGAACGTGCCGAGCAGCACCACCGGCACGGCAATGGCGGGAATCAACGTCGCGCGCCAGTTCTGCAGGAACACCCACATCACGATGACCACCAGGACGATGGCCTCGATCAACGTCTTCACCACTTCCTCGATGGAGATCTTGATGAACGCGGTGCTGTCGCGAGGGAACGAGATGACATAGCCCGGGTGCAGGGAGCCTCTCAGCTCTTCGACGACTTTGCGGACACCTTCCGCAGTAGTAAGCGCATTCGCACCGGGCGCGAGCTTCACGGCGAGACCGGACGCAGGGTGCCCATTCGCACGAGGCACGGCGTCGTAACTTTCGCTGCCGAGCTCGACGCGTGCGATGTCGCCGAGCCGCACGGTCGCGCCGCTCGGATCGTGCTTCACGATGATGGCGCGAAATTGATCCGGCGTTTGCAGCTTGGATTGAGCGGTCACCGTCGCGTTGAGCTGTTGCTCGGGCAGCGACGGCATGCCGCCGATCTTGCCGGCGGACACCTGCGTGTTCTGCGATTCGATGGCGGAGCGCACATCGCTCGGCATCAGGCTGTACGAGAGCATCTTGGCTGGATCGAGCCAGATGCGCATCGCGTATTGCGAGCCGAAGACTTGCACGCCGCCGACGCCGTGCACGCGCGCGATCGGGTCCTGCATGTTGCTGACCATGTAGTCGGCGATGTCGCTCGCGGTCGCGGTATCGGTCTGATCCGAGACCGACACGATGATGAGGAAGTCATTTTGTGACTTCACGACCGTCACGCCCTGCTGCTGCACCGAGGAGGGCAGACGCGGCAGCGCCTGTTGCACCTTGTTCTGAACCTGCACCTGCGCGGTGTCGGGATTCGTGCCTTGTTCGAAGGTGACTTGAATGCTCGCGTGGCCGTCCGAGCTGCTCGAGGACGAGAAATACAACAGACCGTCGAGACCGGTGAGCTGTTGCTCGATGATCTGCGTGACGCTGTTCTCGACCGTTTCCGCCGACGCGCCCACGTAGGTGGCGCTGATGGCCACGGTCGGCGGGGCGACGTCAGGGTACTGAGCGATCGGCAGCGTGTTGATCGCGGCCGTGCCGGCCAACATGATCACGATGGCGATCACCCACGCAAAGATGGGGCGCCCGACGAAAAATTTGGCGAGCATGCTCAGCCTCCGGTCGTGGGCGCGGCGGCTTCAGCGGAGGCAGCTTTGGTACCTGAGCCCACATCCACGGGATTCACGGTGTCGCCGACACGAACCTTGCTGGTGCCTTCGACAATCAACCGGTCGCCCTCGGTGAGACCGTTGCTGATCAGCCAACGATCGCCGATGGCGCGTTCGGCCACGAGCGTGCGTTGTTCGACTTTGTTTTCCGCCGTGAGCACCAGGGCGGTCGCATTCCCTTTCGCATCGCGCGTCACGCCTTGTTGAGGCGCGAGAATCGCGGAGCTGGCGACGGCCTGATCGAGCACGGCGCGAACATACATTCCCGGCAGCAGCACGCCGTCGGGATTCGGGAATTCGGCACGCAACGTCACCGAGCCGGTGGACTCATCGACCGCCACTTCCTGGAACTTGATCGTGCCCGCTTGTTTGTATTGCGAGCCGTCTTCGAGTCGCAGGCGCACCTTGGCCTGACCGGACTTCATGCCGGCCTCGCCAATCAACCGGCGCAGCTTCAACAGCTCGGCGCTCGATTGGGTCATGTCCACGTAGATGGGATCGAGCGTGCGGATCGTGGCGAGCGCCGTTTCCTGATTGGCCGTCACGAGCGCGCCCGGGGTCACGGTCGACTTGCCGATGCGGCCGGAGATCGGCGCACGCACCTTGGTGTAATCGAGATTGATCTGGGCACTCGCCAGCGACGCCTGCATCTGCGCGACGGAGGCGAGCGCCTGCTGATAGGACATCTGCGCATCGTCGGCTTCCTGCTGCGAAACGCCTTCGATGGCCAGCAGCTCGCCGTAGCGCTCGGCTTTCAGACGAGTCGCATCGACCGACGCCTTGGCATTGGCGAGTCCGGCCTTCGCTTCGGCGGCCGCGGCTTCATAAGGGGCCGGGTCGATTTCATACAACACCTCGCCGGCCTTGACCCGCGAGCCTTCCTCGAAGCGACGAAATTTGACGATGCCCGAGACTTGCGGTCTCACATCCGACACCAGATAGGGCGTGGTGCGACCGGCGAGCTCCGACTGCAGCACCAGCGGTTGAGGCTGAACGGTAATGAAGCCGACCTCGGTGGGCGGGCGCTTCGGGCCGCCGGCCTGTTCCTGGGCACAACCGGTCAATGTCAGGACGGCAACCAAAATTGCGAGGCCGGTGCGGAGCTTGGGGACGGAGGGAGTCGTCGGACTGGACACGCTAAAACGCCTTGGACTAATCTGCGGTCGATCTTGAGTGTGAACGTTCATTCTCATATCCATTATGCCGAGCCCGAACGTAAAGGCCCAGGGGCCAATTGTGAAAACAATGTGAACATGTCTGTGGCAGCGGAAAAGAAACGACCGGTCAAGGAGTTACGTGACCAGCTCCGACGCGACCAAATCGTCTCGGCGGCGCGTGCCTGCGTGGTTCGGCACGGCTTCCACGCCGCCAGCATGGGGCAGATCGCCGCCGAAGCTCACATGAGCGTGGGCCAGATCTATCGCTACTTCCCCAGCAAGGAAGCCATCGTGCACGCCATCGTCGAGCGCATTGTCGCCCGTCGTCTGGAATGGATGGTTGATCGCGAGCAACAAATCGATTTCGCGGCCCGCTTTGCCAATCGTCGTCATGTCGATGCCTCCGAGGAAGAACGGAGCGAGCGCGTCCTGCTGCTGGAAATCACGGCCGAAGCGACCCGCAATCCGGCGGTCGCCGACATCGTGCGCGCAGCCGACCGGCGCCTTCGAGGGCAGGCGGTAGAGCTGGTCCGAGGCAATTATCCCGAACTTACCGAGGCAGAGGCCGCTGCGCGCGTCGAGTTCGTCACCGTGCTGTCGGAGGGTAGCGCGTTTCGTGGCGTTACCGAGCAAATTGGCTCGCCGGCGCTGCTGGAAGGCATTTATCGCGACGTGCTCCAGAAGCTGTTTCCCCGCATGACCGAGCGCGGATTGAGCTAAGAATCTGCGGCCGGCAGGCGCTACAATCGCCGACCCCAACACAGTATTGAAGCCGGTCCGCGACCGGTCCGGAGGGTGTCGACGAATGATCCCGGCTCAAGAATCCCTGCAGCGCCTGCGCGACGGTAACCGTCGTTTCGTTGCCAGCATCGGCAGCGGTGAAATGCATCTGCACCTCGCACGCGGCGTGGAGCTGACGCAGGAACAATCGCCGTTCGCCATCATCCTCGGCTGCTCGGATGCGCGTGTGCCTGCGGAGATCGTGTTCGATCAGGGCCTCGGCGATTTGTTCGTAATTCGGGTCGCCGGCAATGTCGTGGCGCCCTCGCAGGTCGGCAGCGTCGAATTCGCGGCCTCGCGCTTCAATACTCGTCTGGTGGTGGTGCTCGGTCATTCGCGCTGTGGCGCCGTGCTCGCGACCATCGAAGAGCTGCAACGGCCCAAGGAAAACCAGTCCATCAATCTGCGGTCCATCGTCGACCGCGTGCGTCCGTCGGTCGAAGGGCTGATGCGCACCGAGCTCAAGAACGATCTGCACACGCTGGTCGGTCATGCCGTGCGCTCGAATGTGCGAGCCTCGGTCGATCATCTGCGTCATGGCTCGGCGCTGCTGGAAAATTTGATTCGCAACGAAGGCTTGATGGTGGTCGGTGCGGAATATTCCCTCGAGACCGGCGTCGTCGAATTTTTCGATGGCGTCTGACGTCGATGCCGTCTTCATGGCGCGGGCCATCGAGCTCGCCCGTGAAGCTGAACGTGCCGGCGAAGTGCCGGTCGGCGCGGTGATCGTCAAAGACGGCGTCATCGTCGGCGAAGGTTGGAACCGACCCATCAGCACCAACGATCCGACCGCGCATGCCGAAATCGTCGCCATGCGCTCGGCGGCACAAAATCTTTCGGCCTATCGGCTCTTGGATACGACGCTGTACGTCACGCTCGAGCCCTGTGCCATGTGCGCGGGCGCGATGGTTCATGCACGCGTGAAACGTTTGGTTTATGCGGCCACCGATCCGCGCGCCGGCGCGTCGGGGTCGATCTTCAATATCACTCAGCATTCCGCCCTGAATCATCGGTTGGAATGTGAATCCGGAGTTCGGGCAGAGGAATGTTCGGCCCTGCTCAGAGCATTCTTCGTCGCGCGCCGCTAATGCGATAGACTCTCATCTTCGCAGCCAGCAAGCGGCTCACTCGAGCCCAGCCAGCTAACAAATAGCTATTCGCTGGGAGAGTGACATGAACATCTCGCTGAAACACGCGGTGGCGCTGGCCATTGCCGCCGCGAGCGGTGCCGCCTACGCGCAGGACCATTCAGATATTTCCGGACAGACGCTCGAGACGGTGCTGATCACCGCCAAGCGCGACGACCGTGTCAGCAAAGGCGCGACCGGCCTGGATCTGGACATTGCCGATACTCCGCAATCCATCAGCGTGGTGACCCGCGAGCTCATGGATAACTTCGGCGCCGATAACATCAACGACGCTCTGCGCCTCGCGACCGGCCTCAACGTCGAGGAGTGGGAAACGAACCGCACCAACTACATGGCGCGCGGCTTCGAGATCAAGAACACGCAGGTCGACGGCGTCGGCTTGCCGAACGATTGGGGCATCGTCAAAGGCGCGATGGATTCCTTCGGTTATGAGAAGGCGGAAATCATCCGCGGCGCGAATGGTTTGCTCACGGGTGTGGGGAATTCGGCGGGCACCATCAACTATGTTCGCAAGCGTCCGACCAACGTCACTCAGGGCAGCATCGAAGGTAGCGGCGGCTCGTTCGATCAGCGCCGCCTCGAAGCGGATTATTCGACGCCGTTCACGGCCGATGGGAAGTGGGCGGGTCGTATCGCGTTCGCGAGCGAAGAGCAGGACTCGTGGGTTCGCGGTCTCAGTAACGATCGCACGTTTGTTTACGGTGTCATCGACGGTCAGCTGGGCGAGCGCTCCACGCTGACGCTCGGATATTCCTATCAGGAAGCGAACACCGATCAAAGCATGTGGGGCGCACTGGTGCTGTCGTACACCGATGGCACGCAAGCCGAATTCGCTCGCAGCGCTTCGACCGCGGTCGACTGGACCTTCTGGGATACGCGCAACACCACTGCGTTCGCCGAGTACACGTTCAAGCTCGCCGAAGCGTGGGATTTCAAGCTGACGTATAACTATCTGAAGTACGAAGACACCAGCAAGCTGTTCTACGCATCACCGAACGCCGGCATCGATCGCGATACTGGCCTGGGTCTGACGGGCTGGCCGGGTTACTGGTTCACCGACGACCAGGTCAATCTGCTGGAAGCTTCGTTGAACGGCACGTTCGAGTTGTTCGGTCGCGAACATGAGGCGATGGTGGGCGTCAGCTATGGTGACGGCGACCACAAGCAACACAATCGAGAGGTCGATGCCGACGATCCAGTCTGGGATCCGACGCCGCCGTTTCCTTATGCGGCCAACTCTATTGCCGAGCCTGCGTGGTTGCCGCTTTCGTACTACGGAACGACCAATCAAACCCTCAAGCGCGCTTTCGGCGCCACGCGTCTCAGTGTGACGGACAAGCTGCGCGCCATCGTCGGCTTCAACTACGCTGAATATCATCGCGACGGCGATCAGACTGGTGTGTCGTTCGATCAGACCGAGCGCGAGACGAGCCCATACGCCGGCCTCACGTATCAGCTGCTCGATCGAGTGATGCTCTACGGCAGCTACTCCGATATTTATCAGCCGCAGGATCAAACCGACATCAACGGTCAGTATCTCGACCCATCGAAGGGCCTCAACTACGAAGTCGGCGTGAAGGCCGAATGGCTCGATCGGCGACTGTTGACCACTGTCGCGTTGTTCAAGGCGGAGCAGGAAAACTTATCGACGTACGTCGGCCTCAACGACGCCGGCCAGTACTACTACGAAGGCGTCGATGTGGACTCGAAGGGCATCGAGCTGGAAGTCGTCGGCCGACTCGGCCAGAACGTCGATCTGGTGCTCGGCTACACGACGCTGAAGCTCGAAGGCGCGGACGGCCAGGATATCTACGAGTGGGTGCCGCGTCATACCGCGAACGTCGCGTTGAGCGCGCGGGTGCCGAGCTTCACGGCGCTGTCATTCGGTATCAGCGGCCGGTGGCAAAGCGAGACTTCCAAGCGGGACGAGTACACCACCTTCGTCGTTCGCCAGGACAGCTACGCGACGTTGAATGCGTTTGCTCGTTGGGAGGTGACGCCGAAGCTGCACGTTCGCGCCAACGTGTACAACCTCTCGGATGAGAAATACATCACCAGCTTGTATCAGGTCGGGTACTACGGCGCGCCTCGCAGTTACGAGGTGGGGTTGGGTTACAGGTTCTGACGATCTGTGTGCTGGCGGGGCAACCCCGCCAGCACACAGATATGTGCACTGGTTAACAACGTCCGTTCGGGCGTTGGACGAAACTACCGTCATAACTTCGCTGACAGAGTTGACCTGTCGCCCGGCAACGGAGCGTCGCGCCGGCGAACTATTGTCCTCGAATTATGTTTGCTCCCGAAGAAGAAGCGCTGCATGGACGGGCGACCGCTCGTGTGGGAGGTAGTTTCGACCATGATGCGACGTCACTCCATCCTGCTTTCAGGCGTGCTGGCGGCTGCGCCCGCGACTGCGTTGGCACAGGCGATTCCACCGGCGGCCACGCCCGGCGGCTCGCTGCCACGAGTCGAACCGGCTGTACCTGCGCCAGAGAATAAAGGAGAGCTGCTCGAGATTCCCAAAGTACACGAGCGGCCGGCAAGCGCCGACGATGCTCCTCGCATCGTCGTCAAGGTGTTTCGGCTGACCGGCGCCGCCGATCACCTGGAGCGCGATCTACGAGTGGGCGATGCGCAGGCTGCGCTGGATGCGGCTCTTGCCGGGCAGCCCGTCACCGGATTCTCCATCGGCCAGTTGCAGGAGATTGCGAACAGCGTTGCCACGCTCTATCGTGAACACGGCTACATTCTCACGCAGGCGTGGTTGCCGCGACAGGACGTTGTCGACGGCACAGTGACGATCCAGGTCCTCGAGGGACAGCTGAGCGATATCGTCGTCGAAGGCAACTCGCAGTATTCGACCCGAACGCTCGAAAGGCCTTTCGCCGCTCTGATCGGTGCGCCCGTCGAACGAGACTCGCTCGAAGCAGCACTGCTCACGCTGCGCAACTATCCTGGTGTCACGGCATTCGGCGTACTAGGGGCTGGCCGGGAATCCGGTTCGAGCCAGCTCACGGTGCGCGTGCAATCCGAGGATCGATTCGTTCTGGATGCCGCGCTCGACAACTACGGCTCGCAGTTTGCCGGCGAATATCGCGGTCAGCTCATCTTCACCGTCAACGATCCCCTCGGTCGCGCCGATCGTCTGCAGCTGATCGGTTTGTACGCGATCGATCCCGATGACACCGGCAACACCCACGGCCTGTACGGCGGCCTCGACTACGAAATTCCGCTTTTCAGCCCGCGCGACTCGCTGCGCTTCATGCATCTCACGAACGCGTACAACGTTGGCGCCGATGCCGCCAGCGTGACCTCGACCGACACCGAAGGCGAAACGCGTGTCGACGAGATCGGCTATCGACACGACTTCCCACGCACGCGACTCGGCTCGGCGAGTGTCGGTCTCGCCTTCAACGTGAAGAGCTCCGAGTTCAGGGCACCTCCGGCGGTGCTGTATGAGGATAAGCTGACGACGGTACGCCTGGATGCGCAGTGGAATCGCATCGACACGCGCTTCCGCGGCTCGAACAGCATCGCGTTCTCGTATACCCGCGGCTTCAAGGATCTACTCGACTCGCTCGACGACTATCGAGCCAATACCGCTGGCAGCGCGAGTCGCTTCGGTGCGTCCGGGGAGTTCGACAAACTCTCATTGCGCGTGCAGCGACTGCAGCGCGTGACCCAGAACGCGTCACTGATGTTCCGAATGGATGGCCAATACTCCAGCGATCCACTGGTGTCGCTCGAACAGTTTTCTCTCGGCGGCCCGGACAGCGTGCGCGCCTATTCGGTCTCCGAGGAGTTGGCGGAGAAAGGCGGCGTTGCGACACTCGAACTGGCGCTCAATGCACCGGGCTTTGCGAACCGGCCGGCATTCGATGGCTACTCTTGGGGCCAAGTGCTGCAGCTCTCTTTGTTCGCCGACTACGCGTACGGCGAATTCAACGAACCCAGGATCGGTTCGCTGCAAGAAAGCGTCGAGTTGTCCGGCGTCGGCATCGGCGTGCAGTTCAGCGCGCCCGGGAATTTCTTCCTGCGCGCCGACGTCGCAACCCCGCTGTCGAACGCAGAGCCGGGGAACGGTCGCGATCCACAGTATTACGCGAGATTTGGCGCGAGTTTCCGCTAGCCGAAGCGAACGGATCAGGGATTGGGCAGATTCGGGAGAAGACTGATCATGAGCAAGCGTCCTGCCGCCAACCAGCTGCTACCGCATTTAATTCGTAAGCGCTGCCGCGGCGCTCTGCCTGTCGCGACTCTGCTCGGCCTCGGCACAATCACCACAGCGCTGGCCGATCCCACTGGCGGCATCGTGGTCTCTGGCCAAGGCACGATCTCCAATCCCGCCGCCGGCACGACGATGATCGATCAGTCGTCGCAGCAGCTGCAACTCAATTGGGACACCTTCAACGTCGGTGCGAACGAGCAGGTGCGCTTCAATCAGCCCTCCTCATCGGCCACCGCGATCAATCGCATCCTCGATCAGAATCCGAGCCAGATCTTCGGCCGCATCGATGCGAACGGCCGTGTCGTGCTGGTCAATCCGAACGGCATGCTGTTCGGCGCCACTGCGCAGCTCAACGTCGGCTCGCTGGTCGCAAGCTCACTCGACGTAACCGGCATCGATGCGGACGGCCGCTTCACGTTCGGCACTTCGCGCGCCGTGACCGGCGCCATCATCAATGATGGCACGATCAACGCGGCTGCCGGCGGCTCCGTGACGCTGCTCGGCGGACGAGTCGCGAACAACGGCAGCATCGTCGCCAACTACGGCACAGTGAATCTCGTGGCCGGTCGCGCCGCGACTCTGGATCTCGCGGGCGACGGCCTGCTGCAACTTCAGGTCGGCGCCGATCTGCTCGCCAATGAGAGCGGCTCGAACGATGCTGTCTCGAACGGCGGCAGCCTCCAGGCAAACGGCGGCCAGGTACTGCTGAGCGCGCAAGCGCTCGAAGGCGTGTTCGCGAATCTCGTCAACAACACCGGCGTCGTGCGCGCGAATCGCATCGAGAACGTCGGCGGCACGATTCGCATCGTCGGCGACGGCGGCACGGTTCGTTCCAGCGGCACGCTCGATGCGTCGAGTGAGACGGGCACCGGCGGCCGAGTCGAAGTGCTCGGCGATCGCGTCGGGCTCTCCGGTGACGCGCTCGTCGATGTTTCAGGCGCAACTGGCGGTGGCACGGCACTGATCGGCGGCGACTTCCAAGGCAAGAACGCGGACGTCATCAACGCGAGCCGCACCTACGTTGGCGCCGATGCTCGCATCGATGCGAGCGCGGGCACGAGCGGCGACGGCGGCAGAGTTATCGTGTGGTCCGATGAGCTCACTCGCTTCGACGGACACATCGATGCGCGCGGTGGGACATCGTCGGGCACCGGTGGCTTCGCCGAAGTCTCAGGCAAAGAAAATCTGGTATTCACCGGCACGGCGGACCTGCGAGCAGCGCACGGTACCAGCGGCACGCTGCTGCTCGATCCGCTGAACATCACCATCGACGCATCCAGTGCGAGCGCAGGCCCCGCATCCGACGGCAACTATCTTTTCAGCGAAGATCCGGGCGTTAGTGCCACGCTCGGCAACGCGACCATCCAGAACCTACTCAATTCCGGCTCGGTGCTGCTGCAGGCCACCAACAGCATCACACAGAACGCCGGCGCGAACATCGATGTCTCCGGTAGTGCCTTGGCGTTGGGCAACTCGCTGACGCTCGAAGCCGCCGTGATCACGCTCAACGGCAACATCGCGCTGAACGGCGGCTCGGTGAACCTGACCGCCACCAGCACCGCCTTCGACCCGTTCGGGAGTGCGCTCTCCCTCAACGGCATCATCGATGCAGCTGATGTGACCGCGACGACGACCAGTCAGGGCAACATCCGAATGGGCGCCGGCTCGCGGATCGACGCGTCGGGCACTGTGTCGCTGCAATCGGCCCGCGAGATCACAGTGACCAGCATTGCGACGCCCGGCGCAGTGAGCCTGGTCTCTGCCTACCAGATCCTCGACGACGTCGACGATACGACCCGCATCGTCGCCGACTCCTTGTCGATTGCGACGAGCAACGACGCCGTCGGCTTCACGTCTGCTCTGGACACGACCGTGAACTCGTTGACCGTCGACGGTGCGTTCGCGACGTTCGTGGATGAGAGCGACGGCTTGCTGTTCGAATCCAGCGATGTGCCGTTCCAGTTGACCCTCCGCAGCGCCACTGGGGATATCAGGCTCGGTGCGGTCGGCGGCTTCGGCGGCGAGCTCAATCTCGAAGCCGCCGCAGGCTCCATCCTGGACGACAACGTCGACGCCACGAGAGTCGGCGCCAACAATCTCAACCTGATCGCCGCGGGATCCATCGGCACCGCCAGTCGCGCGTTGCAACTCAGCTCGACGGCGGTCAGTGCCACCACGACCAACGGCGGCATCTACCTCAACAACTCCCGCTCTGCCGCCTATACCTCACTCATCGCCCAGGGCGCCGGCAGCGATATCGAGATCACGACCACCGTCGCCAACGGCTTCACCATTCTCGGCACGCTGACTGCCGCCGACGACGTGAATGTGCAATCGACCGTCTCCATCCTCGATGACGACAACGACGCCACGTTGATCACGGCCGATCATCTGACCTTGAGCTCGAGCACCGAGATCGGTGGCAACTTGAACGCCACGGACGCGATCGACACCCGAGTCAATTCGCTCAGCGCGACCACCTCGGGCGCCGCCTTCGGCAACATCGTCATCAAGGAATCCGACGGCCTGACGCTCACCAATATCAGCGCTGCAGGCTTCAATCCGGCCATTAGCGTCGTGAGTACGACTGGCGACATCACGGTGGGATCGGTGAGCGTGGTGAGCTCCGCTCCGATCTTCTCGCAGTCCTCGGTCGCGCTCACGGCTCTCGCTGGCGCCATCCTCGACGACGCTAATCAGGCGACTCGAATCGTCGCCGGCACGGCTTCCTTGAGCGCCACAGGCAACGTCGGTAGCGGCGCCTATGACCGGATCGATACGACGGTGGGATCGCTGAGCGCGACCTCGTCCTCGGCAAGCATCTACATCACTGAGAGCGACGGCGCGACGCTGAGCAGCCTTTCTGCCGTCAACGGTGAGATTTTCCTGGCCACCGACACGGGCGACCTCGTCGTCGGCAGCGTGGCTGCCAATAGCGATGTGACGCTCATCGCGCTCGGCGGTTCGATTTTCGACGATGACAACAACGGCACGCGCATCGCATCCGACACTCTGACGCTAGCTGCAATTTCAGTCGGCACTGCGACAGCAAGCGGTCAGATCGACACCGGCGTGAACTCATTGGAGTTGCTACGGACGAGCGGCGGCAATGCCTATCTCGGCGACATCGACAATCTGTCGTTGACCGAGATCGACATCAACGGCACCGAGGCGATCATCACGAGCGCCAACGGCAATCTCACCGCCGGCGACATCTTCGCGAGCAACGGCCTCAGCCTCGTGGCCACGAACGGCTCGATCGTCGATGACGGCAATGCCGGCACGAGAATCACAGCGAACACGCTCAATCTGAGTGCGGGCGGCACGATCGGTATTGGCCCCGGTGCGACTGTCGCAACCACGGTCGGCTCGCTCTCGGCCACATCGACCAACGGCGATGTGTACATCACCGAGGCGAACGACATCACGCTGACCAGTGTCGTGGCCGGCGCGCCCACGAGAGACGTTCAGATTACCTCTACTGCCGGCAGCATCGTCGCTGGCACAGTCACGGCAAGCCGTACGGTCACGCTCGTGGCGAGTAACGGTTCCATTCTCGACGATGGCAACAACACGACTCGCATCACCGGCAACCAAGCGTCGCTGCAGGCGAGCGGCAACATCGGCGCCGCGGGCGTCACCGGGCAGATCGATACCGACGTCGCCAACGCAACACTGACCGGCAGCGGCAACATCTATCTCGGCGAGATCGATGGCTTCACGCTGACGCTCGATTCGACTGCCAACACCGGCAGCGACGTGGAGATCGCCAGCCTCGGCGGCGACATCAGCCTGGGCACCGTGTACGCCACCGGCGACGATCTCTCTATCGCCGCGACGCAGGGCTCGATCATTCGGACCAATCCCAATCCGCTGCGTGCGAGCCGCTTGTGGCTGCAGGCCGGCGATTCGATCGGTGCCAATTCCGGCTCGGGAGCGGTCCGCATCGACACTCCGGAACTGCACGCCACCGCGGGCGACAGCATCTATGTCGACGCGAACGGCAACACGACACTGGCTAATCTCTCGGCGGCCAACGACATCTACGCCTTCGGCACCGGCTCATTCACGCTCGGCAGCCTCGCTGCAGGCAACTACATTCGGCTGCAAAGCCAGGGCAACCTGTTGGACGACGGTGACGACGCCACGTGGGTCGCTGCACCCACGCTGATCCTGTCCTGCCAGTCGCCGTGCACGGCTGTAGGAACGGCAGGCGTCGGCGCCATCGACATCGACGTCGACTCGGTGGAAGCAGACACATCCGGATCCATCTTCCTCCATGAGCGCGACGGACTGAGCTTGCTGACGGGCGGCGGCTCGGTGAACGTCGTCAGCGACTCCGGCGACATCCACATCGATAACCTCAGCAACGACCTCGTGCTGCAAGACGTGCGCGCGAGCGGCGCAAACAGCAATGTGATCGTGACAGCCCAGAACTCCATCGTTGTCGGGTCGGTGAGTGCGGGCGGTGAAGTGCGGCTCACGGCGACGACCGGTTCGATCTTCGACGATTTGAACGACACCACGCGCATCGCTGCGGATTCGGCCAATCTCACTGCCCAGCACTATGTCGGTCTCAATGCTCCCAATGCAGAGATCGACACCGATGTCGCGAACCTGCGCGTCAGTGCCGCCGACGGCCTGTATCTTACGGAGCAAGACGATCTCACTCTGGAAACTGTCAGCGTCACCAACGGCAGTGCCTACGTGAGCGTCGGCGGCGATCTCACCGTCGGCCAGGTCGCTGTGCTGAGCGACGTCACGCTCGATGCACTGAGCGGTGGCATCGCCGATGACGACGATGACGCTACGGCGATCGTCGGCAACAGCATCTTCCTGAACGCCGCTACGTACGCAGGCACGGTGACGGACTTCGGCGCCGTCGCCGACGCTGATGTTGGATCGTCGCTCGAAGTGAGCGCGCTGAGCTCGCTGAACGTGCATGTCGCAAACGATGACGGCCAGATCAATCTGAGCTTCAGCACCCCGGTGTTGCCGTTGTCGGCGGGCGCCATCACGTTGGGCAGTGGCGTCGGCGTGACCGGCGAGATTGTGTTGCAGTCCGCGTCGGATCTGAACCTGAGCGGCCTCGCCGCCGGATCGATCGGCATTGGCATTGCCAACCGCGCCAGCGTCGGGCTGCGCTCGGGCGGCGTGCTGACGCTGCCGTCGGTCCTGAATCTTACCGATCAGGCGGCGACGTTCCTGCTGGTTCGCGGTGCAGTCGATATCGTCGACGCCGATGCGCAGCCTCGTGAGCTGTCGTTCATAGGAGAGGTCGTCGATTTCCGCTCCGGCTCGCTCGGCGGCGCGACGACGTTGAACACGGATGTCGGGTTGCTGCACGCCTCATTGAACAACGACCGAAATCTGTTCGTGAACGAGATCGGCAGCTTGCAGCTCGGCGCTATCGACGTGGGCAACGGCGAACTTACGGTGATGGCGACCGGCGGAGTAAACGATGACAACAGCAGCACGACACGCATCGTCGCCAACAATGCAAACGTCACGGGAATGTCGATCGGTGCTGCCTGGGCGCTGAACACGCAAGTCAATTCGCTCACGGTCTCCGCGAGCAATGGTGACATCGCCATTCGTGAGAGCGACTCGCTGCACTTGACGGCCAACGCGACGGGCGGCGCAGTCTCTGTGGAAACTCAAAGCGGCGATCTGACTGTCGCCTCTGCAACCGGCACTGCCGTGCAGCTCTCGGCTGGCGGCACCAACAGCGACATCGTGCTGAACGGACTCGTCGACGCCACCGCCGGTGAGGTCGGCCTGTACGCAAGCGGCGCTATCGTTGCCGGCACTGCAGGCGAAGTGCGAGGCACCACACTCACCGCCGCCGCATCGGCAATCGGCACGAGCAGCGCGCGTCTCGCAACGAATGTCATCTCACTCAATGCCACCGCCACCGGCGGTATTTTCATTACCGAAGCGGACGCGCTGAATCTCACCGCGCACGCCGCCGGTCCGCTCGATGTCCGCACGCAGGATGGCTCGATCAACGTCTACCAAGCCAGTGGCAACGACATCGCATTGGCAGCTGGCGGGGCGGGCAGCTCGATCACGCTGAACGGAATCGTCGATGCAGGCGCCGGCAACGTCACGTTGATCGCCGGTACTGACGAGGCGCCGGGCGCGATCACGGGCGCGCCGAACCATCGGATCAGCGGCAACTCGCTGGCACTGATCGGAGCATCCCTCGGCGCGGCCAACGCGCGCTTGACCACGCAAGTGAACTCGCTGACCGCGTTCGCTCGCACCGGCGATATGTTCGTCACGGAGCAGGATGGCGTTACGCTGACGAGCGTCAGCGCTCGCAATGTCGACGTGAACAGCGCGACGGGCGACATCGACGTCATTACGGTGGAAGCCGCCAACGACGTTGCGCTGACAGCGTCGAGCGGTGCCATTGACGACGACGGCAACGACACGACGTTGATTACCGGCGCGGGGCTCACGCTCACTGCTCGTTCGATCGGTGCTCCCTCGACGCTGACAGGCACGACGCTGGACAGCTCACTGCGTCTCGATGCTGATGTGGCGACGTTGGATGCAACCGCGAGCACCGGCGGAATCTTCATCGATCAACGCAACGGGCTGCAGAGCGTCCGCGCTCTGGCGAGTGGCAATATTGAGCTGTTGACGCAGGCCGGCGATCTGCATCTGCGCGAGGTACGCTCCGGCAATCGTCTGCTACTCGCGGCCGGTCGCGACATTGTCGCCGCATCGGGTGCGACCGTCGTTGCGAACATGGCCGAGTTGCGCGCCGGAACGACAGATGTCGCGGGTGGCCGCATCGGCTCTCACGAGCAGCCTTTGCGCCTGCAGCTGGCGGCAGGTGACAACCTTAGCATCTTCGTGCCGCAGGCCCTCGCTGCCCACGGTAGCGACCAATCGCCGCTGCAAACCGAGCAGGGCGTGCTGAGCGCTCTCGGCACCTTTGCCTCACCGAATACGCTGGCGGCACACGCCGGCTTCGGACAGTTCCAAGGTCTCACGACTCTCACGACGGATGCGGAGACGCAGTTGCGGACGTTGCAGGGCCAGGCAAGCCGGGTTGTCACGACCGTGGGCTTCGACTTCGAGTCGCTCGATCAGGAAGCGCAGCTGTTCCAGACGATGTCGCCTGCGATGTGCCTGCCGCTGGAGCTGCGCGACCAGCAGGGCTGCTGATGCCGGGTCGGTGGGAGCTGGCGGAGAAGCCAGCTCCGGGTGGAGCCGGCATACAGGCTTGCCCTCGGCGACATTAATTCTGTGTCGGGACGGTCGACCCTCGTGACTAAGTCACGCGCGTGAGTTGGGTGTACGTCAGTCGCCAACGGCCGTCGTTTTTGACCCAGACGTGCGCGATGCGTACCAGGCGGTTCTGTCGCTTGCCATTCTGTGTCCAGGTGAGATGCAAACGTCCTGCTGTCAGTGCGGCATTACCCCAGATCTTCATCACGGGGTCCTCCATCACGTACGGATCGAGCTTGAATCCCGGGACGGTGAAATCGGCCAGATAGGATGGCTTGTCCTGCAGCGTCGAGTCGGAGTTCACTAGCAGGTAGTCGTCGGCGACAAGCGCTCCGAGCGCTGCGATATCGTTGCGGAAGGTGGCCTGGTCGTACTCCTCGATCGCTTTGGCGAGATCGGAGGGCAGGTCGGTGATCTCGGTCGAAGCAGCCTCCGCCGTGATGCCTGCAGCTAACGTCGGTGCCATCGCGGCCATGGCAAGCAGAGATCGTCGCGACCGGTCGATGCCGTCATCAAATCGGCATCGCCTGCTCAATGCTTCACCCGTGTGTCCACCGCAATCCAGTTGACTTCCCAGGTCTTGCCGCCGTCATCGGAAAACGACTGCTCGAACCGGCACGAATCCGCGGTGATGTCCGACCAGACATTTCGAACCAGAATGGTTCTGCCCTCGAACACCTCCTGATCGTAGAACTCGCCGCGTCCACCCTTGAACTCGCCGACCGTGGGAACGCTCAGCGTGCCGCTGCTGGCGTTGGCGGCATGGAGACTCCACTGGCGGGCTTGAGGGTTGTAGAGACGTAGCGAGAGAACATGGACGGGGCCATCGGCGGTATTCAACTTGAGCTCGGCAAGGTTGGCGCGGCCGTCCCAGATCTTCCGAACGATGGTCGTTCCCTCCAGTTCCACCCAGGTCGTGGAGCCGCTCAAAGGCCGCACCAGGCGCTGCAGCTGCGTTTTCCAGGTGCCGATGGCAAAGTCGAAGTCGTGACTTCCATCCCGTTTTTCCGTGACGGGTTGCACGTCGGTTGGCGAGGTCCCTGAGCTGTTCTGGGCCATTCCATGCATTGGTAGCCCCACGAAGGCGAGGCCGCATGCCAGAAGAAGAGGTCTGCCAGCACACCTTTGCAAACTCATGTGTTCCTCCAGCCGGGTGTGATCGTTGCGCGAGCCTGCCGTAGACTGTGGCCTTTTCAAAGGTCCATTTTGCGTGTCATTCGTAATACCACTTCTGAACGATCGCGAGCCGCTGTCGCGGCAGATCTACCTAGGGTTCCGGCAGGCCATCTTGCGTGACGAGCTGAGGGGCGATGAGCGTCTGCCATCGACGAGGGAGTTGGCCGAGCATCTGGATGTTTCACGTACCGTCGTGGTGCTCGCGTACGAACAGCTGCTCGCTGAACGGTTCGTGCACGGCCGATCGGGATCGGGCACGTATGTGACGGCAGGATTGGCCTCTGTCCGGCCAAACCTTCGGGCCAGTCGCGCGAAGGTGCGTCTGTCCCGCTTCGGTCGAGGGGTGGCCGAAGCCGCGCGGCAAATAGACATTCCCGCCGGGCGTGCTACCTCGCCGCGATATGATTTTGCGTACGGACGAAGCGATATCGAACTGTTTCCGTTCGAAGCCTGGCGGCGCCTGTTGCTGAAACACGCGCGCAAGGCGCCGGTGCGCGAGCTCGATTACGCACCAGCGGGCGGAAGCGAAGCACTTCGCGAGGCACTGGCCGCTCACTTGCGTCGCTCACGAGCAGTGCTGTGCGATCCCTCGCAGGTCATCGTCGTCAGCGGTTCACAGCAAGCCTTGGATCTGATTGCGAGGGTATTGGTCGAGCGCGGCGATCGAGTCGCGATGGAGAATCCATGCTACCAAGGCGCCAGGGAGGTCCTGCGCAGCATCGGCGCGCGTTTGCTGCCAGTGTCGGTCGATACGGATGGATTGAATCCGGCCAGTCTTCCGGAGCGTGCCCGTATCGCGTTCGTAACGCCGTCGCACCAGTTTCCAACCGGGGCAATTCTGCCGCTGGCGCGTCGCCTTGCATTACTCGATTGGGCGAGGCGAGCGGATGCTTTGGTGGTGGAGGATGACTACGACGGTGAGTTTCGCTACGAGGAGCAGCCACTGCAATCCCTGCAAGGCTTGGATACCGACGGCCGCGTGATCTACATCGGCACGTTCTCTCGGACGATCTTCCCGGCCCTGCGTATCGGCTATCTGATCGTGCCGAAGTCGTTGACTGCCGTGTTCACGTCGGCCAAATGGCTGTGCGATCGACACACGGCCACGCTGGAACAGGAAACGTTGGCTGAGTTCATTTCGAGCGGGATGTACGAACGTCATCTGCGCCGTGTCCGCCGGCGCAACGCCGCGCGTCGCAAAGCGATGCTGGAGGCGATCGATAGACATCTCGGCAACCGGGTCCAGGTCACAGGTTACGGTGCGGGTGCTCACGTTGTGTTGTGGTCCGATAGACGTATCGCAGAGACCGCCGTGCTCGAAGCGGCCGCATCGCGCGGAGTAGGAATATATGGCATATCTCCATACTTTCTGGGGAAGCCTTCGAGGAGCGGATTCATGCTGGGTTATTCGCGTATGAAGGAAGCCGATATTCGCGAGGGGATTCGGCGCTTGCGCCACGTACTGTGAGGCAATCGTAGTGGCCTCGCATGGCCCGATGCGCCAGTGTTCATGATGGCTTTCCCTTGCAACGTAAGTGCATCGACCCGATCGGACATCGATGGGTTGACAACACAACAAATGTTGACTTGCGCCATAAAGAAATCTGAGCACGACGGAACACATCGGTGTGAGCCAGTGTTCTTCGATGGTTCTCAAAGCACAGGCGAGGCGACTTGCGCGTGACAAGAGCTCTCGATGCGCATGAGAACGAAGGTGCTTGTGGCGACGCGGTGCCGCCGGGGTTCGAAGAAACATTTTAGTTTCAGTCCAGCTTCCGGAACGCCACGGATCGCACTCCATTACTTAGAGGAGGCAACTCATGCGTAACCTCAGACCTGAAGAGTTGAAGCATGTCTATGGCGGGTCGGGCAGCTCGTGCTCGTCGGGTGATAGCTACGGCAGCAAGGGATCGAAGGGCAGCAAGGGATCGAAAGACTGCACAGGATCGAAGGGCAGCAAGGGATCGAACGGGTCGAGGGGAACCAAAGGAACAACGGGAAGCACAGGCAGTAAGTGCTAGAGGAAGTGACGCGTGCTCGTGTTCACACACGGGCACGCGTCCACAGCAAACGGGGGAGTCGCGATGGCCACGCATGGGGTGAAAGCGCAGGTCGAGTCCGCGGCGGACTTGCTGGCGCAGCGCGCAAGCTCGCCGCGAAGCACATCGGTCCCCGATTCGGAGTGCCAACAGGAACTATGGCTGCTCGGGCAGCCGCCGCTGGGGCGATACATCGAGTTCGTGGAGCAGGCGGCGGGCGGCGCACGCACCGATCGTGCTGCGTTGATGGAGGAGTGGAGAGCGGCCAACGACTACTACCAGGAGCTCGAGCGCAGCGAAGCGGGGATCGCAAATTCCGGATCCCATCGCGAGCTGGACGCGAGCTTCGCGTCGATGATTTCGGAGGTGACCGCTCATCCCCACTACCGACGCGCCTTCGATACATTGCCGACAACGTTCATGCTCGTGGAGCTCGACAAGCTGATCGTGTTCCAGCGGCATGTCAGGCGCACGTTCGTCGCTGAATTGATGCGGCGTGTCGGTCCGGTGCCAACGCCAGAGGCGCTATTTCGCTTCTGTATGCCGCTCGAGCCATCCGCGCCTGCGTCGGTCCGGATCTGCGAGCTGGGCTCGCACCGATATGTTTTTCGCTGCGAGTCCGTCGATCTGCGCTATCACGAGAGCACCGTGCTGCGGCCCGAGCAGGTCCGGGACTATCACAGCTTCGGCGCGATCGCGGGAATCGTCGGCGTCGTGGTTGGATTCGGTTGTGATTTTCTCAACGGTATCCGGGTAGGCAACCGGATTCTCTTGCACAACGGTTACCACCGGGCCTGCGCACTGCGAAGCCTCGGCATGACGCACGCGCCATGCATCGTTCAAACGGCAACGCGCAGCGATGAAATTCAGGCGGTGGTCAAAGGGCGTGTGGCCGAGCAGCCCGAGTTCTATTTCGAGTCCGCGCGACCGCCTCTGTTGAAGGATTTTTTCGACCCCAGGCTCCGCAAAGTTCTACCGCTGCGTCGACAGATGCACCTGGTCGAGGTGACGCTGGAGATCCGGCATCTGGTCGAGAGTTCGCTCACGCCTGACTAGGTTTTGTTTCCTATGCTGCCGCTGAAACCGACCAACACCGCCGAGCTCGACGCCGCTCCGTCGGCGGTCCCACAGCTTTTTCGCAGTGAAGCGCTGGTCCAGCGGGAAACTCAGTGGCTTGGCACGGTATTGCTGGAGCCGGCACGTTCGGATCGCGCCATCATCGTAGTGACGGTGCTCATCCTGGTCGCCGTCCTGGGCTTGCTGTTCTTCGGTGAGTTCACGAGCAAGGCTCGAGTCGAAGGCTGGTTGGTCCCTCAGCAGGGACTGGTACGCGTGTTTGCTCCTCAACCCGGGATAGTGACCGCCCTCTACGTGCACGAAGGCGCGCAGGTACATAAGGGCGAGCGTCTGCTCAAGCTCTCCGGTGAGCTCCAAAGCGCGAGGCTGGGCGCCACGCAGGCAGAGATCGTGCGACGACTCTCGGAGCTTCGTGACTCGCTGCTCGAAGAGCGCCGACAGCATGAGCGCCTGCTGGCTCAGCGTCAGCGTACCTACGCCGATCGCTTGTCCGCGCTAAAGCTGGAGGTCGAGCAAGTCGAGCGCGACATCGGGACGATGCAAGCGCGCGTGCAGCTGTCTGTGCGCGATGCGAACCTGCATCGCAAGCTCCGCGCAGAGGGCTTCATCTCCGAGCAGCAGCTGCACACGCTCGAGGGCGATCGTCTGGAGCAGGAGACCCGACTGGGCGCGCTGCGGCGTCAACGGATAGAGCTGAAACGCGAGCAGTTGACACTGGAGGGCGAGTTGAAGGATCTGCCCGTGAAGATCGGTGCGGATATCACAGCGATTCAGCGGAACATCTTCGAAGCGGAGCAAGAGCTCGCGCAGGCCGAGTCACGTCGCGAGATCGTCGTGACTGCGCCTCAAGACGGCACGGTAACGACGATGCTCGTCGACGACGGTGGTCAGGCCACCCCGGCGACGCCATTGCTATCCATCGTACCGGCCGGCACGACACTCGAGGCGCACCTGTATGGTCCGAGCCGCGCGATTGGGTTCGTGCATCCGGGGCAGAAGGTGCTGTTACGTTATCAGGCGTATCCGTACCAGAAGTTCGGTCATTACGAAGGCGTTGCGATCAGCATCTCACAATCCGCGGTGAGTCCGGGCGAATTGCCGACGCAGCTCACGGGCGTGATCGGCTCCGCCAATACAGCGCCGGTCTATCGCATCAAAGTGCAGCTCGCAAGCCAGACCGTCACCGCCTATGGCAAAGCCATCCCGCTGCAGCCCGGGATGCAGTTGGACGCCGACATCGCGCTGGACCGGCGTCGACTCTACGAGTGGATGCTCGATCCGCTGTACACCGTGACGGGCCGGCCATGAATCTGCTGGACAAATTGAACCTGGGTTGGACTTGGGGCTCCCGGCTGCCGATCCAGCTGCAAACCGAGGCGGCGGAATGCGGGCTGGCCTGTCTGGCGATGGTCTCCGGATATTACGGCTATTCCTCGGACCTCACCGAGCTGCGGCGGCGACTTGCCGTTTCTCTGAAGGGGGTCAACCTCAATGACCTCATCAGCATGGCGAATCGTCTCGGGTTCGCGTCGCGGCCCGTGCGGCTGGAGCTCGATGAGCTCGAGCGGCTCAAAACGCCCTGCATCCTGCACTGGGATCTGAATCACTTCGTCGTGCTCGATCAGGTCTCGGGCGATCACGCGATCGTGCACGACCCGGCGTCAGGGGTCCGGCGACTGCCCTTTGCCGTTGTCTCGCGGCATTTCACGGGTATCGCTCTGGAACTGACGCCTGTCGGCGGATTCGCGCCGGTGAACCCAGCTCCGCGCCTGAGCATGCGTTCGCTGATCGGTCGCATGGTCGGGCTCAAGCGCCAGTTGGCGCAACTGTTTCTGCTGGCGCTCGCCATCGAGATGTTCTCCATCCTGAGCCCGCTGTTTCTGCAATGGGTTGTCGACCACGCGCTGGTGACGGCCGATCGCGATCTGCTGACGACGCTGGCGCTCGCATTCGGGTTGCTGTTGCTGCTCAAGGTGATTGTGTCGGCCATGCGTGGCTGGATGCTGATTGCGATCGGCGCGTCCATGAAGGTGCAGGCCCGCTCGAACCTGTTCTCGCACCTGCTCGGTCTGCCGGCGTCGTACTTCGAGGCGCGTCATCTCGGCGACGTCATGTCGCGCTTCGGCTCGCAGGACTCCATCCTGCAGGCGATCACGACCGACGTGGTCGAGGCCGTGCTCGATGGCCTGTTCACGATCGTGACCCTGTGGATCATGTTCTTGTTCGCGCCCGGGCTCACGACGCTCGTGCTGATGGGGGCGCTGGCCTATGGGCTGCTGCGCTGGTTCCTGTATGTCCCGTTGCGCCAGGCGTCGCTGGAGGCGATCGTCTGGTCGGCGCGTCGCGACAGCCACTTCCTCGAGACCCTGCGCGGCATCAAGACGATCAAACTGTTCAACGATCAGGAGGGGCGTCGTGTCCACTGGCTGAATCTGCTGATCGAGTCGGTGAATCGGCAGCTCATTACCCAGAATCTACGCCTGATCTTTCGTCTGGCGAATACGCTGTTGATCGGCGCACTGGCGATCCTGATCGTGTGGCTCGGCGCGGGGCGCGTGCTGGCCAGTGAGATGTCCATCGGCATGCTGCTGGCGTTCATCACCTACAAAGACCAGTTCCTCAGTCGCATCAGCAATCTCATCGACCGCGGCGTCGATCTATGGATGTTGAGGCTGCATGCGGACCGGCTCGCCGACATTGCGCTGAGCAGTCCGGAGCCCGCCGAGTATTCGCTGCCCGTCGAGGCGCCACAACCACCCGTGCAGGTGGAGTTGCGCGATGTGCGATTTCGCTATGGTGACAATGAGCCGTGGGTGCTCGACGGCGTGAGTCTGCGAGTCGAGGCGGGCGAGGCGGTTGCAATTGTCGGCCCCTCGGGCTGCGGCAAGACGACCTTACTCAAGATTCTCGCCAGCCTGCTGTCACCGACTCAGGGCGAGATTCTGGTGGACGGTCAACCGCTGACACAGATCGGATTGCGGCGCTGGCGCTCGATGATCGGCGTGGTGATGCAGGACGACCGCCTGTTTTCCGGCTCCATTGCCGACAACATTTGTTTCTTTGCTGCTTGCCCCGACCTCGTGCGCATCGAGCAGTGCGCCAGGCTCGCCTCCATCCACGACACCGTGGTCGCGATGCCGATGGGGTACAACACGCTCATCGGCGACATGGGCACCGTGCTCTCCGGCGGACAGAAGCAGCGGCTGCTGATCGCTCGGGCCATGTATCGCCAGCCAGGGATGCTGTTGATGGACGAAGCGACCAGCCACCTGGATGCGGACAATGAGGAACTGGTCAGTGCGGCTATCCGCAGCACGAAGGTGACGCGCATCATCGTCGCGCATCGCGCGGAGACGATTCGTTCTATGGACCGCGTCATCCACCTCGAGCCCCTTCGGGGTCGCACGTTGTCTGTGGAGAAGAGGCGAGAGGCACGATTGCCGCCTGCGGCAGCAGCTGGGCCGGTCGAGGTGTCACAGCCCCAGCTCGAATTGCCTCGATGGCAGGCATGGAACGAGTTCCTGCATGCGGCGGGCGATGACGCCGGTTTCATGCAGACTTCCTGGTACGCGGATTTCCGCGCCAGCGTGGGCTACGAGTGCTTCGGCATCGTCATCAAGGATGGCGAGGTCATCGTCGGTGGGGCGATGGTAATGAAGCTGTCGTATTCGTCTGATGAATGTTTCTACTACATCTGCGACGGCCCGGTGCTCACAGGCGATGAGGCGACGGCCAAAGAGACCTTTCAGATCATCCTTGAAAGTATCGACAAGCATCGCCGTTGCGAGGCACAGACCGTCAGTCACCTGAGAATCGAGCCGCGCTGGCGGAGTGTTCCAGAATTCGTGCGTGGATTTACGACGCTCACCTGCCCGGATCCCTATACCGAACCGAGATCCACGCTGTGGATCGATCTGCGCGCGTCCGAGGAGGCGATTCTGGCGCAGATGAAGCCAAAGGGGCGCTACAACATTCGCGTGGCGCAGCGGCACGGTGTCACGGTCGTCGAAGATACCTCAGAGCGCGGCCTGGCGGACTTCCTGAGGGTTTATAAACGGACCGTGGGGCGTCACCAGATCGATGCCAAAGAGCCCGACTATTTTCGGACGTTGCTGGCGATCCTGTCCGATCGCCGGCAAGGCTCGATTTACTTCGCCGAACACCGAGGCAAACGATTGGCCGCGGCGCTGGTGGTGTACTTCGGCGGCCGAGCCACTTACTTGTTCGGCGGATCGCTCGTGATGAATCGCCAGGTCATGGCTGGGTATCTGTTGCATTTCGAGATCATGCGTCGGGCGAAGGAACGCGGATGCGAGTGGTACGACTTGTGGGGCGTTGCCCCGCAAGATCAACCGGATCACCCCTGGCGGGATATCAGTGTCTTCAAACGGAAATACGGCGGAGTGGAAGTCGCCCTGGTGCCGACGCTGGACCATGTTTACGACCGCGCCGCATACGGTCGCTATCTCGTCACGCTAAACCCGCCAGGCTCGACTACGGAAGACAAACAAAACCGCAGTAGCGACGATCGGTGTCTCGTATAGCCTAATGCGCCAGCTGATCCGCCGTTTCGCGAACGATCGCGAGCAGCCGCGCCTGCGCCTGCGTCGGGCGCCAGTCATCGCGCACCGTGAGCCCGATCTTGCGCATGACTTTGCCGGCCGGGTGGGGCAGGCACACCAGCATGCCTGCTTGCAACTCGTAGTGAACTTGATTGGTCGACGACAGCATCATGTGATCGCCGCCCATCAAAAATGCCCGCGCGGCGCCGAGAGAATTGCATTCGATAAAACGCTGCGGCGGCTCGATGCCCATGTCTTTGAACAACGCTTCGAAGTGAGCTTTGAGCGGAGAGGTTGCGCGAGGCGCGATCCAGGGATGACTCGCTAGGTCGGTGGCCGTCAATTTGCGCTTCTTCGCGAGCGGATGTCCCGCGCCGACGACGATGGACAGCGGGTCGTCAAACAAATGTTCCTGCACGATGCCGCCGCTGACTCGGATGTCTCGCAACGCGCCGATCAGAAAATCCGCCTGCCCGGATTGCAACGCGCCGAGCAAATGTTCGTAGGTGCCTTCCATGATGGAGACGGCGTGCTCGCTGTATTCGCGTGTAAAACGAATGAGCGCGTTGGGCACGAGAAAGCTGCGCGATAGCGGCATCGAGCCGATGACCGTGCGGCCTGAGTCGCGTCCATCCAATGCGTCGATGTCGGCGCGGGCCTGAGAGATCTCCACGAAGGCAAGGTGAGCGCGACGGGACAGTTTTTCTGCTTCGCGAGTGGGGACGACGCCGTAGCTGGTCTTCTCGAACAGCGTGGCGTCCAACGTTCGTTCCAGCGTGCGAGCGGCACGATGCATGGTCGGCTGCGAGACGCCCGTCGCTTTTGCGGCGTGCGTGAAATTCCGAAACTCCACCAGCTTGATCAACGAGCTGAGCTGCGGCCCGCTGATCCGACGAAACAATTGCTCCCGCTTGCCGGCACTCACGTCCGAGCCGCCCAGTTCCTGAATGCCATCCCGCAGTTGGGTCAGCGCCCGCTCGACGCGCTCGGCACAGACCGTTCCTGCCGGCGTGGGCCGCATGCCATACGGGCTGCGGGTGAACAGGGCGGCGCCGAAGTATCGCTCGATCGCCGCGATCGCCTGCGTGACGGCGGATTGGGTCAAATGCATCCTGAGCGAGGCGGCACTGATGCTGCCGGTCGCCATGACTTCATTGAAAGCCTGTAAATGGCGTAGATTGGGCACCGTCATGGGGCCATCGTGGCACGCGGTGGCCCGGTTGGCTATAGCAATCCCTAATACCGGGGCGTCAATTTGAATTGGCCGGCGGCAACGGCCCTGGCCCAGAATCGGCGGGAACATGGCTCCAGAGCGGGCCTGCGGGGGATTCCATGGTTCAAGAGCGGACTGCGCTCGTTCAGACGTCCAACGTGGCGATCACGGTGGCGTTGTGCTTCCTGGTGGCGGTCGTGGAAGGCTTCGACATCCAGGCGATGGGCGTCGCGGCGCCCAAGCTTGCGCCGCAGTTCGGGTTCGATCCTAAACAGATGGGCTGGATCTTCTCCATCAGCAACATCGGCCTGGTGATCGGCGCGGGCCTCGGCGGCCGATTCGCCGACCGTGTCGGGCGCAAGCCCGTGTTCATCGGTGCCGTGCTCGCCTTCGGTATCTTCACGTTGCTCACCTCGCTGGTGGGCACCTTCGAAGCGTTGTTCGTCGTGCGCTTCTGCGCGGGTCTCGGCTTCGGCGCAGCGTTGCCGAACATGATGGCGCTGGCTGCGGAAGTGAGCGTACCTGAGAAGCGAGCTTCCACGGCCGCAGTGATGTTCTGTGGAATGCCGCTGGGCGGTGGCACATCCGCATTGCTCACTCAGTTGCTGCCACCGGATTTCGACTGGCGCATCCTGTTTGAGATCGGCGGCATCTTGCCGCTGCTCCTCGCGCCGACCATTTATTTCCTGATGCCCGAGACGTTGACGAAAAGTGCGCCGGGCGCACCTCGGACCGATGTTGTTTCGGCCTTGTTTGCGGAAGGACGCACCCCCGCGACGCTGTTGTTGTGGCTCGCGTTCCTGCCGACGCTGTTGATCCTTTATCTCATCCTGAACTGGCTGCCGACCTTGGTCGTCGCCAACGGTCTGGATCGAGCGGTAGCGCCGCAAGCCTCGCTGGCTTTCAACTTTGCGAGCGTGGTCGGCGCGCTTTTCTTCGGTCGTTTGGTGGATCGCGTGGACACGCGGTGGCCCATGACGTTCGCGTACGTGGGCCTGATCATTGCACTCATCGCGCTGAGCTCGTCGAGCGGACTGACGATGACGCTGCTGCTGAGTGGCGCTGCTGGATTTTTCCTACTCGGCGCGAACTACGCGCTGTATGGCGTCGCGGCCACCTATTACCCGCTGGCCGTTCGAGGCACCGGGTCCGGTGCGAGCGTTGCCATCGGCCGCGTCGGCTCGATCATCGGCCCGCTGTTGGCCGGTCTGTTGTTAGGTGGCGGAACGAGCGCGAGCGGTGTCGTTCAGTACATGGTCCCCGTCGCCGCGCTTGCCGGGGCCGCGGTGTTTGGCCTCAGTTTTTGCCGCCGTCCGCAAGAGTGATGAGCGGCCGAGTTATCTATAGCGTCGCCTAATAGCCCGACGTGAAATTGAATGGGTCGGGCGGGGCGGTGCGCGTCACACTGCCATGGCGCGTGGGAGGATTGAGCAATGTCAGTGGTCGTCAGAAATATTCAGCGGGCCGAGCGTCGGGTGATCGACGGCCTGGCCGAGTCCGGCGTCGCGACCGTGCACGAAGCGCAAGGCCGCACCGGGTTGCTGGCTTCATACATGCGTCCGATTTATGCCGGCGCGCGTATTGCCGGCTCGGCGGTGACGGTCAGCATTCCGCCCGGCGACAACTGGATGATTCACGTCGCGGTGGAGCAATGTCAGGAGGGCGACATCCTGGTCGTCTCGCCAACGTCCGCGTGTGACACGGGCTATTTCGGCGAGTTGCTGGCGTGCTCGTTGATGGCTCGCGGCGTTCGCGGCCTGATCATCGAAGCCGGCGTGCGCGACGTGAAAGATCTGACAGCGATCGGGTTCCCGGTCTGGTCTCGCTATGTCTCCGCGCAAGGCACGGTGAAAGAGACGTTGGGCAGCGTCAACGTTCCCATCGTGTGCGCGGGCGCCGCGATCAAGCCGGGCGATGTGATCGTTGCGGATGACGACGGCGTTTGCGTCGTGCCGCGTGAGAAGGCCGCCACCGTACTAGAACAATCGACCGCGCGCGAAAAAAAGGAAGCGGCGGTGCGGGCACGCCTGAAGGCTGGCGAGCTGGGCCTCGATATCTACGGCATGCGTCAGCGCCTCGCGGAGAAAGGCCTGAAGTACGTCGATTCCCTGGAGTGACTGCTCCGCGGAGCCTTGCGCCATGTTGAAGTCCATTCCTTGTACCTTGATGCGCGGTGGCACCTCGAAGGGCCTGTATTTCAACGAGGCGGACCTTCCCGCCGATCGTGAGCAGCGAGATCGAGTGCTGCTCGCGGCCATGGGCTCACCCGATGTTCGACAGATCGACGGGGTGGGCGGCGCGCATCCGTTGACCAGCAAGGTCGCAGTGATTCGACGTTCCACCGCTGCGCATGCCGATGTCGATTATTTATTTCTGCAGGTCGTTGTCGATAAAGCCGAGGTCAGCGATAGCCAGAACTGCGGGAACATTCTCGCAGGCGTCGGTCCGTGGGCTATCGAGAAGGGCCTGGTGCCCATCGCCGGCGATGTCACGCCGGTACGGATTCATATGTTGAACACCGCCAGCATCGCGGTGGCGTATGTGCCGACCCCGAACGGTGCGGTGGAGTATGAAGGCGATGCGCGCATCGACGGCGTTCCCGGCACAGCCGCGGCGATTCCGTTGGAATTCCTGGATGTGGCCGGATCGAGCTGCGGTTCGTTGTTGCCAACGGGCGCCGCGGTCGATGAGATCAATGGCGTGTCGGTGACGTGTATCGACAATGGCATGCCCGTCGTGATTCTGCGGGCTGAGGACTTCGGCCTTTCCGGCGACGAAACGCCCGAGCAGCTCGAGAGCAACGCGACCTTGAAGCAGCGGGTCGAAGCGATCCGGCTCGCAGTCGGCCCGCGCATGAACTTGGGTGACGTGACCAAGAAGACCGTACCGAAGATGTGTCTGGTGTCGCCGCCGAAGCAAGGCGGCGCGATTTCCACCCGCACCTTCATTCCGCACCGGGTGCACGAGTCCATCGGTGTGCTGGGTGCCGTGAGTGTCGCGACTGCTTGTGTGACGCCCGGTTCAGTGGCCGCGCAGGTCGCGAAGGTTTCCGGAGACGGTTCGGCGAAGCGATTGGAAGTCGAACATCCGACCGGCTTCTTCACGGTCGACATCGACGTCGCTGTGACCGACGGCAAGGTCGACGTGCGTCGCTCGGCGCTGTTACGGACGGCTCGCAAGCTCATGAGCGGCGAAGTGTTCGTGCCCGGTCGCGTGTGGAGCGGGTCATGAGTCGCATCGAGCACATTTGTTTGCTCGGCTTCGGTGAAGTGGGGCAGACGCTTGCGGCGGATTTCCAGGCCGCAGGCATCACGCAGCTCACGGCGTTCGACGTGCTGTTCAAGAACCCGGCGAGTGCCTGCACGCGCGCTGCCGTTGAAGCGAAGGTGCGTGTCGCGAACAGTGCGGTGGAGGCGGTGGCTACAGCAGATCTGGTCGTGAGTGCGGTGACAGCGGCGCAGGATGTCGCCGCCGCGCACTCGGTCGTCGGTGCCATGAAGCCGGAAGCTTATTTCCTGGACGTGAACTCCGTGTCTCCCAGCGTGAAGACGCAGGCGGCGGCCTTGATCGATGGCAGCGGCGCGCGGTATGTCGAAGCGGCCATCATGTCTCCGATCAATCCGAAGCGGATCGGTTCGCCGATGCTGTTCGGCGGCCGGCACGCGGCGACGTTTCTTCCGCGGGCCCAGGCACTCGGGTTTAGCGGCGCGCAGGTGTTTTCGGATCAAATCGGCCGCGCGTCGGCGGCCAAGATGTGCCGCAGCGTCATGATCAAAGGCATGGAAGCACTGTTGACCGAATCGTTGCTGTCGGCACGCCACTATGGTGTCGAATCGACCGTGATCGACTCGCTGCGTAATTTGTTTCCCGGCGCGGACTGGTCGACGCTGGCGCGCTACATGATTTCGCGCTCGCTGATTCATGGGAAACGTCGCGCGGAAGAGATGCGCGAAGTCGCACAGACCGTGACTGAAGCGGGGCTGCAGCCTCACATGAGCGCGGCTTGTGCCGAGCGCCAGGACTGGGCCGCGAGTTTCCGTGACGCGGCCTCGATTGAAGAATTGGATGAGATGCTGGACGCGGTGCTGGCCCGCGCGAAGGCGGAGAAACCCTGATGCTGATCATCGATTGTCACGGTCATTACACGACCGCTCCGGATGCCCATCAAAAGTTTCGCGATCAGCAGCTCGCGAAGTTGAAGGATCCCCTGGCGCCCACGCCGACGCCGGCCAAGATCAGCGACGATGAGATCCGCGAGACCATCGAGAAGAATCAGCTCAAGCTGCAGAAAGAGCGTGGGGCGGATATCACGATCTTCTCCCCGCGGGCGTCGGCGATGGCGCATCACGTGGGTGATGAGGCGGTGTCGCAGCAGTGGACGCGCGCCTGTAACGATCTGATCAAGCGTGTCGTCGACCTGTATCCGGAAAACTTCGTCGGCGTGTGCCAGCTACCGCAGTCGCCAGGCGTGCCGATCTCGCATTCGGTGCAAGAGCTCGAGCGCTGCGTGAAGGATTTCGGCTTCATCGGCTGCAACTTGAATCCCGATCCGTCCGGCGGCCACTGGACTTCGCCACCGCTGACCGACAAGCATTGGTATCCATTCTACGAGAAAATGGTCGAGCTCGACGTGCCGGCGATGATTCACGTGTCGGCGTCGTGCAACCCGAACTTTCACGCCACCGGCGCGCACTACATCAACGCCGATACCACGGCATTCATGCAGTTCATCGAAGGCAATCTGTTCAAGGACTTTCCGACGCTGCGGTTCATCATTCCTCACGGCGGCGGGGCGGTACCGTATCACTGGGGTCGTTATCGAGGCCTCGCGGACATGCTGAAGCGTCCGGCGCTCTCCGAGCACGTCATGAAGAATGTGTTCTTCGACACCTGCGTGTATCACCAGCCGGGCATCGATCTGCTGGTGAAGGTGATCGATATCGACAACATCCTGTTCGGCTCCGAGATGGTCGGTGCGGTGCGCGGCATCGATCCGGAAACAGGCAACTACTACGACGACACCAAGCGCTACATCGACGCGCTGAAGATCCCGGATGCCGACAAGCGCCGTATCTTCGAAGGGAATGCCCGTCGCGTATTCCCGCGTCTGGATACAATTTTGAAAGCGCGCGGATTGTAAGAGACAGTTATGGCAGCGTTTCAAATGGACCGCGATTGGCTGGTGTTCCACCCGTCGCCGAGCAAGCCCACCTTCCGCGCGCCGCCGGGCGCGGTGGATGCGCATTGTCACGTGTTCGGACCGGGTGACGTGTTCCCGTACGCGCCCGAGCGCAAGTACACGCCGTGCGATGCGCCCAAAGAGAAGTTGTGGGAGCTGCGGGATTATCTCGGCTTCGAGCGTAACGTGATCGTGCAGGCGACGTGCCATGGCGCGGACAATCGTGCGCTCGTCGATGCGTTGAAGGCGTCCAACAACCGTGCTCGGGGCGTCGCCACCGTGAAGCAGGACGTGACCGATGCTGAGTTGCAGGCCCTCGATGCGGCTGGCGTGCGCGGCGTGCGATTTAACTTCGTCAAACGGCTGGTCGATACGACGCCGCGTGAGGTGCTGCATTCGATCGCCGAACGCATCAAACCGCTCGGCTGGCACATTGTCATTTACTTCGAGGCGGCGGAGCTGCACGAGCTGTACGACTTCTTCACGTCCTTGCCGACCACGGTGGTTGTCGATCACATGGGCCGGCCCGATGTTACGAAGCCGGTCGACGGCCCGGAGTTCGAGCTGTTTGTTCGCTTGATGCGCGAGAACGCCAACTTCTGGTCCAAGGTCAGCTGTCCCGAGCGCCTGTCGAAGACCGGGCCGGATGCGTATGACGACGTGGTGCCGTTCGCGCGTCGTATCGTCGAAACGTTCCCGGATCGCGTATTGTGGGGCACGGACTGGCCGCATCCCAACATGAAGTCGCACATGCCGGATGACGGCAAACTGGTCGATTTCATTCCACGTATCGCGCGCACCGCCGAGTTGCAGCGTAAGCTGCTGGTCGACAACCCCATGACCCTGTACTGGAGTCGCTGATATGGCTCTGGATAAGCCGTACAAAGATATTCCCGGCACGACCATTTTCGATGCCGAGCTGGCTCGCAAGGGCTACCACCTGAATCAGTTCTGCATGTCGCTGATGAAGGCGGAGAACCGCGAGCGCTTCAAAGCGAACGAGCGCGCGTATCTGGATGAGTGGCCGATGAGCGAGGACCAGAAGCTCGCCGTCCTGGCCCGCGACTTGAATCGTTGCATCGAGCTGGGCGGCAATATTTATTTCCTCGCCAAGATCGGCGCCACCGACGGCAAGAGTTTCCAGTTCATGGCGGCCAGCATGACCGGCATGACCCAGGAGGAATACGCCAAGATGATGTTGCAAGGGGGGCGCGTGCCTGGCAGCCCTCTGCGCGATCCGCGGGAGAAGCGATGATGGCCAGTATTACTGCCAGTGTTTATACCTCGCACGTGCCGGCGATCGGCGCTGCGCTGGATCTGGGCAAGAGCGGCGACGATTACTGGAAGCCCTTGTTCGCCGGCTATGACACCACGAAAGCCTGGTTCAAGGACAACACGCCGGATGTGATCTTTCTGGTCTACAACGATCATGCCACCGCGTTCAGCCTGGACATGATTCCGACGTTCGCGATTGGCTGTGCCGCGGAGTTCAAGCCCGCGGATGAAGGGTGGGGGCCCCGGCCGGTGCCGGTCGTCAAAGGTCATCCGGAACTGGCAGCGCATATCGCGCAGTCGGTCATTCAGGACGACTTCGATCTCACCATCGTCAATCGGATGGATGTGGATCATGGCTTGACGGTGCCGCTGTCGCTGGTTTGCGGCCAGGTTCAGCAGTGGCCGTGCCCGGTCATTCCGTTCGCGGTGAACGTCGTGCAGTACCCGGTGCCGTCGGGTCGGCGCTGTTTCCATCTGGGGCGCGCGATTCGCAAGGCGGTGTCGCTTTACGACGAGCCGTTGAAAGTGCAGATCTGGGGCACCGGCGGTATGAGTCATCAGTTGCAGGGTCCGCGCGCCGGCTTGATCAATCGGTCGTGGGACAATCGGTTTCTCGATCGGTTGATTGCGGAACCGGAGAAGCTAGCCGATGTGCCGCATATGGAATACGTGCAGGAAGCGGGCTCCGAAGGCATTGAGCTGGTGATGTGGCTGATCGCGCGCGGCGCGATGAGCGACCGGCCGCCGCGAGTGGCGCATCGCTTTTATCACGTGCCGGCCAGCAACACGGCCGTCGGTCATCTGATTCTGGAGAATTCGCAATGAGCACCCTCAAAGTCGCGCTCGCGGGCGCGGGCGCGTTCGGCGTCAAGCATCTCGAAGGCATCCAGAAGATCGACGGCGTGCAGGTCACCTCGCTGGTGGGGCGCGAGCTGGATAAGACGCACGAGGTCGCCAAGAAATTCTCGGTGGGGCACGTTACGACGGAGTTGTCTGAGAGCCTGGCGCGGTCCGACGTCGATGCGGTGATCCTGTGCACGCCGACGCAGATGCATGCGTCGCAGGCGCTGGCCTGCATGAAGGCGGGCAAGCACGTGCAGGTTGAGATTCCACTTGCCGACAGCTGGGAGGACGCTCAGGCCGTCGCGAGTTTGCAGAAGCAGACGGGCCTGGTGTGCATGGTCGGTCATACGCGCCGGTTCAATCCGTCGCATCAATGGTTGAACAAGCGGCTGCGTGCGGGCGAGCTGAAGATTCAGCAGATGGATGTGCAGACGTATTTCTTCCGTCGCACTAACACGAATGCACTGGGTCAGCCGCGATCGTGGACGGATCATCTGCTGTGGCATCACGCGGCTCACACCGTGGATTTGTTTCGATACCAGACGGGCGAGGAGGTGTCGATCGCCCATGCCGTCCAGGGGCCGAAGCATCCGCAGCTCGGGATCGCCATGGATATGTCGATTCAGATGAAGACCAGGTCAGGGGCGATCTGCACGCTGTCGCTGTCGTTCAATAACGATGGACCGCTCGGGACGTTCTTCCGGTACATCTGCGATAACGGCACGTACATTGCGCGCTACGACGATCTGGTGAACGGGAAGGAGGAGAAGATCGACGTGTCCAAGGTGGATGTGTCGATGAACGGGATCGAGCTGCAGGACCGCGAGTTCTTCTCAGCGATTCGCGACAAGCGCGAGCCAAATTCAAGCGTTCATCAGGTGCTGGGGTGCTATCGCACGTTGCATGAGTTGGAGCAGCAGTTGCAGGCGCAGGGATGAACCAGCGCAAGCTTGCCAACAGATCCGTGGCCGAGATCGGCCTCGGCTGCATGAATGTCAGTCACGCCTACGGGCCGCCTTCCGATCCGGCGGCGGCCAAGGCGTTGTTTTATGCAGCGCTCGATTTAGGCATCGATCATTTCGACACCGCAGCCCTATACGGCTTCGGTCGCAACGAAGCGCTGGTCGGCGAGTTCTTGCATCCCTTCCGCGAGCGTTTCTTCCTCGCCAGCAAATGCGGAATGACAGGCGTTAACGGCACACGCGTCATCGACGGGCGGCCGGAAACGTTGAAGCAAACTTGCAAGGAAGCGCTGACTCGGCTGCGTACCGATGTCATCGATCTGTACTACCTGCATCGGTGGGACAAGAAGGTTCCGATCGAGGAAAGTGTCGGCGGCCTCGCTGACCTGGTGCGCGAAGGTCACATTCGTTCCATCGGCCTGTCCGAAGTTTCCGCGGAAACGTTACGCAAAGCTCACGCTGTGCATCCCATCGCAGCGGTGCAGAGTGAATACTCGCTCTGGACTCGCAATCCCGAAATCGCTTTGCTGAGCGCGTGCGAAGAGCTCGATGTCGCGCTGGTCGCGTTCTCGCCGTTGGCGCGAGGGTTCCTCGCGAACGGTGTTTCTGACCCGCGAGACTTCATAGAGAAAGACATCCGCCGCACGATGCCGCGCTTTAATCCGCCGCACTTTGGGCGCAATCGAAAGTTGCTCGATGCGTTCAACAGAGTTGCGTGGGAAGCTGGCTGCACGCCGGCGCAGCTGGCGCTGGCGTGGTTGTTAGCGAAGGCGCCGCATGTATTGCCAATCGTGGGGACGACATCGATCGCGCATCTCGAAGAAGATGTGGCGGCATCGAGAGTGCGCCTGTCGGCGGATACGCTCGAGGCTGTCGAGCGACTGATCAATGCTGAGACGGTGAGTGGACCGCGCTACGCCGCAGAGACGCTGGCGGAGATCGATACGGAAGTGACCCCCCACGCCGGCTGACTCCGCTATCGACGCGGGCTGAGCGGGAGAATCGCTGGCGCGCAGCGCCGTGAGCGGCTTAGCTCTCGCGGGCGTGAGCCCGCTGCTGCTTCGTCCGATACGCCATCGGCGACACACCGGTTCGTTGCGTGAAGAAGCGCGAAAAGTACGCCGGGTCTGGAAACCCGCAGGCCTCTGCAATCAACCCAACACTCATTCCTGTATAAAGCAGCGACCGCTTCGCCTCTAACAATCGACGCGCATTGAGCAATGCGAGTGGCGAGCTGGCCGTGCTTCGAACGCAGGCCTGGCGCAGGCGCTCGGAGCTGACGCACAGGCGCTTCGCATAGTCGGCGACCTTCAGCGTGCTCCGGAAGTTCTCCTCGATCAACGATCGATACTTCGACGCGAGCACCGAATCCGCACCGGTCTTGCTTTCTTTGTTCGGCAGCAGCTGCAGTTTCCGACGGAGGGCAGCAACCAGAATGCCGATGAGCAACGCCTCGGCCGCAGTCCGCCGACCGGGCAGGTTGCTGCGAAACTCCATCATCAACGATTCGAACCTCGTCACCATGGCCGTGGTGACCTCCGCCGGCAGCGGCATCGCATTCGCTTCAGACAGCACGGGGCGCAGCTCGGCATTCTCATGAGCGATACGTTCGATCAGCGCACCCGACGCCGTAAGAATCCATCCATCGGTGCCTGGCTTGAAATCGAAGCCGTGCACGCAGGCCAGCGGCACCGAAATCAATACGGCATGACTGAACGAGTTCGTCTCGCCCTCGGCGTAGAAAAAGCCGCCGCCGCGAGTGACCAGTAGGAAGTGGTACAGATCCTGATGAGCGTGCGGCCGGATTTTCCAGTCGTGCAGGCGGCTGCGCTCGGCGATGGATTCGATGTGCAGAAAGCGCTCATCGACGTCGTGCGTCGCTTCGCCGTACAGGGAATATTGGGGAATCCCACGCCGCGCCACACTGCGCTCCGAAGTTGAATTGAACCGCATCGTACCGCGGGCAGGTTGGGAAATGTCCAATAAGTTGTGTTTTTTCTCCATCGTCACCCTAGGCCCTGGCGCGGCATCTTGTCGGTGTCAGAGGGGGAAGGGCGTTGCGGGCACAAGTTGCGATCATTGGCGCGGGACCGGCGGGGCTGTTGCTCGGTCAGCTGTTGTACAAGGCGGGCATCGAGGCCGTGATTCTCGAGCAGCGCACGCCGGAATATGTATTGGGCCGCATTCGGGCCGGCGTGCTCGAGCAGGGCACGGTGGATATTCTCGACCTGGCCGGCGTCGGCGAGCGATTGCATGCGCAGGCGCTGATTCACGACGGCGTCGAGATCGGTGCCAGCGGGCAACGTCACCGGATTGCTTTCAAAGATCTCGTCGGCAAAGTCGTTACAGTTTACGGACAGACCGAAGTCACGCGCGATCTCATGGAAGCGCGGGCCGCCTGTGGTGCGCCTTCGATCTATGAGGCCGAGTCGGTCGAGCTTCACGACATTACCGGCGCGCGTCCCTGGGTGACTTTCGTTCACCAGGGCGTCAAGCAGCGGCTGGATTGCGATTTCATCGCCGGCTGCGATGGTTATCACGGGGTTAGCCGACGTTCCATTCCCGCCGAGGCGCTGTCGGCGTTCGAGCGCATCTATCCGTTCGGTTGGCTCGGCGTGCTGGCCGATGTGCCACCGGCCTGGGATGAATTGATTTACGCGGATTCCGAGCGGGGCTTCGCGCTGGCCAGCATGCGCTCGGAGACGCGCGTGCGTTGTTACGTGCAATGCTCGCTCGATGACAAGGTCGAGAACTGGAGCGACGATCGGTTCTGGGACGAGTTCAAGCGCCGGGTGGGCGAGGATGTCGCCGCACGCATGACCATCGGGCCGTCCATCGAAAAGAGCATCGCGCCGCTGCGCAGTTTCGTGGCCGAGCCGATGCGTTATGGACAATTGTTTCTAGCGGGCGATGCCGCCCATATCGTGCCGCCGACTGGCGCGAAGGGGCTCAACCTCGCCGCCAGCGATGTATTTTATCTGCACGAGGCGCTGGTCGGCTATTACAAGGGCGATTCGCGCGACGCGCTCGATCGATATTCGGGCAGGGCGCTGCGTCGGGTGTGGCAGGCCGTTCGCTTCTCGTGGTGGATGACCTCGCTGCTGCATCGATTCCCGAATGAAGATCCCTTCTTCGGTCGTATTCGCGGCAGCGAGCTGCAGTACGTGTTCGGTTCCGAATCCGCCCAGCGCTCGCTTGCGGAGAACTACGTGGGGCTGCCGCTCTAGGTGGCCTGGCGGCGCGGCGTTTTGGTGCGCGGCCGAATCTCCTTGTCCATGAACAACTCCGCCACCACCGAGCGGAGCCAGCGATTCGCGGCATCCCGCTGATATCGAGCGTGCCAGTGCTGGCGGATGACGCGGGGTTTCGCTTTGAACGGCGGCTTCACCAGCTTGATGTCCGCCAGTTTGGCCAGGCCCTCACCGATGGCGTAGGGCACGGTAAAGATCAGATTGGATTGACTGAGGATGGTCGGCACCGCGAGGAAGTGCTCGATCCGCACCGAGACCTTTCTCATCAGCCCCTGTGCTTGCAACTCCGCCTCCAGCGAATCGTTCATGTGACCGGCAGGATGGACGACCGCGTGCAGGCCATCGAGAAACTGACGACGGGTCATTTCGTCTTTGATGGTCGGATGATCGGCGCGCACGATGCAGACGAACGAATGCGAAAACAGTCGCTGCTGAAACAGCGCGGCGCCGGCCAGGTCCGGGAAATGTCCCAGGGCGATATCCACTTCGCCCGAGCGCAGGGCGGGCTTGAGCAGCGGTGCCGGCAGATTGACCGTCCGTAACTGCAGGCCCGGTGCGATCTTGTTCAAGCGGCCCAGGATCTGCGGCAGGAACACCAGCTCGCCGATGTCCTGCATGTTGAACGTGACCGAGCGCTGCTCGGTCGAGGGATCGAAGGTCGGCTGTTGCAGCAGGTCGGCGCGGATCCGCTCCAGGATCGCTTCCAACGGCGCGCTCAGGCTCTCGGCATAGGGCGTCGGATGGATGCCCCGCGAGGTGCGCACGAACAGCGGCTCGCCAAACATTTTTCGCAGCCGATTCAAGGCGAAACTGGTGGCCGGCTGGCTCATTTTCAGGGCGCGGGCGGCGCCGCTCACGCTGCGGTGACGGAGCAGGGCGTCGAACACCACGAGCAGGTTCAGGTCGACATCGGCGATATCCATGGTGCTTATATCTTATATACCTGTTACCGGTCTTTCCAAATGACCGCGATGCAGGCGAAATCCCTGACTCACTGCCATCAGTGATTCGAATCAGGGGGATCCATCGTGTCATCGTCCAGCGTCGTGCGCGTGGAGCGCGACGGCGAGCTTGCGCTAGTCATCGTTCACAATCCGCCGGTCAACACCATTACGGCGGAGGTCCGGACAGGGTTGAAAGGGGCCCTTCAGCAGATCCAGGCCGGCAAGGACCTGCGCGGCGTCCTGTTGCTGTGTGAAGGCAGCACGTTCTTTTCCGGCGCCGATATCGGCGAGTTCAGCGGCCCGCCGAAGGAAGAGGAATATCGTCACCTGTTCAATGGCTATGAAGCGCTGAGCATCCCGGTGGTCGCGGCCATGCACGGCACCGTGATGGGCGGTGGCTTGGAAATCGCGCTCGCCTGCCACTACCGCGTAGCCGCGTCGGGGACACGCTTCGGCATGCCCGAAGTCACGCTGGGTATCATTCCCGGTGCGGGCGGCACGCAACGTATGCCCCGCTTGATCGGCGCCGAGCAGGCCTTGGAGTTGATTGTCACTGCGCGGCCGGTGGACGCGGCGAAAGGCCGCGAGCTGGGCTTCATCGATGCCATCATCGACGGGGACCTGCGGTCCGGCGCAATCAATTACCTGCGTTCGCTGGTCGCAGCGGGCAAGGGGCCACGGCGCACGGGTGAGATGACCGTGCCGGCCGCAAGCGCAACGACGGAAGTGTTTGAACGCGCGCGTGCGCAGGCCCGCAAGCTCTATCCCAATCGCAACGCTGCTCGAGTCGCGGTCGACGTCGTACAAGCGGCGACACAGATGCCGTTCCAGCACGGCCTGGAGTACGAGACGAAGCGCGTCAACGAATGCAAAGACAGCGTCGAATCGAAGGGCGCGGTGCATGTGTTCTTCGCTGAGCGCGAGACGCGTCGCATCCCGGGCCTGGCCGACAACGTGAAGGCGCGCCCGATCAAGAGCGCTGGCGTCATCGGTGCGGGCACGATGGGTGGCGGCATCGCCATCTGTTTCGCGAACGCCGGCATTCCAGTCGTGTTGCTCGATGCGAACGAGCAAGGTTTGACCAAGGGCCTGGCGACCGTCGACAAAACTTATCAATCGATGGTGGACCGCGGTCGCCTCAGCGCCGACGACAAAGCCAAGCGCATGGCGCTGATCGGCACCTCGTTATCTTACGACGCGCTGAAAGACGCGGACGTGATCATCGAAGCCGTGTTCGAGAGCATGCAGCTGAAGCGCGCGATCTTCACCGAGCTCGATCGCGTCGCGAAGCCAGGCGCGGTGCTCGCGACCAACACATCGACCCTGGATATCGAACAGATCGCGGCGGTCACGAAGCGTCCGCAAGATGTCATCGGCATGCATTTCTTTTCGCCGGCGAACGTCATGCCGTTGCTCGAAGTCGTGCGCACGACCCAGACGTCCGACGAGACCATTCGCACGGCAATGGATCTCGCGAAGCCGTTGCGCAAGACGCCGGTGCTCGCCAAGGTCTGCTATGGCTTCATCGGCAATCGCATGATGGAAGGCTACGCTCGCGAAGCCGAGCGCATGGTGTTGGAAGGCGCGACACCGCGTCAGGTCGACGCGGCGCTGGAAGAGTGGGGCATGGCGATGGGCATTCTCGCTGTGTTCGACATGGCAGGCATCGATGTCGGCGTGAACGTGCACAAGGCGAACGCCTCGCAGTTTCCGCCCGATCCTGCTTACTACCAGGCCGACTTCGCGTTGCATGACGCGGGTCGTCTCGGTCAGAAGAATGGCAAGGGCTATTACCGTTACGAGCCGGGCAATCGTTCTCGTATCGACGATCCCGAGGCGATCAAGATCATCGCCGAGCGTGCTCGAGAGCTGAAGGTGCCGCAGCGTCAACACACGAAGGACGAGATCGTCGAGCGTTGCTTGTATCCGCTGCTGAACGAAGGCTTGCGCATTCTGGGTGAAGGCGTAGCGCTGCGTGCGTCGGATATCGATGTGGTTTGGGCGGCGGGCTACGGCTTCCCGCGCTATCGGGGCGGGCCGATGTTCCATGCCGAGACCCTTGGTCTCGATGTGCTGCTTGCGGGCATGCGCAAGTATCAGGACATTTTCGGTCCGATGCATTGGCAACCGGCGCCGCTGCTGGTGGAATTGGTGGAACGCGGGCTTACTATCGCTCAGTGGGAAGCTCAGCAGCGGGGGGCGGCACGATGAACATCAACGAGCTGATTGCCATCGACGTGCACACGCACGCCGAAGTGTCGTGCCGGCAGGAACCGGACGAAGCGTGGAAGCCGTTCGAGGAAGCCTCGGCCAAGTACTTCAAGGCCGGCAAGCGGCCCAACATTCACGAGACCATCGCGTACTACCGGGAGCGCAAGATCGGTCTGGTGATGTTCACCGTCGACTCGGAGTTCCAGATCGGCGCCAAGCGCATTCCCAACGAGGAAGTGGCGGACGCGGCGCGCGAGAACAGCGACATCATGATGGCGTTCGCCAGCATCGATCCGCACAAGGGCAAGATGGGCGTGCGTGAAGCGCGGGCGCTGATCAAGGACGGCGTCATCAAGGGGTTCAAGTTTCACCCGACGTTGCAGGGCTTCTTCCCGAACGATCGGCTGGCGTATCAGCTGTACGAGGTCATCGCCGAGTACAAGTTGCCGGCGATCTTTCACAGCGGTCACTCGGGCATGGGCACCGGCATGCCCGGCGGCGGCGGGCTGCGGCTGAAATACTCCAATCCCATCCACCTCGACGACGTCGCGGCGGACTTCCCGGACATGACCGTCATCATCGCGCATCCGTCCTGGCCCTGGCAGGACGAGGCGCTGTCGGTGTGCCTGCACAAGCCCAATGTTTACATCGACCTGTCGGGCTGGTCGCCGAAGTACTTTCCGCCGCAGCTGATTCAGTACGCGAACTCGCAGCTGAAGACCAAGATGCTGTTCGGCTCGGATTATCCCTTGATCAGCCCGGACCGCTGGATCAAGGATTTCCAGGAAGCGGGCTTCAAGCCTGAGGTGCACGATCTGATTTTGAAACAGAACGCGATTCGCGCTCTGAAGCTCGCCTAGACGGACGCATCGCCAGTGCTGCAAGCTGAATCCTTGCCGAGACCGCTGTCATGGACGTCGGAGCCGTTTCACACAGAGGTGGAGCGGCGCGCCGATGGCACGTTGTATCTGCGTCCCACGGAGGCGCTTCCGCCGTATCCGGAACGGTTGATGGATGCGCTCGAGCACTGGGCGGCGGTGGCGCCACAACGTGTGCTCGTTGCTCGCAGGGTCGCCGGCGGCGAGTGGCAAACGGTCACGTATCAGCAAATGCTCACGCGCGTGCGACGGATCGCGGCAGGCTTGCTCACGCGTGATTTGTCGGCCGAGCGGCCCATCGCGATTCTTTCCGGCAACAGCATCGAGCATTTGACGCTCGCATTCGCGGCGATGTGGGCGGGCATTCCTTACTGCCCGGTGTCGCCGTCGTATTCGCAGGTCTCCACGGATTTGCAGAAGCTGCGCTACGTGTTGGATCTGCTGACGCCGGGATTGATCGCAGCGTTCGATACGCCGGCGTTCGCACGCGCCCTTCAAGGCGCGGCTCCGAGCCGTACGGCGATTGAGGGCCTCCGCAAATCGGACGCCATCGAAATCGTCGGCGATGCGGATGTCACCGGGCGTAAGGTCACGTCACTTGAGGCGGTCGAAGTCGAGCCGACGGCGGCGCTCGATGCCGCGCACGCGCGCACCAACGCCGACACGATCGCGAAGTTTCTGCTGACGTCCGGTTCGACCGGTCAGCCCAAGGCGGTGATCACCTCCAATCGGATGTTGTGCAGTAACGCGCACATGTTGAGACAGCCGATGCCGTTCCTGCTCGACGAGCCGCCGGTGCTGGTCGACTGGCTGCCGTGGAATCACACGTTCGGCGGCAGTCACAATGTTGGGCTCGTGCTCACCAATGGCGGCTCGCTGTACATCGACGATGGCAAGCCGACGCCGACGGGCATTCAAGAGACGTTGCGCAATCTGCGCGAGATCGCGCCGACCGTGTATTTCAATGTGCCGAAGGGCTTTGAAATGCTGGCGCATCACTTGAATGCGGATGCGCAGCTTCGTCACAACTTCTACCGCCGATTGCGGGCGTACTTCTTCGGTGGCGCGGCGCTGGCTCAGCATACGTGGGACGCGTTGGATGAGGCGGCGTTGAAAGAAGTCGGCGTGCGAATCCCGATGCTCGCGGGATTGGGTGCGACAGAGACCGGGCCGTCGGTCACATTCACGACCGCGGCGGCCGGACGCGCCGGCCTCATCGGCCTGCCGGCGAAAGGCAATGTCGTGAAGCTCGCACCGGTCGCGGAAAAGCTCGAGCTGCGCGTGCGCGGTCCCAATGTCACACCGGGTTACTGGCGCCAGCCCGAGCTGACTGCTGCGGCCTTCGATGACGAGCAGTTCTATCGACTCGGCGATGCGGTTCGTTTGCTCGACGATGCGGATCCTACGCGCGGCCTCGCGTTCGACGGTCGTATCGGCGAAGACTTCAAGCTCTCCAATGGCACCTGGGTCAGCGTCGGTCCGTTGCGTGCGGAGTTGATCGCGACGCTGTCGCCGATGGCGCAGGACGTGGTAATCGCCGGCCTCAATGCGGAATATCTTGCGATCTTGATCATTCCTGACCTGCGCGGCTGCGGTGAGGTACTTGGGGCGAACGCGGCGCTCACTTACGACGCGGTCGTTGCGAATCGCGAGTTGCTGACTGCGATTCAGCAGCGGCTCAGCGCGCATGCGAGGCAGAATCCGGCGAGCACCCGTTGCGTGCGCAAGGCCATGATGTTGCCGACGCCGCCGTCGCTCGATAAAGGCGAAATCACCGACAAGGGATCGATCAATCAGCGCGCCGTGCTGACCCATCGCGCGTCGTGCGTCGATGCCTTGTACGAAGCTGAGCCGTCGCTACACGTGGTACGGATCGAATGAGCCCGACGATCGAACACTCGGCTCGAGCGAAGTTCCAGTGGCGGGTGCTGGCGCCGATTGTATTGCTGATCGTGCTGAGCTCCCTGGATCGCGTGAACATCAGCTTCGCGGCCCTGCAGATGAACGCGGACCTGGGCATCGATCCGCATGGCTACGGACTCGCGGTCGGCATGTTCTTCGTCGGCTATCTGTTGTTTCAATTCCCGAGTACCTGGGTACTGACCCGCGTCGGTGCGCGTCGATGGATCGCCGGCTGCGTCGGCCTCTGGGGCGCCGTCGCTGCGATGATGGCGTTCGTTCGCAACGTCGAAGAACTCTACGTCCTGCGATTTCTGCTGGGCTGCGCCGAGTCGGGTTTCGCCCCCGGCATTGTTTACTACTGCAGTAGCTGGATGCCAAAGCGGTATCGCGCCAACTCCATCGCGGTCACCATGCTGGCCATTCCTGCGTCCGTGATCATTGGCGGGCCGCTGTGCGGCTGGCTGATGGACGTGAGCAATCCGATGGACATGCCGGGCTGGCGCTGGATGTTGCTGATTGAAGGCGCGGTGACCGTCGCCATGGCATTGGTCGCGTATTTCATTTTCGTCGATAAGCCCGCCGATGCGCGCTGGCTGAGCGATGCGGAGAAAGACTGGATTGCGAACGCGCTGGTGGAGGAGCAGAGGGAATCGAAGCCGCCGGCCGAATCTTCCATCAAGACCGCGCTGCTCGATCCGCGTGCGTGGCTGGCCGCGGGCGTGTGGTGCACGACGTTGATCGGGGCGAACGGCATCATGTTCTGGCTGCCGCAAGTCATCAAAGAAATGTCTGCTCTGAGTCCGCTCGCTGTCGGGATGCTCGCCGCGTTGCCGTGGGTCGGCGTCGCAATCGGCATGGTCCTGAATTCGTGGCACTCGGATAAAACACAGGAGCGCTACCGTCACCTCGGCATCGCGCTGGCGATGGGAATGGTTGCGCTGTTGATGGCGTCGGCGATTCCTCCGAGCCCGTGGTCATTGTTGCTGCTGTTCATCGGTGGCTTGGGGCTCGGCGGTGCGCAGGGCGTGTTCTGGTCCATCCCGACGGGATTCTTCCACCGAGCGGCCGCCGCCGCCGGCATCACGCTGATCAATCTGGTGGGCAACATCGGCAGTCTCGCCGGGCCGTACGCGATCGGCATCATCCGCCAGCAAAGCGAATCTTTCTCGGCACCGATCTGGTTTGTCGCGGCGGTCATGGGCGCGGGCACGCTGCTGCTCGCATCGTTGCGATTCAGTGAGAGGAGGGCGATCAGTGGATAGCCGACGCCTGAAGTACTTCGTGCAGATCGTCGACAGCGGCAGCATCACTCGAGCCGCCGCTGTCACCGGCATCGCGCAGCCGGCACTGAGTCAGCAACTCGCGGTGCTCGAAAACGAGCTCAAGGTGAAGCTGCTGGATCGCTCGGTGTCCGGGGTGACGCCGACGCCCGCCGGGAAAATTCTGTATGCGCATGCGCAGACCATTCTTCGCCAGGTCGACGACATGAAACAGGCGGTTCATCGCGAGATGCAGCCGCTGTCCGGGGCCGTGAATCTCGGCATGTCGCCGACCATGGTGCCGCGTTTCGCGTTGCCGCTCATCGAGAAGGTGTGCAGCCAGCATCCTGAAATGCATCTGCAGATCCGTGAGGAAGGCAGCGCCGTATTGCATGAGTTGCTCATCAACGGACGCATCGAGCTGTCGATCTCGCCGACGCGCCCGGATAACGAGCTCATCGTTGGCGAAGAATTGCTGAGCGATCCGCTGATGCTGATGTATCCGGCGAGCTGGAGCATTGCCAACGATGCGCCGCTGGAGGATCTGGCGGCGTTGCCCTGGATCGTGCCGCGTCGTCCGCATTCGATTCGCGCTGTCGTCGATGGGGTGTTCGCGGCCGCCAGTCTGCAGCCCTATGTGGTCGTCGAGCTCGATTCGTTACAAAACGTGATCGAGACCGTGCGGCGGGGCCTGGGAGTTGCCGCGATGGTGTCCGACGCCGTGAAGGCCGATCTCGATGCCGGCACCGTCAAGTGTCGACCGCTCGGCACGGTGTCGCCGATGCGCCCGATGTTTCTGTCGCATCGACGCACGCCGGCATTGTCACGACCGGCGCAGTTTGTCTATGACGTGTTGCGAGAAATCGCCGGCGATCTGCGCGTCGAAGAGCCGCAAAAAATCGAGCAGCAAGCCGCGCATTAGCCAGATGTGGGATGGATGAGACATCGGCGCGGCTTATGCCATCAGTCAAATTCGGTGTTACTCCCGCGGCGGCCAAGCTTTTTAAAATCGCCGAGGGTTGGTAACTCGGTCTAGGGTTGGGGGGATTCATGGTAGGCAATAATAGAGCGGGGCACTCGTTGCTCCGTCGTTCGACTTCGTTGGCACTCGTGGGGGCGGCGGTTCTAGGAAAGGCCGCGCTGGCACAGGAGGCTACGGCGCCCAGCCAATCGGTGCTCGAAGAAGTGCTGGTCACTGCCGAGCGTCGCGAAGTCAGCTTGCAGGACACGCCGGCATCGGCCACTGTGCTGACCGCCGATGCGCTCGCCTCCCAAGGCATCGACAACGTCGCCGAGATTCAGCAGGTGGCGCCGAGTGTCGCGATCAACACCTACAATCGCTCGACCTTCATCAACATTCGCGGCGTGGGTATCAGCCAGTCGGCGCCGACGTCCAATCCGGGCGTGGCGTATTACATCGACGGCGTGTTCATTCCGCACGAGCAGTTCATCGCGCAATCGTTCTTCGATTTCGAGTCCATCGAAGTGTTGCGCGGTCCGCAAGGGACGTTGACCGGCCAGAACTCCACCGGCGGCGCGATTTACGTGCGCACGCCGACGCCGGACTTCAATGAGTTCTCAGGCTACATCGATCAGACGATCGGCAGCGACGATTGGTATCGCACAGTCGGTGCGTTGAACGTGCCGATCACCGACACGCTGGCGGTGCGCATCTCCGGTGTCTACGACGATCGCGGCGGCTTCACCGACAACATCGGCCCGAGCTCCGCGGACCCGGGCAGTGGAACCGATCAGGCGGTGCGCGCGGCCGTGCGTTATCAGCCGGTGGAAGGCGCGACGTTCGATCTGCGCTACGAATATTTCAAGCGTGAGACCGACAACAACGCCGTCAAGAACCGCACCGATCTCGTGACGAGCGATCCCTTCACCATCGAAGAGGATGCGCTGTCGTTCCTCGATCAGGATGGCTATCGCGCCTCGCTGGAAGGCCGCTTCGACCTGCCGGCCGACACGCAGTTGCGAGTGCTCGCATCCTACTTCGACGCGGAGACGACGGATCAGGCCGACGGCGATCGCACGGCGACCGCGCCGGCTGTGCCCGCGAATCTCCCGACCAGTGGCGCGAACACGACGCTGTATCCCGGCCGCATCGGCTATACGCATCAGGAGTTGGAAACCTTCGTCACGGAAGTGAACTTACTATCGCGCGGCGAAGGGCCGTTGCAGTGGGTAGTCGGCGGCTTCTACATGGATGAGACCAGCCCCGTGCAGGTGTATCGAGATAATCGCAACACTGTGACTTACACGCAGTCGAACTCGACCATCGATACCGAGCTGACCAACGAGTCGCTCTCGGGGTTCGGCCAGATCGACTATCGCTTCACCGATCATTGGGCAGCGGACGTCGGCGTGCGATATTCGAAGGACAAGCAAGAATACACGCGGCTTGTGATTCCGGGTGCAGCACCGCCGGGCTGCTTCCCGTGCACGACGGAGGTTGACTCCAATGAGACAACGGGTCGCGTCGGCCTGAAATACTTCGCGAACGATGACGTGATGATGTATGGCACGGTGTCGCGCGGTTACAAGGCCGGCGGTATCAACCTCGATCCGCGCCTGCCGAACTACGATCCTGAAACGAACGAAGTCGCCGAGCTCGGTGTGAAGACGACCGTGGCCGATGGGCGCCTGCGTATCAACGGTGCGGTGTTCTATTCGGAGTACGACGGCATCCAGCTGTCTGCGCTGGTGCCTGTCGGCACACCGGCGGCACTGATTCCGAATACCTTGAATGCGGCGCCGGCTGAGATCTACGGCGCCGAGCTCGAGATCACGGGCCAGTTCGGTGCGTTGGGTTTCAACCTGGGCTTGAGCGCGCTCCAGAGCGAGTTCACTGAGGATGCGCTGCTCACCAACTCGCAGACCAACACCAATCAACTGGTGCCCGAAGGCTCGATCGTGCCGTTCGCGCCGGAGATGACAGCGAACGCGGGCATTCAGTACGAGTTCCTGATTGGGAACATGACGCTGACGCCGCGGGTGCAGGTGTCGTATATGGATGAGCAACTGGCGACGCCGTTCCGCTCGCAGGCGACGACGGTGCCGTCTCGTACGATTACGGATCTGCGCGTGACCTTGATGCCAATGGAGAACCTGCGCATCGAGGCGTTCGCAACGAACGTGTTCGATGAGGAATACATCTCGGCACAATTGCAGGATGCAAGCAGTGCGCGCGGCGGTATGATTTACGGCGCGCCGAGACAGTATGGGTTGCGGGCCAAGTTCGACTTCTGAGTTCAGTCTCATTGCTGAAAACCAAATCTAAGGTTGCGATCGGAGTCGGCGCAGGTCTGTTGGCCTGCGCCGTGCTCCTCGCGCAAGCCGCCGACAGCAACGTTCCAGGCGCGAGCAGCCGGAATGTCGCGGGTCACGTTCCGAATCAGAATCGCCAGGCTCAGCAGGCGCCGGTGACCGACAGCGCATCGCCGCCAGCCGCGCGTTGGTGGACGCCGGGCGAGGGCACGCCGCTCGCGCCGCTGATTCCTTATCCAAACTCGTTCGGTCAGGTCGGCGTGTTGAACACCGCCGGCGTCATCGACACCAAAGGTCATCCCTTCTTCGAGCCCATCGGCGAGAACGGCCGGGCTTGCGTGAGCTGTCATCAACCGGCGAATGCGATGTCGTTGTCGGTCGAGATGATTCAGCAGCGCTGGCACGAGACTGCCGGCAAAGATCCGATCTTCGCGCCCATCGACGGCATGAACTGCCCGGACCTGCCGCCCGGCGATCCGAAGTCACATTCGCTGTTGCTGGAGCGGGGTCTGTTCCGGGTCTTCCTGCCGTGGCCGCCGAAAGCCGCCGACGGTTCGACCGTCGATGCTGAGTTCACGATTGAAGTCGTGCGCGATCCGACCGGATGCAACCTGCATCCGACCTACGGACTGAAAAGCGCGAACCCGATGGTGTCCGTGTACCGCCGGCCCCGCGTGGCCGCGAACACCAAATACTTCACGCATCAAGGTTTCGGCGTGTTCTCGTTCATCGGCAAGAACGGCTTGCCCGCCACGCGCGACCCTGAGACCGGCCTGCCGTCGGGAATGAACATTCTCTCGGACGCGCGTCAGCCCACGCTCAAAACTCAAGCGGTGGAAGCCGCCGTCACCCATCTGCAGTTCAACGGCAAGCTCGACGACGAGCGGCTTGCACAGATTGTCGGCTTCGAAAGCCAGCTCTACACCGCGCAGGTCATGCACGTCGGCGCGGGCAGCTTGATCGAAGAGAGCACGCCGCCCGGGTTGGGGGTCTACAACCTTGCCAAAGGGCGCGAAGGACTGCTCGGCAACAACGTGACGAACTTCGTGTTCCCGATGAACGAGGAGTGGCGGAAGCCGGCGCCGTCGTCCGATCCGGAGATCTCGCGTCGAAACGAGATGCGAGCGTCCATAGCCCGCGGTCAAGATGTGTTCATGTTCCGCACGTTCTGGATCAAGGACGCCATGCATTTGAACACGGTCGGGCTGGGCAATCCGACCAAGCGCACGTGCTCCACTTGCCATGGCATGCACATGATGGGCATGGACATCGTGAACGGCTGGATGGATCTGGGCACGACCAATCTGCCGTGGGCTCGCGAGGAGCCGCTGAATCCCTGGAACGAACGCAAACCGCAGATGCCGTTGTTCAAGATCACGTGCAAATCCAGTGTGCCGCCGCATCCCTTTCTGGGGCGGGTGTTCTACACGCAGGATCCAGGTCGAGGGCTGATCTCGGGCAAGTGCAACGACGTGGGCGCGATAGTCATGCAACAGTTCCGAGGGCTGGCGGCACGCGCGCCGTATTTCTCCAATGGCTCGGCGGGTTCGTTGAGCGAGCTGGTCGATTTCTACGACCGCCGCTTCAACATCGGCTACACCGATCAGGAGCGCGAGGACCTGATCAACTTCCTGAGTGCGCTATGAAGAGGCTCGTTGTCACCTGGGTGCTGGCAAGCTCGAGTGCTGCCGTCATAGCCGCGACACCACCTGCCAACCATCGCAACTTCGTTGCGTGCCCGATGGTGCGTGATACGAGCACCGTGCCATGCTGGCTCGCCGAGTACGAAGGGCAGACCTATTACCTGACGATTCAGACTGATGTCAGCGCGCCGGTGAATCCGCCCTGGCTCGGTCACAAGGTGCTGGTGGAGGGAACGATCAGCGACGAACCGAATATCTGCGGCGGCATCGTGTTGAAGCCGGTCGCGTTGTCGGTGATTCAGGAGTTGGACGGCACATGCAATACGATGCTCCCCGCCGAAGAGCGTTACAACTTGCCGTTCGAGCCACCGCGGCCACCGGGCCCGAGCAAGGGGCGGCTCGCGTTCGGCGATCCGGTCACTAAGCCCAAGGCCGAGGAAGCCGCGCCGTCCAAATCGTTCGAGCTTCGCTATGAGTTCGACTCGCTCGTGATGTTCCGGCACGCGCAGCCGTTGCAACAGATCTTCGAGCATGCGAAGCAGAGTGGTGCGACGAATGTGCAGATCACGGGCTATCGCGCGGCGACGCTGCTGTCCAACGGCCAGCTCATGCAGGAGGACAAAGAGATTGGCCGGCGCCGCGCCGAGCAAGTCGCCGATTTGTTACGTGGCGCGGGACTGACCGATCTAAAGTACGACGTGAAGTGGCAGGACGAGACCAAGCGGGCGAAAGGCGTCGAAGACGCCACGTTGCGCCGGGTACAGATCGTCGTCTCGCGTTAGCTATTCGAGGGTGTCATTCGCAGCGGCACATACAGCGGGCCGACTTCCGGCATGCCGCTCATGCGCACGTCGCCGCTCAGCTCGAAGTGACGGGTCTTCTGTAACAGTGCGTCGAGCGAAACTCGTAACAGCTGTCGGGCGAGAGGCACACCCGCGCACATGTGGGGGCCGCGGCCGTAGGCGATGTGTTGATTGATGTTGGGTCGACGCAGGATGAACTTGTCAGGTTCGGGGAAGATCGCCTCGTCCCGGTTTGCCGACGCATACAGCAGTGCAATTGGCTCGTCCTTCGGAATCGTGCGGCCGCGAATCGTCACATCCTCACGGGCCGTTCGGGCGAAGCCGCGATACGGCGTGTAGAGGCGAACGAATTCTTCGACGGCGTCCGGAATGAGCGAGCGATCGGCGCGCAGCTGCTGCTGTAACTCCTGATCACGCGATAGATGCACGGCGATACTGCCCAACAGAATGGGCGGCGCGACCAGGCCAACGACCAATACCTGTCGCACGCATCCGGCCAGCAGAACGTCGGGGAACGGATTGCCATCGACATCGCGCTCGGCGAGTAACGAGCTGGTGGGATCGACGGTCGGGTCCAGCGGTTGAATGCGACGCTGTTCGATCAGCTCGCGAGCGAGCGTGGCCAGGCCTTCGCCGGCGACGACCACGCCCGGCTTGTCGAAGGCTTCCCAGGCTTTGATATAGGCGCGAGAGTTCGAGGCGAGATGTTCGGTCTGTGCCTCGTTGAGACCAAGCCACTCACCAAACAGTCGCACGGGAAGAACGGCGGAGAAGTGCTCGACGAGATCGGCATCACCGCGCGCTACGATCGACGTCGCAAGTTGGAGCGCAATGCGTTGTGTCGCCGGCAGTAGCGAGGCCACGCGGCTGGCGCTGAGCGCACGATCGATCGCGCGCCGATAGGGCGTGTGCTCGGGCGGATTCAAATGCAGCGGCGGGCGGCGACCCGTCGTCGATGAGCCTGGCACCACGTTGCGCACCGATGTGATGTACATGTCCGAGTCGCGCAGGACATTCACGATGTCCTCGTAGCGGGCCAGCGTCCAGAAGCCGTCGAACTGCGTGCTGTGAGCGACGGGGCAACGCGCACGCAGGTCGGCGAATGTCGCATGCACGCTATCGAAGGTTTCAGGGAGGGTGGGGTCGTACTCGTTGGGCGACGCGGGATCGGTGGTCATGGGGCGAACACTAGGCCAGAAGGGCCCGGCGCAGGTAACACCTTCTGTATCTTCCGGCTATAAGCCGGATGAATGGAGCGGAATGCCATCCGATGGCGCGGCGACTTGTTCCGATTCTTAGCCCATGCGTTCGGCCATCAGGGGCACCGCGCGCTATCGACAGCCAGGTCGCGCAGCTGCGGTGGATGAGCCTGAAGCCATTGCAGGATGCTGCGTGGAAGTCGGGCCTCTTGCCAATTCGCTCCATCGAAAGCGCGGCTCAGCTCTATTAGCGATTTGCTGAAGTCTGCGGCATCGCTCGTGAGCGGCGTATTCTCCTCGATACGATAGGTGCCGTGCCGATAGGGCTTGCTCAGCGTCGTGATTCCAGTACCTCTATGAAATGGGCTGCGATCGTCGTCGGGCGCCCAGGCGCCGAATGCTTGGATATGTTGGAAATCGGCGCCCGCCAGATTTGCAAAGGCGAACGAGGCGGGCCACGCATACAATTGCACGTCGGCATATTTGTATTGATCGGCGATCAGGGGGATGAGCGGATAATCGGTAAAATGGGCATTGCGTAGATCCGCGCAGCCAAAGTCAGGCGGGGCAAGAGGCATTCGACGGCGAGTGGGGTCGTCGATCTTGAGGTGGACGTAGTTCCAATGGATGGACGGATACCTACTGCCGACGGACTGCGTGAACCGGGTATCCCGAAGGTCGGCGCGCCGGAAGTCCACGTGCTCCAGGTCCGTGTTGTCAAACGACGCGCCGGCGAGCTTAGCGTCGGAAAATTTCGTTCCCGTGAGTATCGAGCCGTCAAAGATTGTGTCTGTCAGCTCCAGTCCAGACAGATCGACCTTCCCAAGATACAGCGAAGTCAATGTCTTCTCCTGCACCCCTTTGCGCAGGAGCGTGGCAATCGCGTCGGCGGTGGCCTGCAGGTTGGCTTCGGCGGCACGATCGGGTGCCGGCAGTAGCGGTCTGCGAGGCGGGTAATTCATCTTGATCTCTGTGATGAGTCCCCGATTTACATCGATCAACGCACTCAAGGCTCCGCGTAGGGCGGGCGATGGAACGAGGTCCGCTCGCACCTCTGCGAGCGTCGCGACGATGGCGGTGCGCACCGCCACGGCGGGCTCGGAGGCGAGCGCACCCGACAGCGCAAGAAGCGCGGGCGAATGATACTGACCATTTGCTTCCGACAGGTAGCCGCGCAGTGCCATGATGGCCTGTTGTCGTCGGTGGACATCCGGTTCGCTGAGAGTATTGAGGAGGTGATGGAACCGCTCTTGCTCGGCAAGCTGTAGCGATTGTCGCGCGTCGTGTTCCCAACCTCCTCGTATCAATTGCCGGGAAGTTTCCGTCGCCTCGCGTACGAGCTGCTCGGTGCGGTCCGTTTGCGCGCGTAGCTCGGTAATGTCCTGGATGAGTTGATCGCGATCTTTGATCAATCGCTGTTTCTCTCCTCCTAATTGCTCGCGCTCCATGCGCAGCGTCCGCAGCTCGCTTTGGGTACGAGCACGCGCGATCTCGATCTCTCGATGGCGCATTTCCGCCTCTCGATTCCGCAGCTCAGCGGATGCGGCGACAACCTCAATCCGCTTGCGCTCGACATCGAAGATGCCGAGATATTGGGACAGGCCCAAGGTGGCGAGCGACACGGCGATCGGAACGATGATGGCGGGGCGAGTCCAGGCAGAGCGCTGCAAGTCCCGTATTTCGAGAGCAAGCTTCTGTTGAGTCAACGCGTCACGTGCGTCATGACGTCGGCGGATGAAGGGGGGTGTCGAGCGGGCCTGTCCCATGGACATTCATCGGGTTCTACAGCGCTGACACCATAGACCGGAGGATCCGGCGGAATGTCCTCCTAAAGCGGGACCGTCCCGATCCAGCGAGGCGACATGAAATTGCGCCGGCGCTGATGCACGAAGAAATGACGTTCCAGGACCAGATCGGCGCAGGGCAGAAGACGCAGCAAGCCGGCGTCGCTCTGGCTGAGACTCGACTCATAAGAAAGGCTCAGGGGCGCGATGGCGCGGCAGACGACGGTCCGGGACGTGGTTTTCGAATTGCTGCGTGCATTTGGCGTGACGACCGTCTTCGCCAATCCGAGGGCGAAGCCTGTAGCTCAGCGCTCGACGTGAAGCGCTTTAATCTCGTCGGCCGAGAATTCCAAGGATCGGAAGACCTCATCGCTGTGCTGACCGTGACGTGGCGGCGGCGAAGTCACACCGGGCTGATCCTCGCTGAACAGAAAGCCGGCGTTCACGATTTCAACTTGCTCACGCTCCGGCAGTCCCGGAACCTTCAGGTCGAGCTTCAGCCGCCGGGCTTCGAGCGCCGGCAGCGAGACCGCTTCGGCGACATCGCGGATCATGCCGCAGGGAATGCCGGCCGCGCTCAATCGAGTCTCCCACTGAGACGCGGGCGCTTCGCCAAACACCTGATCCAGCTCGGCACGCATCTCGGCCGAGTGTTTACGTCGCAGGTCGGGGGTGAGGAAACGAGGGTCTTCCAGCCATTGCTTGCGGCCCACCTCGCGAGCCAGCGCCTCGAACTGCGGCTGCTGAACCACACCGAGTGAGATCTGGCGGCCGTCGCTGGTGTTGAACACGGCGGACGTAGGCTGCCCGCTGTAGCCAATGTTTCCTGTGCGTTCGGGCGGATTGCCGGTGACGAGATACGGCACGATGGCTGAGGTCATGAAGGCCATGCTGGCATCGAACATGGCGACATCGATGTATTCACCGCGACGCTCGCGCTGACGCCGTAACAACGCCGCGAGGATCGCGAAGGCCGCGGTTTGACCAGTGAGTGTGTCGACGACTGGAAAGCCGACCTTCGCCGGCGCGTCGCCCGCGGCACCGCCGAGCGTCATCATGCCGGTGGTCGCTTGCACGATGTTATCGATGGCCGGCCAGTCGCGGCGCGGACCGTTCTGTCCGTAGCCCGAGATGGAGCAGTAGATCAACTCGGGGCGCAGCGTTCGCACCGATGCGTAGTCGAGACCGAACTTCGCCATCACACCCGGACGAAAGTTTTCGATCAGCACATCCGAGGTCGCGATCAAGCGGCGGGCCGCTTCCTGCGCCAGCGGTTGTTTCAGATCCAGCACGACAGATTTCTTGCCGGCATTCACGGCGATGAAGGCGGGCGCCATGCCGTCGTAACGTCGGTCGGCGCCGTAGTTACGCATCGCGTCGCCACGACCCGGCGTCTCGATCTTGATGATTTCGGCGCCGAGCAGCCTCAGCAGATGGGTGGCGAACGGCCCCGCCATCACATGGCTGAAGTCGGCGACGCGAATTCCTTCAAGCGGTAGGCTCATGTTTCATCTCTGCTGCAGCGGATGCTGTTGTCGTCCGTGACGTGCGCGGCAAGCGAGCGCGCCAGCCGGTAAGTGGGCATGCCGTCGATCCCGAAGCGGGCGAGGGCGCGAGCTCGCGCTTCGCCGTCGCGTTCATAGAGGGCGTTGAACTTCGCTTGCTCGTCGGCGGAGATATCGTGGAATTCGACGTGATGCTCGCGGCCGGAGGCGAGGCCGACTTCGTTTGCGACCAGTAGCTCCGCCGCCAGTGCCTTTTCCCAAACTTCGGTACTGCGTTCGAACAGGGCGCGTTGCTCATCGGTCAAGCTGCGCCAGCGCCGTTCGCCCATCGCGCGGGCCGCATAGGCGCCGCGCGGAATCTTGATGGTGTTGAAGTATTTCGCGACCTCGGCGAAATGCAGCGACTTGAGCGTGTCAGGCGGTGCGACCACGCCATCGAGCACGCCTTTGGCGAGCGCCGAATACACTTCACCCATGGGCATGTCGATGGGGTCGGCGCCCAAGTCCTTGAGCACCGCGAGTAACTCGGATGGCGCTCGCAGTCGGAGGCCACGCAGGTCAGCGAGCGTGCGGATCGCACGATCGCGAGTGACGATGCCGGGCAGATTGCCGCCCTGGACAGCGAGCACTTTCAGCTCGTGCAGCTCACGTTGAAACTGCGGATCGGCTGCGGCCATACAACGCCAGAGCGCCGTCTGCTGTGCGAAGCTGGTGAGCCCGCCATAGAACCCGGCCTGCGCTCGAATGAGATGAGCGCCGCCTCGCGCGTAGATCGGTGTGATCAGGCCGATGTCAGCAACGCCATGGCGCAGCTCGGGCATCGAATGCTCGGAGGACAGCAACGATCCCGACCAGTACGGTTGAATCTTGATACTGCCGCCGGCCTGCTGCTCGACCCATTTCATCCAGACGATATCGGCCCGGCTGAACGGATGGCCCGGGCTGAAGGGGCTGGCATAGGTCAGCACAGTCACGCCGGGCGTCGGCGGGGTGCAGCCGGCGATACATATAATAAGTAGAGAGAGGAAGAGCCTCATAGAAGCCCTGCCTGCCGTAGGAATCCGGCGACATGCTCCACCATGCGCTCGTGACTCCAATCCTTGGCGCTCACCATATCCGCGGACAACGCCAGCGTCGGAATGCCCGCTCGAGCCAGGGCGTGCTCGGTGATCTTCGTGCCTGACTGCGACAGTCGATTGTCCGGCGGTACCAGCATCACGGCGGCATCGATGTCACAACGCTCCGCCTCGCTGACCATCCACTCATTCATCCACGGCGGCAGATGGAGCACTTCGTTCATCGAGCAGATGCGGCTCGCCAACGCGTGCAACGGTCGGTCGTGGAGCTCACGAATGTATTGAGGGCCGGCGAACGGCATATACATCGACCAGACAAACACCGCGCCGTATTGATCCTCGAGTGCACTGTAGAAGCCGGGGTCATGCCAGAGGCCCGCACCGATCCACATCAGGCGCAATCGCTCGCGACTGCCGACACCGACGCCGTCGGCGATGCGTTGTTTCACTTCGTCCCGGAAGCGGCGAGCGTGTGCCACGGCCCACGGGGAGCCACGATGCCACTGGGGAATCATCGTGTTCGGCATCTGCTCCGCAATCGACACGGGGCAGGGACGTGCGGCGCCGATCATTTGCGCGGCTTCGGCGATGTAACCTTCCTGCTCGTTGATCGCGAGCATGAGCTGCAGGAATTTCTGTTCATCGAACTTTCGACCGGTGCGCTCTTCGAGCAACGCGATGAGCTCGCGCATCTCAGCGACCAGCAGGTCGATGCGCCGTTGTTCGAAGACTTCCTCCCAGCGCTCATTGGAATTGCGAAACCACTGCGGGTCTTTGTGCTGCCAGCCCGGCGCTTCCAGCGGAAAGAACTCGCTGCCTAGAGCTGTGGCCCATTGGCTAAAGACATGTTCGATGCACTCGCAGGTGAGGCGGGCGACCAGCACCGTCGGCTTCGGCAGTCCGCCCCAGGGCGCCACGCGAGGATTGTTGTCGAGCGTGCACGCCAGTCCCAACGAACAGTAACGACACCGATTCGCCGGATATCCGAGGTCGCCCAGCACTTGATCGTAGTGATTCGAGAGCTGCTTGGCGGAGATGTAGGCCGACCACCATTGATTGGTGACCAGCGGAACATCCATGACGTGGAAGATCTCGTGCGGCGTGTCCGCCTGCGCGATGGCGAACGGCTCGCCCGAGTCGATGACGCGCTTCTTCAAGTCCGTGACGAAGTCGCGTTGATACGCGGTCGCGGCGGCCGTGCATTCCAGATCTTTGCGGCTGCGTTGTCCGCCGCTGTGAGTAATCGTGCTCATCGAAACACTCCGAGCCGCTCCAGCTCTTCGATGCGGGACGCGCTCAGTCCGCACAGGTCACGGGCAATCGCGAGGCTGTGCTCGCCGATCGACGGTGCGCGATAGGGGGAAGTGACGGCGCTCGAGAAACTGATTGGCGTGCGCACGTGGCCGAACGCGCCCAGCAACGGATGCTCCAGCGTCATCAGTGCCTGGCGGGCGGCAATTTGCGGGTCGCGTTCGGTGAGATCCTGGATGTCCTGGACGACGCCCGCGGCGATACCGGACGCTTGCAGCTGTTCCATGAGCGCATGCGCCTCGCGCTGCCGGCTCCACGCATTCAATGCTTTCTCGGCATCGTGCGCGGATTGATTCGGGTTGAGCTGCGTTAATGAGCACAGGATCTTCCAATCGGACAGCGAGCCGAGCGTGATCGCAATCCATTGATCGTCGCCTGCTGTTTGATAGACGCCCTGATGAAACACCTTCGGATCGTCGTTACCTTGTCGTGCAGGACGAGCGCCTTTGTCTGCGGCGACAATGGCGTCGTGCATTTGCTGGACGCAGATCTCATACATCGCCGCGTCGATGTGACATCCCTTGCCGGTGCGGCGACGATGATCGACCGCAGCGGCGGTCGCGGCTGCCATCACATAAGGAACGATGACATCGCCGTACGGCACGGCGCCTGGAATGACGGGATTGCGGTCGGGCCAGCCGGTCAGGAAGGTACGGCCGGACAATGCGGCGCCGGTGCCATCCACGCCCCACGATTCGGCAAGCGGTCCGGTTTGTCCGAACACGCTCCCGGAGACCATGATCACTCCCGGGTTGCGTTTCTGCAGCGATGCATAGTCGAGGCCCAGCTTGGCCATCGTGCCCGGCGAGAAGTTCTCCACGACGATGTCGGCCCAGTTGAGCAACGGGTTGAGCACTTCACGGCTCTGTGGGAGCTTCAAGTCGAGCGCGAGGCTGCGTTTCGAACTGTTCAAGTGCGCGAACCAGGGCTTGTCATCGAAACTGTCGGCGCGGGAGGCGTTCACTTGCACGTCGATGCGCGACAGGCAGGGGCGGCTGCGGGTTTCGATTTTGATGACGTCACAGCCGAGATCGCCGAGGACCTTGGTGGTGATCGAGCCGACCAAGGCCCAGGAGAAGTCCAGGACTCGCAGGCCTTTTAATGGACCGGTGCGCTCGATGGTTCTGGGGTTGGATCGATTCGGTTGCGCGGCTGTCGGTGCTTCGGTGATCGAGACGAAACGCGAAGGCTTGCGTTTGTTCTGTTGATCGCGAGTCCAGAAGTTGCGAGCTTCCAGATGTGGATCGGCCAGCACATCGCCGGGCTCTGCGACGACCGTTGCGTTGATGCCGCGACGGCGACCTTCCGTCGAGATCTCGTGGCGCGTGCGCGTTGAGAAGAAGCCTTCGATGGCTCGCTCCCATTCACGGCGCGTTTCCGGATCGAGCGTCGAGCGGTTGTAGCGTGTCCAGTCGACGCCTCGGAGTGGGTTGGGCAGGCCTGCTTCGTCGATCCAATCGCTCAACGCTTGATTGGCCGGGGCGCCGAAGCGGCCGGTCATCAATGTGTGGAAACAGAAGCCATCCGCGAGGGGCCAGATGCAGCGAACGGTCGCGCGACCGTAGTTCAAGGCGCCACCCACGCGGTGTAACTTACGACGATCGAACTGCCACACCAGCACGCCGTTGACGTTGCGTGAGAACGCGACCTCTTGAACCGAGATATCGACGTGCTGACCCCGGCCCGTGGTTGCAAGTTCCACCAGCGCGGCCATCGCGCCGGCGGCGCCTGCCATGTCCGCATGAAACCAGCAGGCATCCAACGCTTCCTTGACCGGCGGTCGATCCACGTCGCCGGTGACCCTCAGCGTTCCGCCCATCGCTGAGGCGATCAACTCCCCACCTCGCCATTCGGCTCGCGGGCCTTCGCTGCCAAAGGTGGTGACGGAGACGTGAATCAACTTCGCGTTCAATTGCTCGATGCGAGCCCGATCGAACCCCGCGCGTCGCAGGGCGGGGATGCCCAGGCCCTCGATTAGAAAGTGAGCGTTAGGGAGTTCGTTGGCCAGTGAAGCGAATTCGACCGGAGACACCTCGGCGCCGAAGGTCGCCAGCAACCGTGCCAGGGCGCCATCCGCAGCGTCGCCGAGAGCTAGCGCACGCAGGCTATGCAGCGGCTTCATGCGACCTCCAGCGTGCGACGGAACTGCGCGATCTGATCGAGCGTGTCGGCATTTAGCGTTTGAGGTTTCGAGGTGAGCATGAGCGTCGGCAATGACGCCTCACGCAGTGCGCGTTCGATGCGAGGGGCTTGCCAGGCGAGGCCGGTATCGGTGGCGACCATCCAAACAATGACACCATCAGCTCGTAACGCTCGGGCCGCGCTGACGAGATCGGCCGGGGACTGTAGCAGCGTGCTGATCGCATTGGTTCGGTCGTAGTAGCGGCGCGCGATGGTTTCCACCGAGTCGCCAGACACAGCGGCTCGCGGAGCCAGGAAGGACGCCTCATTGATTTCGCCCACAACGACGGTCCCATCCACTTCGATAGCGTTATGAACGCGATCGTCCGCAGGCGCGCTTCCAACCAACAACACACGCTTACGCGGTGCGCCCGTCGCACAATTGGACAGCCACTCTTGCAGAGACCGATCAAATTCTTCCGACCAGTCAGTCCGAGCCCCGCGCTCGATCCGATACGCGACGGACCCAAGCGGCACCTCATCCGCCGTTCGCCGCTTCGACAACTCAGCGAGCATCTTCTCGCGAACAGCAACGCGCTCCATCGCAGCGGGCAATCGTGATTCATCGACGCGAAGGGCGGCGGCAAGCGCCCGAGTGGACTCCATCGTATGAGCCACGCTCGTGCCCCGTTGAATGCGCGCCAGGTCATAGAGCAGGGGCTTCGGTCCTTTGCATACACCCACGCGTTGCAGTTCGCAAAGGTAGTAGTACAAGCGCTGAGCATTGTCATCGCTGCGGGAGAAAATCACGGCGTCCAATGCATCGAGACCACCATCGAGCCATCGCTGAGCGACGATGCGACTCTGCGCCGAGAAACTATTCTCCAAGAACCGATCGGCAAGCTCAGTGCCACAACCCGGCAGGGCACCCAACTGCACAGGCACCGCATCCGCCGCGAGAATCAACTCAACCGGCACATTCCACCCTAAATATCCAATGGCACGCCGAGACCCCACCGCATTCAGCGGATCGCTCAAGGCACGAACCAATAGCGAAGACAAGCTCATTGATGTAACCACCCGGGCAGCGCCAACGCCATCGCTGGCAAGGCGATCAGCAGCGACAGATGTAACAAATCGGCCGCCAGGAACGGCACGACGCCCTTGAAAATGCGTCCCAGCGGCACGTCCTTGGCGATGCCTTGAATCACATACAGGTTGATGCCGATGGGCGGATGCACGAAGCCGATCTCCATCGTGCGCACCAGATAGATGCCGAACCAGATCGGCGACAGGCCCAGATCGGTCACGATGGGCAGCAGGATGGGCGTCGTGAGCAGCATCAACGCCAACCCGTCGAGTACCGAGCCGAGCAACAACAGCAGGACGGTCATGATGACGATGGCCATCAGCGTGCCGCCCGGCAGGCCTTCCATGAAATCGGCGACCTGCTCGGCCAGGCCCGTATAGCTCATGAACACCGCGAAAATGAGCGCGCCGATAATTACGACGTAGATCATTCCCGTCGTGCGCAGCGTTTGCGCCAGCGCTTCGCGCAGAGAATCGCGATTCAACTTACGGCGCCACGCGCACAGAACGAGCGCGCCGGTCGCGCCCACCGAGGCGGCTTCAGTCGGGGTGAACCAGCCGAAGGCGATACCACCGAGCACGACGAGGATCAACGCACCGAGATCGAGAATGCGAAGGAGCGCTGCCCGCCGCTCGGACCACGGCGCCCGCGCTGTGGCCGGGCCAATGGAAGGACGCCACCGACACAACAACACGATGGTGACGATGTAGAACAACGCCTGCGACAGCCCGGGGATGATGGCGGCGGTAAATAACTTTCCGATCGATTGCTCGGCCAGAATGCCGAACACGATCAGCGCGCCCGACGGTGGAATGATCGACCCAAGCGTGCCGCCTGCCGCGATCGATCCAGTCGCGAGCGCATCGGAGTAGCCTCGCTTTCGCATCTCTGGCAAACCGATCAAGCCGATGGTGGCAGCGGTTGCGAGGCTCGAGCCGCTGATCGCACCGAAGCCCGCGCACCCTGCGACCGATGCGATCGCGAGACCGCCGCGACGATGACCAACCATTCGCGCGGCCGCTTCGAAGAAGTCACGACTCGCACCGGCGGCGAAACATAGGTGGGCCATGAATAGAAACAACGGCAACACACCGAGCTCGTAGCGAGTGATGGTCTCGAACAGCACGACGCCCGATTTGATGATGGCGGGCTCGGGCCCCAACAGCAGCATGAGGCCGGCCATGCCGACCACGCCCATCGACACACCGATGGGAACACCCAGCGTCAGCAGGACGAGGAGGGCGATGACGCCTAGGAGACCGTTCATGCGCGGCCTCGGAGCGAGCGCCCCATATCTCGCAGGAACACGAGCGCAATGGCGACGGCGGCGATGAGCGACACGATGCGGAGCGGACGGAAAGGAATATGCAACAGCTCGCTTTGCTCATGATCGTTCCAGGCTTCCACGGCAAGCCACAACACGCCGGTTGCCAATCCTACGAAGAACAGCGCCGACATCAGATTGGCAAAGGCGTGCAGGTAGCCGCGTGCACGTTCACCGACGCGCGTCGTGAGCAACGTGACGGTCGCATGGCCCTTGTTCAGCGTGGCCGACAGCATGGCGGTCGACGCCATCAACAGAATCGATGCCTGGATGATTTCCATCGCACCGAGCAGCGGAATGCCAGCATGACGACCGAGCACCGCGAGGGCTTCGACGGCCATCGCGAGCACCAGGCCGCCGGCGCCGATGTAGAACAACGGTCCGCGCGTCTGGCCGCCGCTGTTTCGTTCCATCAATTCAGCCACACGCCCTCGCTTGTGATGTGCAGTGTCAGTGGCGGCAAACCGGCTTCTATGCCGATCGTCTGAATGTAGTCGGCGATGCGTTGCGCGGCTTCCGGCGCAACGCGCGGTCGGCCCGGTGCATCGACGTGAACGGGAATGAAGCCCACGCGAATCTTGCCGCTTGCATCGATTCGCACTCGACCGAGCAGCGCATTCACCGCTTCGGGATGAAACGGTGCCAACACATACGCGGGATCGGGTTCGAAACCGAACAGCGCTTTACGCTTGCGAGCCCAGGCGGCGCGTTCGGGCGAGGCTTGATCGGGGCTCAACGCGCGAGTCACGACGCAGCCGTTTCCCAGCCCGTGGAAGATGGGCACACCCCGATGAAACTCGATGCCGCGCACGATGTGAGCGTGGTGGCCGATCACCACATCGCAACCTGCTTCAACGGCCGCATGAGCGAGGGGGCGCTCATAGGGCGCCAACCGAGCGCGTGTATGAACGATCCCTTTGTGAAACGCGACGACGACGAAATCCGCCTGCGCCTTGGTCCGTGCGATGTCATCGGCGAGCATTTGCAACGAGGCGGGGTCGATCCGCTCCAGCGCTGCCGCCGGACGAATCGGACCGCCATCGGCCGGTTCCACCCGAATATATGAACAGCCCGCGTGGGTCGGTCCGGCCCAGGCGCTCTCCGGTCCAACACAGTTGTAACTCAACACAGCGATGCGCTTGCCGCGCCGATAAATGATGGCGGGCTTGCGAGCATCGCTCAACGTCGCGCCGGCGCCGGTGTATGCAATGCCCGCGCGCGTCAGCCCGCGAATCGTATCGGTAATGCCGATTTCACCCAGGTCAGCGATGTGATTGCCCGCCAAGGTCACCGCACCGATGCCGGCTCGCGCCAGCGCGGGCAGGTGCGTCGGGTCCGCACCAGGTGCAGGCACATCGTCTCGACTCGCGGCGACATGCGTTGTATGTGGGACTTCCAGGTGTCCAATCGTGAGATCCGCATTGCGCAGCGCCGGTGCAATGCCGCCCAGCCAGTGGTCCGGCTCGGGTTCATCGAGGATCAGATCGCCGGTGAAGATCAGCTCCATGACGCGATCGGTCCCGGTTGATTGTTGACCAAAATATCGATCATATTGTCGGCCATGCCAGCCAAGACCGACACCAAATCTCGATCCAGCGTTAGAGCTGAACCGCGGAGCGTCAGCGACGTCGTCGACTGGATTCGCGAACGCATTCGCCGGGGCAGCTTCGTGCCGGGCCAGCGCCTGGTGGAAGCGGACATCATGCGCGAGCTGCCGACCGCGACTCGGACTCGGGTTCGCGAAGCGCTACAGCGGCTGTCGAGCGAAGGATTGGTCACCATCGAGGAGTTCCGGGGCGCGTCAGTGAAGCGCTTCACGCACGACGACCTGCGCCAGATGTATCGGGCGCGGATGGCGCTCGAAGGCATGGCCGCAGCCGATTTCGCCGCCGCGGACCGGCCCGACCTCAAGCGGAAGCTGCAGAAGATCCAGGGCGAATTGAACGAGATCGAGCACACCATCGACCACGAGCGCTTCGCGCGGCTCAACGACGAATGGCATCAGCTGATCATCGAAGGCTCGGGCAACGAGTTCATCCGCATGTTTCTGGAGCGGCTGCGCATTCCCATCTACCGGCTGTTGATCGCGACCTTCTACAGCGCCCGCCGCATCGACAACGCCAACGCCGGTCATCGCAAGATCACCGAAGCGATCGCCAACGGCCGCGTCAAAGATGCGGAGCGGCTGATGCGCGAGCATATCGCCGAGGGCCTGGAAACGTTGTCCGCGATGGACCTGGACCTCAAGTAACGTCACTCGCCGGGCCCCTCAGCGGCGAACGCACCGACGATGGGCAGCGTCAGTTGTGATGCATGCTCGCGGTCGTGATGGATCGTGGTGGTCGGCGGCGGATCGAATTTCACATTGCGAGAGCGCTGACGTGGATCGGCCCCTGCGACAGTCAAGCGCAGGCGATGACCGGCCTTGACGATCGTCGACGTAGGTAACAAATCCAGCCGCAGCTTCGCGGGCGTTCCCGGAACCAATGGCTTCGCATCGCGCCGCTCGCCGCGGTGATAGGGCAGACCCATGAAGTTGCGATAGGGCGCGGGCTGCTCGTCTCGATGCGATGCTCGGAGCCGTCCATGGGTCACGATGGATGCAGTGCCCTCCGGTGCCACGTCCTCGAGATACACGAACACATCGGCATCGTCGGTAGTCGATGAGATCCACAGATCGACGATGGGATGCCCGGCGATGTGCGTGTCGGCGGTGAGCGGCGGTGTGGCGTAGCCCAAGCCGTGTTTGTCGACTCCGCAAGGCCACATCAGGAAGTACAGATCGACCTTCTCGCTGCACTTCGGATCGTAGTCGACGACGAACTTGTCGCTCGCGGCGCCTGCGGCAACCATGCTTGCGAGCTGACCTGTCGCGCCTGGCGAAGCGCCGCCACCGATATGCAATGTTTGATTACGCGCGTTTGCGAGCGGCCACTGGTCGGTGCTACTCCATTCCTTGCCGGCGGGCGCGTTGACCGTGCGGTAGTAGATTGGCGCTTCGCGTTGCCAGCCGTTGTCGATCTTCTTCAGGAAATAATCGAAGAAGCGATGCATTTCGGTGGCCATGGGAAAGTCGCCCACCTGACAATGGCCCCATTCGCCCATCCAGAGCTTGCGAGGATTGTTGAGGTTGTTATAGGCGAGCGTCGCTTCGAAGCTGCCTTCATCCAGCCAATTGCCCCAGATGAACAGGCCGACGCCGGAGCGCTCGATTTCTTTGGCATACGTCGCGACGCTGGACTCGCGCCAGAAGGGGACGCCGAGCAGCGGCGACACATCGTCGCGATAGCGCATGCCCGCCCACAACTCTGCCATGGGCGTGCCTTTGCTGTGTTCATCAATCGCCGTGGCCGCTTGCTTGCCATCGATATCGGCAGTCACCGGAACCACGCCTTGTCCGTAATCCTGTCCTGGATTTTCAGGACGCGTGTTGAACTGTGCTGTGATGCCGCCACGGCTGACGAAGCCATATTTGTCGAAGTCGGTGCAGCCCGGCGCGATGGCTTTCAGATGTGGCGCCATCATGGTCGCGGCATGCCACGTCGTGCCGCCGAGATAGGAACATCCGGCGACGCCGATGGCGCCCGTGCTCCACGGCTGCTTGGCGAACCATTCGGTCATTTCATAAGCATCGCGAGCTTCGGTGCGGTCTTGAAAGCCGCGACGAGCGCCGAACGATGCGCCTCGTCCGCGGGTGTCCACGGCCGCGACCACATAGCCATGGTTCAACAGCGGCATGAGATACAGTCGCTCGAGCGGATTGACCAGCGTGCCCTTGGGATCGGTATAGGCGCGCCGATACGGGGTGTGAATCCAGACAACCGGAAACTTCTCATCGACCGCACGGCCATTCACGGCCGGGCGATAAATATCGACCGCGAGCTTCACGCCGTCGGACATCGACACATATTGAGACGTCTTCTGCCATTCGCTGAAGCGTGCTTCGGAGTAGCCCCGATACACGCCGGGCCGCGACTCCTTGGCTTCGCTGGCATAGAGAGAAAGGGGCAGCAGCAGAGCGCCAACTGCCCAGGTTGCTCGAAGTGTCGTCGTCAGCGTGCTCATCATCACCAGCGCTTCGTGACCACGAAGGAAACAAAGCGACCGAGCGGCGAGACGTTCTGGTTGTCCCACGACACGATGCCGTTCAATACGATGGGCGGATCTTCATCGAGAATGTTCTGTCCATTGACTGACAAGCTCACGCCGCTGAGCACGCCGCGTTGCTCGCCGAAGTCGTACACGATGGAGGCATCGACGGTCTTGTAACTATCCACCTCGACGTTGGGCGAGATCGCCGTGTTGAGATAGCTATCCACGTAGTTCAGATAGGTGTTCACGGACCAGCCGTTCAGTCGCCAGCCGATGGAGGCGCGGGCCCGCAGATCGACCGGGTTGCTGTACGTGTCGAGCACGTCGACGTAGGGCAGGCCGGGGGCGACCGAGCGAGTGAGATCGAGAATCTTCGCGGCGTCGAAGCCGAAGCGCCAATCGCCGAACGAGGTGTTGAGGGTGTAGCCCAGATTCAGGTCGATGCCCTGTTGCTTCATGCTGCCGAGATTCGCCCGGCGGCCATCGATGATGGCATTGATGTTGGTGACCGGTTCCGCCGGGCTTTGCAAATCGGGATTGCTCAGGAACGATGCGACCAGGGCGTTGAACGCCGCGGTGGCGGTGGTGTCGCTTGCGGCCGGCCGGCGAATCACATAGGGCCCGTAGACGGACCCGTTCGTCAGCGCAGTATTCAGCACGACATCGATCCGGTCGGTGTAGTCCACGTCGTAGTAGGTGAGCGAAGCCGTCAGGCCTTGCAGCGCGCCGGTCGGCACCCAGTCCAGCCCGACCGACCAGGTCGTCGCCTCTTCGGCTTTTAGCGAGGCGCGACCGCCGTTGTGATAAATGCCGCGCGTAACGCCGCCCGTACCGGCGGGATCGGTCAGGTTTTGAATGAAGATGTTGTGGATCTGCTCGCTGGTGTCGACCAGCGACGGCGCGCGAAATGACGTGCCGTACGTGGCGCGTGCCGTCAGAGAGGTGAGCGGCCGCCAGACCACCCCGATTTTCGGATCGGTCGTCGAGCCGAAGTCGGAATATTCTTCGCGACGAGCGGCCAGCGACAAACTCAAGCTGTGAACGGCGGGAATGGCCTGTTCCTCGCTGACCAGCGGCACGAACACTTCGCCGAAGAACGAGGTGTTGTGACGGCGGTTCTGAATATTTTTGGTGGTGGTCTCGCCGGAGGCCAATACGTTGTTGGCATCCAGTCGCTGGCGGAACTCGTTGTCGTGACGCTCCATGCCGATGGCGACTCGCACATCGCCCCCGGGCAGCGAGAACAGCGGACCGTCCGCCTTCAAGGACAAGTCACGGGCTTCGCTGGTGGCGTGCGTGTCGCGGTTGGCGATGATCAGATCGACCAGCGCCGGATTGTTGGTGACGTTGTACGTGCCGTCGCCGAACGGATTGAAGGCAGTCGCCGGGTTGCTGCTCGCCAACGCGGCGGTCAGCGCCGCGCCATTGGTGATCGCGCCCCGTCGCTGAAAGCCGCTGTTCTTGCTCAAGTTGGCGTACGTCTCGATGCGCCAGTCGCCGCCCAGGTCGTAGCCGGCGCCGATCGCATTTTGTTGAGCGTTCTCATAGCCTGCCAGGCGAGGATCGGCGTCCTCCGCGAGGAAACGATATTCTACGTTGACGAAGGTCGGCGAGCCGAGCGCGGCCGGTGCGACGAAGAAGGCGTTGGTGTTCGGAACGCGCAGTTGTCCCGAGGCTGGAGCGACGCGTTCATCGAAGTCGCGCTCCGACAGCCAGCCCTGATACCACACGTCGAGCGCACCGAATTCCTGACGCGCATCCAGGAAGAAGCTGTCGCGCTCCTGATTCGGCAGCAAATCGGCGAACGAGCCTTCGTCGAATCGATTGGCGGTGCCGGCGGTCAATTGAGCCGGATTCAGGCCAGTGCCCGAGCCGGCAGGTAACGGATAGCGCGTCGTTCCGACGATGATGTTTCCTGGCGAGGAGAGCGTTGGGCGCGCATCCGAGCCGCCGCGTGCGCGCCGATCGTTCGATGCGAAGTCGCGGTCGGCGCCCGAGAGACTGTCGCGCTCGTTGTGCTCATACGCCGCGAACACACTGCCGGTGTCCCAGCTGAAACCAAAGTTCTGGCTGACGATCTTCTGACTGGTGCCATCGGCGACGCCGTAGCGGACCATGGTTTCCGCGCCGTTGAAGCCCTTGCGCGTGATGATGTTTACAACGCCGGCGACGGCATCCGAGCCGTAAATCGCGGATGCGCCGTCGACCACGACTTCCAATCGCTCGATCGCGGCCGAGGCGATGACGTTGGGATCGTAGAGCGATTTGATGACGCCGGCCGGTGCGAGTCGTCGACCGTTGATGAGCAGCAGGGTGGCTTCGTTGCCGATGCCGCGCAAATTGATGCCCGAGACGCGCGTGGCATTCGCGGCGCCATCCTGCGCGCCGCCCAGTCGGCTTTCATCGGCGCCGAGATTCAACACCTGGGGCAGGGCACGTGCGAGATCGCTGCTCGTGGCGAGGCCCGTGGCCACGAGGTCTTCGCGATCCATCGCGATCACCGGCGCGCCGGCACTCGCCACGCCACGAATGCTCGTGCCCGTGACGACCACCTGTTCCATGACCTGTTCGTTCTCCGCTTCCTGTGCCGCTGCCGTCGTGACCGCGACCAGTGCACAAGCGCCGAATAAAGCTGGACGTCGTCGCATGGATCCCCCTTGCCGTCCCAGTGCCGTGCCCGGCTGATGCCGGGTTGTTTATGGTGTGGCGGCAATCTAGGAACTGCCGATGAAATTGTCAACAATTTGGCCGATGAAAACCGGGCGGCAAGCGCTTGTTTGGCGGGATAAAAATGACCTATGGCGGGCAACGCTTCCGCTTATGAAGCGCCCGCTCGAGCAGATTTGTTAAGGCGGGAAGTTAGACGAAGCCGATCCAGCGACCGCAGATCACGACGCCGATCCATAGCAGCATCGAAATGGCACCGGCCGCTTTGGCGAGCACCGGGGTGGTGTCAGGCGTTTGCCATTCAGACATGTCGTGAGCGACGAGATGGTGGAACGCGAACATGTTCACACCGGCGAGCAAAATCAGCACCAGCTTGATCTGGAAGAACACGTTGTCCCAATAGGACACCGCGTTCGAGATGAACAGCAACGAGCCCGATATCACAGCGACGGCGAACGCGCCCCAGGTGATCGGCAGCGCATTGCTGGCGAGCTGCGCCACGCCGCGCTTTTTGGACGCGAGGCCGATCAGGCGCAGATCGACGATCAGGATGAAGCCGACGACCAGCACCAGCGCCAGCACATGAATCGATTCGATCCACGGGAATAACAGGCCTTCCTCGCGGATGGCGGTGGCAAGCCTCAGGTTTTCGATGGTAGCGAGTGTGTCTTCGAGCATGCGCGCGGTCCGGTCAGAAGGGCGAGACGTACGCGATCCAGCGACCGCAGAACACGATGGCGACCCAGAGGATGAGCGAGGTGACGGCGATCCCCGACGCGAGCTGGCGCCGACGGGTTTCATCCCACCAGGACGGATCGCGGCGAAGCGGGCGGGCGTAGGTCAACGTGATGACGATGCCGACGAGCAGCAATCCCATCTTCCAATAGAACGCGGGATTGCGTAGCGAACGTGCCGGCTCGGCGACGATGAGCACCGAGCCCGTTGCGAGCAGTACTGGCAATGCAATCCACAACGCCGGCAGGAAGCGATCGACGATTTCGCTACGCGTCTGGTCTCGTGCCAGCACGCCGATGGATCGCAGATGAATCATCAGCAGCGCCGACATGGCAATCGCAATCGCGAGGATATGAATGCTCTGCGCCGCGGGCACGATCCACAGCACTTCCTGAAACAAATGACTGGCCGAGGTGTCGGCGAGCCAGTTGCAGAATTCGGTCAGCGACAGCAAGGACATCTCCATCAGCCGAGAGACACGGTGCGACCCAGGAACCAATACAGTCCTTGTCCGATCAGCACCGCGGCGGCGATGTCGGTGAACAAGGGGCGGGGCATGGAAAGTCGTACCCGCACGAGCAGCGCGGCAACGGCCAGTGCCCCGAGCACGACCGCGAGCTGTCCGATTTCCACGCCGATGTTGAAGCCGATGAGCAGTTCGGTGAGCCGTTCGGGAGGCAGGCGCATCTCCAGCAGGTTGGCCGCGAAGCCGAACCCATGGATCAAGCCGAAGACCAGGGTGATCAACAAGCGAACTCTCGCAGCGTCGCGCAGCTGACCGGCGAACATGAGATAGCCCGCGGCGAACATGCCGCCGCCAATGAGCAACGTCGTGGGCAATGTGATGCCGACGCCGAGGTGTTTCGCGATGACCATTGCAAACAACAAGCCACCGAGGCCGATGGCGACGGGCAGGGGACGATGCGTCGAGTCGCCGACGTTCTCGGCGCCGATCAGCACGATGGTCAGCGCCACCAGTGCATCGATGAACTGCGCATCCGGCCGGAGCACGCCGGTGACCGCGAGCGCGAGCGTCAGGCTGTGTCCGAGCGTGAAGCCTGTGACCACGAGCAGCAGATCTCTCACGCGACGGGAGATCAGCACCAGCCCGAGCATGAAGGCCATGTGATCGATGCCGGTGAAGATGTGCATGATGCCCATCTGGATGAACTTCAAGAGGCCGGCGCCTTGCAGCGTGCCGTGCGACTCGCCGCCGGTGATCTCAGCCTCGCGATGTTCGTTGGTCAGCAGTTCTTCGAAGAAATCCTGGTTGCCGATCTGAACGCGCGCGAAGTTGGTGTGTGAGGGGACCACATCGAAGAACACGGATGATTGAATTGCGAGTGACTTGCTGTCCGGGCAGGTGAACTCGAGTTCGTCGCGAAGGAAACCTGGAACCGCCGCTAAGGCCGCCGGACCGGCGGCGCGTTTGCAAGGTTCATGGTCCGCGAGCACGGCGACTCGTTCGCCCAAGTAGCGGCTGTATTCCTCGCGCGCTGGCAAGTCGGTGCCGGTCTTGGATAAGCGCTTTGCCTCGAGCTCCGGCACGATCATTTCGACGCGCACGGTGTTGCCCGAGACCTGCCAGGACGAGTGACTTTCGCTCAAGGTGTGCGCAAGAGCGCCGCCGGCATTGAGTGCCAGCCAGGCGAAAGTCAGAAATGTCGCGACTGACCGAGCGCGCTGGAGCAATCGCGCACGGGCAACGCGAATCTTGGGCGGACGTTGGAGCAATCTTGCACGGGCAATGCGAAGCAGGGGCGGGCGCCGCAGGTGAGCATGTTGCGCCAGGGGCGCTCGCTGGAGACGGGCAGAGCGCGTCATGGCTGATATTCGCTCGCGTAGTCCTTCGCGATGACGATGCTCGACTTGCTCTGCAAGAACTTGATCGTCGCATCCATCAGACGCGCTTGCTCGGCGTCCTTGTATTGAGTGAGCACCTGATCGCCCGCCGCCTCGAAGGTGAGGGGCTGAGGGGTTTCGTTCTTGATGACCTGCACGATATGAATGCCGCTGCCGGTCTGCATGGGTTCGCTGACCTGGCCGGCCTTGAGCTCATGAACCTTGGCGAACAACGCATCGCCCAAGCGATATTTCACGGCGAAGTAGTAATCTTCCTCGTGACGCTCCGGCTCTTGCAGATCGAAATCACGTATCACACTCTGCACCGGCGATCCTGATCTCAGGGCTTCCACCGCAGCGGATGCCGCGCGGGCATCTTTCGCAATGAAATCCCGCACCTCGATCTTTCCTTCCGTCGTGAACCGACCGGGATTCGCGTCGTAATACGCCTGCAACTGGTGCTGCGTCGGATTGGCCGTCGCGACTTGCACGGTGATCTGACGGGTCACCGCGCTGACCAGTGCGTTGCGAATATCCTGGTCCGTCTCGCCGAAATTCAATTCGAGGCTGCGCTGGACGAGCAGCTCCTCGCGAACCATGTCGTTCAAGATCTTCAGCTGCGTGGTACGCGAGCTGGTCGCGAGGGTCTCGCCGGTTTGTGTTTCCAACTGCGTGCTGAAATCGCCACGCAGGATGGGCTGGCCGTTGATCAAAGCGACCGCTTCCTTCGGCACCGATCGGGTGGAGGTGCCTGCAGCGGTGAACAGGCCATAGCCCGCAATGGACAAGCCAACGATCGCACCGATCGCGCTGAACGCTAGCGAGCGGGCGTGGTTCACCGACGGCTCGATCGCCGCGTCCGCCTCAATGACTGTGCTCATCGCTGAGATCCGCAAGGAAAAAGTTGTTGTCAGTGTTGCTCGGATCTTTCGACGGGCTTCGTTGCGTGCTGCCGAGTGCAGCGCTGAACAGCAGCCGGCCGCTGAGATTGGAGCGGTTGAGCCCGGCGACCTCATACAGCGCCTCAAAGGATTCGCTCTGGATCGAGCGAGACAGCTGCGCCAACGGCCACGCACGGGTCAACGCCTCGGCGGTTTCCATCACCGCCACATCGCGCGTGCCCGCGATGATCACGAAGCGATTGCCGGTCGGTCCCGGGAAGCTCGAGAAGAAGCCATAGTCGCGATAGGTCGTGCCGGCCTCGGGCAGTTGCCCGGCCTGGCTCACGCAGCGCTGACCGGTGCGCTTGTCGATGAGCTCATCGAACGACGAGCCGACGCGCAGGCGGGAGTGCTGGAACGCCAGCTCCTGTAACTGCCGCATGCCGCTGATGTAGCCGATATAGATGATGTGCGACGTCCGAAGCATCTCGGTGGTGAGCTCGGAGGCGAGCACGATCTGCACCCGTTGTTGCGGTTGGCCGGGTGCGGCGAGCGTGGTGAGCACATCGCGCATGGCAAACGCCGTCGACGTGGGCAGATAAGCGAGATCGAGATCTTCGTAGCTGCCGTTCAGCTGCGGGTCGGATTGCAGTTGTTCTTCCAAATCGCGAGCCGAGTTGATCGAGAACTCGCGCACCATACGTTTCACGGCACCGGAACGTGGATCGGTCTCGCCGAAGATGTAATAGTCGCCGACGACTACGACGACGGGGCGCTGGTCATGCAGCACCTTGGCCCAGATCGGATTGCCGCGAACGGTATCCAGTTCGCTCGCCGGACCGCCGCTCTTCATATGCGTGCCGATGAGTGCACCGCCGGCAAGTAGCAAACATCCCGCGGCAGCGAGCACTGTGTTTCGCAGGTTGAGCCAACGCCGCTGCTCGACGGGCGGCGGAGGAGAAGGCGCCGGTTGCTCGGCGCGCTCGATGGCTGGCGCCGCCGAGTGCTCGATGACGATGCGATATTCACCCTTGGGCAGCACCAGGCGCGACGCGTCCTCACGCCCGCTCTGTGCATGAAACTCTTCGAGCTTACGTCGCAGCTTGTGGACGTACACGCGGACCGTCGAGTCCTGGGAGACCGCGAACGACTCGTCCTTGCCGAACACGTCGACCGCGATCTCGATTTCCTTGGGCGCCGTGCCGCTCACCGACCGGGCGATCAAATAGTCGAACAGCCGGCTCAGCAGGCCGGGCTTGCCGAGCAAGCCGGCGGCGCGGATGCGTTCGGCCAACTGTTGAATGGATTCGGACTCGGTCATGCGGTCGGGGTTGTCGTGCTCCTACGCATCTAACGTTGCACGCGACCGGCACAGACATTAAATGTCGACAGTGCCGCGTCCGCTGCGTTTCAACCGCAAGACACGACGACACTGGGATGCTCATCCTATGCAGAGAAGAATGGCGGGGGGATTGCTGGCGCTCGCGTTGATCGCAGGCCCGGCAGCGGCGGAGCTCGACCTCACCGGAGCCTGGGGTCAGAAGATGCACGAGGACCGGCTCGATCGCGGCGGCGGCCCCGACATCGGCGACTTCACCGGTCTGCCGATCAACGACGCGGCGTTGCTGCGCGCTCAAACCTGGGACGCGAACAAGTGGTCGGTGCCGGAGCATCAATGCGCGCCGCATCCGGCCGACTACGGCCCGCACGGCCCAGCGCACATTCAGATCTGGACGACGACCGATCCGAACTCGTTCAAGGTCATCGCGTATCACATCATGCTGGGCTGGATGAACCCGGTGCGCACCATCTGGCTCGATGGCCGTCCGCATCCCTCGCCGAATGCGCCCCATACCTGGGAAGGCTTTTCCACCGGCGTGTGGGACGGCGACACGTTGATCGTGAAGACCACGCATTTGAAGGAAGGCTGGATTCGCCGCAACGGCATCCCGCGCAGTGCCAACGGCAAGCTCACGGAATTCCTGATCCGTCACGACAACGTGCTCACGTGGGTGAGCGCCGTCGATGATCCTGTGTATCTCACCGAGCCCTACGTGCGCAGTTGGAATTGGGTGCTGGCGCCGGGCTTGTGGATCAATCCATACACGTGCGCCGCGCGCGTGGAAGTGGAGCGACCGCAAGGTTTTGTGGCGCATTGGCTGCCGCCGGGCATGAATCCCATGCTCAAGGAATTCAGCGACAAGACCGGCTTCCCGATGCAGGTCACCAACGGCGGCGCGGCCCAGCTCTATCCTGAATATCAGCTGGAGCTGAAGAAATTGTTGCCGGCGCAGTTGCCCCAGTGGGGCGAGCCGCCGAGTCCCTTCTGATCACGGAGCGCATTGTGAGTTTCAACACTAAGCCCGCATTGGCGATGGTGATGCTGTCGGTTGCTTTGATGGCGGTGCCCGCGCACGCTCAAAAGGCACGCACCGCGAAGGCATCTGCACCGGCCGAGTTCACCGGCGAGCTCGATGTGATGCACGTGAAAGGCAACGTGTATCTGATCGGCGCGGCCGGCGGCGGCGCGCACTCGGTCTTTCAGATCGGCCCGGACGGCGTGGTGGTCGTCGACACGCAAACGTCTGCGACCAGCGCGAAACTGATCGAAGCGATCCGCAAAGTCACGCCCGAGCCGATCCGTATCATCTTGAACACGAGCTTCCTGCCGGCTCACACCGGCGGCAACTTGCCGGTCACGAAGGTCGGCAAGTTCATCGGCGATCGTGGCGAAATCAATGTCGCTTCCATCAAGGGACATGAAGGTGTGCTCAATCGGATGAGCGGCGTCGTGGGCACGACCACGAGCCCCGAGGAGGCGTGGCCGACGGATGTTTACTACACCGGCACCATGGATTTGCACATGAACGGCGAGCCGGTGATTCTGATTCATTACCCGGCGGCCGCGACTGATGGCGACAGCGCCGTGTTCTTCCGCGGTTCCGATGTGATCGTTGCAGGGGAGATCTTCACGCCCGACAGTTATCCCGTCATCGAGGCCGACAATGGCGGCAGCTTGCAAGGCGTGATCGACGCGTTGAATCGGATCATCGATCTGGCGGTGCCGGTAATGAATGCACAAGGCGGAACGTTGGTCGTACCGGCCTACGGCGCGATCGCGGACGAGTACAGCGTGGTGATCTATCGCGACATGCTCACCATCATTCGCGACCGCATCGCCGATCTCATCAAGCGCGGCATGACGCTCGATCAGGTGAAGGCCGCGCGGCCGACGCTCGATTACGACGGGATCTATGGCACCGCCCCGCGCGGATGGACCACCACCCAGTTCGTCGAAGCCGTGTATCGCGAGCTGAGCGCGACGGTGGACAAGTCCAGCCCGGACGCGTCGAAGGCGTCGCCCTGACATGACTACGGAGATTGCTATGAGCTCGATGCCGATTCGCGGCGCTGGTTGGATGGTCATGGGCGCGTTGTCGCTGGCGTTGGCGATGCCGAGTGGCGATGCCTTTGCGCAGAACCGAAACCGGGGCGCCGGGGCTGCGGGAGCGCCGGGTCAGCCGGCGCCGCCGAAGTCCGCACGCGAAGCGGCGCCGTTCGATCTCACCGGTTATTGGGTGTCGGTCGTGACCGAGGATTGGCTCGAGCGCATGACCATGCCGCCGAAGAATTTCATCGGCAGCTTGCCGGTCAACGACGCGGCTCGGAAGGTCGCGGCCTCGTTCGATCCGGCCGCGGATAAAGCGGCCGGGCAGGAGTGTCGACCGAACGGTGCCGCCGGCAATATCCGTTCACCGGGCCGCTTGCACATTACTTGGGCGAACGACGATACGTTGCAGATCGATTTCTCGGCCGGCACGCAGACGCGCACGATTCCGTTTAAACCCACTGCAGCGAGCACGGAGCTGACGTGGCAAGGGCAGTCGAGCGGCAACTGGAACGAGACGGTGCATCTCCGGCAATTCGCCGCGCCCGCGAGGACCGGGCGGCCGGCACTGCGCGTGATCACGAAGCAGATGCGCTCCGGCTACTTGCAGAAGAACGGCATGCCCTACAGCGAGCAGGCTGTCATGACCGAGTTCTTCGATCGTTTCGAGCTCGACGGCACGCCGTGGATCGTGGTCACGACACAGATCGACGATCCGCAGTACTTAAGGGAACCGCTGATCTGGAGCACGCAGTTCCGCAAGGAGCCCGACGGCAAGAAATGGCAGCCCACGGCCTGCGGCGAGACCTGATCGACCTGAGCGACAAATTGGGGCGTGGGCGGCTGCCGATCGAACCGTGGACCCACGCATTACGAATGCGTTGCTCGACGGTCCGAGCTGGAGGGTTCTGTTGCCTGGGCAATGAGTGTATGTTGTCGAACGAGCCGCCGCTGACGATTGCACGCGACTTTGCATAAGCAACGCAGACGCCGGCCTTCAAGTCGGGGGATACGTTGCGTCGAGGCGATCGGTCACGTCATGAGACGGCCGGCGGCGCAGGGAATGCGCGTGCGCTGGCAGCCGTGATGCTACTGGCTGTGTCTACCGTTGCGCTCGCAAGCAGCGCCGGCAAGCTGCGTTTCGACATTCCTTCGCAAGGGCTCGACGACGCCTTGCGCGAGTTTTCGCGTCAGGCCAAGCATCATCTGCTGTATCCGTCGGACGTCATTGGCGCCGATCTGCGACGTGGCCTGCGCGGCTATTACACCGTCGAAGAAGGGCTCGCCCAATTGCTCGACCAGACCGATCTGGAGTTCGTGATCGACGGTCATGGCAGCGTGGCCATTCGCCGTCGCTCGCGAGCGGTGAAGGCAGAGCAGCCGCCGACCGTCGTTTCCGCGACGGAGAATGTTGTCGATCCCGACGACGCTCAGGACATCTGGCGCAGCGTCTCGATTGCCGAAGTCATCGTCACCGCCCGGCGTCGTGAAGAGAGCCTGCAACAGGTGCCGTTGGCGGTTACTTCCATCGATGCCGATGAGATCGAAGCACGCGGCATACAAAGCACCGAAGATCTAAACGTTCGCGCGCCCGGTGTCGCCGTGAACGGCGGCAACTTCTTCGGCAGAACCAGCGGCGCGTTTCGAGTGCGGGGCGTTCCGGGTGTCGCGGTGTATGTCGATGGTGTGGTTCGAAGCGGCGCGTCCGGGCTGCTGATGAATGTCGTGGAAGTCGAAAGGCTCGAAGTACTGCGCGGTCCGCAGGGCACGACGTTCGGGAAGAATGCGATTGGCGGCGCCATTCAATACGTCACTCGCAAGCCGCGCGAAGAGCAGGGCCTGCGCATCAAGGCGACCACGGGCTCAGCGAATCGAAACGATCTGCTGGTCGATCTGGACCTGCCGCTCAGCGACAACTTGCTGAGTAAGTTCACCGCCGCGACTCTGAATCGCGAGGGGTATGTCGACAGCGTCGACGGCAGTTTCTCATTCGGCGATCAGCACGATCGGGTATTGCGAGCCGACCTGCTTTGGAAACCGAACGACCATTTCGATGCGCTGCTGATCGGCGAGTACGCGGTTCAAAAGAGCAATGGCACGCCGGGCGTGACCTGGCAGCTCAATCCGGTGTGTCCCACCGATCAAGCGCCGCGCAACTTCGTCGGGATGGCACCCAACAGCGCGTGTATCTACGAGGCCGTCGGCTTGCCCATCGATCCTGCGTGGACCTACGGGGCCTCTGAACAGTGGAAGACCGCGGCGAATCGGCCGATTCGTCAAAACAGCTATGTATCGACGGGCGGCACGCTCGAGCTGAACTGGGACGTGAACGAGCGCGTGCATGCGAAGTCGATCAGCGGCTACCGACAAATTGACTCGTACGTGGGTCATGACTTCGATGGCACGCCGTATCACTTGTACCAAGCGTTCTCGGCGCAAGACCGGCGCGAGATGAGTGAAGAGCTGCAGTTGCTCTACAGCGGCGAACATCTCACCGGTACGAGCGGCATTTACTACTATGCGGATCGAAGCTGGTCGAGTCGCCAGAACTGGGTCGCGAACGAGCTGCGCTTCGACCCGTGGTTGAGCGCGCGTCAGGCGCTGGGCGGTCAGTACGCGGCTTACGATCCGCTCATCATCGATTCGTTGAATGAAGCCCGCAGCGATGGTTGGGCGGTGTTTTCCGAGTGGATCGCACGACTCACCGGCAAATTGTCGGTGAGCCTCGGGGCGCGCTACACGCACGACGACATCGTGCAAAATTACTATCGCCCGAGTCAGCCGCTGGCAGAGCTATGTTGTGCGCCGACGCGCGCACTGAGTCCCAACGGTCCGAAGCTCGAGAACAACTCCGGCCGCGCGACGTTCGATGAAGTCTCGCCGCGTCTGTCCATTCAGTATCGATGGTCGCCGGATCTGATGACGTACTTCACGCGCTCGTCGGGCTTCAGCGCGGGCGGCTTCAGCGGCGGCAATGTGCCGTTTCTGCCGAATGGCGGCTTCACGCCGTATGGTCCAGAAACCTTGATCACCAACGAAATCGGTGTGCGCGCCGACTTGCTCGATCGCCGCCTGCGATTCAACGCGACGTGGTTCAGCGGTGAGTACGACGATGTCCAGATCACTGAGGAGCTGCAGGAAGCGCCGGGGTTTCCCGTCACGACCAATGCGGGCGAGGGACGCATCCGCGGCGTCGAGCTCGAAGGGGCATGGAACGTGACCAAGCAGTTCACGTTGCAGTATGGCGCGAGCTGGTTGCACACCGAGTTCACCGAAGTGGGACGTGCGAAGAATCTGGCGCTGGGCTCGGAGTTCGCTTACTCGCCCAAGTTCGCCTATTCGCTCGGCGCGCAATATGACTGGGCGTTGCCCGCCGGTAATGCACTAAGCGCACGTTTCGATTACGGCTGGCAGGATGGCGTGTTCACGCAATCGGATATCAACACGCGCTCGCGGCAGCCGGCCTATGGCGTCGGCAATGCTCGACTGTCGTATCGGGATGCACGCAATCGCTGGGAAGTCTCGCTGTTCGGGAGCAATCTGTTCAACGAGTTCTACCGCATCAACGGGTTCTTCCTGCCTGCCGATCAAATCGACACCGGCACGCCAGCCCGGCCGCGCGAGTGGGGGCTGTCAGTGCGTTATGCGACCAACTGATTTGTCGACAGTGGGCCCTTGCCGAAGTATTAGCTTCGGTGGAGCGGAGCCGGAGGTTGAGTGCTGCCATTCGTCTTTGAAATTGCCCGTCTGAGGGTTGTCTCGGGTCGAGGCAGTCGTGCGCGCGTCGTCGATGAGGTGGCCGCACTGGGCTGTCGGCGCATGCTCATCATTGTGAGCCCGAGTCATGCAGCGACGGCGGCCCAGGTCGCCGCGTCGGTTGGCGAGCGCAGCGCCGGCATTTACGACAAGGTGGTTCAGCATGTGCCCGCGCCGGTGGCAGCGGCGGGGGTGGCCCATGCTCGAGCCGTTGGAGCGGACGGTTGTATCGCTATCGGCGGGGGCTCGGCCATCGGCCTGGCCAAAGCCATCGCGCTCGAAACAGGGCTGCCCATCATCGCCGTGCCCACCACGTACTCCGGCTCAGAAATGACGGCGGTGTGGGGCATCACGACCGATGGCGTGAAGCGCACCGGCAAGGATGAAAGGGTTCTGCCGCGCTCGGTCGTCTACGATGCCGAATTGACCGCGACGCTGCCCGCGAAGATTGCCGGGCCGAGCGGCTTGAATGCGCTGGCGCATCTGGTCGAAGGGTTATACGCACAGAACGCCAATCCAATGATGTCGACGCTCGCGCAGGAAGGCGTTCGCGCGATTGCACGAGCGTTGCCGAGAGTCTGTACGAATCCCTCCGATCTCGATGCGCAGGAAGAAATGCTCTACGGCGCGTGCCTCGCGGGCATCCTGCTGGGATCGACGGGCATGTCGTTGCATCACAAGTTGTGTCACACGCTCGGCGGCACGTTCAACACGCCGCACGCCGAGACGCATGCAGTCGTGCTTCCATACGCAACGGCGTTCAATTTGCCGGCCGCCGCGGATGCGCGTCATCGCTTGACGGTTGCATTAGGTACCGAGGCGATTGCCAGCACCATTCATGCATTGGGAACGGCGGTCGGCGCGCCGCGCTCGCTGCGTGAGTTGGGGCTCAGTCGTGACGATCTGGATCGTGCCGCCGACCTCGCGACGCGCACGCCTTACTTCAACCCGCGTCCTGTCACACGCGAAGCCATCCGGCAGCTGCTGGAGGACGCTTACCACGGAGTCGTGCCCAGCCCATGACTCAACTCAACGAAAATGTCACTTTGACGCAAGCAGCGAACGTGCAGCTGCTCGATCAAGTCATCGCCGCGTACGCTCGCACCGACAACGAGCGCTGGAACACGCTCATCGAAAGTCTGTTGCGTCACCTGCACGGCTTTGCGAACGAAGTGGAGCTGCGGCCGGAGGAGTGGTGGACGGCCATCGACTTTCTGACGCGCACGGGTCAGGCATGCATCGGGCCGCGACAAGAGTTCATTCTGTTGTCCGATGCGCTTGGGTTGAGCTCCGCCATTGATAATCTCAACAACGTGACGATGGCGGGCGCGACCGAGTCCGCAGTGACCGGTCCGTTCTACGCGCCCCATTCGCCGTACATCGAGCATGGCGGCAGCATTGCGTTGGCGGGCGAGGGCGAGACTGCTTTGATTCGCGGTCGCGTGCTCGATACGGAAGGCACTCCCATCGCCGGCGCCGAGTTGGATATCTGGCACACCTCGCCGAATCAACTCTACGCGGTTCAAGACCACAGCCAGCCGGAAATGAATTTCCGAGGCAAGCTGCGCACTCGCGAAGATGGCAGCTATGCGTTCCAAACCATCAAGCCGATCGCCTATCCGGTGCCGGTGGACGGGCCAGTCGGTCAGCTGTTGAACAAGGCGGGCCGTCATCCGATGCGCCCGGCACACATTCATTTCATCGTCAGCGCCGAGGGCTATCGCTCCGTCACGACCCAACTGTTCACTCGGGGCGATGAGTTCAACGACTCCGATGCCGTGTTCGGCGTGAAGGGCTCGCTGCTCATCGACTACCAACGCAACACCGATCGATCGCTGGCCGTGGACTGGCTGCTCGATCATGACTTCGTGCTGGCTCGATAGGCCATGTCCCACGACCAGGAAGGCTTCGAACCCGAGCTCGGCGGCGCCGCCGGGCAACCGACTTACTTCATGTACGAGGATGGCGGGCAGCGCTGGCGCTGGTTCCTGCTCGATGCCCAGCGGCGCAAGATCGCGAACTCCGGGCGGGGCTACCGGAGCCGGGCGGATTGCCTCGCGAGCATCGATCTGGTGCGCCTGTCGGCCGACGCCGGGCTGCGCGAGCCGTGAGCCTGCTCGCAATTGTCGACACCGGGGCGGCTGCTACGTATGTATCGGTGTCCGCGTCGAAATACGGGTTTTAAACGTACCGTCCCATGAGTTTTGCCAAGGTCAAGCTGCAGCTGGTCCGGGCCATCAAGCCCCAGGCCAACGAGCCGGTCGACGCTCCCGTCGCGGGCCCGGCGACCGGGACGCAGGCGGCGGCGATGACCGACGCGGAGCGGGCCGCCCTGGTCGAGCGGCTGTTCAGTCATCACCGGACCGCCTTGCTTCAATACCTCACGCGGCTGCTGTCCAACAGCGATGACGCCGAAGAGGTCCTTCAGGAAACGTATGTCCGCCTGCTGCGGGTCGAGCATCTCGATCACCTCGACGATCAGGTGCGACGTTTCCTGTTCAAGATTGCCACCAACCTGGCGCGAGACCGCTTCCGCCAGCGCAAGTCGCGGTCCTACGCGACCCATATTCCCTACGAGCTGGTGGATCTGGTCGGCGAGCAGGACTCGCCCGACGAGATCATCGATTGGGATCACGGCATGCAGGTCGTGAAGCAGGTGCTGCTGGATCTACCGCCGCGGCACCGGCAAGTGTTCCTGCTGCACGTCACACAAAATATGAGTTATCGGACGATCAGTCGTCATCTGGGGGTCAGCACAAAAACAGTGGAGCGCGATATCGCCATGGTGTTGGAACTTTGTCAGAGCCGCCTGAGGACGAGGGAGCGATGAGCGACCAGGACCTCAAGAGCGACATCCGCGCAGTGGAAGCTGCCGCGGCCCGTTGGTTCGTCCGGTTGCACGATCACCCGGTCAGCCGCGACACCGAAATTGAATTCGACGCCTGGCTCGACCAGGCCGCGGAGCATCGCGAAGCTTACATGCGATGTGAGCTGGCGTTGGCGATGACGCGCGGACTGACCACTGAAGCCGAGCTGCAGGCCGACATCGACGTCGTCGCGGCCATCGCTGCCCGAGAGGCGGCGGCTCAAGAACGTTCGCGTCGCTTCAGAGAGAAGCGCTCGATCTGGCTGAGCGCCGCGGCCACGGTGCTGCTCATGGTCGCGACCGGCGCGTATTTCTTCACGCACCGGATCGACACGCAGATCTATCAAACGCAGGTGGGCGAGCAGCGACGGGTCGTGCTGGCCGATCATTCCACGGTCACGTTGAACACCGACACAGTGCTGACCGTGAAGCTCTCCGACAAATCGCGGCGGATCGAGATGCAGCGAGGCGAAGCTTTCTTTTCTGTCGCACATGACACCTCGCGTCCGTTTGAAGTCATAGCGGCGGGTGGATTGGTGCGCGCCGTCGGGACCGAGTTCGGTGTGGAGATCAAGCGTGACGATGTGACGGTGTCGGTGCTCGAAGGCGCGGTCGTGGTGCTGCCCAAGCAGTCCGATCCCGTGTCGGGGCTGCCGCATCTCACGGCCAACATGGCGGTGAGCTATCGAGGCGGCGGGGCGATCGGCGCCGTGCAAACGGCCGACGTGAGGCGCATCACCGCGTGGCGCGAAGGCAAGCTGGTGTTCGATCAAGTGCCGCTGGCCGATGCCATTGCCGAATTCAACCGCTACTCGCCGCGCAAGGTGCAGGTGGGCTCCGTGATCATCGGCAGCCGACCGGTCAGCGGGGTGTTGCAGATCGGCGATATGAGCTCGTTGCGCTTCCTGTTGCAGGAGTCGCTGGGCCTGAAGCTGGTCGATCAGGGCGACACGCTGCTCTTGCAGAGCGCACCGGAAGCAACTGAATCGGGGGATCGATGACTCAAGAATTTCAAACGGTGTTCGGCTCGCTCCAGGACTATGCCAAGGGGGAGCTGGAGATCATCAACGACAGCCCGAAGAACTATGCGTTCTCCAACGTCTTTGACGTTGCCTCGCGCTCCGCTGCGTATGAGAAGGTGGTGGTGGCGATCAACCTGGGCTACGTGCTCGAGACGCTGCGGGCCGAGGGCACCTCGCCCTGGTTCGCAGCCTCGCATGACGAGTTTGCGATCGTGATGGACGGCGAGGTGGAGGTGGAGCTCACGAAGCTCGACGCTCCGGCGGCGCCGGCCACGAAGAAAGGTACTGTTTCGTTGTCCGGCGAGCCTGCCGGGCGCCGGATGGGGACCGTCAAGTGCAAGCGCGGACACCAGGTGTTGCTGCCGCAGGGCGCGGCCTACCGCTTCAAGGCGGCGCGTCCCGGAGTGATTCTGCTTCAGACCATCGAAGGCGAGCTGTCGAAGCAGAAGTGGCGCGAGATCTGTTACACCTGAACGGCGAGGGCGAGAACAATGAATGCGTTGGAAGTGGTGGCAACACCGGCGAGCAACGAGACGGGCTATCGCAGCTTCCAGCTCGGCAGCTTCTCGTTCAGTCGCGATGAATATTTCGTGCGCGTCGGCTGGGAAGCGAACGGCCAGCAGCTGTCCCACAAGATGTCCGCCGATGCGTTCCTGCGCGCCGTCATGCGCGACGTGGCGTGGGGCTTCTTCTACGGCTGGGTGAACTTCGATGCGATGATCGGCACGCGGAATCTCTACGGCAAAGTGGAGTTCTACGCCGGCACCTACAATCCGGCGTACAAAGAGCGCGGCCTGGATCACATGGAAACATTCGATTCGCGCCAGATCATGGCGACCTTCAAGGCCATCCTCGATGACTGGACCAACGAAGGGTTCGATCCGTTCGCCGCGCCCGATGAAACCAGCAAGAGCTGGCTCGGCAAGAAGCGCGGTCACAATCGTGGCGCCATCGAGCGCGAGCGTCAGGCCTGCAAGCGCATGCCGGGGTTGCCGGGCGATGCGGAGCTGCGCACCGATGAAAATGGTTATCCCGTGAACCGTGCGTTCGCCGATGTTTCTCAGGATGAGCCTGAGATTCATGCGGAGCCTGGGTTTGAGAACGAGCTGCATGCGTTCAGCTTGTTTGCTTATCTGTCGCGCTCCGATGTGACGTGGAATCCGTCCGTGTCTTCGGTGCTCGAGCGCAGCCTGTGCTGCCCGACGACCGAGGAATACATCCTGCCGATCAAGCACGGCAACGATCGGGTCGAATGGTTCATCCAGCTGAGCGATGAGCTGGAGTGGCAGATCGAAGACAAGACCACCGGTGCGCCGCGCGCCAAGGTCATCATGAAAGCGGGCGATGTCGCGGCCATGCCGGCGGACATCCGCCATCAGGGCTTCTCCAAGAAGCGTTCCATGCTGCTGGTGTGGGAGAACGCCACGCCCGAGCTGCCGCAGCTGTACGAGAGCGGCAAGCTGAAGCCTTATCCGGTCGAGTTCTAAGACCGGAGGCCCTCAATCGCCGTACGGCTCGGAACCGAGCTGCATCCGAGCCGTACGGCGATTGAGGGCCTCTGACTCCGGTTGTATCGAAGCACGACACACCGTTGCCGCTGATGGCAACGGCAACGGGATGCTATTGCCCACGAGTTGATCATGACATTGCAGACCAAACTGTATATCGGTGGCGAATTCGTCGACGCGCTCGATGGCGCGACCCTGGACGTCATCAATCCGTTCGACGGCTCGGTGATCACCAGCGTCGCGGAGGCGAAGGCCGCTGATGTCGATCGCGCCGTGGCTGCGGCGACCAAGGCGTTTCCCGCCTGGCGTGCGACGCCAGCCATGCAGCGAGGCCGCTTGCTCGGCAAGCTGGCCGATGCCATTGAAGCGCATGCCGAGGAATTGGCCGAGCTCGAATCGATCGACACGGGTCATCCCATTCGAGACACCAAGGGTCTCGATGTGCCCCGCACGGCGGTGACGTTTCGTTACTTCGCCGGCATGGCGGACAAGCATCAAGGCAGCGTCGTGCCTGTCGAAGCGGGCTTCTTGAATTACGTGCAGCGTGAGCCGGTCGGCGTCGTCGGGCAGATCGTGCCCTGGAATTTTCCGCTGATGTTCACGAGCTGGAAGATGGGCCCGGCGCTCGCGGCCGGTAACACGGTCGTGTTGAAGCCGGCGGAGATCACGCCGCTGTCGACGTTGAAGATCGCGCAGCTCATGGCGGAAGTTGGCTTCCCACCCGGCGTGGTCAACATCCTTCCGGGCTTCGGCCACACGGCCGGCCAGCATCTCGCCGAGCATCCGGGTGTGCAGAAGATTGCATTCACGGGCTCGACGGCAGTCGGTCGTCGGATCGTGCAGGCCTCGGCAGGCAATCTGAAGCGCGTGCAGTTGGAGCTGGGCGGCAAGGGCGCGAACATCGTGTTCGCCGATGCGAATCTTCCTGCGGCCATCAATGGCAGCGCGTTCGCGATCTTCCACAATCAAGGTCAGGCCTGTATCGCAGGCTCGCGGCTGCTATTGCAAGAAGAGATCGCGGCGCCGTTTTTGGAAGGCTTCGTCAAGCTGGCGAAGTCCATCAAGCTGGGCAATCCGCTCGATCCCTCGACCGAAATGGGGCCGCTCACCTCGCAGAAACAACAGCAGAGCGTGCTCATGTACTGCGACGTGGCGAAACAGCAGGGCGCCGAAGTCATCACCGGCGGACGCAAGCCGGAGGCGGCGGCGCTGTCGAAGGGCTTCTTTGTCGAGCCCACGATTGTGAGAGCGCAGCCGAAGGATCGGGTGTGTCAGGAAGAGGTGTTCGGGCCGTTTGTTTCTGTCACCACATTCAAGGATGAGGCGGAGGCGATCGCCATTGCCAACTCGACCGAGTATGGACTCGGCGGCGGTCTGTGGACGACGAATTTGCAGCGCGCCCATCGCATGGCCGGCGTCATGCGGGCAGGCATGGTGTGGATCAATAGTTATAAACGCGTCAATCCCGGCTCGCCGTTCGGCGGCGTGGGCAGCTCCGGCTATGGGCGCGAGATGGGCTTCGAAGCCATGCACGACTACACCGAGGCGAAGTCGGTGTGGGTCAACGTGGACGCGCAAATTCCTCCTCACTATCCGCGCTGAGAGTGAATTGGCAATCCCATCCGCAGGCACCGACCGCGGACACCCACGTGTGTTCGCTCGATGCGATTCCGGATGGCGGTTGCATCGAAGTGAGCTTCGGCGATGCGGATGCGCTACGGCTGGTGGTCTTGCGGGACGGCGGCGAGGCGTGGGCGTACGTCAATGTGTGTCCTCACTTTTCGTTGCCGCTGAACTCACGACCGGGCGAGTTTTTAGTGACGGATGACCGGCACCTCATGTGCGCGTATCACTGCGCTCTGTTTCGATTTCACGACGGGCTGTGCGTGGATGGGCCCGCGAAGGATCGGAGTCTCGAGGCGGTGCCGGTGACGATTGTCGACGGCGTCGTGCGGATTGCTGGTGATCGATGAGCGATGACGCTGAATTGTTCGCGCTGCCGGACACGACTGTGTCGCTGCGGGCGGCGTTTGGAATCGATCGCGATGGCGTCGTGCCGGCGTTCAGTCAGCGCAACGATCATGTGCCGGCGGTCGATGCGTCCTATCGTTTCGATCCTGAGACGACGCTCGCCATCCTCGCAGGCTTTGCTCACAACCGGCGCGTGTTGGTTCAGGGGTATCACGGCACGGGGAAGTCGACGCACATCGAGCAGGTGGCGGCTCGGCTCAACTGGCCGTGCGTACGGATCAATCTGGATGGCCATGTCAGCCGCATCGATTTGATCGGCCGCGACGCCATCGTCCTTCGCGACGGTCGACAGGTGACGGAGTTTCAGGAAGGTATCCTGCCCTGGGCGTTGCGGCGGAGCGTCGCGTTGATTTTCGATGAGTACGATGCGGGCCGGCCTGATGTGATGTTTGTATTGCAGCGGGTGCTGGAGGCGGAGGGCTCGCTCACCTTGCTCGATCAGAACCGAGTGATCGCGCCCCATGCCTGTTTCAGGCTGTTTGCGACGTCGAACACGATTGGGTTGGGGGATGCCAGTGGGCTCTATCACGGGACGCAGCTCATCAACCAGGGACATCTGGATCGGTGGCACATCGTCGCGGTCCTGAATTATCTGCCGCCCGCTGCTGAGATCGCCATCGTTCGCTCGCGAGTGCCGGCGTTCGTCGATTCATGGCCGCACGCGATTGAGTCTATGGTGACCTTGGCGGAGCTGATCAGGAACGCTTTCGTTGCCGGGGATGTGTCGACGGTAATGTCGCCGCGGGCTGTCATTTCGTGGGCCGAGAATGCGGTGATCTTTGGTGATATGAAGCGCGCGTTCGAGCTGAGCTTTCTGAACAAGTGCGATGAGTCGGAGCGGGCGGCTGTGATGGAGTTGCATCAGCGCTGCTTCGGAGAGGTGTGATGCCCTCGTCGGTTGCTGCCTCTGCCAGCTGGACCGACGCTCACGGCGATGAGGATCGGCTCGCACGGATGAAGCGAGCGTCGCTGACGGCCCTCAAAGCGATCAGCGACGTTTCTGATCCGCCGGGCGCTGCGTCGCTGATCGGCGCGATTCAGCAGGTCCCTGGTCCTGATGGGCTAGCTATTTGGCGTGGGCGCGTCGACGCGCATGCACTTCGTTTGCGCTTCACCGACGCTTCGCTCCACGCGGCCCTCCGACCTTCCGGCGCTGCCGCGCCGTTGTTTGATGCGCTCGAGCAGTGTCGCGTTGAGGCGCTTGGAGTGCGGCTCTTTCCTGGCGCCCGAGCAAACCTTCAAGCGCTACATCACGCCCGGCACCTCGCCACCGCCACAGCTGCGACAGGATTGGATCGCGCCGAAGGTGCAAGGCTGGCCTTGGTTGAAGCAGCGATGGCGCGCTTTGATTCAGCCTGGGCTGTGCGCGCAACAGCAGATCAAATGCTAACTGGCTGCTCGCGCGATCAGACAACGGTGCCTCGCAGTGATGTGGCAGCCAAATCATCGCCGGCGGCGGAGATAAGCGAGCGACCATCGGGGCCTGCGACGGCTGTGCCTTGTAGTGATGTGCCGGATGGTTCATCGCAAGCTACAGGCGATGGAGGCGAGCGACCACCGCTGATAGCGATGGCTGTGCCTTGTATTGGTGCGACAGATAGCTCATCGCTGGCTGCGGCCGATGGAGGCGAGCGACCACAGCTGATAGCGATGGCTGTGCCTTGTATTGGTGCGACAGATAGCTCATCGCTGGCTGCGGCCGATGGAGGCGAGCGACCACAGCTGATAGCGATGGCTGGGTCTTGTAGTGATGTGACAGATAGCTCATCGCTGGCTGCGGCCGAGGGAGGCGAGCGACCACCGTGGATAGCGATGGCTGTGCCTTGTAGTGATGTGACAGATAGCTCATCGCTGGCTGTGGCCGAGGGAAGCGAGCGGCAACCGTGGATAGCGATGGCTGGGCCTTGTAGTGATGGGACAGAGAGCTCATCGCTGGCTGGGGCCGAGGGAAGCGAGCGACCACCGCTGATAGCGATGGCTGTGCCTTGTAGTGATGCGCCAGATAGTGCATCGCTGGCGGCGGCGGAGATAAGCGAGCGGCGATCGGGGCTCGCGATGACGGCGCGTTCTGGTGATGCGGCACTAAGATCATCGCTGGCGACGGTTGATGGAAGCGAGGGACTAGCGCGGCTCGCGACGCTGCTGAATGACCAGCGGGCGTTTGGGGTCGAGGCGGCGAAGTTGGCGGTGGCGATAGGGCGCGGCGAGCGGAGCGAGGCCGAAGCGGGAGCGGAGCCGGAGGCGAAGCGACGATCGGAGGACGAGGCGAGGCGACGAGAGGAGGATGAGGCGAGCGCGCAGCGGCCGAGCGTCGACGCAAGCATGCAAAGGGCGAGCGACGACGCGGCGGCGGGGGCGGTTCGGGAGGAGGGGCTGCACGTCGATATTCTGCGTCGAATTAGTAATGAACCTCGTGGTCGGGTGGTGCCGCGAGCGACGGCCAGTGAGAGCGGCGAGGGCGGCTATCGGGTTTTCACTCGACAGTTCGATGCCGTCATTGACGCATCCTCGTTGCTTAGCGAAGAGAGACGCGAGCTCGCGCGCCGATTCGAAGACCTGTCGGCGGCATCCAGAAAGAACGGGGCGCGATGGGCGCAGCGGCTGCAGCGATATTTGCTATCCAAACAGCGCCGCTCCTGGACCTTCGACTGCGAAGAAGGCCAGCTCGACGCCAGCAGGCTGACCCGGGTGATCTGCGATCCGCTGCAGCCGTTGTTGTTCAAACAGGAAGCCGACACCGACTGGCCCGAAACCGCCGTCACGCTCCTGATCGACAACTCCGGCTCCATGCGAGGCCTGCCCATCGTCATGGCTTCCGTCTGCGCCGAACTCCTGGGCGCCGTACTCGAACGCTGCGGCGTCACCACCGAAATCTTAGGCTTCACGACCCAACGATGGCGCGGCGGCCGAAGCCGGGAACAATGGATCGCATCCGGACGGCAAAAGAATCCCGGCCGCCTCACCGATCTGCAACATGTCATTTATAAATCAGCGGACACCCAATGGCGCCACGCCCGCCACAACCTCATCGCCATGCTCGATGAATCCTTGCTCAAGGAGAACGTCGACGGCGAAGCGCTGCTCTGGGCGCATGAACGACTGCGTCGCCGGCCGGAGCGAAGAAAGATCCTGATGGTCATCTCCGACGGCGCGCCGCTCGACGACGCGACGCTCACAGCAAACGATGTCGGCTACCTGGACCGTCATCTAAGAACGGTCATCAAACAGCTGGAAGCCAACAAAACCGTCGAGCTGCTGGCCATCGGCATCGGTCACGATGTCGGCTCTTACTACGCCCATGCGTTTACTGTTACCGAGCCCCAAGAACTCGGCGAAGCCATGGTGAGGCAGCTCGTTGCGCGCCTGAAAGGTCGCAGCGGCCGACGCGGGTCGGGCCCATGAAGACAAAGCACGAACAGAGTTCCGCGATGGTAAAGCACTTGGTGATGTGGCGCCTGCGCGCCGCCGAGAATGGCGAGCGCGCCGAGCAACTGGCCGCGATTGCGCGGGCCATCGAAGCCATGCGCGACGGCATTCATGGATTGCAGCGAGTGGAGCTGGGACGCGATCAGTCGCAGGTGAGCGATTCAGCCGATCTCGCTCTGTACTGCGAGTTCGACAGCTGGGCGGCCTTGCAAGCGTACGAAACCCATCCGCTGCACGAACAGCTCAAACGCGTGATCGGGCCGCTGCGCATCGAGCGCCGCGTGGTCGACTACGAAACCGGCATGACATTAGACGCATGACATTCGGGGGAACCATGACAAGACGATTAGTCCATGTGCTCGCGACGCTGTTATCGGGCGCGTTGACGCTCGGCGCGGCTAACGCGCAAGCATCGAGCGACGATAGAGCAATCCTCACCGCCACGGCCGAGGCATTGGGCGGACTCGAACGCGTGCGTTCGGTCAAGAACATCACGCTGTCCGGTTACGGCCAGTACGCCTATATGTTCGGTGGCGGCAATATCACCGGCTCGCCGGAGGCGCCGCAGAAGTATCAGGCGGCCAACGATCTGAAGCGCGTCTACGACCTGGAGCATGATCGGTTCCAGCAGCTCGAACGGCGCAATTTCCTGTTCCCGTTCGCGGCGATCTTCGGTCACGCGTACGCGCAGGCCAATCTGGTGCTCGATGGTGACATTGGCTACGAGGTCGCACCGGATGGCAAGGTGACGCGCTCGCGCAAGTGGATCGAAAGCCCGCTGCATATCGATGGCGTGCACATGCGCCGCATCTGGATGCTGAATAATCCGGTGGCTTTGGTCCGCGCAGCGCTCGATCCGGCTAACAAGCTGAGTGCACCTCGCAAGGAAGGGGATCTCACTGTGCTCGACCTGACGCTGAAGCAGGGCGACAAGCTCAGTTTCGCGATCGACGGGCGATCCAAACTCCCGACGTGGGTGCGTTGGAAGAACCCGCACAGCAATCTGGGCCAGGTGACGCTGACGACCTATCTCAACGGCTACGCGCCGTATGGCGGCTTGCTGATGCCGCTGGGTTACGTCACGCGCATCGACTGGCGCAACGTCGACTATTTCAAAATGTATGTCGATGACTATGTCGTCGATACCCAGATCGCGAATCTCGCGGCGCCCGAAGCGGTGCGCACCGCATCCGATGCGGACCCCGTGGTCACTTCCGAAGCGACGCAAGTGGCGCCCGGCGTGTGGCGTCTGACACCATATGGAAATACCGTGTTTGAGTTCGCCGATCACCTCGCGATTTATGAGCTCGGCGGCAGTCACGCCGCGGCTAAGGCGGCGATCGACAAGGCACGCACCCTGGTGCCGGGCAAGCCGCTGACGGAGTACATTCCTTCGCATCATCACTTCGATCACACCGCGGGGTTCCGCGTCGGTGTGGCGGAAGGGCTCACCGTCGTTTCCCGCTTCGGCAACGAAGGCATCCTCCGTGAAATGGCCGAGCGACGCGCGCCGGACTATCCGGACATTCAGGAGAAGAACCGCAAGCCATTCAAGTTCCGCGGCTTCGACGATCACCTGCGCATGTCCGACTCGAAAGCGACGGTCGATTTGTATTGGGCGCGTGGGAACACGCACATGGCCGACGCGGTGTTTGCGTACGTGCCGGCGTCGAAGGTGTTTGTGGAAGGCGATATGGCCACCGCCGCCAAGGACTATCAGTTCTGGGGCGACAACTACATGGATAACGTCGAGCACTACAAGCTCGAGGTGGAGACGCTCTCGACCGTGCACATGGGCATCATGAAGCCGGCCGAGGTGATCGAGATGGTGAAGGGGGGCGTGCAGCGGGCTCGCGAGCGGTGCGCGTCTGAGCTTGCGAAGGGCAACTACTTCCCGGGCTGTCCCATCGTCAGCAATCGTTACTGAGATCGAAACACGGGGCGGGCAAGCCGCCCCGTGTGCTCAAGCTCAAATCATTCCATTCCTGTTACGGGCTTTGTCCTCGGGCGGAATGGATTCGGTGACGGCCCAGTGCTCGGCAATCTGGCCGTCCTGGATCCGGAAGATTTCCATGGTCGCGACCGGGCCATTGGGATCCTCGCGCCGGAAGTGCACGACGACCAGATCGCCCTCGGCGACAACGCGCGCGAACTTGGGCATCACGCCTTTGCCCTTGGGCGCCATCATATCGATGTAGTTGAGGATCGCCGCTCGCCCGGAGGGGATCATCGGCATGTGCTGGATGTAGTCCTCGCGCACGATCTTGGTCACGGTCTGCTTATCGCGGGATTCGACAGCGCGGAAGAAGGACTCCACCAACGCCTTGTTGGCCGGCAGATCGTTGGCGCTGCCGGCCAGGCCGACGCTGGCGGCGAGCAGCAGGCCGGCCGCGCCTGCGAACAAATATTTCATCTCCAGTCTCCGGGTCGGGCGGGAGTGCCCGCAGTTAAATACGTTCGGCACCAGAAATGTCGACAGGGCGCCGGTAGCTCCGTTTATCTGGAAGCAGATCGCTTCCTCGAGGAAACACCATGGTTTCGTTCTCACGCATTGTGAGCGGCTGTGTCGCCGCCGCGCTGCTCTCGGCCGCCGGGCCTTCGCTGGCTCATCATTCCTTCCCGGCGACTTACTACATCGACAAGTCAGTCACCATCAAAGGCAAGGTGGTGCAGTTCATGTTCCGCAATCCGCACTCGATGATCATCGTTCTGGCCCCGGGGCCGGACGGCAAGGACACCCGCTACGCGGTGGAATGGGCCGCCGCCGGCGCGCTGGCCAAAGACGGCCAGGCCTCGCGCGAGTCCTTGAAGCCAGGCGACGTGGTGGTCATCACCGGCGCGCCGGGTCGCCAGGAGACCGATCACAAGATCCGCCTGAACCAGATCGAGCGGCCCGCCGACGGTTGGAAGTGGGGCGGCTCCTTCGAATAACCGCTCATCGCATCGATGGGCGCCGGCAAACCAGACAAAGGCGGCGCTGTCATGGCCGCCTCCATACCAATAGCTTTCGGGGGATGAGCGATGACCAGTTCGCAAGGGCCGTGGGACACGTCGTATGAATGGAAGGCCGTCACGCTGCTGACGCTGGCGTTCGGCCTGGTGGGCCTGGACCGGTGGATCATCGCGCCGTTGTTTCCTTCGATGATGCAGGACCTGGGCCTGGATTATCAGGCGCTGGGCAATCTCATCGGTGCACTGGGGCTGGCGTGGGGCGTGTTCGCGATCGTCGCGGGCGGCCTGTCGGATCGACTCGGTCGTCGCAAGATTCTGGTCCCGGCCATCCTCGGCTTCTCGTTGCTCTCGGGCTTGAGCGGGTTCGCACAGGGCCTGACCAGCCTGATCTTCATTCGTGCGCTGATGGGCATTACGGAAGGATCGTTCTGTCCCACCAGCTTCGCCGCGACGGCCGACGCGTCGCTGCCCACCCGTCGCGGTTTCAATCTTGGCGTTCAACAGAGTGCGTTTCCGCTGATGGGGCTCGCACTCGGTCCCATCATCGCCACGCAGTTGCTGCAGGTCGTGAACTGGCGCTGGGTGTTCGTGCTGGTCGCGGTGCCGGGCTTGATTCTCGGCCTGCTGATGTGGCGCATGATTCGTGAGCCCGCGACTGTCGGTGCCCATGCGAAGGCGGAGCGCGCACCGCTCGGCGATCTGCTGAAACATCCGAACGTGAAGCTCGGCATGGTTGCGCTCATGTGCGCGATGAGCGGCATCTTCGTGCTGAGCGCGATGGTGCCGAACTATCTGGTCGATTATCTGAAGCTCACGACGGTGCAGATGGGCTTTGTGACGTCGGCCATCGGCTTCGGTGGCTTTCTTGGCCAGGTGGTCCTGCCGGGCGCATCCGATTTGTTGGGTCGAAAGATCGTCGCAGTCGCAGGCTTCGTGCTCGGCGCCGCATTCCTGTACGCCTTCATGCACGTCGGCCCCAATCCGGCATTGTTGTTCGCGCTGCTGTTCGTCTGCTGCTTCTTCTGTTTCGGGTTGTTGGGATTGATCACCGGTCCCATCGCCGCCGAAGCGGCGCCGCGCGGTCTGATCTCATCGACTGCCGGCGTCATCATCGGCACGGGTGAAATATTCGGTGGCGGCATCGCGCCCGCGATTGCCGGCAATGTCGCGCAGACCTATGGAATCCAGCATGTGCTCACCATGGCGTTGATCGGCCTGTGCGCCGGCGTCGTGGTCAGTTTGTTTCTACGGGAGACCGCGCCTCGCAAGCTCGAGGCGGCGCTGGCCGAAGCTTGAAAACATCGCCGATCAGAATGTCGGTGACGGAGCGCGGGATACGTTTTGTTTCCAGTGACTCCGAAAACATCTGCAGATCATGGGGGAAACGCAATGCTTCGCTTGCCAAGAAAATCGCTGAGCCTGTACGGTCTGGCGCTGCTGGGCGCAACGTCGGGCCTGTCGGCCGCGCCGCAGGACGCCGCCGCTCCAGTCAACGATACCGCTGAATCGGGCAGCGGCCTGGAAGAAGTGCTCGTCATGGCTCGCCGCCGTGAAGAGAGCTTGCAGGAAGTGCCGCTCGCCATCACCGCGATGGGCACGGAAGATCTCGAGATGCGCGGCATCGATTCGACCGAAGGCCTGAATCGGATGGTGCCGAACGTCGTGATCGCCAGCACCAACTTCTTCGGCCGGCAGGGCGGCAGCTTCCGCATGCGCGGTCTGCCGAACGTCGGCATTTATGTCGATGGCATCGCCTCGAACAGCAGCGCCGGCACGTTGATGAATATCGTGGAAGTGGATCGCGTCGAAGTGCTGCGTGGCCCGCAGGGCACGTTGTTCGGCAAGAACGTCATCGGCGGCGCAATTCAATACATCACCAAACGTCCGCAGGACACCTTCGGCGGGCGTGTGAAGTCGACCATCGGCTCGTACGATCGCTTCGATGTGTCCGCCAACGTCGATCTGCCGTTGAGCGACACGTTCCATACCAAGATCACCGCGGCCAAGCTGTCGCGCGACGGCTTCGTGCCGAGCACGACCATCGACAAACGGTTCGGCAGTCAGAACGACACGACCGGCCGGCTGGATCTACTGTGGGAGCCGTCGGATTCGTTCAACTGGCGCTTCGCGGCGGGTTACGACGACATGCGCACCAACGGCAATCCCTCGACGGTGTGGGCGCTCAATCCGGTGTGTGTCGGCGATCCGAATCCGCCGGCGAATTTCCCGGGCGGCGCGCCGAACTTCCCCTGTATCTATGAAGCGGCCGGCCTGCCGATCAATCAAGAATACGTCTATGGCGCTCGTGAGGAGCGCAAGACGGCCAGCGATTACAACGGCCCGGAGCTGTACACCAAGTCCAAGTCGTTCTCCACCGAGATCAACTATGAGCTGAACGATGCCTGGGCGTTGAAAGGCATCGGCAGCCGTCGTGAGATTCGCACGACCGCGTATGCTGATTTCGACGGCACGCCGTATCACATCTTCGACGGCGCGAACTACAGCGAGCCCGAAGAGACCACGGCCGAGCTGCAGTTCCTGTTCAGTGGCGATCGTTTCCACGGCACCAACGGTCTGTACTACTACAACAACGAAACGTACGGCCGTCGCATCAACTGGCTGGCGAACGATCTGAAGCTGGAAGTGAATCCGGCCCGCAATGCCTTGGCATCAGCCTATGTTGGCGGTTTCTTCTTCGCGCCGACCATCGACCAGCTCTCGTACACCAAGACCGAAGGTTGGGCGGTGTTCGCGGAGTGGACCTATGACGTGACCGACAAGTTCTCGATCACGGCCGGTGCGCGCTACAACGAGGACGAAGTCACGAACGCACAGTACACGCCGAAGACGGCAGTGCCCGCTGCTTGCTGCTCGCCGGTACTGAGTGTCGAGACCAACGGTGGCCCGGCACGCGCGGGCACGGCGCTCGGCGACAAGTGGACCAACATCGCCCCGCGTCTGTCGTTCCAGTATCAGTGGACGCCGGAAGTGATGACGTATCTCACGTACTCCGAAGGTTTCAACCAAGGCGGCGTCAACAACGTCAACGGCCTGGCCATCGGCTTCGATCCGGAAACGCTGAAGAACTACGAGATCGGTCTGCGCTCGGATCTGTTCGATCGCCGGCTGCGCTTCAACGCCTCGGTGTTCTACGGTCAGTATCAGGACATCCAGGTCAGCGAAGAAATCATTCCGCGCTTCCCGACCACCACCAACGCCGGCGAGGCGGAAGTGAAGGGCATCGAGATCGAAGGCGTGGTGCTGGTCAGCGACAACTTCACCATCAACTATGGCCTGGGCTGGCTCGACTCGGAGTACACCGACCTCGGCACGTCGACGGCGATTCCGCTTGGCGCTCGCTTCCCGTACGCGCCGGAGAAGTCGTACAGCATCGGCGCTCAATACGACCTGCAGCTCGCTTCGGGCGGCATGACGTTCCGCACCGACTACGGCTGGCAGGATGAAGTGGACACCGCGGCGGACATTCAGAAGTCCGTGATTCCTGCTTACGGATTGCTGAGCGCTCGCATCGTCTACACGCCGCCGAATGGCAAGTGGGACGTGTCGCTGTTCGGCTCGAACCTGACGAATGAGTACTACCGTATCAACGGTTTCTACATTCCGACGGATCAGATGGACAACGGCACGCTCGGTCGGCCGCGTGAGTGGGGTCTGACGTTCGGCTTCAAGTTCGAGTAATTCCCCCGAGAGGTTCGTGCCGGGCGCGCGTGCGCCCGGCACGAGCTGCGATAGTTCCTGGACCGCGGAGTGTCGATGCGATCGAACGCACTACGACTTGTTTTGGCAACGCTGTCAGTGGTGGCGACGGCGAACGCGAGTACGCCGGCGGCGGGCGGTGACTTTTCGCCCGTCGTGAAGTCGCTGGTGTCGCAGATGACGCTCGATGAGAAGCTGACGATGGTGCAGGGAACGCGCGATCCCGCATACAACGGCGGTGCTGGCTATATCGCCGGTGTGCCGCGGCTGGGCGTTCCGCCGCTGCGTATGGCAGACGGCCCGGCGAACGTCTACGTGAGATACGAAACGACGGCGCTGCCTCAGCCCATCACGCTGGCAGCGACATTCAGCAGAGAGTACGCGAAGCAGTACGGTGAGATTCTCGGGCGCGAATCGCGCGCCACTCGTAACGACGTGTTGCTCGGGCCGATGGTGAATCTGTCGCGACTGCCGAATTGGGGACGCAACGTCACGAGCTTCGGCGAAGATCCGTTCGTCATCGGGCAGCTGGCGGCCGCCGAGATCGGGGGCATTCAGTCCACCGGCACGATGGCCAATGCCAAGCACTTTCTCGCCAACAACCAGTCGCTGAATCAGGGCGGCGGCATCAACGGCGCCGACGGCTTCGACTTCATCGTCGATCAGCGCACCTTGCATGAAATCTATCTGCCGGGCTTCGAGGCGGCATTGCAGGCGGGCGTCGCTTCCGTCATGGCCTCGTACAACAAGACCAACGGCTCCTGGAATGCCGAGAACAAGGGCAATCTCACGGGACTGTTGCGCGATGAAATGAAATGGGACGGGTTCGTGGTGTCCGACTGGCATGCCAATCGGAGCACGCCGTCCATCGTGGCCGGCCTGGACATGGAAATGCCGGGCGTGGGTCCGCAATACCCGACAGGTCGTGAAGGCGCGAAGTGGGGCCCACGATTGAAGGCGGCGGTGGAGAGCAAACAAGTGGGCACCGATGCGTTGGATCGCGCGGTGGGTCATGTGCTCACCCAGATGGAAAAGTTTGGATTCTTGAATGGCACGCGGGTGCCCGGACCGACCGAGATCGATGTCGAAGGTCATGCCGCGTTTGCTCGGAAGCTCGCGGGCGAGGGCGCGGTGCTGCTCAAGAATCAAGGAAACATTCTGCCGCTGAGCGCGGCGGCGGCGAGCGAAGTGCTGTTGATCGGACCGACGGCGGAACAGTTGGCCATCGGGCCCGGGATCTCGGGCTTCGAATCGCGCTTTGTTTCTCCTCGCGAGGCGCTTCAGCGCTCGTTGGGCTCGAGCGCGCCGTTGAAGCACGTCGTTGGCGATGAGTTGACGGGCGTGGCGATTCCCGCCGAGTTCCTGACGCCAGAGGCAGGACAAGGCGCGGGGCTGACGCGTCGTGCGTCGGACTCGAGCCCAATGGGTATCGATCCGGGGGTGAACTTCACCGGCGATAAAGCCCTGCCCGTGGGCCGCGGTTATTCCTGGCGCGGCACGCTCAAGGTCGGTGAGAGTGGTTCGTATGCGCTCCAGGTTCACAGCTGGGGCGGCACCGGCGTGCTCAAGGTCGATGGACAGCCGCGCGCATACTCAGCGTCCGTGCGCTTTGGTCACGGCATTCCTCGCAAGTACTCGAGCGTCGTGCCGACCAAAGACGGTTTGGACAACGCGCAGTACAGCGTCGGTTTGGTCGCGGGGAAGTCGTACGCCATCGAAGTTGAAGGCCAGGCGGAGCCTGAGTCGACGTTGCAGGTGAGGTTGGCGTGGGTCACGCCGGCGATGCGTAAGCAGAATATCGCGGAGGCAGTCGCTGCAGCGAAGGACGCGCGCACCGCCGTGATCTTTGCTTGGGCACGCAGCGGTGAGTTCGACGATCCGGATCAGGCGCTGGCGCTGCCGGGCGATCAAGACGAATTGATCTCTGCTGTTGCGCGCGTGAATCCGCGAACCATCGTCGTGTTCAACAGCGGCAGTCCGCACGACATGCCCTGGCGCGATCAGGTTAAGGGCATTCTCTATTTGTGGTATCCGGGCCAGGAAGGCGGCTGGGCCACGGCCGATGTGCTGTTGGGCAAGACCAATCCTGGCGGCCGGCTGGCGATGACGTTCCCGAAGAAGTTCTCCGATGTCGCGGCGTTCGATCCGAAGCATCCGGAGCGCTACACGGGCGTGAACAAACAAGTCGTGTACTCGGAAGGCATCTTCACCGGCTACCGTCACTTCGATGAGCACAAGATCGCGCCCTTGCATCCATTCGGCTTTGGGCTCTCGTACACGACGTTTGCTTACTCGAACCTCAACGTCGCCGCAAGCGGCGACGGCTTCGATGTGAGCTTCACCGTTCGCAACACCGGCAGGGTCGCCGGCGCGGACGTGCCGCAGGTTTATCTCGAGCGTCCGGCCAATGCGCCGATTGCAATGGCGCCCAAGACACTCGTCGGCTTCGACCGCGTCACGTTGGCACCTGCTGAACAGAAGACGGTCACGGTGCACGTGTCGCCGCGACAGCAATCGTATTGGTCTGAAGCGGATCGTGGCTGGCACAAAGCCGAGGGCGCACGAGGCATCGTCGTCGGCGCATCGTCGCGCGATATCAAGCTGTCCGGCCGCCTGCCGCAGTAATCGAGGACACCATGACGATTAGAAATAAAACACTGTCCCACGCCGTCGCGCTGGCCATGACGGCGTTGTGCTCGACGGGCGCATTCGCAGCGACCGATCTGTCGGGCTTCTGGGAACTGAAGCACGATAGCAAGAAGGTGGGGAAGGCCGAGCTGACGGCGGAAGGAAAGCGCTTGGCCGAGGCGAACCGTCCGAAGGTCGAGGACGGCATGATCATGACGTACGCCTCGCGCTGGTGTCATCCGCTCGGCACACCGTTCATCATGGGCGATTCGGCACCGCTCGATCTGATTCAATCGAAACGGGAGCTGGCGATCACCGCGGAAGTGCAGTCCTCCGCCCGTCACATCTATCTCGACGGCCGCTCGCATCCGGACATGGGTGCATTCGATCCGACGACCAACGGTCATTCCATCGGACGCTGGGATGGCAACGCGCTCGTAGTCGACACCGTCGGCTTCAACGATCGCGGCAATCCCATGGTGCCGGGCGGCGGTGTGCGCGGTGAGGGCACTCATCTCCTCGAGCGCTATGAGCTGATCGAGAACGGCGCACGTTTGAAAGTGACGTTCACGTGGACCGATCCGAAGATCTTCGTGAAGCCACACACGTACTCGTTCACGTACTACAAGGCGGCGCCCGAGACTTACGCCCTGGAATACTTCTGCGATTCCAGCGATCCGGAGCGTGCGAAGACGGCTGAAGAGCCGCCGCAGCTGTCGGGTAAAGAATGAACATGCAGCGACGCGACTTTCTACGTTGCGCAGGCGCGGCCGCCGTGGGCGGCGCCAGTGCCGCTGCGACGGCGATTGGCGGATTGGGCGCGGCGATGATGACGTACTCGAGCGTTTCGAAGTCCGCGACGCGTCGTTATGAGCTGGGCATTCAGTTCTTCACGTTCAACGCGCTCGCGACGCAAGGCTGGGAGAAGTTCTCGGAAGCCATGGGCATCGCGCGCGGGCTGGGCTACGAAGCCATTCAGTTCGCGGGCTTGATGGGGCACTCGCCCGAGCTCATTCGCAAGCGGGCGGCGGAGCTGGGACTCGCGTTACGAACTCTGCACATCGGTAACGATCAAGTGCGAGCGTTTCGTGCGCCCGGCGGCTCGATCGGCGAAGCACAGGACGCCGTCTACACGCCCACCGGCATCGTTCAACTCACCCGCGTCAATGTGCCATTGGCTCGCGATCTCGGGTGCGAGTGGGCCGTGGTGGCAGCCTCCGGGCCGACGAACGTGCAGTCGTTGGATAGCGTGCGTCGCATGTGTGATGCAATCAACACGGCGAATGACATCGCGCGCAAGGCGGGCATCGGGCTGTCGTATCACGGCCATGGTCCCGAGTATCGATCGCTGGATGGGCAGAACGTGTTCGAGTTCATGCTCGCGAACACCGATCCCACGATTCGTTATGAGCTGGACGTCGCCTGGGTCGCCGCTGGTGGGAGCGATCCAGTGGCGCTGATCGAGAAGCATGCCGATCGCATCGTGAGCTTCCATCTGAAAGATTGGAGCAAGGCCGGCAAGGCGGTCACCGTCGGCGACGGTCAGGTCGATTTTGCCGGGATCTATCGCGCCGCTGCGCGCATCGACAAGCCCATCTTCAATGTCGAGTGCGAGGGCGGACCCGGCGTGGATCTCACCCGCGAGGCGCGACGCAGTCTCGAGCATCTGCGCCCGCTCGGCTGGACGTTGACGGCGTAGGCGACCACAAAATTTTGCATTCGGAGAGTCATCATGAGGTTTAAGCTGGCCTTTGGCATCGGAGCCTGGCTCGTCGCGTCGGCGGCGCTGGCCCATCATTCGTTCGCGATGTTCGATCAGCAGCAGGTCTGGACCTGGGAAGGCACCGTGGTCGAATACAGCTGGCGGCAGCCCCACGTGCACATCGTCGTGCTCGTGCCGGAGAACAAGAAGAACCCGAAGATCGCGGGCACCTGGGATTTCGAGAGCTCCGGTCCGAACATCGGTGCACGCCAGGGCTGGACGCGGACCTCGTTCAAGCCGGGCGACAAGATCACCATCGTCGGCAATCCCAAGCTCGATGGCAGCAAAGGCGCGTCGTTGAAGTACGCCAAGACGTCGTCGGGGCAGATTCTGTATCACGATGTCGAACGCAAGGTCACCCCGGAAATCACGCCGGCCTCCTGAGGTACATGTCATGTTCATGCGACGGCAGTTGGCGATGCTGATGGTGACGGGCGGCGTGCTGTTGGCAGGCTGCTCGAAGACGGAGCCGGCGCATTCCGCCAGTACACCGGCGGCCGCGCCGGCGGGTCCGACGTTCAAGGTGGTGGGGCCGAGTCGTCAGATCATGCTCGCGGTGACGATTCCCTCATCCGACAAGGTCTTCAATGCCGCGGCCGAGCCGCCGACGACGGATGAGCAATGGGTTACCGTCGAACGCGCGGCGCTCGAGCTTGCGGAGTCGGGAAATCTGTTGTTGATCCCGGGGCGGGCCGTGGATGACGGCGATTGGTCGCGCTACTCACATATGCTCATCGATACCGCGTCGCAAGCCTACGCGGCCGCGCAAGCGAAAGACATCAATGGTGTCTCGGACGCTGGCAATGTGATTTACGAAGCCTGCGAAGGCTGCCACAAGAAATATATGCCGCAACCGGCGGCGCCTGCCTCGGCCGCCGCTCAGTAATCAGGCCCTGTCCGTGCAGGCCCGGCTGCCGCCGGGCTGCACGCCGCTAAGTCGGAGTTTTCCCCCCGTTGATGCCGCTGGACTGCGCGCTGCTGAGTCGAAGTTTTTCCCACCATTGGTGCCGCCAGGCTGCGCGCTGCTGGTTGAGGTAAGCGGCTCGGCCGCGAGCCCAGATTATTTTTTGTCCGCAGTGGCGACCTTGTGCCGTTGATAGCAGCGTACTGCGTACAACAGCCACGCTGCATCGGGAGCCCAATGATCAGCCTACTAGAAACATTACAGAACTCCGAGTTCTCGCAATGGCTGCTGGTGTCAGTGTGGGGATATCCCATTCTGCTGACCCTGCACTCCATCGGTCTCGCCTTGCTGGTGGGCCTGCTGATCATCATCGATCTGCGCGTGCTCGGTGTGCCGCGCATGCTGCCGTTCATGCCATTCAACCGGCTGATGGCCCTGATCTGGGGCGCGTTCGCGGTCAACCTCGGCTCGGGTGTCGCGCTGTTCGTCGCGGACGGCGTGAAGTTCTTCAACAGCACCGCGTTCCGGTTCAAGTTCGCCAGCATCATCATCGGCATCACGCTCGCGGTCATCATCAAGAATACGGTGTTGAACGACGCGCCGAGGCTCGATGCGGAGCGGGGCACGGCGCCGGTGACTGCCAAGGCACTGGCGGCGATTTCTATCCTGATGTGGATCTCGGCGATCGGCTTCGGTCGCTACATGGCATACGAATAAGAGGCCGCCCCCATGATCGTCGACTTGCTGCGTTGGTTGGAAGCGTCCTGGTATGGGCATCTCATGCGGGACGTGCCGTGGATGTTCCCGACATTCGAGGGACTGCACTTCGTCGGGATGGCGCTGTTGTTCGGCTCGATCGCCTTGATCGACCTGCGCGTGCTGGGATTCGCGAAGGGGCTGCCGATCGGGCCGCTGCACAAGCTGTTGCCGTTGGCGTTCGGCGGCTTTGCGTTGAATGTGATCACCGGCATCGGCTTCGTCGCCTCCGATCCGATGTCTTACTGGGTCGTGCCGGCGTTCCGGTTCAAGATGCTGTTGATCATGCTGGCGGGCTTGAACGCGATCTGGTTCTGGATCAGCGTGCTGCCGAAGGTGGAGGACTGGGGCGCGGGCGAGGAGGCCTCGTCGCTCGCCAAGAAGATCTCGATGGCGTCGCTACTTTTGTGGGTCGGCGTGATCACGGCGGGTCGTTTTATTGCGTTCGCCGGCACCGGCACGCTTTGAGGCCCTGAGCGTCGATTGAGCCGCTGCTCGAGCCTGATCGCGCAGCGCCTTGTCCCACACGGGCTCGCCGGAGAACCGCTCGGTGATGAACTCGACGAACAGACGCACTTTCAACGCACGGCGGTGCGTGGCCGGATAGATGGCGAGCAGCTCGAGCGGCGGGATGTGATATTCATCCAGCACTCGCACGAGGTTACCTCGCAAGAGATCTTCGCCACACACCAGCGTCGGCAGACAGGTGATGCCGCCGCCACTGAGCGCGAAGTCTCTGAGCATGTGCACGGAGTTGGTCCGGATCGCGGCGGGCAGCACCAGCGAGACTTCGTCCGAGCCGCGCTTGAAGGTCCAGCGATCGCGCGTCGGATAGGCCGAATACAAGCCGAGCCGAAAGCGCAGCAAGTCCGGTGGCGCGAGCGGCACGCCGGCGCGTTGTAAATAAACCGGCGAGGCGCAAAACACCCGCTGCACAGGAAACAACGAGCGCTCGATCAGCGTCTCGGCGGCGGGCTTGAAGACCTGCAGGGCCACGTCATAGCCCTTGTCGACCGGGTTCACCGGCACGTCGCTCACCGTGATGTCGAGCTCGATCTGGGGATATTTGCTGCTGAAGTCCTTGAGCGCGGAGCCCAGGTGGCCGAGCGCGAAGCCCGGCAACACCTGCAGCCGTAACACGCCGGTCGGCGTGGTTTTCATCACGCGCATTCGCTCCAGCGCCGAATCGACGTGCGATACCAGGTCGGCACATTCCTCGAAGAAATTCGCACCGGCCTCCGACAGGGTCACCGCGCGTGTCGAGCGATGAAACAAAGGCGACTGAATATAAGTCTCGAGCTTCTTGACGCGGCTGGTGATGACTGACGGCGTCACATTCAACTGTCGCGCAGCCTCGACAAAACTGTGAGTTTCGGCCACGCGCACGAAGGCTTGAATACATTCGAACTTATCCATTCGCCCACCTCCCGGCCAAGGCTGTATTCGCGTAACGCGAATAATCAGAGGCCAATTGCATCATAAACTAGAACAACAAAATGAGCACGGCGCGAATGCGCGTCGCACGGGGGACAGCCAGGTGAACAACTCATTCTTCGAGCCCGCGGATTCAGGCGTCGAGGAGCGCACTCAGACGCAGCGTCTGGTGCAGCTGGTGGATCTGCATCGCGCGGCTCTCCTCAAATATGTGAATCGTATTCTCAACTGCGCCGAAGACGCGGAGGATGTCGTGCAGGAAACCTGCGTGCGCCTGATGCGTGTGCAGGATCTGTGGCGCGGTGAGCGCGAAGTGCGCGCCTTCTTATTCAAGATCGCCACCAACCTCGCGCGTGACGAGTTGCGTCGTCGCCGGACTCGCTGCCACGGAATGCATTTGCCTCACGACTCGGTGGATCTCATCGGCGAGGAGCAGCAGCCGGATGAAATCGTCGATCGTTGTATCGCGCTGGAGGTCATCTCCAGTGCGCTCTCGTCGTTGCCGCCGAGATATCGTCAGGTGTTCTCGCTGCACGTCGATGAGGAGATGAGCTATCGCGCCATCGCGCGTCAGCTCGGCATCAGCACCAAGACGGTCGAGCGCGATATGAGCGGCGCGCAGGAGCTGTGTCAGGATCGGCTGTTGAAGGCACGGCGCGCGGTCGCTGCCTGAGTCCAGATGGGAAATTTGTCTACGCGACGCGGCCTCGCGCGTAGTACTCCCGTATGAGCAGAAAGGTCTATTTCGACGCCACGGCGGCACTCGAAGGAGTGCTGTTCGATGGCATGAGCATCATGTCCGGCGGCTTCGGGCTGTCGGGCAATCCCGAGAATTCCATCGCCGCTCTCGCGCGTGCGCCGGTGAAGAACCTGACGGTCATTTCGAACAACTGCGGCGCCGATGGGTTCGGGTTGTGGACGCTGCTGAACAACGGGCAGATCGCGAAAATGATCAGCTCGTACGTTGGCGAGAACCGGCTGTTCGAGCAGTTGTACCTCACTGGCAAGCTGCAGCTGGAATTGAATCCTCAAGGTACGCTTGCTGAGCGCATTCGAGCAGGCGGCGCCGGTATCGCCGCCTTCTTCACGCGCACCGGCGTCGGCACCGTGGTGGCCGAAGGCAAACCCGTGCAAGAGTTCGACGGCGAGTTATATGTGATGGAGCGCGGCCTGCGTGCGGATCTCGCCATCGTGAAGGCGTGGAAGGGCGACACGGCCGGCAACCTCGTCTTCCGAAAGACGGCGCGTAACTTCAATGCCGTGATGGCGACGGCGGCAGCGGTCACCATCGCCGAGGTCGAACATCTGGTGCAGCCGGGTGAGATCGACGCCGATGCGATTCACACGCCGGGCATTTATGTCGATCGCATCTATCAAGGCGTGAATTACGAGAAGCGCATCGAGAAGCGAACCACGCGGCCGCGATCGGACGCGCAGTCGACGAGGGCGGACGCATGAGTTGGTCTCGCGAACAAATGGCACAGCGCGCGGCGGCCGAGTTGCGCGACGGCTTCTATGTCAATTTGGGGATCGGCATTCCCACGCTGGTGGCGAACTACATCGCCGATGGCGTGGATGTGACGCTTCAGAGCGAGAACGGCATGCTCGGCATGGGCCCCTTTCCGTTCGAGGGTGACGAGGACCCAGACCTCGTCAACGCGGGGAAACAAACCATCACGCAGCTCCCCATGTCGAGCTTTTTCTCCAGCGCCGAGAGCTTCGCCATGATTCGCGGCGGTCACATCGATCTCGCCGTGCTCGGGGCAATGGAAGTCGCCTCGAATGGGGATCTCGCGAACTGGACCATCCCGGGCAAGATGGTCAAAGGCATGGGCGGCGCGATGGATCTGGCGGCCAACGTCAAACGCGTCATCGTGCTCATGGAGCACACCTCCAAGTCCGGTCAACCGAAAATTCTCGAGCGTTGCACGCTGCCGCTGACCGGGATCCGCTGTGTCGACCTGATCATCTCGGACCTGGGCGTCCTTCGTTGCGACAAGAAGGGCCATGGCGGGCTGACACTGCTCGAGCTTGCGCCCGGCGTCACCGCGGAGGAGGTGATCGCGAAGACCGGTGCGCCTGTGAAGCTCGCGCTCGCGTGAGCACGCTCGCCCTTAACCCATGTTATAGACCGCGAGTACCCCGGCTGGACTGAATCTGCGCAGACATCGTTGCGCAAGACTTTGTCTATTCCGCGCTCTTGCCGTAAACGACGAGCCTGTGGACACAACTCGGCGACCGCCATTTCATCTCAAAATAACAAGTGTTATTTGCCGCGGTGACAATGCGATCAGCATCGCAGTGACCTGGGTCGTTGAGCAGTCATCGGCGTGATCGAGCGCCGCGCCGTCTCCGTTTATTTACGTAAATGTACTGGGTCAGTCACAGCTGATTCTGTCATGTCAAAGTGAGAGGCTACACCGCCAGCAAATCAGCGGTGGAGGAAACTAGACCATGCCTCACGAACAGCATCGCAGGAGTTTCTTGTCGAAGACGGGCCAGAGTTGGGCTCTGATTCTCGCCGGCGGGGAGGGCAGTCGACTGCAGTCGCTCACCACCACCGCTTCAGGCGTCGCGATTCCCAAGCAGTTCTGTTCGTTTGGCGGTGAAGCCTCTCTCTTGCACGATGCCTTGCGTCGAGCGCAGACCGTGACGACCCCGACGCGCACGTGTGCCGTGGTGTCCGAGCATCACCGATTGTGGTGGCAGGCGATGGACCTGCGCATTCCTTCCGCGAACGTCATTCGTCAGCCGTGCAATCGCGGCACGGCCATCGGCATTCTGTTGCCACTGTTACAAATTCTTCATCGCGATCCGAACGCCACTCTACTGGTGCTGCCATCGGATCACTTTGTGTGCGATGAAGACGTTCTGGCCGAGAGCTTGCAGGCAGCGATGCGCCAGATCCGACGCCAGCCGGATCGGATCGTGATGCTCGGCATTTCGCCGGACGAGGCCGATCCGGAACTCGGCTATATCCTGTCGCGCTCCAATCGCGCGGCGGGGCTGCGATCGGTCAGTGAGTTCGTCGAGAAGCCCAGCGCGGCGGTGGCACGCACGCTGATCGCTCGCGGTGGCGTGTGGAATTCTTTCATTTTCGCCGCTCGCGGCAAGACGCTGCTGCGCGCTTTCGAGCAACAGTGTCGCCAGCTTGCATTGGATATGTGGGAGATCGTCTCTTCGCACAACGTCCTGGCGCAGGCCGACGATCTTGCCGATTTATATGAACGTGCGCCGCCGCTGGATTTCTCACGCGACATCCTGCAGTGCTCGCCCGAGCTGTTGCGCGTGCTGACGGTGCCGCCCTGTGGGTGGAGCGATCTCGGCACGCCGCGCCGTGTGAGCGAGGCTCTGCATCGCTTTCCACCACGACAAGTGCGAACTCGAAAGGCGCGCCATGCGGCGTTCCTGGATCTCACTCAGCATCGGCCGGTGACGTACGCGTCCGGGTGAACGCGGACCACTCGATCGGGGAGGCTGTTATGAAAGTCGGTGATCTTTGTCGGCGCGGCGTCATCTCCGTCGACAACAGTACAGACGTGACTTCGGCGGCGCGTCGCATGCGCGAGCAGCACGTGGGATTTCTGGTCGTGTATCGGCTCGGCGATCCGTTGCGCCGGCCGATCGGTGTGCTCACCGATCGCGACATCGTGCTCGAGGTGATCGCGGCCAAGGTCAATCCCGAGGAGCTGACGGTGGATGACGTCATGACTCGCGAGCCGCTGATTGCGAGCGATACCGATGAGCTGAGCGAGGTGCTGCAAGCGATGCGCCTCGCCGGCATTCGGCGCGTGCCCGTCACGGACGAGCGTGACGCGCTGGTCGGTGTCCTTGCGATCGACGACGCGCTCGATACCGTGACCGGCCTGTTGTGCGACATCACCGGCTCAATCAAGAGCGAGCTGCGTCATGAGTGGCGGGCGCGGGTGGGCTGACTCGAAGCCAGCGACCCGTCACGAGCACCAGCACGACGGTGGCGAGGGCCACCGCCATGATCATTTGCCACTGCGGCGGTGTGAAGCGAAACACCGCCGCGATGGCCGGGATATAAATGACGAGTGCGAGTGCCACGCACGCCAGCGCTGCCATGATCCAGAAGATATTGTTGTGACGGCGAGCGATGGCCCGCACGCTGCCGCTGCGGGAACGGCTGACGAAGATCAGCGCCACATTTGCGAACACGAGGCTGACGAACACCAGCGCCCGTGCGCTCGAGTCATCGAGCCACTGCAGCGCCGCGCCATAGATGCAGACGGTCCAGATCATCACGCACGTGCCGAGGCCGATGCTTCGCTTGAGCATGTCGTAGGAGAAAAGCGGCTCCTCGCGCGGGCGAGGCGGGCGTTTCATGACGTCCTCCGATTCCGGGTCCGCCTCGAACACGAAGGCACACGCCGGATCGATCACGAACTCCAGAAACAACACGTGCACTGGAAATAGGAGCAGCGGCCAGCCCAGCAGCACGGGTAAGAGTCCCATGCCGGCAATCGGAATGTGCACCGAGACGATGTAGCTCATCGCATGACGGATGTTCGTATAGATGCGACGGCCCAGTCTCACCGCGGCCACCAGCGATTTGAAATCGTCGTCGACGAGCACGAGCGAGGCGGCCTCTCGCGCCACATCGGTGCCGCGACCGCCCATCGCGACGCCGACATGAGCGGCTTTCAACGCGGGCGCATCGTTCACGCCGTCGCCCGTCATGACCACTTCATTGCCGTCCGCTTTGAAAGCTTGCACCAGGCGCAGCTTGTGCTCGGGCTTGGAACGCGCATAGATGTTCACGTCGCGAGCACGGCGTCGTAATGTTTCATCGTCTAGCGTTTCGACTTCCGCCCCGGTCAACACGCCGGCGCCCACATCGAATCCCGCTTGAGTGGCGATCGCGAGCGCGGTGCCGGGATGATCGCCGGTGATCATCACGACGCGGATGCCGGCTTGCTTGCACTCGGCCAACGTGGCCGGTACATCGCCGCGCAATGGATCGGCCAGGCACACGAAGCCTAAGAATTGCAGTTCGAAGCCTCTGGGGGATTCGGGCAGCGTGTCACTCGAGGTCATTCCCTGGGCGACGCCGAGGATGCGCAGCCCGCGCTCGGCATTGGCGCTCACTCGTTTCATGAGCTCCGCACGCTCGGACGATGCCAAGTGACACAACTCCATCACTGTTTCCGGGGCGCCCTTGACGGCAACGTAGGCGCGGTCTTCCTTGGCCGCTTTCCAAACGTGCGTGACGGCGAGCAGTTCGGGGGTGAGGTCGTACTCGCGGATCAGGTCCATGCCTCGCAGCTGTTCCACCGCCGGGGATGCGAAGGATTGCGCGGCGGTGTGAATGGCCTTTTCCATGGGATCGAAGGGGGCGCGTTCGCTGGCGGCGAGGGCGATGCCCAGCACCTGTTGAGGCGCGTCCGTGATCGAAGCGCCAGCCTGCATTTCAATCCGATCGGTGCGGGTCTCGATGGCAACCACTCGCATCCGGTTTTCGGTGAGCGTGCCGGTTTTATCGACGGCGAGAATGGTCGCGGCGCCGATGGATTCCAGCGCGGGCAAGCGTCGGGTGAGGACGCCGACGCGAGAGATGCGCCACGCGCCCATCGCAAGGAACACGGTGAGCACGAGGGGAAACTCTTCGGGCAGCACACTCATCGCGACCGTGATGCCCGCGAGCACGCCGGCCAGCCAATCGTGTCGCGACAGGCTATAGATGACTGCGATGGCGGCACACAGAATCAGCGCGGCGGTCGCGATCCATCGCACGAGTCGATGCACCTCACCGAACAGGGCGGTCGTCTCGGCCTCGAGGGTCTTGAGCACGCCGCCGATCTTGCCAATTTCGGTGCGCGCTCCGGTCGCGACGACGCGAGCGCTGCCGTAGCCCTGAACCACGAGGCTGCCGGAGTACACGTGTCCGTGCTCGTCGGTATCCGAGGGAAGCTTTTCGACGGGCAACGACTCGCCGGTAAGAATCGACTCATCGACGCTGAGCGCGGTGGCGTCGAGCATCACGGCATCGGCCGGCACGCGATCGCCTTCGCGTAACAAGACGAGATCGCCCACGACGACGTCGCGACCGGCGATGCGTTGCTCGACGCCATCGCGGATGACGAGCGCCCGTGGACTGGAGAGATCGCGCAGTTTGGAAAGGGCTTGCTCGGTACGGCGCTCCTGCAAGACGGTGATGCCGACGACCACGACGATCGACGCCGCGAGAATCGTCGCCTCACGCACATCGCCCAAAATCACGTAGATCGAGGCCGCTGCGATCAGCAGCAGAAACATCGGTTCGGTGAGCACCTCGCGGACGATGCCGGCCAGGCTGCGCGGACCTTGACCGGGCAACTCATTCGGACCGTCCGCACTCAATCGTCGTGCCGCCTCGGCGTTGCTCAACGATTCGAGCGCGCGTGGGCTGGCGTCAGGGGCGTTCATTCATGGGCACCTCGGCCTGCGGAAGCGAGGACAAACTACTTTACCTCCGAGCCGGGTCACTCGGTGGGATCACGTAATTGTTAGGGCGTTTCGCGCATGGTGGGCGAGGGCGATTGCGTTCGACACTGTATCGGTCTCACGACCGCAGGGATTCCAAGGAGTGCCCATGCCCGTTCTACGACTTGTGGTCGCCTCGGCGCTGCTGTCCGTGCTGTCTGTCGGCACGGTGGTCGCTTCGCCATCGAGCGTCGATGAGAAGATTCGCAACGCCTTGCAGCTCGATCAGAACATCGCGCGCGGTGAAAAGTTATATGCCGCTGAATGTGCCCAGTGTCACGGCCAGCGGGCGCTCGGGAGTGCGAGCCGGGTGATTCCGTCGCTGGCCGGGCAGCGGCGCGCATATCTGGTGAAGCAGCTGGCGGATTTCAGCGAAGATGAGCGGGCGAGTCGTGAGATGCATGCCGTCATCAACAAGCCCGGGCTGGCCGATGAGCAGGCGTGGGCCGATCTGTCCGGCTATCTGAACTCGTTACCGCGCGCCAGTTTTCCGCAAACCGGCGATGGCCGGGGGCTGGAGCTGGGCGAAGCCATCTTTCAGGATCAGTGCGCCTCCTGTCATCAGGAAGACGGCCGGGGCGACGACGACGGTTTCATTCCTTCGGTGCGCGATCAGCATTACGCCTATCTGGTGCGCCAGATGCGTTCGATCGCTTCATGGCATCGTCTGAATGTCGATGCGGACCTGGTGCGTTACTTCGATAGCCTGGATACGGAAGAGGCGACGGCGGTGGCCGATTATCTGTCGAGGATGCGCGGCCCGATCAAGGACCATGAGCGCATGAATAACGACGGTACCAGCAACAACTGACAGTCGCGTTCCGGCGGCGATGCCGCTATCATGGCGCACGGTCTGCAGTTCACCGAGGCGTCGCCGCCCCGTCCAGGGGAGCTAAACCTGCCCAATTTCCCATAGACACGCACTTGTCCCGTGCCGTTGTCGAAAGCCGGCGACCATCGACGTTTCCTAGAGAACGGCGCGAAGAGGATGAGTCATGTCCAGAGTCGCCCTGTCGTTACAAATCGCCGATCTGTCGGGGTTCGCCAAATCCGTGCGCGAACAGCTCGGCAAGCTGCCCGAGCCGCCGGGTCATGTCGAAATGCTCAACCTGCTGTGCCGCTCGGCGGGTTTCAGAAACTATCAGCACTGCAAAGGGGTGATGGAGGCCCAGCAGCGTCTGCAAATGCCGGCCCCGCCGGCTCCCGCTCCTGTCGATTACGCATTGGTTGAGCGAGCCGTGCGATTGTTCGATGAGCAAGGCCGCCTGCTGCGTTGGCCGACGGCGGCTGCGCTTCAAGACCTGTGTTTGTGGGTGCTGTGGTCGCGCCTTGCGAGTCGCCAAACCTTCAGCGAGAAACAAATCAGCGAATTGATCAAGCGCTGGCACGTGTTTGGCGATCACGCGCTGCTACGCCGGGCGTTGATCGGCTGGCGGCTGGTTCAACGCACGTTGGACGGCAGCGAATACCGTCGCATCGAGCAGAAGCCGCCCGCGGAACTACGGCCGTTAGTGACTCGGCTGCGGCTCGGCGCGTGAGAGATACATGAGATGAGCCGTGCCGAGCGCAGGTAGCAGGCCGATCAGAACGATGAAGCCCATGTCGGCGGCGTAAGCGCCCGGCCCGGTGAACAGGCGTAGCAGGATGGATGCAACGATGTAGAGCGTGACGCCTGCAATCATCGCGATGCCGAGCGCGCGGCTTCGCAGGCCTGCGCCTGTGATCACCGCGCGTGAGGTTAGAAACAATCCGATCGGTCCCGCGAGGCCGATGAGGGCGCTGCCGATCATCATGCCGAGGATGACGCGGCCGAGCGGCGTCGCGGTGAAGTGATCCTGAATGATGCTTTGATTCAGGCCGAGCACACCGGATTGTCCAAACACCGCGTCCCACCAGCCCAGGCTGATTGGCAGGAAACAAAGCAGCAGCTCCAGGAGCAACACGCCTCGAGAGACTTGGAAATTTCCGCTGCGCATGGTCTCGAACCTCCATTTCACGGCTGCAAGCACACAACCCAGCGCCCACAAGAGTCGATCGTTGTTGGGCACATGATTCAATTCGGCATTCATCGCACGCGACCACTCACTGCCGTGTTTGCCCATTAGCGCGGCGGCCAATCGCAGGCAGAGTGAGATGAGATCGTTCATGCGTGACGCAGCGGGCGACCGGACGTCGCATGGGTCGCCGCGCACAGCTCGATTTGTTCCTTCGCGTGCGACAGACCCTTCGCAGTCAAGCGATAGACGTGGCGGGGCAGGCGACCGCCTTCTTCGGGCGGCACCCACTTGTGCTCGAGCAATCCTCGCTCGGACAGACGCATCAAGATGGGATAGAGCGTGCCGGACATGAGCTCGGTGGCTTTGGACAACTCATAGCCATGTCGCCACTGCTTCGGCTCCTCGATGAGGCTGCGGAGCAGGTTGAGCGTCTGACCGGAGGGGCGGCGTGAGCGTGGCATGGCGATAAGTCTACATATGTGGAGTTTGGCGTCAAGGAGTCGTTTATCATGGTGTTACAACATGTGAGCAACGTCTCAAGGAAACGATGACCACCATCCGTGTTTGCTGTGTTCTGTTCTATTGGCTGCTTCCCGCGGCGGTGTTCGCGTCTGAGATGAGTACTCCCGTGGGCGTGCCCGAAGAAGTGCTGGTGCTGGGCGAGCAGCCCGGGCCGGGACTGTGGAAGGTGTCGAAGGGCTCGCACACGCTATGGATTCTCGGAACCTATGTTCCGACGCCGCGAGGCATGGTGTGGCGATCGAAACAAGTTGAAGCGGTGATCGCGGCGTCGAACGAAGTGTTAGGGCCGTACTCGGCCTCGTTGCGTGTGAAGGACGCGAAGCCATATCAGTCGCAAGGACGGAAACTCAAAGAGGTCTTGCCTCGTAAGGTGTATGCGCGGTGGCGGTCTCTGAGAGACAAGTACATCGGCGACGATCCGGAAACAGAGAAGCTTCTGCCCACGGCCGCGGCCTTGTTACTTCGCTCACGCGCTTATGAGCGAATCGGACTGAGCTACGGCGATGACGTGTGGCGCAGGATCTATCAAGTCGCCGGCGCGAATGCGGTGCCCATTCGTCGACTGGACTATGAGATGGGGCCGGTGCCATCTGATAAGGGCAGCTCGCGGCGCTCGCGCGAGAACAGCGTCAAATATCTGGTCGAGACGATGGATCGCCTCGAAGCGGACATGACCCAGGCGCGAGATCGCGCGAACGCGTGGGCGCTCGGGGATATGGACGTGTTGAGGACGTTGGTGGACGCCGATGCTTCGTACGCCCAGTCGTTGGCGTATAGCTGGCCGTTCCTGAGTCAGGAGCAAGTCGGGCAGCTGCAGCTCGAGGCGGAGAACAAGCTGCTCAGTGCGCTGGAGCGGGCGCTGAATCGGAATGAGACGACGCTGGTGGTGTTGCCGATCCACGTGGTGTCGCGAGGAAAGAGCGTTGTGGCGAGCTTGCGCGCGGCGGGCTATGGCGTGGCTGAGCCCCGCTGAACTGGATTGGGCAGGCGCGACACACGCGAATGGTTCCCAATGCGAGGCCTCGCAGTTCCGCATAAGTCATGGGGATCCTGGCGGCAATTGCCGCCAGGATCCCCCGAGCGGTGCAAGTGCTCCGCCAGCAGGTAGGCTCCGTAGGGAAGGAGCAGGCTAACGAGGATGAGCGGCTCCGTCTTCGCCCAAACGGAGAGCGATCCAGTTCATCGTCGTTGCTTCCCACGTGATCAGCACATCGACGGCGATGCTCCCCAGAGCGAATCCGAGAAACGTGCCCAGGGGCGGTAGATGGTCCAGCCCTGTGCCGAATGTTCAATCACGTAATCGCGAGCGTACCCAGACTGCCGCGTCAACTCAGCAGCGACCAGGACCCGCAGGCCAATCTGCGCATTCTTGAATTGACCCAGATCCAGACCGTGCCGCATATGCCACTATCACACTCGTTCGTTGAGCGAGTGATCGGAACTTCGGAACCGTACGTCGAGAGCTGTTGGATCACGTTTCCCTCTAGGGTGCCCGAGATCTCGAACGGAGGCTGCGGCACTTCCGTGACTACTACAATCACGGCTCGGTTCATGCGTCATTGAAGGACGTCACCCTGATCTGCTCAGCCGCGCGCAACGTGATTGCTCTCGACGACTATCAGTTGCGATCTCACTGTGGGTTGTATCAGCTGCATGCGGCCGCGTGATGCTCAATTCGCCACATACAGGTGCGTGGTAGGGTCAACGAGGTCGTTGACCCTACCACGAGGAGCTGTTGATCGTTCGGTGAATCCCTGATTTAGATTCTAACTACCGACGCAATATTGACAGCAACTCGGAAAGAATCTCACACTGGACGGACAGAAGATTAATCGCGGGCCGAAGATATGGAGCAATCATCCGAGCTAGGGAGCAGCGCAAATGAGGTCACCGCTCTAGGAGCCGATCAACAAACAATCCGCAAGAAGTGGACGGCGTTGGGCGGCTTCATCGCCGCGGTTCTTGTGCCTGTCGGTGGGGCGCAGGCTCAAACCATTCCGCCGCAATATCAGTATGCCCTGCAACGTGCCGAGTATCTCGTATCCAGCGGAGATGTGAATGGCGACGGCACGCTGGATGTGCTGGTCAAAGCGCGGGTGAGCATCACGTTCGTCGACATCGATTTGCTTGTGCCGATCGTGCTCAAGCCCGCTAGTCCGACCTTCGTGCTGCTCTCATCTGGCGGGACGTACACTCTCTCGGCGAATCCCGACGCGACGCTGATCAATCACCCCGCCTGGCAGGCTAGCAGTCACGATCTGGTATTCGGCGATGTGCTGGGAACGGGGAATAATGCGATGCTGCTGCGGGGTAGGGCGAACGGATCGCCGAATTTCGTCATCGTGACGTCTTCGAGCACAGGCGCGCCGGTCTTGTCACAGCAGCTCTCGGCGGCCAATCTCGGCGTGGACATTAGCGGCTCGACCCACAGCGTGTCGTTGGTCGATACCAACAGAGACGGCCGCGCCGATCTCGTGTTACGTACCAATGGAACGATCGATACTGTGTTCGCCGCCAGCGCCGATGGCTTGTTCGCGGCGCCTCAAGATGAGGAGGATCGAGTCATGATGGCCTGGCGCGCCTTCTGCGCAGCGCTCGACGCGGGTGACTTGGCGTCCGCTCAGCAGTTCATTTCGCCGGTGACGCAGGCGAGATACATGACAGGCCTGACCAACCTTGGCCCCGCGGTGACGACCTTCACCTCAACACTTGCCCAGCCGCGCGAAGTGAGTACCACGGCCACTTTCGCGGAGTACGCCATCACGCAGACGTACAACGGCAGCACTTACCTGCACTTGATCGTGTTTCGTAAGTCGAGCAATCGCTGGCAGCTCGAGGAGTTCTGATCGATGCGAGTCCGTGTGGCAGTGATGAGCAGCTGGGTTGTTTGTATGCTGCTTGCGTTGAACGGCTGCACGAAGGCGTGGCGCTCGGAAGCCATCGACGGTCGCGTTGTCGATGAAGGCACCGATGCGCCCATCGCCGGCGCTATTGTGCTGGTCAATTGGCAGATCAAAGGAATGGAAGGTTATCCGCAGGGACAGCTGGGGATTTTCGAACGGGTGACAGACGCCGCAGGGCGCTTCCAGATTCCTGCGTGGGGGCCGAAACGCCCTCCCATGGGCACGACCGTGGATGCCTCCGATCCCACCGTCCGGGTATTTAAAAACGGCTACGAGCCTTTGGTGGTTCGTCGGCCGCCCAACTCCAAGGATAGCGCACACGTGGAGATGTTGCGTTTACGGCGCTTCGAGGGTACCGCTGAAAGCTATGCCTCGCAGATGGACGAATTCTGGAGGCCCTTGAATGTCAACTTCGTCATCGGCCGCTGCGAGTGGTCATTGGCTGCCCAGATGATTCATGCATTGGTGCGACTCCGAGGCGAGTTCGACAGGGCTGGCATCCGTAGCGATCTGCCGCTGGAAAGTGGGCTGTGTAACGCTGAGACACACTGAGTTTCAATATGAAGAATGCACTCACACGGATGTGCTTGGCACTAGGCGTGCTCGCCGTCGGCAATTTGGCGCTTGCTTATGAGCCATCTACGCACGAGATACTCTCAGAACTGGCCTTCGATCGATCGAGATTGACGGATCCGGCGCTATTCAGCGATCTCGGCTTCGACTCGGCAAGTCAATACAGAAGCGTGTCGGCCGATGGCCTCCCGGAACCTTTGCAAACGCCTCGTAATCTGGTTGGGCACGGTGCCATTGTCGAAGATAGGGCTGTCTGCGCAGACGGATGGATGCGCGTATTCAATCATTTCTTCGACCCACAGCATGGCGGACGCGCGCTCGAGTTTGCCAGTGTCACCCTAGGGCATGCGTCGCCGAACTGGGCCTTGGAGGACAACGGTCAAGTGAGCACGTTCTCGGTGCAGTGTTCGCCCGGCGGTCGTCCACAGAATTTCTCGTATCGAGATGCACAGGGCAACCTCTACCTCGCGCTCACCCAACAAAATGCCGCGGATCGCCAGAATTCCATGGGCCTGGTGTTGCAAACCCTCGGCCACGTTGTGCATCACCTGCAAGATATGTCACAGCCTGCTCACACCCGTAACGAGGCGCATTCGCCGTACAATCCCCCCGACCGAGGCTGGATCGAGGGTTATACTGAGGATTTTATCAACACGAGCATCGCTACGATCGTCAGCAACAACTCCTATCCGACGCCGAGCTTTGCACGTGCGCGAGACTACTGGATCAGTTCGGGCTCCAGCGGCCCGATGTATGTCGGCATGGCGGAGTACACGTCTCACAACTTCATCAGTCAGAGCACGGGCTTTACGACGAGTGGCAACACTGTGCAGGCGAATCCCGACTTCCCGCTGCCCAACGGTCAAGGTAAGAGCATTGAGCCGAGAAATGTCACCATTCATTTGCACGACAACAGCAGTGTCTCTGGCCCCATCCAGGTGGTGACGGGGTCGATCTTCGATGGCTATGCGTTCGGCTCACAACCCAACAAGGTGCTGGCCGCGCAGTCGCTGCTCGACCGGCTGCTGCAAAACAGCGGATTCAGCATGGTGTTCGGTGTCAACTCCTATGTCTACGATCAGCAGTATCCGCTGTTGTTGCCGCGAGCCGTCGGGTTTTCGGCCGGACTTATCAATCATTTCTTCGCCGGCAAGCTCAGCCTGAGTCGCGTTGCGTCCGGGTCGGGGTGGACGATCAGGAATGAAGCGGCGGAGACCATGATGGGCCAATTCGAGCTGTACTATGAGTCCGCCAGCGGGCAGAGGTTGCCTGTGCCCGGTGCGACGCCCTGGGTCGGCACGCTGGCAACCGGCCAATCGACGCCAACGCTGGCCGAGCCGCCGAGCACTGCGAGTAAAGTCGTAGCTGTCTTCTTTGGAACCATCGGAATCGAGCCGACACCACGTGCGGCCGGCAAGGTGATGAATTACTCACCGCCGCCGGTGCCCTGCGGGCAGGAAATATCGGCGGGCGGTTCCTCTGAAGGTTACAACCAATTGATGGAGCTGGGTACAGATGCGGGGCCCGTGCAGGTCGAGTTTGAAGCCTACTCGATTCCGGATAAGTTCGAGATTCGCGCGGAGAACTCGGCTCAGTCAGTGCTCGTCACCACCACCAACATGGTGAGCGGCTGGCACACCTGGACCTATCCGTTCGATCCGGCAACGCTTGGGACCACTAAGGTTCGGGTTCGCGTCACCGGCAATAGTGATCCTGGAACGTTGTGGACCGCCACGGTCTCCTGCCCGAACCAAACACTCAACAATGGTGATCGCATCGAGGATCGGATCAGCATCACTATCGGGCGCGGTGGATGGTCGGGCGCCGGGTGCAGCGCCGGTTATACCGACGTGAACTTGAATGGCAAGAACGTGGCGCGCTTGACCTTCAACAAAGTGGGCAGCGGCTCCTCGACGAGTGTCGCGGTCACGGCGGGCTCCCATCAGCGGTACACGCTGACGACCACGATCACCGATCCGGAAACGCCGGGATTCTCCTGCAGCGGTAACGGCAATGTTTACTACACCGATCGGGCCGGGCAGCACTTTCTGAACGGAAATACGGGTTGGATCGCGATTCAATAGAGCAAGAGGCCAGCGCTCTACAAACGCGCGGGCGATTGCTGCGCTTTCAATGGCGGCAGTGGCTCAGCAGGTTCAGGCTGACTACGGCGGCACGGTCAACCAGCATGGGACGACCGTGACGATGATTGCAGGAGTTACGAGCATGGCCCTTGTGATCAGTGCGATATGCGGCGCGAGCAGTCTGTCGCTGACTGCTGGTATCGATCGCGGTCGTGCGGAAGTATAAAGGTGACGATCGACTTCGTGGCTGTCAAGGACCGTAGGGTGCTCAAAGAGCATTCAAGTCACGATGTCAAAAGTAGACGGGGCATCTCGAAGATCCACTTCAGTGGACGCGCAGCAGCGCTCGGCAGGATTTAAGCAGACAGATCTTGGAGGAATGACATGAATTACAGCAGGAGATTGCGAGTGAAGAATATATTAATTGCAGCACTCTGTACGCTATGGTCTGGGCCCTGTCTTGCCGATATCACGATGACTAGCACTATAGCCGCATTGCAGATCCACCCCGCGTCTAACGGCGGATATGTGAAGCTAACTAGCTATGCAACGATCGTAGATGGTGCATGCTCCGGCCAGTATGGATACGGAGATCTAAATGACGATAAATTTATGATCTATATCTGGCCGGCGCTGATGCTCGCTCACTCGAAAGGGAGAACCGTCAGGATTGGTTTTTCAGGGTGTGGCCCAGGGGGGGGCTCCAAAAATTGCGTGGGTAGAGGTCAACGCCGGCACTCCTTGAATGGCGTGACCCCATTTCGAAAGGCCATGCGTGGCCAGCGACTAGGCTTAATCGGATGTGGCCGCTGGCAGCCAGAGCCAGGGCAGATTGCCCTCGACGAACGACAGAAGTAATCCGACGCTCAGCTGAGAGAATCGCCGACTTTTGGGCGATACGCGGCGGCGATGCACTTGCATATCGCGGACCATTGGGTATCTCCGAATCGGTCATCGCGCCCTGTCGTTCGTTCGAAGAATTCGATCCTATCAAACCACTGAGCCGGATTTTCGGAGCGAGATCTTTCCGAGATCATGGCATGTGATGCATATCGGCGGCGAACGCTCGGCAGCTCGGAGGGGTGTCGCGGTGAGGACAATCCCAAATTCGGAGATCCTTCGTTTGGAAGGCTGAGTTCGTTTTGCTCAATTGCTGCACGTGAGGATGAGATCGTCGCCGCTGTTGGATACAGGGGCGGCCACACTCAGCGCGCCGTAGGTGCGGTCAAGCTTTGCTGATTGGACCGGGTGATATTTCGATCCGGAGATCTGTATGGCAATTGTTCGAAAGAATCGCGGCCGTTACGTGGCAGATTTTCGTGATCAGAATGGCCGCAGGCACATCGAGGTGCCCAAAGGAGCGTTCGAGACATTGGCGATCGAGAAGCGAGCCGCTGGAGTGCTGCTTCAAGAGCGGCTCATCGAAGTGGACTCGGGTATCTATGCTCCGGTTCGAGGCCGACTCACGTTTGCTCAGATCGCGAAGAAATGGCTCGATAGCAAAGGTACGACTGCGCGCATCGGCGAGCTCGGACTACCAACCAATGCTCGATTGCTATCTGCTGCCGTATTTCGGTCCCAGGAAGTCGGAGTCGATTTCGCGCTTGAGTGTCGAAGAGTTTCGGGCAGACATGCAGAAGGGTGTACCCGAGAGCGTGCAGCTCGCTAGGGACAATAAGCTGCGCGAGCTTCAGAAAGATGACCCGACGGCTTGGCTCAAGCCGCTCGATCCAGGTCCGCGCACGATCAATAAGTGTCTCGGCATCCTGACATCGATTGGTTTCTACGTGAGCGGCCACAACTTGGCGACGAAGAATGTTGCCGAGCGCATTGACAAGCTACCCACGGAAGAATCAGCAGAGGATGGAGAAGACAGCGTCATTGAGGAAAACATCTTGACGCCTGGCGAGCTTGTACGAGCCGTCGACCGGGACGGTGGACCCGTATCGCGCGCCGATTGCGCTCGCTGCCTACTGCTGCCCTCGCCAAGCAGAAGTGCTGGGCCTGGAGTGGGACGAATCGATCTTGAGCGTGCATTGCAGAGATCCGCAGAACGCACGATCGAATTGCCAATGCCGTTGATCGCCGAGCTCAAGTGATAGCGAGCGCAACCTTGTATGTCCTTCGGTGACGGGGCTGCCGATGCAGGCGAACGCCCTGTTGCAGCGGGGAATCTATCCAGCATTCAAGCGCTCAGGAGTTCGCCGGGTCGGTATCACGACCTGCGTCACTCATGGGCGAGCAACTACTGGAGCAGGGGGGGCAACATCGCCGACGTTTCGAGGGACTTGGCCACGCCAACGTGTACATCACGCTCAAGATCTATGCCCACGCGATACCGAAGGTGCGGCGAGGGACGAGCGATCAGATGGCCAAACTCATGGCCCAGAGTGGAAACAAAATGGAAACCAGCGAGGGGGGCGAGGTGCCGCGCTCGGCGGACCGAGCGCAAGTTTCTGATTTGGCGGAGAGACAGGGATTCGAACCCTGGAACACCTGTGAGGATGTTACTGGAATTCCAGTCCAGCGCCTTCGACCGCTCGGCCATCTCTCCGTACAGGGCGCGAAGATTACACTACGTCGCGCCCGTTCCCAAGTAACGTTTGTTCAGGCGAACGCGATGCCCGCCGACTGCATGGCTTCCAGGATCGGGGCCTGGTGCTGGCGGGACAGGGCCACCAGCGGCAGGCGCACGGTGTCGCCGCACAGGCCGAGGCGGGAGACGGCCCATTTCACCGGGATCGGGTTGCTCTCCAGGAACATCGACTTGTGGAGCGGCTGGAGCTTCATGTCGAGCTTGCGGGCTTCCTCGCGCTTGCCGGCCAGCGCGGCGTCGATCACGGCCCGGACCTGTCGCGGCGCGATGTTGGCCGTCACCGAGATCACCCCGTTGAAGCCGGCCAGCACCGCTTCGCAGGCGAGGTCATCATCGCCCGAGAACAGCGCGAGGCGGCCACCGACGCGGTTTAACAATTCGCGGTTACGCTCCAGGGAGCAGGCTTCTTTCAGGCCGATGATGTTCGGAAATTCGGTCAGTCGCTGAACGGTCTCCGGCTTCATGTCGACCACGGTGCGACCGGGCACGTTGTACAACACGATGGGCACATTCACGGCTTGCGCGATGGCTTTGAAGTGTTGATACAGGCCTTCCTGGGTCGGCTTGTTGTAGTAGGGGACGACCGAGAGGCAGGCATCGACACCCACGTCTTTGGCCAGCCGGGTCAGCTCGATGGCCTCGCGGGTCGAGTTGGCGCCGGTGCCGGCGATCACGGGGAGGCGCTTGGCGGCACGGTCGACCACGCGTTTGACCACGCCGATGTGCTCCTCGACGCTCAGCGTCGGGGATTCGCCGGTGGTGCCGACGGCGACGATGGCGTTGGTGCCATTGGCGACGTGGAAATCGACCAGACGGTCCAGGGCGCTGTTATCTACAGAGCCATCCGCCTGCATCGGCGTGACGAGCGCCACGATGCTGCCGCTAAACATGGTCATCCTCGAAGGGGAAGGGGCGCGATCGTACCAAAGTTAACGGCAGTTACGCACGCGATGGGCAGGACGCCCGAATGCAAGCCCCCCGGAATTCGCGTTCTGACTCGCGCCGGGTGCGTGTAAACTGGCGACCCGTAAATCCAGTCAGGCATTCGATGCAGTTCATCGTCATTTCCGCTCTCGGCAGCGATCGCACCGGTCTCGTCTACGATCTGACCCGCGTGGTGCTCGACTGCTCCGGTAACATCGTCGACAGCCGCATGAGCTCGTTCGGTAGCGAGTTCGCCATGCTGTTGCTGGTGTCCGGCAACTGGCACACGCTCGCCAAGCTGGAAACGGAGCTGAAAAAGCTCAGCGATGCTTCCGGCATCACCATCAGCCTCCGGCGCACCGATCAGCGCCCGCCGCGCAAGGATGTGGTCACATATTCGGTCGATGTGGTGTGCCTGGATCAGCCGGGCATCGTGCACAACCTGGCCGGTTTCTTCAGTGCGCGCGGCATCGATATCGCCGAGCTGAATACGCGCAGCTACGCGGCCGCGCATACCGGCGCGCCAATGTTTTCCGTACAGATGGTCGTCCACATTCCAGCGAAGATTCATATCGCGGCATTGCGCGAGGAATTCATGGATTTGTGCGATCAGCTCAACCTCGACGCCATTCTCGAACCCGTAAAGTCCTAATCTGATGCCGGCAAAAAAAGCGTCTCCCGCCGCGAAGACAACGGCCAAGAAAGCTCCCGCCAGGAAAGCGCCGGTCGCCAAGAGCGCGCCAGCGAAGAGTAGCGGCGGCTCGGGCAAGATCGCGGTAGGCAAGAAGGTCCCCGCGTTCTCCAGTCTGGTCACGGGTGGCGGCTCGTGGAAGTCGAGCGAGGCCGCCGGCAAGAACCTCGTGATCTATTTCTATCCTCGCGACAACACGCCGGGTTGCACGACCGAGGGCGAGGCGTTTCGCGATCTCGCGCCGGCGTTCAAGAAAGCGAACACGATGATTCTCGGTGTCTCCACCGACAGCATCGCCTCGCACGAGAAATTCAAGGAGAAGTATCGGTTTCCGTTCGAGCTGCTCTCGGATGAGAGCCAGGCGCTGTGCCAGCTGTTCGACGTCTACAAAGAGAAAAGCCTGTACGGCCGCAAGTTCATGGGCGTGGAGCGCAGCACCTTCCTGATCGACGCGGACGGTGTGCTGCGTCAGGAATGGCGCAAGGTGAAAGTGCCCGGTCACGCCGAGGCCGTGCTCGACGCTGCCAAAGCTCTGTAACAGCGGCGCCGTACTCTGCTCTCATCCCTTTCATAGGAGTGACGACACCCCACATGGCCAAAGCCGAATCGAGCGAACACAAGGCCGGCGACAAGCGCAGTCGCCCGGGCAAGCGCGGCCAGCGACGGATTTTCGTGCTGGACACCAACGTCCTGATGCACGACCCGACTTCGATTTTTCGTTTCGACGAGCACGACGTCTACATTCCGATGATCGTGCTGGAAGAGCTCGACGCCGGTAAGAAGGGTTTGTCGGAAGCGGCGCGTAACGTGCGGCAGGTGAGTCGCTTCCTCGATGAGCTGATGGTCGGTGTCGACAAGGCCGCGATCGACGCGGGCATCGAGCTGCCCACCAGCAAATACATCAACGGCCAGAAGAAGCCGATCGCGGGCCGGCTGTTCTTTCAGACCAAAGTGCTGGTGGGCGGTCTGCCCGACACGTTGCCCGGGCACGGCGCGGACAACGCCATCCTCGGCCAGGCGCTGGCCTTGCAAAAGGAACATCCGGATGCGCGCGTCACGCTGGTGTCGAAGGACATCAACCTGCGCATCAAGGCGTCCATCATCGGCGTCTACTCGGAAGACTATTACAACGACAAGACCATCGAGGATGCGGACCTGCTGTACACCGGCCTGCAGGAGCTGCCGGCCAACTTCTGGGAGAAGCATGGCAAGAACATGCACTCCTGGCAGGAGCAGACGCGCACGTATTATCGAGTGCATGGCCCGATGGTGCGCGACTGGCACGTCAATCAGTTCCTGTTTCAGCAGGACGCGAACGGGCTGGAAGCCATCGTTCGCAAGATCGACGGCAACGAGGCGGTGCTCGAGCTGATCCGTGACTTTCGCAACGAGCGGCACAGCATCTGGGGCATCAATGCGCGCAATCGCGAACAGAACTTCGCGTTGAATCTGCTGCTCGATCCCGAGATCGACTTCGTGACTATTTTGGGTCCTGCCGGCACCGGTAAAACGTTGTTGACGCTCGCGGCGGGCCTGGCGCAGACGCTGGAGAGCAATCGCTACAGCGAAATCATCATGACGCGCGTGACCATTCCGCTCGGCGAAGACATCGGCTTCCTGCCCGGTACGGAGGAAGAAAAGATGGAGCCGTGGATGGGGGCGCTGATGGACAACCTCGAGGTGCTGACGCAGAGCCAGGAGGGCGGCAACTGGGGGCGCGCGGCGACCAACGATCTGCTGCGCAACCGGATCAAGATCCGTTCGCTGAATTTCATGCGCGGTCGCACGTTCCTCAATCGGTTCCTGATTCTGGACGAAGCGCAGAATCTCACCGCGAAGCAGATGAAGGCGCTGGTGACGCGCTCCGGCCCGGGTACGAAAGTGGTCTGCCTCGGCAACATCGCGCAGATCGACACGCCGTACCTCACGGAGACCACCTCGGGCCTGACCTATGTCGTCAACCGGTTCCGGGATTGGTCGCACGCCGGCCACATCACGCTGATGCGCGGTGAGCGCTCGCGGTTGGCTGACTATGCCTCTGAGATTCTGTGATGGCGAAGGGCGATAAAAAACTTTCGCAGCTCGGCTCGCAGGTGGCCTTGCCGCAGTCGCCGGAGGAGGCGACGCTCGAGCGCGTGCCGAATCCGCATCCGGACAAGCAGTATCTCGCGCGCTTCACGGCGCCTGAGTTCACGTCGCTGTGCCCGGTGACCGGTCAGCCCGACTTTGCGCACCTCGTGATCGACTACGTGCCGAAGCAGTGGCTGGTCGAGAGCAAGTCGCTCAAGCTGTACCTGGGCTCGTTCCGCAATCACGGCGCGTTCCATGAGGACTGCACGGTCGCCATCGGCGCACGCCTCGTGGACTTCCTGAAACCGCGCTGGCTGCGCATCGGCGGGTACTGGTATCCGCGCGGCGGCATCCCCATAGACGTGTTCTGGCAGACCGGGGCGCCTCCCAAGGACCTGTGGCTGCCAGACCAGGGTGTGCCCGGATACCGGGGGCGAGGTTAGGTAAGGCCGTCGCCACGGCGCGCCGTAGGATTCCGCAGACGGATCTACGGCAAACCGTTGTCGTCTGGTATATTCCGCCGCCTCAAATCGACTGCCGATTTTCGTGGGCTTCTATGGCGGCTCGCGTCGGTTTCTCCGCGACGATCAGCCGCGAACCCCGCCAGGCCCGGAAGGGAGCAACGGTAACGGTGATATCGGGCGCCGGAGAAGCGCCGGCGCGGGCCGTCTCCATCAAGGTTCCCGCATGTCCTATCTAGCTCTCGCCCGCAAATGGCGGCCGCGCAGTTTTACTGAGCTGGCTGGCCAGGATCACGTGATGCGTGCGCTCGTGAACGCGCTGCAGACCGGGCGGGTGCACCACGCGTTCCTGTTCACCGGCACGCGAGGCGTAGGCAAAACGACCATCGCGCGCATTCTCGCCAAGTCGCTGAATTGCGAAACTGGCATGACGCCGACGCCGTGCGGCGTCTGCAGTGCCTGTCGCGAGATCGACGAGGGGCGCTTCGTCGACCTGATCGAAGTCGACGCCGCCTCGCGCACCAAGGTCGATGACACGCGCGAGCTGCTCGATAACGTGCAGTACGCACCGGCGCGCGGTCGCTACAAGGTCTACCTGATCGACGAAGTGCACATGCTCTCGACGCATTCGTTCAATGCGTTGCTGAAGACGCTCGAAGAGCCGCCGCCGCACGTCAAGTTCCTGCTCGCGACCACCGATCCGCAGAAGCTGCCGGTGACGGTGCTGTCGCGCTGCTTGCAGTTCAACCTGAAGCGTTTTCCGCCGGCGATGATTCTCAATCGGCTCAAGTTCATTTGCGAGCAGGAGAACATCGAGTTCGAAGCGGAGGCGCTGCGCATGGTCGCCCGCGCCGCTGAAGGCAGCATGCGCGATGCGCTGAGTCTGCTCGATCAAGTCATCGCGTTCGGTGGCGGCAAGCTCACCGCCGACGACACGCGCACCATGCTCGGCACGCTGGATCGTGCGCAGGTGTTCGGTATCGTCGAAGCGCTGATTGCGCGTGATGCGCGCAAGGTGCTCGATCGCGCGAACGACTTGGATGAGCACGCGCCGGATTATCGCGAAGTGCTCGCCGAGCTCGCGGCGCTGTTACAGAAGCTCGCGCTGTTGCAGGTCGTGCCCGATATGCAGATCGACGAGTCGGACGACGTCGAGGCGTATAAGAAGCTGGCCGCGGCGATCACGCCGGAAGATGCGCAGCTGTTCTATCAGATCGCCATCGTCGGTCGTCGCGATCTCGAGCTTGCGCCCGATGCGCGCGGCGGATTCGAGATGGTGTTGTTGCGCATGTTGGCGTTCAGCGCGCAGGAAGTGGTGGCCTCGGCTGGCAGTGCGCCGTCGGCCGCTCCGGCGCCGGTCCGTTCAGCGGGCGCGTCGGGTGGCGGTGTGCCGGCGTCCGTGCGTGCAGCTGCCGCGGCTCCGGTTCAACAAGCTCAGGCGCCTGCACCCAGTGTCGCTGCACCGTCTGCGCCAGCCGCAGCGGCCGCACCGGCTGCGGCCTCAGGCAGCGACGGCGATTGGAATGCGATGGTCGCGCAGATGGGCCTCGGCGGTATCACACGTCAGCTCGCGGCGAATTGCGCGTTCCTCGGCCGGCAAGGTAACAAGGTGCGTCTGTCGCTCGCTCCGGAAGGCGCGCACTACCGCACGGCCATGATGGAAGAAAAGCTCAAGCAGGCGCTGAGCACGTACTACGGCGAGCCCGTGGTGCTGGAGTTCGTCGAAGGCGAAGGTGGCGGTGAGGTGATGAACACACCGGCGCGTCAGCTCAAGGCCGCGGCGGACGATCGCTTGCAGAATGCGCGCTCGTCCATCGAGAACGATCCCAACATTCGCGCCATGAAAGAGATCTTCGGCGCGACGGTCACGCCCGAGTCGATCCGGCCGACCGACAATCATTGACGGAGTGTTGAGTTATGAAAGGCAATATCGGCAACATGATGAAACAGGCGCAACAGCTGCAAGCCAATATGCAGCGTGCGCAGGCCGAGATCGCCCAGCTCGAAGTCACGGGCGAGGCGGGCGGCGGTATGGCCAAGGTCGTGATGACCGGCAAGCACGAAGTGCGTCGCGTGAGCCTGGATGCGTCCATCGTGAGCAGCGACGATAAGGACATGCTGGAAGACCTGATCGCCGCGGCCATCAACGACGCCGTGCAGAAGGTCGAGCGCACGACCCAGGAAAGAATGTCGTCGCTCATGGGTGGCCTGAACCTGCCGCCCGGGTTCAAAATGCCGTTCTAAGTGATCTACCCGCCTTCTCTCATTCGCCTGATCGAGGCGCTGCGTTGTCTGCCCGGGGTCGGGCCGAAGTCGGCGCAGCGCATGGCGTTTCATTTGCTGGAAAAGGATCGGAACGCCGCCGGCTTGCTGGCCGACGCCTTGCAGAAGGCGGTGGTCGGGGTCGGTCGGTGCCAGCGCTGCCGGATGTTTGCCGATGCGGAGCTGTGTCCGATCTGCGCCAACGCCTCGCGCGATCGCGGCACGTTGTGCGTGGTGGAATCGCCCGCCGATGTCGCGGCGATCGAGCAGTCAGGCAGTTATCGCGGCACTTATTTCGTCTTGATGGGGCACTTGTCGCCGCTCGATGGCATCGGCCCCGACGAGCTCGGCTTTGCGCAATTGGAAACATTGCTGGCCGAGGGTGAGATCACTGAGGCGATTCTCGCCACCAACACGACCGTGGAAGGCGATGCCACCGCGCATGTGATCGCCGAAATCGCCGCTCGCCGCAATGTGAAATCCAGTCGTATCGCGCACGGCGTGCCGATCGGCGGCGAGCTCGAGTATGTGGACGGCGGTACGCTGGCTCATGCACTCGCCGGGCGCCGAACCCTGACCTGATACGCCGCTAAGCGGCGGTCTTTTTCGCGCGTGCCTTGGGCTTGGCGGCCGGCGTCGCACGCGATGTTTCTTCGGGCGGCGACAACCGCACCTGATCGTCGCCGTGCAATTCCATCAGCGACTCCATCAAATCTTCCTCATCCGCGCTCGAGCACACGCCCAGCACGGTCGCTTCATCGCAGCCCTCGGCGGCGACGTACGCGTGGCCCATGTTCGAATCGATATAAATGGACTCGCCGGCCGAGAGCACGATGGGATCGTAGAACTCGGTGTGGATCTCCACCTGGCCTTCGAGCACGTAGATATATTCCTCACCCGAGTGATGCACCAGCTCGCCGAATTCCTCGACGCTCTTGGCGCGAATGCGCGTCAGGATGGGGATCATCCGTTTCCGGCGCAGCTCCGCGCATAAATAGAAATAATCGTAGTTGGGCGTGTTGACGCGGATCGCGCGCTCCATTCTGCCGATGCTGCGTCGGGCGGTGACCGGCTGAGCCGACGGCTCGCTCGACTCGGCGAACAGATCCGACATGCGGATCTTCAAGCGCTCGCTCAACTGCAACAGCTTGTCATAGGTGAGCGTGAGCCGGTCGTGCTCGACCTTCGCGAGCGTCGACAGCGGAATGCCGGTGCGATCGCTCATCTCCTTCAGCGTCCAGTCGTTACGCGTGCGTAGGGAACGCAGTACGCGACCGAGCGTCGGCTTGTCCGCGGGCCGCTCGGGCAACGCAGCGGATTTTTCGGCAGCTTTGGGTGTTTTCATTTGCGGGTCATTGTAACGGACCGGGTGGGGCGCGCAGCGCCGTTGTTTTGCACGATCAGGTTGACGATTCTCTAATCAGGACTATTATTGCCAATAGGAGAAAATACCGCCGCCGCCAGAGCGGCCCCGATTCAGGTGAGGATCCGATGCGCTTACCTACAGCGATAACCAGGACGACGTTAGGGATGGTCCTGTTTGGCTGGGCCAGTCTGGGCCTGGCACAGGAGGGCGCGCCGCTGCCGCCGCCCGGGCCCGCGACCGAGGCCGCCGTGCCACAGGCAGAACTGACCGGCGCGGCCCCACTGACCCGCGAGAACGTCGAGGCCTGGCTGGATGGCTATCTGCCGTACGCGCTGCAGACCGGCGATATCGCCGGCGCCGTCGTGGTCGTCGTGAAGGACGGTCAGGTCCTGGTGCAGAAGGGCTACGGCTACTCGGACGTGAAAACGCGCAAGCCGGTTGATCCGGAGCTCACATTGTTTCGTCCGGGCTCGATCTCCAAGTTGTTCACCTGGACGGCGGTGATGCAGCAGGTCGAGCAGGGCAAGCTCGATCTGGATGCCGACGTTAATGAGTATCTCGACTTTAAGATTCCGGCGCGCGACGGTCAGCCCATCACTCTGCGCAACATCATGACCCACACGGCGGGCTTCGAAGAGCAGCTGAAGGGCTTGATGGGCGGTGAAGCCAACACGAAGTCGTTCGATGAGCGGCTGAAGACCTGGGTGCCGGAGCGGATTTTCGCGCCGGGCACGACGCCGGCGTATTCCAACTACGCGACCGCGCTCGCCGGTTACATCGTTCAGCGCGTCTCGGGCGTGCCGTTCTACGACTACATCGAACAGAACATCTTCGTGCCGCTGGGCATGCAGCACGCAAGCTTCCGTCAGCCGCTGCCCGACAATTTGAAGCCGCTGATGTCGAGCGGTTATCAGCTGGCCTCCTCGGGCGAAGCGAAGCCCTATGAGATCGTTGGCGTGTCGCCGGCCGGCAGTCTCGCGGCTTCGGGGGCGGACATGGCGAAGTTCATGATCGCTCATCTACAAAACGGCGCGGCCGGCTCAGCGCGCATTCTGCAGGAAGACACCGCGAAACAAATGCACTCGACCGCGCTGACCATCCTGCCGCGCGTGCATCGCATGCTGCTCGGCTTTTATGAGCAGAATTACAACGGCCATCGCGCGCTCGGTCATGGCGGCGATACCAACTGGTTTCATAGCGATCTGCATCTGTTCATCGACGACGGCGTCGGTATGTATATCTCTGTGAACAGCGCCGGCAAGGGACCCGCGGCTCATCAGATCCGCAGCACGTTGTTCGATCAGTTCGTCGATCGGTATCTGCCGGGCTCGCCATTGGACGGCAAGGTCGATGAGAAGACCGCGGCCGAGCACGCCCGCATGATGGCCGGCGAATATGAGAACTCGCGTCGCGCCGACTCGAGCTTCTTCAAGCTGCTGGGCCTCGCCGGTCCCATCAAAGTCACTCCGAATCCGGACCACACCATCAGTGTGTCGATGGCGACGAACCTCGCGGGCGCACCGATCAAATGGCGTGAGATCGAGCCGTTCGTGTATCGCGATGTCGATGGCAAGAATCTGCTGTCGGCGCAGGTGAAGGACGGGCAGGTGGTCCGCTTCAGCTTCGATGGCATCTCGCCCTTCATGATGTTCGATCGCACGCCGGCCTCGCGTTCGGGCTGGCTGCTGACGGCGGTCATCGGTGGGTTGATCGCGCTGTTGCTCACGAGCGTTGCCTGGCCGGTGTCCGCGCTCGTGCGTCGTCACTACGGCGTGGCTTACGGGTTGTCGGGTGAGGATGCCAAGGCGCATCGCTGGGTCCGAATTGCAGCGACCGCGGCGGTCGTGCTCTGCATCGGCTGGGCCATGACGATCGGCAAGATGATGGGCAACCTCGCGTTGCTCTCGGAGAGCTCCGACACCTGGGTGTGGCTGATGCAATTGCTGTCGCTCGTCGTGTTCGTCGGCGGCGCGGCGCTCGGTGTCTGGAATGCGTGGGTCGTCGTGCGAAGCCCGCGCAAGTGGTACGCGAAGCTCTGGGCAGTCGTGGTGGCGTTGTCGCTACTCGTGCTGCTGTATCTCGCGTTGACGTTCCATCTCATCGCATTCGATACCAATTACTAGAGGAAATCATGAGCACGGCTGAGGCGATGATGATGAGCACCGCGGTTCCCATGCAAATGCAGGTCGAGATCGAGCGCTTGCGCTTGCGCAATCCGTTCCGGATCTCCGGCTACACCTTCACCGAAGTGCCGGTGGTGGTCGTCACGTTGGAGAGCGAGCGGGGACGCGGTCGCGGTGAGGCGGCGGGCGTGTATTACCTCAAGGACACCCCTGAGCAGATCGTCGCAACGCTCGAGGCCCATCGCGCGGTCATCGAGAGCGGCATCACGCGTGCGCAGTTGCTCGAGCTCTTGCCGCCAGGCGGTGCTCGCAACGCGCTCGATTGCGCGCTGTGGGATCTCGAGGCCAAGCACGCGGGCATGCCGGTGTGGCGATTGGCGGGCGTGAACGAAGTCGTGCCACGCATTACGACCTTCACATTGAGCGCCGACGGTCCGCCGGCGGTCGTGAGTGCGGCCGAAGCGTTACCGCACGCCAAAGCGCTGAAGTTGAAGCTCGATGGCGATTTGCAGATGGACAAGGAGCGTGTGCGTGCCGTGCGCCGCCTGCGTCCCGACGTGTGGATGGGCGTCGATGCGAACCAGGGTTATTCCATCGAAAAACTCAAAGCGATCATGCCGGCGTTCGTCGAGGCGGGCGTGAAGCTCGTCGAGCAGCCGTTACCGCGCGGTCGCGAAGCCGACCTCGACGGATTCAAGAGCCCGATTCCGCTTGCGGCCGATGAGAGCGTGCAGGGGCTCGCCGACGTGCGCGGTCTGCGCGGCCGCTTTCAAGTCGTGAATATCAAACTCGATAAATGCGGTGGTTTGACTGAAGGACTTGCGATGGCGCACGAGGCGCGGCGCCTCGGCATGCAAGTCATGGTCGGCAACATGGTGGGCACCAGCCTCGCCATGGCGCCGTCCTTCGTGGTCGCGCAGTTGTGCGACTACGTCGATCTGGATGGACCGGTGTTTCTGGCAGAGGACCGTCAACCCAGCCTGACGTATCAGGACGGCAGTGTGTATTGCGCGGCTAACGTTTGGGGAGACGGCAAGTAATTCGATTTCAGTGCGGTCATCGACAATTATTAATGGGGAGCGACCATGAATAGTGTTTCGAGTCTGTCGAGAAGGATGACGATAGGCGTTTCGAGCAGCGCATTCGCGCTGTTGATGAGCGCGACCAATGTGAAAGCAGCCGAAGCTCAGTCGGGCGTGATCGACGAGATCGTCGTGACCGCGCAGAAGCGCAGCGAGAGCGTGCAGGACGTGCCGGTGTCGGTGAGCGCGTTCGCCGAGGAACAGTTGACGCGCGTGCATGCGACGCAGCTGCAGGACTACGCGGCCTACATGCCCGGTATCAATATCACGAACGGCGGCAGCCCCGGCCAGACGAGCATCACCTTGCGCGGTATCGCACCGGTGGGCCCGGGGTCGGTGGTGGGAACTTATGTCGATGACACGCCGCTGGGTGCGAGCAACAACTACGCTCGCGCCACCGGCTTTGCGCTCGATCTCATGCCCTATGACATCGAGCGCGTCGAGGTGCTGCGCGGTCCGCAGGGCACGCTGTATGGCGCAGGCTCCATGGGCGGCTTGCTCAAGTATGTGCTGAAAGAACCGAGCGCCGACGCGCTCGAATTCCGCGCCGGTGTGGAAGGCTCCGATGTGAGCGGCGCCGACGATCTGGGCTGGGGCGCACGTGCGGGCGTCAACGTGCCGTTGGGCGACACGGTCGCGCTACGCGCCAGTTACTTCCAACAGAACACGCCGGGGTACATCGACAACCTCTACACCGGCAAGCAGGACATGAACGAGCTCGAGCAGAGTGGCGGCCGCCTCGCGCTCAAGTGGCAGATCAACGAGAACGCCTCGTTGAAGATCGGCGGCATGTGGCAGCGTCTGGATTCGGACAACAACGGTTCGATGGCGTTAGGGTTGACCAGCGTCGATCCATATCGCGGCACTCGCAGCTTCGGCGATCTCGGCACCTCGATTCCGAACGAGGAGCCTTTCAGCAAGGATGTGGACTACTACTCGGCGACGCTCAACTGGGGCCTCGGCTGGGGTGAGTTCGTGTCCGCGACCAGCTACTCGAAAACTCACACCTCGCAAACCCAGGACGCAAGCATCACGTTCGGTGCGTTCTTTCCCATCTACAGCGTGCTGCTGGAGCTGCCCGGCGCGCCGTTCGATCCGGGCCTCGCCAAGTTCAACATCACGCTCGACCATGAGAAGTGGACGCAGGAGTTCCGGCTCGCCTCGAGCGGCGAGGGCGCGATTCAATGGCGCATCGGTGCGTTCTATACCGAGGAAGACAGCAAGAACGAACAGATCGTGGACGCGACCGATTTCAATCACGTGCTGATCCCGGGCTTCCTGCCGTATTTCGCATTCGCGGCGCTGCCCTCGGAGTACAAAGAGCTCGCGCTGTTCGGCGATGTGACGTTCAAGATCAGCGACAGCTTCGATGTGATCACCGGCGTGCGCCTGGCGCGCAACGATCAGAAGTTTCGTCAGATCAGCGGCGGTGTCGTGCTCGAGACCGCCAACGAGCCGGGCGAGTCTGATGAAGACGTCTTCACCTACGCAGTCAGCCCGCGCTGGCACGTGACCGATGACACCATGGTCTACGCGCGGGTCGCGACCGGTTATCGACCGGGTGGCCCGAACACCATCGCGCTCAACTTGCCGCGGTCGGTGGACGCCGATGAGCTGACCAACTACGAGTTGGGCATCAAGAGCCTGCTCATGGAAGGACGCGCGCTGGTGAACGCCGCGGTGTTCTATATGGATTGGCAGGACATCCAGCAGACCCGCAGCTTCGCTGGCGTGAGCGGTCTGGACAACGCGGGCGATGCGAAGAGCAAGGGCATCGAGCTCGAATCGTTGTTCTCTGTAACCGCGGGCCTGCAGCTGGGTCTTAATCTCTCCTATACGGATGCGACTTTGAAGTCGACCCCGCCGGACCTGCCGAACAAGCTCGATGAGCAGCTGCCGGGCGTACCGGAATTCAGCGGGGCGATCACCGCGAATTATGCCTTCACGGCTTTTGGCGGCCACGAGGCCAACATCGGCGGCGGCTGGCGCTATGTCGATGAGCGCTGGTCGCAAGTCGTCATGACCGAAGAGAATCGCGCGTACGCGCTGCCCGCGTACGATGTGCTGGATCTCAACGCCGACGTGCGCTTCGATAGTCTGACCGTGCGCCTGTTTGTAAAGAATCTGACCGACGAGCGCGCCTTTACCGGCGGCGGCGTCACGACCGACGGCGCCGACGAGCCCGTCCGTCTGGACCTTGCCGTGCTTCAGCCGCGCACCGTCGGTTTGAGCATCGATTTTCAGTTCTAAGTGATACAAGTTGACTTCAACGTGACAACAGCAAATCTCTCGACCACTTTGGATCTGCCGCAACCGTATCTGCTGTTCCTGGGCGATACGACCGAGGCGGGCTTCGCGAAAACAGCTTTTGGCTTGAGGGACTGGGCGCCCGAGCAATGCGTCGGCGAGCTTGCGTGCTCGCCCGACGCCATCTCGCTGGGGCTGCCGAAGCTCACGCCGGCGCAGGCGTACGCGAAGGGCGCCCGCTCCATGATCATCGGCGTGGCCAACATGGGCGGACGCATTCTCGATAGCTGGATGCCGTCATTGATCGCCGCGCTGGAAGCGGGGCTCGATCTGGTGGGAGGAATGCACACACGGCTCGTCGACACGCCGGCGTTGGTTGCAGCCGCCGAGCGTCATGGGCGTCGTTTGATCGACGTCCGCACGCCACCGCGAGGCATTCCGACCGCCAGTGGTCGTAAACGCAGTGGTAAGCGACTACTGGCGGTCGGAACCGATTGCGCCCTGGGCAAGAAATACACCGCGCTCGCGATCTGGAAGGCGCTCAAGCGGCGCGGCGTGAAGGCGGATTTTCGTGCCACGGGTCAGACTGGCATCATGATCGCAGGCAGCGGCATGCCGATGGATGCGGTGGTGTCGGATTTCGAGGCGGGCGCGGCGGAAGTGTTGTCGCCGGATGCGGCGCCGGATCATTGGGACGTGATCGAAGGGCAGGGCTCGTTGTTTCATCCCTCATACGCCGCCGTGTCGCTCGGTTTGTTACATGGCAGTCAGCCCGATGTGATCGTCGTGTGTCACGAAGCCGGCCGCAATCACGTGCTGGGCATGCCAGACTACCCGCTGCCCAGCCTCGAGGAGACCATCGATATGAATTTGCGACTGGGCCGGCGCACCAACCCGTCGATCCGCTGCGGCGGGGTGAGTCTGAATACGTCGAAGCTCTCGGAGAGCGAAGCACGAGCCTTGATGGCCGCGGAGAGTAAACGACTGGGGCTGCCGGTCGCCGATCCGATTCGCGGCGGCGATGAGTTCGAGCGGCTCCTCGACCGTTGCTTGAACGGCTGATGCAAACCTCCTCCTGGTTTCAACGCTACCTGCTGCCGGGCTTCGCCTTCAAGGCGGTGGTCATCGGCGGCGGGTATGCGACTGGCCGCGAGCTGGTCGAGTTCTTCCTGCCGAGCGGTCCGCACGGCGGATTGCTGGGCATGATCTTCGCCGGAGCGATCTGGAGCGTCATTTGTATCGCGACGTTCCTGTTCGCCCGGGCCACGCACAGCGCCGACTATCGGACCTTCTTCAAGCACCTGCTCGGCCGGGGCTGGATCGTGTTCGAGATCTCCTATTGTTTGCTGATCGTGCTGATCCTGGCGGTATTCGGTGCCGCCGCCGGTGCGCTCGGCGCGGCGTTGTTCGGCTGGCCGCCCATGGTGGGCACGCTCTGTCTGATGCTGGGCATCGCGTTGTTCGTCGCCTTCGGTAACGCCTCGGTCGAGCAGCTGTTCAAGTGGGTGTCGTTCTTCCTGTACGGCGTGTATGGATTGTTCCTGATCCTGGCGCTCGGCAAGTTCGGCGACCGGATCGCGGCGAACTTCGCGCTGGACGTGCCGACCGATGGCTGGGCATTCGCCGCGGTGACTTACACCGGCTACAACATCGTGGGTGCGGTCGCGATCCTGCCGGTGCTGCGTCATCTGCGAAGCAATCGCGATGCTGTCATTGCCGGCGCGCTGTGCGGGCCGCTCGCCATGATTCCGGCGATTCTGTTCTTCGTCTGCATGGTGGCGTACTACCCGGAGATCTCCGCGGAGGCCTTGCCTTCGGACTACATGCTGCAGCGATTGGGCTTCCCGCTGTTTCATGGGGTGTTCCAGCTGATGATCTTCGCCGCCTTGCTCGAGAGCGGCACGGGCAGTGTGCACGCGGTGAATCAGCGCATCGCGCAGGTGTGGCGTGCTCGATTCAATCGCGATCTGCCGGCCCGTGCGCGGTTTGTCGCGGCCGGCATCCTGCTCGTCATCGCAATGTTCTTTGCCGACCGCTTCGGTCTCGTGGCGTTGATCGCAAGCGGCTATCGCACGCTGTCGTATGTGTTGATCGCGGTCTATGTGTTGCCGCTGCTCACGTACGGGGTGTGGCGCTTGTGGCAGCGGCGGGGTGAGCAGGTGCCGGTGACAGCGCCTCCCTAAAAAGATCTGAGGGGCGTTGTCGGAATCCGGGGTTGAGTGCCGTCCTTGGGTCAGAACGGCACTCAACAACACTGGAGTATCGAGCAATGAAGCGCTTGCTGACCCGGATCCTGGCTGCGACGGCACTGATTGCACCGGCAGTTCCCACCCTGGCGGACAGCCCGGCCGCCCCACCGGCCATCACGGCGCCCGACAAGTCGGGGCGCCTCGCCGTCAACGGCATCAATTACTACTACGAGATTCGCGGCAAGGGTGAGCCCCTGCTGCTCCTGCATGGCGGCTTGGGCTCGAGCGACATGTTTGCGCCGCTGCTGCCGACGCTCACGAGCCAGCGACAGGTCGTGCTGGTCGATTTGCAGGGGCACGGTCGCACCGAGCTCGGCACGCGCAAGTTCAACCTCGAAGCGATGGGCGATGACATGAACGCCCTGGTGCAGAAGCTCGGCTACAAGCAGATCGACGTGTTCGGTTATTCCTTCGGCGGCGGCGTGGGCTTCAGGCTCGCCGTCCAGCATCCGCAGACCGTGCGTCGTCTGGTGCTGGTGTCGGCGGGCTATGCGTCCGATGGTTTCTATCCCGAGATCCGGGCACAGCAGGGGCAGGTGAACGCCGAGGCCTTCCAGTATATGAAGGACACGCCGATGTACAAAGGTTACGTTGCGGTGGCACCGAAGCCGGATGACTTCCCGAAGTTGTTGACCGCGATCGGCGACTTCATGAAACAGGGCTATGACTACTCGCCCGATGTCGCGAAGCTGAAGATGCCGGTGATGCTGGTGTTCGGCGACTCGGATATGTATCGGCCCGAGCACGTCGTGAAGTTCTATCAGCTGCTCGGCGGCGGCTTGAAGGACGCCGGCTGGATGCGGGAGAACCTGTCGCAGAATCGCCTGGCGATCCTGCCCAATCACACGCACTACGACATCTTCCTCGCCCCCGAGCTCGTGAGCACGACGCTGCCGTTCCTGAACGGTGAGACCAAAGCGAGCGCGTGGCAGTAACGCAAGAAGCGAGGATCAGCGCCGGCGTTCGTACTCCGGCGCGAGCCCCCGCATGATGTTGAGCAGTCGTTTGTAACTTTCGTAACGACGCGCCGAGAGCGTGTTCTCGGCGAGCGCGGCCAGCACCGCGCAACCTGGCTCGCGAAGGTGCAGGCAGTTGTTGAATCGGCACTCGGGCGCGAGCTTCAAGAGTTCCGGCCAGCCAACTTGCACCAGCGCATCTTCGACCGGCGGCGGCGCATAGTCGCGAACGCCGGGTGAGTCGATCAGCTCACCGCCGCTGGCGAGACGGAACAACGCAGTCGAGACCGTCGTATGTCGGCCTTCACCGGTCGAGTCGGACAACGAACGCGTGGCACGCTCGGATTCGGGCGCCAGTCGATTGGTGAGCGTGGACTTGCCGACGCCGGACTGGCCGACCAGCATCGCACTTTGATTGACGAGCAAATCACGCACGGGCGCAACCGTCGGCTCGTTCTTCGCGGAGACTCGCAGCACCGGATAGCCCGCGCGCTCGTAGTCGGTCACGCGTTCTTGAAATTCAGCGTCCTCGGCACCCGGCAGCTCCGATTTGTTGACGATCAATGCGCCCGAGATGCCCGCGAGCGCGGCGCCCGCGAGATAACGATCGGCGATATATAAATCCGGCTCGGGGTTGGGTGCGACGATCACGATGACCAACGACAGGTTCGCCGCGAGCGGTTCGGTGCGTCCCCGACTGTCCGTGCGAGCAAACAACGATCGGCGCGGCGCGACGCTCACGACCTTCGCGACATCGCCGCTGCTTTGTGATGGGCCGCGAATCGTGACTTCATCGCCGCAGACGCAGGTCAGTCGTTTGCCGAAGAGCTCGGCCGACATGCGCTCGCCGGCGGCGGTCTCGACGATGACGCGACGACCGAACGACTCGGTGACTCGCGCCGTCGTCTCAGCCGCGTCGCTCATGAGCGCTGCGTGGCCAGCGACTGCAGGCGCGAGATGCGCACGAGCGCGGGCGGATGCGAGTCGTAGAACGCCGAGTGCAAGTGATCGGGCGTGAGCGTGCTCGCATTGTCTCGATGCAGTTTCACCAAGGCGCTCGCAAGCTCGCTGGCATCCGCGTGCTGAGCGGCGAACTCATCCGCCTCGAACTCGTGCTTGCGCGACCACCACGCACCGATGGGCGTGAGGAAATAAGTGAACGCCGGCAAGACAAACATGAAGAGCAACAACGCGGCGTGCGTGGAGGGTGCGCTCACGCCGAGCGCGGCATAGAACGCGGGCCAGCGCATCAACGCATCGAGCAGCAAGAAGCCGAGCAGCGCCATCACCACCGACAGGATCAACCCCGAGCGAATGTGATGCAGCCGGAAATGTCCGAGCTCATGCGCGAGCACGGCTTCGACTTCGGCGACCTGCAGACGCTCGAGCAACGTGTCGAAGAACACGATGCGCTTGTTGCGACCGATGCCGGTGAAGTAGGCGTTGCCGTGCGAGGAGCGGCGCGAGCCGTCCATCTTGAACACGCCCTTGGAGGCGAAGCCGCAGCGTTGCAGAACCGCTTCGGTGCGCTGCTTGAGGGCGTCATCGGTGACCGGCGTGAACTTGTTGAACAGCGGCGCGAAGATCGCCGGCCACGCCCAGGTCATGAGCACGGAGAAGCCGACCCACACCGCCCACGCGAACAGCCACCACAGCGCGCCGGCCTGCTGCATCAGAAACAGGATCACGAAAATCAGCGGCGTGCCGAGCAGCAGGCTCAGACCCAGGCTCTTGCATAAATCGGCGATATACAGCCCCGGCGTGGTGCGATTGAAGCCGAAGCGCGCCTCGATACCAAAAGTACGCCACAGAGACAGCGGCAGGCCGATGGCACCGACTATCAAGAAAGTCGACAGTACCACCGCGGTCCCGTGCCAGGTCGGCGACAGGCCCGCCGCCTGCCACCAGCGATCGATGGTGTCGATGCCGCCGCCCAGGGTGAGCAACAGGGCGACAGCCGCATCCAGCAGCACATCCCAGCGATTCAGGCCGGCGCCGGCGACGGTATAGTCAGCGGCTTTCTGATGGGCCTGCAGGTCGATCTGCTCGGCGAACGCCTCGGGCACGCGGTCGCGGTGCCGGCGCACGGCAGCCGCCTGGCGCTGATTGAGCCAGCTGCGCATGGCCGTGGAGGCGAGCAGCAGCACTAGAAACAATCCGGTAAACCAATGCATTTAGGTGATCTCAATCCGTGCCCGGGCACTCTAGCGTCAGCTGCTATGATGAGGCAACGAAACTACTTCTGGCAGAACGTACCGTGACCGACCGCGACCCGACCCGACTCATCTGGATCGATCTGGAAATGACGGGCCTGAAGCCCGACACCGACCACATCATCGAAATCGCCACCGTGGTCACCGACAAGCACCTGAATACCCTGGCCGAGGGGCCGGTGCTGGCCATCCATCAGTCGGATGAGATCCTGGACGCCATGGACGACTGGAACCGTCGCCAGCATGGCACCTCGGGCCTCGCCGCCCGCGTGCGTGCCAGCACCATCACCGTCGAGGAGGCCGAGCGCCAGACGGTGGAGTTCCTGAGCCGCTGGATCGAGCCCGGCGTGTCGCCCATGTGCGGCAACAGCATCTGTCAGGACCGCCGTTTCATGGCGCGCGAGATGCCCAATCTGGAGCGGTATTTTCACTACCGCAATCTGGATGTGAGCACGCTGAAGGAGCTGGCGCGGCGCTGGTCGCCGGAGGTGTACAGCAGCTTCCAGAAGAGCTCGACCCACCTGGCGCTGGACGATATTCGCGACTCGATTCGCGAGTTGCAGCACTACCGCACGAATTTCCTGCGGGCTTGACGACTTAAAGTCGCGGCGGCAGGGGATGCCTGCCGCCGCGATGTGACGACGTTACTTCGCGGCCACCGCGCCGCCGGCCAGGAACAGCCACGTCTCGACCACGGTGTCGGGATTGAGCGAGATGCTCTCGATGCCTTGCTCGACCAGCCAGCGCGCGAGGTCGGGATGATCCGAAGGGCCCTGGCCGCAAATACCCACGTACTTGCCATGCTTGCGACAGGCGTCGATGGCGAGCTTCAACAGCGCCTTCACCGCCTCGTCGCGCTCATCGAACAGCTTGGCGATGATCGCTGAGTCGCGGTCAAGGCCGAGTGTCAGCTGCGTCATGTCGTTCGAGCCGATCGACATGCCGTCGAAGAACTGCAGATATTGATCGGCGAGCAGCGCGTTGGTCGGCAGCTCGCACATCATGATGACCTTCAAGCCGTTCTCGCCGCGCTTCAGGCCGTTTTGTGCCAGCAGCTGCGTGACTTGCTCGGCTTCCTTCACGGTGCGTACGAAGGGCACCATCACTTGCACGTTGGTCAGGCCCATCTCTTCGCGCACGCGCTTCAACGCGCGGCACTCGAGCTCGAAGCAGGGACGGAATGTTTCATCGACGTAACGCGAGGCGCCGCGGAAGCCGATCATCGGATTCTCTTCGTGCGGCTCGTACTGACGGCCGCCGATCAGATTCGCGTACTCGTTCGATTTGAAATCCGACATGCGCACGATGACCGGCTCCGGCGCGAACGCGGCGGCGATGGTCGCGATGCCTTCGCACAGCTTGTCGACATAGAAGCTCACCGGATCTTTGTAACCATTCATCTGACGACGGATGGTCTGTTGCAGATCCTTCGAGAGCGAGTCGAACTCGAGCAGGGCGCGCGGGTGCACGCCGATCATACGATTGATGATGAATTCCAGACGCGCCAGGCCCACGCCCTTGTGCGGAATGCCGGCGAAGTCGAACGCACGGTCGGGATTGCCGACGTTCATCATGATCTTGGTCTTGATGGCCGGCAGCGCATCCAGCTCGATGATTTTCTGTTCGAAGGGCAGGGAGCCCTCGTAGACGAAGCCCGTGTCGCCTTCGGCGCAGGATACGGTGACTTCCGTGCCTTCCTTGATCGTCTCGGTCGCATCGCTGCAGCCGACGACGGCGGGAATGCCGAGCTCACGCGCGATGATCGCGGCGTGACAAGTGCGTCCACCGCGATTGGTCACGATGGCCGAAGCGCGCTTCATCACCGGCTCCCAATCAGGATCCGTCATGTCGGCGACCAGCACATCGCCGCTCTGCACGCGCGTCATTTCCTTCACATCGCGAATGATGCGGGCGGGACCGGCGCCGATGCGCTGACCGATGGAACGGCCGCTCGAGAGCACCTTGGATTTTTTCTTCAGCGAGTAGCGTTGCACGGTGCGGCCGGCGCGGCTCTGCACCGTCTCCGGGCGCGCCTGCAGGATATAAATCTTGCCGGTCTCGCCGTCCTTGCCCCACTCGATATCCATCGGGCAGCCGTAGTGCTGCTCGATGATGAGCGCCTGCTTGGCGAGCTCCAGAATGTCGGCATCGTCGATGGAGAACTTGTTGCGATCCTCGGTCGGCACATCGACGGTCTTTACGCGCTCGCCGCTGCCGGGCTCGCCGTAGACCATCTTGATGGCTTTCGCGCCGAGAGTCCGGCGCAGGATTGGGGCATGGCCCGATTTCAGCGTCGGCTTGTAAACGTAGAACTCATCCGGATTCACCGCGCCCTGCACGACGGTTTCGCCCAGACCGTAGGAGGCTGTGATGAAGACGACATTGCGGAAACCGGAGTCGGTGTCGAGCGTGAACATCACGCCGCTTGCGCCCACATCCGAACGGCACATGTATTGAATGCCGGCGGACAGCGCGACCACATCGTGGGCGAAGCCCTGATGCACGCGATACGCGATGGCGCGATCGTTGTAGAGCGAGGCGAACACTTCGTGCACGCACTTGATCAGTGCTTCCTTGCCGCGCACGTTCAAGAATGTTTCCTGCTGGCCGGCGAAGGAGGCGTCCGGCAAGTCTTCGGCAGTGGCCGAGGAGCGAACCGCGACCGCGACATCGCGACCCTGGCCCATGCGCTCGTAGCCGGCGAGAATTTCTTTCTCGAGCTGCGGCGGGAACGGCGTCGAGAGAATCCACTGCCGGATCTTCGCACCCACCTCGGTGAGCTTCTCGACATCTTCCACATCGAGCGTGGCGAGCTCCTTGGAGATGCGCTCGGCCAGACCCTCGTGCTTGAGAAAGTCCCGATACGCCTGCGCGGTGGTCGCGTAGCCGGTCGGCACGCTCACGCCCATCTTGGCCAGATGACTGATCATCTCGCCGAGCGAGGAATTTTTGCCGCCGACGGTGTCGACGTCGTGGCGTCCGAGCTGTTCGAAGGGTACTGTGTAAGCGGTCAAGGGCGATCCTCGTAGACACTCAAGCGAGTGAACTTAGCCCCGGGATTTTAACCGCAATGCGCGACCGCGCGTGAGTCTTGGCGACAGAAGAATGGATAGACGAACGGTTTTTTTTGTGTCCGACCAGACCGGCGTGACCGCCGAGACCATGGGGCATAGCCTGCTGACGCAGTTCGACGGGCAGGCGTTTCGGCAGGTGACTCTGCCATTTATCTCCACTGTTGACAAGGCGCAGGACGCGGTCCGTCGCATCAACGCGACGGCCGAGGCGGAGGGCGTCCGGCCCGTGATTTTTAGTACTTTGGTGCAGGAGGACCTGCGCGAGATCATCAAGCTCGCCAACGGTTTGTTCCTGGATTTCTTCGACGCGTTCCTGGGCCCGCTGGAGATGGAGCTGAAGCTCAAATCCTCGCGTGCCCAGGGCAAGGCGCACGGCATGCAGGATATCGGCGCTTACACCACGCGCATCAACGCCACCAATTTTGCCCTGGCCAACGATGACGGCGCTGTCACGCGCGATTACGAGCGCGCCGACCTGATCCTGGTCGGCGTCTCGCGCACCGGTAAAACGCCAACGTGCCTGTACCTGGCCTTGCAATACGGTGTCTTCGCCGCCAATTATCCATTCGCTGACGAGGAGCTCGAGACCGGGCGTCTGCCGGCGGCACTGACCAAGCATCAGCGCAAGCTGTACGGTCTGACCATCGCGCCGGAACGCCTGCAACAGATCCGCAACGAGCGCCGGCCGAACAGCAACTATTCTTCGCCCTCACAAGTGGACTTCGAAGTGCGCACGGCCGAGGCTATCTTTCGTCGTTACGATATTCCCTGCATCAACACCACCGAATGTTCCATCGAAGAGATCGCCAGCCGCATTCTCGACCGGACGGGTGTCGAGCGCAGGCTGCGTCCGTAAGCGTTTTGGCACGCATGTCGCATGCATGTTCGTCGCCGTGACGCAAGTCACACACCACTGGCAGTAGTGCGAAACTGCTGTGCTATATTCGGCCCATGTCGATAGCCCTTACAGCAACCGATGTGAATTGCCCCGTCAGCTGGCGTGCCCGTCCGGGCAGCTTCGTCAGCCTGATGTCGCTGTACGAGAGCAATTACATTCGTCTCGCCTGGCTGGTGCCGGACGTGGAGCGCGCGGCGGCTACGCAGATTTCCGTGGTCGACGGCGATTGTCCGTTGCATCTGGCGATCGAGGAGCGCAGCCGCTATACGACCACGCTGCGACTCACCTATGTGTTCGACGATGAAGCGGGACCGCTGGCCGATCCCGATCTGCTGATCCGCGTGTATCGCGATGCGCGTCTCGCCGAAGTGCAGGCCTGCGCACGCTGGCATCGTCATGCGATGCTCGAATCGCTGCGCTCGCAGCTGGCACGCGATCTGGGCGATCGCTGGCTGCGTAACGTCATGCTCAATAAATGGCTCGATTATTGCGTCGAGCGCGGACATCACTTTCCCGCACTAGCCGCGACCTGACGTTTGCCACGCCCGTACAGGGCCCGCTATGGAATTCTCCGATCGGCTGAGCAATCTGCGCCAGCTTCTCGCGCCGGGCGCGCGTCAACCTGCCGAAGACGAACGGCTGCTGCAGCTCTATTGGAATCGCGCCGAGCTGAAGAAAGAGCTGACGCGCTTGCAGGACGAGCGTCACAAGCTGATCGAGCAGCTGAACAAACACGAAGCCAGCTACGTTCGTAACAGCGAGCAGCTGTTGCAGCTCGAAGAATTTCTCGGCAATCCAGAGACCGGCCCGCACGGTCTGGTTTATTTCCAATTGCGCTCGCTGTGGCGCGCCTCGTCGGCGAAAGTCGCACGCTTCGCGCAACAGCTTCAGCAACAACAGGCCGATCGCGAGCAGCGCCGTCAGGTGCTGGAATTCGATCGCGCGCGTCGTCAGCAGCTCGCCGATTTCGATCGACGCATCGCGACCGCACGCTCGCGCGCCGACATGATGGAAGCGCAGTTGAAACTGCAGGAAGTGAAGCTCGAGAAGATGCGCGGCTTTTGGAACTACGCGCGTCGTCGGCGCCTCAGCGAGGAGATCGCGACCGAGCGTGAACAATGGGATCTCGCGGCGACCGAAGTCACCGATTTGAGCGACGACCGGAATGCGCTCGAAGACAAGGCCGCGCCGGGCTTCGAGGGAATATCCATCGACGGCCGTCGCGTCGTGAATACCGCAGTGATCGCCTATGCGCAGCAGCTGGTCGTGACGTTGTCCGGCGGCGGCCTGGCCGTGCTCGCGAAGGAGACGACCACCAAGCGCGTGTTCGATATGAAATATGGCACGCGCGAGGAATGCTCGCGTCTGATGATGTTATTGCGCGAGGCGCTCGCCATCGTCAAAAACGAAAAAGACGATCTCAGTGGATTGAAGGAGCGCACCGACGCAGTACGCGCGGTCGCCGCTTATCGCAGCGATGCGGACACGGTGCCGCTGACGGATTCGATCGGGACGTTGCCGGTGCCCGTGGCACTGGTATCGGGCCTGGAGACGGGCAACAAGGACAAGGCAGGCGTGAACGTCCTGGTGGACGATTACTGGGATCTGTATCAGGCGCTGCTGCAGTGAGCAGCGCCTGATCGTTTGTTAGTTACTGCGTCGAATCCGACCGGTCGCCCTGAGCCTTCAGGCGCGACAGATACAGATTGCTCATGCCGCTCAAGTCCGCGGCGATCTCGAGCGTTTCATCCAGCACGGCATCGGGCGGCTCCTGACCGGTGAGGTCGGCGAGCTTCGCGACCGGCGGCTGACCGCGCGACTTACGACGCTCGTTCTCGCGACCCAAGCGTTCCTGCTCCAGTTGCTCGCGCTCGGCAACACGCGTCTTCAGATTCAGCGACAGCTTCTTCTGAGTGCGGATCTTCTCGAACGAGTCGAGATCGGCGAGCAGCGAGCGGTAGTCCGGATCGGTCGCGATGCGCTGCTCGTGCGTCTGCTCGAGCGCGGCGATGGCCGGGGTCAGCTGACCTTCCTTGCTGAATTCCGCCGGACGAATCCGATCCCAGGGCAGGGCGCTTTCACGCGTGCTCTCGCCGACTTCCTCGGGGCTGATGGCGGTCGGCATGGAGATGTCGGGCTGTACGCCGCGATGCTGGGTGCTCTCGCCCGTCACGCGGTAGTACTTGCCGATGGTGACCGTCAGCTGGCCGAAGCCCGGATCGGGACCGAGCGCATAACGATCCAGCGGATAGAGGTTCTGCACCGAGCCTTTGCCGTAGGTCTGCTGGCCGACGATGATGCCGCGACCGTAGTCCTGAATCGCGGCGGCGAAGATCTCCGAGGCCGACGCGCTATAGCGATCGACCAGCACGATCATCGGGCCATCCCACGCGGTGTTCGGCTCCGGATCGTCGAGCACTTCGACGCGACCGCCGGTCTCGCGCAGCTGCACGATCGGGCCGGCGGGAATGAACAGGCCCGAGAGGGCAGTGGCTTCGGTCAGGTGACCGCCGCCGTTACCGCGCAGATCCATGATCAGCGCGTCCATCTTCTCGGCCTTCAATTCGGTGAGCAGCTTCTGCACGTCGCGCGTGGTGCTGCGATAGTCCTTGGCGCCGGAGGATTTGGCTTCGAAGTCCTGATAGAAGCTCGGCACGTTGATCACGCCGACCTTCATCTCACGATCGCCACGCTTGATGGTGTGGACTTCCTTCTGCGCGGCCTGCGCATCGAGCGACACCTTGTTTCGCTGCAGCTCGAGCACCTTCTCCGGCGAGCCCGGCGCGGCGCCGGCTGGCAGGATGTTCAGGCGCACGGTGGTGCCGACCTTGCCGCGGATGATCTGCACGACATCATCGAGACGCCAGCCGATCACATCGACCATCTTGCCGCTCTTGCCTTCCCCGACCGCGATGATGCGATCGTTCGCGCCGAGCGTGCCGTTGATCGCGGCGGGGCCGCCGGGCAGCACGTTGAGCACGGTCACGTAATCATCGACGAGCTGCAGCGAGGCACCGATGCCTTCATACGACAGGCTCATCTGAATGCGGTACTCCTCGGAATTGCGCGGCGAGAAGTAGCTCGAGTGCGGATCGAAGACATGCGCGAAGGCATTCATGAACACTTCGAAGATGTCGTCGCTCGTCACCTGCTCGGTGCGCTTGACCACGCGCTCGTAGCGCTTCTGCAGGATGTCCTTGGTTTCCGGCCAGGTCTTTTCGGTGAGCATCAGGGACACCGCGTCGTTCTTCACACGACGGCGCCAGATGTCGTTCAACTCTTCGGGCGTCTTGGCCCACGGCGCCTTGGCGCGATCGAACTCGAAGGATTCATCGACGGTGAAGTCCGGCTCGGTCTTGAGCAGGTCCACCGCATACTTCACGCGTTCTTTATTGCGCTGCTGGAAGCGATTGAAGATGGCGAACACGGGCTCGAGCTGACCGTTCACCACCGCGTCGTCGAGCTGATACCGATAGCGCTCGAACTCGGCGATGTCGGAGGCGAGGAAGTAGCTGCGGCCGCCGTCAAGCTGCTCGATGAAGCGGTCCAGCACCAGCGAGGACACCGGGTCATTGATCGGCGACTGGCGGTAGTGCGAGCGCTCGATCACGTTACTGACCAGCTTGCTGACGCGGCGCTGGCGTTCGGTGGGCGAGAGTTCCTGCGGGTTCGCGGTCGCAACCGCCTTGGCGACCGGCGCTTGCGCCGTGCCGGCCAGTAACGCACAGACCACCAGCAGCGCGGGCAAGCTGAAGATCAACGTCGTGCGCCGCTGCTTGGCGGGTTCGTGCGAGGGCGACTGATACACTGTTTCACATCCTCATCAGGGGGAGGGGGCCGCGGCCGTAAAGGCGGGGCCGGTCCCGATTTCGACCTAAACCTGAATCGTAAGCAAGGCAGGACAGATCCATTCTATGGGCAAGGCTAGAGAGACGCTGCACTCCGATCAAGTACGGACCCCTCGTGGGTTGCACGATTTTAACGGGAGCCTCGCATGAGACCGCTCGCCGTCCTGAACGCCATCATCTTCGGCTCGGCTGCCGCCATCACATTCGGTCTGCTAGGTGTGGTGGTCATTTTCCTGGTCCTCAAGGGGAGCAACCCGGCCATGGGCAGCGAGTTCCCGGCGCTTCTGCGCAGTAGCGGGGTGTTCCTGGTACTGGCAGCGGTGTCCGGAGCGAGCCTGCTCGGGCTGCTCAAGACCTTGAAATGGCGCTGGCTGGCGCAGCTGGCGATGTGGGCGACGGTCGCCGGCATCGCGGCACTGTACTGGCCGGAATGACGATCTACAGTGAGGCCGCGCCGCCGGTTTTACACCCGAATTTACCCAAGGGAAAACCCTCAAGGCGCCCTCGGCCAGGACCGCAGGGCGATTAACGGCGGATGACCCGTTCCCAGGCGTTGCCGCGCTCGAAGGAACCGCTGTTGTAGGGATCGAAGCCACTCTTAGCCTTATTGACCTTGTCGGCATGGATGCCGCGCTTGGCCGTGCCGACCATAAGCGGACGTTTCACGGGCGGAGCGGGGTTATCGGAGATCCGCGGCGCAATCCGCGCCGGCCGATCTTCCTCTTTCACCTTCCGGCCGCCGAATAACCGGGCGAGCCACATACGCGATCTTCCCAACGAAAAAGTGTAAAGAAAACCAACAGATTCTTTTTAATATCAACCGCTTGCAGCCTACACGCCGGGCTTCGGCGCGTGGCGATTCTTCAGTGGGAACTGTGAGGTACGTCACGGATCCCTGTGCTATCAACTTCGCGGCCGCGCTCAGCGCGGATTCGATGCGCTCAATCGCTGCCCATGCGCGGCTCGACACGCGCGGGACGGCCGGCGGGGCGCTTGGCTTCCTTGGGGGCGGGCGCACGGCGTGGCGGTGGCGGTTCGTCTTCGTCGAGGGGCTGGCGCTCGACCTTGTCCGTTTTGACGCCGATGAAGATCGCGCGCATCGCATAAATGAGCAGCAGCGGTCCCACCGCGATGGTCCAGGCGCGCCCGGCGCCGTCGGCGAGATCGGCGAAGAAATCGCTGTAGAACGCGCTCAGACCGGCGCCGGCGCCTTGAGTCGGGGCGCCATACGGGCCGAGCGCAGCGGTGCCCACCCAGTAGATCAGCGCGGGCAGCAGGAACAGCCCGAGGGCCAGCCACAGACTGCCGAAGATCAGTTCGAAGCGCAGCCGATGCGTACGGCGCTGCTCGTCGGAAACATCGTCATCGTGAGGGGCTGCGGCGTTCATGCGGGCCTGTGCAGGTAAGTTGGCGCGCATCATAAATGATTCGGGATCGGGCATCCTGCCACGACCCTCATGCGAGCTGGCAAAAAGGCGCGACTTTTTGCCGCTCGCCGCCGCCGATGGCGGCGGGGTACATCCCTGTACCCGGGCGGCACTCGTTATGATTGCGGTCTTTCATAGGTTCGAGGTTTCTCGCTAATGTCAGAAGCAACCCACGCCGCGCCGCTGCGTACCGCCGTGATCGGCGTTGGCTATCTTGGGCGTTTCCACGCGCAGAAGTACGCGCAGATTGCGGGTTCGACGCTGGTGGGCGTGGTGGATGCAAATGCGGAGGCCTGCGCGAAGGTCGCCGCCGAATTGGGCACGAAGGCGGTGAGTGACTATCGCGAGCTGTTTGGCGCCGTCGATGCGGTGAGCCTCGCGGTGCCGACCCCGCTGCATCACGCGATCGGTTGCGAGCTGTTGAAGAACGGCATCGACGTGCTGATCGAGAAACCCATCGCGACCACCGTCGCCGAAGCGCGTGAGCTGGTGGATCTGGCGCGCACCCACAAGCGCATTCTGCAGGTGGGGCATCTGGAGCGTTTCAATCCTGCGGTGCTCGCGGCGGCGGAGCGGTTGCAGACGCCGCGCTTCGTCGAATCGCATCGTCTCGCGCCGTTCAAGCAACGCGGCACCGATGTGAGCGTGGTGCTGGATCTGATGATTCATGACATCGATTTGATCCAGGAGCTGGTCGGCACGCCCATCGAGCACATCGACGCCGTCGGTGCGACGGTGTTCTCGGGCGAGATCGATATCGTCAACGCGCGGCTGCGCTTCCAAGGCGGCTGCGTCGTGAACACGACGGCGAGCCGCATCAGTCTCAAGCAGGAGCGCAAGATCCGTATCTTCCAGGACGACGCGTATCTCTCGGTCGATATGCAGCAGAAGATTCTGACCGTGATCCGCAAGAAAGACGCGGCGCCGGTGGAGTCGCCGGCGCAGGTCTCGATCGAGGAACAGAACTTCGATCAGGGCGATGCGCTACTCGCCGAGATCGAAGCGTTCTTGAAGGCGGTGCGTGAGCGCAGCACGCCGGTGGTGACGGGCGAAGACGGGCTGCGGGCGCTCGAGACCGCGATGAAGATCACGGCCCTGGTTCAACCACAGGCTTCGTGAGTCGATCCCGCTGCAACGATTGCAGCGGACGGCCTGCGACGGCTTGCGCGATCTCCTGAAGTTGAATCAGGCTGATCTCGCCGCGGTCGGCCGCAAGCTTGCGCGCGACGTCATCCAAGCTCGCCTTGCCCTGGGTCACCGCACGAATCTCCGCGTCGACTTGCTGAAACACCAGCACGGCGCGGGCCGTGGTCGCCCCCGTCGAGGCTTTGGCGAACAGCGTCGGCGCGCGGCGCGCCCATTTCTCCAAGTTATCCATCGCCTGCTCGTAACGCTTCTGACCGATGCCGCCGGAGCGTCGCAAGGTCTGAATGGAATAAAACTCGGCGAGGCCTTCGACGATCCAGTCGCTCTCGTTGTCGCCGCGAATGCCGAGCGCGACGTGCACCAGCTCATGTAACAACGGGCTGGTCCGGTTCTCGCTGATCAGCGGCCGGTCCGAATGCAAAAAGATCGAGGCGGGCCCGGACAGGCCGCCGCGCCACATGGGATCGCCCGCCGAGACGATCAGCACGCGCTTGGGAAAGTCCGGAAACACATCCAGCAGTTTCGGCAGGTTCCAATTGATGAAGGCGAGGGCGTCCTGGCGACGCGCGCTTTCGCCTTCGGGCGCGGCGATGAGCGTGTTCACGTGCTCGATGCGCTCGCTGCGCACGCCGATCTTGCCGATCAGCATCCAACCTTCGGGCTCATCGAAGCGGCGCGTCGGATCGTCCACGCGAAAGGCGTGCTCGCCTGCGGACGGATAGGGCGTCACGGCCGACCACCCCGTCGGCAGATCGAATTGCAGCACCGTGCGCGAGCGAAGATTGCGGGCCGAAGTGACGCGCGTGCTCGGGGTCATCTTGTCGCCGCGAAACAGGGCCCAGCTGTCGGTGATGTAGGAGTCGTAGCTGCCCGAGGAGCGTTGATGGTTCACGATGAACTCGTAATGCAGCGTCGAGTGCTGACCTTGCGGACGCCACACGATTTCCTTCGCGCCCACCTCGAGCGGCTCGTTCGAGCGGAAGTTCCGATAGCGCTTCGGATCGACTTGCAACACGACCTTGCTGGGCAGCTTCTCGCCGTTCAGCTCGAGCGCCACCTGCGCATGATCGACACCCGCTTTGAAGCTCGCGCGATAGGTGGCGTCGTAATAGGCGATCTTGGCCGCCGACGCCGAGCCCGCCGCGGCCAGCGAGGCGAGGCCGAGCAGGGCGGCTCGGCCGAGGCGCGATCTCAGAAGTCTTGCAATCACGTGCCTTCCATCGAGGGTCGAGGACTTGCCCGGCAGTTTACGGTTTTTTGACAGAACTCAGCTCGTTTGGCGTTAGTTGCGTAATGTCGGTAGGATGCGACGCCAAGCGAATGTCCTTTACGCAGTTTCCGTCGCGCACGAGCAAGACGGGGGTTGCGTGGGACATGCCCTGATCGAATTGCCGAAAACGATGGGCTACGAATGGGGACGAGCAGTGACCACGAGGAATTACGGACGATGTCCGCGACCCTGTCCGCGACGTACAGAACATTGTTGGTGAGCAGTTCCGAGAGCACCCGGGGGGTGCTCTCACGACTGCTCGATGCCTCCGATATCGGTATCGATGACATGGTCGAGCCGGACCAGGTCATCGCGAGCGTCGCGCGCCGCGCGCCCGATCTGATCGTGCTCGATGTGGAAGCCGATGCCACCGCACTCGCACGCGTCTCCGGCGTGCTCAAAGCGAATCCGACGACGTTGCTGGTGCCGCTGGTGGGCCTCGCGAAATCCTCCAAGCAGCGGCTGCTCGCCTTCGAAGCGGGCGTCGATGACTTCCTCACCCATCAAGTGCGCCGCGAAGAGTTTCTGGTCCGCGTGCGCTCGCTGCTCAAAGCGAGTGCGACGCGCCGGCAGCTGGCTGCCGAGCAGTTGGCCGAAGAGGTGAAGCGTCGCGAGCTGATTCGTGCGGCCTTCCGTCGTTACATTTCACCGAAGCTGGCCGATCAGATCCTCGCCAGCCCCGAACTGCTCGATACCATGTTCGCCGGCACGCACAAGCGCACGCAGGTCGCGGTGATGTTCGCCGACATGCGTGGCTTCACGGCGCTCTCGGAGCGGCTGAATCCCGAGCAGGTGGTCGAGCTGCTGAACGAATTTTTCAAGCTGCTCACCGAGATCACATTCGAATACGAAGGCACGGTGTTCAGCATGGCGGGCGACAGCTTGCTGGTCGGCTTCGGTGTGCCGGTCGCGCAGGAGGATGGCGCCGAGCGCTCGATCGTCGCGGCCAAGCAGATGCTGGAGAAGTTCTCAGAGCTCGCGCATCGCTGGAAGGATCGTTACGGTGTCGAGACCGGCCTCGGGATCGGCATCAACGTCGGCGAAGTGATCGCGGGCAACATCGGCTCGCCTGCATACATGAACTACACCATCATCGGTGACACGGTGAACGTCGCTTCGCGTCTGGGTCAGCGTGCGCGTGCCGGTGAGATGTTGTTCTCGGATGCGGTGAAGAACCTGCTCGATAAGCGCGGCGTCGATGTGGGCGCGATGCCCTTGCCGTCGTTGGTGTTGCGCGGCCGCTCGACGCCCATCGGCATTTTCTGCGTGCCGACCGCAACCGCCGAGCCCCGGGTCGACTTCCGTCCCAATTGATCGCGCATTGATCGTTAGGCCGGCGCGTATTGGCGCGCCAGCTGCAGATCTTTGACGAACTCCTCGAACGCGCTCTCGCGATCCTCATCGGGCACGCGCAACAGATAGGACGGGTGCACGGTCACAATCACGTCGGCCTCGACCTCACTGACCAACGACTGACCTTTGATGATGTGACCGCGACTCTTGCCGATCGCCGTCGCGCGCCCGAACACCGCGCGGGCCGCGGTGGCGCCCATCGCGATCACCAACTCCGGCGCGATCGCGCGCAGCTCGTTGTCGAGCCACTGCTGACTGCAGATGGAGATCTCCTGTTCGTTGGGTTTCTTGTGGATGCGACGTTTGCCGCGCGGCTCGAACTTGAAATGTTTGACCGCGTTGGTGACATACGTTTGTGCGCGCTCGACACCGGCTTGCGCCAGCGCGCGATCGAGTAGCTTGCCCGCAGGACCTACGAACGGTTTGCCCGTCAGGTCTTCACGGTCACCGGGTTGTTCACCGATCAGCACGATGCGCGCGGAGGCGCGCCCGGCACCGAAGACCGTTTGCGTGGCGTTCTTCCACAGCGGACAGGCACGGCAATGCTCAGCTTCTTTGCGCAGGGAGGCGATCGATGGCCGCGTGCGTCGCATAGCGAAAGCCAACGGTTGCACGATCGGACAGGTTCCGACGCAGGGTCGGAACGTCAGAGGAATGCGGGCAGCGGCTACTCTTCGTCGTCGAGCGAGGCGGCATCATCGTCCGCGCCATTGCCGTCCATGCCAATTTCGTAGTCGTCGAAATCGGACAGCTGCGCGGCGGTTTCGCGCTCCTCGCGAATGCGCTCGAGGCGCCGCCATGCCGGCTCGCCGGCTTTGGTGACGTTTTTCTTACGCTTGTCGATGTCGGCGATCAAATGATCGACATCGAGGTCCTCAGAGGACTCGACGGCACCGCCATCGTCCTCTTCTTCATCGAACTCTTCGGATTCCGGCTTCTCAGTCATCGACTGCGATCCCGCAAACTTGCCGCAGCGCCCCAGGGGTGTTTACGGCGCGAGTATATAGAGGGAAGGCGGGCCGCTCGCAATAGCGTCTTTGCCAATTCGGTGAACCAGGTCCGTCCGACACCGGCGCGCCCGCCGCGAGCGGCTTACTTGATCAAGGTGTTGAGCTGGAAAATCGGCAGCAACATGGCGAGCACGATCAGCAGCACCATGCCACCCATGAACAGGATCATCAGGGGCCCGAGCATGCCCACCACCGCGCTCAGGATGGAATTCATCTCGCGTTCCTGGTTGGTGGCCGCGCGGTCCAGCATGGTCTCCAGCTCGCCGCTGGACTCGCCGCTGGAGATGAGGTGGATCATCATCGGCGGAAATATTTTCGCCTGGCCCAACGATTTGCCGATCGGTGCGCCTTCGCGGACGCGGGTCGCCGCATCCTGAACGGCGTCGCGCATCGGCAGGTTCGTGACCACTTCGCCGGAGATGCGCAGCGCTTCCAACACTGGCACCGCACTCGAGGTCAACGTGGAGAAAGTGCGAGCGAAGCGCGCAGTATTCGAGCCGCGCACCACTTTGCCCACCAGCGGCAGACGCAGCAGCAGGGCATGAAAGCGACGCTTGGCGCCCGGATCGCGCAACCAGCGCTTGAACAGCCAGCCGACGCCAATGGCGCCCAGAATCAGCAGCCAGCCCCAGTCGCGTAAGAAATCCGAGATCGCGATCAAGATCTGCGTGAGCATGGGCAGCTCGGCCTTGGAGTTCTCAAACTGCTTGACGATCTTCGGCACCACGAACGTGAGCAGCAGCGCGACGATTGCAATACACACGAAGAACAACAGCACCGGATAGAGCATCGCGGTGATGGTGCTACTGCGCATCTGTTCGCGATTCTCGGTGTAGTCGGCCAGACGTTCGAGCACGGTGTCGAGATGTCCGGACTGCTCGCCCGCGGCGACGGTGGCGATATACAGCTCGGGGAACACGGTGGGGAAGTCGGAGAGGCCGTCCGCGAGCGTATGACCCTCCATGACTTTGGCGCGAACGGCCATGACGATGCTGCGAACTCGCGGCTTCTCGGTCTGCTCGGAGACCGCGGCAAGCGCCTCTTCCAAGGGCAGCCCGGATCGAACCAGCGTCGCGATCTGTCGCGTCAATAGCGAAAGGTCGCTCGCGGACACGCCGCTACCGATGGAGAAGCGGGCCTTCTGTTGCTTCTGCTGCTCGCGCTGGGTGACTTCGTTGACCGTGAGCGGCAACAGCGCCTGATCGCGTAGCAGTTGGCGAACCTGCCGTGCGGTATCGCCTTCCAGCACGCCTTTGCGTTCGCGACCTGTGGCATCGACCGCGGTGTATTCGAAAGCGCTCAAAGCGACTCCTCAATCCTCGCGCGTGACGCGCAGGACTTCCTCGAGCGTGGTCACGCCCGACAGCACTTTGGATCGGCCGTCGTCGCGGATGCTCGGCGTCAGCGTGCGCGCATAGCGCTCGAGCTCCTGCTCGCTTGCGCCGTCGTGAATCATGGTTCGCATGCTGTCATCGACCAGCACCAGCTCGTGGATGCCGGTTCGACCTTTGAAGCCGAGGGCCGCATCGGCGCCGGGACGATACAAAGTAGGCGAGGCCGCGCCTTCAGGCACGTTGAGCAGACGACGCTCATATTCGCCCGCGGCATACGATTCGCGCGTGTCCGGATTCAGCACGCGCACGAGGCGCTGCGCGAGCACGCCGATCAAGCTCGAGGACAAGAGGAAGGGCTCGACGCCCATATCACGTAGACGCGTGACCGCGCCGACCGCGGTGTTCGTGTGCAACGTCGAGAGCACCAAGTGACCGGTGAGCGAGGCCTGCACGGCGATGTGCGCCGTTTCCAGGTCGCGGATTTCGCCGATCATCACCACGTCCGGGTCTTGACGCAGGATGGCGCGCAGGCCGCGCGCGAAGGTCATCTCGACCTTGGTGTTCACCTGGGTCTGGCCGATGCCGTCGATGTAATACTCGATCGGATCTTCGACCGTGAGAATGTTTCGAGTGTTGTCGTTGATGCGCTCGAGCGCGGAGTACAGCGTCGTGGTCTTACCCGAACCGGTCGGGCCGGTGACCAGAATGATGCCGTGAGGCTTGTGGATCAGCTCATCGAGCAGCTTCTGCGTGCGCGGATCCATGCCGAGCGCATTTAGTTCGAGTCGACCCGCTTGTTTGTCGAGCAGGCGAAGCACGACGCGCTCGCCGTGACCGGCGGGAATCGTCGAGACACGAACGTCGACCGCGCGACCTGCGACACGCAGCGAGATACGACCGTCCTGGGGCAGACGCTTCTCGGCGATGTCGAGCTTCGACATGACCTTGATACGCGACACCACGAGCTGCGCGACGGCCCGCTTGGATTGCAGCACCTCGCGGAGCACGCCGTCGACGCGGAAGCGCACGACCAGACGATTCTCGAACGGCTCGATGTGAATATCGGAGGCGTTCTCGCGAACCGCCTGCGTGAGGATCGCGTTGATCAATTTGATGATCGGCGCCTGATCGTCGCTCTCGAGCAGGTCGGAGGGCTCGGGCAGATCCTGCGCGAGGTGGGCGAGGTCGGTGTCTTCCTCGACCCCGGCGCCTGCGACCTGCATGGCCGAGTTACCGCCTTCGTACTGCTGACGTAGCAGTTGATCGAATGCATCGGTATCCACGCGTCGCAATTGCAAGGGCACGCCGAGCACGCGTCGCACTTCGGCGATGGCGGCGGGCTGTGCGCCAGCGCGATAGACCGCTTCGGCGAATGTTTCATTGACCTTCTGCACCAGCACGCCGTGGCGCTTGCAGAACGTGAACGAAAGCATCCCCGCGGATGCCGGTGCGCTCGTCGCGCCACGCGCGACGACGGGAGTTTCAACTTGTGCGCTCATGACAACACCATGTCGTGAGAGAAAGGGCGCGGATCACTGCTTCGGTGGCGGTGACTGCTCCGGCAGAGGTTGAGTCTGCGCGGGCGGCGGGGCCTCGGGATTCGTGCCTGGTGCCGGAGCCTGCGCGCCCGCGGTCGGGTCGGCATACTTCGACAGCTCTTCGATGGGCGGCAACAGCGGCTGGCGTTCGCCCGGCAGCAACGTCACCTTGCCTTTCCTGTTCCCGCGCTGCAGCTGCTGATCGCGCAGTACGTTGTACTTGGCGCTGGTCGTGATCGCCGCGGCCACGCCGTCGCGCAGGATGGTCGGACGGATGAACACCATCAGATTGCGCTTTTCCTTCGAGCCGTTACGAGTCTTGAACAACTCACCGATGATCGGAATATTGCCGAGGATGGGCACGCGCGACTCGCCCTCGTTGGCGGACTCGGTGATCAAGCCGCCGAGCACGATCATGCCGCCGTCCTCGACCAGCACCGTGGTCGAGATGGTGCGCTTGTTGGTGATCAGATCGACCGCGCCGGTCACGCCCTGGGTGAGGTTGGAGTTTTCCTGTTCGATCTTCAGCTGGACCGCCGTGCCTTCGTTGATCTGCGGCGTGATCTTCAGAATGTTACCGACCTCTTCGCGCTGAATGGTCTGGAACGGATTCACCGAGCCCTGATTGGTGGTGCCGGTGTTGGTGTACTGACCGGTGATGAACGGCACTTCCTGCGCGACCTTGATCTCGGCCTCTTCGTTGTCGAGGGTCGTGATCGAGGGCGTCTGCAGAATGTTGCTGCTGCCATCGTTACGCAGCGCGCGTAACAGCACCGCGAAGTTCAGTCCACCGTCCTTGATCATGCCGGCGCCGAGCGTGAGGCCGGTCGGTAGCGACGCGCTCGTCGCGGTGTCCGGATTGATGATGGCGGAGGCGAGACTGCCGAGGCTGGTGCCGCCCACCGGCTGATTGAACGTGCCGATCGGAATGGTGCTGCCTTGTTCTTCGCTGTACACGGCCCAGTTCACGCCGAGCTCGGCGGCGCGCGACTGCGTGATCTCGACCAGAATCGCTTCGAGGTGCACCTGGGCGCGACGGATGTCCAGCCGGTCCACGACCGACATGATCTGACGCATCATCTTCGGCGCGGCCGTCACGACCAGCGCGTTGGTTTGTTTGTCGGCCCAGATCGTGGTGTTGCGATCTTGAGCGGCGGCCGGGCCCGCGGCGGCGGCGCCGGCACCCGGTGCACCCGGCGCGGCCTGCGTGACGCCCGTGACCTGTTCCTTCAGCTTGCCGGCGATCTGCTCGGCATCGGCGTAATTCAGATAGCGCACCTGGGTGTCGCCGCCGGCTTCGAGCGGCGTGTCCAGATGCATGACCAGGCCCTTCAAGCGCAGGCGCTGCGACTTCTCACCGGAGATCAGCACGCTGTTGGTGCGGTCATCGGCGACGAGCTTCGCCTGCAGGCCGGGGGCTTCGCCTTGCTGTTGCGCGCCCTGCGACAGCGCGTTCACGACACGCACGATTTCCGAGGCGCTCGCGTTCTCCAGGCGGATGATTTCAATTTCCTCATCGCCCGCCTGATCCAGGCGCTGCACGATGCGCATGATGCGCGCGATGTTATTGGCGCGGTCCGAGACGATCAGCATGTTGGAGGCGGGGTAGGCGACCAGGTGACCGTTCTGCGGAATCAAGGGACGCAACACCGGCACCAGCTGTGCGGCGTTGATGTTACGAACCGAGATCACCTGCGTGACCACTTCGTCCGAATTCGGATTGACGCTGGAGGGCAGGTCGTTGCCCGGAATCTGCCGCGCGTTCGCGTCGGGAAGAATCTTGATGTTGTCGCCGCTCGGCACCGCGATGAAGCCATGCACCTGCAGGATCGACAGGAACGTCTGATAGAACGCATCCGGCGTCATCGGCGTCGAGGAGCGGATGGTCACCTGCGCACGCACGCGCGGGTCGACGATGAAGGTCTTGCCCGTGATGGTCGCGACCGCATCGATGATCTCGGTCAGCTCGGCATCGCGGAAGGCCGGCGTGATGGTCGGCTGCTGCGAGGTGGGCTGCGGCGGTTGCTGCGCTGTCGCCGACATGCAGGTGAGCAGGCATGTCAGGGTGAGCGCGAGCAGGCCGGAGCGCTTGCCGCTGAGCACGCTCTGCGGCTTCCCTGCAGCTGGGTTGGTTGAAGAAATCGTCATGGACGGTCCTTGACTAGCAAAGGCGGACGTTCGTTCTTGGCGGCCACCGCTCATTCGGCGGGCGGCTGCGGTGTATTCGGGCGTTGTGTCGGGCGCGGCGGCTGGCCGCCACCATTGGCGCCATTGGCCCCGTTGGCATCGGGCACGTTGACCTGCGCCATGTTCAGCGACAGCTCCTGCGTCTGACCGTTGCGTTCCACGGTCACGTTGACCTGGCCGGCGCTGCCGATGGTGTTGAAGATCTCCATGCCGCGCTGGGGATCGTCCAGCGGCGTGCCGTTGATCGCGAGCACCAGATCGCCCGGCACCAGGCCCAGCTTGCTGAACTGCGCGCGGTTACGGCCCGGGTAGACGCGATAGCCCCGCTGGGCACCATTGGCGAACACCGGTTGCGGCCGGATGATTTCGGCAAAAGCACTGGGATTCGTCTCGGCCATGCGTCGCAGATTCTCAGCGACCGGATTCTGCTGGGGCGCCGGCGGGCGATTGATGACCAGCGCGGCCGAGTTGCGCTTCGGTAGCGCGAGCGCTTCGAGGTTGCCGCCGCGGTCCAGGATCACCTTATCGATGTAAACGGAGTGCAACTTGAGGCCCGGACGCACCAGGCTGCCAACCGCGAACACTTTCGCGCCCTGGGCGGACTCACCGATGATGGCGAGGCCCTTGCTCGGATCCTCGGAGGCGAACACCGCTGAGAGCACGAGATTCGCCTGCGTGGCCGGCGCATTGGCCGCATCGAGCGCGGCCGGGGCCGCGGCCACATCGAACAGATGCGCGTTCACGATGGCCTGAATGTCCACGCCACTGCGCACCGGCGCGACATTCATCGGCGGCGGCGCAGTGGGGGCTTGAGGTTGCGGCCCGCGATCCAACACTAGCCAGGTGAGCTGGACCAATTGCCAGGCGATCGCGATCACCAGCACCACCATCACGACCTGGGGCGCGGTACGCGACACCCGGTCGAGCCACTGCTGCGGCGTGAGGTCCTGAAATTCGTGCAATTTGGCAGACAGCGGCATCGTTCGAATACGCGATCTAAGTTAGACGACCAGTGTTGTCTTCCACCCTATTCGCAGCCGGCGGCAGATCAGTGCTGGCTACGGTGCGAGCTGCTCGTGGGCAGCCTGACACGACATGATACGGAGTGGCGTTAGTTTGTCACAAGAGATTGTTCCGATTGATGAAAACACTGTCGCAAATGCCCGAATCCGCAATCCCGGGCTGACAGCGGGGACCGACATCGCCCGGCGCGGGGTCGATGCCTTGAAATCGGCAGCAATCCGGGCACGCGGATCATAGTCTCCGGCTTTGGGTGGCGTCGTGACGCGACGCCGCGCCGACCGGGATCGAGGACCCCGGGCACCCGCTACTGATCGCCTTTGGACCGCGGCGGCGGGTCGAAGTGCGGTGCGTCGGATGCTGCCTTGTATTGTCCGAGGTTCCCCCCTATAAAGAGTGCGAACTGGTTGCGCGTTAAGTTGATGACGGAAGAGAGCACACGGCATGAGCGGGAACTGGTCACCGAGGAAGCCGAGCCCAAGCTCAAGCGGCCTCCGCTGTATCAGGTGGTCCTGCTGAACGACGATTACACGCCGATGGAATTCGTCGTGGACGTGCTGGAACGTATCTTCGGCATGGATCGCACGACCGCCACGCGCGTTATGCTTGAAGTGCATACCAAGGGCAAAGGGGTATGCGGCGTTTTCACGTTCGAAATCGCCGAGACCAAGGTCGCGCAGGTGACCACATATGCGCGTCAGCACCAGCATCCTCTGTTATGCACGATGGAAGAAACGTGAAGAGGTTCACCGCATCGAGCCGTGGCCCTGCCACGCTGGAAACCGACGGCGGCGGGGCCCCGAACCTCCGATCGAGGTGGCGGTCCACTCTTTAAGTTGTTTAGGTATTTGAGAGTCAGTCCGTGTTAAGCAGCGAACTCGAAATTTGTCTCAACGAGGCTTTCCAGTCGGCGCGCGAAGCGCGGCACGAGTTCATGACCGTGGAGCATCTGCTGCTCGCGATCGTGGACACGCCGAAAGTCCGGGAAATCCTCCGTGCCTGCGGCGCCGATGTAGCTCGGCTGCGCAAGGACCTGAAGGACTTCATCGATCAGACCACACCGCGGTTAAAGGATGATGACGATCGCGAGGTGCAGCCGACGCTGGGTTTCCAGCGCGTCCTGCAGCGCGCGGTGTTCCACGTCCAGTCCAGCGGCAAGAAGGAAGTGACCGCGGCCAATGTGCTCGTGGCCATTTTCAGCGAGAAGCACTCCCACGCGGCCTACCTGCTGTCCATGCAGGACGTGGCGCGCCTGGACGTCGTCAACTACATCTCCCACGGCCTGTCGAAGATCGCCGAGGACCGCCCCGATAAGGAAGAGTCGGCGCCGGGCACCGAGGCCGAGCGGGGCGAGCCCGATGGCGGCACCGCGCTCGAGAAGTTCACGACCAATCTGAACAAGCAGGCGCTGGAAGGGCGCATCGATCCGTTGATCGGTCGCAAGACCGAGATCGAGCGCACCGTCGAGATCCTGTGCCGTCGTCGCAAGAACAATCCGCTGTACGTCGGCGAAGCCGGCGTCGGCAAGACCGCGATCGCCGAAGGCCTCGCGCGCATGATCATCGAGGACAAGGTCCCCGAAGTGCTCTCCGACAGCACCGTGTACTCGCTCGACATGGGCGCCTTGATCGCCGGCACCAAGTACCGCGGCGATTTCGAGAAGCGCTAGAAGAGCGTGCTCAGCGAGCTGAAGAAGAATCCGGGCTCGATCCTGTTCATCGACGAGATCCACACCGTCATCGGCGCGGGCGCCGCCTCGGGCGGGGTGATGGATGCGTCCAATCTGATCAAGCCGGCGCTCGCGAACGGCGAGCTGCGCTGCATCGGCTCGACCACCTACAGTGAATACCGCGGCATCTTCGAGAAGGACCACGCGCTCGCGCGTCGCTTCCAGAAGATCGACATCGTCGAGCCGACGGTGCCCGAGACGATCGAGATCCTGAAGGGGCTGCGCTCGCGCTTCGAAGAGCATCACAACGTGAAGTACGCCGATGACGCGTTGGCGTCCGCGGCGGAGCTGGCCGCGCGCCACATCAACGATCGTCAGTTGCCCGACAAGGCCATCGACGTGATCGACGAGGCGGGTGCGCGTCTGCGCTTGAAGCCTGAAGGCGAGCGCGAGACGACGGTCACGACGCAGATGATCGAGGACGTGGTCGCGCGCATCGCGCGCATCCCGCCGAAGAATGTGTCGACCACCGACAAGGATGTGCTGAAGAACCTCGAGCGCAACTTGAAGCTGGTCATCTTCGGCCAGGACGCGGCGATCGACTCGCTCGCCTCGGCGATCAAGATGTCCCGCTCGGGCCTGGGCGATCAGCGCAAGCCGGTCGGCTCGTTCCTGTTCGCCGGTCCCACCGGCGTCGGCAAGACCGAGGTGACCCGTCAGCTCGCCATTGCCCTGGGCGTCGAGCTGATCCGCTTCGACATGTCCGAATACATGGAGCGGCACACGGTGTCGCGTCTGATCGGCGCGCCTCCGGGTTACGTGGGCTTCGATCAGGGCGGCCTGCTCACCGAAGCCATCAACAAGCATCCGCACTCGGTGCTGCTGCTCGATGAGATCGAGAAGGCGCATCCGGATGTGTTCAACCTGCTGCTGCAGGTCATGGATCACGGCACGCTCACCGACAACAACGGCCGCAAGGCGGACTTCCGCCACGTGGTCATTGTCATGACGACCAACGCCGGTGCGTTCGAGATGAACCGGCCGTCGATCGGCTTCACGCAGCAGGATCACGCCACCGACGGTATGGAGGCGATCAAGCGCATGTTCTCGCCGGAGTTCCGCAACCGCCTGGACGGCATCATCCAGTTCAACGGCCTGGATCCGCGCACCATTCAGCGCGTGGTCGACAAGTTGCTGGTGGAAGTCGAGGCGCAGCTCGAGCAGAAGGGCGTGCAGCTGCACATCGACGACAACGCGCGCGAGTGGATGGCCCGCAAGGGCTACGATCCGAAGATGGGCGCGCGGCCGATGGCGCGCGTGATTCAGGAAGCGATCAAGCGACCGCTGGCGGAGGAGCTACTGTTCGGTCGGCTGGTGGGCGGCGGTCACGCGTTCGTGACGGTCGGCCCGGACGACAAGCTCAAAGTGGAAGCCCGCGCGGATACCGAGCAGGCGCTGCTCGAAGTGGATCGGCAGTCGTAAGCGCTGCCGGTCATTTGCGGAGAGCGGGATATCGACAGCGCACGGATGCGTCTGTCCAACAGGTAGTCTTACTTGGGCGTCAGCGGCCGCGGTACACGATGCGGCCTTTGGTCAGATCGTAGGGCGTGAGCTCTACGGTGACCGCGTCGCCCGTCAGGATGCGGATATAGTTCTTGCGCATCTTTCCGGAGATGTGCGCAATCACGGTGTGGCCGTTATTCAGCTGCACCTTGAACGTGGTATTCGGCAGCGTGTCGATCACGCGGCCTTCCATCTGAATCGCATCTTCTTTCGACATGCACTCTCAAAGACTGTCCGGCAGGGCCCGCCGGCAAGGCGCGCGAATTGTGCATAAAGGCCCTAGCCATTGCAATTGACGCTGGACGTCATACGTCCCCGGGCGGTGCTTCGTTCCCGGCAAGAAGGGTGTCCTCGTTCCACAGACCCGGCTGGAAGGGGCCGCCGACATGCTCCCCGAGCACGGCGGTGAACTCCCCGCGGGGGATCATCTTGGCGCCCAGGCTCATCAGGTGCGGGGTCGACATCTGGCAGTCGATCATGTGAAAGCCGCGGCAAATGAGCTCCTCGCAGAGCCGTTTCAGCGCGACTTTGGAGGCATCTCGCTCCATGCTGAACATCGATTCGCCGAAGAACATGCCGCCGAGCGCGACCCCGTAGAGGCCGCCGACCAGGCGGTCATCGAGCCAGGTCTCCACCGAATGGGCGAAGCCCTGCTTGTGCAGCTTGATGTAGGCGGCGCGCATTTCCGGGGACAGCCAGGTGCCGCCGGGGCGCAGCTCGCTACTGCCGCAGGCGCGCACCACGTCGCGAAACGCGGTGTCGATGCGGGTGACAAAGCCGCGATTACGGCTCGATTTGAGCAGACTGCGCGACACCTTGAGCTGATCGGGCATCAGCACCGCGCGCGGGTCGGGACACCACCACAAAATGGGCTGGCCGCGCGAGTACCAGGGGAAGATGCCGCGGCGGTAGGCGGCGAGCAGTCGCGTCGGTGACAAGTCACCGCCGGCGGCGAGCAATCCATCGGGCTCGACCAATGCTCGGTCAACCGGCGGGAAAGCGTCCGGTGAATCGTGTTCCGACAGCCAGACAATCGAGCCGCGCATGGGTCAAGGCCCTCGGTGGTATGGCGTATGTTCCTCGACCTGCAGGATATATTGATCGATCGCCGCGCGCTCATCATTTAGATAGTGGTCGATCGCGCGCCGAAAGCGCGGGTCCGCGATCCAATGCGCCGACCAGGTCTCGGTGGGCTCGAAGCCGCGCGGCACCTTGTGCTCGCCTTGCGTGCCGGGCTCGAAATGCTTCAAGTTGTGCTCGATGCAGTACTCGATGCCCTGGTAATAACAGGTCTCGAAATGCAGGCTGTGATAGTTCGCGGCCGCGCCCCAATAGCGACCGTACAGCACCTCATCGCCACGAAAGAAAATCGCGGTGGCGATCGGCTCGCCCTGATATTCCGCCAGCTTGATCACGATCGACTCCGGCATCACCGCGGCGACGGCCTGAAAGAACTCGACGTTCAAATAATGCTCGTGACCGTGCGCTTCGAACGTTGCCGCGGAAAATCCGAACACGATATTCCATAGACGCGCATCCATCTCAGCCCCGGTCAGCGTGCGAAAGCTGACGCCGCCTTCGCTCACGCGCCGGCGTTCGCGCAATGCTTTCTTGCGCTTGTCGGAGCGGAACGTTGCGATGAAGTCATCGAATGTTTTGTAGCCGCGGTTGTGCCAGTGGAACTGACAGTCCTTGCGCCACGAGTAACCGGCATCGCTCAACGACGCGCGATCCTCCTCGGTCAGGAATAACAGGTGCGCGGAGGATAAGTGCTCGGCCTTCGCGTAGGTCAGCAACTCCGTGTTCAATCGCGTGCGCACGTCGGCGGGCGCATCGGGCGCGATGAGCAATCGCGGTCCCGTCGCCGGCGTGAACGGCGGCATGCTCACGAGTTTCGGGTAGTAGCGCAGACCCGCCTGATCGTAGGCGCGAGCCCAGCTGAAATCGAAAACGAATTCGCCCCACGAATGACTCTTGCGATACAGCGGCACGGCGCCGATGAGTCGATCGCCGTCTTCGAGCACCAGATGAGTGGGAAACCAGCCGGACGCCTTGCCGACGCAGCCGGTGCGCTCGAGCGCGAGCAGGAACTCGTGCCGCACGAACGGATTGCCGCCCAGCGCCAGCGCATTCCATTGCGCGGCGGGGAGGCGATCGATGCTCGTGATGAAACGCGCTTGCAGAGTCGCTGACATTGGCCCCGACCTTACCGATCAGCGAACCCAGCGGCCGGTCGCCGACACGACGGCCGAACGCGAGCGCCGCGAAGGCGAGGGCGCGTTAGCGCCCAATGCCTGCTCAAGCCTTGTGTTTGGCCGCATCGACTTGGTCGAGGTACTTGTCGGCATCGAGCGCCGCCATGCAGCCCGTGCCGGCCGAGGTAATCGCCTGGCGATACACATGATCGGCCACGTCGCCGGCGGCGAACACGCCCGGGATGCTCGTCTGCGTCGCGTTGCCGGCGATGCCGGACTTCACCACGAGGTAGCCGCCTTTCATTTCCAGCTGGCCTTCGAAGAGCTGCGTGTTGGGCGCATGGCCCACGGCGACGAACATGCCGGTGATCTCGAGATCCTTTTTCGGGCCGCCCGCGACCGGCGCGATGCGCACGCCGGTCACGCCACTGTCATCGCCGAGCACTTCATCGACGTGGTGATTCCACACGATCGACACCTTGCCGGCTTTCTCGCGCTCGAAGAGATGATCCTGCAGGATCTTCTCCGAACGCAGCTTGTCGCGGCGATGAACCAGCGTGACGTGCGAGGCGATGTTCGACAGATACAACGCTTCTTCGACCGCGGTGTTGCCGCCGCCGATGACCGCGACCTTTTGGTTCTTGAAGAAGAAGCCGTCGCAGGTGGCGCAGGCGGACACGCCGCGACCCCGGAAATTCTGCTCGGACTCGAGACCCAAGTACTTCGCGGTCGCGCCGGTCGCGATGATCAAGGCATCGCAGGTGTAACCGCCGCGATCGCCCTCCAAGCGAAACGGACGCTGCGACAGATCGACGCTATTGATGTGGTCGTTCACGACTTCGGTGTTGAAGCGCTCGGCGTGCTCGCGCATGCGCTCCATGAGCTTAGGTCCCGTGAGCCCGTGCGGATCGCCCGGCCAGTTGTCGACTTCGGTCGTGGTCATGAGCTGGCCGCCTTCCTCGAGCCCCGTCAGCAGCAGCGGCTTGCGATTGGCGCGAGCGGCGTAGACGGCGGCTGCGTAGCCTGCGGGGCCCGACCCCAGAATGATCAACCGGGAGTGGCGGGGAGTGCTCATGTATGATTCACCTTCACGATCCTTAAAGCGTCGACGCAAGAGTTCTGACAATCTGTGAGGGCGGCGGCCGCGAATAGCAACGCCGCGGTTCATCCCGCAACCCCGCCAGCCCTCGGGAACGACTAAGAGGGCGCATGGTAAGGAATGCGCCCCGACGGCGCCAAATAGACGGGTTCGATGCCGGTCATCGACGGACAGCGCCAGCGGCGCGTCCAGTCTCCCGTTCAGGATTCGGCTTAGCCCGCTGGGCTCAGGTTAATGTATATTCGTTATCAGTGGTTTACGAAGCTTTTCTTATGCACTTGGTTGGGGTGACTCGATTTGGCCAGTAGGGCTGACGCTCGCGAGGGAATGGGGTTGGCGTCCACCGTGGTGCGCTCGCTGCGCGAGGGGGCCCTGTGGGTCTTCGGCGCGCTCGCACTGATCGTGCTGGCGGCGCTGACCACGTATGACCGCCACGATCCATCGTTCGCAACGACCGGAGAACCCGGGCCGATCGCCAACGTCATCGGTCCTTTGGGCGCGCACATGGCGGGCCTCTTGGTGCTGCTGTTCGGCGCGCCCGCGTTCCTGTTTCCGGTGATGATCGGTTTCGCCGGCTGGCTGCTGTATCGGGATCGCAGTAAAGACGACGCGCAATCGCGCGCGACGCTCGCATTTCGGGGCATGGGCTTCCTGCTCACGCTCGCTACCAGCTGTGGGCTTGCGAGCCTGCATTTCACCATTCGCAGCTATCCGGACTCGGCGGGCGGGGTGCTCGGCTCGCTGGTCGGGCACGGCCTGGACTCGGGCCTCTCCTTCCTCGGCGCGACGCTGATGTTGCTGGCCCTGTGGCTTGCGGGCGTGTCGCTCTTCATCGGTCATTCGTGGATCCAGGTGATGGATTTCGTGGGCCGCGCGACGCTGCGGGCATTCGAGTGGCTGTCCGGTCGGCTCAACACCGCGCGCGAAATCAAACAAGGTCGCGAGGTGAAGGAGGCGCGCAGCGAAGTCATTCGCGAAGAGAAGAAGCGCGTCGCCGCCCGGCCGCCGCCGAAGATCGAGCGGGTCGAACAGAAGGTTGAGAAGAGCGAGCGCGTCGAGAAGGAGCGCCAGGTCGCGCTGTTCGAGGCGCCGCAGTCGAAGGAACTGCCGCCGCTGTCGCTGCTCGATGACCCGCCACCGAAACCGCAGGGTTATTCCTCCGAAGCGCTCGAGGCCATGTCGCGCCTGGTCGAGATCAAGCTCAAGGACTTCGGCGTCGAGGCCGAAGTGGTGGCGGTCAATCCGGGTCCCGTGATCACGCGCTTCGAGTTGAATCTCGGCACCGGGGTGAAGGTCAGCCAGATCTCCAATCTCGCGAAGGACCTCGCGCGTGCACTGTCCGCGATCAGCGTGCGCGTCGTGGAAGTCATTCCCGGCAAATCGACCGTGGGTTTGGAAATTCCCAACGAGAAGCGCGAGATCGTCACGCTGGGCGAGATCATCAAGTCCAAGGCGTACGACGACATGGCATCGCCGCTCGCGCTGGTGTTGGGTAAGGACATCAGTGGCGGTCCGGTCTGCGCGGATCTGGCGCGCATGCCGCACTTGCTGGTCGGCGGTACGACGGGTTCGGGTAAGTCCACCGCGGTCAACGCGATGGTGCTCTCGCTGCTCTACAAGGCCTCGGCCGAGCACGTGCGGCTGATCATGATCGACCCGAAGATGCTGGAATTGTCGGTGTACGAAGGCATTCCGCATCTGCTCGCGCCGGTGGTCACCGACATGAAGGAAGCCGCCAATGCGTTGCGCTGGTGCGTGGCCGAGATGGAGCGTCGCTATCAATTGATGGCCGCGCTGGGCGTGCGAAACCTTGCCGGCTTCAATCGTAAGATCAAGGAGGCGCAGGAGGCCAAGACGCCGATCCGCGATCCGCTCTTGATGAAGATGCTCGGCCCCGAAGGCAATCCGAACGAGGTGCCGTTCCTCGAGTCGCTGCCGTTCATCGTGGTCATCGTCGATGAGTTGGCCGACATGATGATGATCGTCGGCAAGAAGGTCGAAGAGCTGATCGCGCGTCTCGCCCAGAAGGCGCGTGCCTCGGGCATTCATTTGATTCTCGCTACGCAGCGTCCGTCGGTGGATGTCATCACCGGTTTGATCAAAGCAAACATTCCGACGCGTATGGCGTTCCAGGTGTCGGCGAAGGTGGACTCGCGCACGATTCTGGATCAGATGGGCGCGGAGGCCCTGCTCGGTCACGGTGACATGTTGTTCCTGCAGCCGGGCACCTCGGTGCCGGTGCGCGTGCACGGCGCGTTCGTCTCGGATGCCGAAGTCCACCGCGTCGTCGGCAGCTTGAAGGGCTCCTCGCCCCCGACCTACGTGGATGAGATCCTGAAGGGACCTTCCACGCCGATTCCGGGTCTGAAGGGAGAGGACGATGAGGGTGGCGAAGGCGGCGAGGGCGGCGATGCCGAATCCGATCCGTTGTACGACCAGGCCGTGAAGATCGTGGTCGAATCGCGCAAGGCGTCGATCTCCGGCGTGCAGCGTCGTCTGAAGATTGGTTACAACCGCGCCGCGCGCATGATCGAGACCATGGAGGCGGCCGGCCTGGTCGGTCCGTTGCAATCCAATGGCTCGCGCGAAGTGCTGGCGCCGCCGCCGGTCGAAGAGTAGGGCGATGAAACGTTTTGTCAGTGCGTCGGGATTGGTGGCCGCGTTGCTTCTCACGATGCTGACGCACGTGACGTTGGCAGCCTCCGATCCGGCTGCCGGTCGGCAGAAGGTCGAGAGCTTTCTGCAAGGCCTGCAATCGTTGCAGGCGCAATTCAAACAAACGCTCAGCGATCGCAACGGGCTTACCGTCGAGCAGGCGAGCGGCACGCTTGCGATCCGCCGGCCGGATCGCTTCCGCTGGGATTATCAGGATCCCAACGAGCAGGTCATCGTCGCCGACGGCTCGCGCATCTGGTTGTACGACGCCGATCTGGAACAGGTCACCGTACGGAAGCTCGATGACACGCTGTCGGCCACGCCCGCCATGTTGCTGAGTGGGCAGGGCAATCTGCAGGACAATTTCAATGTCACGCAGACCGCCCAGGAAGGCGGGGTCTATTGGGTGCGCATGGAACCCAAGCGCGACGACACCGATTTCAAATGGGTGCGCCTCGGCTTCGAGGGCAACACCCTCAAATTCATGCAGCTGGCCGACAAGCTCGGTCAGACCACGAACCTGGAATTCGCCCAATTGGAACGCAATCCTGCCCTCGATCCGTCACGATTCACGTTTACTGTGCCGCCTGGTGCCGACGTGATCGGTGATACGTCCAGGAATTGATGTCCATGTTGCCTTTGCGATTTCCCCGGCTGTGGCTCGGCCTGGGCTGGCTCGCCGTCACGCTCGCGATCGTTGTTTGCCTGATGCCGTCGAACCGTCTGCCGCAGCCGCCGAACCTGAGCGACAAGTCCGAGCATTTCATTTGTTATCTGCTGCTCTCGTGCTGGTTTGCCGGGATTTATCCACGGGCGCGGTACTGGATCATTGCGCTCGGCCTGCTCGTGATGGGGGTTGCGATCGAGTTCGCCCAAGGCGCCATGGGCTGGGGACGTCAGGCGGATGTGCATGATGTGTTTGCCAACAGCACCGGTATCGTCGCGGGCCTGGTGTTGTGCTGGTGGTTCCTGGGCGGCTGGGCACAGCGCCTGGAATCCTTGGTGGGATCGCTCGTGACGGGGACTCAGAAGTCGTGAATTTGCCGTTCGAGGACGCCATCGACGCGCGACCGCTCGCGGATCGCATGCGCCCGGCGTCGCTCGAAGACTACATCGGCCAGACGCATCTGTTCGGCCCCGGCAAGCCGCTTCGGCGCATGCTCGAAGGCGGACATCTGCATTCGATGATTCTGTGGGGACCGCCCGGCACCGGCAAAACCACGCTCGCTCGTCTCGTCGCTCAGCAGTGCGATGCGCAGTTCATTGCGTTATCCGCGGTGATGGCCGGCGTGAAAGATATTCGCGCCGCCGCCGAACAGGCGCAGGAAGCGCGTCGCGCCGGCCGTCGCACCGTATTGTTTCTGGACGAGGTGCATCGGTTCAACAAATCGCAGCAGGATGCATTTCTGCCGTGGGTCGAAGATGGCACCTTCGTGTTCGTCGGTGCGACTACCGAGAATCCCTCGTTCGAATTGAATAACGCCTTGCTGTCACGCGCGCGTGTGTACGTGTTGCGCTCGCTGACCGAGAGCGATATTCGGCAAGTGCTGGATCGCGCGCTTGCGAAACAACCGGGTGCGATCACGGCGGAAGAGCGCGCGTTGGAATTGATGGCGAAGGCGGCGGATGGCGATGCGCGCCGCTCGCTCAACATGCTCGAGCTTGCGATCGATCTCGCCAGCGACGCCACGCCACCGCTGATCACTGAGGCCATTGCGAACGAAGTGGCTTCAGGCGGATTGCGACGCTTCGACAAGCAGGGCGAGGCGTTCTACGACCAGATCTCGGCACTGCATAAATCGGTACGCGGCAGCGATCCGGACGCGGCGTTGTATTGGCTGTGTCGAATGCTCGATGGCGGCTGCGATCCTCGCTACATCGCGCGTCGGGTGCTGCGAATGGCCGCTGAAGATATTGGGCTTGCCGATCCTCGTGGGCACACGTTGGCGCTGGAGGCGTGCGAGGTGTTCGAGCGGCTCGGCTCGCCGGAAGGGGAGCTTGCGATCGCGCAGGCGGTCGTGTTCCTCGCGTGCGCGGCGAAGAGCAATGCCGTGTACAAGGCGTTCGGCGAGGCCATGCAGGATGCGAAAACCTTGGGCTCGCTCGATGTGCCGTTGCACCTGAGGAACGCGCCGACCAAGCTGATGAAGTCCTTGGGCTACGGCAAGGATTATCGCTACGCGCACGATGAGCCGGATGCGTACGCGGCGGGCGAGACCTATTTCCCGGACGGCATGGAGCCCCGGGCCTACTACCAGCCCGTGCCCCGGGGCATGGAAATCAAGATTGCCGAGGCCCTGGCCCGGCGCAAGAAATAGCCTCGGCCCGAGGCCGCGCATCCGGTCCGGTGAGCGCGTAAAACCAATTCTGCGGCTGCGTTTTGCTCGACGAGTGGCTTAAACTGCGCGGCCTATCGCTATATACGCCTAGATCGTCATGTTGGACCCCAAACTGCTCCGTTCCGACCCCGACGCCGTTGCCGCGAACCTCGCGAAACGCGGTTTCAAGCTCGACGTGGCTCAGTTGAGCTCGCTCGAGGAGTCGCGCAAGAAATGGCAGGTGCGCGCCGATGAGCTGCGCAATGAGAAGAACGTCCATGCCAAGAAGGTCGGGGTGGCGAAATCCAAGGGCGAGGACATCGCGCCGCTGCTGAAGCAGGTCGCGACCCTGGGCGATGAGCTCACCGCCGCCGAGGCGGAGTTCGCCAAGGTGCAGGCGGAGCTCGAGAAGATCACGCTCGGCCTGCCGAATATGCTGAACGACAGCGTGCCGGTTGGTGCCGATGAAACCGCGAACGTCGAAGTGCGCCGCTGGGGTGAGCCGCGCAAGTTTCCTTATAAGCCGCTCGATCACGTCGAGCTCGGCGAAAAGCTCGGCCAGTTGGATTTCGATGCCGCGAGCAAGATCTCCGGCGCACGCTTCACGGTGCTGACTGGGCCGCTCGCCCGACTGCATCGTGCGCTGATTCAGTTCATGCTCGATCTGCACACGAGCGAACATGGCTATCGCGAGACCTATGTTCCTTATCTCGTGAATGCACAATCCCTGACCGGCACCGGCAACCTGCCGAAGTTCGAAGCGGATCTGTTCGGCATCAAGGGCGAGTCGGGGCTGTACCTGATCCCGACCGCGGAAGTACCGGTCACCAATCTCGCCCGCGAATCCATCATCGAAGCGGACCAGCTGCCGCTTCGTTACGTCGCCCACACGCCGTGCTTTCGTTCCGAGGCGGGCTCGCATGGCAAGGACACGCGCGGCATGATTCGTCAGCATCAGTTCGAGAAGGTCGAGCTGGTGCACTTCTCGAAGCCGCAGGATTCCTACGCCGAGCACGAGACCCTGACGCGTAACGCCGAGGAAGTGCTCAAGCGACTGAATCTTCCTTATCGCGTGGTGGCGCTGTGCTCCGGCGACATCGGCTTCGGCTCGGCGAAGACCTACGACCTTGAAGTGTGGCTGCCAGCGCAGGATACGTATCGCGAGATTTCCTCGTGCTCGAACTTCGAGGCGTTCCAGGCGCGTCGCATGCAGGCGCGGTGGCGTAATCCCGAAACGGGCAAGCCCGAGCCGCTGCACACCTTGAACGGTTCGGGCGTGGCGGCGGGCCGTGCGCTCGTGGCCGTGCTCGAGAACTATCAGGAGCCGGATGGCAGCATCACCGTGCCCGAGGTGTTGCGGCCTTATATGGGCGGCCTCGCGGTGATTCGCCGGCCGTAATCGATGGTTCGAGCGAGCAAACAAAAAGGGCGCTGCGGGTGGCAGCGCCCTTTGTCTTTTCAGACGTGGGTCGTTTCAGGTCTGACTGAACTCGATCAGTCGTCGCTCGAAGCCGCGCCCAACAGGTGCAGCAGGCTCATGAACATGTTGTAGATGCTCACGTACAGCGTCAGCGTCGCGCGGATGTAGTTCGTCTCGCCGCCGTGGATGATGGCGCTGGTCTGATAGAGCATCAGGCCCGCCATCGCGACCACGAACAAGCCGGAGACCACCAGCGACAGCGTCGAGAGCTGGAAGATCATCGCGACCAGACCTAGCAGGAAGGCGCCGATGATGCCCACGGTGAGGAAGCCGCCCATGAAGCTGAAGTCCTTCTCGCTCTTGATCGCATACGCCGAGAGGCCCACGAAGGTGGCCGCGGTGATGCCGAGCGCCGTCGTCACGACCTGCGCGCCGTTCGGCAGGAACTTCAGATAGGCATTGACGATGGGACCGAGCGTGAAGCCCAGGAAGCCGGTCAACAGGAAAATGAACAACAGGCCCCAGGAGCTGTTCTCGGTTTTGGAGACGCCGAACAACAGGCCGAAGTAAACGATCAGCGTGATCCACGGATTGATCGGCGCCAGGTTCATCACCATGGCGACGCCCGCGGTCAGCGCGCTGAAGCCGAGCGTGGCGGCCAGCAACAGGTAGGTGTTGCGAAGAACTTTATTGGTCGCAAGCGCTGAGCCGCGCGGGGTACTTGCGACGGTGCTTGGATAAGACGCCATGACTTTCGACTCCTCCGGGATATCGTCCAGTTGGACCGCGTTCCGCTGCGCGAGTTGCAGCTCGAAAACGCCTTCGCACGCCATTCTACAGAGGCCGTGCGAACACACACTAAGTGATTGCAACTTTTTGAATTACAAGGGGTTGAAGCTTACGGCGCTGTCAGAATCCCTGTCATAAACCGCCGTGCCTTCGCATTGACACCTTTGTCAGCAGACTCTTAGATTCGAGACCGGATCGATTGCCGCCGCATCGGTTGTTTGCGGTGGCTGATAACCATCGCAATGACTGCATGGGGACCTATGCGCACGGCACGGAACCGCGAGATGGCGCAGATCGTCGGCATGGCGGGAAACTCGGCGAAGTTCTCACCGCCGCGGGCGACCCCGGCACTCATTGCCCGTCCGCGACTGCAAGCTCGCATCGAGCACGGCGCGAAAGTCGTGCTGCTGCTCGCGCCGCCCGGGTCGGGCAAGACCTCCTTACTCACCCAATGGCACAGCCAGCTCGAACCGAGCCGACGGATCGCCTGGGTGTTGTGCGAGCGTCGCGACCGCACGCCGGTACATTTCTTTGCCTGTCTCACCGCGAGCATCGACAAGGCGCTCGATGTCTCCGTCGCAAGCTTCGTCGGCGCGGGTGCCTGCGTGCAGTGTTCCGCCGAACATATCACCGACGCACTGCGCGATCGGCTCGCCTGCCTCGAGCAATCACTCGTCATCGTCATCGACGATCTGCACTGGTTGGATTGCATCGAGGGTGAGCGTGCATTGCTGTCGTTGATCCTGCAGTCCTCACCGAGCGTGCGATGGGTGCTCGCGACGCGTCGAGTGCCGCGATTCGATCTGCAGCGACTGAAGCTCGACGATGCGTTGACGCAGCTCGATGCCGGCGATCTTGCCTTCGAGCCTTCGCAGATCTGCGAGCTCGCGTTGTTACTTCACGGTACGCCGCTGTCCTTGCCGGAGGCCACCGCGTGTAGCGAGCGCACCGAAGGCTGGATTGCTGGCGTGAAACTCACGTTGCTCGAGAGCACGACCGGCGAGCGCGTCGACGGTCTCAATCACGACGTGCGCACGTATCTGATGGCCGAGGCGTGGCGGGATGTGCCGGAGCGCTTACGTGACTTTCTGCTGGCGACCTGCGTGCCGGAACGATTCTGCGGCGAACTTGCGGTCGCCTTGATGAAGGATGACGGCGCGGCGCAATGTTTCGATGAAGTCGAACAACTGCAGCTCTTTGTCCGGGCGCTGGACGATAAGCACTGCTGGCTTCGCTATCACGCGTTGTATCGAGAGTTCTTGCTCGCACAGCTGCGCACACTGGGTGCTACCCGGATCGCCCGGTTGCATCGAGCGAGCAGCCAATGGTTCACCGAGCACGAGCGGCCCACCGAAGCGCTCCAGCATGCCTTCGCGACCGCCGATCGTCTGTGGTGCCTGCAGGTGCTGACGCGCAGCGTGCCGGTGTGGTTGCGCACGGGCGAGTTCCCAGAAGTCCTGCAGTGGACCGGACGGCTGACCTTGACCGAAATCATGAACTGCCCGGCGGTGCGCGATGCGCATCTGATGAGTCTGATCTTTCTGCGTCAGTTCGAGCGGGCACGCCAGGAATTGCGACTCGCGGATCAGTTGGCGCGCGATGAGTCGGAGCGACGCGCGTTGCCGGCCTTGCAATTGATGCTCGAGATCATGACGGATGCGGGCGTGCGGTTTGTGGTGCCGGAGGTGGAGGCGCTCAGCATCCCCGACGATCCGTATCTCACCGCCAATCTGTTCAATGTCGCGGCCTATCAGTTGCTCGTGGACAAGGACTTCGATGCCGCCCGGAGGCTGGCACTGCGAGGCAAGGAGTTATTGGAAGGCACGCAGCACCTCTACGCATCCGCGCAGTCGTCCGTCGTGTTGATGCTGATCGATCGCGCCGAGGGGCACGCGAAGGAGGCGGCGGAGTCGTGCATGCAGCTCTATGCACGTACGCGAGGTGGGCGGCGCAATCCGATCTGGGTGACCGCGACGACCGCCGCAGCCGCCGTGCACTATCACCACAATCGATTGCAGCAGGCCGAGGCGCTGTGCAGTGAAGTGTTTCCGTTGCTCTCGTTGGCGCCGTCGCTCGAGAACTTCACGGTCGCGCACGTGGTTGCCGCACGCCTCAAGTGTGCCTCGGGGAAATACGGCGATGCCTCGAGAGTGCTCGACTATCTGCACAGCGTGCTCGACAGCAGCAACGCTCGACGGTTCCTCGCGCGCGTTTGTTTCGAGAAAGTGCGATTGTGGTTGCTACAGGATCAGCCGCTACGAGCATTGCGAGTGCTCGCCGATTGCGGACAGTCATTTCATCTCGAGGCGAGTCCCGCCACCGAACAGCCCTGGGAGGAGTTTGCGTTATCGACGGTCGCGATCCTGATTCATCGCGGCTTGTTCGATACAGCCGCGACTCAGTTGCAGCGATTGTGCGAGCGGGCGGAGGCCGCGGGCGATGTCTATGGGCGCGTGCGATTGGAGGCGGCGCTCGCGACCTGTCACTGGCAGGCGCACGAGGAAGAGGCGGCGTTTCGCTGGATGAATCGTGCGCTGATCCTTACGGAGCATCGCGGTTTCAGTCGAGCGGTGTTCGACGATGTGTTCGGTCTGCCCAAGATGTTTGCCACTGCGCTCAAGATGTCCCGCGTGCCGACGCTACCCTCGGCCGAATATTTCAAACGCTTCCGCGACGTGCTCGCGTTCGATCCCTACGCGAGCAATCCGCCCGCCGAGCCGACGCCGCTGCTCACCCAACGCGAGCTCGACTTGTTGAAGCTCGTGTCGCAGGGCTTGAGCAACAAGGACATCAGCGAACGAAGCAACATCACATTGCTCACGACGAAGTGGCATCTGAAGAACGTGTTCGCAAAATTGGGCGTGAGCACGCGCATGGAAGCGGTGTTTCGCGCGCAGGAGTTGCGGCTCGTCGACGGCCGGCCGCCTTCGGTGTCGGCCCGCTGAGCAGAAAAATAGGTCGCCGCCAGAGTGGGGTGGCGGCGACCTTTGAAAAAATCTGCAACCGGCGTTGTTGTGGAGCGCTCAAGGAACGGCGGCGATGCGTGTGCCCGAGCCGGGCGGTACGCAAGTGAAGGTGATTTCTTGTCCCGGGATCAGCGCCAGCGCGCGGAACAGCGCGTCGGGCACATCGAGCGCGCTACCCGAGAGCACGAAGGAATCGGAACTCGCGTTATACAGGAAGCCCCGCGGGGTGCCGGCAAGCGTGACTTTTGCGACCAGGTCACATTCGGTCACGCCGCCACCGAGCGTCTTCGAGGTGAAGGGCGCCGCGGCCCGGGCTTGCAACAGATCGATGCGCGGGCCCACTGCCGCCGCATTGGTCTTCGTCAATGTGATCTGCTGACCGACGATGGGCGCGATGTCCGAATCGAAGGCGAGCATGAACTGCTCCATATCGCGCCGGGTTCCTTCATAGGTCGCCGCCGGGAAGCCGACTTCCGGCGTCGGCGCGAACAGCACCGCCGACAAGAAATGAAACACCGTGTCGATGGAGCCGTCGTGCAGATAGCCGAAGCCACGGATCTGATTGCCGGTGTTGCCGGTGTCGGGTGTGGTGAAGAACGGCATGCCAGGGAAGCCGAACATGCCGACCTTGGTATAGGCGTTACGCAGGTGAGGAATCTTGACGATCTGCGGCAGGCCCTCGAAGCTCGCCTGACCGTCGGTGCCGAAGAAGCCTTGGGAGGCATCCAGGCGATGACAGCCTTCGCACGTAAAGCCCGTGCCTGGGCCTGCCGCCGGGGGTGCACCGTCGGCACGACGGGAGCCGAGATAGAAATCATGGCCGCGCTGTTGGGCCGCCGTGAGCGAGTTATCCAGATTGCGCACGGGATTCGGCGGCAACTGCACTTCGAGCTGGAAGTTCGTAAAGCGCTGCATGGTGGTCAGATCCGGCAACGTCGAGCGGCCGATCAATCCATCGAACGCGACGACGAAGTTGTTGAAGGAGAGCTCCGGATCGAACGGATCGGTGCCGAAGAAGCCGTGCGAGCGATCGCCCCGCCAGTGCATGGCGCCGTGATTGCGCATGCCTCGCAGCGTCTGTGTCGTCATCGGTCCCTTCATCGGGTGGAACTCGTTCACGATGCCCGTGCCGTTGATCCGAGGCTGCGTCGCAAGCGCCGCGAAGCCGAGCCGAATCGGAATGGGATTGGAGGTGACGAGATCGTCGGGATTGCCGAGGTCCCAGGCCAGATCGTCGTTGTCGCCGAAGATGTGACAGCTCGCGCACGCGGCCTCGCCGTTGGCCGACATGTCGGTGGCGTCATAGAGCAGGGGCCGTCCAGTGACGACTTGCGCAGGCTCGGGATTGAACAGCGGTAACGCCGCGACTTCCGTCTTGGTCGCAAGGTTGATGACCTTCACCGCGTTGTCGAAGCGGGTCATCACATACAGCCGATTGCGGCTCTCATCGAGCGCAAGCCCGCTCGGTCCGCCGCCGCTCACGCTGATGTAGTTGGCGCTCGAAGTCACGGGATTGAACGTGTCCGCTTCGAGCGCCGCCGTGTCGAACACGCCGACTTTGCTCGACCCGAACGCGGCGATATAGAGCTTGCGACCGTCGCGGCTCACGACCATCTCGAGCGGCGTCGATAAGCTGTGGTTTTTCACCGTCGGATCGAAGCCCGGATCGTTCGCGAGCACATCGTAGTTGATGTGTTTGTTGAGGTGGCGAGGCGCGACGCTCGTGCCGGAGATCACCGTGATGCGCGTCTGCGCGAGGCGGCCTTGCACGGTCGAGCCGCCGACCACGCCCGGGCCTTCGAAGCGCACGTTGTTGATGGCTTCGGTATTGGAAATATATAACTTGCCGGTCTTCGGGTTCGTGGCCATGTTGAACAGCGTCGTGCCGACGTGCGAGAACGAGGCCTTCTGCGTGAGCGCATTGGCATCGATCGAGAACACGTCCTGATCCGGCAGTTGGAAGCGCACGGCCGCATCCCAATTGCGCCCCAGCTCGTCCTCCCAGTGGCCGCTTGCGGTATTGAACTTCACGATCAAGCCCACCTCCGGAGCGCGCTTGCCTTCGAAGTTCGTCATCGGGCCCGGGTTGCCGCCGGGCAGAGTGTTGCCGGCGAAGGAGCAGGGCGTGTTGGGATCGAAGCCGTCGCACACCATCAGCTCGAACACCGTCGTCGTTTGATTGCCGGACTTGAAGGCCGCGGCATACACGGTCTTGCGATCGGGGCTCACGGCGAGCGCACGCGGCGTATCGCTGAAGAACGAGAGGATCTTGAGCGGTGAGCCGCCGAAGGCGGCACCGAGATTTGCAGGATCGAACACCCACACGTCAGCGCGACCGACACCCGGCGTCGTCAGTTGCGGATCGCCGGCGCCCGGCACGGCTGCGATGGAGGCATCGGTGCGTTGCTGGCCGCGATGCGCCGTCGTGATGAAGGCACGACCGGTGGTGCCGGCAAAGACGATGTCACGTGGCTCATCGCCAACGAGCAACGTGCGCGTGACGCGCGGCGTTCCGGATAACGAGACGACGCTCACGCTGTCGGAGAGATGATTCACCACCCACACTTCGCTGCTGTTACGGATGGCGACCGCGACCGGCTCCAAGCCGACGGAGACTTCCGCGTGCTTGAAAATGCCGACGGAGGTGACGTTGTAAATCACCAGCGTGTTGTTCGGTGTGTTGACGGCAAAGAGCTTGGTGCCATCAGATGACAATGCGAGCGGTCGAACGTGACCGCTTTCGAACGCGACGAAGGACGGTGCTGCCTGCACCGCGGGCGCGATCATCGGCGCCAGAAACAAAGCGAGGCTTGCCGCCCACCGCCGCCCGAGCCGGGCAGCCTCCCCTGAGCATTTGAACATAGTTCTCTCCGTGGTCAGTCCGAGTCCCTGGTGCTGAACGCAGCGGACTGTACGCGCTCGTGAGGCGGCGCCGCGCCCCTCCACGGAGGGGGCGGCGGCTACAATTCGTTACATCGACCCGGGTTTTTTCAGTGGAAATTCGCAAGCCGTGTCAGGTCTCTGTCAGGCGGAACCGGCTAGGCTCCATGCCGTTTTCTTCCTCCTTCCGTGCGCACCTTCATGGCTAAAAGCAGGTTCTGGTTTCAGGCCCATTGGCTCATCGGCATCACCGTCGGCGTTTTGCTGGCGCTCATGGGATTCACCGGCGCGATGATGTCCTTCCAGGATCCCATCCTCGCCGCCTTGAACGCCGACGCACGGACCGTGGAAGCGAAGGGCGATCGGCTTGCGATGCCAGCCCTGTATGAGCGTGCGCAGACCGAGGCGCAACGCATGGGGGCGATCGTCCGCACCGTGACCGTGCCGGGCGCAACGGACGGCGCGGTGCGCGTGCTGTTCCTGACCGGCCCGAGCGAGACCGTGCGCTATCTCAATCCCTATACGGGCGACTGGCTGAATGGCGGCGCGCGGGGCGAGAAGTTCTTCGAGATCGTCGAAGAAGTGCATCGAGGCCTGATCACCGATCGGCTCGCCGGTGAGTATGTGGGCCGCCGGGTCGTCGACATCGCAGCGATTCTGCTGGTCGCGATGGTCGCAACCGGCTTGTACTTGCGTTGGCCGCGTCGGACGACCAACTGGCGCGCCTGGTTCGTGATCGATCGGAAGCTCCGCGGTCGAGGCTTTCTCTATTCGATGCACGCGGTCATCGGCACGTATGTGCTGCCGCTGTTGTTACTTTCTGCGCTCACCGGTTTGTATTTCGCCTATGCCTGGTACGGGGACATCCTGAAAAAGCTTGCGGGTGTGCCGCCGGTGGCCGAGGAGCAGATGAAGGGCAAGGCGCTCGTGGCGCCGGATATCGAGAAGGTGTGGGTCTCCTTCGAGCAGGCGACGGGGTCGCAGGCCTTGGGGGATGTGGCCGTGCGCTTTCCGAAGAAGGATGAAGAGCCGCTGCGCATTCAGTACTTGCTGGCGGACTCTCCGCACGCCACCGCCTTGAACACGATCAAGATCGATCCGAGCGATTCGCAGATCTTGTCTCACGAGAAATATGCCGAGAAGCAGACCGGCGCGCGTCTGCTCGCGAGCATGCTGTCCATTCACAAGGGCGGCTACTTCGGTCTCGTGGGCACAATTGCCTTGATGCTCTCGAGCCTCGCCTTGCCGCTCTTCATGATCACCGGCTGGATGATGTATCTGGATCGGCGCAAGGTAGAAGAGCGGGCTCGCAAACGACAGGCGGCGAGCGCGGCTACCGCCTGATCGTTAGATCTTTGCAGCGGCCGGGCGTTCAGCCCGGCTCGTTGCTCCAGCTGAACTCGAATCGAAGTCCCACCACCCACGCGTTATCCAGACTTGGATCGGTGCCGGGATTGACGATGTATTGCAGGTCCGGCTGCAACGCGAGCCAGGGGAGCGCCTGCACGCGGTAGGTCAGCTCGATGGCCGTCTCGTGCCGTTCATAGGCGGTGCCTTGCGCCGCCTGCGCCCGCAGGTACGCATTGCCGTTGGTGATATTGGCTAAGGCTAAGCCCAGTTGTTCCTCGCGCTCGGCGCTTGCGAACAGTGGTCCCGACCACACGAGGCCTGCGCCGACGTACCGGGAAACCTGATGCACGTCGGCATCCGCGATGCCCAAGCGGAGGAAGCCTGAGAGCGCATTCTCGCCACGCTCGAGCAACTTTCCTTCGGTGAGCGCGTACACGCCGAGCGATTCACTTCGATGCAGTAACTCCTCGTCGTTGAAATCGGTGGATCGACCGGTATGGCGCCACACGCCGACGACGGCGCGACTCGCCTCAGTCGGATGCACCGTGAGCTCGCCCACGAGCAGCGCGCCCTCATCGTTTTCCAAATCGACGGTGGTGCGGTGAGGATGCGTGGGATCGCCCACCGTGCCTTCGAACGCCGCAAGACGGATTTGCAATCGATCGCTCGCATCCCAGCGGATCACGGTGCCCAAGCCCGTGACCGGAAAGATCGAGGGGCCGTTCTCGCCGACCTGACTGAAATCCGGGCCGATGCCGTGCGAGCTGTTGATGAATAGCGCACCGGTCTCGTTCACATCCAGTTCGCTGTTCAAATCGATCAGACCCAGCTTGATCGCGCCCACCTCGAACGCACGTTCCACCCACGCCTCATACAATCGCGTGGCGCCGTCCGTATCGATGTTACTGACGGTTTGAATGTCACCAACGATGCGATCCGAGAGCGTCGGATCATTGTTGTGCAGGCCCGAGACCAGGAACGTCGTGCCGGTCCAGCCCCAGGCGCGTTCGGCATCGAGCGTTGCGATCACGTCGATGTTGTCGAGATACGTGCCGTCCACACGCGCGCCGCCGCTGAAGTTGCGCCAGACCTCGCCTGTGTAGGCTGCTTCGAGCAGCAATGGCGGTGTGCCGTCCGGTGACTCGGCGGCGTCTGCAAACATCGGTAACCCCAGTGCCGCTACTATCGCCGGCACTCCCGCAGTTCTCATGTCAGGCTCTCTTTGGTCCACTGAATCGTAAATACGGCGCCGCCGTCGGGGGCGTTGTCCGCGGTGATCGTCGCGCCATGTCGCGCGAGGATGCTTTGAGCGATCGCAAGGCCCAGGCCCGCCCCGGCGCGGCCAGGCGCGGCGTCTCGCCAGAATCGTCGGAACAACAGCTGCGCGTTCTGCCGTGAAAAGCCCGGGCCGCGATCGCGAACGACCAGGCGCGCACCGGGGCCGACGATCACGTCGATGCTGCGATCTTTGGGCGAGTAGGCGATGGCGTTGTCGATGAGGTTCGCGAGCACGCGAGCGAGCGCTTCGGCATGGCCTTTGATGCTAGCGCCGCCCTGATCGATGAGCGCGATGTCACAGCCGCGGGCGACGGCGACGGGGAGCATGCGCTCGCAGACATCGCGCGCCAGGGTCGCAAGATCGACCGTCTGGGTGATTTGAGAATCGAGGGTGTCGGCTTGCGCGAGATCGAGCATCTGATTCACGAGGCGCGTCATGGCGGAGACGTCTTCGCGAAGCGCGTTCTTCGCGGGGCCTGCGTCCAAGGCCTCGACACGTAGTTTCAAGATGGACAGCGGCGTGCGCATTTCATGAGCCGCATCCGCCGTGAACGATTCGAGCGTCTGCATCGCCTGTTCGAGGCGATCCAAGGCGCGATTCATCGCAAGCACCAGGGCTCGAACTTCGCGAGGGGTCGCCGGAACGGTGAGTCGTGTTTCCATGCGCGAGGGATCGAGCGCATCGACCTCGGCGGCGGAGGCTGCAAGCGGCGCCAGCATCCGGCGCACGATATAAACATTGAGCAGCAACACCAGGATCGTGACGGGCGCGACGGGCACGATGACGTGCGTCCAGGCTTCGCGGAGGTAGACGATGCCGAACAACGGCAAGGTTTCGCCGGTCACCGCCATCGTCACCCACGACTCATCGGGCAGATGGCGCGAGCCGTACAGAATCACGGGATTGCTGTCGCGCTCGAGACGCGTCCAGTCGTGATCGGTCGGGGCGGGCAGGGTTGGGAAGTGGGTCGGGTTCGAAGGCTGACGTTCGAAGATCACGTTGCGATTGCGATCGAGCACCGTGAAGGCCCAGTCGTCGGCGCCTTGCGGCGGTTCGAGCGCTGACAGGCTGCGATGTGCATCCTCCGAGCTCAGCGCATCGAAGACGCGGTCCGCTTGCGAGGTCACGAGCTCCGCGGCGAGCTTGGGCTGTCGGCTCGCGTAGATCGCGAGCACGCCGACGATCTCGATCAACGAGACCAGCACCGCCGCTGCGACCAAGCGAACAGAGATCTGGCGAACGAGACTCGGACCGGGCTGCATCGTGCTACGACTGCTGAAAAATCGCGTAGCCGATGCCGTGCGCGGTTCGCACGAGGATATTGGCGCCAGCGGCGGTCAGGCGTTTGCGAAGCCGGGACACGGCGCTTTCGAGCGCGTTGGGCGTGACTTCCTCGCCGAAGGAGTAGAGCGATTCTTCGAGCTGGTTGCGGCGAACGACCTGTTCGGCGCGTCGCAGGAGTTGTTCGAGCAGGGCGACCTCGCGGGGGGGCACATCGATGCGCTGATCGTTCACGGTCACGCTGCGCGTCGTGGTATCGAGCGCGACGTTGCCGAGCTGCAGAACGACGCCGAGACTTGCGCCCGGCCGACGCAGCAGCGCCCGGCATCGCGCCGCGAGCTCCGCGATCTCGAACGGCTTCACCAAGTAATCGTCGGCGCCCCCATCGAGACCGATCAAGCGATCGTTGAGACCGCCGCGCGCGGTGAGAATCAGGATGGGCGTGGAGTCTTGGCCCTTGCGCAGCTCGCGCACGAGGCTCATGCCATCGCCATCTGGCAGGCCCAGATCCAGCAGAATGAGGTCGTAGCTCGCTGCGCTCCGCGCCGCCATCGCCTCTTTCAGCGAGCCACAGCGGTCGATCGCGAAGCCCTGACGCGTCAATCCCTCCTGCACGAGCTCTGCGAGCTGCGGATTGTCTTCAACGAGCAGCAGTCGCATGACACGGACGGCCGGGAGGGAGGGGATCGCGATTCATTCTCAAGTACTGCGCTGGCGACTTTGAGGCTGGCGGCAAAGGTCACAGCATAGGCGGTCGCGGCTGACCAAGACCTGACATCGTCTGGTGTCGCCTCGGCACCAGGCGGGGCCAACTTCGCATCTACGAGCATCGGCAGGTTGCCAACATACTTGACTCACCAACGTAGTGAGAATCCGCATGCCTGTGCGTTTCAGCCTGTCCGTGCTCGTGGTCGCAAGCGTGTTAGCCGGTTGCTCTAAGGGCTCGCAGGTAAGTCCCCCGGCAGTTTCGACCGGCCCGAAGACCCACGTGGTGTGCCCCACGCAGGCGCTCGCCGCCGACTGTGCGTTCTCCAGCGGCAGCGGCCTCCAGGCCGCCATCGACGCTGCGGCCGATGGCGACACGATTCGGATTCGACCGGGCACCTACACCGCGACCGCCGTGCGTGACGTGCCTTACAAGATCCACACGATTCGCGGCTTCGTTGTGGTCGATGGCAAGCGTCTGAGCTTGATCGGCGAGTCCGGCGCGGTGCTCGATGGCAGCACCGGTCCGCGAACCACGGGGCTCGTGATTCATCGTGCCAACGTGGACGTGCAGGGCCTCACGTTCACGGGATTCAAGTTCGACATCGAGGAAGATGAGATCTACGAAGGCCACGGCATCTTCGCGATCGACAGTCGCGTGCGGGTGCGCGATGTGACGATCGAGAAGTATCAAAAGATGGGCCTCACCGGCCGCGGTCACTCCGATCTCGACGCCGAGAACCTTCGCGTGCTCGATGGACACGTCGCGATCTGGCTCGATGAGCACGCGCACCTGCGCCTCGCGAACGCGATCATTCGCGGCAACGATTCGGCTGGCATCGCCGCGTACAACCAGGCCTCGGCGCATGTCGCGAACTCGGTGTTCGAACGCAATCTCGATGACGGCTTATATGCCGAGCAGGACGCGACGATCTACGCGACCAATTCGATCTTCCTGAACAACAAGCCGTACGTCGCGCGAGCAACCGAGAACAGCAAGATCTGGGTGGGATACAGCGGGATGTTTGGTAATGAGGGTGGGTTGTTCGCGAAGGATGCGGCGGTGGTCAGGAAGGGCGCGAACGTGATCGAGTCCGACCCGAAGCTCGCCGCGGACTATCGGGTGCAGCCAGGATCGCCGCTCGAGGGCAAGGGCGATCCGGAGTTTGGCGTGCCCACGGGCAGCCCGTCGGTGATCGGCTTGCGCTGAGGCGGCGTCTGGGCCGGAACGGGGCCCGGATTCCGTAGCCACTTTTTTTCCGAATCGCTCATAGCATAGTAGGGGTCGGCTACCCAGAGAACCCGTTTGCCCACCGAAGACCATCAAGCGTTCGTCAATGAGCTGGTGCAGGAGCACGGCCAACGCCTGCGCTCGTTCCTGGCACGACGATTACACGGGGCCGGTGCCGATCTTCCGGACCTGGTCCAGGAAGTGTACCTGCGTCTGCTGCGCATCCCGGACGTGCAAACGATCCGCAGTCCCAGAGCCTATCTCTTCACCGTCGCCATCCACGTCTTGCATCAGCATCGGCTCAATCTCGCGAGCTCGCCCGAGGCGGTCGATATCGCCGAGGCGCTGCCGATGCTACAAGCCCGCAGCGGCGACAATCCTGCCGAGCAGGTCGAGGCCTGGGATCGACTCGAAGGTTTCTACGAAGTCCTGGGCGAGCTGCCGCCGAAGACCTACGCGGTGTTCGTGCTCCACCGCCAGTACGGCTATTCGCGTGAAGAGATCGCGTCCCAGCTGGGGCTGTCTTACGCAATGGTGAAAAAACATCTTGCGCAGGCCCTCGTGCATTGTCGGCGCCGACTAGACGCAATGGAGTGATGCGCGCCATGTCACCGCGAAAACCGAAAATCAACGCTCAGATCCTGGAAGAGGCGGCCGAGTGGTTCGTTGAGTTCGATCAGGAGGACATCGATCTGGCGAGCCGTCGGCGATTCGATGAATGGCTGCGGCGCTCGCCCGATCATGTGCGCGCATTTTTGGAGCTGGTGCCCGTGTGGGAACAGGGTCGCGTGGGGCGGGGCCCGCTCGCCGGCGATGATCCTCAAAGCATCATCGCCCGGGCATTGAACGCGCCAGATAATGTGGTCTCGATCAAGGCCGGTCTCGAATCGTCAGAGTCCGATCAGGGCACGCCACGTGTGAAACGTCGCGCCTGGGCGGCCCTTGCCGCCTCACTGCTGCTTTGTTTGTTCGCCGGTTGGATCTACAGCGAGCGAAACTCCTACTCGACCGGCATCGGCGAGCAGCGTTCTTTCGTGCTCGCCGACGGGTCCGTCGTCGAGTTGAATGCCCGCTCTCGAGTGCGAGTTCGCTACAGCGAGCACGGGCGGGATGTCGAGCTGCTGGAAGGGCAAGCCTTGTTCCAGGTCGCACATGATGAGACGCGCCCGTTCGTGGTTCATAGTGGCGACGCCCGGGTCCGCGCGGTCGGGACGCAGTTCGATGTCTATCGCAAGCGAACGGGCACCGTGGTCACGGTCGTCGAAGGGCGGGTCACTGTCGCCTCCGAGACGGCCGCGCCGACACCTCGAGCCGCGGTCACCTCAGAGGAGGCGCTTCCATCAAGCGCCGCGCCTCTGCATGCGCATGCTGGAGAGTTGCTGCTCGCCGCGGGCGAACAGGCGACCGTCACGCCGCATGCGGTTGAACCTGCGGCCACTGCAAACGTTGCGGCAGCCACCGCCTGGATGCAACGCCGTCTGGTGTTTCGAAAAACCACCCTGGCCGAAGTGGTGGAGGAATTCGGCCGATACAACGCTCGATCCATGCGCATCGCCGATCCGCAGATCCAGGCCTTTCTCATCAGCGGTACGTTCTCGTCCACCGACCCGAGCTCGCTGATTCGCTTTCTGCGCGAGCAGCCCGGCATGAGCGTCATCGAAACAGACAAAGAGATCCGCATCGAAGCGGCCCCGTAGCCACTTTTTTTTGGAACCGCTCTCTATATCCATAGCCATGAGTCACCGTCATTACAAATCTGGCGGTCGCGCATGGAGTCGTCTGAGAGACGAATCAAAAAAATGGGGAGGGGATTGCATGCGTACTATGGTTGCAAGCGCGGTCGTTTGCATATCGATTGCCGGAGTATCCGCCGCGGGCGAAGCTGACGCGGCCATTCGTCGACCAACAAACATTCCCGAGCAATCGCTCGATGAGGCATTGCAGGTGCTCGCAAGCGAGCGCGGCGTGCAGATGATCTATCCCTATACGGTGGTGGGGGAGCGGCTGACGCGCGGTGTGCATGGCGAATTGACGCTCGCCGAGGCGTTGGACCAACTGCTGCAAGACACCGGGCTGCGCTATCGCTACCTCGATCAAAAGACCATCACGATCGCGCCGGTTCGGAAAACCTCCGAGACCGAGGCATCCGAGCGCGGCGAGGGCTCGTGGGGAAGGCTTCGTCTGGCGCAGGTTGCCGGACAGGCATCGCGTGGAGCGTCCGTCTCCGGCAACGTGGAATCGGCCGCGCTCGAGGAAGTGATTGTTACAGCGTTACGACGCGAACAACGCACTCAGGATGTGCCCGCCGCGATCAGCGTGTTGTCGGGCGAGGACATCAAGGCAAAGGGCGCGCAGGACATGCGCGACTATCTGACGACGATTCCTGGCGTGAACTACTCCGAGCGTAACGTCGGCGGCATGAGTGTCACCATCCGTGGCATCTCGGACGGCGTCGGTGCCAGAGACGCGCTCACCGGCCTGTACATCGATGAGGCGCCGCTGACGGACACGTCGCTCGGAACGCTGGACCCGGATATCTATGACGTGGATCGCGTCGAGGTTTTGAAGGGCCCGCAGGGCACGCTCTACGGCGCAGGCTCGATGGGTGGCACCGTGCGGGTGCTGTCGAAAAAGCCCAAGCTCGATACATTCGAGGCGGCGTTCCGGGGCATGGTATCGAGCGTCGATCACGGCGATACCGGCGAGCGCATCGACGGTGTCGTCAACGTGCCGCTGATGGATGATCGCGTGGCCTTGAGAATGTCAGCAGGCTATCGCAAGGACGGCGGCTGGATCGACGATGTGACGCGCGGTGACAAGGACGCGAACACCATCGAGAAGAAAAACGCACGCGCGCAACTGTTGGTGCGCCCCGCGGACGGCACGTCGGTCATCCTGGGGTTCCTGTATCAGAACCAGGAGATCGGTTTGCCGCCGTTCGACGACCCGGGCGGCGCCGATTTCGCGAACGGCAAGATCTATCGGCAAAGCCGCGAGTCGGACACCAAATTGTTCAGCCTGACGCTGAATCAGGACTGGGATCGCGTGTCGCTGGTCGCCGCGAGCAACTACCTGACGAAGGATGGCAAGGGTACTTACGATGCCACCAGCACTTCGCAGCGAAACATCATCAGAGCGTTGACCGGCATTACGCTCGGTCCGTTGGAAGGGCTCGGTCTGCAAGTGCCGGGCAGTCTCGATCAATTCACGCAAGAGGTGCGCCTGTCCTCCGTGGGCGATCAACGGCTCGAGTGGCTGGTGGGCGGCTACTATTCGGATGTGTCGACCGAGACCGGCGAGACGATCGACCTATCACAGGCGCCGAGCCTCGCAGGCGTGCTCACGTCCGACGGTTATTACGAGGCGCTCAACACCCGCGATACCCAACAGATTGCCGGGTTCTCCGAGCTGACCTTCAACTTCACCGACAGACTGTCGCTCACCGCGGGGCTGCGATTGTTCAATGTGCGAGAGCAGAGCAGTTCTCGCAGCAGCGGCTTGCTCGCCGGCGAGGACTCCGCCACGAGGCAGGATTTCGATGAAACCTCGACCACTAAAAAGGTCGCACTCCAGTTCGAGGCCAGCCGCGATCACATGATCTACGCGCAGGCCGTGCAAGGCTATCGTAACGGTGGCGCGAACACGCCCGTGCCGCCGTCGTGCGCGGCAGCGTTGCAAGAGGCCGGTTATGACGGCGTGGCGTCCGCGTTCGATCCGGACGATTTGTGGAACTACGAAATCGGCTCCAAGAACACGTTGTTCAACGGTCGCATGCAGCTCAATGCGGCTGCGTTCTACATCGACTGGAAAGATATGCAGACCACCGTGCCGCTCAGCTGCGGCATTGGATTCGTGGTCAACGCTGGGGAAGCTGCGAGCAAAGGCATCGAGCTCGAAACAGCGCTGCGACCACTGGATGGCCTCACGGTCAATCTGTCGGCGTCCTATCTCGACGCGGAGCTGACCGGCGTTGCGCCAGGCTCGGCGAGTAAAGAGGGCGATCGGCTGCCGCAGTCTGCCAAGCTGTCCTGGAACATCAGTGCGCTCTATGAGCATCCCATCGGAGGAGAGCTCATGGGCTTCGCGCGCAGCGAGGTCAATCATGTGGGCGATCGTTGGAACAGCTTCTGGCCCATCGGGCCACGCTCGACCTTGCTCGATAGTTACACGACCGTGAATGCGCGCATTGGCGTCGGCACCGAACGTTGGACGGTGGCGATCTTCGGGACCAATCTCACCGACGAGCGCTACTTGCTGGACGCCAACCTTCCGACCTACGAGCTCGTGGGCAGGCCGCGGACTGTCGGTCTCGAGGCACAGGTCGGATTCTAGGCGCGTTTCGACGCGCTCTCCCAAGTTCACTCCCTACGATAAGACAGCAAGGCGGTGCCTATGCTTCGAAGATTGTTTGCGCCTCTATGGTGGCGTTCTAGCACGCGTTGGCTCATCTCTGGCGCGCTCTATGTGGTGATGTATGCCGGCACGGCTTCGGCGGCGTCAGCGGTGACGGAACGTTACGTCGCCGTGGTCGCCGAGGGGCAGATGGGAACGCTCGCCGTTGCGCGTGCCGGCGAGCGAGTGGATATCGACTATCGCATCGATAACAACGGGCGCGGTCCCAAGGTGCATGAGTCGATTCGTCTCGGGCGTGAAGGACTGCCGGTGGATTGGCGCATCGAAGGCTCGCGCGACAAGGGCGCGCCACTTCGCGAGACCTATCGGTTCTCCGGCGGGACCGCGAGCTGGAAGAGTCTCGAGGATTCGGGCACTGCGCGCTCGGACGCAGCGCCGATCTATGTCCCGAACGATGCGAGCCCGTGGAGTCAGGGGCTGTATCTTCGTGCTCTACTGAAGGCGCCGGGCGGCAAGCGAAGCGCGCTGCCGGGGGGTGTGCTTCGCGCCGAGAAGCTTCGCGATGTGAACGTGGGCTCGGGAGAGTTCGCACAGCAAGTCCAGGTCTTCGCGTTGTGGGGTATCGATATTTCTCCGCAGCTCGTGCTGACCCGCTCGAATGGCGAGTTCTTCGGCACGATCGATGCTCGCATGGTGCTCGTGCCCGTCGGGTATGAGCGAGAGTATGAGCCGCTGACCCGCCTGGCCTCAGAGCTCAACCGCACGTATCTGCAGCAGCTGACGCAACGGCTTCTGCATCGCTACGATCAACCCATCTATCTGCGCAATGTTCGTGTCTTCGACAGCAAACGCGCGACACTCGGCGAGCCTACGACGGTCGTCGTGTTTCGAGATCGTATCGTGAGCGTGCGGTCGGACGCCGTGCCACCGGCCGATGCGGTGATCGTCGAAGGCGAGGGTGGCACGTTGCTGCCCGGCTTCACTGACATGCACTCGCATGTTTCCTTCGACTCCGGTTGGGATCTGCCGCTGTTCCTTGCGGGCGGCGTGACCTCCGTGCGCGACGTGGGTGGTGACAACGAGGTGCTGCTCGATCTCAAACGCGCCACGGAAACCGGGGCGCTCATCGGGCCGCGAATGTTTCTCTCGGGATTTCTCGAAGGCCGCAGCCAGTATTCGGCCCGGTATGGCTTTGTGGTGGACCAGGTGCCCACGGCGTTGGAGAAGCTGCGTTGGTACGCGGATCACGGCTTCTGGGGAATCAAGATCTACAACTCGATGCCGCCCGACTTTGTCGCGCCCATTGCAGCGGAGGCGCATCGACTCGGGCTGCACGTGAGCGGACACGTGCCCGCGTTCATGACCTCCGAGGCGGCGGTCAGAGCGGGCTACGATGAGATCAATCATATGAATCAGCTGCTGCTGAGCTTCGTGCTCGATGGGAAGGAAGATACGCGGACGCCGCTGCGATTTACGGCGGTCGGCGAGCGGATGGGCACGCTCGATCTGGGCAGCGAACCGGTACGACGCATGATCGCGTTGATGCAGGAACGGGGTATCGCTGTGGATGTGACGATGGCTGGCCTCGAATGGATGTTGCTGACGCGACCCGGTGTCTCTCCGCCGAGCATGACAAGCTGGCTCTCTCATATGCCCGCGCCATTTCAGCGTTCACGGCGCACCTCCGTGCTCGATATGAAGCCGGAGCAGCTTCCGCAGTATCGAGCGAGTTGGGAGAAGCTGCTGCAAGCGTTGAAGCTGTTGCACGACGCCGGCATCCGCATCCTTCCCGGGACCGACGATAAGGCCGGCTTGTTGCTGCCGAGTGAGTTGGAAGTGTACGGGCGAGCGGGAATTCCGAAGACGCAGGTGCTGCAGCTCGCGACGCTCGAGTGCGCCCGCCTGCTCGGACGCGACCAGGATCTAGGCTCGATCGAGTCCGGCAAGCTGGCCGATCTGATGCTGGTCGATGGCGATCCGACGCAGGATCTGAACGTCCTTCGCAAGGTGCGCCTGGTGATGAAGAACGGCGACGTGATTCTTCCGGAAGAGGTGTTCTCGACGATGGGCATCGAGCCGTTCGGCCGACAGCCCACGCTGGTCCTGCCGCGTTCTTGAGTCGCCGTACCGGACTTCACCCAAGGTATCGTGATGAATCGATCCAGCTCATTCGCTTGCGCGTGGCTCGCTGTCGCAGGCTTCGTTGTTTCGCTGCCTGTGGCTCGAGCCGCGCACGCTCAGACGCCGGTCACGTTGCCGTCGACCTATGGGCACACGCTGCGATCCAAGTTGAATGGCGCTGAATATCAGCTGACCGTCGTGCTTCCCGCGGAATATGAGAGCAGCCCAAGCGCTCGCTATCCGACGCTGTACGTCATGGACGGCAATCGCTGGGCTCAACTGCTGGCGGTCTTGTTGCCCAGGTTCGCCTCGCGGGGCGCGGTGCCGCCGATCATTGTCGTGGGCGTCGACTATCAGGATGCTCGGCAGCGCTATCAGGACTACGGACCGTTGTCGCAGCGCTACTACCCGATGGATCCCAAGCGGGGCGCGGTGAACTTCATGCGTGTGATGAAGGAGGAGATCATTTCCTTTGTCGATGCGAACTATCGAACCGACCCGAAGGATCGCGGGATCGGCGGTCATTCGCTCGGTGGGCTGTTCGCGGCGTATGCACTGCTGCATGAGAGCGAGACGTTTCAGCGTTTTTGGATCTCCAGTCCGTCACTGTTTTATGAAGATGAAATGCTGTTCAAGGATTTCGCGACCTTCGTCAAGCAGCGCATCTCCCGACCGCTGTATGTCTTCATGGATGTCGGCGGTGAGGAGTTGCCGGCCATGCAGGGCACGCTCGAACGGTTCGCTCAACAGCTGAGCGAGGCGCAGCGGGACAAGATCATCGCCCGCACGTTCGTCGTACCGGAAACGAATCACATGACCGTGGTGCCCAACGTGTTCGCACCCGCCTTGGAGCATCTCTATAGATACAAACCCGAGATCACACCCGCGGCGGTGGACCTGCTGCGCTTCGCGGGTGACTATCAGCTGCCGGATGGTCGCGTGGTGACGCTCATCACCAATGGCAGGGAGCTCCTGTATCAGGACTCCACCATCGATTTCCAGACGTCGGGCGCGCTGGTTCGACTGCTCGCATCCGCTGCCAACACGTTTTTCCAGCGCGGCGATGGCATGGAAATCGCGTTCCCGGAAGGCGATGCCATTCCGCAGCGGCTGCAGTTGCGCGAAGCGGCGACCCAACAATGGGTCGAGGCGGTGCGATTGCCGCCGGCAACGCCGAAGCGCGTGGCGCAACCCACCAACCCCGGTCGTCCCTGACCTCGACAGCGCGGATCTCAAGCAAAGGAAATATCGTGAGCTACCGAATCCTCATCGCGTCCGTTCTGCTGTTGTTGGCGGGTGCCGCGAGCGCCGGCGAATACTTGCTGCACGCGGGGCGAATGGTTGACGTGGTCCAAGGCAAGATCGTCGAGCGCGTCAGCATCGCCGTCTCCGGCAACCGCATTACCCATGTCACTTCAGGATATGCGACGCCTGCCGCCGGCCAGCAACTCATCGACTTGACCGATCACACGGTGATGCCCGGTTTGATGGACATGCATGTCCATCTGACGACGGAGCGCTCAGCGCAGGTACGAACGGAAAAGTTCTTGATGGAATCGGCCGACTACGCGTATCGCGCCGAAGCGTTTGCCGAACGCACGCTGCTGGCCGGTTTCACGACCGTGCGCGAGATGGGAGACCAGGATCGCAACCTGGGCGCCTCGATGCGCCGGGCGGTCGATCGAGGCTATATCCATGGGCCCCGCATCTTCACCGTCGGCAAAGGCCTGGCCACGACGGGGGGCGTCGCTGATTACTCGAGTGGCCTGCGCCACGAATATATGGGAGAGCCCGGGCCGGTGGAGGGCGTCGTCAATGGTCCGCTGTCGGCGCGTCAGGCAGTGCGCCAGCGTTTCAAGGACGGTGCCGATGCCATCAAGATCAACGTCGACGGTCTCGGCGCCAATCGGTTCGGCAATGAGATGGGGCCGCAGTGGATGCAGGATGAGATCGATGCGGTCGTTGCGACCGCGGCGGATTACGGCATGACCGTCGCCGCGCACGTGCATTCCTTGGAAGCGATTCGGCGTGCGGTGCGTGGAGGCGTGACTTCTATCGAGCACGGCACCTATCTGGATGAGGCGACCGCTCGCGAAATGAAAAAGCGCGGGATTGCATTCGTGCCGACCATGACCGCGCTCAAATGGATCGATGAACCCGATGCTGCCGGCTCGCACGTTTCCCCTTACAGCGACCGAATCGATCAGAGCATGAAGGTCGCGCTCGAGGCCGGCGTGTGGATCGTGTTCGGTAGCGACGCGGGCGTCTTTCCGAATGGCACGAATGCGGAGGAGTTCGTGCACATGGTCGGTGTCGGCATGTCGCCGATGGCAACGATTCAGAGTGCGACGATCGAGGCCGCCAGGATGTTGAGGATCCAGAAGCAGCTCGGCTCCATCGAGTCCGGCAAGCTTGCGGACATCGTCGCGGTGGCCGGCGATCCGCTCGCCGATATCGCGCGGATGAAGTCAGTCGGCTTCATCATGAAGGACGGTGTGCTGTACAAGCAGGGCGGCAAGGTCGTGCTACCGATCGGCGATCGTTGACGTTGTCATTGCCCATGCGAAACCCTGGAACGTCCAAGCCCGGCGATCGTATCTCGGTAGCCTTCACCGGCGCGTCGGGCCTGCAATATGGATTGCGCCTGCTGCAATGTTTGCTGGCGGCGCAGATGGAAGTGTACGTCATGGTTTCCAAGGCGGCGCGGGCCGTCTTTGCCTGGGAGCTCGACGTACACCTGCCAGGGCAGAACAAGGCGATTGCCAGTTATCTCGCTCAGCAGTTCGGTGGACGAGAGGAGCAAGTGCGGGTCTTTGGCGATCAGGAGTGGACGGCGCCGGTCGCGAGCGGCTCGGGCGCACCCCGTGCGATGGTCGTCTGTCCTTGCAGCATGGGGACCTTATCGTCGATCGCAGTGGGCAGTAGTCACAACCTGATCACGCGCGCGGCCGATGTCGTCATCAAAGAGCGGCGCCAGCTGATCCTCGTGCCGCGTGAGACGCCGTTTTCGCTCATTCATCTACGAAACATGACGACGCTCGCGGAGTTGGGCGCGGTGATCCTGCCGGCCAACCCGGGCTTCTATCATCGGCCGCAGCGTGTCGAGCAGATCGTCGACTTCATCGTGGCGAGGATCCTGGATCAGCTCGACATCGCGCACGACCTCACCGTCCGGTGGGGCGCTCCGCCACAAACAGCCGATGAATCAAATAGCGAGGACGATTGAGTTGCCTGTAACGCGTGCGCCGTTTGGATGGCAGGTGGTCGTGGCGTGTGTCATTGGCTCGGCGCTCAGCCCCGCGACGTTGATCAATGTGCCGTTCAGTCTGTTCGTCACTGAGCTGCAGCAGGCATTCGGCTGGTCTCGTTCGCAGATTACCGGGGCGTTGAGCCTCTTTCTGTGTGTCCTGGTGGTGTCGCTGCCGCTCGCGGGACGACTCGTCGATCGGCTGGGCGCGCGTCGCGTCGCCATTCCCTCGATCCTGCTGTATGGCGCGGCGCTCGTGTCGATGGGCTGGCTCGGCCCGAGCCTCGCCGGCTGGTATGTCATGTACGCCTTGCTGGCCGTGCTGGGCGCGGGGGCGCAAAGTCTGACATTCATCCGAGTGATCTCCGCTTGGTTCGACCGACGGCGGGGCCTGGTGATCGGCATCTGCATGGCTGGATTTGGCCTGGGCTACGTGGCGGTTCCCATGATTGCGCAGTCCTTGATTGCTATCGGCGGATGGCGTCTGGGTTACGTGGGTCTCGGGCTGCTGGCATTGCTCGGAGCGCTGCCCATCGTCACGTTGCTGCTGCGTGATTCACCGGCGCAGGTGGGGTTGCACATCGATGGGCAGGTTCACGATTCGCAGCCGGCGTTACATCGGGAACCGATCGGCGTGTCGCTCGCCGGAGCGATGCGAACCCGCGAATTCTGGGTCCTGGCGGCCACGTTTCTATTGATGTCATTCGCCTTGAACGGCGTGCAATCGCAGATCGTGCCCATGCTCACCGATCGGGGCATGAGCGCTGCCTCCGCCGCGATCATGTTGTCCGCCATCGGCGTCGGCTCATTTCCCGGCCGGCTCGTCGTCGGCTTCACGATCGATCGCGTGTTCGCGCCCTATGTGGCTTTTGTTTGTTATGCAGCTGCCGCCGTCGCGATTCTCTGGTTGATGGAGGGCAGCGGCGTCGCGGGTGTGTTCATTTGCGCGGTGGCGGTGGGCGTCGCGCTCGGCGCTGAAAATGACCTGTTGGGATATCTCGTTGGTCGGTACTTCGGATTGCGTTGGTTCGGGCAGATCTATGGCGCACTGCTCAGCGTCTATCTGATCGGGGCCGCGCTCGGCGCTTATCTCAGCGCGCAGGTTTATTCGGCAACAGCCTCGTATCACGCTGCGCTTCAACTCGATGCGGCAGCGATCATCGGGTCATGCGGGCTTCTATTGTTTTTGCGCCGGTACGATCGCGGGGAACGAACTCAATGAAAGACTTTATCGAGAAGCTAGCCGCCGACGGTGAGTTGCTGATCGTCGATGAGCCCGTGAACCCCAAGTTCGAGCTCGCCGCGGTCACCCGGAAGATCCAGACGATCAGCGAGAAGGCGGTGTTGTTCAACAACGTCGCCGGTACCCGACTGCCGGTCGTGAGCAACCTGTATGGTAGTCACGATCGCCTTTGCCGGCTGATCGGCGCCACCTCGGATGCATTCTGCCCGGCGTGGGACAAGGTGCTGCGCTCAGCTGTGCCGTCGCAGATCTACGAGCACGTCGCTGCGCCCGCGGATTTGATGGAGTGCTCGCTGAGCGATCTGCCTCTGATCACTTATCACGGTAAGGATGCGGGACCTTATTTCACCTCCGCGATATTTCTTGCGCTTGAACCTGATACGGGCGTGCCGAACCTGTCGTTCCATCGTTCGATGTATGTGAACGATCGGGAACTGCGCGTTCGGCTGGGCTCCTCGCACGATCTGGCTCGCTATCAAAAGAAGGCGGAGCAGCGAGGCGAGGCGCTGGAGGCGGCGCTGCTCATTGGGGTGCCCCCGGAAATCTTTCTCTCCGCGGGATACTCGCTGCCCTACGAGGCGAATGAACTGGAGCTTGCGGCGAAGCTGCTCGGCGGGCCGGTCCCGATGCGATCGTGCAGCCGGATCGGCTTGTCAGTGCCGGCCGCGACCGAGATCGTCGTGGAAGGTCGCTTTGTGCCGAACGTGCGTCGGCCGGAAGGACCCTTCGGCGAATTCCTGGGCGCCTATGTGCCAGTAGGTGACAACCATGTGTTCGAGGTGCTGGCGGTGACTCATCGCGCGGGTGCTTATTTCCATGCGCTGACGTGCGGCACGGCGGAGGACTTGCGGCCCCTCGAGGCACTGACTGCGGCGCGCGTGTACGAACACGTCAGTCGAGTCGTGAAGGGTGTGCTCGATGTGTCGACCCGCCCCAACTGCATGATCTCGATTCTGAAGATCCGGCAGGAGTATGAGGGCCACGGCAAACACGCGTTGCTCGCGGCATTGGGCTCCAACATGGACTACAACAAGGTCTGCATGGTCGTGGATGAGGATGTGGACATCTACGATCTCAACGACGTGATGTGGGCCTTTCTCACCCGGGGACCGGCCGACCAGCGAGCGATGGTGCTGGAGCGCATTCCAGGGTTTTATCGCGATGAAATGAAAGACCACTGGGGTCGTCTTGCCATCGATGCGACGATGCCCTGGGGACGTCAGGCGGAATTCGAGCGCAAGGCCATACCGGGGGAGGAGGGTGTGGACTTGGCCCGGTATCTGAGGGCGTAAGGTTGGCGGAAGGGGTGGGATTCGAACCCACGAGACTCGTGAGAGCCTGCCGGTTTTCAAGACCGGTGCAATCGACCACTCTGCCACCCTTCCACGCATGAGGCGGCCCCGGGCGGGTCGGCCCGGGGGCGCGCATCCTAGCATGGATCGCGGGTGGGACGCCCGAGGGGGTCAATCCCAGCGGTCGTGGTCGCCCTTCGACGGCCGGGGCTCGAGCTGCTTGCCGAACACCTTGGTGCCGTTCAAGTCCTTGAGCGCGACGCTCAGCACCTTGCTGTGCTCGTCGATGTCGATCTGGCCGAAGAACTGGAAGCCGGCGCTCGGCGGGGCGTTCGGGGCCGGTGGGGTCTTCGAGAAGATCACTTGCGGGCCGAAGGTCTTGTCCATGGGGTTCGGGCCGAAGGTGCCGGCGTTCAGCGGGCCGGCGACGAATTCCCAGAACGGCGCGAAGTCCTGGAACACCGCCTTGTTCGGGTCGTAGTAGTGAGCCGCGCAGTAGTGAATGTCGGCGGTCACCCAAACGATGTTGCGAATGTCCTCGCGCTTGATGAAGCGCAGTAGGTCGGCGATCTCGAGCTCTCGTCCCGAGGCCGGGCCGTCGTTGCCGTTCGCAGGGCCTTCCCATTTCGCACGGCCTTGCGGATCGGTGCCGTCCGGAATCTGAACGCCAAGCGGCATGTCGGCCGCGATGACCTTCCACGTCGTGCGGGACTCTTTGAGCTTCTTCTTCAACCAATCAATCTGCGGCTTGCCGAGGAACGCGGTCTCCGCGCTCGGTTCAGCCTGCAGGTTGTACGAGTTCGGTCCGCGATAGCTGCGCATGTCGAGCACGAACACATCGAGATCGCGGCCATAAGGAATGTGACGATAGACGCGCTCTTCCTCGGCCTGGTTGTGCCAGCGCATCGGGGAGTGTTCGAGGAACGCGCGCGTCGCGCGGGCGGTCAACGTTTGAACGCGTTGCTCGGTGTAACGCGAATCGAGCACCTTGCTGTCCGACCAGTTGTTGGTGACTTCGTGATCGTCCCACTGCCAGATCTGCGGCACTTCGGCGGAGAAGCGCTGAATGTTCGCGTCGTAGCGGTTGTAGAGATGATTGCGGCGATACTCGTGCAAGGTCTCGGCGACCTTCATCTTCTCCGGCACCTCATCGAGGAACGCATTGGTCCAGATCAGGTTGCCGGCGGTGTCGGTTACGCGCTCGACCATCGGGCCGTCGGCGTAAATGGTGTCGCCGGAATGAATGAAGAAATCGGGGCGCACCTGGCGCATGGCCTCATAGATCTTCATGCCGCCGAAGCCGAGATCGATGCCCCAGCCTTGACCGGCCGTGTCGCCCGACCACACGAAACGAATGTCACGACGATGCGACGGCGGCGTGCGGAACTGGCCGACCAAGGGCTCGCTCGACGCGCGGCCGGAATCGAGGTCCTGGTAGCTCACGCGCACGAACACTTCCGAATCGGCCGGCAGCTGCGTGAGATCGATGCGCGAGGTGAAGTCGGTGACTTCGAGTGCGTGCGGGCCGCGAATCTTCTTCGAGCGCTTGAAGGTCTCATCGAGCGACCACTCGACAATCATGCGAGCGGCGCGATCGGCGCGGCTCCAGATGATCGCGCGATCGTCGATCACATCGCCGATCTGCAACCCCCAGTTCGCCATGGGACGCGTGGCGTCTGAGGCAATCACGGCCGGTGCCTGCTTCGAATACAGAATGCCGCCGATACCCGTGAGCGTGACGCCGCCGAGCGCGGCCTGCTGCAAGAAGGAGCGACGAGACACACGGGGATCGTTGCTGTTGTCGGTCATACCTGGCTTCCTATGACGGGGCTGGGGAGGCGCTTGTCATAAGGCTAGGCGGCCGATGTGTCGGAGGCGTTACGTGCAGGTTGCAGGGGGGCAGCGTCGGCACGTCCCTGTGCCCATCACACGCGAAACATTTACAGGCTCAGCATCGATCAGGGATCCATGTCCGCTTCATACGTCACCGCGAACTCGACGAACTTGGAGGCGGTCGGCATGTCCTTGGCGGTGTAACGGATCGTGTGGGAGTCGAGGCGCTCGACGATGGGCAGATAGCTCAGCATGTCGGCCTGACGATAGCTCTTGAAGCGGATGTCGAAGCGCACCGGCGTTGCGACCTTGTAAGGTTTGAAGCTCTTGATCCGACCGAGCGCACGTTCGGTGCTCGCTCGAAGCACGTCGTTTGCTTCGGCGGGCGTGAGCGTGCGAGCGGAGTGGAAGCCCACCGCCCATTTCACGACCGCGCCTTCGACATTGCCCAGTGTGCCTTGCAGTTCCTTCACGAGCTGATCGTCGCCGCTGACCATGATGACGGGCACGCCAAAGTGACCTGCGATCGCGGCGCTGATCTCGCCTTCGCCCACTTGTTTGTCGTTGATGCGCACGTCGGCGAGGCGGGCGCTGGAAAGCGTATGCGCACGGACGCCATGCTCATTGTGGGTGCTCGTGTGATAGCCGAGCAGGATGGCGCCGGCGAAGCTGTCGTCGATGCCTTCCATCATCATCAGCGGGCGGGGCCAGGAGCGGATCACCGACACCTTCTTCGGGAATTTCTCGATCAGCAGGTTCTGGCCATTGCCATGCGAGTCGCTCACGACGATCTCGATGACGCCGGCGGCGAAGGCAGCATCGATCACGGTGTTCACTTCGGCCGTCATGAACTCACGGAAGCGCCCATATTCGAAGCCGGTGGGATGGAGCTGCTGGTCGCTCACGACGCCTGCGACCCCTTCCATATCGGCGGAGATGTACAGCTTGAACGGCGTCTGTGCCGCGGCGAGGCCGGGCAGCAGCCCGAGGCTGAGCAGGGCCAGGACAGGGGACAGCCGAGCGCGATCTTTCATTCGGGGGACCTCGATGCTTCTGTTGGTGGGTCGGTGAGCCGTCGATCATAGAAGGGGATGCCGAGGGGCGCATCCTGCGGTTGGGTCAGCATGTATCACGGCCAGGCCAGCGACGGGCGAGTTCGTGCAATCGATGCCATTGCGGCCGGCGTCGGCCCACTGAAATCCGATAAACTTAAGCCCGTATGACCCCACCGACCGATAACAACCTAGGCACCTCGACGCTGCGTAAGGTCGCGGGCCGCCTGATTCCGTTTCTGGGCTTCCTCTACTTCTTCGCGTTCCTGGATCGAGTGAACGTCGGCTTCGCCGCGCTCACCATGAATGCGGACTTAGGGATTTCGGCGGCGGCGTTCGGGATCGGCTCAGGCATCTTCTTTATCGGCTACATCCTGTGCGAGGTACCGAGCAATGTGATGCTCGAGCGCTTCGGTGCTCGCCTGTGGATCGCACGCATCATGATCAGCTGGGGCATTCTCTCGGCGGCGATGGCGTTCGTGCAGGGGCCGAGGAGTTTCTATGCCGTGCGGTTCCTGCTCGGGATTGCCGAGGCGGGTTTCTTTCCGGGCATCATTTTCTATCTCACCTGCTGGTTCCCCTCGCAGCATCGCGCACGGATCATCGCCTTGTTCATGATCGCGCTGCCGTTATCGAGCGTCATCGGTGCGCCGATCTCGACGTCGCTGCTCGGCATCGAGGCGGTGGGGCTCAAGGGCTGGCAGTGGATGTTTCTGTTGGAGGCGGTCCCGACGATCATCCTTGGCATCGCGGTGCTTGCGGTGTTGCCGGATCGGCCCTCGGATGCGAAGTGGCTGAACGAGGATGAGAAACGCTGGCTGCAGAGCGAGCTCGCGCGTGAGCATGCAGGTTCCTCCAGTCACGATCATGCAAGGAGTTTGCGCGAGGCACTGATGCTGCCGCGGGTGTGGCGCAGTGGCCTCGTTTACTTCTGCATCCTCGTCGGCTTGTATGGATTCAGTTTCTGGTTGCCGCAGATCATCGCCTCGCTCGGGCAGATGACGAATGTGCAGGTCGGGCTCGTCACCATGATCCCGTATTCGCTCGCGTGTATCGGGCTCGTGTTGTGGGGCCGGCATTCGGATGCGACCGAGGAGCGCGCGTTACACGTGGCGTTACCGATGCTTCTGGGCGCCGCGGCCCTCATCGTGAGTGGCTGGACGAGCGCGCCGGTCGTGGGATTCGCGGCGTTGTGTCTCGCGGCGGTGGGCATCTATTCGGGATTGCCTTCGTTCTGGGCGCTCGCAAGTCGCGGCTTGCAAGGCGCCGCGGCGGCGGGCGCCATCGCGTTGATCAACTCGCTTGGAAACTTCGGCGGCTTTCTCGGACCCGCCGCGATTGGGCTCGCCAAGACCTACACCCACAGTTACGCCGCGAGCCTGTTGCTCATCGCCGTGTTTCTTGGGCTCGGCGCGGCGCTGGTGATTTGGGAACGTGCCCGTGAGCAACGGGCAACGACAATGTTTGCTCCGCATTGACTTGTTTCCAAGCCGCCCCCACACTACGGCCATGCGTTTCTCAATCGCTCTACTAGGTGAATCTGCAAGCCTGCCCCAGGCGGGACGGGAGGGTCGTGCCTAGCGTTTGAGCGTCCATATCGGGCTGCGATAACAGACAAGCCCCCTTCGGTTCTGCCGGAGGGGGCTTTTTGTTTTTCCTGCCGCGAATTCCTTGTGGCAGGTGGCCGAGCGTCCACCGGCCATTCGCCAAAGTGGACTCGTGAGAAAGGAGAGACATCGTGAGACAGAAGTTCGAGCGCACCAAGCCGCACGTGAACATTGGAACCATCGGTCACGTGGACCACGGCAAGACGACGCTGACGGCGGCGCTCACCAGGGTCATGTCCGATCTGTACGGAGGCGAGTTCAAGGCCTTCGATCAGATCGACAAGACACCGGAGGAGCGTGCCCGAGGCATCACCATTACCACCGCCCATGTGGAATTTCAGTCCGCGTCGCGTCACTACGCGCACGTGGACTGCCCGGGCCACGCCGACTATGTGAAGAACATGATCACCGGCGCGGCGCAGATGGACGGTGCGATCCTGGTGGTGTCGGCGGCCGACGGCGCCATGCCTCAGACGCGGGAGCACATCCTGTTGGCGCGCCAGGTCGGCGTGCCGCACATGGTCGTGTTCCTGAACAAGGCGGACCTGGTCGATGACACGGAGCTTCTGGACCTCGTGGAGCTGGAAGTGCGTGAGCTGCTGTCGAAGAACGGCTTTCCCGGCGATGTCACGCCGGTCGTTCGAGGCAGCGCGCTCAAGGCGCTCGCCGGCGACGCGTGCGATCTGGGCGTGCCGTCCATCGTCCGGCTCGTGGCGGAGATGGATCGATTCATTCCGCTGCCGGATCGGGTGTTGAACGGTCCGTTCTTGATGCGGGTGGAGGAGGTCTACACGATCTCTGGACGCGGCACCGTGGTCACCGGCTGTATCGAGCGCGGCGTCATTCGCCCGAACGACGAGGTTGAAATCGTGGGCTTGAAGCCTTCGAGGACCACCACGTGCACCAGCATCGAGATCTTTCGCAAGATCGTCGATGAGGGACGGGCGGGCGACAACGCCGGTCTGCTCCTGCGCGGCGTGAAGCACGACGAGGTGGAGCGTGGCCAGGTGCTGGTCAGTCCGGGCAGCGTGACGGCTCACAAACGATTCGAATGTGAGTTGTATGTGCTGACCAAGGAGGAAGGCGGTCGACACACGCCCTTTTTGAAGGGCTATCAGCCGCAGTTCTTCTTCCGGACGACGGATGTGACCGGCGCCATCACGTTGCCGGAAGGTATCGAGATGGTGATGCCGGGTGACACCCGGGCGGTGAACGTCGAGCTGTTCAATCCGGTTGCGATGGAAGCCGGACAGCGCTTCGCCATCCGTGAAGGCGGCAAGACCGTCGGCGCGGGTGCCGTCTTGAAGATCTTGGAGTGAAGTGCGGGTGGAGGTTGTGAGCCTCCACCCGCCTATGTTTCTTGCGATAGGCGTCGTGCCGGTGTTATTTGTGGTCGATTGCGACCAGCAAGGAGTGTTTCCGTTGACCGACCGGCGTTCGTTTTTGAGATCCGCTGTATACACTGCGGCCGTAGCTAATTTACCCACCGTCGCGTTCTCGCAGAGCGCACCGGCAAAGACTGCCGCGAATCAGAAGGCGGAAGCCGATCTCAAGGCACTCATGGATTACGTCTATGAGGAAGCGGTGATGTCCAATCCGGAAGCGCGTACGACGTACGGCTTGGACAAGGGCGCGCACGCAAGCGCGAAGAGCAAGTTGCAGGATCGCTCGGCGGCGGGCATCGAGCGCGAGCATCAGATCATCCGCACGTCCTATGCGCGATTCAAAGCCATTGATCGAAGCGCGTTATCGGCGCAGTCAAAGGCGGACTACGACGCGTTCTACTATCTGTACGGCGCGATCGTCGGCGCGTACGACGATTTCAACTACGGCACGTTCAGCTGGCCGGAGCCCTACAGCGTGCATCAGCTCGGCGGCACGTATCGAAGCATGCCGGATTTTCTCCACAACCAGCACACGATCGAGACGCGTGAGGATGCCGAGGCGTACGTGTCGCGCGTGGTCGCGTTCGCGAAGGAAATCGATCACGAGACGGATCGCCTTAAAGCAGAGTATGCAATGGGCGTGATTCCGGCGAGCTTCCTCGTCGATCGCACGGTCGCCCTGTTCGACGGCATGCTCGCGCAAAAGGCCGCCGATACGAAACTCGTGACCTCGATCGACACTCGCGCGCGTGCGAAGAACATCGCAGGCGAGTGGGGCGCGAGGGTGACGAAGATCGTCGAGCAGCAGGTGCAGCCGGCGATGAAGCGACAGCGCGATTGCATCGCGGGCATCCGTTCGAAGGCGACGAGTGATGCGGGCGTGTGGAAGCTGCCGAAGGGCGAGGCGTACTACGAGTACGCGCTGCGCTATTCGACCACCACGTCGCTCGATGCCGAGCAGATCCATCGGCTGGGCCTCGAACAGATGGCGGGGCTGAGCGCGCGGGCCGATCGGATCTTGAAGAGTCAGGGCATGACTCAGGGCACGGTGGGCGAGCGGCTGCGGGCGCTTGCGACCGACCCGCGTTTCATCTATCCGAACACCGACGCGGGCAAACAGGAGCTGCTGGATTATCTCAACGCCGGCATGGTCAAGATTCAAGGCGACCTGCCGAAGTATTTCGGCCGCTTGCCGAAGGCGAAAGTGGAGATCCGGCGCGTGCCGCCGGATATCGAGGCCGCGGCGACGGGCGGTTACTATCAGCCGCCGACGCTCGATGGTTCGAGGCCGGGCGCGTACTACATCAATCTGCGTAACACCGCCGAGACGCCGAAATGGGGATTGATGACGTTGACGGCGCACGAGGCCTCGCCCGGTCATCATCATCAGATCGCGCTCGCGCAGGAATCGACCGCCGTGCATCCGGTGCGGCGCTTGTCGTGGTTCTCGGTGTACACCGAGGGCTGGGGTTTGTATGCCGAGCAGCTGGCCGATGAGATGGGGGTCTACGAGGGCGATCCGTTCGGTCAGGTCGGCTACATCAAGTCTTATATGTTTCGCGCGGCGCGCCTCGTCGTGGACACGGGCTTGCATCACAAGCGCTGGACGCGGGAGCAGGGTGTCGACTACATGGTGCAGGCACTGGGCGAGCAGCCGTCCTCGATCATCACCGAAGTGGAGCGATATTGCGTGTGGCCGGGCCAAGCGACGAGTTACAAGATCGGCCAGACGCAGTGGCTGAAACTACGCGAGGCGGCGCGCCAGAAGCTCGGCGCACGTTTCGACATTCGTGAGTTCCATGACGTGGCGCTCGCGTCGGGCACGCTGCCGCTTGCGGTACTGGAACAGCTCATCAACGAGTGGGTCGCGAGCAAAACGTGAGTGACGGGTCCAAGCGGGGCTCGATCATTGTAGGGAGACTCAGCAGGGGCCGTGAGTCCCAGCACGAGAGCCCCTAACCCCCTTGGCGCGGGGAATCGTGGCCCATAGACTCACGGTCAGTGTTCATTCGCAACTGACGTTCGCCGAAAGGTTCAGACATGAAGCTCTATTATTTGCAGGGTGCGTGCTCGCTGGCTTCCCTCATTTCGTTGATCGAGGTCGGCGCAAAGTTCGAGCCGGTCGCGGTGGATCGTAAGACCCGAAAAGTGCCCGACGGCCGGGACTACAACGCGGTGAATCCCAAGGGATACGTTCCCGCCCTCGAGCTCGATGATGGCGAAATCCTCACCGAGAACACCGCCGTGCTTCCGTACATCGCCGATCTGAAGCCGAGCGCGAACCTGGCGCCTCCTGCGGGAACCCTGGCGCGTTTTCGTCTGCAAGAATGGCTGGGATACTTGAATAGCGAACTGCACAAGAACTTCTCGACGCTATTCAATCCCTCGGCACCTGAGGCGATGAAGCAGATTGCCAAGGACAACATTGCCCGGCGCGTCGCGTTCATCGAGGACAAGCTCGGCGACCGACCGTTCCTGACGGGAGAGAACTTCTCGGTCGCCGATGCCTACCTCTACGTCATTTTGAGCTGGCGTGAGAAATTGGGCGTCGATATCAGCAAATTCCCCAAGGTCACGGCGTTGTATGAGCGCGTTCGCGCCCGCCCCTCGGTTCAATCCGCGAGAAAGGCGGAAGGGTTGGACGGTTAGTCGTATCTAACCCTTGATGCACATCACTTGCTTCAGCGTGTGCACGATGGCCACCAGGTCCGACTGGTTGGCCATCACCCCATCGATGTCCTTGTAAGCCGCCGGGATCTCATCGACCACGCCGCCGTCCTTGCGACATTCGACGCCTTCGGTCTGTTTCGCAAGATCGAACCGATTGAAGCGACGCTTCGCTTCGGTACGACTCATGCGACGCCCCGCGCCATGCGAGCAGGAGCAGAACGACTCGGGATTGCCCTTGCCGCGCACGATGTATGACTTCGCGCCCATGCTGCCCGGGATGATGCCGAGCTGTCCGTCTTGCGCGCTGATCGCACCCTTGCGAGTGATGAACAGCTTCTCGCCGAAGTGATGTTCAACGGCGACGTAGTTGTGGTGGCAGTTGATCGCCTCGCCATCGGTCTTGAACGCCGGCAGATGGGGTACGAGTGCATCGAGCACGAGCTTCATCATCATGCTGCGATTCAAGAGCGCGTAGTCCTGCGCCCAGTCCACCGCCTCGACGTAGTCATCGAATAGATCGGAGCCCTCGCTGAAGTAGGCGAGGTCGCGATCCGGCAGATTCACCTGATGGCGACGCATGTCCTTGCGAGCCGCCTCGATGAAGTAGCGGCCGAACACGTTACCGACACCGCGCGAGCCGGAATGCAGCATCACCCACACGCGCTGCTCCTCATCCAGACACAGCTCGATGAAATGATTGCCGCCGCCGAGCGTGCCGAGCTGACACACCCAGGTCCGGGCGAACTGACGCTGCATCTTCATCACGCCCGGATGCTTGCCGACGATCTTGTCGAGTCGATCATCGAGCACGCGGCCTTGTCGTGCATGCGAGCTGCCACGCACCTTGTCCGAGGCGTGCTGGTTGAAGCCCACCGGCACGCGCGCTTCGACGGCGCTGCGGAGTTTCGCGAGGTTGTCCGGCAGATCGGTGGCGTGCAGCGTCAGGCGAACGGCATTCATGCCGCAGCCGATGTCCACGCCGACCGCCGCAGGAATGATGGCCTGCTTGGTCGGGATCACGCTGCCCACGGTGGCGCCGATGCCATGATGGACGTCAGGCATCGCGGCGACATGGCCGTGAACGATGGGCAGCTGCGCCACGTTGAGCAGTTGCTGGATCGCGTCGTGCTCGATGTCGCTGGTGAAGACCTTCACCGGCACCCGAGCCTGGTTCAACGTAATGTGTACTGGCATGACTGAATATTCCTTATTGCGGCCAGGAGCCCTCAAAAAAAGAGGGGGCAATAAAAAACCCCTGGTCGGGTATCCCAACCAGGGGTTTTAGCGGAGCTGTAGGCTGCGCACCTGACTTGGGGAGCGGGCGTGCTCCGCAAGTCATCTTGCGGATCAACGCGCGTTGTTCATGTTCGTTTCAAGATTGTTCGATGCGTGCATGTCCGACTCCGATAGACCCGGTGTTGAGCCGGGGCGCGCATAATACTCGGCGGCGGCGCGGTGTCAACGCCGACATTGCGTAACGGAAGTTTGCTCACATCGCCTTAAGTAATAGTTGTCTCGGTCACTCCTCGGCGGCGGCCAGCGGCACGTTTGCCGCCGAGGCGTGAGACGAGCCGGCAGCCGCGACGGTGATTGCCCACCACGGGCCTCGTGTTTCATCGCGAACCGCGGCCCAGTACCAGGCCGACACATCCGTCCACCGCCGACCGCTCGCATCGACGATCGCTTCGCGAACATTCAGCCGTTGATCGTGGCGCTCGGCGGAGAACGCGCCCCAAGCGTTGCCGTCCGTTGTTTGTAGTGGCAGCGGCGTGACGTGATAGCCGCTGCCTTTGAAACAATCCGAGGCGGCGTGCAGCTTCCGGGTTGGCGCCGCGATCCAGCGCAGGACGATCTCTCGTCGACCGTCGCTGAATCGGCCGATTCGGCCGGGAAAGGAACGAACGAAACGCTCCTCGATGTCCGTGAGCTCGAGGGCGCGAAGCGGGCGGCCTTCGAACGTGGTCGGCCAGCCGGGGAAGTTCGCGGTCACGACCGGCGCAGGTTTCGGCGAGGCCAGCGGCGTGAGCGCGGCTACGAGGCACGCCACGAGAAAGGCAGCGATGCGCTTAGTGGGCATGTTCAGGCTCCGCGAGTTTGCGCGCCAGGACAAAGACCGTCGTGGCCGCGAAAGCAAACATCACGAGACCAATGGCGTCGTGGAACTGGTCGGGCGCCTGGATCAATCCCGCTTCGACGTAGAAGAGCGAGGCTGCACGAAACGCATTCGCAAGGATCACCACCGCTGCCGAGCTTGCGAGGAGCGCAAGAGCGCGCAGATCACTCAATCTCATCATCGCGGCCAGCGACAAACTCAGGTACGCGCGGGTCCACAACATCTTCACGCCACTGCACGGCGCATCGATGGCGACAATCTGGCCATTCCATTGGAGTTGCGCGCCTTCACGAATGGCGGCGATGCCGTTCATTTGAAGCAGCGCTTCGGCGAGCGTGCCCGCCGCGACTCGCAGGGGATAGCCCAAGTAGAAGTTCAGCGAGGCCATCACCGGCAGGCAAATCAAGAGCAGGCCGCAGAGGGCGACATCGAATCGCTTGCCGTACCACAAAGCGCTCACGGCGGTGCCGAGCGCCGCCATGGCGAGCATTGCACGCGGTAGCGCGGAGAGGTGGTGGTATGAAGCCGCATACGTCACGAGAAGCAGGGCCGGCATCCAGAGGCTGACTGAGCTCGGGTTCGGCGACCAAAGGCTGACCGAGGGATTGTTCCGCGACCAGAGGCTGACCGAGCTTAGGTTCCGCGACCAGAGGCGGATCGAGCTTAGGTTCCGCGACCAGAGGCTGACCGAGGGATTGTTCCGCGACCAGAGGCTGACCGAGCTTAGGTTCCGTGACCAAAGGCTGACCGAGCGATTGTTCCGCGACGAGAGGTTGGCCGAGCTCAGGTTCGGCGACATCACTGCTCGATCTCGCACCAGGACCGCCGCGGCCGTTACCGCGGCCAGCAATTCCCACAAGTCACCGGAGCCATCGGCGAATCGAAGTCCCATCCACCGCCACACCGGCCAGACTGCCGCTGCGAGCGCCACGAGTAGCAAGGCGCGTTTGTTAGATGCCATGGCGCTTCGCCACGGGCCGGCGTTTCCAGGCATAGAGCAGAACGAGGGCGGCGATGATCATCAACGCCCATTCCTCCGGTTCCGGAATGCTAGGCACGGTGCCTTCCGCGACCGGCGTCAATCCGGCGGCTTCATATTGTTGCTGCGTCTCGAGCACGACCGCGCCGGTGACCGGGGTCACGAGCTGATACTCGTGGGCGAACTCAATGATCGACCCTCGTGGATCGCGGTCGACATAGAGCAGGCGTTTGACTTCGTCATCGGCCCACAGCCGGGCCAGATGTTCCGATGTTTGCTCCGAGGCGGGACCTGCGGCCTGCGCGCTGGGAATCCAGTTTCGATGCACGAAGATTTCAGTACCGCCGGGGCGCCAGCTTGCGAACAGCGTGGTGAGCCTTGCAAGCGGAAGGGTGCGGATGTTTGCGAGCCCATCCAGTCGTTCGGCGATGAGGTTTGCGCCGGGCATGACCTGCACGTCATACCAGCGCACCTGCCCGCGACGCTCGAGCCGCTGCTCGATCGACGCCGTCGTCTGCAGCACCACCGGCTGCGGACCATGGACCCAGACCAGCGCACTGTTTTGCGTGGTGAGCACCTGATCCAGCGCCTGAGCGAGTGCCGCGGTGTTGTCCTCACCGCCGATGAATTCGTGGCTGCGCACTGAGGCAGTGGCGTCCTGTGGGGTCATCGGTACGATCGCGGTGTCGGCCAGGTCGTCCGCAAATATCACAAACAGTTCGACTTGCGGCGGCAGATGAGACAGGGCTTCGGCGAGCGGCTGCGCGAACGCCGCCATCGATGCGGATGAGTCGATCACGACCGTGAGTCGAGCGGGCGCGACAGTGGGCACGACTTCGAGAGCCTGCTTAATGACATGGTCTTTCGTCAGTGAGTCGTAGGACCACGCATTCTTACTAGGATCTCGCGGTACCGTGATGACGGCGTTCGTTTGCGTCAGCTCGCTGTCGGCCAGGTTGAACTGCAAGGCATACGCGCCTTCGGGCGCCAGGGTCGCACGACGGGAGCCAGCGTTCAGCGGCGACTTCGCTTCGACCCACACGGAATGTTTGAGGGATTCGGCCAGCTCGAAATTGCGCTCATGGAAATAGGGCAGCTGCAACGTGCCCTGTTGCAAGCTATCGAGCTGCAGCGGGACCGTCATGCCGATGCGCGCTTTCATTTCACCGTATGGGGGCACAGGAAACATTTGAACGGCGATGCGATCGGCGCCTGCGGTCGTGACGAGCACGGGATCGCGCCGTCGTGCGACGACGCTTTGATAGGCTGCGGTCACTTCCCCGCGCCCGGCGAAGGCGGCCTCGCGCTCCTCGCCATTCACCCACAGCGTGAGTCGAGTGACGACGGCGCCGGGCGGCAGGGCCACTCGAGCACGCGCCTCGCTCTGGGCATTGGTGTCGTTCTTCAAGACGAGCGTCCATTCGAGATAAGCGAGGGCCGCTTTGGCGTCGACGGATCCGTCCAGGCGTGAGCTCGCAAGCGACAGTCCTTCCAATCGTCCGCCGACGGTGAGCGAGACTTGTTCGGTGTCCCAGTTCATCCAGCGGCGTTCGCGCAGATTCTTAGGTTCAGGCTTGGCGTTGAACACATCGCCCGTGACGCGGTAGTACACGACACGCGCCTGCTCGGGCATGACGTTGCGACGTCCCAGCAGCGCGCTGAGCAGGTCGGTCGCACGGCCCGTGCGGAAGTAACAAAACCTCAGCATCGAATCTTCGTTGCCCACCGCGCGAAGCAACCAAATCCCACGCGCTTGTTCCTTGGGCGATGCCGAGGTGGCCAGACTCATGCCGGCCGTGGTCAGCGTGTAGGGCAGATCCGCGGCGATCAGGGCCAGGGCGCCACAGAGAAAGCCGGGCCACGTCGCAAACTTGCGCTGCTCGTCAGTGGCTTCTCGTTTCAGGTGCGCGCGTAAGCACAGCGCCGCGATCAATGCGAGCACCGGCGACCAGGGCAAAAGGCCCAGGCCGAAGTACACGATGGCGACGGCCGCCACCGGCAGCAACGGAAGAAACAACACGCTATAGAGTGCCGCGACCGCGATGGCGAGGCCGTTCGCGAATGCGAGCAGTCGGGGATGTGTATGAGTGCGGCTGAAGGACATCCAGACAAAGAGATTGCACGCGGGCACGAGCGCCACGAGCACCGCATGGAGCAGCGTCGGCAGCGGGTCGAACAATTCTTCGGCGCACAGGCTGGTGGCGAGCTCGAAGCCGAGCGTACCCAGGGGCAGCAGGACGCCGAAGATCAAGGACGGCAGTCCCGGCCCGCTTCGCCAGCGCTCAGCCCAGCCCGCACGCCACCGGGGCGGAATCGTCGTCGTCATGCCATCCTCTGCAATATTTTCTAGGATGACTGCAGATTAGTTGCCGATTCAGGTTTGGATGTGGGGCGACTCTGACGAACTATGGCAACGACGGTGACCGTTACATAACCTCGATCCGACTGACTTCAGATGGCGACGCGGCGCATCCTGAACTCACCGTAAAGAGCGGAGGGAGGAGCGATGCTGCAACTGTCAGTCGATGCTGATCACGGGGCGGACGTCATCCATGCGATCGCCTTTTCACCCGCCGAGCGCCTGCGCCGCTGGCTGAGCGGGCGCTGGTCTCTGCTGTTCTCTCATCCCGAGGACTTCGCGGCCCACGGCTTCGAGGTGGATCGTTGGCTGTCGTGTTTGAGCGAGGAGTTCGAGCGCCTGGATCTGGGCGTGATCGGCGTCGGCGCCAACGTTCGTCGCAGTTGGATCGGTCAGGTGAATGGACGCTTCGTGCCTGCGAACGAAGTGGATGAGTTGCTGCCTGCCGATTGGCGCGTCGGTGCGCACGAGCACTTTGTCACGATCTTCGATGGCGCCTTGCACGCACGCCGCACGGTCGTGTACGCGGCGGGAAGCGAGGTGCCATCGCCCATTGAGTTGGCGCAGACCGCCGCGGGTCTGCGGGCTCGCAGCTGGCCGGCCTCCTCAGTGTGCCGGGTTCTGCAGCGAGCCTAGCTCGCCCCGAGCGCGAGCGTCGCGACCGTAGACGTACTCGAAGAGGGGCGAGGCCATCAGTGTCGTGACGATGGCCATCAGCACCAAGATGGAAAACAGCGCCGGTCCAATGACGCCGGCCTGAAGTCCGATGTTGATGATGATGAGCTCCATCAAGCCACGCGCGTTCATCAGCGCGCCGATGCCGAGCGCCGTGCTGTTGTCCTGACCGGTGAGACGCGCCGCCGCCCAGCACGCACCGAACTTCGCCAGGATGGAGGCGACCAGAATCGCGGACGCCATCAGCAGCAGCTCGACATTGTTCACCATGGAGAGCTGCGTGTTGAGCCCCGAGTAGGTGAAGAACATCGGCAACAACAGCACCACGGTGAACGGTTCGAGCAGCTTGCGAAGATTGTCGGCAAGCGCGCCGCGCGGCATGACGGTACCCAGCAGGAAGCCCCCGAACACCGCATGCAGGCCGATAGCGTCGGCGATATACGCGGACAACATGAAGAGCATCAACACGATCGACAGCAGCGTCGGGCTCATCGGCTGATTGAGCGCCTGCTCGCGCTCGGCCATGCGACCAAGCGGCGCGAGTAGCTTGGGCATGGCGAGCAACATGAAGCTCGCAAAGACGACGCCGCCGGCGATGGCGGTGATCGCAACGCTCGGGCCCGCGCCGAAACTTGCGAGCACCACGGCCAGCACGCACCAGGCCGCAGCGTCATCGATTGCGCCTGCGGACAGTGACAGCGTGCCGAGCGAGGTGTGGCTCAAGCCACGCTCGTGAATGATTCGAGCGAGCATCGGAAAGGCCGTGATCGCAATGGCCGCGCCCATGAACAAGGTCGCATCGAAGCGCGTGGCGGTCTCAGAGAAGAGGCCCGGCACCGTCATGAGCCAGGGCGTGCCGATGATGGCAATCAAGAAGGGCGCCGCCATTCCTGAGATCGACACGGCCGCGGCCCGGCGAATGTTGTGTCGAAAGTGATCGCTTCGGAAGCCGAGCCCGACCAGAAACATATAGAGCCCGACGCCGAGTTGCGCGCCGACATACAACACGCCCTTGGTGTCCACCGGGAAAATGACTTTCTGCAGCTCGGGCAGAAACAAGCCGAACAAGGAGGGGCCGAGGATGACGCCGGCGATCATCTCGCCCACCACCTGCGGCTGTTTCAGATAGCGTCGCCCCAGCCAGCCCACCAGGCGGCAGGTCGCAAGGATCACGAACATCTGCAGAAAGAAGGCAATCGAGAGCTTGGCGACCGACATGAGCGTCCCGTCATCGTTATTGGAGTGGCGCGGGCCCGTCGGCGGCGCCCGTGGCGATGCGGGTTTATAGAAGAGCGCGGCGTCGGCGCTCAACGGCGGATCGATAAATTCTCGCTATGGCAGCGCCGGTCAGGCGAGCTGGCCGCCGAGAAACTGCTCGTGCGTCGGCAGATGTTCGACCATGCCGGCGATCGCAGCCTTGGCGGTGCGCAGGGTTGTCTCGATGTGCGTGTAATCGAGGTTGTCGACGCGGGAGGAGTAGCTGCGGGGCCGGATGCCCATGCCTTCGAACACCGATTGCCAGCTCGATGCGCGAAACAACTCATCGACGCCATCGCGCATCGCGCCTTGGCTTTTGAAGAGTTCGATACGTTCCTTGAGAGAGTCGGGCAAGGGCAGGCGTTGGCAGGCCTGCCAGAAAGGGGAGTCGTCGCGATTCGTCGCGCTGTAATGGAGCACGATGAAGTCGCGGACTTCTTCATAGTCGGCCGTCATGCGACGGTTGTATTCGCGGGCGAGCGCCGGATCGCAGTCGCGGTTCGGGAAGTAACGCAGGAAGAAGTCGATGCCGCGCGCCATCATGTGAATGGCGGTCGCTTCCAGTGGCTCGACGAAGCCGCCCGCAAGACCGATCGACAGGCAGTTGTGTTTCCACAGCTCACGTCGATGGCCGGTCGAGAAGGGAATGACGCGCGGCTCATCGAGGCATGCGCTGTCCAGATTTCGCAGCAGGGTCGATCGCGCGTCGCTGTCGCTGCAGAAGTGACTGGAATAGACATACCCCTGGCCGATGCGCGATTGCAGAGGAATGCGCCACATCCAACCGGATTTCTGCGCCGTCGCGCGGGTGTAGGGAACGAGCGGCCCGCTGTTTTCCGTGCGAACGGCGATGGCGCGATCGCAGGGCAGGTAGGTCGACCAGTCGATCGTTTCCACGCCTAGCGCCTTGCTAATCAGGAGGCCCCGCGCGCCGGAACAGTCGAGGAAGAAATCGCCGCGAACGCTCGTGCCGTCCGCAAGGTCGAGGCGATCGATGAAGCCATCGTCACGGCGATGGACCTGGGTGACCAGGCCCTCGATGCGTTTCACCCCGCGCTCTTCGCTGAAGCGCCGCAAGTACTGCGCGACCTCGTTCGCATCGACATGCAGGGCATAGTTCGCGCCGCCAATCGGCGTATTGCGGGCGCTGGAAGGTGGAAAGAATCGGCCGTTTTCTGCCATGACGTTGCATGGAGAGAAATCCTGCAGCGAGGAGCCTTCGCCTTTGGATCGTGCCTTGAGCCAGCACTGATAGAAGTCCTGGGTGCCAATCGGTTTGCCGATGACGCCGAAGGGATGGAAGTAGGTGTCGGTGCGCCGGTGCCAGCCGACGAATTGAATGCCGAGCTTGTAGGTTGCGTTCGTCGCACGGATGAAGTCCTTCTCATCGATGCCGAGGCGCTGAATCAAGCCGACGAACGGTGGCACGGTGGATTCGCCGACGCCGATGGTGCCGATGTCCTCGGACTCGACCAGCTCGATCTCGCACAGCTCACGTTTCAAGTGATGGCGAAGCATGGCCGCGGCCAGCCAGCCCGATGTGCCGCCTCCCACCACCACGATTTTGGACAACGGTTGCATCCGTCTACCAGTCCCGGTTCTCGATCATGACGCCGGGCATCGCCGGCTCCCGCTGCGTATTGTAATTCCAATACGCGGCGCTGCTGGCCTGAATTGCCCTTCGGAGCACGTCGATGGCTTTGTGCCGGGGATAACTCACCCGCCAGGCGAGCACCAGGGTACGTTTGGGCGCGGGCTCGGTCAGCGGCTTTGTTACCAATATATCGGGGGAGTAGAGCGGGGCATGCGCGGCGGCCTGCGGTAGGATCGTGACGCCCAGGCCCGAGGCCACCATGTGGCGCAATGTTTCAAAGGTGCTGCCTCGCATGGCCCCTCGCAGGTTCGGCTCGGCGTCCGCCGGGCGCAGCTGGGGATACGCAGCCAGGACCTGCTCGCGGAAGCTGTGCCCTTCATCGAGCAGCAGCACTTCGGCGGGGTCGAGGTCCGCGATATCGATGCTCGATTTACTCGCCAAACGATGCCGTGCCGGCAGCAGCACGGTCAGCGGCTCCTCGAACAGCGGTTGCGTGACGATGTCCGGCTCGTTGAAGGGCGCGGTGATCAAGAGGACATCGAGATCGCCGTTACGCAGTTTCGCGGCCAATGTTTGTTGAGCGGCTTCCTCGACGAACAGCGGCATGCCACTCGCCATCTCTCGAAGCAGCGGAATGAACTGCGGCAACAGATACGGACCGACGGTCGGCAACGTGCCGAGCGCCAGCGGTCCTTGCAATTGATTGGTATCACCGGCGGCCACGTCCTTGATCTCGGCGGTTCGCTCGAGGACGGCGCTTGCCATCGCGATGATGCGTGCGCCGAGCGGCGTGACCAGCACGCCTTGCTTGGCTCGCTCGAATAGACTCACGCCGAGCTCGTCCTCGAGCTTCTTCACGGCGATGCTCAGGGTCGGCTGACTCACATTGCAGCGCTCGGCGGCACGGCCGAAGTGCTGTTCCTGACCCAGGGCGACGATGTAACGCAGTTCGGTGAGCGTCATGGTTGAGATCGAGTGTAGGGGGCCGCCCGCTCATTGGACAAGGAGAGGCCGATGTCCAACATTCCATGGTCTGAGCAGGGGGAGGCGCCGTCGTGATCGACGGGCTGGTATGATCGCGATACGGGTCTACCTCACAGATGACAGCATCTCGCTATGAAGCGTCTGGTCTTCAGACGGAATTCGAGCCGGGGTCGCGGCGACGAGTGCTGCGGAATCTGCTCGGAATTGTGCGTGCGCGCGATATCGCCGAGGCTGAATCTCAGGCATTGGCGATTGCCCAGGAAGCCGCATTAGACCGGTACGGACCAACTCATCGTTTTTCCGCGAAAGACGTTTGTGAGTTACACCGTCTCTGGTTGGGGCCCATCTATCCGTGGGCTGGAAAATATCGGTCCATCAACATCGGCAAGGGTGGTTTTCAGTTTGCGCATGTTCCGATGATTCCTCGGCTCATGCGGGAATTTGAGCGCGGGCCATTGCGGCGACATACCCCGTGCAACGACGCCGATAGGGCAGCCATTGCACGAGCTCTGGCCGAGGTACACGCCGAGCTGATCCTGGTTCATCCGTTCCGTGACGGAAATGGACGCCTGGCGCGACTCCTGGCGTTGCTCATGGCATTGCAGGCAGGCCTGCCGCCTCTGGATTTCAGCCCACTGGCCGGCCGAGGGAAGCGCGTGTACATCTCTGCCATTCACGCGGCAATGGCTCGGGACTACGAGCCGCTGACGAGATTGTTTCTTAGGGTTATCGACCGGTCGCGGCGGCTCGCCGCTTCCAATAGGCGATGAACGCCTTCACGTCCTTTGGAATCTTTGCGCCCTTGCCCTTGGCGAAGGGTGCCCGAATACCCTCGACGGCAGACGATGTTTTCGCAGACAACCGTAGCCCGGCCTTGCGGCCGGCGCGCGATCGGAGGTGGGGATTCGAGCGCGAAAGCGTCATGTCGAAATCGTACGCCAGTTGCTGGGCAGATGGCGAGGGTAATTGATACTCACCTCGCTGCGGACCTAAAATCCTGTTCTATGAGCGGTCAAAACTCCGACGCTCCCTCACCCCAGGACGATTGCGAGCTGAACGGCCACGTCTTCGAGGGTTACGACACGTTTACTGAAATATGCTCGTTCTGTGGAATGGTACGCGAGCGGGTGAACCAGGCCGAGCGTGCGCCGGTGGATGATATCCACGTTTGTTGGAGCGCTGCCGATCATGTGTTTGGCATGGATGGCGTTTGCATCCATTGCGGCAAGACGGAGGGCAGTCTGACGGCCGCCGATCGGCAGCTCCACGCATCGAGGCATGCGCGATAGGTCGCGCGTCAGCGTCCCAGCAGGAGCTGCGGTCGCGAGGTGCCGCGTCGAGCGGATATTTCTTCCAGCCAGTGTCGTAACCGCTCCGGCACGATGAGCCGGTGCTGAGCGCGGGTGACCGCCACATAGAGCGCGGCGCTCGCGGCGGCGTAATCAGGTCTTCGTAGATCCCAGACGCCCTCGACCACCTCAGGCACCAGCATGACGCCGGCAAACTCGCGGTTGCGGACGTCTCCGATCAACCCCAGCGCGAACTTGCCCTGCGCGGCGAAGCGATCGACGGTGCGGGTCCAGTCTTTGGTGTCGTAACCCTTTTCGAGCATCCGATCGATGCGCTGAAAGCCCGGGTTCTGTTGTTTGCTCTCGGCGAGCGCTTGCCACGATCCGAAGCGGAAGATCTCGCCATGCCGCGGGCGGCTGCCGTTGCGACGCAGCTCAATGCAGTCACTCACAAACATGGTGAGCTGTTGTCGGCTGCTCAATAGCTCGAAATCCAGGCCCTCCGCGGCGAGGCGCTGCGCCCACTCGAATAAGCCCCAGGTGTCGTTCACCAGGATCGCCGCCGGATGGTCGGGAATGCGAGGCCGATCGTAATAAACAATCTCGGTGCGATGGAGCGGGTTGCCGAGGAACGGCTCTTTCGTTTCGCCCGGGTGCGCGGAGATGATGGGATTCACGACGTCTTCGAGCAATTGCCCGGAGCGCACGGACGCGGTGACAGCGCGTTGCCTCACGACGTGCGTACGTCGTTGCGGACGGCCCTGCAGATTCTGATATTCATCGCCCAAGCTGATCACGGCCTGCGGGCTGTTATCGAGAATCTGCAGCATGGGCTTTTTCAAGTCGTGACATTCATCGATGAGCACGTGCGTGTAGCGCGCCGGAATTCGCCAGCCACGCAGCGCGGCCCATTTGATTCGATGTTCGCCGCGAACGGGCGGCTCGAAGTCGCGCGAGGGCGGTAGCAGGATCGCTTTCCACAACTCGCTTGCGTGGTGAAGCACGAGGCGTCGGGACGTGGCATCGAGCGTCGAGAGGTGGCGGGCCGGAATGTGACTTTCATCGAAGTCCGCATCGCCGCTGTAGCAGAAGCCTGCGACTGTGCTGCGTACGATGACGACGAGATCGCGTTCCAGCAGCGTGTCGCTCGCATGGATGCCCAGATGGCGGATGACCAGCTCATCGGCGATCGGTGCGGAGGCCGAGTAGGGCAGGCTCAGGCGAAGGTGGGTAGGATCGGTCAGATCCGCCGGAATCATCTCCCGCGCCAGCGTATCGAAGCGTCGCGGATACACATTCGGCAGGCCACTCACATCCGCGAGCAATGCCTTCAATTGCGATTGTCGTTCCGCCAGCACCAGCACGCGCGCGTGGCGCAGTGTGCCGAGCAGCGACTTGATCAGATAAGACTTGCCGGTCCCGGCATAGCCTTGCACGTGGAGGTGATCGTCGCTCTGGGCTCGGATCTCTCGATAGATGCGGGTCTGCTCGCGCGTCAGGAAGGCCGTTGTGCCTGTGGGCAGCAGGATCTGTTCTCGGAGGTCACGATCGCGTGCGTTGTAGCGATCGCGACTGCCGCTGTCCCACTGGCCGTCGCTCGTGAGGTACGCATCCTGATCGACTTGCTCATCGTCCAACAGCGAAATGCCGAGATCCGGCAGCAGGCGGTAACCGGCACGAAGCTTCGCGCGATCCAACGACTCGGCCGCTTCATCGACCAGGGCTTGCGAGCCCTCGCGCTCGACTTTCGCCTGGGCGGCCTTGATGGCCTCCATCAGCACTCGCTCGGCGAACACCGCGCCATGTCGTGCGATCGTGGGCAGAGACTGCAGGAGCATCAGCGCCGCGAGTTGCGGCACTCGTAAGCCTGCGAGGGAGGCCGCGAGGGGATGCGCTTCGTTCAGTACCCGATTCAGCACGGGTTCGCTCAAGGGCAGATACAGCGCGGGATCGGTTCTAGCCATGCGACCGCGTGGTGCGCTCCGCGCTTGTGCCGTGTTGGCTGAAGAATTAGGTGGCTCCCCGGGCCGGACTCGAACCAGCGACCAACGGATTAACAGTCCGTCGCTCTACCACTGAGCTACCGGGGAACAGGTGGGTCAAATCGAAGGCGCGGGATTTTGCGTAATGCGCCGCGGCCGTGTCAAGGAATCGAAGCGACTTGAGTCGCAACTTTTTGAGTTGACAAACTTTCCCGGCACCGAACGGTGCATTGCGCGGGGTCATCTTCGGCTGACAGAGGCTTACGGGACCGTCGCACGGGCCGCACGAGGCGGGGTGGGGCGCTCGCCGACCTCGAAGTCGCCGGGCCGCCGGTCATCCGCCAGCCACTTCTGATAGTAGGCCTGCTTGCGCTCGACGAAGCGCAACGCGGTCTCGAGTTCCGCGATATGCGCCACGGTGCGCGCGTGATGCGCCTCGAGCAGTGCGAGGCGTTGGCGGATGGTCTTCTTGCCCTGGGCGGCGAGGCTCGCGTAGCGACGCATCTCGCGCACTGTCATCCCCGCGTAACGCAGGCGATCCAGGAACAGCAGCCAGCCAATGTGCGGATGTGTGTAGACGCGCCGGCCGCCGGGATCGCGCGTCACGCCGGGCATCAGGCCCTGCGCCTCGTACCAGCGAATCGTGTGCACGCTGCGGCCGGTCTCGCGAGCGAGCCGGCCGATGTGAAAGCGGGTGCCGTTTTGACTCATGCGGTGGCCGCCCAGGCGGGTGGTTCGAGCGCCGAGGACACGAGTTCGGTATCGAGGTACTCGGTCAGCTCAACCATTTTGCCCTCGCGCAGGCGAATGACCATGCAGTAGGTGTTGGCGTAGAGCTTGCCCGTCTTGGTCGTCACGTTGCCGCGACTCTCCACCACGACGAAATCTCCATCGGCCAGGATCCGCTTCGGCGTATTTGTGTAGTGGCTGCCGAACTGCGCGAACAACGGCGCGATCAATCGCTGCCGAACCTCGGTTTTGCCGGCGAACGTGCCTGACCACGCGGTCGTGCCCACCATGTGCCAGGTGAAGTCCTCCGCCATGGCCTCAGCGAAGGGCTGGCGCTCGCCGCGGGACAGCGCCTCCATGATGCCGGTGACGATGGCCCGATTGCGCTCTGTAACGCTCGTCGCAGTAGTCGTCATGGTCGCCTCCAGTTGGGTTGCGACCCTTTGTACCGGCTAGAGCGCGCTCTAGATCAAGCGGCTTGTGCAGCCCGCAGCGTCTTTTCCATGCGCTTCAGCGACTCTTCCAGGTTCTTCATGCTGGTCGCGAACGACAGGCGCATGTGATTGGGCGCACCGAATCCGCTGCCCGGAACGACGGCGACGCCGCCGTGCACGAGCAGATGCTCGGCGAACGCGTTGTCATCTTTCACACCGACGATCTTCATCGCCTTTTCCACGTGCGCGAACGCGTAGAAGGTGCCTGCGCCTTCGAGGCACGTCACGCCGGGCAACTTGTTCAAGCCTGCGACCGTGAAATCATGGCGCGCCTTGAACGACTTGTTCATCTCGCGCACGCACTCCTGATCGCCGTTTAACGCGGTGATCGCGGCCTTCTGCGCGATCGAGGAGGGATTCGAGGTGCTTTGACTTTGAATCGTGGACATCGCGGTGACGATCTCGATCGGACCACCGCAGTAGCCGATGCGCCAGCCCGTCATCGCGTACGCCTTCGACACACCATTCGTCGTCACGACACGGTCGTACAGCTCCGGGCACACCTGCGCGAGGCTGACGAAGGGCTCTTTGCCCCAGTAAATGTGCTCATACATGTCATCGGTGCAGATGATGACCTGCGGATGTTTGACGAGCACGTCGCCAAGCGCACGTAATTCGGCGGCGGAGTAGGCGGCGCCGGTCGGGTTGCTCGGGCTGTTCAAAATGAACAAGCGAGTTTTCGGGGTGATGGCGGCTTCTAATTGCGCCGCCGTGAGTTTGTAGCCTTGCTCGGGACCGGCGTAGGGCATGACGGGAATGCCATCGGCGAGCAGCACCATGTCCGGATACGACACCCAGTACGGTGCGGGCACGACGACCTCATCGCCCGGATCGACGACCGCGAGGATCAGATTGAAGATGGTCTGTTTCGCGCCGGTCGAGACCAGAATCTGGTTGCGCTTGTAGTCGAGCGCGTTCTCGCGCTTGAATTTCGCGATGATCGCGTCCTTCAGCTCCGCGACGCCTTCAACCGGCGTGTAACGCGTAAAGCCCTTGCGAATGGCCTCGACGCCTGAGTCCGCGATGTGCACGGGTGTATCGAAATCCGGCTCGCCGACGCCCAGGCTGATGATGTCCTTGCCCTCGGCCTTCAGCTGCGCGACGCGCCCGGTCAATGCCACGGTCGGGGAGGGCTTCACACGTTGGACGCGCTTTGAAACTGGTAGACTCACGGCGACACCGAGTGACCTGAAATAACGGAAAATCCCTGACAAAGGTCGGGACGTTTTCGTGCGATTGTAGAGCGATTCGCCGCCCGGCTCTATACGAAAGGCCGCCTCCCATATTGGAAAGGCACCCTTCGAGCCCCACGTATCTCATCCGCTATGCCCGTTGCACCTCGCTCGCTGCAAACCATGACCGACAAACCGGCCCAAACTCCCTTTGCGCTCAAGGGCGATTTCAAGCCCTCCGGCGATCAGCCCACGGCCATCGCCAAGTTGATCGAAGGCATCGAGGCGGGGCTTGCGCACCAGACGCTGCTCGGCGTGACGGGCTCGGGCAAGACCTTCACGGTCGCGAACGTCATTCAGCAGATCCAGCGTCCGACCTTGGTGCTCGCGCATAACAAGACCTTGGCAGCGCAGCTGTATGGCGAGTTCAAGGAATTCTTCCCCGATAACGCGGTGGAGTATTTCGTCTCGTATTACGACTACTACCAGCCCGAGGCGTATGTGCCGTCCTCGGACACGTATATCGAGAAGGACTCCTCGATCAACGAGCACATCGAACAGATGCGCTTGTCTGCGACCAAGGCGATTCTGGAGCGGCGCGATGCGATCATCGTCGCGACGGTGTCGGCGATCTATGGCCTGGGTGCGCCCGAAACCTATTTGTCGATGGTGTTGCATCTCTCCCGCGGCGAGCACATCGATCAGCGCGCGATCCTGCGTCGCTTGACCGACATGCAATACAAGCGCAACGAGCTCGATCTCACGCAAGGCACGTATCGCGTGCGCGGGGATGTGATCGATATTTTCCCGGCCGAATCGGAGCGCGAGGCGCTGCGCGTGGAGCTCTTCGACGATGAGATCGACTCGCTGATGCTGTTCGATCCGTTGACCGGCGAGATCAAGCGCAAGATCCCGCGCTACACCGTGTTCCCGGGCACGCACTATGTGACGCCGCGCGATCGACTGGTGCTCGCGGTGGATCAGATTCGCGATGAGCTGCACGATCGACTGATCGAGCTCAAGAACGCGGGCAAGTTGCTCGAAGCGCAGCGGCTGGAGCAGCGCACGCGCTTTGATATCGAGATGATCCGCGAGCTCGGCTACTGCAACGGCATCGAAAACTACTCGCGCTTTCTGTCAGGTCGCGAGCCGGGCGAGCCGCCGCCGTGTCTGTTCGACTATCTGCCGCAGGATGCGCTGCTCGTCATCGACGAAAGTCACCAGACCATTCCGCAGCTCGGCGCCATGTTCAAGGGCGATCGCTCGCGCAAGGAAACGTTGGTGGAATACGGCTTCCGCTTGCCCTCGGCGCTCGACAATCGACCGCTACGATTCGAGGAGTGGGAGCGCCTGGCACCTCAGGCCATCTTCGTCTCGGCGACGCCGGGGCGGTATGAGCTCGAGCATTCCGGCGGTGAAATCGTCGAGCAGCTGGTGCGCCCGACGGGGCTCGTCGATCCGGAGGTGGAAGTGCGCCCGGTGCGCACGCAGGTGGACGACGTGCTCTCTGAGATCAAGCTGCGGGTGGAGAAAGATGAGCGCACGCTGATCACGACGCTCACCAAGCGCATGGCCGAGGATCTCACCGAGTATCTCGATGAGCACGGCGTGAAGGTGCGCTATCTGCACTCGGACATCGACACCGTCGAGCGCATGGAGATCATTCGCGATCTGCGCCTGGGCAAGTTTGATGTGCTGGTCGGCATCAACCTGCTGCGCGAAGGCCTCGACATGCCCGAGGTGTCGCTCGTCGCCATTCTCGATGCGGACAAGGAGGGGTTCCTGCGCTCGGAGAACTCGCTGATTCAGACCATCGGCCGCGCCGCCCGCCATCTGAACGGCAAGGCCATCCTGTACGCCGACCGGGTCACCGGCTCCATGCAGAAGGCGCTGGAAGAGACCTCGCGTCGTCGCACCAAGCAGCTCGAGTTCAACGCCGCGAACGGCATCACGCCTCGGGGCATCAAGAAGGCCGTCGCGGACATCCTGGAAGCTGCGCAATCCGAGCCCAATCGGGGTCCTGCGCGCAAGATTGCCGAGGCGACGCCCGACTATTCGAGCCTCACGCCCGACCAGGTCATGCGTCGGATCAAGAAGTTAGAAGCCGAGATGTTGAAGCACGCCCGGAACCTGGAGTTCGAGGAGGCGGCGAAGCTTCGCGACCATATCTCAAACCTGCGGAAATCGAGCCTGGGATTGGCGACGAGCAAGGTGGGGTAGTCGGGCCGAAGTTGATTGGTGCGCGCGACAGGGATCGAACCTGTGACCCCTACCATGTCAAGGTAGTGCTCTACCGCTGAGCTACGCGCGCATCCGGGCCCGTCGAAAGGGGCCGAGAGAATAGCGGCGAGTCGGCATGGTGGCAAGCATTACTGACAGATGACGTTACAGTCTCGCGGTTGCCTGCCATACCGCGGCCGGGCATACTGCGCGTCCTTTTTTCTGCCTCTAACGGCTTGAATTCCTTCGTCTCATGCCTGTAATCACCCTGCCAGACGGCAGTCAGCGCACCTACGCAGAGCCGGTCTCGGTCGAGAAAGTCGCTGCCGACATCGGGGCGGGTCTCGCCAAGGCGGCCCTTGCGGGTAAGGTCGATGGCCGTCTCGTCGATACTTCTTATCTGATCGACAAGGACGCGCACCTCGCGATCGTCACGAGCCGCGATGCCGAAGGCATTGACGTCATTCGTCATTCGACTGCGCACTTGCTTGCGCAAGCCGTGAAGCAGCTGTTCCCCGAAGCCCAGGTCACCATCGGCCCAGTCATCGAGGACGGTTTCTTCTATGACTTCGCCTACAAGCGTCCCTTCACGACCGAGGATCTGACCGCGATCGAAGCTCGCATGCACGAGCTCTCGGAAGCCGATCAGAAGGTGAGCCGTCGGGTGATGAGCCGGAACGATGCGGTCAAGTTCTTCCAGGATCAGGGCGAGATCTATAAGGCCGAGATCATCGCGAGCATCCCGGAGAAGGAAGACATCAGCCTGTACGGGCAGGGCGACTGGGTCGATCTGTGCCGCGGCCCGCACGTGCCGAGCACCGGCAAGTTGAAGGCCTTTAAGTTGATGAAGGTGGCCGGCGCCTACTGGCGCGGCGACTCCCGCAACGAAATGCTCCAGCGCATCTACGGTACCGCCTGGGGCGATGAGAAGGCGTTGAAGGCCTATCTCACGCGCCTGGAAGAGGCCGAGAAGCGCGATCATCGCAAGCTCGGCAAGGAACAGGATCTGTTCCACTTCCAGGAAGAAGCACCGGGCGCCGTGTTCTGGCATCCGAAGGGCTGGACGCTGTTCCAGACCCTGATCGCCTACATGCGTCAGTACCAAGGGCGCGCCGGCTGGCAGGAAGTGAGCGGGCCGGAAGTCATGGACGTGAAGCTGTGGGATGCCTCGGGGCATCTCGCAACCTTCGGCGAGAACATGTACTTCACCGAAGTGGAGAAGCGGAAGTTCTGCTTGAAGCCCATGAACTGCCCGGGCCACGTGCAGATCTTCAACCAGGGCCTGCGCAGCTACCGTGACCTGCCGATGCGGTTCTGCGAATTCGGCAAGGTGCATCGCTATGAGCCCTCGGGCGCATTGCATGGCCTGATGCGCGTCCGGGCGTTCACGCAGGACGACGGCCACAGCTTCGTCGCAATGGATCAGCTGTTCGATGAAGCGGTGAACCTGACCAAGCTAATTCTCGGCATCTATGCCGATTTCGGCTTCACCGACGTGCGCATCAAGTTCTCGGATCGGCCGCCAAAACGGGTGGGGTCGGACGAGGTCTGGGACCAGTCGGAAGCCGCGCTCAAACAAGCAGTTACCGCCGCCGGCCTCGAATACACGTTGAACCCGGGCGAGGGCGCCTTCTACGGCCCGAAGCTTGAATTCGTGCTTCGCGACGCCATTGGTCGGGACTGGCAGTGCGGCACCCTGCAGGTCGACTTGAACATGCCCGGCCGGTTGGGCGCCCACTACATTGGCGAAGACGGCCAGAAGCACACTCCGGTGATGTTGCACCGGGCGATGTTCGGGTCGCTCGAGCGCTTCACGGGTATTTTGATCGAGCATTTCGCGGGCAAGCTGCCGACCTGGCTCGCGCCGGTGCAGGCCGTGGTGATGAACATCACGGACGGCCAGGCCGAGTACGTGCAGAGCGTCACTGAAGTCCTGAAAAATCAGGGGCTTCGCGTGACTTCAGACTTGCGCAATGAAAAAGTCGGCTTTAAGATTCGCGAACACACCCTGCAGCGGGTGCCTTACCTATTGGTAGCGGGCGATCGCGAAGCAGGTTCGAATTCTCTGGCCGTGCGCACGCGTAGTGGCAAAGACCTCGGAGCCATGCCTGTCGAGGTGTTGGCTGCGAAGCTTGCCGAAGAAGCCGCGAGCCGCGGCCGGACTAGTTTGGAGGTATAACGCATCGCTGCTCCCATAGGAAAACGCGTCCGACGCAACGAAGAAATCAACTCGCCCCAGTTGCGAGTGATCGATGCGAACGGCGAACAGATGGGCGTCATGAGCCGCTTCGACGCGTTGAAGATGGCGCAGGAAGCCGAGCTTGACCTGGTCGAGGTATCACCGACGGCGGAGCCGCCGGTCTGCCGCATCATGGACTTTGGCAAGTACTTGTTCGAACAGAATAAGAAGGCCCACGCAGCAAAGCGCAAGCAGAAGCAGATACAGATCAAGGAAGTGAAGTTCCGCCCCGGCACCGAGGAAGGCGATTACCAGGTCAAACTGCGTAATCTGATCCGCTTCCTGGAAGAGGGCGACAAGGCCAAGGTAACCATGCGGTTCCGTGGCCGTGAAATGGCTCATCAAGAAGTCGGCCGTGAATTGCTCGGGCGAGTTCAGAACGATCTGGCGCCGTACGCCACGGTCGAGCAGAACCCGCTCATGGAAGGACGGCAGATGGTGATGATGTTCGGACCTAAGAAGAAGTAGGTCGTCGAATAACCAAGTGTCCCCAATTCGTAAGAACAGGGGGCACAACAAGCGAACAGCAATGACTCATTAAAAAGTCGGCGCTGTCCCGCCTGACAGGGCTAAGCCCCATGTGGTTCACGTGGGCTGGGTTCCTCAAAGGCTAACAATCAGTAGAGAAGTTCAATGCCTAAGTTGAAGACCAACCGGGCAGCGGCGAAGCGTTTTCGCCAGACTGCTAAAGGTTTCAAGCGCGGCCAAGCGCATCGTCGTCACATCCTCACCAAGAAGCCGAGCAAGCGTAAGCGTCAGCTGCGTGCGCCTTCGATGGTCGCGAAGCAGGATCTGGTCCGTATGGAGCAGCTGCTCCCGAACGCGAAGTGAGGAGATAAACCATGGCACGCGTTAAAAGAGGCGTCATTGCGGGCGCCCGTCACAAGAAGATCCTCAAGAAGGCGAAGGGCTATTACAACGCCCGTCGCAAAGTCTTCCGCGCCGCGAAGCAGGCCGTCATCAAGGCCGGCCAATATGCGTATCGCGATCGCAAGACCAACAAGCGCAACTTCCGTGCGCTGTGGATCACTCGTATCAATGCTGAGGCTCGCGTTCATGGCTTGTCTTACAGCAAGCTGATCGCAGGCTTGAACCTCGCGGGTCTGTCGATCGACCGCAAGGTGCTGGCCGACATCGCGATGAACGATCCGGCGGCGTTTGGCGTGATCGCGCAAAAGGCTCGGGACAGTCTGCTCAAACAAGCGGCTTGATCCTCGGGCTCCACGCTCGATAGTTGATTGAATCGGGCGTCCATAGTGACGCCCGATTCGTCTATAGAACCGGAAAAACTCAAGGCCATGACCGACACCGTTCTTGATCTGCCCGCGCTCATCGACGCTTCTCGCGCCGAGATCGCCGCCTGCGACAGCCTCGATGATCTCGAGCAGATCCGCGTTCGATTGCTCGGCAAGAAAGGCTCGGTCACCGAGCTGCTGAAGTCACTCGGCGCGATGGATCCGGAAGCCCGGCGCACGGCCGGTGCGAAGATCAACGAAGCGAAACAAACATTGACGACGGCGCTCGAGGAGCGTCGCGCGGCGTTGGACGCAGCGAAGCTCGCCGCACAACTCGCAAGCGATGCCGTCGATGTGACGTTGCCGGGCCGAGGACAAACGATTGGCGGTTTACACCCCGTCACTCGCGTGCGTCGTCGCATCGAGCAGATCTTTCGGAACGCGGGCTTCACGGTCGCGGACGGTCCCGAGATCGAAGATGACTGGCACAACTTCGGCGCGCTCAACATCCCGGAGAATCATCCGGCGCGTGCCATGCACGACACGTTTTATTTCCCGGACGGCCGGCTGCTTCGTACCCATACCTCGCCCGTACAGGTGCGCTCGATGGAGCAGCAGAAGCCGCCGATTCGGCTGATCGCGCCAGGTCGCGTCTATCGCAACGACTCCGATATGACGCACACCCCGATGTTCCATCAGGTCGAAGGCCTGGTGGTGGATGAGGGCATCACGTTCGCGAACATGAAAGCGATCCTGCATGGATTCATGCGCGAACTGTTCGAGAAGGACGTGAAGATGCGCCTGCGTCCGTCATACTTCCCGTTCACGGAGCCCTCGGCCGAGGTCGATATTTCCTGTGTGTCGTGCGGCGGCTCGGGCTGCCGGGTTTGCAAACAAACGGGCTGGGTGGAAGTGTCCGGCTGCGGTGTCGTGCATCCGAATGTGTTGAAGGCCGTGAACATCGATCCCGAGCGTTACACCGGCTACGCGTTCGGCATGGGCATCGATCGACTGACCATGCTTCGCTACAACGTGAACGACATCCGGCTGTACTTCGAGAACGATCTGCGGTTCTTGAAGCAGTTCGCCTGACGTTACGCCACCGATTGAAGCCCACTGATTGACTTGGGACGCCTGCGATGAAGATCAGCCTCAACTGGTTGCGTGATTGGGTGGACACGGGCACGGACGTGCCGGCGCTCGCGCACGCCTTGACGATGGCGGGCCTCGAGATCGAAGGCATCGCTGCCGCGGGCCCGCAGCTTCCCGGCGTCGTGGTCGGGGAAGTGAAGTCCGTGACCAAACATCCGGACGCCGAGAAGTTGAACGTCTGCGTCGTGTCCACTGGCAAAGAAGAGTTTCAGATCGTGTGTGGCGCGCCGAACGTGCGTGTCGGCATGAAGGCGCCGCTTGCGAGCATCGGTGCGAAGTTGCCGAACGGCACCGAAATCAAACGCGCGAAGCTGCGCGGGGTCGAATCCGCCGGCATGCTGTGCTCGGCGCGCGAGCTCGGCATCAACGAGGAAGCCTCGGGTCTCTACGACCTGCCGGCGCAGTTGCAGCCTGGCCAAGATCTGGTTGCAGCGCTCGGCCTCGATGACACCATTTTCGAAGTGAACCTGACGCCGAATCGCGGCGATGCAATGAGCGTGCAGGGCATCGCGCGCGAGGCCGCTGCCGCTCGTGGCAAGCCATTGCATGTGCCTGCGATCGAGCCGGTGCCGGCCACGATCACCGATACGTTTCCGGTTCGCATCGAGACCGGCACCACGGCGGATGCGCCGATCGGTTGTTACAAATTTGTCGGTCGTGTCGTTCGCGGCATCGTTGCGAACACGCCATCGCCGTTCTGGATGCAGGAGCGTCTGCGTCGCGCGGGCTTGCGTCCGATCAGTGCCGTCGTCGATATCACCAATTACGTGATGCTCGAGCTCGGTGCGCCGATGCATGCCTACGATCTTGGCAAATTGAGCGGCGGTATTACTGTTCGCTTCGCGAAGGCGAACGAGAAATTGAAGCTCCTCGACGGCCGCGAGATCGTGCTCACGCCCGATGTGCTCGTGATTGCCGATGAGCGCTCCATCCTCGGCATGGCGGGCGTCATGGGCGGTGAGGATTCCGGCATCGCGGAGGGCACCGTCGATGTGCTCTTTGAGTGTGCGTTCTTCGATCCCAATGACGTGGCTGGTCGCGGTCGTCGCTATGGATTGATCACGGATGCGTCCCAGCGCTTCGAGCGCGGTGTCGATCCCGAACTGCAAGAGCGTGCCGTCGAGCGCGCGACGCAGCTGCTGCTCGATGCCGCTGGCGGCAAGGCCGGTCCGCTCGTTGTTACGCGCGCCTCGCGCAACTACCCGGCGCCCGCGCTGATTCGCTTGCGTCATGCTCGCGTCGAGCAGGTGCTCGGCGCCAAGATCGACGCGTCCATCGTGAAGTCCTTGCTCGAACGGCTCGGCATGATCGTGAGCGGCAGTGGTGCGGAGTGGCAGGTCACACCGCCGACTTGGCGCTTCGACGTTCGCATCGAAGAGGACCTGATCGAAGAAGTCGCGCGTCTGCACGGCTTTGAGAACATTCCTGAAAGCCCCGAGATCGGCACGCACGAACCTGCGCCCTGGACCGAAGCGCACGTGCGTAACGAGCGTGCGAGCGATCTGCTCGTCGATCGTGGCTATCAGGAAGCCATCAATTACGCGTTCACCGACCAGGCATATCAGGCCTCGCTGTGTCCGGAAGCACCGGTCGCGTTGAGCAACGCGATCTCCGCGGAGCTCGCGGTGATGCGCGTGTCGTTGTGGCCTGGCCTGCTCCAAGGGCTCGGCAGCAATCAACGCCGCCAACAGCCGCGCGTTCGGCTGTTCGAAGTCGGGCGTCGCTACGCGGCGGATCGCGAGACCGAAGTGATCGCGGGTGTCGCGACCGGCTCCGTGCTCCCCGAGCAGTGGGGCGCGGAGGCGCGCAAGGTCGACTTCTTCGATGTGAAGGCGGATGTCGAAGCACTGATTGCGTTGACTGGGGCCTCGGAGGAATTTCGCTTCGAGGCGGAAGTGCATCCCGCGCTGCATCCCGGGCAATCCGCGCGAATTTACCGCGGCGACCGCGCGGTCGGCTGGTTAGGCTGTGTCCATCCTGAGCACTCGCGCCGGCTGGATTTGACATATCCAGTGTTCGTCTTTGAGCTCGAGACCGCGGCAGGGCTTGCGGCCGTGATCCCCGAGTTCGAGGAGATCTCCCGATACCCCGCCATCCGCCGCGATATTGCGTCGATCGTCGACGAAGGCCTCCCCGTTGAGGCGGTTCGGGCGGTGGTGCAGCAAAGTGCCGGGGCTCTACTCAAGCGCCTGACCGTGCTCTCGGTCTATCAGGGGCAGCAGTTGCAGAAAGGCAAGAAAAGCATAGCCTTAGGCCTGCATTTACAGGATACTTCCCGGACGTTGACGGACAACGAAGCCGACGCCCTCGTGGCGCAGGTCGTCGAACAACTGGGCCGTCAGCTGAACGCCACCCTCCGGGACCAATGAGCGGGACACCACAGCATGGCACTAACCAAAGCGGAGATCGCAGAAGCATTGTTCGACCAGCTCGGTCTCAACAAGCGCGAGGCTCGCGAGCTGGTGGACCTGTTTTTCGAGGAGCTGCGCGCCTCGCTCTCAACCGGCGAGCAGGTGAAACTCTCCGGATTCGGTAACTTCGATTTGCGTGATAAAAACCAGCGCCCCGGACGCAACCCCAAGACCGGCGAGGAGATCCCCATCAGCGCCCGTCGCGTGGTGACGTTCCGCCCCGGCCAGAAACTGAAAGCCCGAGTCGAAGCGTATGCTGGAAGCAGGCAATAACAGCGAACTGCCGGCGATTCCCGGCAAACGCTACTTCACCATTGGCGAGGTGAGCGAGCTGTGCGGCGTGAAGCCGCACGTGCTGCGCTATTGGGAGCAGGAGTTTCCCCAGCTCAAGCCGGTGAAGCGGCGCGGCAATCGGCGCTATTACCAGCGTCAAGATGTGCTCGTCATTCGACAAATCCGCTCTCTTTTATATGAGCAGGGCTTCACGATCGGCGGTGCCCGCAATCGCCTGGGCGGCGATGAGGCGCGTGATGATCTGACGCAGGCCCAGCAGATCGTGCGCCAGATCCGCGTCGAGCTCGAAGAAGTCCTGCGGATTCTGCGACGCTGATTTCTCCTCGCTGCGCCACGGTTTTCGTGGCGCCCGACGCTTGCCTTTCTGGCCCGTCGGCGACATTTCATTCGTGATGCTTCTCTGCAATGTGGTCTTGGCGCCAGCGCGCCAGACTCTTCATTCCTACCTTGGATTGGCTCTTAGACGCAGTCGTATTGCGTCTTCCGTGGGCGGCTCGCCACACGACCGTGTGGGCGTCAAAAGCGGCCTCCTTTCATTTGACTAACGTTCACTCAGAGGGGTATATAACTGAATAAAGTTCATTTAGCGGCGATGCGGTGGGGGTGAGCTGCAATGAAGTTAGGCCTCGTGAGGGTGCGCGAACCGGTCGTTGTCGCCCAGCCATCGAAGTGGTCGTCCAACTGGGAGATCGCACTTCGTCGCTGGCTGTCGCGCCATGCGCCAGCGCAGCCCACTGAACTCGAAGACGTTGCCGAAGAAGTGTTCGTTCGTTTGTCGCGTTATGACGAAGCCACCTTGGTGAAATCGCCGCAGCGATTCGTGCTGCTGGTCGCGGCGAACGTGGTGGATGAAGTGCGTGGGGATTTGCAGAGTGAGGGACCGGATCGGGAGGCGTTGATCGAGTTTGGGGAGGAGGGTGACAAGGAATGTTCGGTCAGTACGAAATTAGTGAAGCAGGTGAGGGCGGCGGTGGAGAAGTTGCCGGAGCGGCAGAAACGGATGCTCTTGATGCATGTGAATGAGGGGATGAGTTATCACGAGATTGCGAGGGCGTATCGGATGACGCCGAGATTGGTGCAGCGGGATTTGGCGCGGGCGTATGCGAATTTGCGGGCGCAGGTGGATTCTTTGGCGCTGGACGCGATTACAAGCCGATGAGGAGGCGCCTGACTTCCATACATTGAGCCACGCATGCTTGCCTCGTAAGCCGAGCATGACGAAGAAGACCACAAAGTGACCCATTGGCGGCCGCTCGGCTATCCTGCTTTCGTTTGCTCCTTTCGTTTGCTCCTTTCCTTTGCTCCTTTGTTCAGGGGAGGCTACGCCCGAGGTCATGCTCGGTGCAGTCGATTCTTCACGGGATTGGTTTCTATTCACATCCGGTCGGAAGATATAACGGACACCGCTACGTGCTTTTTTGCCTGCGGAGGTCTATAGCTTGGGACGGTGACCCTTGCGACGCACCGAGAGTGGTATATAGGTGTCGCTCACGATCGGCCGTTCAATGTGAACGACCCGGTGTCGTGTGGAGCGTTGTTCGGCATTCCCCTCGAGGTAGGATCGGACGATGAGTAGAGTTGTGAGAAGAGCGCCCTTGGATTGGGTGCATCCCAAAGATGCGCGCGGGCGCTATATCCCGCTACTCGACGGTGCTGACTATCTGGGGCATGTGCGCCGCTGGGAGGAGGAGGCCGCGAAGTGGCAAGAAGGACTGGAGCACGATCTGGGATCGGATGAATGGCGTCCCATCCCTGAGGAGCTTCGCGCCCTGACCTATGCGGAATATGTGGGAGAACGGCCGGACCCGCAGAACTACATGCCGCGGTGGTCTGAAACCGAGTGTTTGGGCTATCAGATGTACGAAGAGGTGACTGACGGTACACCCTTGTCGCCGGTGTGCCGTTCGCCAGAGGAGTTGGCTCGCTGGCTCGTCGATCACGGTGCCAACGCGTTCGCAGGAACGACGGCGAACTATGACGAATGGCTCTATGTGGCACGCGGAGGGCGAGCAGGGTCTGCCGCGGTGAGCTCGGGGGAGGTCGTCGCGGACTTTCGGGTGCACGCATCTTCCGGTTCCCCATGACCCAGGCAGGTGCCCTTGAACTCCGTTCCACTGAGTAAACGACTGGCTGCCTTCCAGGCGGCGTCATCGGGCTCGTCGGATACTGCCAATAGACTTATCACGTCGCGAAAGTGCGTTTGCCACTCACCATACGCTCGCTGCATCTCGGGCTGACCGCTCCCTTGCAAGAGCAATGGGTCCACCAATGGAGCGCTGTCGACGTTATCGTGGGGTCGAATGCACCGCGGTGTCGGAGGACCGCGGGGTCTATGGCGAAGTGCTCGGAGAATCGCCGAGGGGCTTTGATCCTTGCCATTGCCATTTGATTGTCTTCAGTACGAAGCCAACTTCATTCTAACGCCGGACAACCCCGCATCGATCCGAATGCTCGTATTCGACGGCTCAAGTCGTCAGAAGTTGCCTGAGCCGGCCGGCCTCGCTCCGAGAGCAATCGGCACGCATCGTTCTCAACCATCGCAGGAATGCGGGCGCGGGAAGGTCCTGGTCGGAAACGATGAGTCACGGGATCATGGCACGTCACTGTGAGCTGTCCGAAACCCTCTCACCGTCGTGCCGGCGCGAGATACGGACCGAGGGGATCGCCGTATCGCCGAGAGCCCTCGCGACGTCACTTTCCGTCGATGAGTGGCTGCGTCTGCCACGAGTCATAAATGTGCAACCATCACCAGTAAATATATCTATCGTTCGAACGAGCGCACGGAGATGAGCACCGGTGCGTGCGCTGATCGTAGACCGGAGATGGCACTCACTGCGGACGAGGGTGTCCGCGTCGACGAGGATCCGGCGACAAGGCTGCGGCGTGCGCCGTTGTCGATGCTCGTAGTGACGATTCAAATGGATTGACGATTGGTTTGATCATGAAGAACAACAGAATTGGCGCGATGGTCCTGGGGATGATCGCGGTCCACGGGATGCTCACGAGCCTTCCATCCGCAGCCACGCCATACGCCGGCGCGCAGAAGAGCGAGTACAAATATTACTACTGGCTCGAAGCCTCTCAGCAAGAATACTGCTACAGCTCGTATGAGGACGCCGCGAGAGGGTGGATGGCTGCGAGGGATCAGACGCCTGAATGTCCGGACCGCTACGACGGCCAGGTGCCCTTGCCTGGCAGTAGCACTCAAATCTGGTCCGGCGGCAACGGCGAAGATGTGAACACCTACGCCGACTATCCCGGCACGACCGGTGGCGTGCGCGAGAAGAAGAAATTTTGTCCACAAGGAATCGAGGGCGAGTGGTATCGCAACACGCGAACCGCCGGGTTCCAGCTTTGGGGGGCGTACTTGAATACGATGACAGGCATGTGCGAGCTGGCGCCGTTCGGTCCGGCCGCGCCAATTCACAATGTCATCTATCGGAACAACTATTGGACGTGCTCGGGGGGATATCGGCTTCAGGTACCTTTGCCCACCGGCCAGGTGCCGTACTGCGTGCGTGAGCCGAACACGGTGCAGACCGAGCGAAACCTGGGGGACCATGAATGCAATCTCATGACGGGAAACCCCATCAACACTGCGACGGGGAACAAATATCAGCGAGAGACGGACTACCTCGGTCAAGGACCGTTTCCACTGGTGTTCGAAAGGCATTACAACAGTCGAGGCAAGGGCAGTGGGATCCTCGGGCCGCGATGGACCAGCACGTTCGACCGACGACTGGTGGTAACGACGGGCGGCGGCGTGCGAATGGTTCGCCTCACCCGGGCCGATGGGGCGGTCCTGAATTTTGAGAACAGCTCGGGTGCTTGGAGAGCGGACGGCGATGTGGCCGTATCCTTGGTTGAAGTGAGCGGCGGCTGGCGAGTCGTCAATGAAGACGATTCGGCGGAGCTGTATGACGCAAGCGGCGCTCTGACTTCGCTCCAGACCCGATCCGGAATGAGCCAAAGTCTCTCCTACGGTACGGACGGTCGTCTGGTCGCGGTGATCGATGCTTTCGGTCGAGGACTGAACTTCGCTTACGATACGCAGGGCCGACTGATCGAGTTGCACGACCCCGCCGGCACGGTGATCGCCTACGGCTACGATGGATCAGGTCGTCTTTCCACCGTGAGCCATCCCGGCACGGGCGTGCGCACGTATGTGTATGACGAGCCGGGACACCTCTTCGGCGCGCAAGCCACGTCGCTTCTGACCGGCATCCTGGATGAGAGTGGGACGAGATTCGCGACATTCGAGTACGACAGCGCCTCGCGCGCGTTCGTCTCGGAGCATGCCAATGGTGCCGATCGGATCGAGCTCTCGTACCTTGCGAACGGATCCACGCTCGAAACCGATGCCGCGGGAACGCAGCGAACGCACGGCTTCACGTTGATCGATGGTGTCTACAAGGCCGCCTCCATCACGGGCGCGCCCTGTGCCACGTGCGGTCCCACCGCGGCGTTCGCTCGCGACACCAACGGTGATGTGCTGAGCAAGACGGATTTCCGCGGGTTTGTGACGAGCTTTTCGCTCAACGCTCGCCATTTGGAAACCAGTCGCACCGAGGCCTCCGGCACCGCGCGGGCACGTTCCATCACGACGATCTGGCATCCAAGTTTCCGCCTACCCGCGCAGATCGACGAGCCCGGCAAGCGCACCACCTTCGTTTATGATGCACACGGAAACCTACTGAGCCGTACTGAGCTCGACACCGCGAGCAACGTCTCGCGTAGCTGGAACTACAGCTACAACAGTCTGGGCCAAGTCCTCACCATGGATGGTCCACGCACCGACGTGCAGGACATCACGACCTTTCTCTACCACGACTGCACGAGTGGATATCGATGCGGCCGGGTGCGCAAGATCACGAACGCTGCCGGTCATGCGACGACGTACTACACCTACGATGCCCACGGTCAGCCGCTCACGTTCAGGGATGCCAACGGCGTGCTGACGACGCTCGCGTATGATCTGCGGCAGCGGCTCATCTCCCGACTGGTGGGTACGGAGCAGACGAGCTTTGAATACTGGCCGACGGGCCTGTTGAAAAAGGTGACGCGGCCCGACGGAAGCTACGTGCAGTATGTGCATGACTCGGCTCACCGGCTCGCCCGGATCAGCGACGCTGAGGGCAATCGCATCGAATACACGCTCGATGAGAAAGGAAACAGGATCGAGGAGGCGGCCTTTGATGCCTCGAACGTGCGAACCCGTCATCGCACGCGAGCGTTCGATGCGTCGAACCGGCTACACCAGCTGATGGGCGCTGCGGGAACCCCGAATGTCACGACCACGTATGGCTATGACGACAACGGCAATCGGACCACGGCGCTCGCGCCGCTCGGGCGCGACGTCGCCTGGGGCTACGATGAACTGAATCGATTGATCTCGGTCACCGATCCCCTCGCAGGCGTCACGGCGTACGCCTATGACGAGTTGGATCAACTGTTGTCGGTCACGGATCCGAAAGGGTTGGTCACCGCCTATTCCAACAACGCACTGGGCGATCTGCTGGAGGAGGTGAGTCCCGACACGGGCATCACCACGAACACCTATGATGAGACGGGCAACCTTGCGACCCGAACGGATGCCCGCGGCGCAGCCGTGGGTCGGGGTGTTTTTAGTTACGACGCGTTGAATCGCGTGACCCAGATCGTGTATCTGGATCACACGGTCACGTATCAGTACGACGGCTGCATGAACGGGATCGGGCGGCTGTGCGCGATGAGCGATACCGGCGGGTTGACTGAATACGACTATGACGTGCACGGGCGCGTCGTGATGAAAGCGCAAACCACCCCCCCATGGCGCCGGTGGCCTCACGCAACGCCGGGAGGTGCACTATATCTATGAGAACGGCCGGCTGATCCGCCGCCAAGTTCGTCCGGGGGGCATCGACGTTTACTACGATCATGATGCCGCCGGGCGGATCTCAGCGATGCGCGTGCGCATCGAGGATCCGCACTATCCCAATGAAGTGACCGTGCTCACCAACGTGCTCTATGGCGCCGACGGGCGGGTACTGGGTTGGACGTGGGGCAATGGCACGCTTGCGGTTCGGGAGTACGATGAAGATGGTCGCGTCGTGCTGATCGATAGCAACGGGCAATCCACGTACACCTACGACGATGCGAGTCGCATCACGGCGATCACCACGGACGGGAGCGTTCCCTACAACATGGCGCCCTCGTGGACCTATGGCTACGACGACCTGGACCGCTTGACCGGGGCGTCACGCGCCTTTCTGGGCGCGAGTCGCACGTACGCGTATGACGCCAATGGGAATCGCACCCAGCAAGGGGGCACGAACGCGGTCGCGTACACGTACGATAATCCGCTGACGAGCAATCAGTTGACCTCGATCACGGGAAGTCACAGTCGCAGCTATGCCTACGATGCGGCTGGCAACCTGACGAGCGATGGGTTGATCGACTTTACCTACGATGGCGCGGGTCGGATGATCGCGAGCAGCATGGGAGCGACGACCTATGGCTACAACGGCCGTGGCCAACGCACGACCAAGCGCATGAATGGGGAGTTGACCGGAGGTCACTACGTGTACGATGAGGAGGGCCACCTGATCGAGAAATGCCTCCGCGACGCCGCCGCAAGCGACGTCTGCGACCGATACACGCATCAGCAGATCCTCTGGTTGGAGGACATTCCGGTCGCGACGGCGCTGTACACGTTGCTGTTTGATCCGGAAGGCTACGTGGAGTGGAGCTTCACGGAGCTCTTCAACGTCCATACCGACCATCTAAACACGCCGCGCCGCCTGACACGCGCGGATCCATGGAGTGGCAACCAGATGACGTGGGCGTGGCGCGCCGAACCCTTCGGCGTCGACTCCGTGTCCTCGTATTTCCCGGGATATTTGCACGGACTCACGTTCGATCTGCGGTTTCCGGGGCAGCTCTTCGATGCGGAGACGGGCCTCAACTACAACAACTATCGTGACTATGATCCGAGCCTCGGACGCTACGTGCAGAGCGATCCGCTCGGGCTGGGTGGGGGCATCAACACCTACGGCTATGTCTCGCAGAATCCCGTGTCGCGATTCGATCCGTGGGGGCTCACCGAAGAGGACGTGAACATCATCAGTGACTATATCGACCTTCATTTCCCAGACATCGATCGTCGTGGTGGCTACTCGTTCGATGATCCGAATCCGGGCGCTCGAGCATCGACCGACAAGTGGACGGGGGTCACGTCGCTGTCGAAGGACTTGCGTTGCAAGATTCTGGATTTCCACCAGTTCAATGACCTGGTGCAAACGATGTTTCATGAATCCATGCACAGTACCGATTCATGGTGGCAGGGAGTGAAGGATGGAGCCTGGGATGCCTTCGGGCTGCTCAGTGCCAATCACAGCAGCATCTACAACCGGGTTCAGTATGAGTTCGTAGCGCGCCACAGATACCCAACGGGGCCCACGTGGGGCACGCCGAGCGATCATGTTCCAGATATCGAACTGCTCTATTGGGACTCACGACACGCTGGCAATCGGGTGCCCTGTGATTGCAAATAAACCTGGATATCACGGTGTTGGATGGGCGCACGGGATCGCCGCCACCTTGCTGCTGAGCTCGGGAGTGGCCTGCGGGCGGTTGAATCATCCGCCCGAAGAGCAGACGCAGAAGGATCTCGAGTTGCTACGAACCGCGCTGCTGATCTATCGGAAGGACCGGGGTCATCTTCCCTCTGATCCGGAGGGGTTGAGTGCGCTGGTCGGGCCTTACCTGGATGATGAATACGCATTGAACGATGCTTGGGAGCATCGAGCGGTGTATCGGCGCATCGAGGCGACGGCGAAGACGGCGGAGGCCTTCATCGTCTATTCCATCGGCAAGAACGGGATCGATGAGGGCGGCCGCGGCGATGATATCGTCGTTCGCAGCGATTCGGTGCCGCGATGACATTGCCTGCCATCAATCTCATCGAATGACCAAAACTACAGGAACTGGTATGAGTGCAGCGACGAGCGGGTGGATCATGGTGGCGGGGCTCTTGGCTGCATCGATGCTGGCAGCCGCGGAGCCGCAGGCTCGCCCGACGATGGAGCCGGTCGCGAAGCTCGCCACGGTCACGGCGCGCGATGGCACGGGGCGCCCGCACGCGTTCGAGGACGCGGGCAACCGCGAGTTCGCGGTGACCTACGACGCGTGGCAGCGCGTGCGTTCGATCGAAGCCACCCAGGGGCCACACATCAATGACATCGTTGGCGTCGACTATACGGCGAGCGGCGCATTGATCAGCGTGAGGTTTCGTACGGGTTACGCTGTGTTCTTCGATCATCGGCCGAACGGCACCCAAGTCGTTCGTGACTCCGAAGGCGGCGCCTTGATGCGCGCCGGCGGCACGAGCCAATCGATCGACGGCTCGATGACGGAATCGTCATTGAAGCTTGCTCGGACGCTCGCACAGTTCGAGACGTTGCTGGCCGCCTTGGGACAGTCGACCCGATAGGATTTCTCCGCGACGCAATCGTCCATCGAAGAAGAAACAAATCCGTGCGGCTCGGACGCAGAGCGCGCGAGCCGCATGCGCTACCGCGCAGATCGGGTGGCGTTCGATTCGACACATCGCCTCATCGAGGGTTCCGGCGCACGTACCTACCGTCGCATCGCCCAGTGAATCGCTGTCCTGTCTGTCTCGATCGATCCCCTCGCCCTCGCCACGAAGCGTTCATGTGAGCCTACGGTACGAGGGCGGATCTGCGTTTCGCGCAGAGAGTGTCGCCGCACATGGTCAGCCGTCTCGCATACGCGCCGCTCATTGCGTCGATCGGCCGCGGACGTGCCCGCACTGCGCGCAGGTGCCTGATCATGAAGTCCTCGAAGCGGCAGGGCAGAGGATTCCGCGACGTTCTCGAGACGCCTCCAGGCGAAGGTGTGATCGAGCCTCGCGTGTGCGGCGAGCATGTTAGCTCTTTTGCGGTCTAGCGTTGCTGGTCGGGCCCGTCTGTCTCGTGCCGGTGGACATCGTTCTCTGGGTGGGCGCCGCGGCGCGCGAGCGAGAGGGTCGAGTGTCGAACGTTTTGCATGGAAACGTTCGCTTGCGAGCGCGGCGCGCCTGCTCCAATGTCACAACTTGGCGGGGGATTGCGCGGACGGGTTCGCGCCGTCGCGCTCGAGACCCGTCTTCGCGAGGGTGTACCGGATCGCGATGGACGAGCACCTCATGATGGGCGTAACGTCGTCGACGCTTCATATATTTCCTTCCGAGGCGGGTTGTTTCGTGTTCTCGCGACAGGAAACATCCATGAGGGTCCGACGACGGCGGTGCGATCAGACTCAGTGAGGTGGGCGTGAACCTCGGAAACGCGAGGTGCTCGCGGGACGAACTGCAAAGATAGTTTCGCCAGCGACACGGCATGACACAGGGCTCGAAGAAGCTCAGGGCAAGGGAGGCGTCGTGCGATTCCAATCAACCATCATGGCGTGCGTCGATCCCAAGGAAGATCTGCGTTACCCCAATACGGAGGCAAGGTGGTCTGTCGGTGATCGGCATGCCGGGCGAACGCACGAAGGTGTCCACGTTCGATCATCCGATCCAAAACGTCGGGTGTGACGGGTTCACCGCGCTGCCCGACCCTCCGCTCGACGAAGCTCGAGGCCACCGTCTTTCGAAAACGACGACGAAGATTCTCTCGTTTTTTTGCTACCATTCTGTTGGACTCGACAGAGGAATGCGTCGGACCGTCCATCCCCGCGCGCCGATCCGTAAGGAATCTCGAGATGACGACCATCAGCGACATCCGTGCGATCTACCCAAACCTCAAAGAGGAGAGTACCGGCGGCAACTGCGCGGCGCTCGTGTATCGCCTCGATGACGGCGGTCACCTCTTACTTACGGTCGGGGAAGGGGACGTACCCCAGGATGGCGATGCCTTCATCGACTGCGGTGTCTATGACGCCGAGAGCAATTTGATCGGAGAAGCGGTCTCTGTGTCCATCGACGAGGTTCAGGCGTGGATTGCCTCCGCGCTGGCCGCGCGCCAGCCGGGCCTCCTGAGCGATCGCTAGAGGAGCGTTCATGGCGGAGGCTGCACATCGATCTGGCTGGACGCGAAAGGATTGGAGTTTTTCATCGGCCCGCGGATGTTCTTCCTCGGAAGAGCGGCGTGTGGGGGCCGCGCTCTTAGCCCAACAGCTGAACCGCAAGGGCGTCGAGGGAGTTCACTTGCATCGAATGGCTCGAGGCGTAGCGGAGAGAGGGCAGGCTCTGAGAGTCAGGCCGGTGCGGATTCATTCGGGCGAGCGCGGGACGGCGCGTCGGGCGGACCCCAGAAGTATGTGCTCACGCGGCGCGACCGATGATCCCACAGCGCGATGAGTTCGCGGTCGAGAGCGAATCTTGGATAGTATTTCGTCTTCGTTGCTCGGAGGAATTTAGCTGTGGAACAGACGTGGGTGCGTGTTTGGTGTCGCCGTGAAGACCAAGCGGCGATTGAAAGCGGGACTGACCTGAGCATCGATGATGAGGGGGATGATGGAGCTTCCTCTTGGGTCATCCTTTCTACGGAGACCAGCCGTCCGTGGGTTGTAAAGGATGACATGGTGGCTTCAGGTAAGCCCTTTTTTTTGGCGCACGGCCGGGGCGCAAACGAGGTTGAGGAATATGACGCTCTGGAAGTGGCAAGTGACGGCAACGTCGTCAGCGAGCGCAAATGTAGCGTCAACGAAGGCTATTTGATTTCCTATGAGAATCGAGTCAACGACCTCAGGGCTCTAGAGAAGCACGTCGCGATGAAGCAGCAGGTGCTTGGATTGATTGGGATGGATCCTCACGACTTGGCGAAATGACGAAAGCTCGCCCGCCGCGTATTCGCCGATGCGGAATACCGGTGGATGCGATTGCCGGATTTGGGAGATCCCGACCGGCAAGATCCTCATCGAAGCTGCACAGATGGTGTGATTCGGTGAGTTTCAGTTGCCGATCCCCTCACGGCTTGCCACTGAGGGCTACCAGATTTCTTCACCTGCCCGGTGATGTCGCGGTCCGGATGCGCATACTCAGCTCGAACGCATGAGCATAAAAACTCGTATGTGATCGGAGCGTAGCTGTGGGAGCGTTAGCCGGTTGAGCAAATGAAGCGGTCTCCGGAACGTTTTCTGAGGTGTCTATCCACCTGAGGCGAGCGGACACCGACGTTGAATGCGCGACTGCGTCGCCCACTGTTGGCGCGGGCACGCTGGCGCCTTGACCTGCCGGCTTTCCTCGACCCGGTGTGCGCCGTTAGCGGGTTGCCTGGAGTTGTTGGCATCAAGATACAATGAGGCATGGATCACGACACGCTCGATCGAATGCGTCAATCCCATCCGGCATGGCGCGTGCTCGTGGCCGACAATGCACCACTGATCCTCGGCTTTTTCATCATCAGCTTCATTCGCCCGAACCGGCGCGCGATTTCGGCACCCGAGATCACCGCGCAGCTCAGCAGCTATTTGGATCACCTGCGAGAGGTGTATCCGGAGCGCTATCCACGCTCCGCGCGTGAGTACCTGGAGGAGTGGGCGGCGCCCAATCGAGCGTATGTGCGCAAGTATTATCCGAAATCCGGGGCCGAGGCCGAATTCGATCTGACGCCGGCGACCGAACGAGCCATCGAATGGTTGCAAACATTGTCGCCTCAGCCATTCATCGGCACCGAATCGCGCCTACTGACGCTGTTTCAACTGCTTCGAGAGCTCGCCGTGGGCGCAGAGCCCGATCCGGCGGCGCGGGTTCGCGACTTGGAAAAGCGGCGCGATGAGATCGAGCAGGAAATCGAACACGTGCGTCAGGGACGAACGGGGCCGCTCGATCCCACGCAAATCAAGGAACGCCATGCGCAGCTCGCGGAGACTGCGCGACGCCTGCTGGCCGACTTCCGCCAGATCGAGGAGAACTTCCGCGTGCTGGATGCGCAAATGCGCGAGCGCATCGCGGTCAGCACCCAGCCCAAGGGTGCGCTGCTCGATGACATCTTCGGTGAGGCCGATCACATCCAGCGCTCGGATCAGGGTAAGAGCTTCACGGCGTTCTGGGAGTTTCTGATGTCGCCGGTGCGACAGGATGAACTCAGGCAGTGGCTACGAGCGGTGCAGGGCCTCTCGACGTTGCAAAAGGAGGCTCGTGAGGACGATTTCGTGCACAACATCCCCTCCTTGCTGCTCGATGCTGGTGAGAAGGTGCACGGGACGGTGGCGCAACTCGTCGATCAGTTGCGACGGTTCGTGGATGACCAGGTGCACTTGGAAAACCGGCGTATCCTGGATCTCATTCATGAGATCGAGACGCATGCCATCGCCCTCAAGGCGGCGCCACCTCTGGCGCCAGACGTCGCGCACATGGAGGGGTTTGCGCCGGAATGGAACCTGTCCCTGTGCCGCTCGCTATTCCGGCCGCCGCGCAACCCGGTATTGGATCTGGAAGCGATCGAGACGGGTGTGGCAGAGCTCGACTTTGGCGCGCTGTTTCGTCAGACCACCGTGGATGAAGGCGTACTGCGATCCCAGATCGCGACGTTGCTCGAGTCGCGATCGCAGGTCACACTCGCTGAGGTCGCGCGGGCCTATCCGCCGCAACAGGGCATCGCCGAGATCGTGACTTATCTCAGGATTGCCGCGCAGGAGGGCGCCGCCGTCGATGAGACGGTCGAGGACACGCTCATCGTGTCCTCTGGGGCCTCTCGAGGCGGCGGGGACGAGCGGCGAGAATTGAAGCAGGTTAGCCTGCGCCGGGTGATCTTCATTCGCGAGCGTCATGGATAGTCATCGAGCGGGCAACGAACTCTCGGATGTCCTGGTCGGCCTCTTGAAAGGGGTCGTCTATGGTGATGTCGACGCGCCATTGTGGCGGGAGGTGCTGAAGCTGCAGGGCGCGGCGCGCGATCACTTGCGCCTGCTCGGTCTGGATCTGGTCATCGACGAAGCTGAAGGGTATGCCTACGTTCGCCAGACCGAGGAGTTGGCCGATGAGGCGGGCGCCCCGCGCAGGCTCATTCCTCGTCGGCCGTTGAGTTACCCCGTGAGTGTGCTGCTGGTGCTGTTGCGCAAACGCTTGGCACAGCACGATGCGCACGGTGGTGAGACCAAACTGGTGCTGACCCGTGAACAGATCATCGAGATGCTGCGCGTGTTTCTTCCCGTCGGGACGAACGAAGCGAAGCTCCAGGATCAGATCGATCGGCACGTGGCGCGCGTCGTCGAGTTGGGTTTTTTGCGTTCGATCGAGGAAGGGGACGCGGTGTTGTTCGAAGTACGCCGGATTCTGCGTGCGTTCGTCAACGCCGATTGGTTGGCGGATCTCGAGTCGACTTACCGTGACTACGCGCAGCGCAGCTCATAGCGGCCCGCCGTCGCGGGCCGGCTTTCGCCTGGCACGGTTCGAGGTGTTGAACTGGGGCACCTTCCATGGCCGGATCTGGCGGATCGAGCCGGGTGGTGAGAATGCGCTGCTGACGGGCGACATTGGCTCCGGCAAATCGACCCTCGTCGATGCCATGACCACGCTGCTCGTTCCGCCACGCAAGATCACCTACAACCGTGCCGCCGGTGCCGAAGCGCGCGAACGTTCGTTGTACTCCTATGTTCGCGGAGAGTATCGCACGGTCTCGAACGAGCACACCGGCAGCGCGCAGGCGCAAGCGCTGCGAGATGAGAACTGCTACAGCGTCATTCTCGCGGTGTTTGCGGACGCGGCTGCCAACCGCGAGGTGACGCTCGCGCTCGTGCTGTGGACGAGACCCGGTGAGCGGACCCCGGAGCGCTTTTATGTCGTCGCCGCCGGCGCACTCAGCATCGCCGATGACTTCACGGAGTTCGGTGCCGACCTCGCGGTCTTGAAGAAACGCTTGCGCGCGGACGAGCGCGTGAAGAGGCCGTTCGAGAGTTTCGAGGAGTACGCAACGCAACTGCGCCGCGAGCTCGGGATCCCTCACGCGCAGGCGCTCGAGCTCTTCTATCAGACCGTTTCGATGAAGTCGGTCGGCAATCTGACCGAGTTCGTGCGACATCACATGTTGGAGCCGGACGATACCGATGATCGCATCCGGGCGCTCATCGGCAATTTCGAGAACCTGAGCCGCGCACACGATGCAGTGGTGCGTGCACGCAGCCAAATCGAGATGCTCGAGCCGTTGGTCGCCGATGGCGACAAACTGCAGGCGGTGGAATCCGAGGTGACGAGCAAGCGACGAGCGCGCGAGGTGCTCGCGGCGTGGTTCGCCGGTCATCGCATCGTGCTCCTCGGTGCATACCTCGAGAATCTCAGCTTCGAGCGCGACAAAACGGAGCAGCGACTCGCAGCATGCAAAGCTCGGGTCGATGCGCTCGCGCGAGATCGTGCCGATCTCCAAGTCGCGATCGCGCGCCAAGGCGGCGATCGACTCACTGAGTTGGAGCGTGAGATCCGGCTGAGGCAAACCGAGCGCGACCGTCAGCGCGCTGACGATGAGTACTACCGCCGAACCTGCGCGCAGCTCGAGCTTCGCCCCGGACACACGCTCGAGACCTTTCTCGGCACGACGCGGGCAGCCGAGCAGCGACGCGGGCAGATCGAGGCGCAACGACAGAGCCTCGATCGAGCGGCGGTCGACAAGGGCGTGGAGTTCGTGACTGCGAGCGAGCGAGACAAACAGCTCACCGAGGAGACACGATCGCTCGAGGGGCGCGCGAACAACCTGCCGATCACCAGCATTCGCATTCGCGACAGCTTGGCTGCAGCCCTGGGCGTCGATGCCGAGGAATTGCCGTTCGTCGGTGAGCATCTTCAGGTTCGCGATACCAGTCGGGACTGGGAGGGCGCCATCGAGCGGCTGCTGCATGGCTTTGCGCTCAGTCTGCTGGTGCCGGAGTCCCTCCATGCCCAAGTGAGTCACTATGTCGATCGCACGCATCTGCAGGGCCGCCTCGTCTATCTGCGCATCCGAGCCTCATCGGTGCGCCCGTCCGCGCGCTCGATCTCGACGCAATCGGTGGTGAGAAAGATCGAGATCAAACCCGACAGTGCCTTCCATGAATTCCTCGCCCGCGAACTCGCCGAGAGTTTCGACTATGCCTGTTGCGAGAGCCTCGAGGAGTTCAATCGCCTGCCTCGTGCGCTCAGGGCGAGCGGCCAGATCAAATCGAACGAACGCCGCCACGAAAAGGATGACCGGCATGGGATCGGCGATCGCACCCGATATGTGCTCGGATGGGACAATCAGGCCAAGCTCGAGCTGCTGCGTGCCGAACGGGCGCAGGTGCGGCGCCGGCTCGTTGCGATCAACGAGGAGCGCTCGCGCATCAAGGCTCAGAGGGAGGAGCAGGATCGCAAGCTGCGCGTGGCGGAGGCCCTGCGCGAACTCACCGATTTCGCTCGCATCGACTGGCGAGGCACCGCATCGCTCATTGCACGTCTGGAAGATGAGAAACGATCGCTCGAAACCTCCGATGACCTGCTGCGCACGCTGCGCGAGCGCCGCGATGCGCTCGATGAAGAGTACAGACGTGCCGACGATGAGCGCGGGGAGGCGGATCGCAAGCTCGGGGGCATTGCCGATCGGATGGACGACGCCCGCGCCGAGCGCGAGGCGGCGCTCGCGGAGCGCGCCACGATTGCGCAGGAGGAGTTTGTCGCGAATGATGCGCTGCTGGCGCAGTGGTGCGCGCAGGTGCTGGGCGAGCAGCCGCTCGAGCTGCGCTTGCTTCCCACCCAGCAGAAAGCCCTGCGCGAGGCGCTGCAGGCACGGATCGATGCCGAGGAGAGGACGGCGAGTCGGCTGCGGGAGAAAATCGTCGAACAGATGCAGCGCTACAAGGCGGCGTATCCCGCAGAAACCACCGAGATGGATGCGAGCACCGCCGCGCTCACCGAGTATCGCCGGCAGCTCGCATCGCTGCGCGAGGACGATCTGCCGCGTTTCCGAGCGCGCTTCAAGGAGCTCCTGAACAAGGAAACGATCAACGGCATGGCCGCGTTTCAGGCGCATCTACAGCGCCGGCGCGATGACATCGAACGGCGCATCCGCACCATCAACGTCTCGCTCACGAGCATCGAGTACGACCGCATCCACGGCACCTACATCGAACTCGTGAGTCTGCCCGCGCCCGACGTGGACGTTCGCAATTTTCAGACCGATCTGCGCGAATGCATCAGTGGCGGCGGCGATCAGGCGGAACTCTACAGCGAGCAGAAGTTTTTGCAGGTCAAGGCGCTAGTGGAGCGCTTGAACGGTCGGGAGGGGCAGGCGGATCTCGATGCGCGCTGGCGGGCGAAGGTTGCGGACGTGCGAAACTGGTTCGAGTTTGGCGCGAAGGAACGTTGGCGCGCCGATGACGCCGAGCGCGAGTTTTATCGCGACTCCTCGGGCAAGTCCGGCGGGCAGAAGGAGAAGCTCGCCTATACGATTCTCGCCGCCGCGCTCGCCTATCAGTTTGGGCTCGCCGACAGCGAGGCGCGGCAGCGGCATTTCCGCTTCGTCGTCATCGATGAGGCGTTCGGGCGGGGCTCCGATGACAGCACGCGCTATGGGCTCGAGTTGTTTGCCGGGCTCGACTTGCAGCTGTTGATCGTGACGCCCTTGCAGAAGATCGCAGTGATCGAAGATTACATCGCTGCGGTCCATTTCGTTCACAACGAAGGCGGCTCGAACTCCCAGGTGCAGACGCTGACGATCGAGCAGTATCGAGAGCGCAAAGAGCAGTTCTCGTCGCAGGCCGCATCGGTGGGCTAGCCATGCGAAGGATCTCGTGATCTCACCGCAAGACATTCGTGAGCGTGCACGACGGTTGTGGAGCAGTGGTGGGCCACTGCGCGCGGCGCTCATCGCTTCGGAGGCGGCCTCCGGTGGGGCAGGGGCGATGGGGCCGCCGCCGGTGAAAACCTCGAGGGAGGCGGCTGTCGCCGAGGACGCCGAGGCATTCGCCCCGGAGGCAGGCTCGTTCTTTCCGTGCCCGATCCCCTTCCGCAAGCCCACGGCGCAGGAGTGGCTGGATCGGTTCGCCTCGTTGCGCGAGGCGGTGGCGAGGCTCCATGCCGAGAGCAAAGCGGTGTGCGGGGCCGGCTATGCGATCCGCTATCGCGAGGTGGCGCATCAGAAACTCGGCCGACTGACGATACCCGAGCGCATCGAGTTCGAATCGATCGAGGATCTGGCCGAATGCGCCAATGAAACCGAGGCGTTGCATCGATTCATCGAGATGGCGCGGCGCGTGCGGACGCAGGCGCCGCGCATGCTGAACTGGATGGCCGAACGACCGCTTGCGGCCCTCGCCTCGGCGGACCTGCTGCCCCAGCTGCTGGGCATCGCCGCGTACTTTCAAACCCATCCGCGCCCCAATCGCTTCGCGCGCGAGCTCGGCATTGCCGGGGTCGATAGCAAATTCATGGAGAACCATCGAGCCGTCGTTTCGATGTGGCTCGATTGTCTACTCCCCGCGCAGGCCATCGATGAGGCCGTTCGTGGGCTTGCGAGTCATGGCTTCGAGCGGCGCTATGGTCTGCGCTTCGAGGAGCCCTCGATTCGGGTTCGATGGCTCGATCCTGCTCGGCGCCTCGCGGGTTTCAGCGATGTCGTGGTCCCGGTGTCTGAGCTCGCCGCGCATGCGCCCGAGTGCGATCGATTCATCGTCACCGAAAACAAAGTCAATTTTCTATCGCTGCCGGCGAGTGCGCACACGCTTGCAATCTTCGGCGGGGGCTATGGCATCGAGCTGCTTCGGGCATTGCCTTGGCTTGCGACTCGGCCGCTGTACTACTGGGGCGACATCGATACGCACGGCTTTGGGATCCTGAGCCGACTGCGGCAGCACGTTGCGCACGCACGTTCGTTTCTAATGGATCGCGAGACGCTCATGAGTCATCGCGAGCTCTGGACCGAAGAGCTGAGTGTGACCCGTGTGGTGGAGGATCTCGCTGGTCTGGATCCCGACGAGCGATCGTTGTATGACGACCTACGGCACAATCGACTCGGGGACCGCGTGCGTTTGGAACAGGAACGCGTGAGCTACCCGCTCGTTGAGCAAACCATCGCAGTGTTGAGTGCTTCGGTGCGCTCGAACGTGTGATGAGGACGGCGGAGCCATCGTGTTTGGGCACGTCTGCGCATTCTGGTGGATCGGCCACAGCCTGCAGCGCCCGTGGCCGCGGTGATCGTCCCAGCATCAATCCTGCCGTCCCCGTTAGCGGTGCTCCAGATGCGAAAATGCTCTGCCGAAGAGCGATCGTGCTGGCTCCGGAAGGCGGCTCACGAAGCCATACAATAGCTTCAACTTGCGAAACGTGCGTTCGAGCTGCAAAGGGTTTGAGGCGTGAGACGCGAGGGGCTCGGAGGCGATGTGCAGGGCCTCGGCATGGGCCATGACGATCTCGACGATCTGCTCACTGAACTTGTGTGAGTAGCCTTGGCCGAACAGTCGAGACGCTTCGGTATAAAACGTCGCGTAATCCGGTCCATCGAAACTGCAGCGCTCGAGCAATGTCTGGAAGTCTGTCGCCAGACGCTCGGCCTCTCGTGAGAAGAACTGCGTGTGTTCACCGGGATCCTGGATGATCGCGACCATCTGCGTCAGTAGTGCATCGAAAGCGCGTGCGATGGAGGAGAGTGCGACCCAATCCTCCTCGGTCTGGCATTTGCCTCGCATGAGGGCGCGAATATGTGCCAAGCGCTCGGCGGCAGGAGGGTGAACGGACGCGCCCAATAGGCCCGGAAATTGCTCCAGCGCGCGATAGATTTGCAGCACGAGTTCGGCGCCCGCATAGGCAAACAGGCGCCGCTCGACAGACATGCGCGGCTGACTCGCCCCCATTCCCAACACGAGGTGGAGCGCGAAAACGTCTGCCGCATGCTCTTCTTCCCGCGCAGATCCACGGACCGTACCGAGTTTGGCTTCGAGCTCGCCATCGCTGCCGTGAAACATCACGTGGCCAATTTCGTGAGCGAGAAGAAACAGACCCGATTCGATGGTCAATAACCCCGCAATCTTGATCTGTTCCGTGCTAATCGGATATTCAGGACCGAACACGCGAGCGGGTTGCGTTTCTCGGAGCCACCAGAAGACTTCCGCGAGCCTGCGGGCGGTGTCTCGAAGATCGGGCACGGAGCGGGCCGGCTTCGCGGAGCCGCTGTGTGTGTGAGTCGCAATGAGCCGCGTCACGCGATAGAGAAGGTCGCGCATACCCGTGTGCAGCACGATCGCAAAACCGCCCTCCTCGACGGGCGTGACATAGGCGTTGGGCGTCGGATGGTGGAGGCCACCGACCGCAAGCAAGTCCTCATCGAACAGTGAAATGATGGGGGCCGGCAGTCGGGGGCGCAGTACACTGAGCAGGTAGTCCCCGTAGTCGGTCTCATTGACGATGCGAGCGATGTCGGCGAGAGACTGTCTCGTCTGCTTGGCCATCTTCCTCGCTGATGGCGGCAGATGCTCAGGCAGCACGCTGATGCCTGGGTGTCGCGCTTGGAGCGCGGCGATGAACTCTCGGGGTGTCACCGACTCACTTTCCGATGGTCAGTCTGGATCGCTTGAGCGTCACTTTGATGCTTGCCTCCATGCCGGCCTCGAGCTTGCCGATGAGCGCCACCGCGCCGCTCGCGCTGATCCCGAAATGAAGCTCGATGCTCTCGATCTCGAAGCCACCGGTTGACGGTGCATCTTGCACGAGTGGGTCGAACGCCGCGATGGCGCGTTTTAGGCTGGAGGTGACGAGCTTCGGATCGACCTCGGTGATCTGAAGGGGCGAGCGACCGATCTGTGGCAGGGCATGCTTGCCTTCGGCTTCGGCGGGGTAGGTCCAGATGGGGAGTTTCGAATCTGACATGGCACTCCAGAAGTGATCTCTAGGGCGAGTCGAACACGGAAGGCGGGCAGACTACGGCGTACCGTGGTCGTGCAGGCATTGGGTATTTTACCCGTCCGCTCGCGAGCGCGGGCGTCGGTACCCAGGTTGGGGGACGGCGCCCAAGCGGCGGGATCGCCAACTCCGGCGAATCCCTGGTGGGCGCCGGCGCCGTCTCGGTCGTCTACCGCGAACTTCGCGCCGTTTCGAGGCAAGCGGTGCGCTTGCCCATTGTGGCGTTCGGGTGACATCACGGACAATTGAGCGGGCAAGGCTGGACATCGGGGGATGGGGAATGGACCCACAAAAACAAAAGGAAGAATTCAGCAACGCCTTCATTCAGGCGGCCGCGGCGGTCGCGGGATTTTCGATGTCGAAGCCCGTGCCGGACGATGACAGCATCGATTGGTGTCTGCATGACCGTGGCGGGCGTGGCACCATTCGTTCGCCTCGTCTGGAGTTGCAGCTCAAGTGCACCGGCTCGCCTGATTTCAGCGAAGAGGCCCTTCGATTTCCCCTCGAAGTGAACAATTACCACGACTTGATTCCGACCAATGTCATGGTGCCGAGAATTTTGGTGGTCGTGGCCGTGCCCAATGTCATCGATGAATGGCTGCTGATGGAGGAGAGGGGACTGCTCCTGCGCAGCTGCGCCTACTGGGTTTCATTGAGAGGTTGGCCGCCTTCGAACAGTGACTACAGTGTGACCGTGCACCTCCCTCGGTCGCAGCGTTTTGATGGTGCGGGCTTGGGTGCGATCATGGATCGCGTTCGAAACTCGGAGCTGCCATGAAAGCCGATGTCCGAGATCGCGCACTGTTGGCTGCGCTGCGTCCCAGTGAGCTTGCGGCCTATCTGCGCTCGCAGGGTTGGCAAGAGGCCGACACCATTCACGCAGACTCCTGGGCGCTATTTACCTGTGAGGATGCTGAGATCGCCTTGCCTCTCACGGATCGGTTCCGAGACTACCCCCAACGCGTCGCGGACGTGCTTCGGACTCTGGAGATCGTGGAGGGACGCGATCAACTGCAGATCCTTGCGGATCTCTCGATGACTTCGACCGATGTGGTGCGTGTTCGAATCTTGGATCCAGAGGCGCAAGACGGCACCTTGCCATTGGACCGTGCCATGGATGTCGTGACTCACACGCATCACTTGATGCTGGCGGCAGCGTGTTCCACGGCGGAGCCCAAGATGTTTTATCCGGCTCGCAAGCCCGCTCGCGCCATCGACTACATGAAGCGCGTTCGAATGGGGCAAACCGAGCGTGGCAGTTTTGTCGTGACGGTGCTCTCGCGCGTACCGCCTGATTTGATCTCGCCCGCGCAGGCGGAAGATTTCGGGTTACCTGAACCTTTCGAGCGGCAGGTTCCCGTGAAGCTTTCGACCGCGATAGACGCGGTCACTCGCGCCGCAGGTCATGCGATCGCAACCGGAAGCTTGGATCAATTTGAGGCGGCGGTGCCCCGTGGTGTGAGCTCAAATCTCTGTACCGCGATGTCGGGCCTCGGGACGGCGGACTATGGACCCCGAGCCGTCACGATCGATATGACCTGGGCGCGCAGTCGGCGCGTGCCACCGCCACCACGAGCTGCGACCTTTGTGATGCCTGATTTCGCGCCCGTGCTGAAGGAAGCGGCATTGCTGCTAAAGACCAAGGCACCCCGAGAGGAATTTGAGATGCGGGGATTCGTATTCCGGCTGCGCGCGGACCCACCGGGAACCCACGTCGGGGAGGTGACGGTGCAGGCGGAGGTCGATGGTGAACCGAGAAACATCTGGCTCGATTTGCAGCACGCAGACTACGCGCTCGCGGCTCGCGCACACACGGAACGTCGGCTGTTTTCAGCCACTGGCGTACTCAAGAAGGAAGGTCGCAGCTATCGGCTGTTCTATCCGAGGAATGTGCGCATCATCGAGGTCATCGATTGACGAACGGCCAGTTCGTCGCGATCCGAGGATGAGATCTCGAGTCGAGACGATCTACTAGGAAGATGGTCGTGACGGGTCGGCGGGGTTCGACATGATGGGAGCACCACGCTCATCGAGCGAGGTGCGTTGACTGAGCTCGGATCGATGCACGGAAGCTGCTAGGGAGCCTTCGCTCGTCGATGGCCAGCCCGTGAGCGGCTCGCCGCAGGGTCGATGCAGGTCTCGGGCGCGGGATTGAATCGACATCGAGGTGTCTGGCCGAGCGACACGTCGGATGCGCATCGGATGCTCCCGGTACGATCGTTGCTGCGCGAGCTGACCCGGGCGGGCGAGCCGAATGGCGACCCCCGCCGAAGCGGCCATAAACCCTGCCCATCCCGGCCAAATCCGGTTAAAATCTATCTACTCACGCTGGGTCATCGGGCGCGGAGCGCTGTGGGTTTGGGCGCAGACGAGTCCGAGGAAGATGCCGGCCGCGAGTTTCCCCGACGCTGGAAGTTCAGGCGCATGAGAGGGGATGATGGATTCGAGCCGCGGCGGCGGGCTCCTCCTGCTCAGCGGTTCGAGATCCGGGAGGGATGAGGATGGCTAGGGGAAAGCATCGATCGACGCCGCGACGTACGAGTCATTGAACGAGAACCTGCAAGACGCCATGACGAAGCCGCCTTCGCGTGCGGTGTGATCGGGCCAGCGCCCGTCGGATCCTATCGCCGCGCGTACCGGAGCTTCGTTTGATGACGGATCGAATCCTCGCGCTGTCTGAAGTCACACAACTACTGAAGATTGCGGAGCAGAATCGTCGATACGATGGATGAACAAAGGGATTCACCCGCCTCGAAGGGGCGACCGTGGTGCGTACACGCCGCGAACTCAGCGGCCCGCATCGACCCGAAGCGCCAGCGCGCAGCGACTGAGGGGCTGCGTCGGTGACGGGCCCGCTGAGCCTCGAACAGCGCTCGGCGTTCTATCGCGCGGCCGTGCTCGGGCTGCATGCGCTGGACGCCCGCGAGAGTACGGCGCGCCGTTTCGGCCCCGATGCGCAGACTCGCTGGACGCAATTTGCCGGTGCGCTCGGCGCGGCTGACCGGCTCGACATCTTGCTGCGTGACGCCGCTGGCACCTGGGGCGCCGCCTTCTCGCCCGCCGTGTGTTTCGACTTCTTCGGCCTCGCCGAGGATGAGCCATTCGGACCGGACTGGGAGGGGATAGATGCTGTCACGGCGAAGCGCCTGCTCACCGAGAAGAATGATGCGAGCCTCGAGCAGGTCGTGAGCGTTCTCGGCGTGAAACCCGAGCGAGTCGCCGTGCCACCACTCACGCCCTCGACCAAGCTCGTCATCGCAGGCGGCGCCGCCATCGTTGCGGTGGCCGAGGCCTTTGCGGCGGACCGTGCCCTGTCGTGGACGGACCAGGTTCTCGTCGTTGCCGCCACGCCTGCCTTCCGTCAGCTCGCGGGGCTCGCGGCCGTGCTGCTGGGCGCGCGCGCTCGAACGGTGCTCGTTCGTCCATCCGGGAGTGCTGCCGACCTGGCGCGACCGGCTGGGTTCGCTCACCTCGATGCGGCGGTGGTCTCGGCCGATGCCGAAGCTGAAGCCGCCGAGGTTGCATGGAAGTTGAGCGGAAAGTAAATGGCTCTTCCCGAGGCACGCATCCATCGCGGTCGACCAACGCCATTTCCCTGGGAGCGGCAGGCGCTCGATTTCATCTATCGGCACTCGTCGATGTCGGATACGGATCCGCATCAGGCGTGGGAGCTGCACGAGCTCTATGACCCGGCCTCCGGTCGTCTCTATGAGATCGATCTGCTCTTTCTGTCGCGGCACGGGCTCTTTCTGGTAGAGATCAAGAGCTTTCCCGGCGAGCTCAGTGGTGACATCGTCGATTGGACGATCACCGAGAATGGACGGCGCCGGACGATCGAGTGCCCGTATCCGGGGGCGAACCTCAAGGCGAAGGTGCTCGCAGAGTTGCTCGAGCGACAGCTCGGGCCCGAGCGTCCCTACGTCCATGCGGCGGTCTTCCTCTCCAACGTCAGTGGGGTGCGACTCGAGGGCGGTCGGCCGCCGTGGCTGCTGCTTCGGGAGGAGGCCGGCTCAAAGCTCGTGAATGGGCTCGATGGGCGCGATGCACGCCGCATCGTGAACCGCCCGATGATGAAACAGCTCCTGCAGGTGGCGCACCGGATCGGTTTGCGCCCGAGTACACAGTCGCGTGTGGTCGGCGGCTATCAGCTCGGGGCACTGCTCGATGAGGGCGAGGGGTATCAAGAGCACCTCGCGAAGAATGCGGTCGTGAAGACCGATCAGGCTCGCGTTCGCAGTTACCTCGTGCCTGCAGCGACCAGCACCGAACGGCGTTCCCAGCTGCATCGCGCTGCCAAGCGCGAAGCGCAAACGCTCGCACAGATCGGTCAGCATCCGAGCATCCTCGCGTACCGTACGTTCGTCGATGACGCGCCGCTCGGTCCCGCCGTGCTCTTCGAGGCGTTCGAGGACGCACTTCCTCTGCATGCTTTCCTTCGTCAGGAACCGAATCTCACGTTCGATGAGCGCTTGGGAGTGCTCCAGCAGATCGTCGAGGCGGTCGCGCACTGTCACCGCGCCCAAGTGTTGCACCGTAACCTCTCGCCCGCCTCGGTGTTGGTGCGACGGGGCAGCGACGGGCGCATTCACGTGCGCCTGCACCGCTTCCAGAGTGCTGCGTGGATCGAGCATTCGAGCGTCGGCACGCGCCATTTTCACCAGCTCTCTCAGGATCTCGATCGGCTGTACCAGGCGCCCGAGGTGCTCACCGATCCGGTGAAGGCCACGTATGAAAGCGATGTGTTTTCCGTAGGCTGCCTCGCCTGGCTCCTACTCACGGATCAACACCCGGCGGCCACCCTTGCCGAGCGCGAGCGGCGCATCCAGGGCCGCTCCGAGGACAAAGACGGCGAGGGCGGTCTGCGACCCTCCATCCTGCGTGCCGACCTCGCGGTGCTCGATGAGGCCATCGCGGCGACCACCGCCCCGAACCTCCACAAGCGGCCCGATGACATTGCCGTGTGGTTTGACACCTATGTGCTGGATGCCCTCACTCGTCCGACCCCGCCGCCCGAGGCGCACCTCGATCCGCGCGATGCGCAGAAGGGCGATACGTTGCCGGGTGGGATGCGCGTCGAGCGGCGTCTGGGCTCTGGCGGCACGGCACTCGTCCTGCACGTGCGTCGCGAGGGTCGCGATTACGCGCTCAAGGTTCCGCATGACGCGCGCTGTGGCGATCGGCTGCTCGATGAGGCGAAGACGCTGCGTGAGTTGCGTCACGAGCACATCGTTGCGTTGCGCGATGTCCTCACGTTCGGTGGCCTGCCGTGTCTGCTGCTCGAATTCGCAGGCGAGCGCAGCCTCGGGGATGTGCTGCGTGAACAGGGCACGCTGCCGCTCGAGCTCGCACGCCGCTACGGCGATGACCTGCTCTCGGCGGTGCAGTATCTCGAAGAGGCGGGCATCACCCATCGCGACATCAAGCCGACCAACGTTGGTTTCACGAGCCTGTCGAAAAAGCAGAGCCATCTGCTGCTGCTCGACTTCTCGCTCTCATCGGCCGACCCGACGGTGACGACGGCGGGCACGGCAGAATGGCGCGATCCGTGGCTCTACTTGCGTGGTGCGTGGGATGCTGCCGCGGACCGCTATGCCGCCGCGGCCGTGCTCTACCACGCGCTCACCGCCGCTCGTCCGACGCAGGGCGAGGCGAGTGCCGAGATTGCGGTGGAGGCCGAGCGCTTCGATGCGGCCGTGCGCGATCGGTTGACCGCCTTCTTCCGCAAGGCGTTTGCGGGTGAGACCAAGCGCCGCTTTCAGAGCGCCGAGGCGATGCGCCAGGAGTGGGGGCGGGCGCTCAGCATCGAGGCGGAGACCGACGATGGTGCCTCGGCGCTGGCGATTGAGCAGGTGCGCCCCGAGACGCCCGTCGATGCGCTGCCGCTCTCAGCGCGCGCCCGCAACGCGCTCGATCGCGCTGGGGTCTCAACCGTCGCCGAATTGCTCTTGCTCCCGCGCAACCAACTCTCGGTCGTGCGCGGCGTCGGCACGCACGTGGCCCGCGAAATCGTTGGGCTCGCCGACGTGCTGCACGCCCGCGTCGAGGTGCAGAGCGAGGCGGCGTTGGTGCCGGGCTTTTCGCGGCCGCGCCTAGTGCTCGAGGAGCCCGAGGCCGGCATCGAGGCAGGCGCAGCGATGCGCCTCGTTGCGGCCGGGATCAACACGACGCTCGATGCCGCGCTCGCGCCTTCCGTGCGAATCGAGAAGCTCCTCGGCAAACCCGGCGCCGAGGCGCTTCGCGAGCGGCTGCTCGCGCTCGCGGCCGCCGAACCCATGCCGGGATCGCTGGGCGACTGGGCGCGCGAGCTCATCGGTCGAGCCAGCCAGAACGAGGCGATCAAGCGTCTGCGCGTTCTGGTCGGTATGGATCCGCTGCCCGATGAGCGGCCCGACACGGGCCTTGCGGCCGCACGCGCCGTGAGCGAGGTTGCCGGTGCGTTCGGTCTCGACCCGGCACAGATTCACTCGAGCCTGCAGTTCTTGCGCAGCAAGCGTTGGGCCGAGAACCCCGCGGCGATTGCGCTCACCGAGGCCGTGGGATTGGCGCTCGATACATTGGCGCCGGCCGCCTCGTTTCTCGAGCTTGCCGAGGCGCTCGCCAAGGCACGCACCGACGGCGCGCCCTCCGATGAGGAGGTGCGCATGGCTGCGGCCCTCGTGCGCGTCGCGCTCGAGCTGCGACTGCGACCGAGCGCGCCGGCCACGTGGCGGCGCATTGGCAGCACGCCCTGGGTGGCGCGCGAGCCCGAGGTGCTCGATGCGATCGCGGCGCTCGCAGAGACCGCTGACACGCTTGCGATGACCGAGCCGCTGCCCTCATCGGAGGTCGTGCGCTCGCGACTCGCCGAGGTGGTCGAAGGCACCCCGCTTGCGACCCTGCCCGCAGACCAACGCCTCACGCTTGCGGCCGCTGCGAGCACGAACGCGGCTGCCTCGGCGCGTCTCGAGCTCTACCCGCGTGGCATGGATGCCAAGCGTGCCTTGGCCTTGTCGCTCGCGGCGCTGTCGGGCGGAGGCATCACGCCCGAGGCGGTCAAGAAGCGCGTCGCGTCCCGCTATCCGGAGGCGGCGCCGCTGCCCGAGCGGCCCGCGCTCGATGCGCTGCTGATCCCGCACGGGCTCATCTTCATGCCCGAGGTTGGCGCAGGCGAGTACGTGCGTCCGGGGCAGCACCTGCATACCTCGATGACGGTGTTCGTGCCCCCACGCAAGCCCACCGCGGTCGGGCTGCCGCAACGGCGCAGTCCCGAAGCACAGCGCGCTGCGGCCTTTCAGGACCAGCTCGATCGAGGGGTGGCGGCCGGGCGTTTCCGCGTCGTGCAGGTCCGCGCCGACTTCGCGAGTCACGCCATCGATGCGCTCGCCCGTGTGCTCAAAACGCAGGCGATCTCGCTCGATCATGCGCTCGTCGCCGCCATTCGTGAGCGAGCCGAGGCGCTCGGCGTCGAGTGGGTGAACGTCGAAAATGCCGATCGGGCAGGGCCTGAGGGCCCCGACTGGCCGCTACTGACCGAGCTCGTGCGCCAGGCGACGGAGCGCCTCGTCGATGAGCTCTTGAAACGTCGCGTGGAGATCTTGGTGCTCGTCTGGCCCGGCGCATTGGCACGCTATGGCCTCGCAAGCGCGCTCCAGCGCATCGTCGATGGCGCCGAACGTGGCGAGGCGCCGGCCATCCTCCTCGTGGTGCCCTCGCACGCCGATGGCACCGCGCCCTCGATCAACGGTCGGCTGCCCGTACCGGTGCCGCTACCGAGCCAGCGACTCGTCATGCCCTATGAGTGGCTGCGCAACGACCACAACGCGGCGGAAACGATTTGACGATGAATGTTTCGAACCTGCCGAAGCTCTTGCAGCCGGCGCTGAAGGCGCTCGAGAAAGATTTGCTCGCGCGTGCCAAGACGGCACGCGTCGAGGCGGGCTTGAAGAAGGCGTGGGAGGAGGAGCAAAAGGCCGGGCAGACGGGCTCGAGCTTCGATCCGTGGCGGCGTGAGCGCGTTACGCAACTTGCCGTCGCTTGGATTTTGTCGATCGTCTTCGTGCGCACGCTCGAGGATCGCGGCTACATCGATCCGCGCGTGGCAGGCGCCTCGGCCGAAGCGCAGCGAGTTGCCGAGGACCGTGAGGCACTCTTTCTTCAGATTGCACCGTTCCTCGGCCCGCGCGAATACCTGCTCGCGGTGTTTCGTGAGTTGGCGAAGCTGCCCGGTGCGCGCGATGTCTTTGATACCAAGCACAATCCGATCTGGGTGCTCGCGCCCTCGAGCGAGGGGGCGCAGGCGCTGCTCGATTTTTTCCGCAAGCGTGATGCGAGCGGCGCGCCTTCGTTGGTGTTTACGGGCGAGGACACGCGATTTCTAGGTGATCTGTATCAGGATCTTTCGGAGGCAGCGCGCAAGCGCTATGCACTCTTGCAGACGCCGGAGTTCGTCGAGGAGTTCATTCTCGACCAGACGCTCGATCCGGCGATCGCAGAGTTTGGGCTTAAGGACGTGACGCTCATCGACCCGACCTGCGGCTCGGGTCACTTCCTGCTCGGTGCGTTCCGACGACTGCTCGGGCGCTGGCAGCAGGCGGCGCCGACCGAACACATCGCCGATCTGGCGCGTCGTGCGCTCGATCAGGTCTATGGCGTTGACATCAACCCGTACGCGGTCGCGATCGCGCGCTTTCGCCTCGTACTTGCGCTGCTCCATGCGGTGGGCATAGACCGATTGGAGAAGGCGCCCGATCTCAAGCCGAACGTTGTGGCGGCTGACAGCCTGCTGCATCGATTCGGAGAGCGGGCGAACGCGCAAATTCGATTCTCCGAGCAGATCTCGATGGATGAGATCGCATGGGGCGATCAACTGTTCCGCCTGGAAAACCGTGGCGCAGTTGAGCGCGTGCTAACGAAGCGATTTCACGCTGTGGTGGGCAATCCGCCGTACATCACCGAAAAAGACAGGGCGAAGAAGCAACGCCTCAAGGAGCGCTACGATAGCATCACGGGCCGATGGGCTCTTAGCGCTCCGTTCACACAACGCTTCTTCGAATTGTCCGTTGCGAGCGGATACATCGGGATGATTAACACGAACGCGTGGACCAAGCGTGATTACGGCAAGGTCCTCATAGAGAAGGTGCTTCCTCGGTTCGATGTGCAGAAGATCATCGATACTTCGGGGTGCTACGTGCCAGGCCACGGCACGCCCACTCTGCTGCTGTTTGGAAGGAACAGAGCCGCCACAATGACCCCGGTTCCTGCAGTGCTAGGCAAGCGGGGGGAGCAAGAGACCCCAAGTGAACCGGCGCGTGCGCCGGTTTGGTCGGAGATCACGGAATATCACGACTCCATTGGATTCGATGGAGCGCACGTCTCGGTCGAGTCATTCACGCGGCTCGAAGCGAAGCGCCATCCCTGGATTCTCGCAGGTGGCGGCGCGAGAATTCTCTATTCGCAGCTTGCTCACGCCGCGCCGATGACTCTCGGTGACATCGCCACGACTGTGGGAGTTGATGCGATTACGCGCGCATCCGATCTTCTTGAAATTACAAAACTCACATACAAACGGCTGGGTGTCGAGCTCGAGTCACTGCTTCCCTATGTAAACGGAGACATCGTTCGTGACTGGGCGTTTCAGGATGTCGATATCCACATCCCTGTTCCGTACTCGAGAGATAGTTGGGAGCTCTGGCAGGACCTGAGCTCATCGCCAGGTCTCGAGAAGTTTCTGTGGCCACATAGAGCGTGGATGGCGGTCCGATTTGTTTCAGGTGGCACGCGCCTAACTGATGTGGGTCGACCTCACTGGGCAATCCCTCAGCTGCCCATCGAGAAGCATCGCCATGCCAGAAGGATCGCTTGGGGCTTCGTTGCAACTCACAACCACTTTGTGCTGGATCGTGACACGCGGCTCTTCAAGCAGTCTGCGCCAATTGTCACCACACAGAATTCTGAATTGGATGATCTCGGACTCCTCGGTTATCTGAATTCGTCGACTGTCGCTTTCTGGTGCCGACTCACGATGTACTCGAAGGGTGGCCCTGGTGGCCAGATGATTAGTCCGAACCCGTGGATGAACTTCTTTGAGTTCGACGGCACAAAACTGCGGCAGCTTCCCGTACCTAGGCTAGAAGACCTGTGCGAGAGGCTGTTAGATCTCGTCATCGCCGCTCAGGACGCGGTGAGCGAGGCAGCCGAGCATGCGCCCGAGAAACTCGTTGCGGCAACACTCGCTGTTGCGCCGAACCTCGCTGCCCTCCGCGAAGCACGCACCAGGGGGATCGCAGAGCGAGCCCGCTTGCGGGGGATTCTCGCGTCGTTGCAGGAGGAGATGGACTGGCGTGTGTATGGTGTTTGCGGTCTGCCTACCGTGCAAGCGCCATCCGTTGAGACGGTGCGCGTCGCTATCGAGCCTAACCATCGGCCATTCGAAGTCCGACTTGCTCGCGATGTGAAACACGACGTTTCGGCCTCGGAGTGGTTTCGAATGAACGCTCGCACGGCGCCCGCGGCGGTTGGGGGGCCACTCGCCGACCTGTATCAGCAACGGCTGCGCCTTCTCGATGATCCCGAGAAAGGCAGGCAGCTTCGCTTGCTCGAGACGCCGGAGACTAAGCGTCGTTGGGCACCACGCGATGAAATCAAAGCGTTCTCTGATGCCGTTCGCGCATGGCTCCTCGACCGAATGGAGGCCAGCTTCACCGAACAGCAGGTACCGGAGTTGAGTACCGCACGGCAGCTCGCCCTTAATCTCGGGCGCGATCCTGCCGTTGCTGCCGCCCACGAGCTACTCACCGAGGAGAGCGGGCGTGATCTTGTGACGCTCGTCTCCGAACTCATCGACAGCGAGGGTGTGCCGTTTCTTGCTGGTTACCGCTACGCTGAGACGGGCATGGAGAAGCGCGCGAGCTGGGAGGAGGCCTGGCGGCTGCAACGCCTCGAAGATGAAGACAAGCTCGAGTCTGAGCTTGATCGCTTGGGCCTCAAGGCGATCCCGGTGCCTGACAAGTATGGACCCAAGGATTACTTACGCCACTACTGGCGTCTGCGCGGTAAGCTCGATGTCACCAAAGAGCGGTTCATCACAATCCCAAGCGGCAATACCGATGAGGATACGACGCCGCTCGTAGGGTGGGCCGGTTGGAATCACCTGCAGGTGGCGCAGGCGCTCGCGGGCCTATACCAGCGTCGCAAGACCGAGGACGGCTGGCAGAAGGACCGCCTCGTGCCGCTGCTCGCCGGCATCGACGAGCGGGTGCCCTGGCTGCTCCAGTGGCACAACAAACCGTCGGTCGAGTTCGGCGGTACGAAGCTCGGTGAGTTCTTTCGTGATTTTGTCGCGGGCGAGGCACACGCGCTCGGTGTGGCCGTGGGTGACCTGCGCAAATGGACGCCCCCCGCAGCGACCAAGCGCACGAGTATCGACCCGTCGGAAGTGCTTGCCGCGCTCTCGGCATGGAAGCCTGAGGTCGAAGACGTCGAAGAAGACGAGGGGGACGACGGCGACCAGGCTGAACTGCCCGAGGGTCCGTCGGAGATCGAGCTGGCAAGTGATGTGGGCGTCAGCAAAGCGCTCATCGGCAAGGCGCTGAAAAAGCTGATCGCCGATGGGCTCGTTGAAAAGGTCTCCGGGCGTCCCGCTCGGTACGTGGCCACTGGAGGATGAGTACCATGACCGACGAAGCATCGCTGTCCTCATCGAACGCCGAGGCAAAGGCCCGTCGCCTGACGTTGGCGCTGTCGAGTCTGTATCTCGATCCGAACAACTACCGTTTCATCGATCACCCCGACTACAGCGAGGTACCGGAGGCGCACGTCACCGACGAAGACGTGCAGCGCCGCACGCGAAAACTCATCCTCGGTCCAAGCGAACAAAACGTGACTGATCTGATCGCGAGCTTGCGACAGAACGGATGGCTTGATGTCGAGCCCATTCACGTACGCAAGCTTGCGGATCGAAAGTACTTGGTCGTCGAGGGAAACCGCCGGGTCGCAACGCTCAAACACCTCCAGCTGCGCTGGCAGGATTCGACGGGTCAGCTCGGCAAGCTCGATTCGACGATCTTCGACAAGGTGCCTTGCATCCTCTACGAGGAGCGCGACACCTTTCACCATCTCGTCGTCATGGGCCTGCATCACATCAGCGGCAAGGCACGTTGGCCCGCCGTGAATCAAGCGCGGCTCATGAAGCGTCTGCGAGATGAGTTCAGGAAAGTTCCCGATGAGATATGCAATTCGCTCGGTGTGAGCAAGCGCGAGTTCAACCTGAGTGTGCGTACGCTCGCACTGGCAGATGCTTATCGCGACAGTGACTACGGCGATCAGTTCACGACCGAGATGTTCAATTTGTTCCGCGAGGTGCTCAAGGCGCCGTCGCTGCGCAGCTGGCTCGAGTGGAGTGATGAGGCCGAGCGGGCGAAGAATGCTGCGAATTTGGAGCGCCTCTTCTCTTGGCTCTCGCGAGAGCCGGAGGATGAGTCGGAGGACGACGATGACGCTCGGCTCGGGATGAACAGGGGCCTCGGCGAGCGGGCCATTTCGACGGGTGGACAGATCCGTGAGCTCGCCAAGGTCATCGAAGACCCGGCGGCCGTGAAGCGTCTGGAAGAAACACGGAGCCTTCAAGCCGCCACGCTCTCGAGCGACCTGCTCGTGAAGAACGAGATCGTTGGCGCGCTCGAGCGCAGCAACGAGGGCATCGATCGTTTGTTCGAGTTGGCGCCGCAGATGTCCGGCAGCGAACTCGATCGCGTCGAACAACTCGCCGCACGCCTCGAGGCCGTGGCGGTGTCCCAAAAGCGGCAGCCTGCGACTGCGACGACCTCGGAGCAGCCCTGGAGGGTTTACAGCGAGCTGCATCAGTCGCACTTTGACTCGATCGGTGTGGGCAAGTACCGCGCGCTCACGGACATCGCTTTCGAGAAGCTCGGGCGGGTGAACTTGATCGTGGGGATCAACAACGCGGGCAAGACGAGCGTGCTCGAAGCGGTGTATCTGCTCGCCAATCAGTCTGATCCGCGCGGTTTGCTCGAGCTGCTGCGCCGGCGAACTCGCATGGACGCAAGCGCCGCGCCCGCCTTCGCCGTGACGCAGTTGCCGGAACAGGTGGCATTGAGCGGCCACTATGACCACCGCACCGATAACGCCGTGTCGTTGAAGATCTCGGTGAAAGATGAGCCTGAGGATGTGGATGAGGATTGGGCGAGCTATCTGCGCACGCTCGTCATCGATGCGAGCTACGCGGGGCGTGCGCAGCGCTCCGTCACCGATTTCTTCTCGGGGCGTGCGCGTCGCACGCGTCTCACGGGCGAGCCGCGCTGGCTGACGCCTTCGGTCTTTCATTCGCCGTTCTCGCTCTCTGATCCTGAGCTACTCGTGCGATGTAACGAGGAGAGCATCAAGCTGAAATTGAAGGAGCGCGTCATCGAGTTCATTCGCAGGCACATCGATGCAGGCGTCCGCGACGTTGCGCTGGCGAATGAGCACGGACGTTTTCTCGTGACGCACAATGAATTCGCGGAGGCTGTGGACCTCTCTTCCTTCGGCGAGGGCATTCAGCGAGTCTTTTTGACGGGGCTGCTGTTTGCGGGGGCGCGCGGAGGCATCGTCCTCATCGATGAGTTCGAGAACGCACTTCACACCGGGCTCTTGCTCGAATTCACGAAATTCGTGCATCAGCTCGCTGTCGAGTTCGAGTGCCAGCTCTTTCTCACGACCCATAGCAAGGAGACCGTGGATGCATTCTTGCTGAACGAGTACGGCATCGATGAAGTCGTGGCCTACCTGTTGAAGCGGCAGGACAGCACGACCAAGCGCGTCGTTCGCTTCGGCGGTCCCGAGCTCGAGCGCGCGGTCGATGTCGGCGACGTCGACCTGCGGAGGCTGTGATGAAAGCAGTCTTCGTGTTCTGCGAGGGCAACCATGACGTGGCGTTCGTCACCCGAAGCCTCGGCCAGGTGGCGAAAACGGACTGGGTCGGTGACCCCATCGGAAAGCTGCCATCGCCGCTTGGCCCTGTCCATGATCCGACGAATCCAAAAAAACCGAAGATCGCCAGCATCATCACCAGGCACTATTCGGATCGCACGCTCGATGATCTGAGGTTGAAAGCGGCGGCGCACGCCCGGTTGCCTGCCTTCGAGGCAATCCTGAAGACTACCGACACGATCTACGTGCTCATTCGATGTCAAGGAGCCGGCGCGGCGCAGGCAGCGATAGAGCTCATTGATAAGATGAACGCGGTGTTGGACCCGGAGTTCGGCACGGACGTGAAGGAGCTCGCTGCGGCATTTCTCTTCGATGCGGACGAGTCGTTGTCTGGGCGCGAGGCGACGTTCGCGACCGAGTATGCCTCACTGCTGCAGGGCGTTTCCGCGCCGACACATGGCACATGGGTCAAGGGCTCGCATCGTGTGGGTCTCTATGTCTTTCATGATCAGAACAACCAACGAGGCACACTCGAAGACCTACTCGCCCCGCTCGTCGAAGCACAGTGGAACACCCGCTGGCTCGATGCTCACACGTATTTGAACGCTCACGCTCAGCCGGCCGATCCCGTGAGGAAAAAGCGAGCCGAGTGGCTCAAGGCGCAGATCAACGTCACGGGCCAGTTTCTCTTTCCGGGTGACCCGATGACCGAGGTCATCAATAGACGCGGCCTTTCCGCCTCGCATTTCGATGGCCAAGAGTCGAAGCAGCTCGTCTCTTTCTTGCAAGGAGCCCCCTGGTGACACGCATCCACGAACTGCTCGAGCTGCCTGAGGCCGTCCGCAAGGGCGACTTCGTGCAGGACCTCACTGGAGGCATCTCCAATCCCGAGCGCACGGTGGGCGACTACGCGATCACCGCCAAGATCCTGCAGACCTTCGAGCAAGCGCTGTCGATCATTGGTAGCGCGTTGCGCGACGGACGCAGCCAAGCCGCGTACCTGCATGGATCGTTCGGCGCCGGCAAGAGTCACTTCATGGCGCTGCTCGATCTGATGCTCGCCGACCACCCGGCACCATGGCGTCGGGGGGAGCTCCATCCGCTGCGCGCGAAGCACGAGTGGATCGGTAAGAAAAAGCTCTTGCAGCTACCGATTCACATGCTCGGTGCCCGGGACATGGAGTCGAAGCTCTTGGGCGCCTATGTCAGCTGGGTTGCCAACAACCATCCCGACGCGCCGACGCCCGCGCTCTATGCCGATCAGGGCCTCTTCGAGAATGCGCGCGATTTGCGGCGTCGGATGGGCGATGTGACGTTCTTCGAGGGACTGAATGGCGGGGTGAAGCAGGCCGCGAGCGGGTGGGGCAAGCTCGCGGCGACGCGTACCTGGGACGCCGCCACATTCGATGCCGCCGCATCCTCGCAGTATGTGGGCGAAGCCGATCGCGACGAGCAGAGTCCTCGCGCCAAGCTGTTCAGCGATCTGGTGCGCACCTACTTCACGTCTTGGACGGCCCAGCAGGGGCGATTCGTCGATTTGGACACCGGCCTGGGCGTGATGAGTCGCCACGCCAAATCGCTCGGCTTCGATGCCATCGTTCTCTACCTCGATGAGCTCGTGCTGTGGCTCGCGGGCAATTCGAGCGATCTGCCCTTCGTCGGCCGCGAGGTGCAGAAGATGGTGAAGCTGAAGGAGGCGCAGGATGCCGACCGCGCGATCCCCATCGTGAGTTTCATCGCACGACAGCGCGACTTGTCACAGTTCTTGGGCGAGCAGGCGCAGGGCGCGGTACGCAACGAACTGACGCGCAACCTCTCGCACCACGACGGTCGCTTCGAGACCGTCACGCTTGCCGATTCGAACCTACCGGCCATCGTCGCCCACCGCGTCGTGCGCCCGAAGAACGATTCGGCGGCGCAGAGGCTCGCCGATGACTTCGCCAAGACGTGGCGCGCCGCGGGCCAAGCACAGAGCGTGCTCATCGGTAGCGAGGGCGATGAGGCGGACTTCAAGAAGGTCTATCCGTTCTCACCGGCGCTCATCGAAGCACTCGTTGCGCTCTCGGATTGTCTGCAGCGCGAGCGCACGGCCATTCGCATTCTGATGGAGCTGCTGGTGAACCACCTGCCGGATCTCGAGACCGGCCGTGTGGTGCCCGTGGGCGATGCATTCGATGCGCTCGCTGAAAGCGAAGATCCGATCGACGATCCGGTGATGAAGGCGCGCTTCGATCGAGCCCGCGATCTGTATCGGGAGAGCTTTCTGCCGATCATCCGGCGTCAGCACCACACGGATAGTCCGAGCGCATGCCAGCGCCTGCGTGAAGCGCACGATCGTCGCCTGGGCTGTAGCGGCTGTCGCCAAACGGCGTGCCGCAACGACAATCGCCTCGCAAAGACGCTCTTGATGGCGGCGCTCGTGCCGGAGGCCAAACCCTTCAAGGGCCTCACGGTGAGGCGTTTGGCGTACTTGAACCACGGCACGATCGCATCGCCCATCCCGGGCGCCGAGATGCTGATGGTGGCCGAGCGGCTTCGCCAATGGGCGAGCCAAGTCGGTGCGCTGCGGCTCGGTGAGCAATCCGATCCAGAGGTGAGCATTCATCTGGCGGGTGTCGACCTGCAGCCGATCCTCGCGCAGGCTGCGGAGGCCGACACGCCCGGTGCGCGCAAGAACGCGATGCGCCGACTCGTGTTTCAAGCCCTGGAGCTCGCCAGCGAAGGCACGCTGGTCGAAACCGAGCTCGGCTTCTACGGCACGCGCCGCAAGGGGCGGGTGCGCTTCGGCAACGTGCGCGAGATGGACGACACGATCTTCCGGTGCCCACGCGAATTCGAATGGCAGCTCATCATCGACTATCCCTTCGATGAGCTCGGTCACGGCCCGGAGGAGGATCTGCGCACGGTCGAGCACCATCGCGATACGCGCCCCCCCGATGCACCGGCGAACCCGACGATCGTGTGGCTGCCCACGTTCTTTTCACACGCGCTCGAGCGCGTGCTCGGGGAGCTCGTCGTTTTGGAGCACATCCTCGATGGCGATGCGCGCAAGTATCTCGGCCACCTGCGCGTAGAGGACCAAACGACGACGCGCGCCGATCTCGTGAGCCTGCGCGCGCAGAAAGAGTCACTTTTGAAACGCACGCTGGTACCGGCCTATGGGCTCGTGCGAGCGAGCGACGGCGCATCGCTCGACGCCTCGCGCACGGTGGAGGAGCACTTCGTTTCACTGCTCGTCGACCTGGACATCCGTCCGCTGCTCGCCGGCACGATGAAGGATGGCTTCAAGCAGGTCATCGACATGATGCTCTCGAAGAAGTACCCCCATCACCCGCACTTCGATGGCCCCGTCTCGGCAACGCGGATGGACAGCCTCAACAGACTCCTCCACAAGCTGCTCGACACGAGCGAGCGGCGCATGAGCATCGAGAAGTCCGAGCGCACGGAGTTGCGTGCGTACGCCGATCCGCTCGGGATCACCGACACTACGGATCTGGCGGTACAGCTGCTCGATCGGCCGTTCCGCGACCTCGAGCAATTGCGCGAGCAGGCCGGCCTCGATACGCCCACGGTGGGCAAGCTGCGAGCGTGGCTCGATCCGCAGCACACCCGAGGCTTGCCGGCCGAAGTTCAGGACGTGCTCATCGCATGCTATGCCACCTGGAGCGGACGCACGTTCCGTCGCGATGGCAGGAGCTATACGTTGACGCGTGCGGGTCAGCTGCCCGATGAGGTGGAGCTGCTGCGCCCGGCGTTGCCCACGCAGGCCGAGTGGGTCGCCGCCCTCGAGCGTGCCGGTGAGCTCTTTGGCATCGCCGGGGGGCGCTCGCTCGGGGCACGCAATCTCTCGGAGTTCGCCGATAAGCTCAAGGCGAAGGCGAACGAGCTTCGCGCGGCCGTCGAGCTGCCCGGTGCGCTTGCGCCCAAGGTGCGCGATTGGACCGATCTCGAGGACGTGCCTCGTCTCGCCACCGCGCGCGCCTCGGCGGCGCTGCTCACTCAGCTTGCGGGCACTGACGGTGCGCAGATCGTGCGGGACCTGGCGAGTTTTACGCCCACCACGTCGCTCGCTGCCATGAGCCGGAACTTCACGACGGCGGCGGCGAACGAGCGGTTGCTCATGGAAGAGGCGCGCTGGATCGTTCTACGACAGGTGCAGGGTTCGGTGGGGGATGCCGAGCGCACCGAGCGAGCCAAGCAGCTGCTTGCAGACCTTGCCGCGCTCCTCACGGCGGATGAAATCAACAAGATGCTCGCCGATGGCTTGAGCGAGCTCACTCGCCGTGCCGATGAGCTGTTGCGCGTGCGTCCACCCCCACCCGGGGGCGAGGATGCGGTGCTCGATGCGGCGAGCGAGCTCGTCGATGCGAGCTCGGCGGCGACGATGTTGCGGGAGCTCGCGGATCGCATCGAAGCGGAGGGCAAGGATGCCTCGCGAATCACGATCCGCGTCACCGCTTGGAAACGGAGGCCTGAGTGACCGAGGCGCCGCAGCTGTCGGAGGCCGACGTTCGCTTGGAGGTGGAGCGCCTGTTCCGACGCGGCCACCGCTCCAAGCTGTTGGCGCTCTTCGGCCGTGGAGTGCCGGGGCGTTTCGATCTCGATGGGGCAACGTGGCACATCGTTCCCACCGCGTGCGAGCTCGAACTGCGTTCGAAGCTCCCCGAACCTGGGCAGGCCGAAACGGGCGGCAGTGTGTATCTCATCGATTGGACACAGGAGGCGTTGCCCCTGGATGTCTCGTGTCGTCTCGCGGGCGGGCGCATCTACCACGTCGCCCGTGATGCCCGCCTCGCGGCCCTGTTGGGGGCGCGGCAGGTGGACCCGGGGCTCGCATCGACGGCGCTCGCGAAGCTGGTTCTATCGGGGAGCGTCGCGGGCCTGCGCAAGATCACCGGCCTGCGGCTCACGCGGGGCGAGCTCGTGACGCGCGTCCTCGAGGCCCGCTTCGAGATTCCCGAGCGCGCGCTCGAGAGCGCGGCCGCCTGGCTCACCTGGGTCCGCCGCTCAGATGCCGGGCCCGCCTTTGCGCGAGCGTGCGAGAGCGATGATTTGCTTCGAGCGGTGCGCCGGGAGCTCATCGCTGAGCTCGATGAGCGGTTGCCGGGTGCGGGCCTCCTCGGCTTTCGAGCGTGGGAGATCGGGGGCGTCGATGGCGCGCTCCAAGCGCTCTTACTGCTCGTTGCCGTCGAGCAGGTCGAAGATCACTACCTGCGCGGACTCGTGAATGGACTCGTGACGAGCATCGCCCCGGGGCTTGCAAACGAGGTTCGGGGCGTGCACGCCAGTGGCGTCGGGCATGCCGTGTTAGAAGCGGTACTTAGTGCCGGGAGCACCGAGGATCGGCGGTTGCTCGAGCAGGCCGAGCGGCGCGCGGTGGAGGGCGGTGCGGCCGCGCTGGCCGCTGCGAGCGACTGGTTGCCGGCAGGTCACGCGATGCGTGAGGAGGCCGTTGCGACCGCTCTGTCGGCATTCGTCGATGCGCCGACGGCGGCGAGACTCGAGGCGCTGCTCGCCGCATTTGATCGGCTGCGCGCGCATCATTTGGACGGCGCTCTGCGGGGCCGAGCGCACCTCGAAACGCGTCAGATGGCCGCGCGCCTGGCCGCGTGGCTGCTCGCGCGAGCGGTGCGAGCGCCGCTCGCCGAATACGGCACGGCATGGCAGCCTGCCATCGATCTCGCCCAGCGTTACGCCGAAGAGGGGGGATTTCTGGATTGGGCCCGCCAGCGCCTGCGTGGCATGCGCGGTGCGGGCGCGACGCTCATGGCTGCGGTTCGGCGTTTGTCACAAGCCATCGATGCGATCGCGCGTGCCGATGACCAGCGCTTCGCCGAGGCCTATGTATCTTGGATCGACGCCGGCAAGCCCTCGGTCGAGGTGATTCCGATCGAGCACGTCACCAAGCGCATCGTCGCTCCCTTCTTGAAAGGCGGCACGGATCGGCGGTTGTTGCTCGTGTTGATGGACGGCATGAGTTATGCGAGCGCGGTGCAAGTGCTGCAGCGTCTGCGCGAGGAGCGACGGTGGAGTCCGATTGCCTGGCGCACTCCAGGCTGGTACGGGCGCTTGGCGATCCCACCGGTACTCGCGGCCGCCCCGACCCTCACCGAGGTCAGTCGTGCGGCGCTCTTCGCAGGCATCGCCGATCCTCGCTTCGGGGATCAAGGGACCGACAAGGACGATGCGCGTTGGGCCTCGAACCCGTACGTGCGTGAACTCATCGGCGAGGAGCCTCTCAACGTGTTCTTCCGTCGCGACATCCAGGCGGGGCACGAACTGATCGATGAGGTGAAGCAGGCGGTCGCTGGGGAGCGCCGCGTCGTGGCCGTCGTCGTGAACGCGATCGATGAGGACTTGAAGGGCAGCCTCCAGGTCGCCGTCGACTACAGCGAGGCGTCAATTCTTCCGCTCGAAGCGTTGCTGTCTGCTGCCGACATCGCCGAGCGCGTGGTGCTGCTGGTGGCCGACCACGGTCACGTCGCGGGAGATGCGATGCGCGTCGTGGGCGGGCGGCTGCCTCCCGGACGAGAGGGCGGGGCGCGTTGGCGTGCGCTCGCCGAGGGCGAGCAGCCGCAAGCGGGTGAAGTACGCTTGCCGAGCACCGCCTGGAAGCCGCGAGGCGCGGGGGGTATCGCTGCGTTGTGGGACACCTCGCTTGCAAACCGCGCGCCTCACTACGGGGAGCACGGCGGTCTGTCGCTGGCCGAGACCGTGGCGCCTGCGTTCCTGATCGCCCCGGAGTGGCTCGAGGACGTCGCAGGCGACGATGCGGATCTCTCCTGTCGCGTCCTACCCGAACCCGACTGGTGGTTACTCAGGATCGCGCGTCCGCCTGCGCCGCTGATCGCGGTGGGCTCACCGAAGCCGCCGACCCAGGCGGCGCTACCCGGCATCGAGTTCGTGTCCGAGACGGCGCCGAGGACGGCACCGAGCGTGCCGAGCGAGCCCGAGTTGGTGACGAAGCTGCGTCAGTCCAAAGTGTTCACGCAACAGGTCGGAAGTGTCGCCAAGGCCGATATCGAGCGCGTCTTGGGCTGGCTCGCGGTACTCATCGCCTCCGGCGGCAGTCTCACCGCCGTCGACTTCGCGCGCCTCTGCGGCGTGCGTCCCCACCAAGTCGGCGGGGTCGTTGCACGCATGGGCGTGCTGAACGCGGATGGATTTGCCATCGTGGAGCACGATGTCGCGGGCCGTCGCGTCGTGCTCCACAAGGCGAGGCTCCTGTCGCAGTTTGGGGTGACCGAATGAGCGAACCGAGCGTCTTGCTCAAGAAGGATGTCATCGAAGCCCTGCGTCGAGGCACGGTGCCGCGCCGAGGACTCGATCTCTTTGCGGTGGGCACCGATCGCTTCGCAATGTCCTTGAAGGAGGAGCTCGATCGCTGCGCGACCGGCGGGGCGGTGTTCAAGGCGTTGCGTGGTGACTTCGGCTGCGGCAAGAGCTTTACCGCGCGCTGGTATCAGCAGCAGGCGCTCGCGCGCGGCTTTGCCGTCGCCGAGGTGCAGATTTCCGAAAACGACACGCCGCTGCATCGGTTGGAAACGGTGTATCGCCGCGCGATGGAGGCGCTACGCACGGCGCAGTGGGATGTCGGGGCGTTCCGCGCGATCATCTCGCAGTGGCTGATGGGCCTCGAGGAGGAGGTCAGCCAGACACTCGCCGACCCGGATGACATGAAGGCCCTCGCGGCGGGCGTGGGCACCCTGCTCGAGGCGCGCCTGAAGGATGTGAGTGCGGTGCAGCCGCAGTACGCGGCGGTGCTGCGCGCCTACCATCTCGCACAGATCGAGGGCGAGCATGCGATCGCCGAGGGACTCATCGCTTGGTTGATGGGTCAACCGAACGTGAGTGCGGAGATCAAGAAACGCGCCGGCATCAAAGGCGAGATCGATCACACCGGTGCGCTCGGCTTCTTGCGCGGATTGCTCGCGGTGCTACAGCAGTGCGGGCGGCCGGGCCTGCTGCTCGTGCTCGATGAGGTCGAAACCATCCAGCGCGTTCGTTCCGATAGCCGTGACAAGAGTTTGGAGGCCATCCGCAAGCTCATCGACGATCTCTACGGCGGACGCTTCGCGGGACTCTATGTGCTCATCACGGGTACGCCTGCGTTCTTCGACGGGCCGAATGGCGTCAAACGGCTGCCGCCGCTTGCGCAGCGTCTGCACGTCGACTTCTCGGCGGATGCGAAGTGGGACAACCCGCGCGATGTTCAGGTGCGCCTTCCTGCCTTCGATCGGGGGCGACTGCTCGAGGTCGGTCGGCGTGTCCGAGATCTGTATCCGACGGAGGCAACCTCGCGCATGCAAGCGCGCGTCACGGATGCCGTCATCGCAGGCCTCGCGAGCGCGGTTGCCGGCAAGCTCGGCGGCAAGGTCGGCATTGCCCCGCGCATCTTCCTGCGCAAGCTCGTTGCGACCATCTTGGATCGTGTCGATCTCTTTGCCGACTTCGATCCGCAGCACGACCTCGAGATTCGCATCGATGCCGATGAGCTCACGGTGGAGGAGCGCGCGGCGGCCGCCGGCAAGACGCCGGATGAGATCGAGATCAATCTGTGATGAGGACCGAGGAGGCCTTTGACCGGCTGAGCCCCGCGGTTCGATATCAGATCGTCAATGGCCTGGGCTGGAGTGGCCTGCGGCCCGTGCAAGCGCTCTCGACGCAGGCGATCCTCGATGGCGCTAACTGCGTGGTATTGGCCCCCACGGCGGGCGGCAAGACCGAGGCTGCGTTTTTGCCGCTGTTATCGAGGATGGATGTCGAGGACTGGCGCGGTGTCTCGGTTCTCTACATCGCCCCCATTCGTGCGCTTCTGAACAATCAAGAGGCGAGGCTCTCGACGCTCACGGGCTTGATTGGACGACGTGCGGGCAAGTGGCACGGCGATGTGAAGGAGGCGGCACGCCGGCGCATGATCGATGAGCCTCCCGATGTACTCGCGATCACGCCGGAGTCGCTCGAAGCGATGCTGCTCTCGACGCGTACTCCCGCGCGGCGCTTGCTCGCAACCGTGCGCGCGGTGGTCATCGATGAGGTCCACGCGTTTGCGGGCGATGATCGTGGCGCGCATCTGGTCGCGCTGCTCGAGCGCATCACGCGCATTGGGCAGGCCGACATCCAACGCATCGGTCTCTCGGCGACGGTCGGTGATCCAGAGGTCATCGTGAGCTGGCTCTCGGGCAGTAGCCTGCGGCCGCAGCGCGTGGTCGACCCGGGCGGGGCGCGCAAGGCGCCCGAACTCGCGCTCGACTTCGTCGGTACGCTCGACAATGCCGCGCTCTTGATCGATCAACTCTATCCCGGCACGCGCCGGCTCGTTTTCGTCGACAGTCGCCGGCGCGTCGAGGAGCTCGGTCATCGTCTGGCGCAGCGAGGGGTGGAGGTGTACCTCTCGCACTCATCCCTTGCGCTCTCGGAGCGTGCGTCCGCTGAAAGGGCGTTCGAGGAGGGCACCAACTGTGTCATCGTCGCAACCAGCGCGCTCGAGCTCGGCATCGATGTGGGCGATCTCGATCACGTGATTCAGATCGACGCACCGAGCAGCGTCTCCTCCTTCCTCCAGCGCATGGGGCGCACCGGCCGGCGTGCAGGCTCGATCGCCAACTGCACCTTCCTTGCGACCGATGAGGACGCGCTCGTGCGCGCCGCCGCGATCATTGAACTGTTCCGCAGCGGCTATGTGGAGCCCGCGCGTCCGGCCACGTGGGTCCCGCACGTGCTCGCGCACCAGGCGATCGCGCTGTCGATGCAGGAGCGAGGCTCGGCGTCTCACGACTGGTGGAGTGCGCTCGAGGGCTGCGCCGCGTTTGGGGAGGTCTCGGTCGAGGAGCGCGAGAGCATCGTGCGCCACATGGTGGCGAGCGACATCTTGGTCGAGGCCGACGCGCGTCTCGCGCTCGGGGCGCGCGGAGAGAAGCTCTATGGCGCCCGAAATTTCTTGGAGCTCTACGCCGTCTTCTCCACACCCCGAGTACTGCGGGTCATGCATGGCCAGATGGAGGTCGGCGTCGTCGATGCCTCCTTCCTCGAAGATACTGAGCGGAAGATTCCAAACTTCATCCTCGCCGGCCGCCCGTGGCACATCGTCGGCGTCGACTGGCGAGCGGGAACGTGCGCGGTCGAGCCCGCTCGAGAGGGCAGTTATCCGCGCTGGTTCGGCCTGCCGGTGAGTCTCGATCGCTCCCTGTGCCAGGCCATGCGCCGCGTACTCTGCAGCAGACAGAACGATGCCTCGTGGTCGACTCGTGCCGTCGCGGCCTTAGATGCGCAGCGGCAGCTGCACGCCTTCCTCGATGAGGATCCGCAGCCCCTCGAAGAGGAGCCAGATGGACGATTTCGCTGGTGGAGCTTCGCAGGCGGTGCGGGCAACCGGGTGCTTGCCGGTTTGCTCGAGCTCGAGATCGGCGAGCGGGTCTCCCCGAGTAACACCTTCATCACATTTTCGAATGGGGCGGCGAAGAGTCGGGCGGTCATTCATCGGGCGATCGATGCGCTTGCCGCCTGCACCCTCACGTGGCGCGACGCGATTCGGCTCGTCGATCCGAGCCAGCGCTCGCGCATCTCGAAGTTCCAGCCCTGTCTGCCGCCTGCGATCGAGCACGGCCTCATCGCCCGCGAGACGATGAGCATCGAGGATGCCAATGAGACGCTCGCGCTATGGAAGCGCACAGCGACGCCGGAAGACTGATGCGTGCGCGGGTGCGAGAAACGAAACCGGTGCTCGGTGCTGCTGAACGCCTCAAGGAAGTCACCGGTGCGGCACGAGGGCCAACTTCATGTCCGCGCTTTGGCTGCCGTTTCAGCCAACCGCAAGCCTCCTCAAACTGCATCGCGCTCGAGTTCACTGCGCTGTGCTGTCAGTCGCGAGACCAAAGTTTTTTTTGGTCTTGAGGATTGGGATCCTTCTTTCGTGACTTGCTGCGACTCGAAAGCAAGATCTCTTCCACGCGTGACTGCAGATAGGGCCATAAGGCATCCGCCAGAGCTGAGGCGTGCTCGTCGAATGACTCTAATCCACCTTGCGTTCTGTTGGCTGCCTGCCGGGCATTCGATTCAGATTTCTTGGTCTCTCGATCGGCGTGCGCGGGCTCTGGTAACGGAAGCGATAAATTGACGCCAGGGAATATGGCGACGGTCACGACGCGGGCCTGCTTGATGCGCAGATGAACCAACGGATCGGCGAGTGTGGGGTCGACCAGCACCTGAGCCTCATCCAACGCGAAGTCACATGTGGGTGGGTCTTCAAAGTGCAGCGGCCGCGACAACTCTCGAGCGACGAGCCGACCCAGCCCGTCAAAAGCGGAGGTCCAAATGACTCGCTCACCAATTCCCCCCAAAACGTAAGCCCACGCTGTAACAGCCGGCCACTGATTCGCAATACCTTCGGTTAGAGAAAGACTAGGCGCTCCGCCTGCCGCAATGGTTGACAAATACCCTGCTAGCATCATGAGCGACGCTCGGCGCAGCGTGTTGTCCGCAGCACCTGGCTCCTTGCTTAGCGCATGGATCAAAGCATCGAACCGCTGTAGCCGCTGTTCGGGCGTCAGCTCCTCCAAGTCGACGAGAACTTCCACTTCGGGCACGTGATTTCGTAGAGCGGCTATGAAAGCACTTTCTTCACGCGCGGCTCTATTGTCACGCTTCTGCTTCAGGCTTTGGAGAGCTTCGACGACCGGTGTCAATTCTGTGTAGCGATAAGGACTGTCACCTTTCGATGCGGCCACGAGAGAAGCCCAAATCGGCTCGAGATCAGTCCTGAGCTTTACGTTTGGAGTGTCGCGTTGACGCAGTAGTCGTTGCGAGAGCTCGAACTTCTGCAGCGCCTCTGGTAGAGCGTCATCTCCCCAGAGTGCGACTGTACGGGCGATCGCAAATGTCCGTGTTGCTTGACACGCGGGCAGCCGTAGCTTCGATAGCGAGCGCTCTGCTCTCAAAAGAGCCTCCGCGACTACCAAACCAGACCATGCTGCTTCCCAGCCGCCTAGGTTGGCATAACAGGTAGTCGGCTCGACCGCTTGAAATTGGGCAGGGCTGAGTAAATGACACCATGAAGTAAGCGGAGATAAGTCACTACGAAGTTGAGCAAACCTGCTAAATAGCCGTCGATGGTCTTCCGGCCGACAGATGAGCACTAGGGGTTGCGCGAAATCATCTTTCCCCTCAGCCTTCCATACGACCTGCATGTCCCCGTATGAAGCGGTGTGCACACTTCGTGCAAACGCATCCCATTTGTGGCCCGGCGCTGGACGACTGCCAGCAGCCAACTCGTTGAATCCGCGCTCATCTACCACGCTGATGAAGTACCTAGGTTTCATTGCCACAGTGTTTTTCCCGAGGACGAGTGACTACGCGCAATCGCCTGCGGCAGTTGGCCATCGTAGGTAATGTCGATGCTCGTTTTCGCGCGGGTAATCATCGTGTAGTAGAGCTCTAGGGTGTGATGATGGCTGTCTCGCTCACAGAACAGCCAGTGCATGGCTCGAAACTCGATTCCCTTGCATCCTTTTAGCGTCAGGATGCTGATCGGGTGGTCTGGATCGAATGCGGGGTCATACTCTCTATCGTCAGCCGTTCCGTCATTCGCCCGAATGATCTTGGACTTGCCGGCAAGCTCTGGATCGCGTTCGAGATACTGCCACACAGCCTCGCGGTCGTCTTTGCGAGACACGATCACGCCCAGCCGATCACCTTGCCTGATGAGATCACCGTAGACGCGAATTTGTGCCTTCAGCTTCTCTGCGCATTGGGCCAACTGAGCATCCCTGTTCATCGGTCCATTCACATCGATTCTGCCCGGTTTTGGGCCTTTGTAATGGGACGTCGACTTCAGGCTGTCCGCCCCCGTAGCGTTTAACAACTTGTCTGCCATTTTGCAGATCTCTGGGGCTAGCCGATAATGGAAGCTGAGTGTCTTTCGGTTTCCGGCCGGTACGATGCGGTGTGCCTCAGCCATACCTGTGGGGCCGTCAAAGATCTGCTGGCGGGCGTCTCCTGCGAGGAATAGAACGTCTGACCACTGACGCAGCAGTTTTAACTCCGGCTCGTACAAGTCCTGAACTTCGTCGACGAAGAGAGCATCGTACTTCGGAAGCCTTCCCTGCGCTTTAAATTTGAGCGCGCCCTGCGCCAACGCCTCCTTCCGACGCTTGAATGCATCCTGTCCCGCCGGCTCCTGGGGTAACTCTTCGTCATGCTGTTCATAAAGGTCTCTAATCCACGACTCTAGGGTGAGCACGCAGCTTCGAGGGAAGATTTCTCGATTCTGATCATCTACGCAGCCAGTCCGAACGAACTCGACGAGCGGGCGCGTGAACGTCAGTACCAGGACACTCGGCATGTCTTGCATGCGTACGAACTGCGCTCGTCGAAGTAGTACATTCGTCTTGCCTGATCCAGGAGGTCCCAATATCAGGAAGTCCTCGTGAAGTGCCAGATCTTCGATCAGGGCGACTTGCTGTCCGTCGAGGTCCTCGCGTCTCGTCCACCACAGCGACATTCTTATTCTCCACTCGGATTTGCTTGGGTGATCATGCGAGCGAGCTCAGGCAGCGCGGCTTCACACAGCTCGCCGAGCTCAACTGCCGCCGCGGCAGATTCTCGCACCTGCGGTAGTTCGATCGTCGCCTGGCGCCGCGTACCGGAAATCACGGCGGCCAATTCTGTTGAGCATGCAAATGATATTCCGGCTGAGTCTTCGATCACTCGCACGCAAACGTCGAACTGGGTTTCCGGCGAGCCAGCGGGATCTGCCTTCCATGCGAAACGGAGAGATTTCGAGAGATCAACGGGGCCTGGAAGGTCGGTGTGTTTCGCTGTAATTCCAAGCTTTTGCAGATGTTCACGCGTCCGGTCTTCGACGGTCGCCACGAGGATCTGAAGCTGCGACCGCAACATTGCTCGCGTCGGCCCTAGAGTCCGTTCCCCGATGGTCAGCGCCGTGCCTAACCCGAGCGTTGCCATTGCTCGTTTGCGGTTGCTTTCTGCGTCCGCTAGGAAGTCGTGAAGCGCAATGGCGGACCTGCGTCGCCAATCCTTGTCGAGCGCGCGCCGCGCGAGAAAAATTAGATCGTCATCTACATCGTGCGCTATTAACTCAGGGTGAACCGTGGCGACCGCCCAGGCGAAGCGGTATCGATTCTCTTTACTTGCGCGATACTCCGCTTCGAAGAGGGGTTCGCGTGCGATCAAGTCATACAGCAGCGCCCCTAGCTGGTACACATCAAGAGCGTGCCAGAGCTCCTCACTCGGCTCTAGCAGTCTGAAAAGGTACTCCGGAGGGGAGTACCGTGCAGTTGCGACCACCGGCAGCTGCCCCTCGTGGTCAGTTCCAATGCCGACTGGGTCGTGAATATCCCGAGTAACCGACACATCCAGCAGGGTTGCCTGCGAAAAATCAGGTGTCACGAATACATTTGCGCTCTTTACATCTCGATGGCAAAGGTCGTGTTGGCGCAGAAAAAGAACGGCACTTGCAACTTGATCCACGATGCCGCGAATTTTATTGCGCGGCACGTCCCGGAGGACTTTCTCGAGCTCCATCCCGGGGGCGCGATTCATGAGGACGAAGAGGCGTGACTCAAACCTGCCGCCATCAAACACCTGCACTAACGTCGGGCACGCGTGGCGCCCTAGGGCGACCTGTCGCTCGACTCTGGCCGCTTCCACGCGGCCCAGATCCCCGGTTGAAAACTTTTCGTCGTAGATTTTGAGCGCGAGTTCTCCATCGGGAGAGGCGACCGTATAAACGGGGGCTGTTCCGCCCCTGCCGACTTCGTCAAGAACTCGCCATGCCTCGCCGCGCGCACGGCACCATCGCTGAGCGATGTCTAGGCTCTCCGCTGAATCCTTTTCTCCCATGCAATGTCCTCTTGCTTAGGGGTGAGTGCGAAACGACTGTTTAGATTTGTCTCTCGTCCACCGCGCTTGGGTGGATGTTTAATATCGTTTGTAAGACATTGCAGTTACTCAAGAATTCCGAGCGTTGATAGCTCTCAACGATCGGGCAAAGCGCTTCGGCAAGGCCTCCTGTGTGCTGCTCGATCAAAGACGCGTGTGAAGCCCTTGCGGCTTGGCTCACCCTTCGTCCGGTGGAGAAAGATACATCAGGATATGTCGATCATCGCATCTCGCGCCGGCAATTCTTCGGGGGCAGCGCCAAGCACGTAGTTGGTCCGACGTGGGTTACCGCCGGCATCCGAGTTTCCACGGATCCGGTTCGGCTCTTGAAGTCTGGTTATGCTGCAGGCGGGTGGGACGGTGGCGCCCTGCACCAGTATGGTGTAATGTGGTGTAAGCCATCTTGGATCGACTTAAGATGATCGAAACTCCCAAAGCCCGCTCGCCTCGTGATGGTGAGCCGAAAACAATGCGGGCATCCATTAGCTTTCCCGCCGAGGTGTACCTCGAACTCGAACGGATCGCCGCGGCGAAGAAGGTGTCGCTTGCGTGGGTCGTGCGCGAAGCGGCGGAAAAATATGTTGCTGACCAATGGCCGTTGTTCGCGCAGGGGTCGGGCCCACAGTGACCGTGAAAAAGAAGCGTACGACGAAGAAGCGCGCGGTGAGTGCTCGTTCGGCCCGAGGTGAACTCTCACAACAGTTGTCGATCGTCATGGCGGCCGAGCCGACGATGACGCCGGCCCTGAAAGGTCAGAAACATCTCGTGGCGGGCCTGTTCGCAGGCATTGGTGGCATCGAGCGGGGCTTGAGCCGAGCGGGTCACCACACGGCGCTGCTGTGTGAAAACGATTCCGCCGCCACCGCGGTGTTGCGAGCACGATTTCCCGAGGTGCCCCTGCATCGCGACGTGCGCGAGCTCAAAGCGTTGCCGGAAGGGGTGTCGTTGCTGGCCGCGGGCTTTCCTTGCCAAGATCTCTCGCAGGCCGGGACCACCACGGGCATCGCGGGGGCGCGCTCGGGGCTCGTGGGCGAAGTCTTCCGATTGGTGGAGCAGCATCGCACGCCCTGGGTGTTGCTCGAGAACGTGCCTTTCATGCTGCAGCTCGCACGGGGCGAGGCCATGCACGTCATCACCTCCGCCTTCGAAGAACTCGGCTATCGCTGGGCCTACCGGGTGGTCGATGCGCGCGCGTTCGGCCTGCCGCAGCGACGGCGTCGCGTCTATTTTCTGGCATCCAATGTGGGTGACCCGCGCACCGTGTTGTTTGCGGACGAGGCCGGTGAGGTCGAAGAGCCCAAGGTGAATGGGCACCCGGTCGCTTGTGGTTTTTATTGGACCGAAGGGATTCGCGGTTTGGGCTGGGCGGTCGATGCGATTCCCACCTTGAAGGGCGGATCGACGATTGGCATTCCATCGCCTCCTGCGATCGTTCTGGAAGACGGTCGCGTCGTGACCCCGCACATTTGCGATGCGGAGCGGCTGCAGGGATTTCCCAAGGATTGGACGAAGCCTGCCGAAACGGTCGCGAAGAAGGGCGCACGATGGAAGCTCGTCGGCAATGCAGTCAGCGTGCCGGCGGCGGCGTGGCTGGGGCGGCGGCTGGCACGGCCAGGGGTGCCTCGTACCTTCGACACGATTCCTCTGTCGGGTCATCGCTATTGGCCGACGGCGGCCTGGAACCTGGGATCCGGGCGCGTCGCCGTGTCGGCATCGGAGTGGCCCGTGCGGCTTCGTTATCATTCGCTGTCGCAGTTTCTGCGCAGTCCCCCGAATCCGTTGTCGGTGAAGGCCACCGCGGGATTTCTATCGCGCACGAAAATTGCGAAGCTCAAGTTTCCGAAGGGATTCTTGGAGACGCTGCAGGTCCATTTGGATCACATGCAAGCCCAGCCGATCGCGCCGAGAAAGACGCAGCGCAGGCGCGTTGCTGCTGCTGCGCCGCCTTAGGTCACGCGTCGGTTGGGCGACCTTCCGCACATGGCCTCACAAGCATTCAAGCGAGTCGAGCGACGTCTGTCGGGGGCGCGGCGATTGCTCACCACGGACACCCACTCCCGGCGCATGGCCCAGGTTCGCCAACGCGGAACCGCCCCGGAACTCGCGGTCCGTCACGCGGCGCGTCTTGCGGGACTTCGCTATACGACCCGAAACCCAGATCTGCCGGGTTCCCCGGACCTTGCGAACCGGACCCGTCACATCGCAATCTTCGTGCATGGATGTTACTGGCATCGACACGCGGGGTGTCCGAAGGCGACGACGCCTCGGACCAACCGACGTTTCTGGCTCGCCAAGTTCGGCCGCAATCGGCAGCGCGACCGCGCGGCGGTGGGCGCCTTGCGCGAACTGGGCTATCGGGTACTCATCGTGTGGCAGTGTGAAACAGGCGATCCGGTTCACCTGGTGAAGCAGATTCGGCGGCTGCTCGGCTGAGTGCGCCGGCGTTCGCCTCGAGAGGCAAGCGACGAGCGGCAGGAATCCAGCTGACGCATGAGGAATGACCTCCATATCGGAAGGTCCACATTGAAAAGGCGACGAAACGGATGACAGAACCCAATGCCGAGGCCTCGGAACCCGAGGCAAATGCAGCCACCCCAGAGCAGAGCGCAGACGATGTGGCTGGGACTGGGGTTGACGGCGGAACGGGAAGTTTGCTCGCCGAAACGGACGATCCGGCGGAGTTCCGGAGGCTCTTCGAGAGATACTTCGAGCACTTCAACTTCAGTAGTACTTCATCGAACAAGTACAAACCGCTCGAACAGAAACTCTCCGCGGTAACCGGCTGGAGACCTGCCGCGATGAAGTACACCTCGGATGCCAAGAACCTCAAGAATCGCATTGGCGAGGTGCGCAATCTGCCTGGAAAACCGGTGCATGCGATCATCTTCGTGCCTGAGAAGCTCGCAGGCGGCGCGCAGAAGGCGGCGAACGAACTCGTCGTTGACGGCGAGTTCCGCGCGATCGGGATCTCGGCGAGTGATGTGAAGCCGGCGGCGATTCAGGCGCTGATCTACGATGTTCGAACCGTGACCCCCGAGCCGATCGCGGCCGCCTTCCCGGCGCTGCAGCTCGTGCCGGTAGAGTCTGCCGTCGCCGGGGAAATCATCGAGCGCGGCGCCGTTTCCCTTGGAAGCTGTGCTGCCGAGACGGGCGTCGATGAGGCCGTGTTGCAGGGCTGGTTGACCCGCTTGCAACGTAAGAAACATCTGGTCTTCCAAGGCCCGCCTGGTACCGGAAAGACGTTCATTGCGAAGCGACTCGCAAAGTTACTCGCGGCCGAATCTGCCGGGCTCGTCGACATCGTTCAGTTCCATCCCTCGTACAGTTACGAGGATTTCGTGCAAGGCATCCGAGCGCAGCTCGTTGCAGGTTCGGTCACCTACGAATTGCAGGACGGGCGGTTCTTGAAGTTCTGCACCGCCGCGCGCAAGCAACCGACGCAGACCTTCGTGCTGATCATCGATGAGATGAATCGGGGCAATCTCTCCCGCATCTTCGGGGAGCTGCTGTATTTGCTCGAATACCGCGATCAATCGATCGAGTTGTCACAAGGCGGCAAGCCGTTCTCGATCCCGAGCAACGTCTTCCTCATTGGCACGATGAACACTGCCGACCGCTCGATCGCGCTGGTCGATCACGCGATCCGGCGCAGATTCAGTTTCGTCTTCTTGGGGCCCGACTATGAGGTGTTGCAGAAACACCTGCTCGCTCACGGGCTGCCGGCGTCCTCGCTCATCGAGGTCTTGCGCAAGCTGAATGCCTCGATTGGCGATAAGAACTATCAGCTCGGCACCTCCTTCTTCCTAGGCGCCGCGCTCGAGCGGCGGGAGTCGCTCCAGCACATCTGGGAAGGGGAGATCGAGCCGTATCTCGAGGAGTATTTCTTCGACCAGCCGGCGCGGATTGATGAATATCGATGGGCGAGGCTCGCCGCCTCCGAGCTTGCGGCCTGGGTGGATCCCACGGCGTGAGCGCGAAAGTGCAGACGCTCGATCTCGAGGAAGATCGGCCGCAGCGCTATTCCGAGCACGAGCTTTCGGAGGCGAGCGCGGTTGCGATCTCGAAGACCCCGCAATGTAAGGTGGAGTTCCCGAATCCGCTGAATGGGCGCAAGTACATCGTTCGTGCCGAGCGCATCGCTGGGCTCGTGCCCATCTCGAACGAGCTACTGCTGCGAATCAAGCCCAAGGTGCCGATCGGCAATGTGTTTGCCATGCTCGCGGCGGTTCGTGGCCTCGAGTTCATCGGCAAACAGCCCGGGGTGGGCTCGCTCGGCACGATCGAGCAGATGTTCGATTTCGTGGCACGTGAGTTCGCCGAGCGCGTGATTGCCCGCGTGCGCAAGGGACTGTATTCGCAGTATGTCGGGCATGCCGAGCGCGCGTACGTCGTGCGCGGGCGGCTCGAGGTGGCCTCGACCCTGCGGCTACGTGCGCGCGGCGACGTGCGTGTTGCGTGTACCTATGAGACGACCACCCCGGACATTCTCGACAATCAGGTGATTCTCTGGGCGCTCGATCGCATCGCCCGCGTGGGACTTCGAACGGCGGCGGCCTTGGAGCGCGTGCGCGCCGCGCGACGGGCGCTGCTCGGCACCGTGAGTCTCACCGAATGCACCGCCGCCGATTGTCGCGCTCGCAGCTACAACCGCCTCAATGAGGATTATCGGATCCTGCATGCGCTCGCGCGTTTCTTCCTGGAAGCCATGGGCCCGCGCCTTGCGGTCGGTGAGTACCAGTTCGTGCCCTTCAAGCTCACCATGTGGTCGCTCTTCCAAGACTATGTCGTGGCCACGATTCGAGCGCAGCTGCCTTCGGACTTCGTTTTGCACCGACAGCGACCGGTGGAGCTCGGCGGTGCCTTCAAGCCCTACAAGATCGATGCGCTCATCGCCGATGCGCACACCGAGCGGCCGCTCGCGGTGATCGATGCGAAGTACACCCGAGACCCGCATTCGGCGAGTGAGGATGTGAATCAAGTGGTGGCCTACGCGACCTACACGGGCGCGAAACTCGCCATCCTCGTCTATCCGACGTCGCGCCCGACGAACGTGACGACACTTGCGACCGGCATCCGCCTGTGCACGATGGGCCTGCCGCTCGAGGGGGACCTCGCGGCGAGCGGCGAGCGCTTCTGTCAGGAACTCTTTGGCCTGCTCTAGCGCCTCGACTCGTGTTCGGTGGACGTGCATGCGTGGCTCGATGAGCGGTCCGTCCTTTAGGAACGCATGCCCCACGTGCCAGAGGAGCTCCATGGGGGCTTCGCTGTGAGCCCGATGAACTGCGTTTCATGCGAGTCATCGTGTCGGTACGAAGCACTGTTGGAAGATGAGTGAGCGTCGAGGTGCCCATGAAAGTTCGCAGGCTCTTGGATCCCTTGGAGCTCGCGTTTTTCGAGCGGATATTGGCCGAGTGTCACCGCGCCGATCGGCAGGTGCTGGAGGATCAACTGCGTCGGATCAACAAAGTCCGGCGCTACGAGCATCCAAGCAAGGCGCAGGCCCAAACGATCCTCTATTGGAAGGGTTGGTTTCGGGTGCGCAGAGACTTTCCGTGCTCGTTTCCCTCGAATCGAACCGAGGAGCGACTCGCCGAGGCGGTGATGGTGGCAGCGGGCGAGCGGGTGAGGATCACGGCGTGGATCCTCACGGGGGCGATCGCCTGGCTCACCTTCGAGCCGCGCCGGATCGCGATAGACGCTCGCACGCCTGCGCCCACCTACGAGCGGTTTCAGCTCTTTGCCGATCGCCCTGCGGGAGTTGATCCGGCGCAGGGCATCGACTGAATGCATGAGTGCGCCGTAGGCTGCAAGCCGAACGGCGGGCGGGCTCGTTCGTGTCACCCTCAAGGCGGGATCGCGCCGTGTGCGTTGACGTGAATCGAGCCCAGGGGGTGACGGCGCGCAATCAGACTCGGCAAGGACGCGTCTTGCGACCCGCTTGCAGGCGCCGATCTGCCAACTCATCGACAGGGTTGAACCTATCTGTGACCTTGCACGCGAGAGATGAGGTGGGCCGGCTCGCTGAGTGACCCGGTCTTCTCCCTGCAAGAGAGGATGCCGCGGTCGCAGATGCAGGACGACGGGCGCGCAATGAGAAGAGCTCGCGCGCAATGTCGTTCGCCACAGACCCAATCAACCTTCGAGGCGACTCACGATTCGATGGTCCCGCCGGCGTGGCGATGCGACGCACATCGGTGCGCGGCGTCGTTGTGAACACGTATCCATGATGCGTGTCGATTGCGCTCGCCAATGACGAGGCATCGTCGGATCGAGCGCATCGAGCTCGAGCGTCTTGCGTGCTCAGCGCAAGTGCGCAGAACGAAGGATAGCCACGCGGATCGGTGCGTGCGCACGAGATGGAGGAAACAGAATGCTTCAAAAATCAGATCTCAGTGCATCGGCTGGCACGTTGAATCTTCACGGCGCGTGCTTTACCGCCATCATGGAGACCCTGCACGCAACCACGTCCGCGGCCGATGCGCAGCGCACCCGCCAGAGCGCGACGCAAGTCGTGCTCAACGCCATCAAGTCCTATCAACGGGTGTTTGGTGGCAACGACGTAGGTGCCCGCGGGACGGGGCGGGTGTCGCGGCGGTTTCGGGGAGCAGGGGCACCGCGCGGCAACACCGGACTCATGAACGGACGGGTACAGAGCGGGAAAACAAACGCCTCGATCGTCACGGTGGCGCTCGCAAGCGGCAACGGGTTTCGCTGCTTCGTGATCTTGACCTCGGATAACACGTGGCTCGGGCGGCAAACGGTCGAACGCTTTCGTTTGCAATTGGGCGCAGGCGACGGACCGATCGTGCGCAGTTGGGAGGACTGGCGCCACGATCCAGAGGATTTTGTACGCTCGGTGCAACCCTATCTCGAAGACACGGGCATCGTGCTGGTGTCGACCAAGAATACGAAGAATCTCGAGAACCTCGCGCGAGTGCTGAAGTGCCTGGGGGCGGATCAGGTGCCTGGGATGGTGCTCGATGATGAGGCCGACAACGCGAGCTTGAACACCAACACGGCCCGGATGGCGAGCGGCAGGACGACGGAGCCAAGTGCGATTTTTGCGCTGATCGGAAAGATCCGCGCACAGATGCCGAATCACGTGTTCGTGCAGATCACGGCGACGCCCCAGAGCTTGCTGCTGCAGGCGATCGACCATCCCTTGCGTCCCGCGTGGGTCGTGATGGTCGAGCCCGGTGAGGGTTACGTCGGCGGTGAGACGTTCTTCGAGGGCGAGTCGAAGTACATCGTGCACGTCGATGGCAGCGAGATCGAAGGGCTGCGTTCGGGCAAAGTGGACCCGAATGACGCCTCTGAGATGCCGGCGGGCCTGCGTCGCGCGGTGTGTTTCTTCGTGACGGCCACGGCCCTTCGTGAGCTCGAACACGGGCGCAAGGAAGTGCTCTCGATGTTGATCCACATCGATCACAAGAAGATCAGTCACAAGGCCGTCGAGAGCGTGTTGAGGCGCTATCTGATGTGGCTCGACAAGGCGCTGCGCTCGAAGCTCGCCGCCCACGATCGCAAGTTCGCGGAGTCGCAGATGCACGAGGCTTACGAGGAGTTGCAGCGAACCAGCGCGAAGTTGCCGCCGCTCTCTGCGATCGTGAGTCGACTGCACAGCAGCTTGCGCAACGCCGAGCCGCAGATCATCGATGCGGACAACCCCAATCAGAAGCCCGAGTATCGCCCGGGCCGAAACTTTCTGATCGGTGGCAATCGCTTGGGGCGCGGCGTCACGATCGAGGGCCTCGCGGTTACTTACTATGCGCGAGATGCGAAGACGAAGATGATGGATACCGTCCATCAGCACGCGCGCATGTTCGGTTACCGCAAGGCGCTGCTGCCGATCACCCGGCTGTACTCGCCCGAGCACATCGTCAGTGCGCTAAAGGACATTCACAGCTCCGATGAGGGAACGCGGCAGTTGCTCGAGCGCGAAGGAACGCTCGATGTGAAGCCGGTGTGGGTGGGGCCGAAGCTGCGACCCACGCGCGCGAACGTGCTCAATCCGGCGGACCTGCGTGCCGTCGTGAGTGGGGTCACGATCTGGCCGCCCAACCTGATTCATGCGCCCGCCAAGGTGAAGCCGCTGCTGCGCAAATTGGAAGCACGCTTGGCGCCCTTCATCGATCCCGATGTGTACTACGAGATTCCGATCGATGAGATGGCGAGGATCCTCGAGCTCATGCCCTCCGAGCGCGTTCCCCATCGCACCTGGGGGGATGAGCGCATCCAGCAATTGCTCGAGGCGATGAAGGCGCTGCCTGTCGCCATCACCTCCGGCATCATCAACGTTCGTCGTGGTCGGCGCGGTGAGGAAGGCTATGACGTATCCCAGGTGGCGCAGGAGCGAAGTGGCTTTGCGCACGGCACGGCGATGACGAAATTGAAAGCGCGCTATCCGGGCCGACCCATCCTGCTACTTCGAAAGCAAGCGGGGCGCACGGAGAAGCATTGGAAGGGGCAGGCCTTCTATGCACCGACGCTCATCGTCCCGCAGACGAGGTATGCGTTCGTGTTCGTGGATGCGTAACGGTTCACACGTGAATCTCGATCGGGCCCCAGGCGCGCGCAAGGGTTGCATCGAGCGGCGCGATCACGAGCTCACCGATCGTTCGATCGTAATGAATCTCCGCGATCTTCTCGATGCCGGCGACCGCCTCTGCGGTGGCGCGTGACAGGGTTTGCAGCACCGATTCCAATCGCTGGTGGTTGATCACCAGGACGTGATTGCCACAGTTGCGCATCGCTTCGAGGCATCGGAGGGGAAGAGTCGGTATCGATACCAGGTCGGCGGCTCGAAGACCGCCGAATAGCGCTCGATGCGCGATGCGAGCGCCTGCGCGGGCAGCCGGTGGTAGATCGCGGTTGCGTGCTCGATGAGCTCGGGCGTGCTCGGTTCCCACAGGATGACGGCGTCACAGGCGACGGCTACGTCTTCGAGGTCGCTCGCTGCGTGGACCTGCTCGGGCGTGAGGCCCTGCTTCAGCCGATACAGAGGCGCCGTCGTGACGAGCACCGCGCAGGTAAACGTCACGCAAACGTCTTCGTCGTACCAATCCAAGAGGTGGTGGGAGAGCCTGCGCCCAACGAGGTGGGGCATCGCGTAGCGAAGCTACGGCTGCGCCGCGGGCGATTGCGCTTTCATCGAAACCTGCCTCATGCAGGGCGATGCCTCGAATGCAGTAGGCAAGCTCGCTCTCCAATGCGTCAAGCGCGCTGCGCTCCACGACGCGCTCGTTGGCGCCGTGATCGATGATCTTCACGAGACCGGGGACGCAAGAGCTCACCGCTCCATCGGGATACGGCAGAAAGATCCATTTGATGCCCGGGGAGGCATATTTGCACTCGACGAGCAGGTCCAGGGTCGCGAGCCAGTGCGTCGTCGTCGAGAAATGCTGGCACGCGTGCAGGTCGGCCGAGAAATCCACGTTCGTTCCAGACTCATTGGCGCGCACATAGCTATATTGGCCCTGAACATCCCAGGTCGAGCGCGCCAGGGTCGCCGCTACGGAATGTTCCAGAGGCAGACTGCTCTCGAGCAGTGAGGTCTTCCATTTCGAATCGCTCATCGTTTCAACCCATTCGGGCACGCACGAAACATCCGACCCCTGGCGCTCGGGTGGGTGAAACGCTCGGGCCGCACGCGAGGCAAACCGCTCGCGAATCGAAAGAGGTCACTGGGTGTCATTGCAAGCAGATTCACAGTATCAACGGCTCGAGCGTGCAGGGCTATCGAGACACGCGCTACGTATCCCTGCGTACGGTCGAGGAACGTAAGGCCAGCTCGCCCCTATGACGACGCGCGTGCCACTGCTCGCTACGAGCATTTGCCTGATGCAGGTACCGCGACGTTTCCCGATCTCTATCGACGGTAGCGGCGTACCTTTTGGCGGTGCATCGCTCGGGGCCCATCCGATGGGGTCAATCGATCTGCTGTCCGTGTCTTATCTAGCACAGGGGCTGATCTTGGCGTCTGAGCTATGAGTGGCGTGAATGATCCGCAAAACGAGTCAGCGATCGTTTTTGATGAGGCGCCGGGACCTAGCGGAGCTGTATCAGAGACACCACAAGAGACTGAAAGACAGCTTGCGAGGCGAGATCTCGCAGGCCGAAGACTGTGAAGAGGTCTTGCACACCTTCATCACGAAGCAGTTGCTCAACATCTCGCGAGATGACGTTGCTGATCGTCTCCGTTACCTGCGGAAGTGGGCCGTCGACTATTCTCGCAGTCAACGGCGCCCCCCTCCGTCCGTGAAGGCAACCCTCGAGGCGGAGGTTGCGGATCCGGCGCAATTGGCCGACACAGAGCTCTTGCGTGAGCGGGTCAGCGCGAGTCTGCAGAAGCTCTCCATCACGATGCAAGGTGTACTGATGTTGCATCTGACGGGTTTGAGTTCGGAGGAGATTGCCGAGCGCCTAGGGATACCGGTCGCACGGGTTGACACGCTCAGGCGTAGAGCCCGTGCCAAGTTAATCGAGTACCTCTCAGAGGATTTAGAATCGCCCGAGCTGGACGAGGACGCCGTACTGCGGCCTGCTCGTGAAACGCTCAGGGACCGCCGCCTCAGGGCTCGGGCGCAAGCAACTCGAGGCGAGGACACGAGATGCGGTGTGCTGAGGCTGGAGATTCGCCCCGGTGCCGCCTCGGCCACTGAGGTTGATGACTTCCTCGACTGTCTCAATGAGATCTACCTCTCATTGGGGGGAGCGGGGCTGCAGTTCGATCGCGCGTCGGAGAAGCGTCGATGACGCAGGAGACGAACGAGACGCCTTCGGTGGTGGTGCGTGTTCAATCACGAGCGCCGCAGGATGCGGGGCAGCCGTCAATTTGGCGTCGTTTTGCCGCATTCACCAAGCAACTGCTGAGCTTTGGGCTATGGGGTGGAACGCGGGCAGCCGCCGCCAAAGTGGCTCAAATGCAGGCGCGGGCACAGAAGGTGTCGGCCGAGGCCGCGAGGACGAGGGCGCGTGCCACGGGGGTGGAGTTACAGAATGTCAGCCGCGCGATCGAGCTGGTGGAAAAAATCATCAGTTCGAAGGGTTCGTCAGAAACGAAGCTTGCGCAATTGCAATTGCTGCGTGAGGCGGATCCAAAACTCGCCCGAGCAATCGATCGACTGCTGGCACGCTATGAGTCGATCATCGCTCAGGGGGGATCGATCTCAGTCGTTGCTGAGGAGCCAGTGTCAACGACGCTCTCACCGCGTCGTTCCCGACGCACCTCGCAGGTCGGTATGAAGGGCACAGAATCTGAGCCACCGCCCAGCGGAATTTCCTGAGTTTTTCTTTTCGAGAAAAGCGCGGAGCGACCGAGTATCCAACAATTCTGCAGGAATCGATGCATCGCACTGGCGCGATGGCATCGTCGGACCCGCGGCGGCGAGGTGGGTGAGACACCAGCCATTCTTCACAGACCCCATAGGAACGGACTGTCTGTCCAAGTCTGCTGTGCCGCCTCTCGAGACGCAGACCGCCCTCGAAGGACCGATGGCCCCCGGTTGCACGTTGTCTCTCGTTTCTCCCAATGACGATCAACCCCTTGGCATCGATACCCGCAGGTACGGCCACCGCAAGGAGATTCGAATGTGCAGCCACGTCTTCCAGTGAGGATCGATCGGTCTCAGGTTTCGTCGTCCTTTGATGAGGAGGCCGAGCGGCGGTCGAGTCGGCGGCGTCGACCCAGCTGAGCAACACGAACGGCAGCAGCGTCGACTTGCCGGAACCGGGACCCCCGAGAATGACCACGCTATCAAAAGCCGGATCGCTCAATATCTCGAGTACCGCTTGAGGCTGCTGTTGGACGTAAGCGCGGCGATATTGCTGGAGCGTCTCATCGTCCACTTCATCGCCTTGGAGTTCGCCGGCGAGGCGCAACTGGTTGGAGCTCTTTGGACAACTCGAAGACGCGCGGCATGAATTCGGCGCACTCGCGGCCAACTTGCTCGATGAACATGCCGGTCAGCGTCAAGGGACGAAGATCGTGGGTCGTCGGATCCAGCTCCTCCAATTTCAAACGCGCGTGATACTTGCGAGCGACGCTTCGATAGGCCTCAAGATCGAGGCGGATGGCAGTGCTCGAGGCGCACGCGTCGAGACCGGAAGGGGGCGCGCCGGAGTGAGCGATCGCAGGAACAGAATGAGATCGGCGTACGTCGCGCCGTAGTCGATGGGCTGCAACCGCGGCGTGGGGGCGGGCGAACTGCTGAAATCGTTTCGAGTGTCGATGGCGGTTCCCCAATGGCGTGAGTGTGTGAAGGAATTGGCAGCTGATCGTGGTCGGGCCATTCACGGCGAGATGAATGGCGAGGCGCGTGGGCGAGTGGCACGCGATCGGATGCCAACGTCGGAAAGATTGGGGGCTCGGGATGCAAACCGGCACCCGCGGCTGCACGGATGGCAAGCGCGGGCGATGCCTGCGAGCTCGCAGCAGTGTGCGCCGACGCATTTTTGTGGCTGCAATCGAGCGCGGCATGGAACTCCACGTGCTACGTCGATGAGGTGCGTACACCGGATGCGCCTCAACTATTGGGGTGAGTGACATCGGGGCAGCCAGCGTCGTCGAGACTGACGGCATGGTGCCGCCGATCGGCACGCGATACGATTCCTCCGCCGCCACCACGCGTCCCCCGGCCTCGCGCTCGGATCTTTGCTTCAAGAGCGTGACCTGAGCTTCATGCGCGGCCACGGTCACGGTGGTGCCGACTGTCACACCGAAGTTCGTGCCATGCACGACGTCAATCAGAAATGTCGACACGACGAAGGGGCGCGCCTGATCGCTGGAGACTTTGAATAGGGCTTCGCCTGCGAGCAGCCGCACGGTGCGAGCGTGCGCGGTGTACTCCACGCGCAGCTCCGATTCCGCGCCGAGCGTGATCACGGTGCCATCTTCTAACTTCGCCGTCCGAAATTCCTCCGACGTGGTTCTATAGATGATGCTATCCGAGTGCCTGTGATCTGAGATCACGAGGAGCCCGGTTGCGACGGCTTTGGCGGAAACCGTTAGTGAAGTCGTGGTGCTCATCGCCATCGCTTCGCAACTTCTCGCCAGGGGCCGTCGCGGTTCTTGAGGTGCTCTATCCAAAAGATAAGCAGAAAAAAATCGATCAGAAGCGCGGATCGGCTTACGCCATTTTGACTGTGTGTTCGCAGTTCTTCGCCGCGACCTAGATGATGCACAAGAGTTCAGGCGGCGTTCGAATGTCAGCATATGAGGGCGTGGAAAGGATGCAGAGTTCCGCAGGAATGTCGTTGCTCCTTGGAACTATCTTAGCTAGCTCGACCCTGTCTTTATCAGGAGCTGCCGAGCTCGGCTCAAACCAAGATGTGCCGACTCCAGAGCAGGTGGAGGCAAAGTGTAAGGATAGACTCTCGCGTGACTTTGGCGATTTCGGCTCGGAGTGGGTCCAAAGCATGGTCCGAAGCGCCACACCGGACCAACTGGTTCAATTGTTTGAAAGATGCGAGCCCGCATACCCTACGAGGAAGGTCGATGGTGCAGCATCGGAACGGGGGCGCGCTCTTTACACCAGCTTAGGTTGCGCGTTCTGCCATGGTAATGATATTCGCGGCGGCAACGGCGGTCCAAGTCTTCTGCGCTCGCAACTGGTGATGCGAGACAGGCAAGGGGAGGCGATTGCAAGGGTCGTACTCAGGGGCGTACCCAACACCGTGATGCCATCGTTCCCGCTAAAAGCGAATGAAATCGCGGATATTGCTGAGTTCCTGCATAGCTTCGACGTTACCAGTGGCGGTGCAGCGGAGGGGGGAACTTCAACCTCGATCGTTACCGGGAGCGCCGCGGCCGGTGCCAACTACTTTGAGCGTCATTGTGCTGACTGCCATTCGACTTCTGCAGATTTGAGTGGCATTGCCGCAAAGTACTCAGACCCTAAGCGATTACAGCAGCGATGGTTGATGCCACAGCGTTCTACACCGGTAATCGCCAGCGTGACTATGGCTGATGGTCAATCTATCGAAGGCCAAGTCGTACGCTCCGACGAGTTTCGTGTTGTGCTGCGCGTGGGCGCGAACAGACAACTAGTATTTCATCGATCTGCAGAAAATTTCCGAATTTCCGTGAGAGACCCGTTAGCAAGACACAAAGAGCTGCTGCCGACTTACAGCGATCGTGACATACATGACGTAACAGCGTACCTGCAGACGCTGACGCAACCATCGCCAACGCCGCCAGCCATCCGCGGTAGCACCCGCAAGGAAGCGGAGTTAGTCAAGGAGCAGGCTCTGCTGGACGATACAAGCCGCAATTCCGGTCTAACACCGGACGCCATTCTGAATCCCGTACCAGGCAGTTGGCCGACTTATTCTGGGGACTATAGTGGCCGTCGATACAGCTCGCTGAAAAAGATCAACCAGTCCAACGTAAACCACCTGACATTGGCGTGGACAACGAGATTGACTGCGGGGCCGGACGACCGAGGACCACATCCTGTAATAATTGCAGGCGATGGTAAGCAGACGTCGTCGAACACAACCGCACTCGCCGATGTTCGAGGCTCGATTCTTCAGGTCGACGGTGTGTTATATGCGTCCTCTCCTGACAACGCCTGGGCGATAGATGCACGCACGGGTGACGTTTTGTGGCACTTCAATTGGAAGACACGCGGCGCAATGCGGCTAGGCAATCGGGGACTAGGAATGTGGGGTCACTTTCTCTATCTAGCCACACCCGATAACTATCTCGTCTCCATTGATTCGCGCACGGGTGAAAAACGCTGGCAAGTAGAAATTGCTAGCTTCGAACAACAGTACTTCTCGTCTTCACCTGCTCCAATCGTAGTTGGAAACCGTGTGCTCGTCGGAACCGCGAATCTTCTGAATGCTCCTGGCTTCCTGAAGTCCTATGACGCGGCGACCGGTGATCTGCAATGGACGCACTACAGCGTCCCGATGGACGCTGAGGATCCCGGTCTCAGAACTTGGAAGGACTTGGATGCCGCGCGACACGGCGGCGGGATGGTCTGGATTCCGGGCTCGTATGATGCGGATACTAACCTTTATATCTACGGCACCGGAAACCCAACGCCGGCTTACATGGCTGACCAGCGTGGCAATGGCGACGCACTGTACACCTGTTCGATTATCGCAGTAGATGTGAGCACTGGAAGGCGAGTTTGGCATTACCAACTCTCGCCGAATGATACTCATGATTGGGATGCCGGCCTGACACCAGTCTTGGCAGATATCTCTATCAAAGGTCGGGTGCGCAAAGTCGTGATGGCAGCGGCGCGAAACGGATACTTCTTTGTGATGGATCGGATCACCGGTGAGAACTTGCTGACGAGTAAGTTTTCATCGTCGGCGAACTGGGCTTACCCTGACTTGAATGCACACGGGCAGCCGATTCGAATTCCGGCGAAGGATCATCACATCTCAGGGGCGTTGGTGTCTCCGGCAAACCAAGGCGCCGCAAACTGGTACCCTGCGAGCTACAGTCCAGACTACGAGCTGCTCTTTGTGTCTGCAGCCGAGTCCTGGGCGATGTATTACTCAACGAGCTCGGATGCTGGTGGCGCAAACTCATTGCAGGGAAAATCCGAGGTTGCAGTGGATGGTGACTACTACCTGAAAGCAATCAGTCCGAAGACTGGCACAACGGCATGGAGCGTCAAGTACTCGTCTGCCGGCTCGTTGTCCAGCGGTATTCTAACGACTGCTGGAAAGCTGCTCTTCGCTGGTGACGCGGATGGCAACCTGGTGGCCCGTGATCCGGGAAGCGGCACACCACTTTGGAACGCCCGTCTACAAAAAGTAACAAACGCTCCGCAAACGTACTTGTTGGACGGAGAGCAATATGTCCTGGTTGCATCCGGTGACACCCTCTATTCATTCAAGCTGAAATCGAAGTAGTGAGGTTGAGGCACCGAGCTAGGTGATTCCAATAGTGGAACAAGCGACACTGATCGATCGGAGGCAATTTCCTTTAGTGAAATCAAGCATGTCAACGAGCATGGTGACCGTCTTTGGTCTGGACGAGCATTGAGATGGTGAACTCGCGGCGCTTTAGGCAGAACTCTCAGAGTCATGAGACTTCGTTCAGGAGGCGCCATGCCAACTCGTCGCACTTTCATCATGCAAACCGCCTCGGCGAGCCTGCTCGCCGCAGCCAACATGCCCGCAGAGGCACGCCCCCCCGGCAGCGGTGGATCTGTCAGCGTCTATCGGCTTCCACATACTGATCTAGAGGTGTCGCGGATTGCCTTTGGCTGTGCCTATCTGCTCGAGTGGAATAAGGATCCGCTCTCCAGTGATGAGGTTCTCGACGCCTCGAGGGTGATCAATGCGGCTTACGATAATGGCATCACCTTTTTTGATCTGGCGGACGTGTACGGCCTGAGTAAAGCGGAGCAGGCGCTCGGAGCGGTCATGAAACAAACGTCGGGGCTCCGGCACAAAATCGTCATTCAGTCGAAGTGCGGGGTTGGGTTGGCCAACGATTGGAAATTCGGTGCTCCGATATCGTTCTTCGATTGTAGCTATGAAAATATCGTGAAATCAGCAGAGGGAACCCTTGATCGACTCGGCACGGACTATCTAGACATCTTGTTGTTGCACTATCCAGACGCTCTGATACAGCCTCAAGAAGTGGCCCGGGCGTTCGACGATCTAAGCCGAGCGGGCAAAGTGCGCTACTTTGGCGTGAGTAATCACGGTGCGGCTCAGATCGAGCTCCTGAAGAAGGATGTCGTGCAACCCTTGGTCGTAAACCAAGTCAATTTGGGGCTCGGGCGTCCCGACCTGATCGAGGAGGCGCCGTATGGTCTGGCCGGCAATGTTCGAATCACTGGAATCATCGAGTATTGTCGGCAGCACGATATCTCCGTACAGGCCTACTCGCCGCTTCGGGGGAATGTCATGAGTCCGCCGGATGATGCCGCAGCAAGCATCAAGAGTGCGGCTCAATACATCGCTCAGTTTGCACGGTCTCGAAATACGACTCGCTGGGTCGTCGCACTGGCTTGGCTACTGCACCACCCCGCCAAGATCATTCCGGTTTTTGGGACCCGGGAGCCGAGGCACGTCATTGAAAACTGTTTGGCGGACGCATTCGAGATGAGTCGGGAGGATTGGTATCGGCTCTTGATGGCAGTGATGGGCGCCCGTATTGCGCGGCTCGAATGATTCGGGCTGCGTCTCGGACGCGGTTTGTCGCGTCTTCTTGATCCGGCTAGGCAACTGAGGTGGAGGGAACGAGGTATGTTCAAAGCGCCCATGTATCTATGGCTGCACGTGTGCTTGGAGATGTCCGTGATTTGAAGTTAGTCGCTGGGGCTTCGGGGGGCTCACGTACCTTCGTCGCCTTTCAGTGGGGATGCAGTGTGCGTGTGGGCGGTCTAGTCATGAGGTTACGTGGATTTAGGGTGTCCGGGGATTTGAGAGTAAAGATCCAAGTCGTTCGGATACACCGTGAGTGGGCCACACGGTGCCGACGTGAGAACATTCGCAGGAACTGAACGCGTGTCGACTCCAGAAAACGATTGCCAGTCCCGTGTGCAGCGCTTCGTGCGCTTAGGATGCTCGTCGAAGTCGGTGAAGGGACGCGGCATGGACCCGCGTTGGTCGGCAAGTTGGAGTGGAGTACTCGCCGTCCTCGGGTTCTCTGCCATCGCGCAATGCTCAGCAGCAAGCGAAGTGTCTGTCGCTGTGCCGAAGGCTACCTGTGGTCCCTCGGATAGAATCGAGAGCGTCCAAGGACAAACGACTCTCGCGGAGCGTTTCGCTCCCGGCCCTTCGAAAGCGTACAACTGCAATCTCGAGCTCGTTGGTCAATTTGATGATCAGGGCGCGAGTTTCGGCTATGCAGACTTCAAAGGTTGTGCTTACTACTCAACTGCTGTCAATCGGATGCTTCGTCATGGAGGCGTCGCGGTTCTCGACGTCTCCGATCCCTCGCGGCCTCACGGTGTGGGACATTTGGACAGCGCGGTGATGCTCGATGCCTTTGAGACCTTGGAAGTGTCCGAAGCTGGACAACTGCTGCTCGCTAGCAATTCGGCGCTGGTAGCAAAGCCGCCATTCACGTTGGAGCTGTATGACCTCTCCGTGGACTGTCGACAGCCGGTGTTGAAGGGTAAGGTGTCGTTGCCGAACATGTACTCGCATACCGGCCAGTTCACGCGCGATGGCCGCACCTATTATGGAGCCAAGTGGCCGCCCGATCCGAAGGTTCCGCCGCATGCCGGTGTGTTTGCAGTCGACGTAGCGGATGCTTCAGCGCCACGATACTTAGGTGCCTGGATCCCCGAGAGCGAGAATTGGATGACACACCACGTAGCGCTCAACAGTTCTGGAACACGCGCCTATGTCGCCATCAAGCGCCTGCAGGATGACCGGGAACGATCTGCTCACGTGAATGGATTGGCCGTCCTGGACGTGAGCGACGTTCAGCGGCGGACGCCCGAGCCTCGATTCGAGTTGATCAGCACGCTATTTTGGGATGACACCCACCTCGCGCAGTTTGTTCTGCCGATTGTCATTGGCGGCAAACCGTACGTCGTCTTCTCAGATCTACAAGGTTCAGTCGGCATGTCACGCCCGGTTGCGGCGGATGTGTGTCGCTCTGGAAAACCGACATATGGCTACCCGCGGATAATCGATCTAACAGATGAGAGGCATCCGCGTACCGTTTCGAAATTGATGCTCGAAGTTCAGGATCCAGCGAACTGCTCCAAGGTGATTCGCGATCCGACAGCAATATTCGGATACGGAAGCTCTGGGTGCGGTGTGGACGACCCCCAGGATGCCAGGCTTCTAGCTTGCAATTATTTTGAGGCCGGGTTGCGACTCTTCGATATTCGGAACCCGGTGCATCCCCAAGAAGTCGCTTATTACAAACCTGCGGCACGACGAAAGGAGAATCGACCGGGATCGTTGCTTCGCCCGGGGTCTCAGATGAGTCCTGCGGGCGCGGTGGACTACACTGCGGACCAATTGGCGGTCATGCCCAGATTTCACAGAAATGGGCAGGAGATCTGGTTCACGAGTTTAGACAATGGGTTTCAGGTTGTTCGTTTCTCAAGTCGCTTTGAGAAATCACATCCGGAGCTGTTCGTTAGGCGTGGCAGGCGTCTCAGTCAGCGCGATACTGGGAGCTCTGATTGAACTCTAAGGGGGCCACTAGGTCTGGTGTTGCCCGCATGTTGGCGGGTGTCCCGATCGCCAGTGCTACTCAGAGGAGGCCTCGCGTGGAGGGTATCGGAGCCACGCGAGCTGTCGTGTCATTAGCGGGAGTGTGGGCTGAGCAAGGCGGATAGGGCATGTGCACTGGTGTCAGTTGACGCACGGTCTACCGCTTGATTGTGACTGGCCAATTAGTGGAGAAATGGACAACGAATCGGATCGATAAAGCTGCGGTCGCCGGTGCAACGCAAGATCGAACGTTTTCGACCGATCGCACGATGAGATCCGTGCGGCAGGCTACGTGAGAGACAACACGTGGGAGAAGGAATTTGTGCGGCAGGTTCGTCCCACAGCTGTGATTGATCTGGTCGTGAGATTTGAGACTGCTGTCGGTCGGCAGGCGAAGGTCGACTTCGCAGAGCTATAACCGCCGTGGCGCAAACGTTGCACGCTGCTCGTCCTGCTGGGTTGATAAACTTGTTCTGGATGAAGTCTTTACTCGCGACAGGCGATCGTGCCATCGGTGCGTACCCGTCAAGCGCATCTTTGATCAGGTGAAGGCAGTAATCATCGACGACGAGTGCCCTCGCCGGGAAGTCTGCTCAGAAGATCGAGTTCCTGCGCTTTGCCGCATGCTGGGCTTGCGTATTCCGCCTGATGCCGGCCCTTGATTCTGCGCGATGCCGGCCGGGGATTCCGCGGCATGTCGGCCCGCCTCATGAGGTGATCTGAAGCTACGGAAAACGCCGGGTTAGCCGCCCGCTATCGTGTGTTCCTTTTTTTGTCACGGGACGGGGATCGATGGCGCAAGAGTAGGTACCCATGCGGAAGATGCGCGAACTGCTTCGACTGAAGTTCGATCTTCGCCTGAGCATCCACAAGATCGCGGCGAGCCTGTCGATTGCTCGATCCACTGTCACGGAATGCGTGCGGCGGAGGCAGGCGCTGCGCAGCCATTGGCGCAGGACCTGGGCTCGCGCTCCTGTCCGTATCGGGCCAAGACGAAGGCCAAGATGGCCCGACCAATTACCCATGCGAGACGCGACGACGTTTAGGGCCGCGAATCTCGCAACGTGTGAGGCTCTAATCCGGCATTGGAAGCTCGAGCCTGTCGTGGCCGACGATACGCCCCTCGATGGCGCAAGAGAAGGCATCCATGCGGAAGATCCTGGAACTGCTTCGCCTGGCGGTCGACCTCGGTCTGAGCATTCACAAGATTGCGGCTAGCCCGTCGATTCCCCGATTCGCTGTCACGGAATGCTCGCCGCGTGCGTACGTTGCAGGCGTTGCCTGGCCATTGGTGCAGGAGTTGGGCGACGAGCAGCTCGAAGCGCGGTTGTACGCAAAGAGGCAAGCGGCGTCAAATGTCGCCATGCGTGGCTTCGCACACATCTAGCGAGAGCGGTTGCGGCCCGGCGCAACTCGGATGGTGTTGTGGCGGCGAATATAAGGCCCAACGTCCCAGATGGCTTGCAGTACAACGCGTTCAGCGGTCACTTCCGCACGGAAGTATGCATCCGTGAGATTGCGCACAGTTGGCGTCTCGATAACTACCAACCACCAATAACATTCCACGCGCTCCATTTAAGTGCTCACGATCCCGCGGACTCTCACGTTCGCAAGGAATAAGTGTTTACGCTCCCGTGGAAACCCGTTCTGGATGGCGCGGAGTAAGAAATCTTAGTGAACTTCGCGCTCCCGGCTCGCGCGGTATCGGAGGCGTCAACTCAGTTGCCAGTAAAGGTGTGGTTGTGCCGAGATCAATGTTGTTGGGGGGGCGTTGGCCTCCGTTGACCGATCAATTAAAAGAGCTGATTGCCTCGTCGGTGCAAGACGGACAACTCTGGATCGGCGTGGGCAAGCGTTACTCATGAGATCACAGTATGGTAACTCGACGAAGCTTGATGAAGATTGCAATGCTTGGTGCTGTGACGGCCACTAACGCGCCGTGCGGCCTGTTGGCGCGTGAGACCAGTCAGAAGGCCCAATTTGATCGTCAGCGGAAAATTCGAAGACCAGGTTCGCGCATCAAATCGGTCATACGCCGCGAGGAGACCATACTTCGGCTAGGTGGTAATGGTGACAACTATCACATGAGTTGGGCCAAGGATGATCGACAGTATACATCGGTCTGCGACGGCGCAGGCTGGAATGACAACTCGATGCCCTTTAACAGCCGTATGTGGATGATCTCAGGCGAGCCAAGTGATGCGAGATTTGAGAATGTAGCAGGCTATCCATATCTCACAGGATTGGCGACGGAACCGTCCTCCCCCCGCTACTACGCATTCGGAACTCTGGCGATTGATGAGCACATATATCAGTTCTTGAGTACCAACAGTGGCCCTCGGGAAGGCATTCCTACGAATGAATGGTTCTCGGGCATCAAGTTGATTTACTCTCCAGATCAAGGACGAACATGGTGTAACAGTGACGGTTCGACGCCCGTTGTCTGGGAACCGTGGGGGCAAAGGTCGCGCGACAACATGACATTTTTCGGAGAGTCGCAGGGTGCGTTCTCCGTGATATCCGTTCTGCAAATGGGAAAGAACTACGAGTCGAATCGCGATGGCTACGTCTATCTTTATGCCCAAAACGGGAATGTTGATGGAACCGCTAATGAGTTAGTGTTGGTTCGTACACCGAAGCTGAAAGTCCTTGATCGGCGTGAATATGAGTTCTTCGAGGGATTGCAAGCCAATGGTGAAGCAAGATGGACGAAGGACATTCTAGCGAGACGCGTTGTTCATACATTCCCTAGGGGATGGGTCGGAAGCCATCCGCATTCGTGGATACCGAGCGTTGTCTACAATGAGACTCTGGGTGTCTTTCTTATGGCGAGCTGGGGCGCGCGCTGGGGGCGAGGGCAGCAGGCGAATGGTGAGTTCTCACCCCATCCGAGCTATCTCGGATTCTGGACGGCGCCGCATCCGTGGGGGCCGTTTGAACAAGTTCATGAGGAGGTGTCCTGGGCGCCCGGTGGCGATCTCAACGCGCGAGCCTACGAGCCGCAGATCGCACCAAAGTGGATCGCGCCAGATGGCAAGTCGTTCTGGCTCGTCTGGACGGACTTTCAATCGACAAACAGCAAAGAGCTCTGGAGCCTTTTTGACGAAGTGTTGACAAGCCCGAATCCAGATCGAAAGCGGGTTGAGGGATGGATGACACGACAGAAGAAAATGCAACCGTACTACGCATTCAATGTACAGCGGGTCGATCTGGTGACCGAATGACAGAGTAGATTCGCTAAAGATAAAACCGTCTTGCTCCTATGCCAAGCTGTCCAGTGACGGTCGGCTGCGTGAACAACCATAATCCCGCGGGGTTGTTCTGCGATCAGCTCACATGCAGAACGGAGGTCGAGGTGAAATGTCAGTCGTACCTGCCGTCGTTGACATTACGAAGGTGGCCAGAGCAACTTGATTGCGGTCGCATTGCGGGCGGAGACCTTGAGCCAGAACTCGGCGCTCTCCGTCTGCTCGATCCAGGTGCGCAGCGTGTCGCGTGTGCCGTCCGGCAGCACCGCCAGCGCCAAATAGACCGCCTCATTGCGAACGATGGCGTCGTCGCGGATCTTTGGGCGCGGCGCATCGAAGAACACCATTGGCTACATCGGCTTGAACGCCGACCTGCCAGCAGGCGATCTCAGCTATCACCTCATCGGCGAGTTTGCTGATGAAATCGGGCGAAAGTTCGGTGCCGTACATCTCCGCGAGATAACATTGGATCTCGCTCACCTGATGCCCTGATGCCACGAGCGTACATGGCGGTGATTTCTTGATCAAAGTCGGTGAAGTGACGCTGTTGCTTGCCTGCGGTCAGCGGCTAGTAGCTGCCCTCACGATTGCACGACACCTCGATAGACCGGGGCATCGTCGGTGAGCACGGTCTTGCCGCTGGTGCCATTGAGTTGGTTGGTATTGGTCTGGCCAGTTGAGTTCGCCGTGCTTGTAGATCCAGGTGCTCATCTCCGCGCTCATCCCCCGCTCAATGATAGCCTCCTTCAAAGGCGGTAGATCTACTCAAGCACGCCCTGGGTGATCGGACGAATGATCCGCTGATCGAGCAATTCCTTGAGGGATCTTCGGCTCAGGAGTGGTCTGCGTCTCGGGCAGGGCGCTGGATATCTTGTTTCTTGGGATATCGATTCCTGTGCGTCATGGCATGATCAGAACACGAAAGTCAGACGGCTGCGGTCAATCCAATAGAATATGAGAAACTCACGTCACTTCCTTGCGAGAAAACGTCATTTCGACGTTGCGTGATGAAGTCTGTAGAATTCGAAGAACTGCAGCAGGTCGAGCACAGCAGTCATTCCAAACAAAACAAGCGAACATTGCTGACGCGTACGTCGCCGCCGGGACTGGTGGTGCTTCCTATGGTCACGTTCGAGCGAGCTAAATACTCTCGAGTGTCGACGTATGCCGTGGATGTCAGGGCCTGTAGCGCTGCAGAGTCCGCGACACCCTCTGATAGTTCGAGCTTGATTACCTGATCAGAGGTATTGCGACGAAACGCAAACTGCATCGTCACAGAGCCGTCTAGGTAGAATCTCTCCAGTGATCGCGTGTTGTCAAAAGTCCCATCTCTTCCCCAAGAGATCCTCGCCCATCCCATCGTGGAGCGCCAGGCGTCAACCTCCACGGCAATATATGAGTTTGCTGAGCAATAATCTCGGATATCAAAGACTAGCGGACCTTTTGTCGTCGCTGTGTCAGTCGCCGTTGGTGGGGTGCGCTGCGAGTTCAGTTGGATGAATGCGACAGCGCGGGGCGGGTTGTGGGGCCCCGGCAATGTCACGTTCCAGATCGGCGGGTAGACGGGCCACACTGGATTAATCGGAATTACGGTGTCTGGTCTCACCTTTTGAAGCTTTGTGTAGGCCGCCCACTGTATGTGAGCGACTGATAGCAACGCTCCGTTCGAAGCGGGGTCTCGGCGATCCACGGGCAGAAAGCTGACCGAACATATGGCAACTATGAGGCATGCCATGGTCGTGTGCGCAACTCTGCTAGGTGCGGTGCAGGCAAGCGCGGCGTAGAAGAAAAGCGAGTACGGCGCGAGAAAAAATCGCGAGCCAACATCAAGTGGGGTCAGTACCGGTAACATCATCCGATATGTGACGGCAGCAGCAGAGATTAGAAGTACAGCTGCCATGATGGCCCAAAGTGGAGAGAGCTGCATGGGCGATCGTCGGCGGAGATCCGCGCAGATGATCCATCTAACAAAATAGGTGACGGCTATCGACCAGAATGCACCGGAAAGTATGCAAACAAATGTTTCATGTGCTCCGAACTGCAAGAGCGTAAGGATGAACTGACGGATTTCAGAAGCGCTGGTGTCCAGCGTCTTAAGATTGATGCGGGACTGAGCCACACAAAGGCCCTGTATGACCCCGCATATGACAAGAATTATGTACGTAGCCTTTCTCGTCGAGAAGTCCCTGTGAACGATGTACTGGAGAAAGAGAATTGGTAGCAGCAGGGTCGAGAATGGTCCAGATAGAGAGGCGAATACGAGAAACGTCAGTTCTGACCGAGAACTAGGTTTTTGCAGAGGGATGCATATATGTATCGCAAGAGCAGTGCCGAGTATGTAGTGAATAGAGCTGAAGTGGAGCAGAAGGTTGCTTTGATTTGGCTGCAGGAGGATTGCAAACAGAAAGAGAACGGCTAAAGTTTTGTCTAGGCCCCCCAAAATGACGCGCCTAGAGAGTACGATAGCTACGGAGCAGATGGCGGTTGCGGTGCCAACAAAAAGCACGTATGGCGTGGCTGCCGACGGCAGGTGGACGGCTAGGAGGCACATTACTCTTTGCGATAGCAAGTGATAGCCAGTGGTCGTCATCCACAACGATTGCATCCCTAAGTTGTGTGCGTGCTTAAGAAAGTTACCATCGTCCGCGATCAAGTTGTCCGCCAAATAGGAGAGATCTCCCATTCGAGAGAGCAAAGCAAAGAACGTGACGGCGAGCAGTAGAGATATGAATGCAAGGTTAGATTGCGAGACGGGAAGGTTAGAGCTCATTGCTAAAGCCTACAAACTTCAACGCCGAATGAAGGAAACTATCAACGGAGCCGGGTTAGCGGGGCACAGCTATCGGGTTTGTTGCTGAAAGTACTTGTCTGAACTGGTGTGGCTTCAGTTGCCAGAGACCCAAGTGTGGACGAATATAGTTGTACTCGCGTCGGAAATTTTGGATCAAGGTCTTCGTGAGGTTCTTCAACTACTGCATGCTCAGATACTCGTCTCTGAACTTTCCGTGAACGATCGGTTTGAGGCATTCTGCCACGGCTTGCATGCATCGATGTTCGCCATATCGATGTTTGCTTGTGTCGCTAGCGCAGAACCGCTCTGAAAGCGAATATCGGACATTGTCGGGTCTCAGGTAACTAGGTGCTCCGTGAGTGCTCACGAGCTTCGAGAGCGGCTCGATGACGCGACGAACGAATGCTTCCGGCAACGTCGATTGCAAGGCACTCGCGTGTGTACTCATCGATGCCTGTGAGGCACTTCAGCTGCGGTCCGTTGGTGTATATATCGTAGACGAAGTCAATAGGCCCAGAACCATTGGCGCCAAGCGCTGGCAGGGGCCGAGGCCGACTGGCTACGTTGTGTTTGCGAGGCCGTTTTCTCGGCACATGCAGACCATCCTGACGTCAGATCCGATGCGTCCGGTCCGCGCTCATCGCATCGCCGCGCCGGCGTAGGGATACCTGAATGCGGCGATAGCCATACCGTGGATGTTCCGCCGAAAGCTGGCGCATAGCTGCAGCGACGGGGGCGTCTCGCTTACCAACTCAAATTTGTAACGAAGGGTTGATCTGGAGAAAGACACCAGCGCACACGCTCGTCGCTGCGTCACACCTTGTTCACACGAACGGACCTGCCTGCGACGCACTTGTGCGCTCGCCATTCTCTTGCAGCGGCATCCTTCATTATGTCGATCTCTAGGTCGCGTTCGGCGAGCAAATTGTGGGACTTGGAATCCTCGTGCTCCACTTGACGTAGTCGCTTCACATCGACTGACTCCAGCTGTCCGAAGCGCCTGCGCCAGGCATAGATCGTCGCGTCGCTAACGCCTTGCTTCTTGGTCGCCTCAGCGATCGGCGATTGGTTGGCCTTGCGTAGCACATCGACCATCTGTTGTTCTGCAAATCGACTCTTCCTCATCACTCCCTTGTCCCGAGGAGTCATCATCTCACGAAGCTTCAGCCGGGCCGAAATTCACCCGGCAGGTCAGTGGAGCGGAGAAGCAGTGGGAGAGGGCGCAGCAGGGTGCAGGGAGGTGACGGTTTAGTGCTTGTACATCGAACGACCGGCTATGTGCTCCTGCCTGGATATGTTGGGGATGTCCTGGTGTTTTCGGTGCGGTTAACTGGCTCGCGCTGAGTGGCCATGATCCTATCTACCAGTTGTCGCGCCGACCGAATCGCATAGTTTGTGCCCCGATCTTCGGGGTAGATCTGTGCCATTGAGCAGACGTGAAATCCGGCGCGGGGGCCATCCTCCAGTGGAATTAGTTGATTGTAATTCTTTTCAACGACTGGTTGAGACCATTGTGCTCGCCACGCATGGCAATCGCAAATCCAAGTGCGATCCATCTCGGGGAACATCACCTTCAGATAGGGAAATGCGTAGTCGAGAAATTCTCGAGCCGAAGCAGAAAACAGCGGGTCGGATGATCGCATGTACTTGGATAGATAGACTATGTGCTTGCCGCCGTAAGTATCGGGGCTCTCGAGATTTGTATGTTCAATGAGCGCAACAAAGGGAAAGCTCGGGTCATTTATGTTGAGCCAGTATGACTTGGTCAGTGAGCGGTCAAGTTGCAGGACTAGGCACACATTTCCTAGATATCGGATTCTTTCGAGCGACTGAATATAGTCCAGGCTGGACCAGCGCCGAATCATCCGCGCGATTAGAGGCAGGGCCGTTGTCGCAATGATCTTGTCGGAGGTTACAGTCCCGGTGGGCGTTATCGCCCTCCATTGTGAGCCATAGGGATCGATCGCCGAAACCGGCGCATTGAGCTCCACTCGTCCGCCTAACTCTCGTATCCTTGTCACCAGAGCCTCGGAAAGAGCCGAAAATCCGCCTCTTATGTACGAGAACCGCTCTTCCCCATGCCCCCCGCGGCTGCTTGATCGTAGTTTGAGCTTGTTCCAGAACCAAACCGCTGAGATTTGCTCGGCATATTCGCCAAACTTGCCTTTCAGCAGGGGTTGCCAGACGACACGGTACACGTTTTCGCCGCCAAGTTGGCGAAGCCAATCTTGCGCGGTCATCCCCTCAAGTTGCGTCCAATCGCGCACGCGACGTGCACGAAAGATGAGAAGCCCTAAGCGCAGCCGATCAAGCGGACTCAGTGCCTTGAATCTTAGTAGATCAAAAGGGCTCGAGAGTTTGAAGAAATTGTTCGCATAGTAGATCGCGGCATTCGTTGGATTGTTGATCAATCTGTCCTTTAGGCCCAGCTCGCTCAATAGCCGAAGAAGTTCATGATCGTTGGTGAAGAGTATGTGATAGAACCGGTCGAGCTTTGTATTCCCCACGTCAAAGCTAGAAGCAAGCCCTCCAACCTCGCCATCGGCCTCGAGCAGCGTTACTCTTGCTCCTTGCTTTGCGAGCTCGTATGCGGCGGTTAAGCCGGTATAGCCTGCGCCAACTACCGTCACGTGCATGCATTGCTCCTTGCGTCGTTCAGATATAACGGACTGGGTGGCAGTGATCGCTCAGGTTAGTGAAGGGGGGCGTAATGTTTCATAGTCCGTTGACAGGTGAAATTAATCGCTCGCTGGACGGAAGTCGCTCGGCCTTGACGGCTTGCGTTCCGCGTTTCAGAGATTCCTATAGGTTTTATAGCAGTGGCCTCATGTGTCCGCGAGGGCTAGGCAGAGTTGCTCCAGCTGTGGTGGTGCGGGACGTGCACGTGTCCACCGATGTGTTGTTCGACCGACGCCCGCAGTCAAAGTCGCGCGGTGGTTTAGAGCCTGACCGCCAGACGGAGGTTGGCCGGTGAAGGAGCGATGCAGCGAAGAGCAGATCTTTGGCTTTCTGTGGAAGTAGATGCGCGAGTGGCCGTTAAAATCAGCCGAAAGCACGGATCTTGAGGCCAGCTATTACCTATGCCGCAACATGGTCGGCGTTATTGGCGTGTCGGACGGGAAGTGGTGAAGGTGCCGGAGGTGCTGCCCTGCGTATGAGTGCTTCTTGATCGCGGCCGCTTTTTCGAGGGGTGAGTCTAGGTCTAAAGTCGGTCTTATCTACTCCGGTACCTAACCGTTCAGGGGCGGTTCGGAACCGAGCATCAGACCCGGAGAATTGTTGTGAAGGCAAACGTCATTGGGGGAATGCTGTTGATAGCCATGTGTGCTGCCTGTAGTGCGGATCAGTTACAGGATCCGAACTCGCACAGTCATTCCGAGACGGTGCTGGCCGCGACTTTTGGCGAAGATCTGGCGTTCTTGGAGCGACATACCCAGACGATCGTGCTGAGTGATGCGACCGGGCAGGGGAAAGTAGTATTGGCTCCCGCGTGGCAGGGGCGTGTAATGACAAGCACTGCTCAAGGAGATGGCGGCCGCAGTCTTGGTTGGATCAATCACAAGCACATTGCGACGGGGACGCTCGTGCCGCACATGAATGTCTTTGGTGGAGAAGAGCGGTTCTGGTTGGGGCCAGAGGGCGGTCAGTTCTCCATATTTCATGGGAAGGATAAAGGATTCGGCTGGGATAACTGGCAGGTGCCAGCACCGCTTGATTCATTGCCTTTCGAGGTCACAAGTCGAGCGAGGGATCGGGTGACATTCCGCTCGACATTTGCCCTCTCGAACTACAGCGGCACGAATTTCCAGGTCGAGGTTCAGCGAGAAGTGCGTTTGTTGAATACTGGAGTCGCCTGGAGGTATTTAGGGTTAGCGCCGTCGAGCCAAGTCTCTGTCGTGGCCTTCGAGTCGCACAACAAGCTGACGAATGTCGGGACAGAGCCGTGGAGGAAGGGTAGCGGATTGCTGTCAATCTGGATTGCGGGGATGCATCCATCATCGCCTTCGGCAGTTTTCATGGCGCCCATCAAGGCGGGGAATAGCGCTGAGCTTGGCAACGAAGTGGCGCCTGACTATTTCGGCCCATTGAAGTCAGACAGGCTGAAGATTACCAGAGACGCCGTGTATTTTCTGGTTGATGCGGGATATCAAAGTAAGATTGGAATTAGCCCTCGCCGTAGTCTGGGAAAGTTTGGAAGCTATGATCCAAAGCATCGTGTGCTGACGATCGTTAACTTCACTCAACACTCGGGACAGACGGACTATGTGAAGTCCGTCTGGCGACAACAGGAGGAGCCTTACGCGGGCGATGCCATCAACAGCTACAATGACGGGCCAACCACGCCCGGCGCAGAAACTTTTGGTCCGTTCTATGAGATGGAGTCCTCGTCGGCCGCCGCTGCGCTCGAGCCAGGGGCTAGCATCGACCACATGCATCGGACGATTCACTTGATTGGGGCGGAGGCGGAGTTGGAGAAGATCGCGCGCGCTGCGCTAGGGGTTTCGTTAAACGTCACTTTCGCGGCTGGGTTGCAGGGTGAGTAACGGAGATTGGGTAGTTGGCGTTAGAGTGGCTAGATATCGAGAAATCACCGAACTGACTAGTTTGAGCGGGAGGCCATAGAGCCCAAAGGCGCGCGGCGTGCACGGGCTGATCGCCGATTACTGAATAAGTCGATTGACCTCATGGTCCGTGTGATGTTGTCTGATACTAGAGCTGGCGGGTGGAAATGATCAGCCAGGTCGGTGCGGTGTCGCCACAATTGCTTGTGGAGAATCAGGCGTGTCACACAGCGGTCCGATACTTGCCATCATCGTGCCGACGTTCAACGAAGTAGACAACGTTGGGCGCTTGGTCAGTGAATTGATCGATGTTCTAAAAGATATCGAATGGGAAGTGATCTTCGTCGACGACAACTCTCCAGACGGCACCGCCACCAAGGTTCGCCGGATCAGTCACAGTGAATCGCGAGTACGGTGCGTGCATCGAATTGGCCGCAGAGGCCTATCTACCGCTTGCATTGAAGGAATGTTGGCGTCCAGTGCGCCCTATTTGGTGGTTATGGATTGTGACCTCCAGCACGATCCGGCTATCTTGAACGAGATGTTTCGCCTCTTGATGGATGATGAAGCGGACGTTGTCATTGGCAGTCGCTACATCGAGGGAGGGGGGTGCGGTGCTTGGTCTAAGCGACGTTACCGGATAAGTCGAGCTGCTACGCTGATCGGTCGCTGGGTACTGTCGGCAGATCTGAAAGACCCGATGAGCAACTTCTTTGGCATGCGTCGGGAAGTCTTCGATGAGGCGGCCGCTGGGCTATCGGGCCTCAGTTTCAAGATCTTGTTGGATATCCTGATGACCGTGCGTCGTCCTCTTCGGCTGCGGGAGTTGCCGTTTGTACTCGGTGAACGGCAGGCGGGCAATAGTAAGTTTGAGGTCGTAGTTGCTTGGGAGTTCATGATGCTCTTAGCGGACAAGACCATTGGAAGCTACATTCCGGTTCGACTGCTGGCGCTGATGACCAGCGGCGCGATCCTAGCAATAAGCCATCTTGCGATGTTTGCGCTAGCGCATAGCGTGTTGGGGATAGGCTTCGTCGCTGCCGGCGCGCTGTCGGCCACCCTCAGTATGACTATCAGTTACGCTATCAGTAATGTCGTGACTTATCGGGACCGACAAAAGCATGGTATCCGATGGTTTGCCGGGCTCGCCTATTTCATGACGATCTGCAGTATCGGCGCAGCAACGAACGTGATTTTCGCGGGCTATTTGTTCAATCGGGGAGTGGACTGGTTCTTGGCCGCTCTCGTTGGCGTGCTTCTGTGGCTGGCTTGGAATCTCACGGCGATGAGCTCCTACGTGTGGGGTCTAGGGAAGCAATTCGCAGCTCAAACAGCGCGGCCCACGTCGGGTATTCTGCGAGGGTCTGAGCCCGATCAGAAGAGCGATCCCTCGGGTGAAATGAATGCGTGGTAACGACGACGGGGCGTTCAGCGGGGCGCGTTAGAGAGGGCAGACTGAATTAACGGGTGTGCGAGCCTCTATCTGATCACGCTGCGTTTGGGACTTGTCTTGAGCTTCGGGGTGAGCAGCACTTGGTGGATTTGCCCCAGAAGTTAGCGCCGAAGCAATACTGACCCACCCCATCGAAGTAAAAGTCACCCATCTGGGCGAGGATGACGGCTTTCTGAGCCGTCTGGCGGGCGGCATTAGCCACAGTTTTCTTGATATGGGGGGCGTCGTGGGAACTTGGGCACTTGCGTTACTCAGCATCGGCCTGTCGGTTACCGCACAGTTTCTTTTGAAAGCAGGGATGTCATCGTTGTCTAGTCATCCAGCATCAGCAGTCGGGATGTCGACACGGTTGCTGCTGGCTTTGGTGTCTCAGCCCTACATCGTGATGGGCCTGGCGTTGTACGTGCTCGGTGCGATCGTCTGGTTGTCGGTGCTCGCGCAGTGGGATGTGAGTAAAGCATATCCGCTGGTGGGACTCGGCTTCGCTGCGACGTTGGCGGTTGGTTATGTTGGCGGCGAGCAGGTAACCTCATTCCGCCTGGTCGGAGTCATGCTCATTTGTTCTGGGGTGGTTCTAGTGAGTCGCAGCTAGTGTGCGGACGCTTCTTTTGGTCGGCTTGTAGTCGAACTGCTGATCAACTGCGCTGTCCTGACCGGTTATGAGGCGGATGAAGATGAATCCGTGAGCGTGGCGACGATTCGCATGGAACTGAAGAGTGCCATTGGCAGCGAGGAGACGGAGGAAGACCGCCCGCTACGCGGGGCGCCGAGGTATTGAAGGAAGGCTCAAAAGAAGATGGACCTGAAGCTCTACGGCTCAGAGGCGGCGGTCGAGTCTCCGTCACTCTCCCAGGTGAGCCCTAACTGGCTCGTGTAGGTACCCACGCCACATCTCACGGGAGGGAACGATCCGGTGATCATAAGGATTCGCATAGGTGATGAGTAACGCGAGTGGAGACAGAACATCTACCGTCCCCGAAGCACGAGTTGCGATTCTTGCGCCACGACGACACCAGCATCGGGCATGGCTCCACTCGCCAGAGAGAGAAAGCTTAAAGCGATATGCCGAAGGTCGTGGTTCACGTCGTGAATCGGCGCGTCCGGAGGTTTGAGGGCAGCTGCGGGCCTCGATTCGCCGGCGATGACCCTCCCAAAGTGCTCGAACGGTTCCGCACGCTCCCGCATTGCCCTCTGGATCTCCGCTAGAAGGGGTCACCGTACAGCTCACGTGGGCACATATTTCCGTCACGTCGGGTGCGGAGCGTCCCCGCCCTCTTCCAGGATTGCGAAAGACGGTCCTTGCTAGGCATCCGGTTTCTGCTGGGTCTGGCGATGCCGTCTGACCGATCTATCGGAAACATCACCATGCATCAGGAACATGATGGCGACCGGGTACATGAGTGCACTGCCAATGGAAATGCGGAAGGTATGATGAACGCGTTCTTCATGTTCAGATTGCGCACGGCAAGACTGCTTGGTCGTCACGTCGGCGACTATTTCGCGGGTTAGTGTTTGGCTGCGGTGCTAGATGGGTAAGCGCAAGGGCGATCGTGCGCCAGTGCACGCCTTTCCTAGGGGATGAATCAACAAGCCAGCGCATCCCTGTGCGTGGCGCTTGATCTCTTCGTACAGCGGAGGCGCTGACTCTTCGGTTGAGTGCGCTAGGTACACGCGGGCCGATGCTGGCGCAGATCCCCTGATCACGAACACTGAAGGCAACTGAGCTCCCTAACTTGCCTCAACCTCGATTGCAAACTAGTTTGGATACTTAAGGAGTCATGCGTGTCGAACGATGAAGGCAAAACCAAGGGCGCGCTGACCCAATATGCAGGCTCGCGTCGGCGATTTCTGCAGCGCGCCGTTTTCTCCGCCGCTGGTGCGTCCGCTGCGGCGGGGTTGCTCAATCTTTCCGAAGCAGAAACGCGTCAGGGACTGGAGGATACAGCGGCGGCTGAGTGCCCAGATGTCAAGGTTCCCATGAAAGACGTTGCTGGGAAGGTGGCATTCATCACCGGCGGATCGAGTGGCATCGGGTTGGGTATCGCGCGGGCATTTCTCGATGCTGGCATGAAGGTTGCGATCGGATACCGGACCACTTCGCACCTGCAGGAGGCCATGAAGTTCCTCGCGGTCGCAGGTGACCGTGTGCATGCGGTCAAGGTCGATGTAACCGATCGTAAACAGATGGAGCAAGCCGCTGCCGAGACTGTCAAGGTATTTGGTAAGGTGCACGTGCTGGCCAACAATGCAGGCGTAGTGACCATGCCGACGCTCGTGGATACCGACTATGAGGATTGGAATTTGGTGATGAACGTCAACGTCGATGGTGCGTTCAACGGTTTACGCGCTTTTTTGCCGCACATTCGAGCCCACGGCGAGGGGGGCCAGATCATTGCAACAGCATCCTTAGGAGGACTTTGGGTGACGATCCCAGTGCATGGGGCCTACTACGTCTCGAAGTTCGCGCTCATTGGCATGATGGAGGCGCTGCGTGTGGAGCTTGCCGGGACCAATATCGGAGTATCCATCTACTGTGCGGGGCCAGTGAAGACTGGTTTGAAAGACGCGAGCGTGGATCCCGGCAAAGCGGACGACATCAGGAAAAGAGACACATTTCGGACCGCCGGATTGGATGGAAGTCAGATCGCTCTCGATAAACTCGAAGCCGGTCGGTTCGTGTTGCGAGGGATGCGTAACAATGACCTCTACATTCTGACGAGCCCCGAGTTCAAGGAAAATATTCGCGAGAGAAATGAAGCACTCTTGGCGGCGCTACCACAGGATGTGCATCCCAACGAGACTCAGGTCGAGTGGGCCAAGCGTATGCGGCGAGATTCGATCTACGGCGTCGAACTCCAGCGCAGTCGGTGTGCTCGCTCGGCGCATGCAAAGTCGGTGAAGTGACCGGCTGCGAACTTCGCACATTCCTGTTGGTCACTGCGGCTGGAGTCACGTGTTGCTGAACATCTTGCGGACGACTTGGGGCGCACCGCTCCTGTTGAGCTTTGCAAGTAGCTCGATTGCTTGGGGGCACGTGGATGAGGGAGTGGGGCGGGGAGGATCTGTAGCGGAAGTGCCCGCGGTGTGTGGTACTGCGGTTGCTCCACGGTTGTGGGTCGACTCCGGTCACCCTTGGCGCCCCCCGTTTGGACTCGAGCGGGTGGGCGCGCCGCTGGTCGTGCAGATCGAACTGACGGGGCACGATCTGCCAGCGCGCGAATACTTCGTCGTTGCTTATCGCGGCGGGCGCGAGGTGGAGCGTCAACTCCTCCATCCGGTTCAACCCAACGCGAATGAGCGGGATCGATCAATTTCTTATGCGGAGGCGATGCTGTCATCGCGTCCCGATGAGATCGGCCTCGGTGCTCGATGCATCGGCAACGGAAGGCTTCAGGAGTTAGTGCGCCAGCCGATCGAGTTGCCAGCGATTGACGCTCAGGCGCGCGTACGCGCGGACCGACGCATCAACCCGGTGGATCTCGGCTCGATCCTCGTGCCTCACGAAGGGCTGCTCCTCGTCGCAGGACAGAAGGCCGTCATAGACTTTGCGGTCATTTCCACGGGACGTGACATCCCGGAAGCACATCTGCGCGCAGGATTTGACGGAGGAAAGTCTGTAGAGACTCGACTCTCACTTAGAAAAGGTGAGCGGCGCGCACGCAGTCTGATGCTCCCGTTGACTTCCACGGCCGATCGCACCGTGCTGCAAGTGAGTCTCACTGAGCGTGGCCGTGTGCTGTGGACGAAGGCTATTCCCACGATGGTGGTGGCGCAAGCGCCTCAATGGCCTTCCTTCGCGGCAGTCGAAACGAAGTTGCGCTATGGCGCGCCGATATCGGTCAAGAACGCGAAGAGCGACACCTATTCCTCAATCGACTATGAGCGAGGCTGGAATGCTGCGCTCAAAGACATCGTCGTCTTCTTGCCCAATGGCGCCCGCTTCGTGTTTTGGCGCGGAGCGAGCTACGCGCCATTTTGGGCGAGCAGTTACAACACCGGTGTGAGCTATCAATGGGCGGAAACGATACCGCCGCCGGGATTTGAAGACGCGGTCGAGCCGCTTCAGGACAAGGAACTGCGTTTTGGGCGGGTGAGCATCCTGGAGTCTACCCCGGCGCGAATCCATGTGCGCTGGACCTACCAGTCGGTGGACGTGCACTACCGAAGCGTGGGGGATGAGGTGACCGAGGATTTCTATTTCTACCCGGATGGATTCGGCACCCGCGTGGTCACCTTGGTGAGCGCGCGACCGCAAGACTACGCGTTTTCGGAGTTCATCCTACTCACGCCGCAAGGGGCATTTCCACTCGAGGTGCTGCCGCATCCCGCGGTGGAACTGCTGTTCTCGAACGGCGAGAAGCGACGAGTCACCTTTCCGGTCGAACCGGGCAGCTATGGTCCGATGGACATTCCGTTCCCGAAAGAGACAACGGGGAAGGCGTATCATCCTGTCGAGCGGATTCTCGCCCAGAGTTTGCGCTATCAAGAAGGAGCAGGCCGCAAGATCTCGCCTGCCGATCTCGATGGGATCAACCGCAGTTTGCTCAAGATCTCTTATCCTGCGACGCCCGTGATGTTTCGCATCATTGATCATCCCGAGGATTCGGCGACTGCGGTCTATTTCAGCCCACACGCCTCTGGAAGCCTGCTCGCCTTCGCGCCTTTTAGAGATCGCGGGCAACTCGTGGCGCCCGCCTACTGGGGAGATCACTGGCCTCTCGGGCGAGGTGCCATGACAGGTGGGGCGATCAGTGATCGGATCTATTCGAGCCCCAGTCATGTCAGTTTGATGGATCTCACGGAGCCTGAGCCCTTGTCCACGGGCACATCGATGATGATCGATGCAACTGGCGTCGCACGGCAGATGACGATCCAGCGGCGCGCTTGGCTGATCGGTAAGACCGATCTACCAGATTCTGAGCTGCTGAAATGGACGAACAGTTTCTCGTCTCCACCGTCAGTGAAGGTCACGGGTGGACGGATCGATTTCCCATCGTATGTCCCCGAGCGCCGAGCGCTGCGACTCATCGTCGAAGCGCCTGTTGTAGAGATCGCACTGAAACCCTCGGGATACCTAGTGAACCCTGTGATCGAGCTCGACGGGGCACGCCAGAAACTGGAGAGCATTGCCGTCGACGGCAAGATTCTGCCGGCCAGCCGCTATGCCTGGGATGGCAAAACGCTTTGGGTGAGCGCCGGAATGGATTCCCATGGCGGTAACGTCGTTTTGAAGTTCCGATGACGGAGCGCGGCGATTGCTCGAAGTATCGAGAAAGCGGCCATGCTGAGCGACAGGAGAGAACGATGAAAGAACTACCTCCATTGGGATTGGCGCGGCGGCGTTTCATCACCCATACCGGTCTCGCTCTTTCCTCCGCCACAGCGATGACGGTGTCGTGCGTTCCAGACGCTACGGCGAACGAAACAAACTCTCGTTCGGTGGCGGGCTGTCCGTCCATCAAGAGGCCAATGGAGAAGATCGAGGGCAAGGTGGCCTTCATCACCGGTGGCTCGAGCGGCATCGGGCTGGGCATCGCGCGTGCCTTTGCTGATGCGGGCATGAAGGTTGGGATCGGCTATCGCTCGGACAAGCACCTCGAGGAGGCGATGAAAGGATTCGGCCAGGCCGCAGTGCGGGTGCATGCCATCCGTGTGGACGTTACCGACCGACCGGCCATGGCGAAGGCGGCGGAGGAGGTCCTCGAGGTATTCGGAAAGCTGCACGTACTCGTCAACAACGCCGGCGTCGTTCAGCACATGCCATTGAGCCAGGCGACCTTCGACGACTGGGATTTCCAGATGAGCGTCAATCTCGATGGCGTGTTCAATGGCATCCACAGCTGCTTGCCGCACATTCGCTCGCACGGAGAGGGAGGGCAGATCATCACGACCTCTTCGATTCTAGGCCTCTTCACGGGGGCGAATTCTGGGATCTATTCGGCCACGAAGTACGCCGTGCTGGGGCTCATGGAGGCGTTACGTGCCGAGCTCGCCGATTCGAACATTGGCGTGTCGGCGTTTTGCCCAGGCATGGTGATCTCAAACATTCAGGAGTCGAGCCGCAATCGGCCGAGCGAGCTCGCCGATACGGGCGTCAAGGCCGATAAAGATGCGCAGGACAAGGAGCGCGCGCTGCGACACGATCCGGAGCGCGCCATGGATCCGCTGGAAGCGGGGAGGTTCGTGTTGCGCGGGATGCGCGACAACGATCTATACATCCTGACGCATCCCGAATATGAGCAGATCCTGAGGGACCGTAGCGACGCCCTCTTGGCTTCTATCCCCAAGGACGTGCAGCCCACGGAGGCGCGCCTCGCCTTGGCACGGTCAGGCGTCGAAAAGTCCATTTATGCGATCGAGCGTGCTCGGAAGCGTTGCGAGCCAGTCACCAGCACGAAGTTCACGAAGTAATGCAACAAGAACTGCGCCCCCTTGCCTCAACTGAGCGTCTCAGGACGACTGTAGAAGAATCCCGCCATCTCATGGCCCTGGGAACCGTTGTCCTGAGACCGTGCGCAATCATCATTCTTCTGATCGCTGTCGCGCTCATGCTCGGTGGTGGATATTTAGTCATTCTCGGAGGCACGATCTATTACCTGTTCGTAGGGATGGCGTTTGCCGTGAGCGGCATTTTGCTCTGGCGCCGTCGCGGCGAAGGCGCGCGAATGTATTTTGTGACCGTTCTTTTGACGCTTACCTGGGCGGTGTGGGAAGTGGGCTTCGATGCCTGGGCGCTGTTGCCTCGGCTGTTGCTGCCAACGGTGCTGAGTCTCGTGCTGTGGCTGCCAGCGACGCGAAGCGCACTCCTATCGCACTCTGCACCGTGGGGCGTGCCGAAGAGCCTGCTTGCCGTGGTGATCGCTCTGATTGTCGGGATCTCGACGCGTGCCGTCGTTCCGCCGCTGACGCCGCCGGATCCCCTCTATCAGGCTGGAACGATCAAACTCGACGATGGAAATGTCATTCCGGCCGTTGCAGCTGTTGGCGATTGGTCTCACTACGGCAACGACGCCGCTGGAACGCGCTTCAGCACTGCAGGTCAGATCACGCCAGAGAATGTCGCGCGCTTGCAAATCGCATGGCGCTATCGAATCGATTCGAGCAGGGGCTTCGAAGCTACACCGCTGATGGTCGGTCGAGCGCTCTATTTGTGCACCAACGAGAACAGCGTGGTGGCGTTGGATGCGGAGACCGGCCGGGAACTCTGGGGCTTCCGACCCGCCACGAGGGCCAAACCACATGGTTGTCGGGGCGTGGCCTACTACCGGGTGCCGGGCGCGAGCGGTCTCTGTGCTGAGCGGATCATCACGGCTTCCATCGCCACCAGTTTGTTTGCGCTCGATGCGCACACGGGTCAACGATGCGCCGATTTCGGCATCGACGGAGAAGTTTCACTGTTGCCGGGCCTGGGAGAAGTGCCTGAGACCTATTACTACGTCACCTCGGCACCGACCATTGCGAATGGCAAGATCGTGGTCGGCGGTTGGGTTTTCGACAATCAACATTGGCCCGAAGAGCCCTCGGGCGTCATTCGCGCCTTTGATGCGAGCACGGGAAAGTCCGCGTGGGCTTGGGATCTCGGGCGTCCTGACCACAACGGCGAGCCTCCGGAGGGCGAGACCTACACGCGCTCGACCCCAAACTCCTGGGCACCCATGAGCGTAGATGAGGAGGCTGGGCTCATCTACGCGCCCCTCGGCAATGCCACCGGGTCTGATTTTTTCGGTGGCTATCGGCGCGCCTTCGATGATCAGTACTCGAGTTCCATCGTGGCTCTCGATACTGCCACCGGCAAACTACGCTGGTCATTCCAGACGGTACACCACGATCTCTGGGACTACGACGTCGCCTCACAACCGACTTTGGTGGATTTCCGAATGGGCGAGCGGACCGTCCGGGCCTTGGTGCAGCCGACCAAGCGGGGAGAGTTGTTCGTGCTCGATCGCGCAACCGGTGAACCGCTGTATCCCGTCGAGGAGCTCCCAGCGCCACAGCGTGGCAAGGTCACGGAAGAGTATCTCTCTCCCACTCAGCCCTTCTCGGTCGGCCTGCCTTCGTTTCGTGGCGCAGACCTCGTTGAACGCGATATGTGGGGGCTCACCCCGGTCGACCAGCTGTGGTGTCGCATCAAGTTTCGTGAAGCCCGCTATGAGGGGACGCTCACGCCTCCGGGTCTCACCCCTTCGATTCAAATGCCCAGTGTCTTGGGTGGCATGGTGTGGGGTGGTGTGGCGGTGGATACGGCACGAGACATCGTGATCGTCAACTCGAACAATCTTCCCAATTACGTACGCCTAGTCATGCGGTCAGAGGCCAATCAACTCGGCCTTCGTCAGCACACGAGCCGAACCGACGGTCATGCCGGGCGGGCCACGTTCGCCACGTTTTGGCGATGGGTTCAGAACGGCACGCCTTATGGCGTCCTTCAACCGCCATTCTGGTCGCCGCTCGAAGTGCCGTGCACTCGGCCACCGTATGGACGCCTGAGTGCAGTGGATCTGAAAACCGGAAAACTCATTTGGACGCAGCCCCTTGGAACGGCACGTGAGCTGGGGCCGATGGGCATGGCCCTTGGGTTGCCGTTTACGATTGGTACCCCGAGTAGTGGCGGCGCCGTCGCCACGCAGAGCGGCGTCGTCTTCATTGGGGCGGCGTTGGATCGTTACCTGCGTGCCTACAACACTGTGACCGGCAGATTGCTATGGGAGGCCAAGCTACCCGCTGGCGGAAACGCGACTCCTATGACTTACATGTCGCCGCAAAGCAGCCGCCAGTTTGTGGTGATCGCGTCTGGCGCGAATGCGGTATTCACCCCAAAGAATGGCAGCTACATCGTCGCGTACGCGCTACCGCGCCAATAGCGCGTTCGCTTTACTTGTAATTGTCGCTCTCCATCTTTAGTCGTCTCATAAATATCTCTGGGAGGCTCTGATGTTCATGTCATCGTCTCGGATCTGCCGAGTCGGAGCAGTGATCCTGGTTGCTCTTGGGCTGCACCTTGCCGTCCCCTCCGACGCGGCGGAGGCGCCAGTCATTCAAATGGGGACAAAAGCTTCCGAAGTGATGGTGATGAAGATCGCTGTCTCGGATCTGCGTCGCTCGCTCGATTTCTACACGCAGGTCGTCGGATTGAAGGAATTTACCTTGCCTGGTATCGCTCGTCCGAACATCGAAGATGGCAGCAAAGTTGGAAATCTCTACTTGAACTACTCTGGATCGCCGGCGGATCCCTTTCTGTCATTGATGCGAATGAAAGATGTGACGCCAACGGCAGAATCGGCGAAGGTGGCTTGGATCTGTTTTAAAGTGGCCGATGCCAGGGCAGTGCTGAATCGCGCCGAGGCAGCGGGTGCGCCGATCATCATGGATGCCACGAAGTTTCTCGGCGTGGTGGCGGGCCTCATTCGAGATCCGGATGGGTACACGGTTGAGTTGACCCAGGCCGAAACGGCCAAAGCTGCGGGCGCGATGGCTCCGGATGGGCAGCCGGAATAGCGCAGGAAATATCCATATGCAGACAGTTTGCTAGATGACGCATCCACTTGCGTCGATTCGCGCCGATGCCATTCGTCGTCACGATGTAATTGTCGGCCGCACAGGAATTCTTCATGTGATCGTGCAATCTCAGTGATTTACACGTCGTGATCTTCGGTGATCGTTTCATGAAGAAGATCTGCGGCACCCGGTTAACCACTCATGGGCGACGCGAGCGCCCACCGGTGCAAGCCAGGATACGACCCGCTGACAGCTTCGGATCTACTGAGACAACAGCTCTGAATCGGGAGCAGTCGTATGGATCGAGGGCCGTGCTCTAGAAGTATCAAAAACTCAGCAGCTGGGCGAGCCGACCGACATGCGAAGTTCGAACGCTTCGATGGAAGGATTTCCAACATTTCGCTGGCTCGCGTCACTGATAAGAGCCTCGTACTCACCGTGCTTCCCAACTCTGCAGCCTCGAGATTCAGTGAGCCGATGAATGTTGCTAGGACCGAGATCGGCACCCTGGTGGTCTAGACACCTTGTACCTCCGTTGCCAGCATACTGTCACGAGCTTCCACTGATCCGAATCCGCCCGGCAGGTTACGAGGCAGAAACTGAACTCTCCAAGAATTGACACCCTCGTTGGTGACAATTCCCGTCGCTGTGCAATGGCGTATTCATGTCCGAGCGAGGCGAGGCGCTGTTGGCGCACTCGGAGTCACTGTCGTATACAGCGATAGGATTTCCGGCCCGTTCCGTACTTGGCCCATGCAACTTGGGTCAAGGGCGGCGTCCTTGGGAGCCATGGGGACATCTATCACGGACGATGGCTAACCATGAGTCGTTGCTTGAACCAATACAGCAGAATCACATCGCCCGTATTCCGAAGAGTTGCGACGAGCCTCTCTGAGCCTGCATCTTTCTCGGGCAGGTACCCACGCCGAACGGTACTTCATCTGTTCAGATCAATCGTTCTTGCCCTATTCACGTCCCTCATCCCGATGATGGTTGATGCAAATCAGCTTCAAAACGAGCCCGACGACTACGCCGGGTTCGCCGAGAGCGAGTGGCCACTGGCCGGAGGTGATTGGAGTAGCACGCGGTATTCTAAGCTAAAGCAGATCAATCGGCAGAACGTAGCGAACGTGAGGGGCGCCTGGGTATCTCAGAAGTTCCAGGGCGGCGCCACGTCTCGTGTTACCCCTGTCGTCAAGAACGGGCTCATGTTCATCACAGCTGGAACGCAGGTCTACGCATTGGACGCAAAGAGCGGCGAATCCGTCTGGGCCTACGACACCCTCAACGGGGATGGCTCAAGCGAACCTCTGAACACAGCGATTGCCGGACCGAATGAGCGTGGAGTCGCAGTGGGTCAGGGTTTGGTGTTCGTTGGCCTACATGGCGGACACGTCATCGCACTCGAGGAAAGAACGGGGAAACTGGTCTGGATCCAACAGACTGGCTCCGAGCCCCCCAAGCCTGGTCAGGTAGCAGCGGTTGCGCCGACCTATATCAACGGAGTCATCCTCACTGGTCTGTCGAACGGCGACGCATATTTGAGAGGTCGGCTGACTGCGCTCGATGCTGATACCGGAAGAATCTTGTGGCAAGTATTTACCATTCCTGGACCTGGAGAACTCGGTCACCAGACCTGGCCCTCCTTTAACGATACGTGGAAGTTTGGCGGAGGCGGAGTCTGGACCAGCGCAGCCGTGGATCCAGAGCTTTCCCTCGTATATACGGCGACCGGAAATGCGGTACCGACGCTCGCCGGAGAACTGCGCCCTGGAGACAATCTCTTTACATGCTCAGTTCTGGCTGTGGACTTGAAGACTGGCAAAGTGAAGTGGCACTACCAACTCATACGTCATGACGTATTCGATGGCGACGCGGGCACTCCGGTGATTCTCTACGACGCCACGACTGAGAATAGATCCACTCGTAGAGCGTTAGCAGTTCTGCGATCGGATGGCTATTTGTTTCAGCTAGATCGCGAGACAGGACGGCCCGTCTCTCCAATCGAAGAACGGGCCGTTCCGCAGCTCAAATCGCAATTGACCGCTCCAACGCAACCCTTTCCTTCGATCGGCGAGAGCATTCTCATGAGCTGTGATGATTGGAGAAGGGAAACGATCCCGGTAGGGTTCGTGCTCAGCTGCATGTGGACTGCTCGGTCTTCTCCGCCACCTTCACAGGATCCGCAGAACGTCCTTGCACCCCTTCCAACTGCCCGCGTAAATCCGATGGCCTACAGTCCCCAAACGGGGTACTTCTACGCGCAAGGCGTCTCGGTGCTAGCGTGGCAACGCCGAGCGCAGGACCCCTACTTTTTTGATGGGGGCACCCCAGTCCCTGGTCTCAAGGCTTACGGAGATCTCGCCGCGATCGACGGGCGCACGGGCAAGATCGCGTGGAAAAGGCGAGTACCCGTTCGTTCGGTGCGCGGGGGACCGCTCGTCACGGCCGGAGGGCTGATGTTTCGTTCGGGCGGGGGGAGTATCGAAGCATATGACGCCAGAAACGGCGATTTGCTGTGGAGCTTCTACACGGGCACGGCGCAGACTCACGGGTCGCCGATAACCTACGAAATCGATGGCGAACAGTACGTGGCGGTGCCGGTCGAGAGTTCGGTACGAGCGTTCAAACTTTCCGGAAAGATACCTCCCGAAACATCTCAACCCACGAAGATCGAAGAGCAGGAGGATTTCGCCGGCCCAGTGGTCGACACCACCGGGATAGAGACCACGTCGCTGAAGCAGACGGATTTGCGGCCGGGCACGAGATACTTCATCGATGAGTTCTCGTTCAATCCATATCGCGCACGCGTGAGGACGGGAAGTAACGTCCAGTTCGTCAACAATGGGAATCTACGGCATGAGTTAGCAGCTGTTGATGGTTCATGGTCCACGGGCCCATTGAGCCCCACGCAGGAGGCGTGGGTACGTTTCAAAAGGCCGGGAACGTACATTTATACCTGTAAGACTCACCCATGGTCCTACGGCCAAATCATCGTAGTATCCACACGAAGCGACCCGGGAGATGCCAACGGCAGCGAGGTGCACAGTCAACGGATCGGATCAGGAAGCCTCACCGAGCAAGCTATGAGAGGTAGAGAAGAGTTTCAGAGGTACTGCAGCGCATGTCACGGCCAAGACGCGAGTGGCGCATCGAGGGCGCCACAGCTCTTTGGCCAGCTCTTCTCTTCTCGATGGAGAGGTGCAGTTGCTGCCGATCTTCTTGAGAGAACCCGGACGACTATGCCGCAGAGCAACCCCGGCGCTCTCGATGCGCAAGTCTATTTGGATATCGTAGCTTACATACTGCATGCTAATGACATGGTCGTCACGGACGGTGAGATCAGGGAAGGTCACTAATGAAAAATGTATTCGGAGCGTGCGACGAGTGCCTCCGGCTCATCCAGAGCGGTAAAGCTTATCATGCGCGGATCGGTAAACGCGCCATCCCGATGCGTGTCCGGTCAGCCTGTGAATTCTCGTGACACACAGGGACGGTGTTGCTGGAGGGGATTCGTTTTCCTCATCACCTCAGCGAAAACGGAGAAGAGCCAGGATGATCGCAGCAGCGACGCTGTCACGTGGGCCATCGTAGGTCATAGAAGGCGGTCGCGACCTGGTTGTTGCACGTCCGCGCAGTAGGCCGCGCGTATGATCTGTGAGCGCGTCGGATCGGCGTGGATTGCGACTCCCGGTCAACCTGTCCTTCGCTGCGTCTACAACACGGTGTCCGGGGCATTCAGCCGAGCTGGCCAGTCTATATTCATGCATCCGCGCTCGTTGCAGCTTCAGCTTCGATCTAGCAACCAGCACGATGACTAAGTGCCATCCCCTCTCAGGTGTCTGTGGATTGTTTGGGCGGGATGCGAACGAGCTGACGCGGGGATTCTCAACATGCGTCGTGCTATTGCTTGGGAGTGTAGGTAAGGAAGAATGGCTATCGGCCCGAGCAAAGCGTAGGCGCCCTACGGCGACGTGTCGAGTCTGGGAGCACTCGCCCTTTGGCGAACGAAGGAGAGATCCGATTGATCGCTAGAGTAGATACAACCGCAGTGGATGAGCCAAATGGCTCGGCCGTGAATGCCTGACGTGTGCGCCAGGATCGTCATAGCGACGTCGGCGCGATACAAGGCGTTGGCGTAGAGCTATAGTGTCGAGTATGCGAAGCGCTTGACTTCGTGGGCATGCAAAGTAGCGATCAAAACGCGCGTAACTCAGCTGACGCGTCGTTGCATCTTGTCCATTTTCATCAGCTCTGCACACGGGAGTTCTCATGTGCTCATTTTTCGACAGCTATGCAGGTAACGCCGTGAAGTCGTCACACCGAGTGACGCGGGCGAGATGGAGGCTCACGGGACTGCTATTGTGGATGGTCGCTGCAGTTGGTTGTGCAAATGCCTCCTCGGGTTCAGATGTTCTTGCACTCGAGAACCTCGTGCCCTGGGAGATCCAGTGGTATGCGGACGGGATCGAGATAGAGCCGGATGCGCGTGCGCGCATGGTCAAGGCGAAGGGCTTGAGGCGTTACGCACTCCAATATCACGTGCAACTAGCCGAAAAGTGCGATGCCGAGATCACCGCATTCCAACGGCATGGCATCGAGATTACCGCCGTGTATTTCTGGCTCAACTTCGATCAACCGGGGGCGGATCCCAAGATCCAGGCTGCGTTTGAATCTTTCAAACGGCATGGAATTCGCCCTCAAATATGGGTGTCGCAGTCCACCGCGTTCCTTCCGAAAAGTGGGGACGGCATGGTGCAGCTTCTTGCCAAGATGGGATTCGATTGGCCTCCGGGTTACACCTTTGAAAGAGCTCTCAAGGCAGCATTGTCCACCGATGATGCGCTCACCCCAGAGCAGAAGGAGCGCTTCTTCGAGGCTTTACATCGAGCCTACTGGGATGAGGAGAACTTGCCGAAAACCTCTGAGGAGCGGGCGCAGCGATTGGAACGAGAGTCGCAACGGATCGCATCGCTCGCGAAACTTGCATCGCAATATGGACTCGATGTGCTGCTGTACAATCACGAGGGATGGTTTGGGGTGATGGACAATCAGCTTGCCATCATCGATCGGCTGGAGCGGGAGGGGATCAACAACGTCGGTATGATCTATACGTTTTGGCATGCCCGAGATCGATTCCATGACGATGTGAGAGAGTTTGAGAAAGTTTGGACGAGAATAAGGCCGCGGGTGGCGGCCGTCGGGCTCAGTGGTGTGCGTGGGGAAATGGAGGGGCTGTATCCCTCTCAGGGTAATGATGAGTTGCGGATGATGCGGGTGGTTCAAGAGAGCGGATGGAAAGGCCCTGTCGCGGTCCTCGGTTTGAACTTCTCAGTTGGCCCCGAAAAAGTGCTCGGCGACATGCTGCGCGGGACGAGTTGGCTGAGATCGGAACTACGCCAGGCTGGTTCGGGCGGAGCGCGGCCGTTCTCACGAGATGTCGACTCGGAATCAACCATGCCACAGTCCAGGTAAGCACTCCAGTTGCCGATTGGTCAAATGACCAGCGGTCTGCCGGATCGGTTGCTCGAATGTCGATATCCGGGCAACGCAGCATGCGTCATGCTATTCATGCTGCCGGCGCGCTTCGCCACCACAGCCGCTGGTAACAACGATGTTGAGGCACGCGGTAACGATATTAGGTGAGACAACACGAGAGAGCGAACGAGGAATGTTGAATACCGCCCGACGAAGAAGGTTCTCGTCGAGCCAGAGCGAATTCGCTCAATGAATCAACAGCTCGTCGAGGAGCATCCTGCCTTTGCGTCTCTTACGGTGACTCGTGTTGGACTTTGACAGAGGCACGCCTGGGCGTCAGGCAAGGATTCAGCGCTCGCGATCCTCAGTCACTGTTATTTCCCCATACACCCAGGGGTGGTTCTTGCAGAGGTAGGCGTATCGTCCAGGTTTGGAGAAGCTAACCCAGGATTCTTGACTGGGAGACAGCGGGCCGCTGCCCCAGGAGCCATCGACCGCCACCACTTCATGTGGCGAGGTGCCGTTATTGACGAACAGCACTTCGATTCCCGCCTTCACGCGCGCGCGGTAAGGATTGAACGAATACTCGTCCACGAAATAGCGCCTGCCAGGGCCGAGGAGAGATTCTTTGAGGGAAGTCGTATCGATCACGGTCGTATCGATGATGGGACCCGCGAACCTTCCGTCATCGCGTTTGATAGCTGGAGCGACGACGGGCTGTATCGTGCCGTCGAGAGTAAAGGTCCAGACGGCTGCACCCATCGGGAGGGAAACATACTGTTTACCATCGATTTCATAGGTCATCGGTGAGCCACTGTCGCCGGTCATTCCGGTCTGAAATCGCCACAGTGTCTCGCCCGTGCTTGCGTCTCTTGCTTCAACCGCTCCATCAGCGGAGTTTCGGAAGATTAACCCGCCTGCCGTTGCAAGTAGGCTGCTTCTGAGAAAGGGTAAGCCATCGTTTTTCGCGACTACACGGTGTTTCCAGGCGAGCTTACCGCTACGGCTGTCAATCGCGGCCAGCGTCGCGTAGTTCTTGAGGTCTGGCACGTTACGATTGAAATCGAAATAGTAGGGGTCCGGTGCCCGTCGGGGCCACGCCAGGAACGAGCTGCTTTGAGCATAGAAGTAACCGGTGATCGGGCTGTACGCCATCGAGCTCACGCGAACAGACGGAAATGGCGCTAACACATTTTGGGGGTCCTTTGGCGAGGCTGGTGGTGTCCACATGCAACCCAGGACGAAGCCCGCCGGGATACCGTGCTGCTTCCATTCATCGCAGCTCATGACCACACTTTCAGCCTCAACTGGAAAGGGTTGCGTGGGGGAGGATCGTTGCGATTCGAGTTGCGGCACCGGCCGCTCCGTGACCGGCAGCAGTGGCCGGCCAGTCCTTCGGTCAAGCTGGAACAAATATCCATCCGCTCGTAGTACGGCTAGCGCCTTGTAAGTCTGCCCGTTGAGATGCGCTTCATACAGCACGACAGGAGTGCCGGCGTCTGCGTCGAAGACATCGTGATGCACCAGTTGGTAGTGCCACTTCACGCGTCCCGTTACTACGTCGACCGCTAACACCGAACAGGTGTATAGGTTGTCGCCGGGCCGCCAGTCGCCGGCAAAAGGAGGAACCGCATTTCCTGTCGCGACGTACACGGTTCCCAAATCTGGGTCTACGGCGGCGTTAGTCCAGATGCCGCCACCACCGAAATTCCAAGCATCGTTGTGTGCCGGCCACGTCTCGTGTCCGGCTTCTCCGGGAGAGGGCACGGTGAACAGCTGCCACAGTTTTTTCCCAGTGGCAGCTTCCATTGCAGTTAGTCGTCCACGCAGGCGCGCATCCCCGTTCGACAACCCAGTAAATACGACGCCATTCGCGTAGGTCGGGGCGGCGAACACTACCTGCTGCTTCTTCGATCGATCCATCCCTGTTTGTTGAGTCCAGACGTGTTGGCCGGTCTCTTCGTTGATGGCGATGACTCGCCCATCTTGGAGCCCCACGAAGACCAGGCCGCTGCCCACCGCGACGCCGCGTCGATTTGGGATGCCCGTTGTAGATAGTAGCGATAGCTCATGCGGTCTTGCCGCCTCTGGCAAGCCTGCAGATGAAACCTCAGGAACCGTACGATAGCTCCAGATCTTCTTGCCGTTCTTTGCGTTCAGCGCATATACAGTGCGTCCGGCGGTCACATACATCGTTGAACCCTTCACGATCGGTGTGACATTGGAGCTGCCTCCTTCATCAAACTTGGTCGAAGTCCACGCGGCACGCAGGTGCGCCACATTCGTTTCATTGATTTCGGAAAGAGGGGAGTAGCGCGCGTTGCTGATATCCCCACCCACCGCAACCCATTCTGCCGAGCGAGAATCGTCTATCGCTCTGAAGTTGCGATCATGCGCCCTCGCAAGTGAGGTGGTCTGAGCCGTGAGCATCACCAGGCAAGCGTACAAGGTGCGGACGAGGGCGGTGCGCATCGAACGACTTTCAGGCTTGGGAACAGGCGCGTTGACCATGGTTCGGGTATCCATTTGTTTGCGGGTTCCGATACTCCATCGGGGCGGCCCTTGTCGCCTCGAACTCGGGGCTTCGCTGCGGAGTGACCGGCGGAGCGTACCCTCACTCCCAAGGCGGGAGCTGTAGACCAGAGGGGTCTGTTCCAATCGATTGCGCGCCAGTACGTATCTGCCTGCAAGGCAGTCAACGCGGTGGCCCAGCTGTGGATGTAGGACGATAGCGCTGACATTTGATTCTTCGATCTTTGGCGAGTCTGGAGCAACGATGCACCGGCTCGTCGGATCCAGTCGTTCCGTCGACACGAGAGTTGCTATCTCTGTTTGCTAGTTCTCTCCGGAATAGTCCCCATCTCTCTAGGTCACGTTGAGCCGTGCCCGCGACACAAACCCTCGCTGATGTGCGAGAGAGGTTCGGCACTCGTTGTGCCAGCACCCGACCCAGTCTAGGTTGCAATGCAGTATTCAGGGCTAAATCGCCAGCGCATCCGCGGGTGAGGTCTGACTGCAATCCGGTCTGACATATGTGTCCAATTCCACGCGCATAGCACCATGACCAATCGACGTCACTTCATCAAACAAGCTGCCGCGGCGGTCGCGGTCGCAGGCTCGGCCACCAGCCGCTCAGAAAAAGAAGGTGGAAAGAGTTCCACCGCCGCAGGTCCGCATTCGGAGACGGAGAAGGCCCAGGATGCAGTGCGCCTCGCGATCGTTGGTACGGGACAGATCTCTCATCGATACCTGAAGCAAGCATCCGTGAGTTCCCGCGTCCGTTTCGTAGCGACGTGTGCTCGAACCATGGAAAGTGCGAAAGCGAGAGCCGTCGAGTACGGCATCGATCGATGGTTCGATGACTACGAAGCCATGCTCGATCAGAGTCGGCCGGACGCCGTCGTCATCGCGACTCCAACCGCCCTGCATGCCCGGCAAGCGATAGCCGCGTTCGAACGCGGAGTACACGTGCTCTGCGAGAAACCGATGGCAACGACGCTCGAGGAGTGCCGCGAGATGGTCGCAGCGGCAGAAAAGAGCGGAAAGATCTTCTTGAACATGCCGTTCGATGCGACGCCTCAAATGACTACGGCGCTCGCGTACCTCAATGAATCGACGATCGGTGTTTTCACCGGTGCAGAGGCGCAGCTGTTGCTGCCAGGAGTCTCGCGCGACAATTGGTACTATGATCGGAAGGTCGCGGGCGGAGGCGCTGGTCTAGATACCCTGGTATACCCCGTGAGCCGCCTAGTGACGCTGCTCGGTCCGGCTCGGCGTGTCAGTGGCTTCTCGAACACGCTGATTCCGCATCGTCTGCTCGGGGACGGAAAGACAATCGATGTCGTTCCACCCCCGCGTAATTCAGAACGATCAATTGAGTCGAGCGTGGATGATAATGCGACGCTTCTGATCGAGTGGTCGACGGGGCAGCAAGCCATTGCTCGCGCCCTGTGGGGGACCTCGTTGGTCAGAAATGACACGACCATTTACGGACGGCATGGAACGCTATGGCTGTCAGATGGCGATATCATCATCCATTCGCCAGAGCGGAAGATTTCGGGTGGCACGCCAATGACACGAGGAGCGTACGAGCGCTGCTACTCCATTCCCTACAAGAAGGATCAGAGAACCGAAGGATTGCTCGAGCACTTCGTTGATTGTATCAAGGGAGTAACGCAGCCCACCTGTGGGGGGCAGCAACAACTGCATCTACACGAGATCTTGTTCCGCGGGTACGACGCCGCACGAAGCGGTCAAGTGCAAACGCTCGAGACGACCTTTACACCGTGGCACAGCGTCGATCCGACGTTCCACGACACTCGCACCCGACCGATCTGAATGCCTCACGATGGTTGCTCGATCATCGCTGCAACTCTTCACGCGCGTCTGGAGGTCGATCGCACGGAGCAAAGACGTGAATCGGGAATAGCGATCTGTCTCAAAATTTCACGCCTCAGTTGGCCGTCCGGATCTGTGCGGGGGCGTTCTGCAGGGAACGTCCCCATACGATCTCCGATCTGTGAGAACGGCCGATTCACCGCAACTGGCAGTGTGAAATGTCTTACACGCCAGGCTTCGCGTGAGGCGTCGCGTTGTGCCTATTGTCATGTTGGGCATGCCTGGCGTAGCCCCGTTGCATACGACGTCGAGAACTCGAAGAAACACCTCTCGGTCGCGCACGATCAAGTGCAGCGTCTGTTCGCGGACCTATACATCTCACGATGTGGGGATCGGGAAGATGAGATGGAGCTGCAACTGACACTGTCGAAGCGAATGAAGTTCAGTCGCTCCTCCGAACAGCCCGATGTGAGGACAGCGTAGCTCGAACTGAGTGTGGAAGAGTTCGACGCGAGCGCCGCTGAGGCACCCATCGCTGACGAGTCGACCGCACCCGCCAATAGCGCCGTCAGTCCCACGCGCCAGGCGTTCCAGTGACCTGCCGTGCGAGTGTCATCGATACGAACCGCACACTGGAAGTTGCAACTGCCCACGATGCGGCGTCTTCGTGCAGGCAAATGCGGAGAACGCGAGCCAAATAAAACCGTCGATGAACTGCCGGCGGTGAAAGGGCTGAGGCTTTCTACAGCTTGATCGCCACCGCCGAGCTCGATGGCTTCGCCCCGAAGGCTACCTGTGCGAGGTCTTCGCTCGCATCGCCTGGAGCAACTCCTGTTTCGACCGGACATCCGATCCCGCGAATAGACGAGCGCTTGTCCTCGAACATCGCCTGCGGCACGGCCAACACGATCAAGTCGGCTGCATGGAGAGAAATATCGAGGCGTTTTCAGCAGACACTGGCGGTCGTTCATGAATTGGCCCAATCGCCGTCTCGTTTCCGCCGACCTTTTCGCGAACTCGCACGCTGTCAAAGAACGACGCGTGCATGGCGCGAATCCGCAGGCCTGCGGATTCATCGCCAGCTGACAATCGAAATCTTCCACCTCGACAGAGACGCAATTTTCAGGACTGCGGACCGCTGTCGCTTGTGAAATGGCCTGCAGACGGGCGAGGCGAGGTTGCTCGATTGAGTGCCCCATTGTCCCAAGAGCTCAAAGAATCTATTGAGCTACTGATCGGCGGTTCATTCGCACAGTTGAGCAGGTCCGCATGAGTTCTTCTCGGCATCTTAGCCGTTCGGGTGGCATTAAAGGCCTCCGTATAGCAGCCGCGCTCGTGTTTGCAGGCGTGGCCTACGTGGTCCCGATTCGGTCGGCTGTAGGGAGCGAAGCACCTACCAGCGCTTACAGCACCCCAGCGCGCCATCATTGGCCCATGGTGGGCGGAGATTGGAGTAACAGCCGTTACTCGGCGCTCGCTCAAATTGACCCCGAAAATGTTCATCGATTGGGGGGCGCCTGGGTATCGGCGAAGTTCATCGATGGGGCCACCTCTCGGACTCCACTCGTCGTCAAGGATGGGATGATATTCGTTACTGCAGGACGGCATGTATATGCAATCGATGCAGAAACGGGTCGAGTCATCTGGACATACAACACCGTTCCCGACGCGCAGGCCGCGCAGTTCGCGCCAAGCAAAGAGAACGACAGAGCGGCAGCGAATTCGACGATGGGTGTCCCGAATGGAAAGGGAGTGGGCGTCGGGGGAGGGATGGTATTCGTCGGTCTGAAAGATGGCCACGTGATCGCTCTCAATGAAATCAGTGGGAGCCTCGAGTGGGCGAGCCAAACGGGTGTCGAGCATCCCAAGAGCGGGCAATGGGCTGCTGTTGCGCCAACCTATGCAAATGGAGTCGTATTCAGCGGGCTCTCCGATGGAGATCACAACCTGCGAGGTCGCATGGTGGCGCTGAGCGCAAAAACTGGAAAAGTGCTCTGGAGCATATTTTCGATTCCGGGGCCGGGCGAGCGCGGTCACGAGACCTGGCCATCCTCCAACGACGCATGGAAAGTGGGTGGCGGAGGCGTTTGGACCAACCCCCCGATCGACCCGGATCTAGGGCTGATTTATTTCACTGCCGGGAACGCGGTGCCGGCCTATGGGGGAGATTGGCGACCCGGTGCCAATCTGTACACCTGTTCGGTGATCGCGATCGACATCAAGACAGGCAAGTTGAGGTGGCACTTTCAGCTCGTCCATCACGACGTCTTCGAGGCGGACCTAGGCGTCCCCATCATTCTTTACGACGCGCGCGTGTCGGGGCGTTCACGAAAGGCGCTTGCCGTGATGCGAGCGGACGGTCATCTCTTTCAGTTGGATCGTGCTACAGGCCAGCCGATCCTTCAGATCGAAGAGCGGGCAGTTCCACAGTCTGACTCGCAGCAGACTTCGCCGACGCAACCGTTCCCTGTGGGCGGAGAAAGCATTCTGATGGGCTGCGATGACTGGAGGAAGCAGCCGATTCCGAAAGGATTCATTCTAGGATGCATGTTTACGCCGCCCTCGACGCCACCTCCGTCGCCCGACCCGCAGAATGTTTTGGCGCCATTTCCATCGGCCAAAGGAGGATTGATGGCGTTCAGCCCTCGGACGGGCTATTTCTACACGCAGGCTGCGTCGTGGCTGCATTGGCCCAGGCGATCGCAGGATCCATATTTCTTGAACTGGGTCGGAGTTCTGCCGGGTTTTCGTAGCTTTGCGGATCTAGCTGCTATCGATAGCCGAACCGGCAAGATCGCGTGGCGTCGGCGTACCGAGAACGTTGCACCTGGGAGTGGGCCACTAGTAACCTCGAGCAATCTGCTCTTTCATAGTGGCGGGGATGGCCATCTCAACGCATACGATGCAAAGAATGGCGACGTGCTCTGGAGCTTTGGGTTGGGGGCGGCGGCAGGCCCCGTGGCGACCTATGAGATACGGGGCGAGCAGTTTCTGGCGGTAGCGGCGGGATCGTCGCTGTGGGCAATTAAGATCGGCGGTTCGATCCCGCCAGCCGCTTCCCTGGCCGGTATGACGGGCGGGGTAAATTTTCCGGGGGCCATGGTAGATACCGATGAGGTCGAGACGACATCTCTTCATCGATCCCTGATCGAGCCCGGGGCGCGCTACTTCATCGATGAATTTACCTTCAGCCCCAGTCGCGCAAGGGCGAAGTCGGGTGCAACCCTGCTGTTCGTCAACAACGGCAATATGCGCCACGAAGTAGTCTCGGTGGATGGCTCATGGGGCACGGGCGCACTGGCTCCCACGCAGGAGGCTTGGGTGAAATTCGACGAGCCGGGCAGCTACACCTACATTTGCAAGGATCATCCCTGGAGCTACGGTCAAATCGTCATCACGCCGGCGCAAAGTAGTGGTGAGGGCGTCTCGACGGCGCCCCCTTTGCGTTCGGACGGTGGGTTGCAGAGAGCAAGCCAATCGACTCGTGGCAGGCAGGAATATCAACAGAGTTGCAGCGCTTGCCACGGCGAGGATCTTGGCGGGAGGGCTTCGGCGCCGTCGCTGGTGGGTCAGGGCTTCATGTCACGGTGGGGCGCGTCAACGGCCCGCGAGCTTTACGAGAATATTCGCACAACCATGCCGCAGTCGAGTCCAGGAAGCCTGAAGAGACAGGCCTATCTAGACATCGTGGCCTTCCTCTTGGACATGAATGAAGTCGGTGAAGCCGGAAAGGAGCTTCAGGACGATCCAAACGTGCTCGATTCAACGAGAATTCAGCAGCGTCACGACACACGTTGACGCACGACGCGCGCTTTCAACTACCGATGGGCTCTGCTAATGGCGCCTTGCGCATTTCTGTAAAATCCCTGCTGAAGGCATGCGCACGCAACGCATGCCGTTCATCGGTGGCGGGTGGATGCCTCCGCCACTAGGTTGGCCCTCGCGATTTTATACCGACTGTCGCATCGAGTAGGCTATACCATTCGCTGCGAGTCAGTTGAACTTTCATCGCAGCCGCATTCTCCGCGACATGTTGCAGTTTGCTGCTGCTCACGATAGGAACGATGCTTGCGGGATGGTGCAAGAGCCATGCAAGTGAAAGTGCCGATGGGGAGACATTCTTCTCAGCCGCAATTTCTTTGAGCACCCGATGCGCATCTTGAATGGGCTTGGATGAGTTGGAATTGGGATTGATCAATTCTCCCCTGAGGGGAGACCACGCCTGCAGTCGAATTCCGTTCATGCGACAATAGTCAATGGTGGGTGCAGCACCGACGTAGTTGTATGCATGGCGGGTGGCATTACCAACAGCCGCAACCCCGCCTGCAATCAGGTAGGAGTTCTCGAGCGAGAGGTAGATCTGATTGGTGACAATCGGGACGTCCAGCTGCTTGCTCAAGAGATCTATCTGCGAGGGAACGTAGTTGCTGACGCCAAAGTATCGCACCTTGCCTTCCTTCCGTAGCGCTGAGAAAGCGCTGCCGATCTCTTCAGGCTGAGCCAATAGATCAGGCCAATGAAGCAGCAGCAGATCGAGGTGGCCTACTCCGAGACGTTTCAGGCTGCCCTCTGCTGCGTTGATGATGTTGGCTCGGCTGGAGTCAACGTATAGTTTTCCACTCTCTCGACGGACGATGCCGCATTTAGATTGAATTACGAGTTTATCTCGCAAGCCCTTCGACTTTTGTAGCACGCGTCCGAACGGCTCCTCCCCATAGAAGTCCGCATGATCGAAGAAATTGATTCCATTGTCGTAGACTGCCTTGAGCACGTTCAGTCCGTCGTAATCCGGATGGATGGCGCCCGCCCCAAAGGCGAGTCGCGAAACTCTCAGGTCCGTCCGAGGGATCGCGATCAGTCCGTCACCGGAGCTAGGCTCCGCCGCTGGCGTTATAGCGGCAGCGTTTGAGCTGGTGTGTGCGCAGGTTGCCAATGCAGTGCCAACGACAGCATGCTTGAGGAACTCTCTACGATTCTTCATCGCTCCCATCTCCAGCTCACTGGTCTGTGCGGACGTTCAACTCACTCAAAGTGCCTGTCGTCCTGTGGTGGCGAGGCAATGCTAGTAGCCGGGCTGACGGAACGTAACAAGTTATCCGGTGGCGAAAAACGGCAGGCAGACCTGAAGAGCTCAAGCGAGCCTGGAAAGGAAGAGAATTTCGCGATTATCGTGCTCGGATCCTGAAAGCGAGTGAGCTGCAGCGATGAGCATTTCCATTTCTGCTGTTGGAAGTGACAGCCGTTGGTGACTTGAGTTGAGCGGTCCCCCGTTAGGGGCACTCTGTCTCTTACATTCTTACATCGAAAGGGAGGCGGATGGATTCTCAGCCGGAGAGAACGTTCACGGCGTCGTTTCCGCCGTGGGGCAAGGTGCATCGCGCAACTCGTGAAGACCTAGCCTGGGAATCTCAGTCGCATTTTCTGTGCGTCTCACACCTTTAAGAAGGACCGTTCTCAGCTCGGGCTGAGTGATGGCGGGCGGGGAGGTCGCGATCATTCGCTGGATTGCGCATACATTTGGATGGTTGAGTCAGTCCGGGAGGGAGAACGCCACGAGTTTTGAGCCCGACTGAGCTGTAGCCGGTCGGCCGCCACCGGCCGCAATGACGACGTACTGCTTACCTTTTGCCCGATATGTCGCTGGCGTTGCATTTCCCGCTGCCGGCAACGTGGACTCCCAGAGCAAGCTTCCGTTGCGCTTGTCGAAGGCGCGGAACTTCTTGTCGAATGAGGTCGCCGCAATGAATAAAATCCCCCCACCTGTCACGATCGATCCGCCATAGTTTTCGCTCCCGGTGTTCCGTACGCCTACCGACACGAGTTCTGGATGTTCGCCGAGCGGAATCTTCCAAGCGTAGCGTCCCGTGTTTAGATCGATCGCGTTGAGTGTGCCCCAGGGAGGCGCAATGGCGGGGTATCCGTCCGGATCCACAAATCTCGGCATGCCATCCAGCACAAAAGCGTCCTTGCGCTCGTTGCTCGGCTCTATGCTCTTTGTGTTTTGGATTAGTGAATCGGCTCCGGTCTGAACGTAGGCAACGAGCAGCCACAGCTTGGCTTGGTCGGTCGAGAGAAAACGGAACGCTGGCATTCGCCCTCCACCCCCACCGATCTTTTGCACGATGTCGTAGAAACTCAACCGACTCGCTACGGATGTTAGAGAGGGAATCTCAGGCGGCTTGCCAGCGCGATCCTCTCCGTGACAGCTTGCGCAGTGATCTTGGTAAATCGAACGCCCACTCGTCGTTTCCCCGAGCGCCACTCGTTTGAGTTTCAGAATCCAAGGCATCTCACTCGAGTTGACGTAGAGTAAGTTGGAGGTCGGATCGTAGGACGCGCCTCCCCATTCGCCGCCACCATCCATCCCCGGCAGCATGACCGTGCCTTGTTCGCTGGGGGGGTCCCACAACCCGCGGCTTCGCAGCTTCGAAAATTGCTCGGTGACAGCTGCTGCGGCGGCTGGTGTGCGCCTCGTGAGCAAGTCTTCGGTGAGATGTTGACGGGCGAACGGCTCCGGGAGCACTGGTCGGATCTGAGTCTTTGCCGTAGCTTCCCCGGGTACGTCGGAGGCTACGGCCGACTCTTCGGTCAACGGAAAGAGGGACTTGCCGGTGAGTCGATCGAGCAGGTAAACGAAGCCGTGCTTGCTGATCTGAGCCACCGCGTCGACTGGCTTTCCGTTTCGAACAACCGTTACCAGATTAGGCGGCGCCGCCAAATCCCGGTCCCAAAGATCGTGGCGAATGGTTTGGAAGTGCCACACGCGCTGGCCGGTACTCGCATCGAGAGCAACGACTGAATTAGCGAATAGGTTGTCACCCGGTCGGTCGCCGCCGTAGTAGTCTTGTGGATACGCAAGTGAGACGAAGGCGAGACCGCGGGCAACGTCGACCGCCATGCCTGGCCAGTTGTTGACGCCCACTGCGGTCTTCCACGCATCTTTGGGCCAAGTCTCATGGCCGAACTCGCCAGGGCGCGGGATTGTATTGAACGTCCAGCGTAACTCACCGGAGCGCGCGCTGAACGCACGAATGCTGCTGGCCGAGCCTCCGATGATGTAAAGGTCACGATAAATAGCGCCTGGGGACGATGACGTCGAGCCGAGAGCAACGACCCCTTTTGATCCAAAGCTCTCAGCGGGTCCACCCGTTTCAGCATCGATGGCGTATAAGTTGCGACCGAAAATATAGAAGATGCGCGACCGAGAACCATCGCTCCAATAAGATACCCCGCGCCTGAAGCCCAAGGGGGCTACCTGCGCCGGGGGAGAGAAGGACCAGCGCTCTGCCCCCGTGGCACCGTCCAGGCAAATTACCCTTCCTTTCGGTGACACAAAGAACAGCCGACCATCGATGATCAGCGGGTTTGACTCCATCGTGGAGTTAGAGGTCAGCTCATCGCGGGTATCGTAAGTCCAGGCGACTCGGAGACGGCTTACGTTACTCGTATTGATGTCACTGAGTCTAGAGAAGTGGGTTTGGGCGGGGTTCCCGTGGTAATAGGGCCAATCGTCATTGGCTGCATACTCGTCCCGGGTTTGAGTCGTCGTATCGGCGAAGGCCTGAAGCGCTATGGCGGCGATGAGGCAGATAGAAGACAGATATCGTCGTTTCATCGAAGTTTGAGCGCGCAAATGCATCCGAAATGAATATGGGATGTGACGCTGTTCGCCCACTACGCACCAGTGATGCACGCTGGCTTTCGATGCAATCAGAAGCGGTGGTAGCGAGTGGCTTCGGTCACCTAAGCAGAGAGACCGGTTAAGAATCAGGTCTGAACCATCGATACCTTGGTCATTGACGAAGCCAAGTCTCTTGATCTGGAAGGCGGATGCGCTGCGCATTGGGGTACCCACGTTGAAAGGTGGGCTGCGCAGGGTGGCAAGCTAAATCGATGCACAAAGGCAGCCCCGAGTCGCTCGCGATCAAGCACCGAGCGGAAAGGGTCGAGGCCTATCATCTTGGTCGCTGAGTCAATCGTCCTAGTAACGTCCGCATCCTCGATAGTTTTGAAATAGGTTCCGGCACTTTGATAGTTCGAGACGAGCATGTCGTGTGTTTGCGGATAGGCCGCTATCTCAAACCCGATTGAGGGCTCTTCATGGAATGGGAGAGCACTAAGCATTGGGAGGTTGCGTCACGGATCCAACCGGTCTGACACGGATGGGTGCCGAATGCGCCCATCCCCGAAACTGGCTACCAATCCCCGCGTCGGGGTAGGGTCGTGTGACGATATGAATAGAGACTCCACTCTCCTAGCCGGATTCAATCGCCGCTGGTTCTTGGGTGGAGCTGCGAGCGCCATTGCCGGAACGGCTGGAATCTCCGCCTTGTCGTCCAGCGCTGGCGCGAAGAGCGCGAGCCCGTCGTGTTCAGAGGTGGCAGTCCCCCTACGGGATGTCGCGGGTAAAGTCGCATTTGTGACGGGGAGCTCGAGCGGCATCGGGCTGGGTATTGCTCGAGCGTTATTTGAGGCCGGCATGAAAGTTGTCCTGTCATACAGGACCAAGGAGCATCTCGAAGAGGCAATGAAACATTTTGGTACGGATCGGGAGCGCGTGCATGCGGTCGAACTGGACGTGACGAACCCAGCGTCGGTCGAGGCAGCCGTATCGGATGCCATCAGGGTTTTCGGTAAGGTCCACCTCCTCGTCAACAATGCCGGTGTCTACGCGATGGGGCCACTGAGTGAGGCAACCCGAAGTGATTTGGATTGGATGATGAGCGTAAACCTCGGCGGCGTATTCAACTGCGTAGAAGCATTCCTGCCTCATCTGCGCGCACACGGGGAAGGCGCGCAGATTGTGACTACCGCATCCATGTGGGGTCTATATGCGGTAGATAGCGCAGCGATCTACTGCGCATCCAAAGCTGCTGCGATCATGATGATGGAGGTACTTCGAGGTGAGCTCGCGCCAATGAACATCGGCGTGTCCGTTTTTTGCCCGGGAGCGGTATTCTCTCGGGGTTGGAACTCGAGTCGCAACCGACCTGCGGAGTCGAGTGATCTCAAGCGAGGTGCAGCTAAGAGCAAGTTGGTTGAGGGCGAAGCGGCAATGCGAAAACTTCGCGATAGTGGAGCATTGATGGATCCACTAGAGGCCGGCCGTATCGTCCTCGAAGGAGTCAGAAACAACTATTGGTACATCCTCTCGCATCCGGAATATGAAGAGGTAATTCGTGAGCGTGGCGAAGCTCTCCTCGCATCGTTACCGACAGGGGCTTCCGCGCCGGAGGCCAGAGTCACGATCGAGAAATCTACATTGCGCAACTTGGGATACTCGATCGAACGTGATCGCCGACGCTGTTTGGCAGGAGCGGACAGGGAGTGAGTGCGATCTCCGTGCGACAGACGTTGTGTAAAGAGTGTCGTCGGTGGTGGGCCCGAGTTGGGAGTTTCCTACTCAGCAGGTGCTGAGGCGTGGCTCGATGCTCGTAGACGAGCCTGCCGAAGCATGTGGAAACTGATGGCGGATGGCATCGCCGTCTGTGCACATCGGCAGCGGTTGACACACGCTCTGTTCACTCAATGACTGTGCCATGCTAGAGCGACATGGAGGGGGCTCCGGAAGACATACGCATGCCAACGACTGGTAGAAATGTCGTCATAACTTGAGATCGATAGTTCTCTGCGTCGGGGAAATTATCGGGATCCTGCGGCATTGGCTCGCCCTGCGTTGGACGAGTGTGCGGCGACGTCTCACGAGGTCTTCGAGCATCTGACGCTCCGCTTCCCGTCGTGCGCTATTCCCCGCCCAAAAGAAACCCCAGAACCCACGGTTTTGAATCAATTAGGATTTTGCTCGCGTTTGGACCCCTCGAGCGGAGGCTGCACTATCATGGTCAGTCGGTAGGCTGTGCCATTGGAGAAGAAATCGCCAAGGAGGCGACGGATGCTGCGTCGGAAGGTACTTGTCTTTGTGGTTGCCGATCTTGTGAATCAACATGGAGGAAATCTGTGGCTCCAAAGTCTGTTCCACGTTCTGTCTATGATGGATGAACTCGAGATCACTGTAGTTACCAGTGGGCGGAAACAGGCAAGTGAGGGCAATGAGTGTGTCGTCAGAGGATTTGGCTTCAATCACATCTTTGTTCCGCTCGGCGTGCCGCTGCCAGAAGCAACGCCAAGTCTTATCAGCAGGGTCTTGGGAGCCTGTTGCGATAAGTACTATTTCAACTTGGAGCGGTGGGCCCGTAGGCAGGCGTCGGTTGATTCCACCCTTTCGGGCATCGCGCAAACCTATCGGCCGGATCTGATACTAGTCAGCGACATTTGGTCGGCGATGTGTTGCCCCTCTCTTTTCGAGGAATGCGCTCCCTGTTGTCTGATCACGCTAAACGATGAGGTTAGGTTCCACCGTGCATCGAGGATGATCGCAGGCCCAGTCGAGTCCGGATTCAGTAGCTCATTGGAACGAGCTATACATAGAAACTGGAACTGGATCGCCAACTTCAGGCATGAAAGGTACACAGATGCTCTGTGGAAGAAGTGCGCTGGTGTGGTTGCCTTGACCACGAGTGACCTTCCACCGAACTTGCCGCGCCACACTGTCAAAGCTGTCCTGCCTCCGCTTCTGAAAGAGAGGGAGGTTCGGTGGAGATACTCGGCTGCTCGATCGCTGTTGTTCGTGGGAAATATATGGCACTTCCCAAATAGACTTGCGCTCAAATGGCTATGCACGAGCCTGTCTCCAGCGCTTCTAAGCATCGATAATAGCATCGTCATCAACATCATTGGCTGTGATAGAGAACAGTGGCCAGGAAGTGACGATCTCCAGAACGTGAGGTTCTTAGGACGTGGGTCGTATCGAGATGTCATACATCATATGACCACTGACGATATGTTCGTTGCTCCAATCGAGAATGCCTACGGTGCGAAACTGAAACTAGTGGAATGTGCATCGATGGGCATGCCGTTTGTTGCCACGGATTCGGCGATGAGCGGGCTCCCATTCATCAAATGTGTGCCGAGATTCGAACTCGATAGTCCGACCGAGACCGCAAAGACGATTGCAGAGATGCTGGACACGCCGGCTGTCCTGTTGAACATGAGCCGAGAAATCATCACCGAGATGAGCGAGGCTCGGATTGAGCAGGCGAAGAGCTGGAAGCGCTTCCTCGGTGATGCAATGGCCGCGAGAATCGTGTGAGGGAGTTACAGTTCTATCGGACGATGGCGTATGGCACTAGACGTACTGCCGCGCTCTCCGATTCGAAAAGTATTGGTTCATTCTTTGAAATGAAGATGGATTCTTGCTCCCGCGCTGTGGATGGTGGCTCTGGTCCAAAGCGTGCTGCCATCCCAAGCGTATTCATCGGGTTTTAGCAAACGATCGTCTACCCGGATCTCAATCAGTTCTCCTGGCGAATTTTCCAGTTCGAACACGGGATTCGTAGCGATCTCGACGGGCTTTAGGCGGATGTCTACGGAGGCGGAGTCAACGAGGAGTCTGATCGCTCGTCGCTCTGGGCTGTAGGATGGGAATCCAAGCCTGGCTCCACTTAGAGTAAGGGATGGCGGTGCGGAGAAGCTTTTGGCCCAGCCTATCAGGTCCCTGTCGGGGGCGTCCGTATTCCCGACTAGCGCTACCCAACGTTGGAGAGTCATGAGCTTTGATTCACCCAGCGCATCGAGAGCACGATACTCGCTGCGTGCCACCGGGTCGGGCATCGCCAGCCAACTGGCGACACTATTGTGCGAGGGGCCAGAGTAGATGCCATCGTTGATTGTCCATTGCGTCCAATGACCGCGACTGAGGGGCCAGTGATTGCCCCAGTAGGTCGGAGCGACCATCTGTCCTTCATCAAAAAAAGGCCAATATGCGCCGGGCGTGCTCAGATCGCCGGGACTATAGTAAATTGCCGAGGTGAGATCGTTCTTATGCGAAAAGAGACGATACACGATTCCCTGTCGTTTGGCGTTGGCAACTAGCTCTCGTTGCCGCCCTGGCGGAGGACTATCGGCCGCTCCGGTCGGAAGAGTAATTTGCTGCTTTTCGCCGCTTAAGAACAGAGCGTCCATGATGTGGTTGGGAAGAACGTCCAATGGGAATGCCCCTTGCGGGCTCAAGACTATGAATTCCGTCAGTTGATAAGGTGTGCCAGGCGTAGAGCTCAGAGTGATTACGCGGGTGCCGAATCCGTCGGGGTAGAAGTAGAAGTCTTCGGCAGCCTGATCTCCCCAAACGCGATAATCCACATCGGTCAACTGGTACGTCCAGCGGACGTGTACGCGACTTGCTGTCGATTCGATGATCCGCACACGTCCGTAGCGGAGTTCTCGATCAAACAAAGGCTCAGGAAGGTCGGTCGAGCCATCGGGATGATGCACCCGAATCGACATATTCTCCGCCCACTGATAGCTGACGCCGGTATTGTTCGGCCCCGCCCAGAAGGGGACGTAGCTCGACCCGCGCCAGAATACAAAGCGAGATCCATTGGGAAGAAATACTACGACATCATTTAGGCCTGCCTTCCACGCCGTCTGGTAGTCGATGGATGGCAGGCGGGCGCCGGTGTGCGGGTCATGCATCGATATCGGTGCTTCGTAGCGCAGCTTTGTTTCCACGGCTCCAAAAACGGGCCAGTTTTGCGATCGGGCCACGTTCGTAGTCCGTATCGTCTTCCTCCATAACTCGCGCGATCCATCGCTGATCGATACAAAGAGCGTCGTACTGGCAGTCGAGGTGCGGCTTGGCAGTTCAACTTGCTTCCGAGTTAGGACGTTTGAAGTAAGTGGCAGAGGCGCGCTTGTGCGGCTCCCATTTTCGAACCATGCGTGCAGCATCGCGTTCGGAATATCGCGACCCCGAGCGATGGCTGCGGTCGTTATGATGGCTTCCTGTTCGGGGCCAAGTAATAGCCAATCGTTCGGTACCAGGACTGCGCCCAGATCTATGGGGTTCCTGGGCTGTTTTGAGCGAGCTACAGTGTCCGCCTCAAAGACGGGCCAGTCGACGTGAATCCGCGCCAGTTCTACGGCTTGTCCGTGGGATACACAAGCGGTGAACAGCGCGACTTCATCGGGGATGTTGGCGAGACTGGCGCTGGCATAGAGCTTTGCTGTTTCCGAAGACGCGCTGGGCGATGAGGAGTAGTGATTGGGAGCAGGATGTAGTGATTGCTTGTCGTGTGCGCGGCCGTTTCGGAATGCTACGAAGTAGTACTCGCTGCCCTGCGCGGTATCTCCCTCAATTGTCACCTGCACGATAGGCAGCCGGCCAACTCTGTCAATCCCAAAGGGAGGGAGCCAGGGATGTCCTTGATTGATCTCTAACCGAGCCTGCACACCCTGAGCGCAATCGCTTGCCGTGGCAGTTGCAGGGCGCAGGGCGGTTGCCATCTGCGACAGCGAGGGGTGAGGCGTGGCGGGGGGCGTGTTGGGCGCTCGCGGAAAGTCGGCCCCAAATAGTGTCGTCGTGATGATCCCGAGTAGAACAGTTAGGGATTGAGCCAGTAGGCCGATGCCCGCCAGCTTCATGCGGTGCCTGCATACAAGTGGCACATGGCAAACACTCCTTTTCACGCAGGGTGTGATAATGAGTAGACCGGTTGACCCGCACGCGTTGACCCAAGGACCGATTCGCGGGCACGGTGCGAGACTCATGTTGCGAGGAGCGCTCCTTGCTACGGTCTGCATATGGCGAACGACCGCCAGTTGGTCTCTAGCCAGCATGACCACGATGTGACCCGCCTTCGAACATTGGGCTGGCAGAGTGACGATGCGATTGCTATTTGCGGCGGAGTGGCGGCGACGCTGTCGGGGTTGGTGAACGAATGCTTTCGGGGGATGTCGGACTTCGACATCGGCGATCACAGGCAGCCAACGCGACTGGCCTTGTCGTGCGCCTATTCACTGGACGCAACAGAACGCGAATTGAGTTCTTGAGTTATGGCGTCGCGGGGCATATCGCGTCGTCGATTCAGTTCTGTTGATGGCTGTTAAAAACCGCCTGTTTCTGGCGATAGCGCGCACTTCTCTGCGCTGATCGTTCCCACCTGATCTCAACGAAGCGGAAGAAGCACGGC